>NZ_BMXN01000005.1 GCF_014651775.1 Vreelandella hamiltonii
CTGATGGTCATATCGCCGCATAGGTGTGCCGAATGATGCTGTGCACTATGCCAGAAAAATCAGGTGGTTGTCGACAGGCTATCCGCAACCACCTGAATAGTTACTAAAATTGTTTAGTAAAGGCGCTAAAATCAACTAGACTATTGTCAATCAGCGGATTTAAGGCAATAATGTGTCCGCATCCTGAAATAGTCGGTGTTGAGTTTCCCGGCTCAGTGCCAAGGTAGTTATCTTCATTCTAAAAGGACCTCCCATGTCTCTGTTAAATGATTACATCCAAAAAGAACAGCAGCTTAAGCAGCTTCAGGAAGAACTGCAGCGCTTGGAAAACGACCAGCGTCTGAAAAGTGAACTCGAGTTTAAAGCCAAGCTGGAAGCGTTAATGACCGAGTTCGGCAAGCGCCCTGGTGATGTCATCGCTCTGCTGGACCCCGCTGCTGACCAGCGTGGCGCTCCCAAGGCACCGGCTGCTGCTACTCGCCGCAAGCGCCGCCTGAAGATCTACAAGAACCCGAACACGGGTGAAGTGATCGAAACTCGCGGTGGTAATCACAAAGGCCTGCGCAGCTGGAAAGACGAGCACGGCGATGATACCGTCGAGTCTTGGCTCGTTCGTCTGGAAGATTAAGTTTCTCGACCGGCATTTCTTCCCAGAAGTGCCGGTTTTGTTTTAGCGGTATCGCAGTGTTGCCATCGAGGCCAGGTAATGCTCTCCATAACTTCCCAGCCTCTTTCGTGCATCGTCGTACAGTGACTATGTAAGGCGTTGCAAGGGTACCTTGAGTTCCAGGTGCTCCTTGCGCCACAGCACATGAGGTGCGCCCCCGCTAATGTGATAAAGGCTCTGGTGATAGTGCAGTTGACACAGTGTCGCCGTCAACGCATCAGCGAGCTCGCTAAAATCATCAAACAGCGTTACCGCATAGTGTTGTGAGGGAATATCGATACGTCGATATTCTACGGGTAAGGCTACGCTATCGGTGCCCGTCTGGTTTTCGAGATGCAGCCCGATATCGGTGCGTAATTTATACTGCTTTGTCGTACTGTTGAGCGCAGAGATCTTGTCTGCCAGCAGGTCGGGGAGAGCCACAGCGGGCGTGGAACCGCCGAGCTGAGCTTCCAGGCAGGAGAGATGGTTGGAATGGCGCTTGCGGTTGCCCAAGCCGCTAATGGCGTGTGCCGCCTTGTAGATACGCATATAGACGGCTTGACGAGGGCTGCCTTGCTTTATATCCGTGGTAAATGACTTTGCCGGGGGTATCAGGTGATGCATATCGTTGACAGCTTGGCGATAATGCCTGGGAGACAGCTGGTAGCGTCGTTGAAAAGCGCGTGAAAAGGAAGAATGATTCACATAGCCGCACTGCGCGGCGATATGCGCTATATTTTGCTGGGTCAACGACAGCAGCACTGCTGCACGCTCCAGTCTCCGTTGCTCTCGGTACGCTCGGGGTGACATGCTGAAGCATTGGCGGAATTGACGCCGCACCTGTGATGCTGAATATCCCAAGTGACTGGCAAGATCTTCGATACTCAGTGGTTGATCAAGCGAGTCTTGCAGCCAGATCTCAGCTCGCGACATTGCATTGAACACTATCTGGCCTCCTATGCGTGGTTCAAACAGGTAGCTTGTGACTGACCTGTCAGTGCACTCTCCCGGTGCGTATGGGTACTCATGACCTGGTAGGCCATCTCTGGTGGCAGTATGTGCCAGGGCATGGAGATAGACAGAGTGGCTGTTCCTTGCCGGCGATGACGTAAAAGGTATTAGCTTAAATCACCTGTTCGGTTAATCATTGTTACCGATGGTGAGGTCTTCGCGCTGCTGTCTTTATGCTTCCAAGCGGTAGCAAAGGCAAGTTTGCACTTCAAGAATACGCGTTTGTGCACAGTTTTTGATTAAAATGGCCTGTTCTCAGGTTTGTCGACCATTTTTCGTAAGGTGTAGATGAAACATCAATGAAATATCACAAGGTTTCTAAACAGCTGGATGAGCGTGAGAAGCTGCGCAAGTTTCGTGAGCTGGATGACGCCTTTGCCCAAGCACTGCGTCAGTTGGAAGACCCTGACAGTGATTTCGATATTCCCACTGGCCCTCCGGTGCGCTCCTTGGCCGAGCTAGAAGCAGAAGATCAGGCGGACCAACAGAAGCGGCGTGATGAGCTGTTCGGCGAGCGCCTGCATGCGCTGATGGCCGAGTACGACCAATCGGCAGGGGCGCTGCGCGAGTTGATCGATACGTTGCTCAAGTACAATGTGTGGGCGTTGGAGGAAATACCCGGTGAGTGAAGGGGGCTTCTAACGGTAGCGGAAGACCCGCAGGCTGGGCAGAAACACCTCACTCTCCAGCTTTTCATCCCGGCGCTTTGCACGGGTGCGGGTGGTGGGCGCTGAGGGTGGGGGTGGCTTGATATCCGGTAAGCGCCCCTCTGGGGCAGGTACCACGAGGGGCATGGCCACATTGAGCGCCCGTCGCGTATGCCCATCTGCCAGCGGTTCGGTGTAGAAAAGATTGGCGCGCATCAGCGGGGCTTGGCTCTGAACTTGGGCCAACACTTCTTGGCTGGGCAGGCTGGCCAGCTTGCGTAATTGGATACGCACATGAGGGGCTTCGGTATCCAGTTGCAGTAATTTCTGTTCCGCCTCCTGGACGCTGAGGCGTTTGATGGAGCGGCCGCTGGTATACCAGGCAAAGCGTATTCTGGCGACGGGAGCCTCTGCGATGGGGAGTAGTCGCCAGCACTGCTTCAAGTGCAGCCTGGCCAGCCCGCTCTGACGCAGTACGCTGTCGAGGTCAGGGTGGCGGCGTGGTAGCCGCTGCTTGGCTTCGCTCAATGCAGCTGGGTGGGCCTGTTTGATGTGCCTGAGCCAGTCACTGATGGCCTGTTTGGCATGATTGACGTCTTGAAAGGCCTTCAATAGCGCTTCGTCCGCTGCGATGACTCCAATATAATTGCGCGTTTCGCGTCCATCCTGAGCTTGCTGATGCCACATATCCAACAGTGCATGCCTTACCCAGCCGGGGTCGCTGAGGCCATCGAAACGCCAGGTGGGTAACGGCTGGGACTCATAAAGCAAGGCAACCTGCTCGATGGCTTCCATCAACCGATCAAAGCGATCATCCAGTTCATGCAGCAGGCGGTAGGCGGGCGAGGCCGATGGGAGCATCTTGGCTAGTCCTCAGGAGAGCGGGGCATCGCGATCGGCCTGAGCCAGCAGGGTATCGATATCCGCTTCGTCCATGGCCGATTCACCGGAAATACGGTGCGACTCGTCGGCCCAGGCACCCAGGTCGAGTAGCTGGCAGCGCTGGCTGCAAAACGGTCGATAGGTACTTTGTGCGCTCCAGGTCACGGGCGTGGCACATTGTGGGCAGGCGACTTCCAGTGGAGCATCGTTGGCAGCGCTCTTCATGCATCTCTCCTCTCATGACTCAATCGTGCATTACTCAGTCGTGCGCTATCGTGCTGTAGCGTCGATGCAGCGTGACGACCTGGTGCTGCAGGTGCTCCAGGCTGCCGCTGTTGTCGATCACGTCATGGGCACGGCTGAGCCGTTCCTGGCGCGATAGCTGGGCGGCGAGGATAGCACGCACCTGGGCTTCACTCACCCCGTCGCGCGCTAAAGTGCGCGATAGCTGCAGCGCCTCCGGTACATCGACCACTAGTGTGCGTTGCGCCAGCGCATCCTGGCCCGACTCGAACAGCAGTGGCGATACCAGCAGAACATAAGGCGAGTTCAGAGCAAGCTCCTTTAGCCGCAACTGCAGGCGTTCCCGAATGCGCGGGTGGGTTTCGCTTTCCAGCCAGCGGCGCTGCTCGGGGTCGCTGAAAACGATCTGACGCAGCGCAGCGCGGTTCAGGCCACCATCGGCATCGAGTATCTGTTGGCCAAAACGTTGTGTAATCGCTGCCAGTGCAGGCTCGCCGGGCATGACCACTTCGCGGGCGATATCGTCGGCATCTACCCAGCCTGCCCCTAGTTCGCCAAATGCGCGCGCCACGGTCGACTTGCCGGAGCCGATGCCGCCTGTCAATCCGATGATCATTATCGCCTCCGATCAGAAGAGTGAGAGATAAAGGGCCATCAGCTCATTGCCCGCCAAAAGCCCTAACCAGCCCGCCAGGGCGAGAAAAGGCCCGAAGGGCATGGGTTGGCCGCGAAGCTTGGGCATCATGGCTTGAACGCCCAGGCCGATGATGGCCCCAAGGCCTGCCGAGACGATCAGCAGCAGTGGCAGCATTTCCCAGCCGAGCCACGCGCCCAGGCCTGCCAGCAGCTTGAAATCGCCAAACCCCATGCCTTCCTTGCCGGTGAGTAGTTTGAACAGCCAGTAGAAGCTCCAGAGGATCAAGTAACCCGCCATGGCGCCGATCACGGCGCTGGGCAGCATCAGTGGTTGAAACAGCAGCTGATACAGTAGCCCCATCCACAGCAGGGGTAGGGTGAGAATGTCTGGCAGCAGATAGGTACGCAGGTCGATGACTGCCAGTACCAGCAGCGTCAAGCAGGCAGCGTACAGAAACAGGCTGGCCAGCGTTGCGCCGTGCAGTTGCACCACGGCCACCGCCAACAGCCCACCCATCAGCTCCACAACGGGGTACTGGGGGCTGATGCGGGTGTGGCAGTTGGCACAGCGCCCACGGCGTTTCAGCCAGCCCAGCAGGGGCAGGTTGTCGTGCCAGGCAATGGCGTGCTCGCATGAAGGGCACAATGAGGCAGGGTATGCCAGGTTGAAGCGGGGGTGTGCTTCGGGTGGCTGTTCCAGCGCTATCAGGGCTTCGTTGCGCCACTGGCGCATCAGCATGACGGGTAGTCGCGTGATGACGACGTTCAAGAAGCTGCCGAGGCAAAGCCCCAGCACCAGTGAGATAGCAAGCAGTAAGATTGGCGATAAGCCCATGGAGATCCTGAGGTGAAATAAGGGTGTCGATGGCCGAGCGATTAAAGCGCCGTGCCGATTTCGAAGATGGGCAGGTACATGGAAACCACGACACCGCCTACCAGGGCGCCCAATACCACGATGATAAGGGGCTCCATCAGCGACGTCAGCGCATCGACCTTGTTGTCTACTTCTTCTTCATAGTAGTCGGCCACTCGGTTGAGCATGGCATCCAGCGAGCCCGCCTCTTCACCAATGCTCACCATCTGCACCGCCAGTGCAGGGAAGCGATTGGTCATGCGCATGGCAAAGTGCAGCTGTTGGCCGGTGGTCACGTCCTGGCGCACTTCGTTGATGGCCCGAATATAAACACGATTATCGGCGGCGCCCGCCGCCGTTTCCAGCCCCTCTACCAGCGGCACCCCGGAAGCAAAGGTCGTTGCCAGTGTCCGCGTGAAACGTGATACCGCCGATTTATGCATGATGTCACCGATCACCGGCAGCTTGAGCAGCAGGCCATCCAGTCGGTAGGCAAGTTTTGGAGAGCGCCGAGCCGCGGCCTTGAGCAGCATCACACTGCCCACCAGCCCGCCGATGGCATGCAGCCAGTAGCGCTGGGCCATCTCGGAAAGGTTGACGGTAAATTGTGTCAGCGCTGGCAGCTCTGCGCCAAACCCTTGGAACATGCTTTCGAACTCCGGGACCACCTTGATCAGCAGCAGCATGGTGACCCCGACCCCGATGGCCATGACCGCCGTGGGATACCAGAGCGCTTTCTTGACGCGATTTTTCAGCGATTCGACCTTTTCCTTGTAGCTGGCAATACGCTCCAGCATCTGGTCCAGGGCACCGGCTTGCTCACCGGCATCTACCAGATTGACGAACAGGCGATCGAACTGCTTTGGGTGCTTGGCCATGGCCGCGGAGAGGCTATCACCGGAAGAGACGTCTTCCATGATCTGCTGGGTCAGCGCCACCATGGCGGGTTTTTTGAGGCTCTCGGAGACCGCCTGAAGAGCTTGAAGGATGGGAATGCCAGCGCGCACCATGGTGGCCATTTGCCGCGCGAACACCATGATATCGACATTATTGACCTTGCCTCGGCCGCTGAAGCTGCTGCGTTTTTGGATCTTGCCGGCGACGATCCGTTGCTTGGCGAGCTGATCGACGATATCGGCCTTGGTTCTGCCGATCAGCTCCCCCTTCATCGGGCGGTCCTGTGGGCCTTTGCCAGACCACTTCCAGCGATGCAACGGGGCCGGTTTGGCGCGGCGCGCCTTGGCTTTGGCCATGCGAGGGGTCACTCCTTGCTGATACGGTTAACTTCGTCGAGGCTGGTACTGCCATCCAGCACGCGGCCGAGGCAACTTTGGTAGAGGCTGGGATGACCTTCGCGCCTGGCCTGCTGATCGATCTCGATGGCGTTGCCGTCGCGCATGATCAACTGGCGCATGTCGTCGCTGATGGGTACGACTTCGTACACCCCGATCCGGCCCTTGTAGCCTTGGGTACACTGCTTGCAGCCCACCGCATGATGAATGGTGGCATGGCGAATGTCCTGCTGGCTAAAGCCCGCCTTGCGCAGCGCTTCTGCGGGAATGTCGGCAGGTGCTTTGCATTGGTTGCATAGCTTGCGCGCCAGCCGCTGGGCGATGATCAGGCTCACCGAGCTGGCAATGTTGTACGTGGCCACCCCCATGTTGGCGAGGCGCGTCAAGGTTTCGGCGGCGGAGTTGGTATGCACGGTGGAGAGCACCAGGTGGCCGGTTTGTGCAGCCTTGACGGCGATTTCCGCCGTTTCCAGATCGCGGATCTCACCGACCATCACCACGTCCGGGTCCTGGCGAAGGAAGGCGCGTAGGGCGCTGGCGAAATTGAGCCCGATCTTGGGCAATACGTTGACCTGATTGATGCCGGATACCTTGATTTCCACCGGGTCTTCCGCCGTACAGATATTGCGCTGCACCTGATTCAGGATATTGATGCCGGTATACAGGGTCACGGTTTTACCGCTACCGGTAGGGCCGGTGACCAGGATCATTCCCTGGGGTTTTTTGAGCGCACTCTCGTAGGCGGTTTGCTGTTCTGGGGTGAACCCCAACTGGTCGATCCCCAACTGAGCAGACGTGGGGTCGAGAATCCGCAGTACGACCTTCTCGCCCCAGACGGTGGGCAGCGAGTTGACGCGGAAATCGATCGAGCGGGTGCGTGACAGCTGCAGCTTCAACGCGCCATCCTGGGGGAGGCGGCGCTCGGAGATATCGAGCCGTGACATGATCTTCAAGCGCGCAGCAATGCGATGTCGAAGGGCAAACGGTGGCCGAGCAATCTCCACCAGCATGCCGTCGATGCGAAACCGCACGCGATACTGCGTCTCGTAAGGTTCGAAGTGAATATCCGAAGCGCCCCGGCTGATGGCATCCAGCAGGATTTTATTGACGAACTTGACGACTGGCGCGTCTTCGCCGCTTTGGGTCGCCTTGTCCAGCGTGGTCTCGCTACCATCTTCGTGCTGGATGATGTTGAGCTCACTGACGGCATCATCCACATCTTCCAGCTCATCCAGCATGCTGCGTTCGTTTTGCGCCAGGTACTGCACCAGCGTGTCGCGCAGCTGATCCGCTGGCGCCAGTACGCCGTCCACACTGAGCCCCGTGGCAAACTGCAGCTCGTCCAGCTGGGTCAGCGTGGCGGGGTAAGGCACCGCCACGGTGAGGCGATGGCCGTGACGTGCCAGCGGTAGAATGCCCAGTCGCTCCAGAATCTTGACGGGGTAATCGTTGGCGGCAGGCAGGGCGGTGACGCGCAGGGCTTCCAGGTTCACCACTGGCAGGCCGTACTCCCAGGCGGCGGCGACGGCGGCCTCGTCGGCGGGGACCAAGCCACTATCGACCACATGCTGCAGCAGCGAAATCTGGAGTTCGGCAGCAGTACTTTCTGCAATGGTTGCCTGGGCATCCGTAAGCAGGCCGTGCTTGACCAGCCGTTTGGCGATGCCCCGCAACCCCCCGTTCAGGGCAGCATGGCTCAGCGTAGACTCAGGGGCAGGTTGGCTCATGGCATACTCGGCAGCGGGCAAATGAAACGGAATGCAATGCTGAGGGTTGTACCATATTTACTGTTCCTGAGGTACCAGCCACGTACAGGTTCCATACCATGAAATAAGCCGATTATCGGGGCATGTCAGGAGGATAAAGCTGGTTGCCAAGGGGGGGTGGGTAAGCTAATGTAATCAGCAAGCAAGGCTGATGTTCAGTAAGCTTTGGCCTGATGACTCCTACACTGCAAGGGAACCTCGCAATGCAAACGACCCAACCCAACCAACCCCGCCGCTTCAAGCAGCAGGGCTTTACCCTCATAGAGCTGCTGATTGTGGTGGCTATTATTGGCGTGCTTGCTGCTGTGGGTGTGCCTCAGTATGGTAATTATTTGGATCGCTCAGCTGTAGGTGCATGTACCGGAGAGCTATCTTCTTATCGAAGTGCAGTCATGTCTGAGTCTGCTCTATCAAATGATGATGCCTCAGCACTAGCAAGTAGAGTTGCTTTTGATTTTCAGGCTTGTGATCTTAATGACACGGGAGACCGCGAAGACGTGGTAGAGGCTTTTATCTCAGATGGCACCTCAGATCCGATTGAAACTCAGCGTGACCGTGGTAATGCGAGTGAGGTAGTTATCAGGATTCAAAGTGGACGTATTTTTGCAGGTGCGCCAGCTGATGCAAATGCCGGCACTTAAGGTGGTTAATTAATAATTATTTTGCGTTATGTTATGTATCAGGCCGCTTTTTCAGGAGCGGCCTTTTATTTGGCTCTACTATATGAAAACAGTATGCGAACCCTAGCCAGCGGTTTTAGTCTGATTGAATTGTTAATCGTGATAGCGGTGATAGCCCTTTTGTCAGGAATGAGCCTGCCCGCTTACTTGGCTTACCTGGACCGTTCCGCCTTCAGCGCCTGTCAGCAAGAGCTAAGCACCTTTAAAACACGCGTATTGGCAACGGATCACCTGGATGAGGTCCTTGAACCATACCACTTCGCAGCCTGTTCCGTAGGCGAAAGCGACCAGCCAACTCAGTTGGCTGTCGCCGATGCTTTGCGCGGCGTATTCGATGGCGATGGCACTTCCCTTGTGCTGAATACCCAGCGTCCAAACGTTCAGGCCCGCATCACGAGCCAAGGGATGGTCGAGCGCGTCATGGCACCTGAGTGAAGTAAGCCGTCTTATCACTTTACTTGCATACAAGTTCGCGAATTTTACACACTCCCTGCGTAATTCCCTCATACACTAGTGGCTTCTTCAGGCAACAATACTTCCGGGAGCCCATCATGAAACCACTTTCTCTTGCCGTGCTCCTTGGCACGCTGTGCTGGCACGGCCTGGCGAGTGCTCAGCCTGCGCATGCCCCCGCCCATGGTGCCCGCGGCCACCAGGAGCAGCAGGTGGGCCAGGGCGGGCGTGAGCATCGTCAGGAATATCAGCGGGAGCATCGCCATGAATATCGCCGTGATCGCGAGCATCGCTCGGAGCGCTATATCGATCTGCCGCGTATCAACGAGCGGGAGCTGCTCGGCCTGCTGCGCCAGTACGAAGCCCCCCGCGCCGAGCCGCTGCCGCCCGGCATACAACGCCAGCTGGAGCGGGGCAAGCCGCTACCGCCGGGGATCGCCAAGCGCTTCGATGGCCCCATTGCACAGCAACTGCCACGCTACCCAGGCTATGAGTGGGAGCGCGTCGGGGCAGACGTGGTGCTCATCGAAGCCGCTACACGGGTGGTGGTAGATATATTGGTGGACGCGCTGCGTTAACGAGCTTTTGGGGCGTGTTGAGGTCAGTCGCTTGAGCGAGCGTTCATGGTAATGCCATCGGCTAGCGCTTATGCTGATCTCTCTATTGACTCATCCATCGTTCGTTAGAAGAGGCAACCTGATGGCAGCGTATACCCTGGAAGCGCGCCTGGCGCTGGCAATTACCATCGCCGAAGAGGCGGGGCAGATGATCCGCGAGGCGCGCGAACAGCAGAACTTCGCCCAACGGCTTAAAGACGGCATGGAGCTGGTCACCGATGTCGATGTCGCTGTCGACCAGCGAATCAGCCAGCGCCTGGAAGAGCACTTTCCCGGTGAGGCAAGGCTTAGCGAAGAGCTGAGCCCCGAACAGGCGCTCTATCATCCCGCCGAGCAACTATGGGTCGTGGACCCTATCGATGGCACGGTGAACTTTGCCCAGGGCCAGCGCCATGTGGCGGTGTCCATTGGCTGGATCGAGCAGGGCGTGGGCAAGGTGGGCGTCGTTCACGCACCGTTTCTGAATGAAACCTTTAGCGCTGCCCAGGGGCTGGGGGCCTACTGCAACCAGCGGCCTATCCAGCCCAGCGGTGCCGAAACGCTGGCCAGCACGCTGGTCGGTACTGGGTTTCCCTACGACAAGCAGGCCCGCAAGGCTCTGCTGCCGCGTTTCGAAGCCGTACTGACCCACTGCCAGGACATCCGGCGCAACGGAGCGGCGGCGCTGGATATCTGCGACATCGCCTGTGGGCGCCTGGATGCCTATTACGAAACCGTATCCCCCTGGGATTTTGTGGCAGGTTGGGTGATCGCCCGGGAAGCCGGTGCACGCGTGGGGCATTTGGTCGAGGTGCCGGAAGGCATTCCTGCCGACCTTTTCCCTGAGCAGCTGTTGGTAACCGCCCCCGGCGTGTACGATGCCATGGCGACGCTGCTGGCAAGCGCGGATCGCTAGCCTGATGGGTGCTTTTCAGCGCAGCACGGCAAGCATTTGAAAAGAAAGCGCAAAAAGGGCTTTTCATTTGGCTGATAAAGCGCTAGTATACGCACCGTCCTGAAGCGAAAGCCAACGGGCATCGGAGTGTGGCGCAGCTTGGTAGCGCGTTGCAATGGGGTTGCAAAGGTCGCAGGTTCGAATCCTGTCACTCCGACCAATATCGAAAAAGCCGCTGCATTCATTGCAGCGGCTTTTTTCGTTGGTTCACTTTTTCTTCTTTCGATCATGGCGCATGAAGGGCAGTATTTTGGCCATGGTATCGGCCATCACCTGATCCAGCGGCTTATGGTCCACGCTGATGGCGGCGCGGGCCGCGGTATAGGTGCCTTTGTACTCACGCACAATGTCGCTGTCGCTCATGCTGTCGGGTAGGCCTTCCTTCTCTCGAATGATGTCGATGACCGCTTTCTCCATGCAGCACCTCCTCTGTGTGGCAATCCTTTGACGTACTCTGTGGGATGTGGCGCCGTCGGCGTTTGCTGTTGGGCTGCGTGACAGTCTAGTACAGCACTTTGCCAGGTTGCATGATGCAGATTAAATAGGCTGGCGTTTGGGTGCTCTTGATGCAAGTCAAGCTTTTAGCGGTGGGAGGCATCCTGCGTAGCTGGGTACGGTATGCTCTGGTGCAAGGTGAGATACCTACTCGAGAGCATCGACCAGGAGGCAGGGATGAGTCGCACAGGCAAGCAGGCTGCAACGCCCGAGGCATGGCATTGGCTATCGGTAGACGAAGCGTTGGCGCAGCAGTCGGCGACCCGTGAAGGCTTGAGCCGCGAAGAAGCAGCGGCGCGTTTGGCTCAGTATGGAGAAAACCGCCTGGAGCAGGCCCAGGGGCGCCCCTGGTACAAGCGGTTGCTGGCGCAGTTTGCCAATATCCTGATGCTGATTCTGGTGGTCGCGGCGGTGGCCAGCTCTCTGCTGGGCCACGTGATTGATGCGGCCGCCATCGTGGGCGTGGTGTTGATCATTGCCTTGATCGGCTTTTTCCAGGAAGGCAAGGCCGAGCAGGCGCTGGACAGTATTCGCAACATGCTGTCTCCCCAGGCAAACGTGCTGCGCGATGGCCAGCGTACCACGGTGCCCGCCGAAGCGCTGGTGCCGGGGGATATCGTGCTGTTCGAGAGCGGGGATCGCGTGCCTGCGGATGTTCGGCTGCTGGAAGTACGGCGCTTGAAAACCGATGAGGCTGCCCTGACCGGTGAGTCGGTGCCCGTCGATAAGCAGCCCGCGCCGCTGGCCCACGATACCGAGCTGGCCGAGCGTTCGAACATGGCGTTTGCCAGCACGCTGGTCGTGCAGGGGAATGCCCGTGGCCTGGTGGTGGCGACCGGAGGGCGCTCGGAAATTGGCAAGATTTCCGAGCTGCTGCGCAGTGTCGAGCAGATCAAGACGCCATTGCTACAGCAGTTGGATAGAGCTGGCCGAGTGCTGGCGGTGTTTATCCTGCTGGCCGCTGGGATCACGGCGCTGCTGGGTACCTGGCTGCATCAGCAGCCCTTGGGCGAGATGTTCATGGCGGCCGTGGGCCTGGCGGTAGCGGCCATTCCCGAAGGCCTGCCTGCGATTGTAACCATTGGCCTGGCGCTGGGCGTTCAGCGCATGGCCAGGCGGCGGGCCATCATCCGGCGGCTGCCCGCCGTGGAAACGCTGGGTTCGATTTCCACCATTTTCTCCGACAAGACCGGCACGCTGACCCGTAATGAGATGACAGCCCAGGCCATCTGGCTGCAGGATGCCCGTTTCACGCTCGAGGGTATCGGCTTTGCCCCGCATGGCAAGCTATGCCGGGAAGGAGCGGCCGCCGAGGAGCAGTGCAATGGACTGGCCCATGAGCCTGCCTTGCAGCGTTGCCTGTTGGCCAGCGTGCTGTGCAACGATGCCGAGTTGCACCAGGAAGATGAACGCTATCGCATCTTTGGCGACCCCACCGAAGGCGCGCTGGTGGTGGCTGCCGAGAAAGCGGGGCTCGACCACCTGGCGTTGCGCCAGCAGTACCCGCGTCTCGATGCGATTCCTTTTGAATCAGAGCACAAGTACATGGCCACGCTGCATGACCTTGAGGGTGGGCGGCGGCTGCTGGTCAAGGGCGCGCCGGATCGCATTATCGAAATGAGCAGCCATGTGATCACCGATGCAGGCGAAGCCCCGCTGGTGGCCAGCGAGTGGGAGGCGCATATCGAAGCGCTGTCATCGAGAGGCTTGCGGGTGCTGGCGATTGCCGAGAAGGCAATGGAAGAAGACGCTGAGCTCGACCACCCTCATGTGCAGTCGGGGTTGCGCCTGCTGGGGTTGATAGGGCTGTTGGACCCGCCCCGTGAAGAGGCCATCGAGGCGGTGAAACGCTGCCAGCGCGCCGGTATTCGCCCGGTGATGATCACCGGAGACCATGCTGCCACCGCCCTGGCCATTGCCCGGCAGTTGGGATTTCAGCACACCGAGCGGGCCTTGACCGGGCGTGAAATGGAGGCCATGACCGATGAGCAGCTCGAAGCGATCATTCTGGAGGTGGATGTGTTTGCTCGGGCGTCGCCAGAGCACAAGCTGCGGCTGGTCAAGGCCATGCAGGCGCGTGGAGGCGTGTGCGCCATGACGGGTGATGGGGTCAACGATGGCCCGGCGCTCAAACGGGCAGATGTGGGTGTCGCCATGGGCATTCAAGGAACGGAAGCGGCCAAGGATGCCTCTCAAATGGTGCTGGCCGACGACAACTTCGCCACCATCGTCCACGCCATCGAAGAAGGGCGTAAGGTTTACGACAATATCCGCAAGACGATTACCTTCATTCTGCCCACCAATGGTGCCCAGGGGCTGGCCATCATGCTGGCCGTGCTGGCGGGCACGAGCCTGCCGGTGACTCCGCTGCAGGCGCTCTGGGTGAACATGGTGGTGGCCATTACGCTGGGCCTGGCATTGGCGTTCGAATCTGGCGAGAAGGATCTGATGCAGCGCCCGCCCCGGGACCCAAAGGCGCCGCTGCTGGATCTCTTTCTGCTTTGGCGGGTGGTGTTCGTATCGCTACTGCTGCTGGTGGGCGTATTCGGTATGTTCAACTGGATTCTGGGGCAGGGGGGTAGCGAAGCGTTGGCTCGCACGGGCGCGGTCAACATGCTGGTGGCGGGCAGTGCCGCTTACCTGATCAACAGCCGCTATTTGCTCAACAGCACGCTGACCTGGAAAGGCGTGTTTGGCAGTCGGCCGGTGTGGGTTGCCATCGGGTTGGTCCTGCTGCTGCAACTGGGGTTCACCTACTTACCCTTCATGCAGTTCGTGCTGGTCAGCGAGGGGCTGGCTGCTCACCACTGGCTTGCCATTCTGGTGGGAAGCATGGCCGTGTATGGCGTGGTCGAGGTGGAGAAAAGCATCTTGCGCCGGAGGAGGTGAGTGCCACCGCCTGCCATGGGCAGGCAGCGGCAACGTCAGAGCGTTAAGAGGTGTTCAGTCACTCTGGGCTTTATGGTCGGCAAGGGCCGCTGTCACGGCTTCTTGCCACTGTCCTTCGGTAATGCCCCAGTGGTCGGCCTGGTCCTTGTCAGGACTGCCCGCCGCCGCCGCGTTCAGTTCTTCCGGGGAATAGCTTTCAAAACAGTGTTTGGCAAAGGCTTTGGCCTTGCCATCGCTCAACTGGTTGATCATTTCCATGGGTCGCTCCTTTCCTTGGTGCTGAAGTCAGAGATAAAGAGTCAAGAAGTATACATGACATGAATGCCGAGTACGGTTCGGCCGCGATCATGCCCTAGTATAGACTAGGCCATCAATGCATCCACGACGATCTTGATGGCAATCGTGGCCAACAGGCACATGATGAGCCTGTCGAACCAGCGATGCGGCAGGCGTTTGCCCAGCCTGGCGCCCAGGGGCATGGCTGCCAGAATGACCAGCAGGGCAGCCAGGCTGTACAACGAGCGCTCCCAGGTGAGAATCCCGGCGCTGAGCAGAGCCGGGATCTGTACCAGCGTGATCGCCACGAAGAACACCGAAATCGAGCCGATGAACACCGGGCGCTCCAGGCGCATCGCGTTAAGAAAGGTCACCGACGCCGGGGCGGACATGCCCGCCGCACCTTGCAGCACGCCTGCCACTAGCCCCACCGGCAACACGATGCGCTGCGCCAGTGGGAAAGGCAGCGTAAAGCTGCGGTTGGCCAGCTTGATGGCCAGGTAGAGCACGATGGCAGCCGCCACGCCCAGCGACAGCAGCGTGGGCGACAGCACCACCAGCCCCCAGGTGCCGATCACGATGCCCAGCCCACCGGAGAGGCCGAACCAGAGCAGAAAGCGATGCGGCAGCAGATGGTGGCGGTACTGCCAGACCTGCAGGGCATTGCTGAACAGGTTCGGGGCCACCAGCACGGCAATGGCCAGCTTGACGTCGTACAGCATGGTCAGCACGGGAATGACGATGACCGGTACGCCAGAGCCGATGGCACCCTTGATGATCCCCGCGGCCATCAGCGTCAGGAAAGCGACGATCATGCGGCGTTACTTAGATTACTTGAGTACATGGGCTTATGTGAGCACATAGCAGGGCGTGTAGGGCTGCCCGTCCAGTTTCATGCGGCCCTGGGCCACGAAAGAGCCGAGCAGGTCGTCCAGGCGCTGCATCAGCTCGGGCTCTGCGGTCAGTTCGAAAGGCCCGTGAGCCTCGATGGCCCGAATGCCCGGCTCTTTCACGTTGCCTGCCACGATGCCCGAAAAAGCGCGGCGCAGGTTGGCTGCCAGCTCGTGGGTGGGCTGCTGGCGGTGCAGCGCCAGGCTGCGCATGGCTTCGTGGGTAGGCTCGAAGGGTGCCTGGAACTCGCGGGCAATGGTCAGGCGCCAGTTGTAGTAGAACGCATCCTGGTGCTGGCGGCGGAACTCGCTGACCTGGTGGATGCCATCGCGCATTTTGCGCGCCACGGCCGCCGGGTCCCCGGTGATGATGGTGTAGAAGCGGCGGATCTCTTCACCCAGGGTGTAGACCAGAAACTCGTCGATCTTCTCGAAGTACGCGGCGGAACTGGCGGGGCCGGTGAAGATCAGCGGGAAGGGAGTGTCCTGGTTGCCGGGGTGCAATAGAATGCCCAGCAGGTAAAGGATCTCTTCGGCGGTACCCACGCCACCGGGGAACACGATGATGCCATGGCCCAGGCGCACGAAGGCTTCCAGGCGCTTTTCGATGTCCGGCATCACCACCAGCTCATTGACGATCGGGTTGGGAGCTTCAGCAGCGATGATGCCAGGCTCGGAAATGCCCAGGTAGCGGCCTTCCTTGCGGCGCTGCTTGGCATGCGCGACGTTGGCACCTTTCATGGGGCCTTTCATGGCCCCCGGGCCGCAGCCGGTGCAAATGTCCAGATCGCGAAGACCCAGGTGATAGCCGACGTCCTTGGTGTATTCGTACTCTTCACGGGAGATCGAGTGGCCGCCCCAGCACACTACCAGGCTCGGGTCGCGGCCCGGCTTCAGCGTGCCCGCCTTGCGCAGAATGTGAAACACGGCATTGGTGGTGCCTTCGCCAGTGCTGAGATCGAAGCGATTATGATGCTGGATCTCGTTATAGACGTAGACGATGTCGCGGATGATCGACGACAGGTGCTCACGAATGCCGCGTATCATGCGTCCGTCAACGAAGGCTTCCGCTGGCGCGTTGGTGAGCTTCAGGCGTATGCCGCGATCCTGCTGCAGCACTTCGATGTCGAAATCCTTGTAGGCTTCGAGAAGGGCCAGGCTGTCATCGGTAGGGCTGCCGCAGTTGAGCACGGCGAGGGCGCAGCGGCGCAACAAGTCATGCAACCCACTTTTCGAGGTGCTCTTGAGGCGATTGACCTCATGCTGAGACAGTACTTCCAGGCTGCCTTCGGGAGAAATAATGCTGGAAATGGTGGCGCGGGGTGCTGAAGGTTGCGTCATTGTATGGACTATCCCTGAGTATGATCATGACCAATCGGCATACTAGCATGCTGCTCCCTCACGTTCAGCTGCCTTGCCCTGCTAAGGGCATCCGAGCCCGAGGCGGTCGTTTTTTATGCTAGGCTAGAGGCTTGGCGCCGGTAGGCATCCATTCTAGGCGCCCTGATGATCCTCACTGTGACAGTGACCGTTAATGATGAAGTTGCCGGGAACCCATGTTCAACGCTCAATACTTTCGTACCTTTATCACACTGGTGGAAACGGGCAGTTTCACGCGCACCGCGCGACGCCTGGAGATGACGCAGCCGGGCGTCAGCCAGCACGTCAGAAAGCTGGAAACCTATCTGGATAAAGCGCTGATCGAGCGTCACGGGCGCAGTTTTACGCTGACCGAGTCTGGTCGTCGCGCTTACGACTATGCGTTGAAGCTGTTCGCCGAACATGAGCAGTTCAGGCATGGTCTGGACGATGATTCGCTGGATAGCGGCGAGTGCCGCATTGCCTCTCCTGGCAGCGTCGGGCTGATGTTCTACCCCTACATCCTGGGGCAGCAGCAGATGCACCCCAGCCTGACCGTCAACTACAGCTTTGCCTTCAATCATGAAATCGTCAACGACCTGTTGGAAGGGCGTTACGATATCGGCATCGTCACCGAGCAGCTCAACCATACCGAGCTTGCCTGCACCGTCTGGCACAAGGAGCCTCTGTGCCTGGTGGTACCCGCCGACTTCGCGGGCAGTACCCTGGCCGAACTGATGGGGTTGGGCTTCATCAATTACTACGATGGCATCAATCACGCCAACGCGCTGCTACGGGCCAACTTCCCCGACGAGTTCCGCTCCATGACGCATTTTCGCCATCAGGGGTTTACCAACGAAGTCAGCATGGTGCTGGACGCCGTGGCCCGGGGGCTCGGCTTTACCGTCGTGTCACGGCTGGTATTGGAAACTTCTCCCTGGCAGCGCCAGGTGAAGCCGCTGCCACTGTCGCAGGTCATTCACGAAGTGCTCTATCTGCTGCGGCGCAAGGATTCCGTGTTGCCCAAGCGTTACGAGAAGCTGCTCAAGGGCTTCCATGATCAGCGGCTACAAGAAACGACGCCTCTGGAACCCTGAACAGGGCCCAGAGGCGTGTGAGGGGGGCTTGCCTAGCGGCGGTATTCGTCAATGCTGGGGCACGAGCACACCAGTTGGCGATCACCAAAGACGTTATCCACTCGGTTGACCGACGGCCAGTACTTGGCGGCGGCGACGGCTTCGCTGGGGAAAGCCCCTAGCTGGCGGTCATAGGGGCGCTGCCAGTCGCTGTCCATGACGTCGGCCTGGGTATGCGGCGCATTGACCAGCGGGTTGTTGTCCAGCGGCCACTCTCCATTCTCGACGCGCGCGATCTCTTCACGAATGGCAATCATCGCGTCGCAGAAGCGGTCGATCTCGTAGAGTGATTCGGACTCGGTAGGCTCGATCATCAGCGTGCCGGGTACCGGGAAGGACATGGTCGGCGCATGGAAGCCATAGTCCATCAGTCGCTTGGCGATATCTTCTTCACTGATACCCGAGGCGCTCTTGAGCGGGCGGATGTCGATGATGCACTCGTGGGCCACATAGCCGTTCTGGCCGCGATAGAGAATCGGGTAGGACGGCGCCAGCCGTTTGGCGATGTAGTTGGCGTTGAGAATGGCGATCTCCGTTGCCTCGCGCAGCCCCCGCGCGCCCATCATTTTGATGTACGCCCAGGAGATGGGCAGGATCGAGGCGCTGCCAAAGGCGGCAGCAGAGACTGCGCCACCGGGCTGTACGCCATCGATGGGCGTGACCACGTGGTTGGAAACGTAAGGGGCCAGATGCGCCTTGACGCCAATGGGGCCCATGCCCGGACCGCCACCCCCGTGAGGAATGCAGAAGGTCTTGTGCAGGTTGAGGTGCGATACATCCCCGCCGAAGTCGCCTGGGCGTGTCAGTCCCACCTGGGCGTTCATGTTGGCACCATCCACGTAGACCTGGCCGCCGTGCTGGTGAATCACCTCACACATCTGACGAACGTGGGACTCGAACACGCCGTGGGTAGACGGGTAGGTGATCATCACCGCCGAGAGCCGCTCGCTGTACTGCTCGGCCTTCTGGGTCAGGTCGGTCAGGTCGATGTTGCCGTTGGCGTCGCACTCGACCACCACCACCTCCATGCTCAGCATGGCGGCAGATGCCGGGTTGGTGCCGTGGGCAGAGCTCGGAATCAGACACACATCCCGGTGGGCTTCGCCTTGGGCGGCCTGGTAGCGGCGAATGGCCAGCAGGCCGGCATATTCGCCCTGAGCGCCAGAGTTGGGCTGCATGGAGATATGGTCATAGCCGGTCACTTCCACCAGGAAAGCGGCCAGCTCGTCAATCATCTGATGATAGCCCGCCACCTGGTCGCGAGGCGCGAAGGGGTGCAGATGCGCGAAGGCAGGCCAAGAGACCGGAATCATCTCGCTGGTGGCGTTGAGCTTCATGGTGCATGAGCCCAGCGGAATCATGGCATGGGCCAGGGAGAGGTCCTTGTTCTCCAGGCGTTTCAGGTAGCGCAGCATTTCGGTTTCGCTGCGGTAGCGCGTGAACGTCGGATGGCTCAGGAAGTCGCTTTCCCGCTGGTACTCTGCCGGAATACCTGCCAGCTTGCCTTCCACCACTTGCTCGTCGAGGGCGGCGACGGAAAGACCGTGCTCATCGCCGAGCAGGACATCGAACAGGGTCGCGACGTCATGGGCCGTCGTGGTTTCATCGAGGCTGATGCCGACATCGCCATTGGCGAAATAGTGCAGGTTGATGTCATGGGTCATGGCGCGGCCATGAATCTTGCCTGCATCGACCTGGGTAAGGCGCAGCGTATCAAACCAGCTATCGTTGGCCAGCTGCACACCCGCCTGTTGCAGGCCGGTGGCCAGCAGGGTGGTCAGACGGTGAACGCGGCCAGCGATTTTGCGCAGCCCCTCGGCACCGTGATAAGTGGCATAGAAACCGGCAATGTTGGCCAGCAGCGCCTGGGCGGTACAAATGTTGGAAGTGGCCTTCTCGCGACGAATGTGCTGTTCGCGGGTCTGCATGGCCATGCGCAGCGCGGTCTTGCCACGGCTGTCTTTTGAAACGCCGATGATGCGGCCCGGAATGGAGCGCTTGAGCTTGTCGGAGGTGGCAAAAAACGCCGCGTGAGGGCCACCGAAGCCCATGGGTACGCCAAAGCGCTGCGAACTGCCCACCACGATGTCGGCACCAAAGATACCGGGCTCTTTCAGCAGTACCAGGCTCAGCAGATCCGTGGCGACACAGGTCATGATGCCGTTCTGCTGGGCCTTGGCGAGTAGCGGGGCGAGGTCGGTGATGTTGCCGCTGGCGGACGGGTACTGAACCAGCGCGCCGAACACCTCCTCGTCTGCCAGTTGCTCCGCCGGTGCAATCTTCAGTTCGAAGCCAAAGAATTCCGCGCGGGTCCTGATGACGTCCAGGGTTTGCGGGAAGACGTCTTCGGCCACGAAAAAGGTGTTGGACTTGCTCTTCTTGTTGCCGCGTTTGCACAGCGCCATGGCCTCGGCGGCGGCGGTGGCCTCATCCAGCAGGGAAGCGTTGGCAAGTTCCATGCCGGTGAGATCCATGACCACCTGCTGGAAATTCAGCAGACCTTCCAGGCGCCCCTGAGAAATCTCGGGCTGGTAAGGCGTGTAGGCGGTGTACCAGCCTGGGTTTTCCAGCACGTTACGCTGGATCACGGCGGGCATATGAGTGTTGTAATAACCCTGGCCAATGTAGCTTTTGGCCACGCGGTTTTGGCGTGCCAGCTGGCTCAGGTAATCCAGGGCTTCTGCTTCACTGCGGGGGGGGGCCAGTGCCAGTTCGCGGCCCAAGCGAATATCGCTTGGCACGGTCTGCTCGATCAGATCTTCCATACGCTGCAAATCGAGCGCTTTTAGCATGGTGGCGACATCGTCGGGGCTAGGCCCGTTATGGCGTTTGATAAAAGCATCGTGGTCGGCCAGTTCGGCCAAACGGCGTGTTTCAAAAGGCATGGGAAGGTTCCGAACGTGATGAGTAAACCGTGGGGGCTCAGGGCAGCCTGTTCTGCGTGGCTGTGGTGCCGCTCGTACAACCCGTGGGAGGTTGTGCGGCCGCGTGATGCATCAGGGTGTTAACGTGAACGCCTGCACGGAGGCAGGCGTTCGGGTGAAGCAGAATCAATCGTCGGTGCTGAGCGACGCCTGGTAGGCATCGGCATCCAGCAGGCCTTCCAGGGCCTGACCGTCAACGCGTACCTTCATGATCCAGCCACCTTCGTAAGGGGCTTCATTGACTGTTTCAGGCGCATCTTCCAGCGCTTCATTGACCTCGATCACTTCGCCATCCACCGGCGAGTAGAGATCAGAAGCAGCCTTGACCGATTCGATCACGCCAAACTCTTTGCCCTTGCTGAGGCTCTGACCGACCTCCGGCAGCTCGACGAAGACCACATCGCCGAGCGCTTGTTGGGCGTGGTCGGTAATGCCGACGGTAACGGTACCGTCCTGATGATCCAGTACCCATTCGTGGCTGGCAGCGTAGCGCAAATTAGCTGGAAGATTGCTCATGAAGGTTCCCTTGTTAAACAGTGGAGTGAACGACAGCATACTAGCGTTTGTCGTTCAGCTTGGCGACTGTTGGGCACGGGCTGTCTGGCGTGCCATGAGCGTATGGTACCTTGTTTCCGATTGGAAACAAGTTTCTCTTGAGTGTCAAAATGAGAAAAAATGCATGTCATTCACGGCATGGCAAGGCAGGCTGGTTTTCCAAAAAAAGAGGCTTTCTCTGCCTTTTGGCGACATGACCATGGATGTACACCAGTAAAATGGTATAAAACATGCCAATCTTGCGTTTTTCCAGCGTGTAGTCAGCGCTATGGTAGGCATGCGTGAGGGTGTTCTTCCGTGAGCGTCATGGGTGGGAGAGCGACAGGACCTTTATAATAAATTTACTAATCCTTCGGTTAAGGAGAGTCGTGTGGAAATGTTGACGAGCCTATTGGGCGCAATTAACGGCGTGGTGTGGGGGCCGTTGATGCTGGTGTTGCTGCTGGGGGTGGGTATCTACCTGCAAATTGGCTTGAAACTGATGCCGATACGCAAGCTCGGCATGGGTTTCAAGCTAATGTGGCAAGGCCGCGATGTAAAACCTGCCGACAAGAGCGCTTCGAAAGCCAGCGATGAAGGCGAGATTTCGCCTTTCAATGCGCTGATGACGGCGCTCTCTGCCACCATTGGCACAGGTAACATTGCCGGTGTCGCGACGGCCATCGCGCTGGGTGGCCCAGGTGCGGTTTTCTGGATGTGGATTACTGCGTTAGTGGGCATGGCGACGAAATTCGCCGAGGCGGTTCTGGCGGTGCGTTACCGTGAAACCGACAGCACCGGTCACCACATTGGTGGGCCGATGTTCTATATCAAGAACGGCCTGGGCAAGAAGTGGCTATGGCTGGGCGGCCTGTTTTCATTCTTTGGTGCCGTGGCTGCCTTTGGCATTGGTAATACCGTGCAGTCCAACTCGGTGGCGGATGCCATGGATGCCACCTTTGGCGTGCCCCATTGGCTGACGGGGGTGATCATCATGGTACTGGCCGGGGCGGTGATTCTCGGTGGTATCAAGCGTATTGCCAAGGTGGCAGGCAAGCTGGTGCCGATCATGGGGATTGCCTATGTCGCCGCCGGGCTGCTGGTACTGATCGTCAATGCCGGACAAATTGGCGAGGCTTTTGGGCTGATTTTCTACTATGCCTTCAACCCGATTGCCGCTGCCGGTGGCTTTGCCGGTGCTGCCGTCATGGCGGCCATTCGTTTTGGCGTGGCGCGGGGCATCTTCTCCAACGAAGCGGGCCTCGGTAGTGCGCCCATCGCCCATGCGGCGGCACAGACCCGCAACCCGGTTCGTCAGGGCTTGATCGCCATGCTGGGTACGTTCATCGACACGATCATCGTGTGTACCATCACCGCGCTGGTCATTCTGACCTCTACGGTATGGATCGATGGCGAAGCAGGGGCCTCTCTGACCGCGCTCTCCTTCGATGCGGCCTTGCCGGGCTTTGGTAATCAGATCGTGGCCGTGGCGCTGGCCATCTTTGCCTTTACCACCATTCTGGGCTGGTCGTTCTACGGCGAGAAGTGCTGCCAGTTCCTGTTTGGCACGCGCTCCATCATGCTGTACCGCGTGCTGTTCGTCTTGGCCATCCCGCTGGGTGCCATCGCGCAGCTGGGCTTCATCTGGCTGATGGCCGATACCTTCAACGCGATGATGGCCATTCCCAACCTGATTGCGCTGGCGCTGCTGTCGCCGGTTGTGTTTAAACTCACTCGGGATTATTTTGCGGGTAAGGACATCCTGCCGGGTGAAGCCCTGGATCACGATAAATAAGCGCCTTTCACAGGCGGGAAGATAAGATCCATCAGAGCCGGGAAGCCTTTAAGGCTTCCCGTTTCTCTTTTGACCATTGAGGAAACCCATGACCGAACTTAAACGTACGCCGCTGCATTCACTGCACACCCAGCTAGGCGCGAAAATGGTGCCCTTTGCGGGCTACGAGATGCCCGTACAGTACCCGTTGGGGGTGAAAAAGGAGCACGAGCATACGCGCCAGCAGTGCGGCCTGTTTGACGTATCGCACATGGGGCAGATTCTGGTGTCCGGCGACGGTGTGGCAGACGCGCTGGAGACGTTGATTCCCGCCGATCTGGTGGGGCTGAAGGTCGGCCAGCAGCGCTATGGCCTGTTTACCGGGACCGAGGGCGGAATCATCGATGACCTGATGGTGGTGAATGCCGGAGATCACTTCTATCTGGTGGTCAATGCGGCCTGCAAGGATCAGGATATTGCTCATCTACGCACCAACCTGGGTTCTACTCACCAGATCGATGTGCTGGATCGAGGTTTGCTGGCGCTGCAAGGGCCCCAGGCGCGTGATGTCATGCAGCGCCTGTGCCCCGCGGCCTGCGACATGACGTTCATGCAACATGGTCGTTTCAGCCTGGCCGGTCACGAGGTGTGGATCAGCCGCAGCGGTTATACCGGAGAGGATGGCTTCGAGATTTCCGTGGCCGCAGAGGCGAGCCAGGCGTTGGCCGAAGCGCTACTCGCCGAACCGGAAGTGGAGGCGATTGGCCTGGGGGCACGGGATTCCCTGCGCCTTGAGGCGGGACTGTGCCTTTACGGTCACGACATGGACATGACCACCACGCCGGTAGAGGCCAGTTTGATCTGGGCCATCGGCAAGCCGCGCCGGCATGGGGGAGAGCGCCCGGCAGGCTTCCCGGGGGCGGATATCATTCTGCATCAGGTGGATGCCAAGGATCATTCCCGCAAGCGGGTCGGTCTGGTGGGGGAAGGGCGTGCCCCTGTGCGTGAGGGCGTCACGCTGGTGGATGAGTCAGGCCAGGAGATCGGTCAGGTAACCTCCGGCGGGTTTGGCCCCAGCGTCGGCAAGCCCGTGGCCATGGGCTACGTGGAACGGCAATGGGAAGCGCCGGGCACGACGGTGTTTGCGCTGGTTCGGGGTAAATCGCTGCCCATGACGGTCACGCCAATGCCTTTCGTGGAACCAGGCTACTATCGAGGGTGAGGTACTTCTGTGCAAGCCCCCAAAAGCGGGGGCTTGCTCGATACCTTCTATCTCAACACCTGTCGCGGGTCGATGGGCTTGCCGCCCTGGCGCAGGTCGAAGAGCAGATCATAGCGCTGCGTCGAGGCGCTTTGGCCAACTTCGCACAAGGCATCGCCAGTGCTGACCTGCTGGCCGACGTTGACCAGCAGCCGCTCGCAAAGCGCATAGACGCTTTGCAGGTTGTCTGCATGATGTACGATCACCACCTCACCCAACTGGCGCATGCCATCGGCAAAGCGCACTTCTCCAGGCGCCACGGCCTTGGCCTTGGCACCAGCCTGGGTGGCCAGCAACATCGGTTGCAGCGTGCCACGGCTATCGGCACCAAAGCGCCGCACGACCCGGTAATCTTCCAGTGGCCATGGCCAACGGCGTGCCGAGGCGGGCAGGCTGGCGCTGGGCGTTGCCGCAGGCGTCGCGGGTGCTGCCGATGAGCCGCTCGACCCGCCACTGCTGGCTGCAACGGCTCTGCCACTGCCGCTCAACGGTACGCTGATGATCTGGCCCACCCGCAATGCGGTAGCGGGGGTGCCGGGGTTGGCGCTCTGGATCCTTCCTGTGGTCGTGCCGAAATGGCGTGCAATGCCAGAATAGGTATCACCAGCGCGTACCTGATAGCGGTAAGGTCCGCCTGAGGGCGCGCGCTCCTGCTGGGTGGGTATCAACAGCCGTTGGCCGACGTTCAGGCGTCGCGCATCGACGCCCGGATTGAAGCGCTCCAAGCGTTCGATGGGGACATTGGCGCGAGCGGCCAACTGCCCCAAGGTGTCTCCGCGGACCACTTCGATCCAGTCACCGCTCAACGTGCTGGCGCTGCTGCTTGCTGGGGCGCGTTGGCTGGTTGCGGGGGTCGAGCTGGCACAGCCCGCCAGCAGGCTGACGACCAGGCAAGCGCTCAACCAGTGCCCTAGTCGTGGTCGCTGAGAGTGTCCAGCAACGCGTCTTTTTCCTGCCACAGTGAATTGATCCATGCGTGGAAGCGTTCCTTGTGCTGCGAATCTTCGTGGTAGTTGGCATTTTGCATCCACTCCGGGATATCAATCTGCCTGGCTTCGAGGGTAATCGGGGCTTCTTTTCCACACAGAAAGCCCATGAACGTCGGGGTTGGATTGGTATAGCTGATGGTGACATCAAGGATACCATCCAATTGGTTACCCAGCAGGCTAAGTACTTGCCCGATGCCGCCTGCCTTGGGACGCAACAAGTGACGATAAGGGCTTTGCTGTGCATCACGCTTGAGCGGCGTGAAGCGAGTGCCTTCCACAAAATTGAAAATCGAAATGGGGGCGTGCCGTGCACGGCGGCAAATTCGCTCGGTGGATTCTCTGTCGATCGTGGCCAGCTTTGGGTTTCTGGTAATCTGCTCGCGGGTAAAACGTCGCATGAAAGGAAATTCCAGCGCCCAGAAAGCCAGCCCCACAATCGGAATCCAGATCAGTTGATGCTTGAGAAAAAAACGCGGCATCGGGATGCGACGATGGAGCGCCATGAACAGAATGAAAATATCGGTCCAACTGCGGTGATTGGAAATGACCAGCCACCACTGCTCGGGCGTGAGGTTGTCGGGCACCTGAATGGACACCTGCGGCTTCAACCATAGGCGCATCCACCATAGGTTGACGCCTATCCAGTTCAAGGCCACCGCGCACAGCCCCTTCAGCAACCACTCCTTGGCCTTTCGGCCAGGTGCCATTACTTTGAGCAGCGTCAGAATAATCAGGGGCACACCCCAAACCAGTGTGTTCAGCGTCAGCAGCAAGATGCTGACACCCCCTTTGATAATTGGCATACCGCGATCCTTGATCTACTGATACTACGCACAAAGCGATACTACGCACAAAGCAACTGCCAAGGCCCCTGATGTGGAAGGCGTGCCAAGACGACTCTACGCATGTGAAGACAAATGCTAATGGAACAAGCGCGAGCTGCCCAGCATAACTTTGCCATGAAGGGCGTTGTCAGTGCCGCGCCAGCCTGGGAGTTTTAACGTTTTCGATGAGGACGTTACGCAGCGCATGAGCCGCGACGGAGAGCTCCTGATGGGTCAAGATGCCCACTCGACAGGCAATGCTGGGCTCGGTCAGTGGCAGGCAGTGGGCACCTAGCTCGTCCATTTGTTGAATACACATGGAGGGCACGGCGCTGACGCCCAGACCCGCAGCGACCATGCGCCCCACGGTCGACAGCTGATGGCTTTCGAAGGCGACGGGCAGTTCGATACCTTGAGTAGCTAATTCCTGTTCCAGCAGGCGCCGTACCATGGAAGGGCGTTGCAGGGTGATCACGTCGTGGCGCAGCAGCTCTTGCCAATCCAGGCTTTGCCGATGGGCCAACGGGGAGTCGAGGGGGACGACGGCCACGAACTGATCTTCGAAGAGTGGCGTAAAGCTCAAGCTGCCAGCGCCTTCGGGGGCGAACGCAATGCCCAGCTCGACTTGCCTGGAGCGCACCATGTCCATCACTTCTTCATTGATGACATCGTGCACGGTGACGTTGATCTTGGGATAGCGCTGACGGAACTTGACCAGCGCGCCGGGCAGCAAGTTGCAGGCAAACGACGGCATGGCGGCCACGCTCAGCCGTCCCAGCTGCAGGGTAAAGCGTTGCCGCAAACGTTCTTCGGTGTTGTCCCACTGGGCCAGCAGGTGCTTGGCCAGCGGAAACAGCGACTCCCCCTCGGGTGTGAGCCGAACGCTACGCGTGCTGCGAATCAGCAGCTTGCCGCCCAGTGAGTCTTCGAGCCCTTTGATGGCCAGGCTGAGCGCGGGTTGGGAAAGATGCAGGCGTTCGCATGCCTGAGTAAAGCTGAGTGTTTGGGCCACGGCCAGAAAGGCCCTGAGCTGCTTGACGGTCATGAGAACTCTTTATAAGTTATTAAAATAAATTGATAAGAAAAACAAACTTAACAAATATATCACCAGACACAACACTGACTCTATCGAAGCAACTGCATCCAGCGCGCAGCTTTTGTGCCAGACTGGTCAGCAACCACGTAACCAACAATATCTGATAACGTTTTACCAACCACGTGAGGCAACACAATGGCAGGATTCGACAAGCGTGTATCTTCCTATGAAGAAGCAATGGAAGGCCTGGAAAGCGGCATGACCGTGATTGCAGGTGGCTTTGGCCTGTGTGGCATTCCCGAGAACCTGATTGCCGAAATCAAACGCCGTGCGGTCAATGACCTGACCGTGGTGTCCAACAACTGTGGTGTCGATGGCTTTGGGCTGGGTATCCTCCTCGAAGACCGTCAGATCAGCAAGATCATCGCGTCCTATGTAGGCGAAAACGCATTGTTCGAGCAACAGATGCTGAACAATGAAATCGAAGTGGTGCTGACACCGCAAGGTACGCTGGCAGAGAAGATGCGCGCAGGCGGAGCGGGCATCCCGGCGTTCTTTACAGCCACCGGGTACGGTACGCCGATCGGTGAAGGCAAGGAAGTGCGTGAGTTCGACGGTCGTCACTATATCCTCGAAGAGGCTATCAAGGGTGACTTCGCCATTGTCAAAGGGTGGAAAGCCGATTGTTACGGCAACGTCATGTACCGCCACACCGCCCAGAACTTCAATCCCATGGCCGCTACTGCCGGCAAGATCACCGTCGTAGAAGTAGAGGAGATCGTTGAGCCAGGCGAACTGGAGCCCAGTCAGATCCATACGCCGGGTATTTATGTGGATCGCATCATTCAGGGCACGTTCGAGAAACGTATCGAACAGCGCACCGTGCGCAGCTAATCAACGACAAGAGGTGGCACCATGGCTTTGACACGCGAACAAATGGCACAGCGAGTGGCTCGTGAACTCCAGGACGGGTTCTATGTGAATCTGGGAATCGGTATTCCCACGCTGGTGGCCAACTATATCCCCGACGGCATGGATGTCATGCTGCAGTCGGAAAACGGCTTGCTGGGCATGGGGCGCTTTCCTACCGAGGAAGAAGTCGACCCTGACATGATCAATGCGGGCAAGCAGACCGTGACAGCACGACCTGGCGCGGCCATTTTCTCTTCAGCCGAATCCTTTGCGATGATCCGTGGCGGGCACGTGGATTTGACCGTGCTCGGCGCTTTCGAGGTAGATCAGGAAGGCAATATCGCGTCCTGGATGATTCCGGGAAAGCTCATCAAGGGCATGGGCGGTGCCATGGACCTGGTGGCGGGTGCCGATAACATCATCTGTACCATGACCCACGCTTCCAAGCATGGTGAGTCCAAACTGCTGGAAAAATGCTCGCTGCCGTTGACCGGGGCTGGCTGCATCAATCGAGTGCTGACTGACCTGGCTTACCTTGAAATCAAGGACGGAGCGTTCATTCTCAAGGAGCGTGCGCCTGGCGTCAGCGTCGAGGAGATCGTCGAAAAGACGGCTGGCAAGCTGATCGTTCCCGATCATGTGCCTGAAATGACCTTCGACGTATGACATGGGTGGCGTGGGTCAGTGAGACTCACGCCATTTCGCAGCGGGCATGGAAGGGCAGCAGGATTTCCGCCAGCCGCTTGTGGTCGTCTTCCACATGGCGCTGTGTCAGCGACAGCCCTCCGAGGCAAAGGCGGTGTTCGTCCCCATCGCTGAACACGATTTTTTGTGGCATGGCGGGGTAGAAACGATGATTCAGCAGGCTGGAGACCGAGAAAACCCCGTTTTGCTGGCTATCGAGGGCGTACAGGCCGACATGCTCCAACTGCAGGCCCAGCGAGTCCAGCGAGGCATTCAGCGTGGCGCAATCGAACCCGGCGTGGTGAAGCCGTGGCCCCATTACCGCCAGCCAGGCGGCCAGTGGATGGGCGGTATGCAGCTGTTGGTAGAGCGTCCAGCTGGGCATAGGCCATGGGCGGCCGCGAGACAGCAGATTGTGGCCCTTGCAGTCGGTTGGATGGCTCTGCCGTATCAAGGCGGTGAGTGCTTCTCTGGGAGCTTTGGAGAGCGTGCCCACCTGGAGTTCGGCGAGCACTAGCCAACTGCTGTCATCGTTAGGTGCCAGCAAATGAATCAGGAGCCCTTTGTCTGCCATGGCATAGTGGCCAACGGAACGATAGCCCATCCGTGCCAAGGGTATGCTGAGGGCATTGATGGCAAAAGGCCCGTGGTTGATCGTCACCAGCGTCAGGTATTCGGCGCTGGCGCTGATGGGCCATAGCCGGAGCGCCCCGATATCCGGATGATTATGGATATAGTCCAGCCAAAGCTGTTGTAAAAACTCCTCGCGCTGCATCGCCATTCCTCGCCGCCTGCTGACCTGAGTGAATCGAACACGATCATCGAACGCTCAGTATAGGCAAGCGAGTAGACGCTGTTTCAACGCGGATTAACGGAGGTTTTAACGCCCGAAGCGGCGAGGCCGGGCTAAGAAGCCAGCAGCTGCTTGTCGCGGACGAACTGGTCGAACTCGGTGTAACCGCCGATGTGCTGTTGGTCGATGAAGACCTGCGGGACGGTATGAATGGGTTTGCCAGCCGTTTTGGCGATATCTTCCTTGGTGACGCCTTCGGATGGCATGTCGACGTAGCGATAGCCTTCGATCTTGCCGTTGCTCTCCAGGTGTTCGGCAAGATGTTTGGCGCGTACGCAAAAAGGGCAGGACATACGCCCAAAAATAACCACGAACATGGTAATGACTCCGTTGAATAAGGTATGACTTGTACAGTAGCGCCCATTGTGGCGTAGCCCGGCGTGTTTCGCCAATAGCAGCACACTACGCTATCCATAAAGCCCTACAATGGACGTCACGCGATCCGTGCATTTACAGGAGCATTCTCATGCAAGTCTTGCAGGCCCACGACTATGGCTATCTGGCCGAGTTGGCGACCAGCTACCGAGACGCATCGTTATCGGCGCTGAAAAAGGAGGCCCATTACAACCCGCGATTGAGTGTGGATGCGCTGTGCTTTCAATACAGCGACCTGCGGATCAGCGGCGCCAGCACGCTGGTAGGCGCGCTGATCACCCCGTGTGCATTATGGATGCTGGTGGTGCCCGAACAGGCAACGCTGTCTGCCCCTCTGGAAGAGTCTCACGTGGTCTCCTTGCCATCGGGCCGTTATCGCATGACGCTCGAGCGCTTGCCGAACGGTATCGAGTTCTATCAGCGCTGCATTCTGGACGACCTGAGTGAGCTTGAGAGTCTGCAAGAGGCGTCTCGGCTTGCCCAGCGTATGATGGAGCAGTTGATGTCATCTGACACTCTTTGAATTTACTTGGCAGAAGGCAGAAGCCCGAGACAGCACCTATAGTTTTAAGTGTTTATATCTTCATTTCAGACACATCGATAAAAGGAAGCCTGCATGTCAGCAGATAAAGCGTCAACGCCCCGTGTTGCAGTCGTCACCGGTACCAGCAGTGGTATCGGTGCCGCTGTGGTCAAGCATTTTTGCGAGCAGGGCCACCAGGTCTTGGCAGTGGATTTCAACGAGGCGGGTCAGGAGGTGGCTGACCAGGCCGGTGCGGCGTTCTACAAGGCCGATTTGACCGACCCGGACGCCTGCCGTGGTGCCATTGCCGACGCCGTGAAGCGCTTTGGTGGCGTGGATATCCTGGTGAACAATGCTGGCATCCAGCACGTCGCGGCCATCGAGTCGTTCCCCGAAGAGAAGTGGCGGCAAATCATCGACCTGATGTTGACCGCGCCTTTCCTGCTGACCCAGGCCGCCTGGCCGCACATGCGTCAGAGGGGGTGGGGGCGGGTCATCAATATCGCTTCTATCCATGCCCAGGTGGCGTCTCCTGGCAAGGCGGCCTACATCAGTGCCAAACATGGCATGATCGGACTGACCAAGACGGCGGCCCTAGAAGGGGGCGAGCAGGGCATCACGGCCAATGCCATTTGCCCGGCCTACGTCAAGACGCCGCTGGTCGACAATCAGATTGCCGACCAGGCAAAGCTCAATAACATGGATGAGCAGGAAGTGATCGAGAAGATCATGTTGAAAAACGCGGCGGTGAAACGCCTGATCGAGCCTTCCGAAGTGGCCCAGCTAGTCGCTTATCTGGCGTCGGATGCCGCTGGCGCGGTGACCGGTGCCAGCTGGAACATCGACCTGGGCTGGACTGCCCACTAACGGCGTACCGGGCGCTTCTGCAGCTTGCGCTGAAGCGTCCGGCGATGCATGCCAAGGGCTCTTGCCGTAGCCGAAATGTTGCCATCGTGCTCCTGTAGCACTTTCTGGATGTGCTCCCAGGTAATGCGGTTGATCGAGGGTGGGTTGTCGGCCAGCTCCACGTTGGGGTCGGCCTCCGGGTGTTCGAAAGCCGCCATGACGTCATCGGCGTCGGCGGGTTTGCACAGGTAGTTGATGGCTCCCAGCTTGATGGCTTCGACGGCGGTGGCAATGCTGGAGTACCCGGTCAGTACGACGATACGGCAACCCGGCACGGTATTGAGCAGCTCGGGCAGTAGTTTGAGCCCTGAGCTGTGCTCGAGCTTCAAATCCAGCGTGGCCATGGTGGGCAGGAACTGCGCGGCGGTCGCCATGGCCTGGTCGGCGTCATGGGCTACCATCACGTCGAAGCCACGGCGCGTCAGCGCGCGGCTCAGTACGTGACAGAACATTTCATCATCATCTACGATCAACAGGCGCTGGTCTTGGTTCTGCATGGCATCCTCGATGGTCTGACTTGGCACTGATGGCAGGCTAGCCCGGTGCGGAGCAGCGTGGCAGCGTCACCTCCGTCAGTGTTCCCCCTTCCGGGTGATTATACAGGCTTACACCACCACCAAACCGATTGATCGTGGCGTGAGTCAGGAAAAGCCCGATGCCCATCCCCTTGCTCTTGGTCGATACGAAGGTATCACCCAACTGGTCAGCTATCGACATCGCAATGCCGGGGCCATGGTCGCGGATATCGATCACGACGCTCTCGTCCTGCCAATCCAGGCGAATGGCGATGTGCTCGGGGTTGGCATCGGCGGCGTTGTTGAGCAGGTTGGTGAGGGCCTGATCGAGGGTGGCATCTACCGCAATCCATGGTCGTCCCCGCCGCTCGGCCACGTCGAAAAGGTGGTTGACGTCAGGACGGATCACCAGCCAGCGCTGGACCACGCCTGCCAGCCATACTTCGGCGTCGAGGATCTCCGGCTCGGCCATGCGCCGCCGGTCGGCGTTGTTGACCAGATGCTGCAGCCGCGACTTGCAGATATCCACCTGCTGGCGCAGAAGCGCGATGTCATCGGCAAGCGCCGAGTCCTGGGCTGCGTCAGCCTGCATCTCTTTCAGCAGCACGGCCATGGTCGACAGCGGAGTACCCAGCTCATGGGCCGTGCCGGCGGCCTGGGTAGCCACTGCCAGCACCTGCTCGTTGCGCAGTGCGGCTTCCCGGGTGCGCGATAGTGCTTTGTCTCGGCTGCGTAGGGCATGGGCCATCTTGTAGATAAAAAAGGTCACGAGCCCCGCCGACAGGCCAAAGTTGAGCCACATGCCCAGCACATGCAGGCTTAAAGGGCCGTCACTGCTGATATGCCCCAGCTGCGGTATGGGGTGGTAGAAAAACATCAGGAAGGTGTAGCCGCCCATGGCACAGGCGGCAATGATCCAGGCGTGTCGCCACGGCAGTGTGGCAGCGGCAATGGTCACCGGCACCAGGTAGTAGGTGATGAAAGGGTTGGTAGACCCCCCGGAAAAATAGAACAGCAGCGTCAGCCCGGTGATATCTGCCAGCAGGTGGGCCAGATACTCGATATGGGTGACCGCTCTGGGGCGGCCCAGCCGCCACCAGGTGGCAATATTCAGCATGCCCATGGCGATGACTACGCTGACCACCGCTGTGACCGGCAGATTGAACGCCAGCAGCTCGATGCCGACGATGATCGCCATCAGAAAGCCCGTCCAGGTGATCCCCCGTACGATGGTCAGCCGGACCAGGTTGCGGTTGGGCGTGGAGAGCGGCAGGGGCAGAGCGGTAGCCATGGACGATTACTTGTTCGATGTCTTGACGCTATGAATCACGAACTTGATGAATAGCGTCATGACGAAGGTTAACCAGCCCGCTGATGCCAGCAGGTTGAACAGCAGTATTTTGGGTGGCAGCCAGGCAGTGCCCAACAGCGTTTCCAGCAGGATATGGAAAAACATGGCCAGCAACAGGGGCAGGGCCAATGTGTGCATCCACATGTCGGTGCGCCGCTTGCGAATGTGGTAGCGCATCAGCAGATAGCGCAGCGGTCGGTGTGCCCAACTGAACAGCAGCAGTGCGCCCACCACGAACAACATGGCCAGCGTAGGCTCGGTACTCTGCTGATACATGGAAATGGAGATCGACCAGGCAAGGCCTAGCCACACCAACCCCTCTATGCTGGCAATGACATCCGCATAGCGTCGTACGTTCTGCATAAACAACAGCATCCTTGGTCTTGCAACGTGGCGTCATGATACGACACTTGGCTGGGCCTGTGGGGGTCGTGTGCAGATTTATCCCACGGGGCGATTGGGTATACTGTGCAGCCGTGACACCCCTCTTTCACTTTCAAGACAGGACTTGCCGTGGACGCTATCACGATCACTCGCCCCGACGATTGGCACCTTCACCTTCGCGACGACGAGGCGCTGAATGCGGTGGTAGGCCATACCGCAGCCCAGATGGGGCGGGCCATCATCATGCCCAACCTCAAGCCGCCGGTGACGACGACCGAGCAGGCCATGGCCTATCGTGAACGTATCCTGGCGGCCTTGCCGGAAGGTAGCGCGTTCGAGCCGCTGATGGTGCTGTACCTCACCGACACAACGCCCGCAGAAGAGATCGAACGTGCTGTCGCCAGCGGTGTGGTCAAAGCGGTCAAGCTCTATCCGGCGGGGGCAACAACCAACTCGGCTTCCGGCGTCACCGATATCGCTCATTGCGACGCAGCCATTGCCACCATGGCACGGCTGGGAATGCCGCTGCTGGTGCATGGCGAAGTGACCGACCATGACATCGACATCTTCGATCGTGAAGCCGTGTTCATCGAGCGCGTCATGAAGCCTCTGTTGGCTCGTCACCCGACGTTGAAGGTCGTGTTCGAACACATCACGACGCAGCAAGCCGCTGAATTCGTCGCTGACGCGTCGGACAATGTCGCAGCGACCATCACCGCTCACCACCTGTTGTTCAATCGTAACCAGATGCTGGCCGGTGGTATTCGTCCTCACTACTACTGCCTGCCAATCCTGAAGCGTGAGCAGCATCGTCAGGCGCTGTTGAAAGCGGCCACCAGCGGCAGTGCGAAATTCTTTCTGGGAACCGACAGCGCTCCTCACGCCAAGGGCGACAAGGAATCAAGCTGCGGCTGCGCCGGCGCCTATACGGCACCTGCCGCTATCGAGCTTTACGCGATGGCGTTCGAGTCGGTTGGGGCACTGGACAAGCTGGAGGCATTCGCCAGCCTGAACGGGCCGCGTTTTTATGGGCTGGCGCCCAATGCCGATACGGTTACTCTGGTGCGCCGGGAGTGGCAGCTGCCGGAAAGCTACCCTTATGCTGCAGGGCAGACCATCGTGCCTTTGCAGGCGGGTGAAACCCTGGCGTGGCAAATGGAGGGGTAAGAGGTGAACCCCCATCGCCTGGCGGCGATGGGGGTTTCAGAGTCATTCGCTGGCCAGCTTCGACAGCATCTGATTGACCATGCGTGAAGAGTGGTCGGCGGCCACTTCCAGAAACTGCTCGAAGGATAGGTGGTTGTCACCGCTGCCCGGGATATCGGACAGAGCGCGAATCACCACGAAGGGGCAGCCATACAGATGACAGGTCTGGGCAATGGCGGCACCTTCCATCTCGACCGCCAGCATGGTGGGGAACTGGGCGCGGGTCTTGGCTACCCGCTCCGGGTCGGCCATGAACGAATCGCCGGTGGCGACCATGCCTTCTTTCACTGTCACTTCGCCCAGGGCGGCAATGGCGCTGCGTGCCACGCTGCGCAGGTGTTCACTGGCCTGGTAGGCCTCGGGCATGCCGGGCACCTGTCCCAAGGCATAGCCAAAGACCGTGGCATCCACGTCATGGTGGCGCACTTCATCCGAAATGATCACATCACCAATGGCCAAGTCCGTGGCAAAACCGCCTGCAGACCCGGTGTTGATGATGGCCTCTGGCTGGTAGCGCTCCAGCAGAATGGCGGTACCGACGGCGGCGTTCACCTTGCCGATGCCGGATTGGAGAATGACGACTTCCAGCCCATGTAATGTGCCGGTGTGAAATACGAAGCCTGCGTGCTCGGCACGCTCAGCATCCCCCAGTTGGCTTGCCAGGATGTTCACTTCTTGCGCCATGGCGCCGATGATACCAATACGTTGCACCGTGATGTTCTCCGCAGGTCAATGAGGCAGGGAGCTGCCAGTGTCTAGAGCGTGTCCGGGTTCAGCGCTGCTGGTCGTGGCGTTCAGCGGCTTCCAGCGTGTTTTCGAGCAGAGTGGCCACCGTCATGGGGCCAACGCCGCCAGGCACGGGAGTGATGTGGCTGGCGCGCTCGGCTGCCGCGCTAAAGTCCACGTCGCCGACCAGGCTGCCATCCTCTTGGCGGTTGATGCCCACATCGATGACCACCGCGCCGGGTTTGATCCACTCACCCTTCACGATGCCGGGTTTGCCCACGGCGACGACCACCAGGTCTGCACGGCTGACGTGACTTGCCAGGTCGCGTGTGAAGCGGTGGCAGACCGTTGTCGTACAGCCTGCCAGCATCAGCTCCAGGGCCATGGGGCGGCCCACGATGTTTGATGCGCCAACGATCGTGGCGTCCATGCCGCGCACGGCAATGCCGCTTTGTGCCAGCATGGTCATGATGCCTTTGGGCGTGCAGGGGCGCAGGGAGGGCAGCCGTTGCGCCAAGCGTCCCAGGTTGTAGGGGTGGAAACCATCCACGTCCTTGTCGGGACGGATGCGCTCCAGGATGGGCCTGGCATCGAGGTGTGCCGGTAGCGGTAGCTGTACCAGAATGCCATCGACGCTGGGGTCGGCGTTGAGTTCGTCTACCAAGGCTTCCAGGGCAGATTGCGTCGTATCGGCGGGCAGGGCATGTTGAAAAGAAAGAATGCCAGCCTGCTCACAGGCGCGGTGCTTGTTGTTGACATAGACATGTGAGGCAGGGTCCTCGCCGACCACGACCACGGCTAGTCCGGGTGCACGCACACCCTCCTGCTGACGCGCCTGGATTCGGGCGGCAACGCGTTGACGGACATGCGCGGCGATGGCTTTGCCATCGATGAGTTGGGCGGTCATGTAGTGAGGTCCCTATTGAAGATGGAGAAGCTAATAAAGGATACGGCTCGGTAACCGAGCAATTCGGCTGCGCAATTTTCGCATGGCAGGGCGGTCAGGCAAAGCATCTATCGAATCAAACACTTTAAGTGTTGACTTTAGAATCATAAATAGTAATATATGCCTCGCTTGAGACGGGACACGCAGCAGCGGTCAAGGTAAGTATCGGGATGTAGCGCAGTCTGGTAGCGCGCCTGCTTTGGGAGCAGGATGTCGGGGGTTCGAATCCCTCCATCCCGACCATTTACTTGAAGCCGATTACTTGAAGTCAAAAGTAACACTGCCTTCCAAGCTTTGGTTGTGGTCAAGTGCTCATCGGTATCTCTGGATACATTATGTGCGCCTATAGCTCAACCGGATAGAGCAACGGCCTTCTAAGCCGTAGGTTGCGGGTTCGAGTCCTGCTGGGCGTGCCATCAAGAAGACGGTCTCGTTTTTTCCAGTCGGTATTATCAAGCATTTGTTTTGTCATGGTGGATGTAGCTCAGTGGTAGAGCCCCGGATTGTGGCTCCGGTGGTCGTGGGTTCGATCCCCATCATCCACCCCATCGACAAGACGTTCTGCAGTACCCAGGTTGTGGTGGATGTAGCTCAGTGGTAGAGCCCCGGATTGTGGCTCCGGTGGTCGTGGGTTCGATCCCCATCATCCACCCCATTAACCTGATTGTCTCTCCCTCGAAGTTCTACTCTCATATCAACCCCTTTATGTCTTTTGCCAATTCTCTACGGTCAAGCTGTACGTGATCATCTTGGCATAACTTTGATGTTATTCCCTTCTGCACGTGTTATTTCCGTTGGCTTGCCCAGCAGATAGCCTTGTGCATAGTCGATGCCCAGTGTGCGCAATTTATCCAGGGTCTCTTGCGTCTCCACGAATTCAGCGACCGTTTCGATATGCAGCGCTTTGCCTACCGCATGAATCGCTTCGACCATTGCGCAGTCGATGGGGTCGTGGTGCAGGTTGCGGATGAAGCGGCCATCGATCTTGAGATAGTCGACCGATAGCTGTTTGAGGTAGCCAAACGACGAGAGTCCCGTACCGAAATCATCCAGGGCGAATTGGCAGCCCAACGATTTCAGTGTCTGAATCAGCTCGCTGACTTTCGAGAGCTGGGCGATGGCGGCGCTTTCGGTAATTTCGAAGCACAAGCTGCCTTCAGGCAGCTTGGCGGCACGTACCTGCCGAATCAAGTCGTTGCAGAAGTCGCTATCGGATAACGAGTCGCCGGACAGGTTGATGCCCCAGTGGCCAATGGCGTCGGGTTCCGCGCTGCGATAGCGGTCGCTCAGCCAGGCGAGCGTGTTGCGAATGACCCAGCGGTCGATACGTGGCATGAAGTGATAGCGTTGTGCCGCGGGTAAAAAGCTTCCGGGGGCAATCAACTGGCCATGCTCTTCCAGGCGTATCAAAATCTCCTGATAGCCTTTGTTTCGCGTGCATACTGGGTGAACCGGTTGCGCGAACAGACGGAAAGTGTCGTTATCCAGTGCATTTTGCAAGCGCTGTACCCACTGCAGCTCTCCGTGCCTCTCCAGCAGCAGGCGGTCTTCGGGCTGGTAGCAGTGAATCCGGTTGCGGCCTGCCTCCTTGGCGCTATAGCAGGCGGCATCGGCTGCGTGGAGTGTTTCCGCCAGGCGCCGAGGTTGCGTCGGAGTAATGGCAACGAGCCCGATACTGACACCGATGCCGAAGGTGTGCTCTTGCCAGGCAAAGCGAAACTGCTCGATGTCGCTGCGCAGCGCTTCGCAAATCAATTTGGCTTTTTCCAGGGGGCAGTCGGGCAGCAGTAGCGCAAACTCGTCGCCTCCCAGGCGTGCCACGGTATCGCTGTTGCGGACATGCGCTTTCAGCTTGCGAGCCACCTGCCGGAGCAGTTCGTCACCCGCCTGATGACCACAGGTATCATTGACGATCTTGAATTGGTCGAGATCCAGGTAGCATAGGGCATGGTCGCTTTCCGTCTGTGTCAGCAGCTTGGCAAGGAGGGCCTCGAAGGCGCGTCGATTGACAAGCTCGGTCAGGTTGTCGTGGGACGCTTGATAGCTGAGTTGTTCGGAGAGCTTGCGCGTCAGACTGACATCCTGAAAGACCACGACGGCACCCAGAGTAATGCCGCTGCGCGAGCGAATAGGCGAGGCGCTGTGCTGGATGGGGTAGCGCTTTCCATTGCGGTTCAGCAGCATGCCGGGGTCGGTGTATTGCAGTGGGCGGTGCTGGGTCAGGACATGACGGGCCGGATTGTTGATTGGTTCGTCGCTATGTTCGTCACGCAGCTGATAGATACGGTGAATCGGTTTGTTCAAGGCTTCGCTGGCGCCCCAGCCGGTCAAGCGCTGCGCTTCGCTGTTCATGAAGGTAATGTTGCCACTGGCATCGCAGGTGATCACCCCGTCGCCAATGGAGGCGAGCGTGGTACGAGCAAGGTCGCGCTCTCGATTCAGCTGCTCTTGCAGCAGTTTTCGCTCGGTGATGTCCCGCACCATGCCTGAACGTTCCGAGTGTGACCCCGCAGCCCCCTCGCTGACCTGGATTTCGAGATAGCGCACTTGCTGGTCTCCGGTACGTCGCTTGATTTCCAGACGTGTGCCGGGGGTCAATGGCCGATGAGGAAGCAGCGTGGTAATGGGTTGCCCGACGAGCTGCTGTGCCTGAACGCCGAACAGTGCTTCAGCGCCGGGGTTGAGGCTGGTGAGCGTGCCATCTGCCTGCCAGGTCAAGACGCCGTCACGCAAATTACGCAGCATGACTCGGGTATGGCCTACGGCGCGCTCAAGCGCGGCGGATACTCGATTGTAGCTGGCAGCGATTTCCCCTACCTCGGTAAACGGGTCGGCGTCGATGCGCTGGCGCATGTCCCCCTGGCGCTCATGCTGGCGCATGTGTTCCAGAAGTTGATGCAGTTCGTTCCGGGCGCCGTGTTCTGCCAGGTTGAGCCCCATTTTCTCTGCCTCCGGTGAAACCCGCAGAGGCATGATGCGCTTGCTCACTTGCAGCAGGAGCCAGGCGAGGCCAAAGCTCCATGCGCCGCACACGATCACGCCCATGAGCTGAACATGAAACTGCTCCCAGCGGCTCAGCGAGGTTCCCAGCGCCTCCAGGTTAGCCACCCAGGGTAGTGCCAGCGTGCCCCAGATGCCGGTGACCAGGTGGGCGGGAATGGCGCCTACGGCATCATCGATGCGTTTTTTGAGCAGCCACTCACTGGCCGCCACCATCAGCACGCCGCTAATGCTGCCCAGAATGAAGGCCGCGTGCAGCGACAGGGCATGAGCGCCTGCCGTGACCGCGACAAGACCGGCAATGGCACCGTTGATGGCATACATCACATCGGCATAGCGGCGAATGCGCCAGCCCATCAGCATGGACGACAGAATGCCGCCAGCCGCCCCCAGTAGCGTGTTGGCAATGATGCCGGGAATGGCGCTATTGATTGCCAGGGTGCTGCCGCCATTGAAGCCAAACCAACCCAGAATCATGAACAGTGCGCCCAGCATGGCCAGCGGCAGGTTGCCCGCCGGGAACGGGTTGGCATGAACGCCATCGCGAAAGCGCCCGGTGCGGGGGCCGATCACCAGGACGGCGGCCAGGGCCACCCAGCCGCCCACGCTATGCACTACCGTTGCTCCGGCAAAGTCGACGAATCCACGAGCGGCCAGCCAGCCAGGCGCGCCACCGAGTAAGCCTCCCCACGCCCAGTGGCCAAACACTGGGTAGATCAATAGTGCTATCCAGAAGGCTGTCCATAGGTAGCCCAGGAAAGGCATGCGCTCCGCCACTGCGCCTGCCACGATAGTGGCTGCGGTGGCGCAGAACATGGCTTGAAAGATGAACACGGTCATCAGCCAGGCGTTGCTGGCCTCCATTTCCCAGCCGAATAACGACAGTCCCAGCCAACCCCCCTGTGAAACACCGAACATCATGCCAAAGCCGATCAGCCAGAAAACCGTCACCGAAACCGCGAAGTCGGCCAGGTTTTTCATGGCGACGTTGATGGCGTTCTTGGTACGGGTAGTGCCGGCTTCCAGGCACAGAAAGCCTGCCTGCATGACGAACACCATGGCGGCGGCCCAAAGGACCCATAAAGTGTCGAGGAGCCTTGTTTCCAGCATCACTGTCATCTGCTTCTCCTTGTCGCTGCATGGTGCGGCGTATGCGCTAATTTGGTGCTTTATCGGAAGGCGAAGGAATCACTGTCGAGTGACGAGGCAGGCAGCCCCGTCAGCGTGACGAGCGCTTCAAGCACTGCTAACGTGAATGAAGCAATTGTCGTGCCGTGGCTAGTGGACTCATCCTTATTTTTGATTTTTACGTTAATAAAAACTGAAATTATGATTTAAAACAGTATTTATGACTGTGTAATTGCTGTTTGATTGGTGATATTTTTCAATATGCTGCGGCGCTGCCAGGACGGGCTGGTAGTGGCATCATCTTTCAATGAGGAGTGCATCAAAATGGCGCGTCAAACAGTGGTTTTAGGGGCAGGGATGGTTGGCGTCAGTATCGCCTGGCAACTGCAAAAGCGCGGTTTTCAGGTCACCTTAATCGATCGCCGCCAGCCTGGTCGTGAAACCTCGTTCGGTAACGCGGGCATCATCCAGCGTGAGGCGGTACGGCCGTATCCGTTTCCTCGCGATATGAAAACCATTTTGAGTGTGCTGCCTAACCGTCGTGTCGATATTCGCTATCGGCCCACCGGCATGGTCAAGGCGGCCTCTCCGCTGCTCAGTTATTGGCATCATTCGTCGTCGCGGCTCTACAAGAAGATCGTCCCGGAGTACGCCTCGCTGATTCAGCTGTGTCTCGACGCCCACGCGCCGATGATCGAAGCGGCAGGTGCCGATGCGTTGGTACGTCGCGAGGGCTGGCTGGAAATCTATCGCACCCCCGAAAAGCTGGCCAAGCGTGTCAAGGAAGCAGAAGAGGCCCGCGATCTCTATGGTGTGCAGTTTGCGGTGCTCGACCGCCAGGGGGTTGTCGAAAAAGAGCCCCAGCTGGGAGAGCAGATCATCGGGGCCATTCATTGGTTGGACCCTTGGACCGTTGCTGACCCCGGTGGTCTGGTAGCGGCCTACGCCGAGTCGTTCGTGGCTTTGGGTGGCCAGCTGGTACAAGCGGACATCACCGACGTCAGCCAGCAGGGGGCGCAGTGGCAGGTGAGCACCGCCACCGACACTTTCACGGCAGATGACGTAGTGATGGCGCTAGGGCCCTGGGCGGGAGAATGGATGAAGCCGCTGGGCTACCACTTCCCGACATTCGTCAAGCGTGGCTACCATATGCACTACGCCACACAGCCCGATACCAAGCTGCATTACTGGCTGATGGATGCGGAAGTCGGCTACCTGCTGGCCCCCATGAATGCAGGCGTGCGGCTGACCACGGGAGCGGAGCTGGATCGTCTGGAATCGCCTGCCGACGAAGAGCAGCTAGGGGCTGCAGAGAGCGTGGCGCGAACCATTTTTCCGCTGGCCGAACGCAAGGACGAACGTGCTTGGAAGGGCGCGCGTCCTTGCCTGCCGGACATGAAGCCGGTAATTGGCCCTGCGCCACGTCATCCTGGCCTGTGGCTGGCGTTCGGGCATGGCCACCAGGGCTTTACGCTGGGGCCTGCGACTGGCCAGCTGCTGGCCGACATGATGGAAAATAAACCGACAGCCATCGATATGGCGCCGTTCCGCGCGGACCGCTTCTAGATGTCAGGTCGCTTTCCGGTTTGCTTGGCGTCTGGAAGGGATGTTTGCTAGGCTGTAGATGAAATTCTGCCAGATGGAGGCTCCGCAATGGATGTCGCGGTCAGTAATACGGTCAGCACTGCGCTTTACATGAACCAGGCGCAAACGGTCGAGCAGGCGCAAATGCAAATGTTCAGAGATGCGCTGGAGCAGCAAGCCGATCAAGTCACGGAAGTACTGGCTTCGGCCGATGCGGCAGCACAGCCTGAGCTTGCTCAGGAAGGTAGCGTCGGTACCCAGATCAACACCTTCGCCTGAAGCTCTCGCTTCTCGATCCCCAAACGCCGACCTTGTCGGCGTTTTTTGCTTTGGTATGCCGCAGGCAGGGAGTTGCGTTACCATAGGCGCACCCCGCCACTGTTCTGGCGCTTATTTGGTTATTACGCAGTCCCCTATTTAGAGAACTCCATGTCTGACGCTCAATTAGCGCGCGAAGCAGAGCTACGCCGCACCTTTGCCATTATTTCGCACCCTGACGCCGGTAAAACGACCATCACCGAAAAAATGCTGCTGTTCGGAAACGCCATTCAGATGGCCGGTTCGGTGAAAAGCAAGCGCAATGATCGCCACGCGACGTCCGACTGGATGAAGATGGAGCAGGAGCGGGGCATCTCGGTGACCACGTCGGTCATGCAGTTCCCCTACGGCGGACGCATCGTCAACCTGCTGGACACTCCAGGACATGAGGACTTCTCGGAAGACACGTACCGCACCCTGACCGCCGTCGACTCCGCACTGATGGTCATCGATGGGGCCAAGGGTGTCGAAGATCGCACCATCAAACTGATGGAAGTGTGTCGATTGCGTACCACGCCCATCCTCACCTTTGTGAACAAGATGGACCGCGATATTCGTGACCCCATCGAAGTCATGGATGAAGTGGAGGCGGTGCTCAACATCCAATGCGCCCCGATGACCTGGCCCATTGGCATGGGGCGGCACTTCAAGGGTGTCTATCATCTCTACAACGACGTGATTCACCTCTATACCCAGGGGCAGGGCAGCCGTATCCCTGACGACAAGCGTATCGAAGGGTTGGACAACCCGGAGGTGGATGCCTTTCTGGGCGAAGAGCAGGCCGAAGAGCTGCGCATGGAAGTCGATCTGGTGCGCGGCGCTTCCCATGAGTTCGACCTGGAAGCCTATCGTCGTGGCGAGCTGACCCCGGTCTATTTCGGTACCGCCATGGGTAACTTCGGCGTGCGTGAAATGCTGGACGGCTTCGTCGAGTACGCGCCATCGCCGCAGCCCCGCGAGACCGATACTCGAGAAGTCACGGCCAAGGACGATCGCTTTACCGGTTTCGTTTTCAAGATCCAGGCCAACATGGACCCGAACCACCGTGACCGCATTGCCTTTCTGAGGGTGTGTTCCGGCAAGTACGAAAAGAACATGAAGATGCGCCATGTGCGCATTGGCAAGGACGTCAAGATTGCCGATGCGCTGACCTTCATGGCCTCGGACCGCTCCCACGTGGAGGAGGCCTGGCCCGGCGATATCATCGGTTTGCACAACCACGGCACCATTCAGATTGGTGACACCTTTACCGTGGGTGAAGACATGCGCTTCATGGGCATCCCGCACTTCGCGCCGGAGCTGTTCAAGCGCGTGCGCCTGAAAGACCCGCTGAAGATGAAAGCACTTCAGAAAGGCCTGCAGCAGCTATCGGAGGAAGGGGCTACTCAGGTCTTCATGCCGGTGGATAACAATGACCTGATTCTTGGCGCAGTAGGTACGCTGCAGTTCGACGTCGTTGCACACCGCTTGAAGGAAGAGTACAAGGTCGACTGTCTCTACGAGGGCGTCAATGTGCAGACGGCTCGCTGGGTCTATTGTGACGATGCGAAGATGCTGGAAGAGTTCAAGCGCAAGGCAAGTGCCAACCTGGCGATCGACGGCGGTGGCTACCTGACCTATATCGCCCCGACCCGGGTCAATCTGCAAATGACCCAGGAGCGCTGGCCGGATATCCGTTTCCAGCCGACCCGAGAGCACTAATCTCAAGACTCGCCTCAAGACGCCTACCCAAACGAGAGCGCTTGCTATGCTCATTGACGCCCACTGCCACCTGGATGCCGCGGAGTTCGATGAAGACCGAAAGGCCGTCATTGCCGCGGCCAGGGCCGTGGGCGTCACGGGTTTCATCGTGCCTGCCACGGTGCGCCAGCGCTGGCAGAATGTGCTGGCGCTGGGCGAGAGCGAAGGGGTCAGTATCTGCCTCGGGCTTCACCCCTATTTCATTGCTCAGCATCACACCGATGACCTGGTGGCGCTGGAGGCGCTGGTCAAGCAGCAGTTGACCCGCCCAGAAACCGCCCTGGTGGCGATTGGCGAGTGTGGTATCGATGGCCGCTTCAGCGAGAGTCTCTCGCCGCAATGGGAATATTTCGATGCCCAGCTCGGTATCGCGAGCCGTTGTCAGCTTCCCCCCGTCGTGCACTGTGTGAAGGCCAACGATGACGTGGCCAAGCGGCTTCATCAATGTGCACTGGCGAGGCCCGGCATGATCCATGCCTTTGCCGGTTCTTACCAGCAGGCCGCAAGGTTTCTGGATGCGGGGTTTGTACTGGGGCTGGGAGGCGCCGTCACCTACGCTCGTGCTCAGCGCCTGCATCGTGTGGTGGCCACATTGCCGGATGACGGGTTCGTGCTGGAAACCGATAGCCCCGATATGCCGCTGAGTGGCTTCCAAGGGCAGCGCAATGAACCTTCGCGCGTGAAGCACGTCGCTGAGCAGGTGGCTAAGCTGCGTCAGCAATCGCTGGAACACGTCGCAGCGCTGAGCAGTGCCAACGCTGCGCGCATTTTTGGCCTGTGAGTGCTGCCCCGCTGGTGTCAGCTCAATTGAGCTGCTAGCGCTTCAGGGTCCAGGCGCTCGACGGGGTAAGGCAGCGCGTGCAGGCTCACTGGCTGCGCTTGCCAGTAGACGGAGATCTGCTCCTCCGCCACTTTGGTATTCATGACCGCCAGCAACTCTATCTGCTGCTCGTCACTGAACGCGCTGTTGACGACTTCACCCAAGGCTTTCCCTTCCTGATCCACCAGGCTGTCGCCTATCTGGGGTAATGCGCTGGCGCTCACGTGCGCATGCACCAGGCGTTTTTTGACCTGGCCGCGAAAGTGCGCCCGAGCGACGACTTCTTGCCCGGTATAGCAGCCCTTTTTGAAGCTGATGCCGCCCAGCGCTTCCCAGTTGAGCATTTGTGGCAGGAAGTGATCCTGCTGTGCCGCCGTCAACCAGGCGAGGCCGCTACGGATATCTGCCAGCTGCCAGGCTTGCTGTTGCGCCTCTTGCGAAACATGCTCTGGGGGTGTGGTTTCTAGCATCAGCAGCCAGCGAGGAGTGCCCGGCATGCGCAGGGCGGTGCCCGAAGGGCTGGTATGGTGGGCATAGGCCTGATCGGGCAACGTCACGCCTGCCTGCTCCAGTAGCGTGGCGTCGGGGGCGCTGCTGCCCACGAATGTCACGGACGTGGCAATCGTCAGCTCGGTCTTGTAGAAAGCAGCAAATTTTTTGAGGTGGTTGGCCAGAGACTCGGCCAGCGAGGCGTCGAGAATCAGGCGATAGTGCTGTGGCGCCAGGCGCAGCAGTTGGGCGTTGGCCAGCATGCGCCCCTTGGGAGTGCAAAAGCAGGTCAGGGGGGCGAAATGTCCATTGGCGAGGCCGACCTGGGCGCTGGTTTGACCCTGGAGAAATTTTTCGGCATCAGGGCCCGTGACGTCCAGCGCTGCCAGGTGCGTGAGGTAAACAGTACCGGTGAAGGGGTGAGTCTCGGCGGTGGCCATGGTCTCTCCTGAAGATGAATGCTGCGCGGCATGGAGTGAAAGACGCGGCGCGGCGATAGGTTACGCTAGGTGCGGGCAGTGGGCTGCAATTGCAAGCGCACTTGCGCGTGCTAAACTTCAATTCCGCGTATCGGTCTTGCACAAGAATTTTGCGTCGTATCGCCGATCGATCCCGCTAGCATATACTTAACAAGACTCATTAACACATAAAAGGGCAACGCATGGCAGTGCAATCACTCAGTTTCCAAGGGGTTTCCAACGCTGATCAGGTCAACAAGATCACCACGGCATTGATGATGCTGGATGGGGTGGACAGCGCCGAAGTAGGGCGTCATGGCGCCGAAGTGGAAGGGCGTGCCAAGCGCGACGCGCTGATCCAGGCGGTCGAACGGCTCAAGCTACCCATCAAGGTGTCGTGAATGCATCCGCCTATCGTGGTGATCAGTGAGCGCAACCGGACGTTTCGTCAGCGTATCGAGGTAAATGGCCTGGAAGACCTCTACGCAGACGTACCCGCGGTGGTGGGTGGCGATGAAAGTGCGCCGGACCCTCACGACTATTTCGATATCGCTTTGGGAACCTGCAAGGCCATTACCGTACAAATGTATGCCAAGCGCAAGCAGTGGCCGTTGGAAGGCATTACGGTCACGGTGCAGCGAGACGACCAGGATGAAAAGAAGGGCGTTTACCGGCTGGCCGTTCAGCTCGAACTGCACGGTATCAGCGACCCTGAGCAGAAAGCCAAGCTGGAAGAGATCAGCCACCGATGCCCCATTCAGCGGTTGATGACCCAGGCCACCATCGAGATCACCACTCGCACCGAGTGACCATCCCAGGAGCCATGATGAGCAAGGAATTTCGTCTGCAGTCAAAATTCAAGCCTGCGGGCGACCAGCCCACCGCGATCCGCAGCCTGGTAAGCGGCCTGGAGTCGGGCCTGGCCCACCAGACACTGCTGGGCGTGACCGGCTCCGGCAAGACCTTCACCATGGCCAACGTGGTGCAGCAGCTACAGCGGCCGACCATCGTCATGGCGCCCAACAAGACGCTGGCGGCTCAGCTGTACGGCGAATTCAAGTCGTTCTTTCCCGATAACGCCGTCGAATATTTCGTCTCCTACTACGACTACTATCAGCCGGAAGCGTACGTGCCTTCCTCTGACACGTTCATCGAAAAAGATGCCTCGATCAATGATCACATCGAGCAGATGCGGCTGTCCGCCACCAAGGCGCTGCTGGAAAGGCGTGATGCCTTGATCGTCGTGTCGGTATCGGCGATCTATGGTCTGGGTGACCCGGATCAATACCTGAAAATGCGCCTGCACTTTACCCGCGGCGAGCTGATCGATCAGCGTGCCTTCCTGCGCCGATTGGCGGAGCTGCAGTACACGCGCAACGACATGGATTTTCGTCGCGGCACCTACCGTGTGCGTGGTGATGTAATCGATATCTTTCCGGCGGACGCCGACGAGGAGGCCGTACGGGTCGAGCTCTTCGACGACGAGATAGATTCCATCCGCCTGTTTGACCCGCTGACAGGGGATATACGTGGCCAGGTGCCGCGCATGACGATCTACCCGAAGTCGCACTATGTCACCCCCAGGGAAACCATCCTGGAGGCCATCGATGCCATCAAGGGGGAGCTGAAAGAGCGGCTCGAGTGGCTGAGAAAGCATGAGCGGCTGGTGGAAGCCCAGCGCCTGGAACAGCGCACTCTCTACGACATCGAAATGATGCTGGAGCTGGGTTACTGCAACGGCATCGAAAACTACTCGCGCTACTTGTCTGGCCGTGCTCCTGGCGAGCCGCCGCCGACATTTTTCGATTACCTGCCCGACGATGCGCTGCTCTTCATCGATGAGTCCCACGTCAGCGTGCCCCAGGTGGGTGGCATGTACAAAGGTGACCGCTCCCGCAAGGAAACGCTGGTGGAGTACGGCTTCCGCCTGCCTTCCGCGCTGGACAACCGGCCGATGAAGTTCGAAGAGTGGGAGTCGATTTCGCCACAGACCATCTTCGTCTCGGCCACCCCGGGGCCTTATGAAGCAGAGCATGCCGGTCAGGTGGTCGAGCAGGTGGTGCGCCCCACGGGGCTGCTCGATCCGCAAATCGAAGTGCGCCCTGCCAGCACCCAGGTCGACGATCTGCTGTCCGAAATCGGCTTGCGCACTGCAGTGGGCGAGCGCGTGCTGGTAACTACGCTGACCAAGCGTATGGCCGAGGATTTGACCGACTATCTCGACGAACACGATATTCGGGTGCGCTATCTGCACTCCGATATCGATACTGTCGAGCGGGTGGAAATCATCCGCGATCTACGGCTGGGCAAGTTCGATGTGCTGGTGGGGATCAACCTGCTGCGTGAAGGGCTGGATATTCCGGAAGTATCGCTGGTCGCCATTCTGGATGCAGACAAGGAAGGTTTCCTGCGTGCCGAACGTTCGCTGATCCAGACCATTGGCCGCGCGGCGCGTAATGCCAACGGCAAAGCGATTCTCTACGGTGACCGGATTACCGACTCGATGCGCAAGGCCATCGATGAAACCGAGCGCCGCCGCGCCAAGCAGATGGCCCATAACGAAGAGCATGGCATCACGCCGACCACCGTGACGCGTTCGGTGGCCGACATTCTCGAAGCCGCCCAAACGCCCGGCAAGAAGAGCTCCCGCCGACGTGGCAACGAGCGCAAGGTGGCCGAGCCTGAGGGTAGCTATGACGTGGCGTCCATGAGTCGCCAAGACCTGCTGGCGGCCATCAGCAAGCTGGAAGACGCCATGTTCGAGGCCGCCCAGAACCTGGAGTTCGAAGAGGCGGCGCGTTTGCGTGATCAGGTGCACCGCATGAAAGAACAGCAGCTGGCGCTGGGGTAGGCGATGCCTGAAGGCCCTGAAATCCGGCGTGCCGCGGATCGTATCGAGAAGCAGCTCGCGGGGAAGACGCTGGAAGACGTGTGGTTTGCGTTTCCGGAGCTGGCCCCGCATGCGGCATCGCTCATTGGCGTCAACGTGCAGGCGGTGGATACCCGTGGCAAGGCGATGCTGATTCGCTTTGCCGATCAGCGTGTGCTCTATTCACACAATCAGCTCTATGGCGTCTGGAAACTGCATGCCGAGGACAGACCGCCCAGTACCCAGCGCTCGTTGCGTGTCCGACTGACCGCGGAGGGCAGGTCTGCCAGTCTTTACAGCGCCTCGGATGTTTCCTTGTGGCATGAAGAGCACCTGCATCAACACCCGTTCTTGTCGCGGCTTGGTCCTGATCTGTTGAGCGAACAGGTTACCCCCGCGCAGGTCAGGCAACGCTTGTTGTTGCCTGCCTTTCGGCGGCGTAGCCTGGGGGCGCTGCTGCTGGATCAGGGCCTGGTGGCGGGGCTGGGTAATTATCTGCGCTCGGAAATTCTGTTTTTCGCCCAGCTGCATCCCCGCCAGCGGCCCGCTGAACTGAGCGATACGCAGCTCGCGTTACTGGCCGAGCTTATCATCGAGGTCACCCGGCAGGCCTATCTACAGGCGGGCGTCACCAACCTGCCCGAGTGGATATCCCAGGCGGTGGCCTCAGGAGAACCTCGCAGGCAGTGGCGCTTTGCAGTGTTCGAGCGGGCTGGACTCAGTTGCCATCGCTGTGGTGATGTCATCGAGCGCACCATGGTCGGTTCTCGCCGACTCTATCGCTGCCCGAACTGTCAGGGTGTTTCGCTATCATAGTTATACCGTTATCTAACTTGCCGGCTCGCTGTCAGACCAAAGCGTTAACCCCTGCATGGTGGGAAGCACCTGTAGTGGCTGCCGGGATTGTTTCAATACGGTATACTTCCAGCACACTTAGACGGCCGAGAAGGTCGCACTCAGCACGATAACCGAGGAGCTGTTCATCCATGACCGTGATTCGCCAGGACGACGTGATTCAAAGCGTTGCCGATGCTCTGCAGTACATCTCTTACTATCACCCCAAGGATTTTATCGATGCCATGGCAGCCGCTTATGAGCGCGAAGAGAATCCGGCGGCCAAGGATGCCATTGCTCAGATCCTGATCAACTCACGGATGTGCGCCACGGGCCATCGCCCCATCTGCCAGGACACCGGTATCGTGACGGTATTCGTGCATGTCGGCATGAACGTGACCTGGGAAGCGGATCTCAGCCTGGATGACATGATCAACGAAGGCGTGCGCCGGGCCTATCAATTGCCCGATAACGTTCTGCGTGCATCGGTTCTGGCCGACCCGGATGGCAAGCGCCAAAACACCAAGGACAATACGCCCGCCATCATCCATCACAAGATCGTGCCTGGCGACAAGGTCGATATTCACGTGGCAGCGAAGGGCGGCGGTAGCGAGGCAAAATCGAAGTTTGCCATGCTCAACCCTTCCGACAGCGTGGTGGATTGGGTCATGGAACAGTTGCCCAAGATGGGCGCTGGCTGGTGCCCGCCCGGCATGCTCGGTATCGGGATTGGTGGAACCGCCGAAAAGGCCATGGAAATCGCCAAGGAAGCGCTCCTCGATCCTATCGACATCCAAGACCTTCAGGCACGTGGCCCCAGCAACCGGGCAGAAGAGCTGCGTCTGGAGCTGTTCGACAAGATCAACAAGAGTGGTATCGGTGCCCAGGGGCTGGGCGGCTTGACCACGGTGCTGGATATCAAGGTCAAGGATTATCCCACCCATGCGGCCAACAAGCCGGTGGCCATCATTCCCAACTGTGCGGCGACGCGTCATGCGCACTTCACTCTGGATGGTTCCGGTGCCGTCTCGTTGCCAGCTCCCAAGCTGGAAGATTGGCCGGAAATCACTCGTGAAGCGGGTGATAACGTCAAGCGCGTGAATCTCGATACGGTCACTCCCGAAGAGGTCAGCACCTGGCAGCCAGGCGACACGCTGCTGCTCAACGGTAAACTGCTGACCGGACGCGATGCGGCGCACAAGCGTATGGTCGACATGATCTCCAAAGGTGAGCCGCTGCCGGTAGACATGAAAGGTCGCTTCATCTACTACGTCGGGCCAGTAGACCCGGTAGGTGATGAAGTCGTGGGGCCAGCAGGGCCAACGACCGCCACTCGTATGGACAAGTTCACCCGTACCATGCTGGAAGAGACCGGGCTGCTGGGGATGGTGGGCAAGGCCGAGCGTGGCCAGGCGGCCATCGACGCGATTCGCGACAACCAGGCCGTCTATCTGATGGCGGTCGGGGGCTCTGCCTATCTGGTGGCCCAGGCCATCAAGAAGTCTCGTGTAGTAGGCTTCGAGGACCTTGGAATGGAAGCCATCTATGAGTTCGAGGTGGAAGACATGCCGGTCACGGTCGCCGTCGATAGCCAGGGCACGTCGGTGCACCAGACGGGGCCTGCCAAGTGGAAAGAAATCATTGCCCAAAAGGCCTGATGGCCGATTGGCAACCTGTGTGACCAGATGAGTGATCGGAAGCCCCGTCCCAGGCGGGGCTTCTCCGCATGGTCGCTATAGAAAAACAGCAAGATGTCCTGATGATGACGAGGAAGCGTTAATGGCCTCATGGCTGCTAGGCACGGCGATCATGATGATCCACGTTCTGGGGATGGTCTCGGCAGTAATGGCGTTGATGTCCAGTCGGACATCCCAGGGTGCCGTCGCGTGGATCATTTCACTGCTGACCTTTCCCTATATCGCTTTACCCGCCTACTGGTTTTTTGGACGCCCCCGCTTCTATGGCTATGTGACCGCACGCGGTGCAAGAGATACGGTGCTGCGCAGAGTCTTGGTGCGCTATCGTCACAACATCAAGCCCCACGTGGTCGAGTCCACCAATACCGATATCAAGGCCGTTGAGCAGCTGGCGATGATGCCGCTGACCCGAGGCAATCACCCGCAGCTGCTGATCGATGGGCAAGCAACGTTCGACAGCTTGTTCGAAGGCATCGCGCAGGCTCGGCACTATCTGTTGCTGCAGTTCTTCATCGTGCGGGATGATGCGCTGGGACGTGAGTTGCAGCAGCATCTCGTAGGCGCGGCCCAGCGCGGTGTGCGTGTCTATTTTCTCTACGATGAAATTGGCAGCCGCAAGCTGCGAGACGGTTATTTCAAAGAGCTGAAACAGGCAGGTGTCGAAGTGACCCCGTTTCGATCGTCGCGTGGCATCAAACACCGCTTCCAGCTCAACTTCCGCAACCACCGCAAGATTGCCGTGGTGGATGGGGAGCAGGGGTGGGTTGGCGGCTTCAATGTCGGCACAGAGTATCTGGGGCAGAGCAAGAAGCATGGCCCTTGGCGCGATACTCATCTGTTACTGCACGGTCCTAGCGTTCTCGGCCTCCAGGAAGCGTTCTGGGAGGATTGGCACTGGGCCACAGGGGAAGTGATTACGCTGAACTGGCACGCGGCACCCGCCGCGGGGCATGACCAACAGGTGGTCATCGTGCCGTCGGGGCCTGCGGACAAGCAGGACACGGCAGGGCTGCTGGTGCAGCAGTTGATTCACAGTGCCAACGAACGTTTCTGGGTCACCAGCCCGTATTTCGTGCCCGACCAAGGCGTCCAGGATTCATTGAGACTGGCGGCCATGCGCGGTGTAGATGTGCGTGTGATGATCCCGGAGCGGCCGGATCACTTGCTGGTCTTCCTGTCGGCGTTCTCGTTCTTGCCCGACATGCTCAAGGCAGGTGTGAAAATATACCGTTATCAGCCTGGCTTTCTACATCAAAAAGTCATGCTTATCGACAACAGCTCGTCTGCCGTCGGCACGGTCAATCTGGATAATCGCTCGTTCAGATTGAATTTCGAGATTACCGCCTTCATACCAAGCGCTGATTTTACCCGACAGGTGGCCGAGATGCTGGAAGCCGATTTCGCCCAGTGTCGACGCGTTACCCTCGATGAAGTCAGCCAGCGGCCAATGTGGAAAAAAGTCGTATCCCGCGCCGCGTACCTGATGTCACCCGTCCAGTAGCCGCTGGGCCAGCCGCGATCACAAAGAACCAATAAACAAAGGGAGTGTTGGGTGAATCTTGAAACAAAATGGTTAGAAGATTTTGTGGCACTGGCCAACACGCGCAGTTTTTCTGCGTCTGCCAGGCAGCGCCATGTGACCCAACCTGCCTTTAGTCGTCGCATCAGGGCGCTGGAACAAGCGGTGGGAGTCACTTTGGTGGACCGCTCGACGACACCCATAGGGCTCACCTCGGAAGGCCAGCTTTTTTTGGTCACTGCGCGCAACCTGGTAGAGCAACTCAATGAATCACTCAGCCATTTGCGTGGCCTCTCGATTGCCAACGAGGCGCTGGATATCGTGGCCGCGCACTCCTTGGCGTTGAGTTTTTATCCGCCCTGGATCTCGCGGCTGCAGAAGGGTTTGGGCGAACTGCCGACGCGGTTGGTGGCCATGAATGTGGGCGAGGCGATTCACGTTCTGCGGGAAGGCAACTGTGACCTCATGTTGGCTTACTATGACCCGTTTGCCACCATGCAGCTGGACGCCGAAGTGTTCCCGTCTTTTTCGATTGGCAAGGTCAAGATGTTGCCCGTGTCGCTCCCTGATGAGCAGGGCAAGCCGCTGTTCTCGCTGCTGCGTGATCAGTCGATTCCCTACCTGGCCTACACACAGGGTGCTTTCCTGGGGCGTAGCGTGCGCATGCTGCTGAAGAACGATCCGCTACGCATGAAGCTGCGCACGGTGTACGAAACGGCCATGGCCGAGGGCCTGAAGGGCATGGTGTTGCAAGGAGTCGGCGTGGCCTGGATTCCCGATTTCTGCATCCGTGAAGAGCTGAAGAGCGGTCGGCTGGTTCGGGCAGGAGATGAGGGGTGGGATATTCCTCTGGAAATCCGTTTGTATCGTTGCTCGCTGGTGCACAAGCCCGGGGTAGAGCGCCTATGGCGGCAAATGATGAAGCTGCCGCGCGATTTTCTGCAGGGCTAAACGCCGCCCAGGTTGGCCGGTAGCCCTAGAAAGTTTTGAATGATGAAGAAGTGGTCTTCAAACAGACTTTCCGGCTCCAGGTCGGCCAACGCCACCCAGCGGGCATGCTCGCCGCCTTTGACCGGCTTCAGGCGAGGTAGCTGCTGGTCGGGGGTCAGCGCAAAATAGAAAGCTTCGGCGAGCGTTCGCCCTCGCCAACTGCGGTGTGGCTCATCGAACAGACGCTGGCCGCGTAGCGAGCCCTTCAGCACCGGTTCCGGCACTTTGAGCCGCAAGCGTTCGCGCAGCTCGCGCAGGCAGGCATCCAGCAAGCGTTCGTGAGGGTTGATGAAGCCGCCGGGCAGCGCGAACAGCCCCTTGCCAGGGGCGGCAGTGCGCTTCACCAGCAATACATGGCCAGATTGCACCACCACGGCATTTACCGTCACGAAGATGGGCGGGTAAGGGGCTTTTGCCCAGGCCTGGCGATACTGGTCCAGCAAATGCTGCTCCTCCAGCAACTGATGATAAGCATCACCCTTGCAGAACTGTCCTACGCTTCTGACCACCCCCGGGGGAAGATCATGATAAGCGCCAGTGCTCAGATAGTCGCCGGTGGCGTCCGGGGAGCGAAACAGCCGTTCTCGAATCTGGCTGGCTGAAATGCCTTCCACCAGCGGAACGCTGACCGATTCCCACTGAGGAAACAGCGAAAGATAGTAGCTCGATTGGCCACGGCTGGCTCCGATCAGTCCGATACGTGGCAGACGAGCCTTGGCGGGGGTAGCCAGGTCACGCACCTTGCGTTGCACATCCCGCACCCAGACATCGTCATTGTAAAGGGCATCCAGCAGGGGCGTGATTTCCAGGCGGCGGTTCTCGGCTTCGTCGAATCCCGAGCGGATCATGGCTTGGCGTTCATTGAAGTGCCAGGGATTGCGTAACGAACGCGCTTGCCACGAAGAGCCGACCATGACGATGACCTGACGCGCCTGTTTGAGCGCTTCGCGGATGATGGCCAAATGCCCCAGATGTGGCGGCTGAAAACGACCAATGAAGACTAGGCAGTCAAACTCATGGTTCGAAGGGGAGAGGGCAGCATCCGGTGTCATGGGGTGTCCTTGCGCGCTGGTCAGTTGGCCATCAGGCGTGGCCATTATGGTCAGTGAGTCACTTCTGTGCAATGCATCAAACCCTGCGCTCAACGGTTTCATTCGGTATGCTTACCTATTGATAGTGATAGTGGCGTTATAAAAAAGGACGCTGGGAATGGTTTTAAAGGGAATAACTATGCTGAAGCGCACGCTCGTTTTCTGGTGGAACGTGGTACAAGATGCAATCTCTCTATGGCTGGAGCGCAATGCCTTCAGCTACGCTGGTTCGCTGGCGTTCTATACGCTTTTTTCGCTGGCTCCGACGATCATCATTGCCGTCACCGTGATCGGGGTGGTGCTGGGGGAAGATGCTGCTCAAGGGCAAATCGTGACACAGCTTCAAGGCACGTTAGGGGCCGAGGCTGCCCAGGCGGTGGAACAGGCGGTTGCCCAGTCGCGTATCGAAGAGTCCGGGCTTCTGCCTACTGTCTTAGGGGTGGTTGCGCTCCTGGTGGGTGCCACCACGGTCTTTGCTCAGATGCAGTTTTCACTCAATACCATCTGGGGCGTCACGGCCAAGCCTACCAGCAACAGCGCCTTCATTTTCATCAAGACGCGCCTGCTGTCGCTGACCGTCGTGCTTTCGATTGGCTTCATTCTGCTCGTTTCTCTGGTGCTGGGCGTTTTCCTGCGCAGCATGCTGCACGCCACCAGTGACCTGCTGCCCATCGCGACCATCGTCACTACCACTGCCGAGTCGCTCATTTCGCTGGCCATGGTGACCTTGCTGTTTGCCACTATCTTCAAAGTGCTGCCCGATGTGGTATTGCGTTGGCAGGACGTGCTGATCGGCGCGCTGGTGACGGCGATTCTGTTCACGATAGGCCGCAGCCTGATCGCCATCTATCTGGCCTATACGGCCACCGCATCTACCTATGGTGCCGCGGGCTCGGTAGTGATGATCCTGCTGTGGGTCTACTACAGTTCCTTGATACTGTTGTTCGGTGCATCGTTTACCCGTTCGCTGCTGCTGCGCCGAGGGCGCCCTCTGGTGCCCCGCAACAGTGCGGTATTGGTACGCCAAGAATTGCTTTGATGAACAGGAGGTTGCCATTGTCGCAGTGCTGTCTGCGTGGAATGGTGCCTGGGAAGGTTCAAGGGGCCAGGGTGACCCACGTATCAATGGAACCCCTGGCCCTACATCACGCTTCTGGTCATTTTGCGACGTTTTGACGTATTGCCGCCTCAGGCGGACTGCTCTGCCTGCCAGTCAGTGATGTTTTTCGCCGACAGCAAGACGATGTTCTGACGCGCTTCGGGGGTGATCCAGGCGTTATGCGGCGTGACGATCAAATTGAGCGGCTCTCCTGCTGCCAAGGCATCCAGCAACGCATGCCCCTGGCGGGGGGGCTCGGCGGGCAGCACGTCAACGGCCAGCCCGCCCAGCGCTCCTTTGCGCAGCGCCTCCAGAGCGGCCTCTTCGTCGATGATGCCGCCGCGCGCGCAGTTGACCAGCAGCAGTGAAGGCTTGGCCTTGGCCAAACGCGCTTGATTGATCAAATGTCGTGTGTCGTCGTTCAGGGGGCAGTGCAGGCTGATGACATCGGCGTTGGGCAGCAGGTCGTCCAGAGCCGGGCGCTTATCGGCGGCTTCGTTGCCAGGACGCGCGGCGAAGGTCACTTGCATGCCGAAGGCCTCGGCCAGACGAGCGACTTCCGAGCCCAGTTCGCCACTGCCTACCATGACCAGTTGCTTGCCAGCCAGCTGCAGCGTCGGGTGGTTCTGAAGGCAGAAGAAATCACTTTTCTGCCAAGCTCCTGCGGCGATATCTGCCTGATAGCGCGGCAGGCGATTGGCCAGCGACAGCATCAGCATTAGAGTGTGCTGAGAGACACTGGCCGTGCCGTAGGCGGAGACGTTCTTGACGACGATGCCATGAGCTTTGGCTGCGTCAAGATCGATATTGTTCAATCCCGTGGCCAGGACGCAGATCAGCCGTAGCGAAGGCAACTGCGACAACGTGTCGGCGTCCAGTGTGACCTTGTTGACGATGGCAATATCCGCGTTTTTCAGGCGCTCGCGGGCCTGCTCTGGGGTGCTTTGTTGATAGGTTTCCAGGTGATCGACGGCCTCACGAATCGGCGTCAGGTCGATATGGGGGCCCAGGCTTTCTGCATCCAGCATTACCGCATGAGGCATGTTGTTTTCTCCATTGGCTGCCAAGTGGCGCTTGGCCTTGCCCGGCAGGGGGCACAAAAGGGTATAATGTTCGCGCTATCAACCGCAGTCTTGGAATTTATCCCAGCAGGCCACATATTGTCAGCTCGGCGGCCTAGTCGTTCGCCACTTTTCTGTAAATATCAGTCTGTTGACGTTGTGCTTTTCAGGAGCCCTCAACATGCCTATCTATGAGTACGAGTGCAAGGCCTGCGGCCATCGCATGGAAAAACTACAGAAGGTCAGCGCTGATCCGCTGACTCAATGCCCCGCTTGCCAGCAGGATGACCTCGAACGGCTGGTGTCTGCGGCAGGCTTTCGTCTGGCCGGTGGCGGCTGGTACGAAACCGATTTCAAAACCGGTAGCAAAAAGAACCTTGCTGCTGGCGGTGGCTCGGCTGGCTCTTCGTCCAGCGACACCAGCACGCCATCCCCCAGCAAAGGCGCCGCGGCTTAGCCGCGGCGGTCAGCCGAGGTAGTTGGCGACCCCTTACATAGTCACGCAACAGAACAGGAAGAGACATGCGCAGCCATTATTGCGGCCAGCTGAACGAAACATTGGTGGATCAAACGGTCACCGTCTGCGGTTGGGTACATCGCCGTCGTGATCACGGTGGGGTTATCTTTCTCGACATGCGCGACCGCGATGGGATTGCGCAATTCGTCGTCGACCCCGATACCGCCGAGGCGTTTGCTAATGCCGACCGTGCGCGCAGTGAATATGTTCTGCGTATTACAGGGCGTGTTCGCCTGCGTCCCGAAGGCACTCAGAACCCCAACATGCCGACTGGCATGATCGAAGTGCTGGCCAAGGAAGTCGAGGTGCTCAACACTGCCCTCACGCCGCCTTTCCAGCTGGACGAGCATGGCAAGGTGGGTGAAGAGGTGCGCTTGAAGCATCGTTACATCGACCTGCGCCGGCCGGACATGATCGAGAAGCTGCGCCTGCGTTCACGTATTTCGCACAGCGTTCGTGCGTTTCTCGAAGGCCAGGGGTTTCTGGACATCGAAACGCCCATCCTGACCCGCGCGACACCCGAAGGTGCCCGCGACTACCTGGTGCCGAGCCGCACCCATGCGGGTAGCTTTTTTGCACTGCCGCAGTCGCCGCAGCTGTTCAAGCAGCTGCTGATGGTGGCGGGCTTTGACCGCTACTACCAGATTGCCAAGTGCTTCCGTGACGAAGACCTGCGTGCCGACCGTCAGCCAGAGTTTACCCAGATCGATATCGAGGCCTCGTTCGTCGAGGAAAACGATATCATGGGCATCACCGAAGCCATGATCCGCCAGCTGTTCCAGGAAGTGCTGGATGTCGAGCTGCCGGAGTTCCCGCGCATGACTTGGCAGGAAGCCATGGATCGCTTCGGCTCCGACAAGCCGGATCTGCGCATTCCGTTGGAGCTGACGGATGTCGATGACCTGATGCAGCAGGTGGATTTCAAGGTGTTCTCTGGTCCTGCCAGCGCGGAAGATGGCCGTGTAGCTGCCTTGCGTGTGCCGGGTGGAGCGAAGCTGTCGCGCAAAGAGATCGACGAATACACCAAATTCGTCGGTATCTACGGCGCCAAGGGCCTGGCCTGGATCAAAGTCAACGAGCGCGCCAAAGGGCTGGAAGGCCTGCAGTCGCCCATCGTCAAGTTCATGGAGAACGTCGTCGAGGAACTGCTCGATCGCGTGGGTGCAGAAGATGGCGACATCATCTTCTTCGGTGCCGACAAAACGCGCATCGTCAACGAAGCCATCGGCGCACTGCGTGTCAAGCTGGGCGCTGATCTGGCCATGTATACCCAGCCCTGGGCGCCGCTCTGGGTGGTCGATTTCCCGATGTTCGAAGCCGATGATCAAGGCCGCCTGAGCCCGCTGCACCATCCCTTCACGGCGCCTTCCTGCACGCCGGAAGAGCTCAAGGCCAACCCGGCCGCCGCACTATCGCGTGCTTACGACATGGTATTGAACGGTACCGAGCTGGGCGGTGGTTCCATTCGTATCCACGATCAGTCCATGCAAAGCACCGTATTCGACATTCTGGGGATTGGCCAGGAGGAAGCGCAGGAGAAATTCGGCTTCCTGCTGGATGCCTTGCAGTACGGTGCACCGCCCCATGGTGGTTTGGCTTTCGGTCTGGATCGCCTGGTCATGCTGATGGTCGGTGCCAAAACCATCCGTGAAGTGATCGCCTTCCCGAAAACGCAAAGCGCTGGCTGCTTGATGACCGACGCCCCCGGCGAAGTCAGCCCTGAGCAGCTCAAGGAGCTGAGCATTCGACTGCGCCAAAAGGCCAAGGCGGAGACCACAGGCGAGTAAACGCTCTGTCGCCTGCCAGAGGTAGCCAACACCGACGCTCTGCGTCGGTGTTTTGTTATGTGTCACCTTATCTGCCATCGCGTTACCAGGAGTCAGTACATGGAAGGACATCAGTCCGTGGCAGTCGTTCGAATCATGGGGATCGACCCTGGGTCACGGATTACCGGCTACGGCGTCATTGACCTGATCGGCATGAAGCCTCGCTATGTGGCCAGCGGCTGTATACGTACCTCTGATGGGGCGCTGGAGCAGCGTTTGGCGCAGATCTATGCCGGGCTCGGGGAAGTGATCGGCCTGTATCGACCTGAAGCAGTCGCGGTAGAGCGTGTGTTCATGGCCAAGAATGCCGACTCGGCGCTAAAGCTGGGCCAAGCTCGAGGCGCCGCGCTGGTATGCCTGGCCAACCATGGGCTGAGTATTTCCGAGTATGCTGCCCGGCATATCAAGCAGGCCGTCACGGGACATGGGGGTGCCGAGAAAACACAGGTGCAGCACATGGTGACGACGCTGTTGCAGTTGACCGCCACGCCTCAAGCCGATGCGGCCGACGCGCTGGCCATTGCCTTGACCCACGCGTTCACCGGAAGTGGTCGAGTTCCCCCCGCGGCCAAGCAGGGTAAACGACGCTCTACGGGGCGTTGGCGGCTATAGCCGTTACTGGTCATCTGTACAGAGTCGCTTTATAGTGGCTTACCGTTTTCACTACCCGCGAGCACCCCTATGATTGGTCGGTTAACTGGTTTATTGATCGAGAAGCATCCCCCCTGGATCGTGGTGGATGTCCATGGCGTTGGCTACGAACTGGAAGCCTCCATGAACACGCTGGTGGCGCTGCCTGCGCCAGGTGAAAACGTCTCGTTATATACGCACTTGACCATTCGCGACGATGCCCATTTGCTGTATGGCTTCGGCCGTGAGCATGAGCGTGCGCTGTTTCGCGCCTTGATCAAGGTCAGTGGTGTAGGCCCCAAACTGGCGCTGGCGATTCTCTCGGGGATGGATGAGGACGCCTTCATGCGCTGCGTGCGTGACGATGACAGCAAGGCATTGACCCGTTTGCCTGGGGTGGGCAAAAAGACGGCCGAACGGCTGATCATCGACATGCGTGATCGCTTTCCCGACTGGGAGCAGAGCCACGCCCCGTTGGCCCTGGAGGCCACCAGTGGCCGTCCAGCCCCGCGCGACAGTTTGGCCGATGCAGAGGCAGCGCTGGTCAGCCTCGGCTACAAGCTGACCGAAGCTGCTAAAATGCTGGCCGATGTAGATCCTAATCAATCCACCGAAGCGTTGATCAAGGCGGCGCTGACTCAGCGCATGAGTGGCTGAGCGCAACGCAAATTCCACTTGATACACCGCGTGCCGGACCTCGTGTCGCTCCGGCGTTGATCAGATCCAGTAGAAGAGTTGCCATGCTAGAACATGACCGATTGATCGCCGCTGAACCGGAGCACGGGGAAGTTCGCATCGATCACGCCATTCGGCCCAAGCGCCTTCGGGACTACATTGGCCAGCCCCGAGTCCGTGAGCAGCTGGAAATCTTTATTGGCGCGGCCAGATTGCGGGAAGAGAGCCTCGACCACACGCTGGTGTTTGGCCCACCAGGCCTTGGCAAGACCACGCTGGCCAATATCATCGCCACCGAAATGGGGGTCGGCCTGAAGTCGACTTCCGGGCCGGTGCTCGAGCGGGCCGGGGATCTGGCTGCGATGCTGACCAACCTGGAGCCGGGTGACGTTCTGTTCATCGATGAGATACATCGCCTTTCGCCCGTGGTGGAAGAGGTCCTCTATCCCGCCATGGAAGACTTTCAGCTCGACATCATGATTGGCGAAGGACCTGCGGCGCGCTCCATCAAGCTCGACCTTCCCCGCTTTACGCTGGTGGGAGCGACCACGCGAGCAGGGCTGCTGACCTCGCCGCTGCGCGATCGCTTCGGTATCGTCCAGCGTCTGGAGTTCTACAATCTCGAAGAGCTGACGGAAATCGTCGCCCGTTCGGCACGCCTGCTAGGGGTGGAAACCAGCCGAGAAGGCGCGGTGGAAATTGCACGTCGCTCGCGGGGGACGCCTCGCATCGCCAATCGCCTGCTGCGCCGCGTACGTGACTATGCCGAGATCAAGGGCAACGGGGTGGTCGATGTGACCCTTGCCGATGCCGCCTTGAACATGCTCAACGTCGACCATCATGGCCTGGACCATATGGATCGCCGCCTGCTGCTGGCCATGATCGACAAGTTCGACGGTGGGCCTGTCGGGGTCGATTCGCTGTCGGCGGCGATTGGCGAGGAGCGCGATACCATCGAGGACGTGATCGAGCCTTACCTGATTCAGCAGGGCCTGATGATGCGTACGCCACGTGGTCGGGTGGTGACGCGCCAGGCGTGGCAACATTTCGAGCGTATAGTGCCCGACAGTGCCATGAATGCAGAAGGGGAGCGGCGGCCATGACCGATGGTTTTGCGATGCCAGTGCGCGTTTACATAGAAGATACTGACGCGGGCGGTATTGTCTACTACGTTAACTATCTGAAGTTTATGGAACGCGCCCGCAGTGAATGGTTGAGAGAATTGGGGCTGAATCAGCAAACGCTGCTAGACGAAGGGACGCAGCTAGTGGTATACCGCATTGCCTGCCGCTATGCCAAGCCAGCACGTCTCGACGATGCGCTGACCGTAACGGCCACCATGGCCAATCAAGGCCGTTGTCGAATGACATTCGAGCAGCAGGTGTGGCGAGACAAGGAACTCTTGTGCTCCGCCACAGTCGAGATAGCCTGTTTGAGCGCTGATACCTTACGGCCCAAAGCGTGGCCTGCATCGCTCGATCTTTCTGTGTCGGCTCACTAGCCGACCTTCAGTGTGATCTCGTGCTAGCTAAACCCGGTGAAATGACCACCGCTACCCATGTCGCCATGTCGACGCCAATAGATTGAAGAGGGCAACTGTGAACGATAACACCATGTCCATACCCCACTTGATAATGAGTGCCAGCACCGTCGTGCAGCTCGTCATGTTACTGCTGGTGGTGGGGTCGATCCTCTCTTGGGTGGTGATTTTCCAGCGCAGCATGGCATTGCGTCGTGCCAAGCAGGAGTACAATCAATTCGAAGAGTCATTCTGGTCGGGTGTCGACCTCAATGAACTGTACCGCGAAATTCCTGCCGATGACCCACGCCACGGCGCGGAGCATATCTTCCAGTCCGGCTTTCGCGAGTTCAACCGTCTGATGCCCAAGACGCGTAACGCCGACACGATCCTTGAAGGCGTTCAGCGCAGCATGCGCGTTGCCTGGTCGCGGGAAGAGGATCGCCTTACCCAGCACCTGATTTTTCTGGCCACCGTGGCATCGGTCAGCCCTTACGTCGGCCTGTTTGGTACGGTGTGGGGCATCATGGGCTCGTTCCAGTCGCTTTCCATGACCCAGCAAGCCACTTTGGCCACCGTTGCGCCCTGGATTGCCGAAGCCCTGATCGCCACCGCCATGGGCCTTCTGGCAGCGATTCCTGCCGTTATCTTCTATAACCGCCTTTCCAACGAAGCCTCTCGCCTGTTGGGCAAGTACGAAAATTTTGCTGAAGAATTCCATGCGATCCTGCATCGCAACTTGCAAGGTCGCGACGGCAAGCCCGATGCCCGCTAAAGGAGTTCGTCATGCAAGGTTCGTTTAATCGCGGCGGCAAGAAAAAGCCCATGGGGGAGATCAATGTCGTCCCCTTCATCGATGTCATGCTGGTGCTGCTGGTCATTTTCATGATCACGGCGCCCATGTTGACGCAAGGCGTGCAGGTGGATTTGCCGCAGGTCACTTCGGAACCTATCGAGACTCAAGAAGACAGTGATCCGATCATCATTTCGGTGGATCGTGACGGTGGCTACTTCATCACCTTGGGTGAAGACACCAGCAATGTCTCTTTGGAGCAGATTTCCGAACGCGTCATTGCCATTCTCCAACGGCGACCTGGCACCCCTGTCATGGTCAGGGGCGACCGTAGCGTGCCTTATGGCCAGGTCGTCATGTTGATGAGCACCCTGCAACGCTCTGGTGTGGCGAACGTTGGGCTGCTCTCAGAGCCGCCGCAAGATGGCTAAGGGCGAGTCACCGATGGCAGTGAAACCACCACGCGACCCCCAGGATGTCGGCTACACATTGCCGACGGTTCTGGCGATTGGCGTGCATCTCGTCGTGATTGCGTTCACGCTGATTCGGCTACCCAGCACGCCTGCAGAGCCCGACTCCTCATCGATCGTGCAGGCCACTTTTGTCAGCACGGAAACCTTTACCGATCAGGCGCAGCAGGTCACCGAGCAGCAGGCCGCGCTGAACAGTGCGACCGAGCCGGCCGAGAGCGAGCCAGCACCTGAAGCACCTAGCCCCGCAGAGCAGGCAGCTGAAGCAGAGGCTGCCGCGGCGGCACAGCGCGAGGCAGAAGCCGCAGCCCGTGCAGAGCAGCAAGCCCGTGAGCTGGCCGAAGCCCAGGCCGAGGCCGAAGCAGAGGCCCAGCGGCGCGAGCAGGAAGCTCAGCGGGCAGCAGAAGAGCAGGCCGCTGAGCAGCGCGCCCGGGAAGAAGCAGAAGCCCAACGCCAAGCCGAGGCGGAAGCCCAGCGGGAAGCCGAAGCAGAAGCCCAGCGCCAGCGGGAAGCCGAAGCAGAAGCCCAGCGCCAGCGGGAAGCCGAAGCAGAAGCCCAGCGCCAGCGGGAGGCCGAAGCAGAAGCCCAACGCCAGCGGGAAGCCGAAGCAGAAGCCCAACGTCAGCGGGAAGCCGAAGCAGAAGCCCAACGTCAGCGGGAGGCTGAAGCAGAAGCCCAACGCCAGCGGGAGGCTGAAGCAGAAGCCCAGCGTCAGCGGGAAGCCGAAGCCCAGCGTCAGCGTGAGGCTGAGGAGCGACGTGCTGCCGAAGCGGCAGAAGCGGCCATGCAGCGCCAGTTGGCGGGTGAAGCCGAAGCGGCTGCCAATGCTCAGCAGGCCCAGCAGGCGGCAAACAGCTTTATCAACATCGTGCGGCGAGCCGTTGAGCAGGCCTGGGTCATTCCGCCGGGAGCAAGCAACTCGATGAGTGCTACCATACAGGTAAGGCTTGGACCATCGGGCGAACTGCTTGCCACATCGGTGGTCACTTCAAGTGGCGACAGTGCCTTTGACCGGTCGGCAATGCAGGCGGTCGAACATGCAGCACCGTTTGGCGAGTTACGCGACTTGCCAGCGGATCAGCAGCGCAATTTACGTCAATTTAATCTGCGATTTACCCCGGGGGATGTTCGCTGATGCAAACGTTGAGCAAAGTGTGGCTTTTTTGCGTACTGCTGTTGATCAGCAGTGTGGCAAGCGCAAACCTGACCATTGAAATAACCCGTGGCAGTGACCGTGCGCTGCCCATTGGCGTGGTCCCGTTCGAGGGAGGCGAAGGCTTCCCGGAAGACGTGGCTCAGATCATCCAGGACAACCTCGAGCGCAGCGGCTACTTTTCACCGCTGGATAGAGGCGCCATGTTCGAGCGCCCCAGCCAGGCCAGCGACGTTCAGTTCGGCACCTGGCGTTCATTGGATGTCCGCTATCTGGTAGTAGGCCGAGCGCGCCAATCGGGCAGTGGCTATGAGCTGCAGTTCGACCTGATGGATATCAGTGGTCAGCGTCCTATCCTGAGTGAAACCGTCACCGCCAACAGTAATGATCTGCGTGGTGCGGCGCACTATATCAGCGATGAGATCTTCGAAGCGATCACGGATATTCGTGGCGCATTCTCCACGCGCATTGCCTATGTGACTGCGCAAGGCGTGGGCGACAACATGCAGTTCGGCCTCTACGTGGCCGATGCCGATGGCCGCAGAAGCCAGCAAGTGCTGACCTCTGACCAGCCCATCATGTCGCCAGCATGGTCACCGGATGGACGTAAACTGGCGTATGTGTCTTTCGAGTCTGGCCAGGCCGCCATCTACATTCAGGACGTGGCCACCGGCCAGCGTGTGCAGGCGACGTCGTTCGACGGCATCAATGGCGCGCCTACCTGGTCGCCCGATGGCCGTCGCATTGCCATGTCGCTGTCAAAGGATGGTCAGCCTGAAATCTACATTCTGGATGTGGCCAACCGCTCCGTGGAGCGTGTCACCCAAAGCAACAGTATCGACACCGAGCCAGCATGGTCACCCGATGGCCGCAGCCTGATTTTTACTTCTGACCGCAGCGGTGGGCCGCAGATTTATCAATATTCGCTGGGTAGTGGCGAAACTAATCGCATTACGTTCACAGGTAACTATAATGCCCGTGCCCGCTTCTCTCCCGACGGTGAAGAGATCTTCTTCATCCATCGTTCAAGCCGGGGTTATCAGGTTGCCAAGCAGGATCTTGGGGGTGGTCGCTTAGTGGTCTTGAGCGAATCGACAAGAGATGAATCTCCTAGTGTTGCACCGAACGGTACCATGGTAATCTTCGCTACCCAGCAGGGTAGTGCGGGTGTGCTCAGTGCCGTTTCAGCCGATGGCCGTTCATCGTTCAGGCTGCCAGCAGCACAAGGCGAAGTGCGTGACCCTGCATGGTCACCTTTTTTAAATTAACGAATGAACAGCACTAAACTCTGTTTTCAGGCAAGGAGTCTGATTATGCAACTTAAGCCGTTGGCTCGCTCATTGGCAGTAGCGTTATCTATCGTAGTTATCGCTGGCTGTTCCAGCACCGGCGGATCCCAGGACGGGGACGCCTACGGCAGCCAGTCTGGCAGCAGCGTAGGGTCTGGCACGTCGGGCGCAGGTGCGGGTGGTCAGTATGGTTCCACCACTGGCTCGGGTGCTGGTCAGCAAGCCGACTCGCGTATTCCCGAAGTGCGTACCATCTACTTCGATTTTGACCGCGATACCATCAAGAGCGAATATGAGTCCGTCGTCATGGCCCACGCTCGCTACCTGCGTGCCAACCCGAACGCACGCGTCGTTCTGCATGGCCATACCGACGAGCGCGGTACGCGTGAATACAACATGGCCCTCGGCGAGCGTCGTGCCGGAGCCGTGCAGCGCTTCCTGAACATTCAGGGCGTTTCTCCTTCACAGATGAGCGTTGTCAGCTACGGTGAAGAGCGTCCGGCAGTGAGCGGTCAGAGCGAAAGTGCTTACTCTCAGAACCGTCGCGTAGTCTTCAACTACTGATAGCGTTGGCGTGCCTGTCATCAGGCACGCCAATGGCCTTTCGGAGCTATCAATGAATCACAGTCTCAAACGCTATTTTGAGAGGCTGTGCGGTGCGGGAGCCTTGGTGCTCCCGCTGTCCGTATTGCCCTTATCCCTGTTTACTGCCTCCGCCGTTGCTCAGCAGCCGCTGGTGCAAGATCTCTCTTCTGGTTCTTCGGGTTTCTACCAACAGACGCAGCGTCAAGAGTCCTCGGGTGGCAACCTGGTGCTGTTCAATCAGGTTCAAGAGCACCAGCAGGAAATCCAGCAGCTGCGGGGGCAGATCGAAGAGCTGCGTCACCAGTTGGAACAGCTGCGTAGACAGTCTCAGCAGCAGTATCTGGATATCGAAGACCGCCTGATGAGCAGCGGTCCCAGTCAGATCGAGCAGTCCACGCCCCAAGTCGAACCGGAAGTTGCCGAGCAGGTGGCCCAGGCCCCATCGACCCGCAACGTCAGTGACGACGCTCAGGCCGATTACCAGGCTGCCTTTGCTCATGTGCAGGCGCGCCAGTTCGGCGATGCCATTGCGGCTTTCGAATCGTTCGTGGCCGACCACCCGGACAGCAGCCTGACTGCCAATGGCCATTACTGGCTGGGCGAACTGTACGCGGCAGAAGGTGAGTTGGACGCGGCAGATCAGGCCTTTACACGTGTCATCGAGCAATACAGTGGCAGCTCCAAAGTGCCTGATGCGCTTTACAAGCTGGGACTGGTCAAGGCGCGTAAAGGGGAAGCGGCACGCAGTCGTGAGCTGTTGGAGCAAGTGCGTGACGACTACCCGCAAAGCAGCGCTGCTGGCCTTGCCAATGATTTTCTCCGTCAATCAGCCGGTTAATCGGCTTTCTTGGATCAAGGAATCCTCATGAACTGCAAAATCGACTATCAACCAGCGCCTGGCTTGCTTGAAAACCGCGTCGTGTTGGTAACCGGTGCGGGCGATGGCATAGGGCGTGTTGCAGCGCTTGAGTATGCCAAACATGGGGCAACCGTGATTTTGCTTGGTCGTACCATTGCCAAGCTGGAACGCGTTTACGATGAAATCGAAGCTCAAGGCGGTCCTCAGCCAGCCATTTTCCCGTTGAACTTCGAAGGCGCTACGTTAAAAGACTTCCACGACATGGCCGAGACGTTGAACAACGAGTTCGGTCGGCTGGATGGTTTGTTGCACAATGCAGGGCTGTTGGGCCGTATCACCCCCTTCGACCAGTACAATCCCGAGCTGTGGGAACAGGTCATGCAGGTGAACATCAACGGCCCCATCTGGATGACGCAGGCGCTGTTGCCGCTGCTGCAGGCGTCTGATGACGCGTCGGTGATCTTTACCTCCTCTAGCGTCGGTCGTAAAGGTCGTGCTTATTGGGGCGCCTACTCAGTCTCCAAGTTTGCCACCGAAGGGTTTATGGAAGTGCTGGCAGACGAGCTCGAAAATCAGCCGCATGTGCGGGTGAACACGCTCAATCCTGGTGCCACGCGAACCCAGATGCGGCGTTCGGCCTATCCTGGCGAAGACCCGCTGACGCTGCGCACGCCAGAAGAGATCATGCCCACCTACCTATGGCTGATGGGCCCGGACAGCCAAGGGGTCAGCGGCCAGAAGTACGATGCCCAGCCGCCGCGTAGTTGATTTGCCTGAAGGATGCAGCAAGTGCGCCATCGGCCCCATGGGCCGATGAGCATGTCACTGGGAGCGGTGGTCGTCTAACGCGGCCACCAGCTCCTCGCACGTCGCAAACCAGACATCGGCAGGCCATCGCTGGTAGTCGTCCTCTTCGCTGATGTAGCCATAGCCTACCGCTACGGCCAGCATGCCAGCCGCTCGCGCTGCCTGCATGTCCCTGACATGATCGCCTATGTACCAACAACGCTCAGGCGCTACGCCCAACCGCTTGGCAGCTTCCCATAGAGGCTCGGGGGCGGGTTTCTTGACGCTCAGGTCATCGGCACACAGCAGTGCCCCAGGTGTGAGTTCCAAGGCATCCAATAACGGAACGGTATAGCGCCTTGGTTTGTTGGTGACGATTCCCCAAGGGCGAGCGCGTTCTTGCCAGGCATGCAGCCACACGTCCAGCGGAGAAAACAGGCGGCTGTGTACGGCGACTTTCTGCTCGTAGGCATCGAGTAGAAAGTCACGCGCCTGCTCATGCTCGTCACTGCCGCTGTCAAGACCCAGAGCCAGCGAGACCAGAGCACTGCCACCATTGGAGACCTGCCCGCGAATCTGTTCGAAGGGCAGGGCCGCGAGGCCATGGTGGGCTCTCAAGGCATTGGTGGCGGCGGCCAGATCCGGCGCTGTGTCCACCAGCGTGCCATCCAGGTCGAAGATCACGGCGTGGGGGGCAGAAGGGCGCATCTATTCGCTCACCTTGCGACAGTGCATCATGTAGTTGACCGATACGTCATGGGCCACCAGGCGGTAGTGTCGTGTCAGCGGGTTATAGGTCAAACCGCTCTGCTCACGCACTTCCAGCGAGGCGCTACGCGCCCAGTGGGCCATTTCGGAGGGGCGAATGAATTTTGCATAGTCGTGGGTGCCACGGGGAAGTAGCTTGAGCAGGTATTCGGCACCGACGATAGCGAAGGCGTAGGACTTGGGCGTGCGGTTCAGCGTAGAAAAGAACACGTGGCCGCCTGGCCGCACCAGTTGACTGCAGGCACGGATGATAGAAGCCGGGTCTGGCACGTGCTCCAGCATCTCCATGCAGGTGACCACATCGAACGTGCCAGGCTGCTGGGCTGCCAGTGCTTCGACACTGATGTGCTGGTAGTCGATAGCCACACCACTCTCTTCAGCGTGCAGTCTTGCCACTCCCAGCGGTGCTTCGCCCATGTCGATACCGGTCACGCGTGCGCCACGGTGCGCCATGGCTTCGCTCAAGATGCCGCCCCCACAACCTACATCCAGCACTTGTTTGCCTGCCAGGCCAGCGCGAGCATCAATGAAGTCCAGCCGCAAAGGGTTGATGTCGTGCAGTGGCTTGAACTCACTGTGAGGATCCCACCAGCGGCTGGCAAGTGCTTCAAATTTGGCAACTTCTGCCGCATCAACGTTGCCCTGTAGGCGGTCAGTGGTGCTATCCTGAAGAGTCGATGACATGGTATGGCTCCCTGAGCAAGTCGGCAATAAAGTGGAGAGGGCAATGCCTTGCCCATCACCCTTCTATCGTTGAGTATGGGAGTATTCTAACCACTCCCGGAGCGGAACGCATGAAAAGGAGCGAGGCATGATGCCCAACCCCCTATTTTATCGACGGTTGTTTGCCATGGAGAGCCTTTGAATGCGGGTATTACTGCACGGTAGCGAGCTGAGTGCCGCCACGGCGGCTGCCGCCCTCGCCTGGGTAGGTCATCAGGTGGACTGGCTGTTGCACGAAGACATGCCCTGGTCATCATTGGCTCAGGTCGATTGGCTGCGCCGTGAGCCTTCGCTCATGGCGCAGCTGGAACAGGCCTTGGCGTCGGGGCAACTGCGCGTCATCGAAACACTCGACTCGTCTCACGCGCCCGATGTGGTCTGGCTGGCTCTGTCACCTAGCCAACGTGATTCAGCGCGCCGTCTGCTCAACAGTTCCACGTTTGCTGATTATCAAGGCGGCGTGCTGATCAATAACTCGACTTTCCCTGTGGGTGAAACCGAGCGCCTTCATGCGTTGATGGGCCATCAGCATAGCCGTGTGGCGCTGCCTGACACGTTGGAAGAAGGCCGGGCATGGTCCGCTTTCACTCGGCCGGTGCGTTGGCTACTGGGCTGTGATGATGCTCACGGTGAGCAGGTCACGCGTGAGTTGTTGCGGGCCTTCAATCGCCGCAGCGAAGTGTTTCAGCGTATGCCCTGTCGAGCGGCTGAACTGACCAAGCTGGCCATCAATGGTATGTTGGCCACGCGTATCAGCTACATGAATGAAGTTGCTGGCTTGGCGGATACATTGGGTGTGGACGTGGAGCATGTGCGCCAGGGGATGGGGGCGGATAGCCGAATCGGTTTCGAATATCTCTATCCCGGCTGTGGTTTTGGTGGCCCCAATTTCTCCCGTGATCTGATGGGCCTGGCCGATGTTCAATCGGCGCATGGCCGTTACTCCGCTTTGCTGGAGCAGGTCATGGATATCAACGAGCAAAAGAAAGAGACCTTGTTCAGAAAATTGTGGGCGTTTTTCGATGGTAACCTGGCAGGCAAGACGATTGCCGTGTGGGGGGCTGCCTTCAAGCCGGGAACGGCACGAATCGACCACGCCCCTGTGCTGACACTGCTGGAAGCCCTTTGGGCGCAGGGCGTAACGGTCAAGTTGCATGACCCGGCAGCACTGCCGGCCCTGCATGAAGCCGTCGGCCAGCGCGATGACTTGATTACCGTCCAAGGCGACCCTTACCAGGCGTGCCAAGGGGCAGATGCCTTGATGCTGGTGACGGAATGGAAGACTTACTGGAACCCGGATTGGCATCGCCTGGCGACGCTGCTGGGAGAAAAACTGGTACTGGATGGCCGCAATATTTATGACCCTGCTTTTGTCGCCAGCTGTGGCCTACACTACCGGGGAATTGGACGACGCGCCGACCCGATGTTGCCCTAAGGAAAAATCATGTCTGACGCCACCTCATCACCTCGTATCGTGCCGGATGTCGACCAGAGCTTCACTGCGCAGCACTTGCGGCATCGCAAAGGCCCAAGGCTCTGGCCATTATGGTGTTTCCTGATGCTGCTCGTCGTGGCCTTGGCCGGGGCATCGGTGCTGTTGTGGTACGAGCGTGAAGAGCTCCTGCGACAAGTCAACCGGGTGAGTGGCGAGGTCTCCAATCTTCATGCGAGATTGGACTCGGGTGACACCGATGCTCAGGATGAGATAACCTTTGTACAGGCTCAAATGGCCACACTGTTCCAGGAGCAGGAGCAACTTGCCATTGCGCTCTCCACCACGCGTGAAGAGTTGTATGGCCTGCTCACTGACCATGAGGCCAGTGCCTCCAGTGATGCGCTGAACTCCGTCGCTCAGCAGTTCGAGCGTCTGGAGGAGCAGGCTGCCATGCGAGATAACCAGCTGGCAGCGATTCGTGCCTCGCTGAATGCGCTGGAGCAGGTAGGGACTTCCGGTAGACAAAATCTGCTTGAAGAGGTGTCTTATCTGGAACAGTCCTTCGGCCAACGACTCGAGCAGCTGGAGCAGCAACTGGCCAGCGAGCAGGCTGTCTTGGCCGAGCAGCAGCAGTGGCGTGATACCATGGAGCAACAGCTTGCCCAGCTCTCTGAAGCGCTGGAGGATGACACCACCGCCACGTTTGCAAGCCAGTCCGAGCTGGCGTCACTGGAAGCCGAGTGGTCGCAGCGGTTGGCGACCCTCGAAAGCGATGTGCGACAGGTGCGGCAAGCCCAACTGGCCTTTAGCGCACAAATGGAGATGCTGCGTAACTAGCACGCCACACGCCGATAATTTGGGGTTAGGGATAAAGACGTATGGGAAGACAACGGCAATGGCCTGGCATGGTGCGCATGGCTTGTGCACTACCGTTATTGGCGGCTTCGGTGTCGGTATGGGGGCTGGAAGCCAACATCAGCGGTGTCGATCAGCAAGTGCGTAACAATATCGATGCCTATCTGGAAAACATCGACGCCGAGCAGTATACCGATGTGCGCTTGGAAGGTGAAATTCGCCAGCGCACTCAGGAAGCCATGCGGGTATATGGCTATTACCAGCCCGAGGTGCGTGTCTCTCTCGAAGAGACTCCGATTGCCGTTCGTATCGAGCCTGGGCCACGGGTGAAGATAGACGTACTCGAGATCAATGTCACTGGCGATGCGGCGGATGACCCCCCCTTCCAAGAAGCGCTAGACGACTTCCCGCTCAAGGTGGGAGACCCTTTGCGTCACGCACCCTGGGATCGACTGCGCAACCAGTTTTCCGGGCTGGCCATCGAGCGTGGCTATTTCGACTGGGGGTTTTCGGACCGCCGTATGGAAGTACGTCCCTACCTGGAAAGTGCCAGACTCTACATGGGGTTCGATAGCGGGCCTCGCTACCAGTTCGGCAACACGCTGATTACCGGTAGTCACATCGACCCTGAACGCCTGCGACAGATGCAGACATTCGACGAAGGCGACCCTTACCTGGCGGAGTCCCTGGCCCTCTACAACCAGCGCCTGGCCGAAACCGGCTGGTTCAGCTCGGTGTCGGTGCGACCACGCCTTGAAACCGCTCGGGAACTGATCATTGCGCCGCCAACGGGAGGCTCCCCCTGGTGGAGCGAAGCCGTGGCCTCACAGCCTGTTCGGCCCCGTATCAGCGGTGCGGCACTGGCCAGCGCGTTGAGTCTTCATAGCCGCGACGATACGCGCCTTCCTGTTGATGTCAACGTGCAACCCGCCGACCGCCATCAGTACGAGGTGGGGATAGGGTTTGCCACCGATGTTGGCCCCAGGCTGCGCTTTGGCTGGCGTCAGCCGTGGATCAATCCGTTGGGCCACAGTCTGGAACACAATCTCTACCTCTCAGCGCCGGAACAGCGCTTCACCGGGGTATATAACATTCCGCTAGAAGACCCGATCCGCGATAACTATCGCCTCCAGTACGGCGTGCGCAATATCGATGACAGCGATACCCGCTCACTGCAGGGTACGGTCGAGGTAGCGCGTCGCTGGGAGTTCGAGAACCGCTGGGTGCAAACGCTTTACTTCAGAACCACCTATGAGGACTTTACCCAAGGGGGTCAGGCCGACCAGGTATGGCTTTTCTATCCCGGCATTCAATGGTCGCGCACACGGACTCGCCCCCAGCGCTTTCCCCTCTGGGGGGATCGCCAGCAGCTGTCACTGGAATACTCCGACAGTGCCTGGGGCTCCGATGCCGACTTTGCCCGTCTTACGGGAGACACCGAATGGATTCGTATGCTGGGCAGCGACAACCGCTTCGTGGCTCGCCTGAGCATCGGGGCTATCGAAACCGATGACTTCGACAAGCTGCCCCCATCGCTGCGCTTTTTTGCCGGAGGGGATCGCAGCGTGCGCGGGTACTCCTACGAAAGCCTATCGCCCCGTAATGAGCAGGGTCGTTTGCGCGGCGGTCAGCAGATGCTGACGTCCACCCTGGAATATCAGCGCCGCGTGACAGGCGACTGGTGGGGCGCTACCTTCATCGACAGCGGTGATGCATTCGATAACTGGGGCCCCGAGGAGCTGAAAACCGGGGCAGGGGTAGGTGTGCGCTGGGTATCGCCGGTGGGCCCAATACGTTTTGACGTTGCGCACCCGTTCGACAACGACGATGACTACCGAGTGCACTTTTCGATCGGACCAGAATTCTAGGAGAGCTCTTTGGCCAAGGTTGATGTAACGACACCCCCAAACCGCGAGATGCTCTCTACCCGGCGTCGTCTGTGGCTGACGCTGTGGAGTCTGCTGAGGCTGGCCATATGGCTACCCCTTTGGGTGCTGGGCCTGGTAGCGCTGCTGCTGGGGACGGCGCTTTCCCCCTGGGGGACAGGGCAGCTGTTTTCGCAAGGCGAGCAGCGTGGCTGGTTCAGCTACGAGCAGCAAGAAGGCGCGCTGCTGGAGAGCTTCCGACTTCAGGGCTTTCACTTGGCGATGGGCGGCACTCGGGTGACCCTGGATCAGGTGGAGCTTGTCTGGGCAGATGACTGCCTGCTATCGGGAAGGCTATGCCTGGAAAGGTTGCATCTTTCAGGTGCCGATATCCGCCTGACTGCCAGCGATGCATCTGAAGAGCCCGACAGTGAATCGGCACCGCTCTCGCGCATTCATTTGCCATTCCCCATCGAACTGCGCGATATCGATCTCAGCGACGTTCAGCTGCACTTGGCCGATGGCACTCATGTGGCTTGGGAGCGCTTTACTACCTCCATCTCCGCCGCGCAGCAGCAGGTCATCATCGAACCGACTCGCCTCGAACGCTTGGCCGTTCATCTGCCGCTGTCTCCAGGTGGGCAGCTTACGGAGGATATCGACACTCCGCTGACAGCCGTCGGTATCGATAGTGCCATCCAAGTGAATCAGCCCCACGACGAGGAGCCAATAGCGGGTCCCCTGGCACCGCGTGAACGGCTGTCGCTGCCTGCCATCGAGCTCCCTATTGATGTCGCCATTACGTCGTTGCTGGTCACTGATATCAGCGTGGCCGGTGCGTTTACCTACAATGTGGAGCGGGTGCTGCTGGCCGGACATGCAGAGCGTGACAACGTGGTGCTTTCTACGCTTGAAGTGGATACCCAAGATGCCACGGCACGATTGATGGCGGAGGTAACGCTGGTAGACGATTACCCGTTGGAGGCCGAGTTGCAAAGCGTACTCCTGTTGCCGGAACTCTTCCCGGCCTTGAGCGGAGAAACGCTGACGCTAAGGCTTTCGGGCTCGCTGGCGGATCTGTCGGCGGAGCTGGATGTGTCTGGGCAGATCAACGCGACCCTGGCGGCCGAGGCAGATGTCCTCGCGCCTGATGTGCCCTTTACCGCGCGTTTGCAAAGCGAACGCGTCGAGTGGCCGTTGGAAAGCATGGAGCGTGATGCAGACAACACCTACGTGGCGCAGGCGTTGGATTTGACCATCAACGGCAACCTGGATGCCTACGCTGTCAGACTGCTGGTCGATACCCAGGCACCTCAAGTGCCGGGTACTTCCATCGACTTGACCGGCGAGGGTGACATGACTTCCTTCCGCTGGGCGCCCTTGAGTCTGCGTATCGAAGAGAGTCGCTTGACCAGCGAAGGCCAAGTGAACTGGGCCGACGCACTGCGCATCGATGCCAATGTGCAATTGAGCAACCTTGATCCCTCGCTATTCGTCGATCAGCTGGAAGGCAACCTGAATGGGCGCATTACTGCCAGCGTTCAGCAGCAGGGAGAGCGTTGGGACATCGCTCTCCCTGAGCTGGCCATCGACGGTGAGCTGCAAGAGTATCCGCTGACGCTGGCAGCCGCGCTGGAGGCCAATAGCGATCTGGAAGTCGATATCGAACGACTGCTGTTCACCCAGGGTAACAACCGCTTGACGGCTTCCGGCCAAGTGAGTGAACAAGCCATGTCGCTGCAGGCGGATATTGCGCTCACCGAACTGCAAACGCTGCATCCGGAGCTGGCAGGGCGCCTCAATGGTGACCTGCGTGCCACCGGCAGCTTCAGCGCACCCGCGCTGGTGGCAAGGCTGACCGGCAACCAGCTGAGATTTGCAGAGAATCGTATCGACGACCTGGGTTTGGCAGCCAATGTACAAGGGATAGATGATCCCACCTTGCGTATCGAACTCGATGCTCAAAACGTCAATGCCGGTGGTCAGGCGTTATCCAATCTGGCCATCAATCTGAACGGGCGCTTGTCCCAGCACACCCTGAACGTCACTGTCGACGGTGCGCCAGGCAACGTGCTCAGCGCCGCATCGCTCGCCCTGAGCGGGCGCTTCAATCAGGCCGCCGAGCAGTATCAAGCCCGGCTGATGCCGCTGGAGCTGGACAGTGAGGCGGGCAGTATTCGCCTCGAGGCGCCGCTGGATATCGGCTACAACCTGGCCAATGGTCAAGCGCGGCTGTCGCCATTCTGCTTGCGGCGGCTGGAAGGTGGCCTGATCTGTTCGGATGACCCCATGACAGCGTCGGCAGAGCAAGGGCAGGCCAGCCTCCGGCTCAGCGAAGTTCCCATGGAGATGCTCGAGCCTTTCCTGCCCGAAGAGTGGAGCTTCGAAGGCGCCACAACCGCCGAGCTGGCGGCCAGCTGGCGTCAGGGTGGTGCGCGCTGGCAAGCCGACGTGCAGGTGCTCAGTGAGCTGGCGATTACCGCCATCAACGATTACGGCCAGCCGGTGGCCCTGCCGGTATTGAGCCTGGATACCCAAATCGAGGCCAACCAATCACAGGCGGATGCCAACCTGTTGCTCTCACTGTCCGAGGCCGGAGAAATGACGCTCAACGTCTCCGTCAACGACCCTCTGGGGCAGGGTGCTTTAGCGGGTGAGCTGCGGGCCAACAGCGTCTCTCTGGAGCCCTATCGCCCGATGATGCTGGGCATGGACCGCCTCGAGGGGGCATTGAATGGCAACGTTCAGATTGCCGGTAGCACTCAGCAACCCGATCTGCAGGGTCAGCTCGCCCTACGTGGCCTACGTGTACACGGCCCTGATATTCCGGTGGATGTACAGGACGGTGAAATCAGCATCACGTTCGACGGCGAACAAGGCGATATCGACGGCTTCGTGGCCGCGGAAAGAGGGCGGCTGAATATCACTGGCGAGGCTTACTGGCCGGCCAGCGATGCGTGGCGGATTGGTGTAGACCTCAATGCCACTCGAGAGCCCCTGCTGGTGGTGCTGCCCCAGTTTGGCCGCTTGGAAGCTGCGCCGGATATACGTGTGCGTATCACGCCAGAGCGTTTGCAGGTCAGAGGCAATGTCGATTTGCCCTGGGCGCGGCTGGAAATAGGCGATCTTCCCTCGTCGGCCACGTCACCCAGCCCCGATGAAATCATCATTACCGAACGTGATGATCGAGAAGCCGAACAGGCGCGCCAGCGCGCCATCGAGGCGGGTGAAGATCCCAGCGCCGCACAGGAGCTGGCGGCTACGGGCATGGCCATCGATGTCCTGATCACCTTGACCCTGGGTCGCGACATGCAGATTTCCGCCTACGGTCTGGAGTCTGGCTTGGGAGGTAGCCTGGAGATACGCCAGGAGAGCGGTGTGCTGCAACTGTTTGGTGATGTGAATCTGGTCGATGGCCGTTTCCAGGCCTTTGGGCAGGACTTGCTGATCCGGCGTGGGCAACTGCTGTTCAGCGGTCCGCCTGGCTTGCCCGTGCTGGATTTCGAAGCGATTCGTAATCCGGACATCACCGAAGACGAAGTCATTGCCGGGCTGCGGGTCTCGGGTAATGCCGAAGAGCCGAACGTGTTGATCTTTGCCGAGCCCTCCATGGACGAGACCCGTGCGCTTTCGTATCTGTTGCGTGGTCGTGCCCCTGATGCTTCGGGTGGCGGCATCGATAGTGCTTTGACCACGGCACTGATCGGCATGTCATTGGGTCGGACCGGTGGGGCCGTCGGATCTCTGGGACAAGCCTTCGGGATCGATGACCTGACGCTGGATACCACGGGGGCTGGCGATGAAAGCCAGGTTGCCGTCAGTGGTCAATTGACCGATGACCTGCGCATCAGCTACGGGGTAGGCATTTTCTCACCCATCGCTGAGCTGACGCTGCGCTACACCCTGTGGCGGAACTTGTACCTCCAGGCGGTGTCTGGTGCGAATCAAGCGGTTGACCTGATTTACACCTTTACCCGCTCGGGCGATCCTTACGTCTATCCGCAGCAATAGGAGAACATCGATGTCGTTTTTTACATCTCGCCAGACGGCACCCGAAGGCCGCAGCACGCCTATCGAGACCAGTGAGGTGCATACCGTGACGAGGGCGTCGCTACATCCGCCATTTCCAGCTGGCTGCGAGGAAATCGTGCTGGGGATGGGCTGCTTCTGGGGCGTGGAGCGTCTTTTCTGGCGGCAGCCCGGTGTGGTCGTCACGGCTGCAGGTTATGCGGGCGGTACCACTCCCAACCCCACTTATCAGGAGACCTGTACCGGGCTTACCGGTCATACGGAAGTCGTGCGGGTCGTTTATGATCCGAGTGTGATCGGGCTGGAGAAGCTGCTGCAGATTTTCTGGGAAGAGCACGATCCCACTCAAGGAAATCGCCAGGGTAACGATATCGGCAGCCAGTACCGTTCAGCGATCTTCACCACCACCGAGCAGCAGTTGGCGCGTGCCCAGCAGAGTGCAGCCGCGTTTCAACAGGCGCTGGAAGCGGCGGGCAAAGGGCGTATCACCACCGAAATCAAACCGCTGGATACGTTCTACTATGCCGAGGCGTATCACCAGCAGTACCTCGATAAAAATCCCGGCGGCTACTGCGGGTTGAAGGGTACGGGTGTGACCTGTGCCATTGGCTAGCCCACGATATCCGTTTGAACAGGAAACTAACGATGCGGCAGCGTAGACGCAATGATGTATGGCACAGCAGCCTGGCAGGGTGCGCACTTTTGATGATGGGCTCCATGGCTCAAGCCAGCCCGTCGGATATGCCGACCTCGGCAGAGGGCACGCCTTTCGCCAGCGAACGAGACGCCGTCATTTGGCGTCAGGATGAGCTTAAGGATCTGGAGCGGCTATTGCGTCAGCTGCGTTTTGACCTGGTCAATAATCGTGATGCTCGTGGGGCCGAACCTCGCCTGGAGGAGCTGCAGCAGAAAGCCACGCAAGCGCACTTCTTGCCTGCCTTCATCGAAGGCACCCATGGGCGTGGTTCCGATGCTCGGCCGGAAATATGGCAGGAGTGGGAAGATTTCTCAGCGGGCTTCGTTGACCTGGAAGAAAAAGTAGCCGACCTGGTGGAGGCCGCACAGCAGGAGGATTACCGTGCCGCTACGCGGGCCTTTTCGGACGTGAGTCTCAGCTGCCGGAGCTGCCACCGCGCTTATCGCTACAACTAGCGCGGTGGCCTACGCTCAATCGCCCGACTGAACGCGGTCGATGCGGTAGAGGGTTTCGACCTGTTCGAGCCCGCTTATGGTGCAATCGAGGTCTTTCACCCGGCCGTCGTCCAGGCCATATACCCAACCATGCACCGAGATCTTCTGGCCACGCTGCCAGGCGCGCTGGAGGATCTTGGTGCGACACAGGCTGTTCACTTGCGCCTGTACGTTGAGTTCACACATTCGATCGATTTGCGCGTCGAGAGGCAGGGCTTCCAGCGTTTGGCGGTGCTGGTTGTACTGCTCACGCACCGAGTGCAGCCAGTAGTCCACAACGCCGCACTCGCCTCCGGTGACGGCGGCCTTGATGCCCCCGCAGCCGTAGTGGCCAACGATCATGATATGACTGACCTTGAGGACGTCGACGGCATACTGCACCACCGACAGGGCGTTCATGTCGGTATGGTGCAGCAGATTCGCGACGTTGCGGTGAACGAACACTTCGCCAGGCGGCAACGCGATGATCTGATTGGCCGGTACGCGGCTATCGGAGCAGCCAATCCACAAGTAGTCTGGCTTTTGCTGGCTCGATAGGCGCTTGAAGTAATCAGGGTCTTCCTGACACATCCGCTCAGCCCAGGCGCGGTTGTTTTCCAGCAGCGTGGCAATTTTATCGGACATTGAGTCTCCCGGGAGAACGTATTTCATCGAAAGTGGCAGCATGTCAATGCAGCCAAGGGCATACAGAGTAACGAGTTTTATGCGTCTCGTCAGTTCCAGATCAACCGGGGGCTGCCTATCAAGTGCGGCAGCTTCAAGCAAGGAGTAGAAGCAACCATGTCAGAAACGATGTCAGACACCGGGTCAGCCAAAACGGCGCATGATTACGATTTACTGGTGATTGGGGCGGGATCGGGTGGGGTGCGTGCCGCGCGCATGGCCGCCGCGACGGGCGCTCGGGTAGCAGTGGCTGAGGATCGTTACCTGGGTGGCACCTGTGTCAACGTGGGCTGTGTGCCCAAGAAGCTTTACTCCTACGCTGCGCATTTTCACGATAGCTTTGACGATGCGGCAGGTTTTGGCTGGCAAATGAGTGCGCCGCCGACCTTTGACTGGGCCACCTTGCGCGACAACAAGACCAGCGAAATCAAGCGTCTCAATGGCATTTACCAGCGTATGCTGGAAGGTGCGGGCGTCACGCTGCTCAATGGCCGTGCACGGTTGGCAGGGCCGCACCAGGTTGTGTTGACCCAAGAGGGTCAGGAAATCACTTACAGTGCCGAGAAGATCCTGCTGGCGACGGGCGGTTGGCCATGGGTGCCCGAGTTTCCGGGCAGCGAACTGGCGCTCACCTCCAATCAGGTGTTTGATCTCGAACGCTTCCCTGAGCGTTTCCTGGTGCTGGGGGGCGGCTATATCGCGGTGGAGTTTGCCAGCATCTTCAATGGGCTGGGGAGCGACACCCACCTCATTTATCGCGGTGAGATGTTCCTGAAAGGGTTCGATCAAGAAGTTCGGGAGTTCACCCGCGCGGAAATGGCCAAGAAAGGCGTTAATCTTCATTTTGGTGTCAATATCGCTCGTATCGATACGTTGGAGAGCGGTGCACTCAAGGTCGAGCTGACCAACGGAGACGTATTGGAAGTAGACGCTGTGCTGGCAGCGACGGGTCGAAAATCCAATACGGCAGGACTGGGACTCGAGGCGCTGCAGATCGAGCTTGATGCGGACGGCAAAGTACCGGTAGACGCTCGATTCCAGACCCGTGTGCCCTCCGTTCTGGCGCTGGGGGATTTGACCGCGGGCCCAGAACTGACGCCCGTCGCGCTGGCAGAAGCCATGCAGCTGGTCGACATACACTTTCATCAGCGTGCTCCGCGACCTCTGGATTACCACACGATACCGACCGCCGTTTTCTGCCATCCCAATATCGGCACGGTAGGGCTCTCCGAAGAAGCCGCCAGAGAGCAGTTCGACGGCATCCGAGTCTATCGCACCGATTTCAAGCCCATGAAGCACACGCTCTCGGGGAGCGATGAGCGTGTGTTGATGAAGCTGATCGTCGACGATACGACTGACGTCGTGGTGGGGGCTCATATGGTAGGTGAAGAGGCGGGAGAACTGATCCAGGGTATTGCCATTGCCGTGCGCGCAGGGCTGACCAAGGAAGACTTCGATCGCACCGTAGGGATTCACCCGACGGCTGCTGAAGAGTTTGTCACGTTACGCACTCCATCACGCTATTGAACGTTGCGCCACCAGGATAACAGTGCAAAAAAGAGAGGCGAGCTGATGCTCGCCTTTTTTGTCTCGCGCATCCGTGAGGGTGTTCTAGACTCAGTGAATCCTCAGTGAATCGTGATCGTGCAGGCCAGTCCTGTGAGCGGCAGGGCCACTTTGATAATCCTGGATTATGGAAAACCTTCGGATAAATAATATGATTTTTGAATTGCTCATAATCAGCTGTTATAATGAAGCTCAAATTCGCTACAGCGAAGCATAACCATGAGTACGCCTATCAAGCCTTTTACACCCTCAGCAGAGCTCGCCAGACCCACCGTGGCCGATGCCGTCGTGGGCCATGCCGAAGCGCCGCTGTTCATTCGCAAGCCCAATGCCGATGACGGTTGGGGCATCTACGAGCTGGTCAAGGCGTGCCCGCCGCTGGATGTCAATTCCGCATATGCCTATCTTTTGCTGGCAACCCAGTTTCGAGATACCTGTGCGGTGGCCACCAACGAAGAGGGTGAGATCGTCGGCTTCGTCTCAGGTTATGTGAAAGACAATGCCCCTGATACCTACTTCCTGTGGCAAGTCGCCGTAGGCGAGAAAGCGCGTGGTACAGGGCTTGCACGGCGGCTGGTAGAGGCGATCATGTCGCGTCCTGAACTGGATGACGTGCACCACCTCGAAACCACCATCACCCCTGACAATCAGGCATCCTGGGGGCTCTTTCGCCGCTTGGCTGCCCGCTGGCAGGCCCCGTTGAACAGCCGTGAATACTTTTCGACCGAGCAGCTCGGTGGAGAGCACGATCCGGAAAACCTGGTAAGAATCGGCCCGTTTCAAACTGGCAGTCTCTGACAGCTTTCAAGGTTAACGGTTTTCCCGCTTGTGTTGCCCCGGCTGCCACTTTTTGCCGATCAGGCCAACCAGACCCGACTGATAAGGAGGTCGCTTATGCAGACCCAGACGCTCGAACGCATGGAATCCAATGTTCGTACCTATTCACGTTCTTTTCCTGTCGTCTTCAAAAAGGCCCAGAACGCACGCCTGACCGATGAGAATGGGCGTGAGTACATCGATTTTCTTGCCGGTGCCGGAACGCTCAACTACGGTCATAACAACCCGCACTTGAAGCAGGCGATGATCGACTATCTGGCCACGGATGGTGTCGTACATGGCCTGGACATGTGGACCAGCGCCAAGCGTGACTATCTTGAAACGCTGGAAAACGTGATCCTCAAGCCACGTGGTCTGGACTACAAGGTGCATCTGCCTGGGCCTACCGGCACCAACGCAGTGGAAGCGGCCATTCGCCTGGCCCGTGTTGCTAAAGGTCGCCATAACATTGTGACCTTCACCAACGGCTTCCACGGTGTGACCATGGGCGCACTGGCCACCACCGGTAATCGCAAGTTCCGCGAAGCCACCGGCGGTATTCCCACTCAGGGTGCCAGCTTCCTGCCGTTCGATGGCTACATGGGCGAGCACGCCGATACGCTGGATTACTTCGAGAAGCTGCTCAACGACAAGTCGGGTGGTCTCGATGTTCCGGCCGGCGTCATCGTCGAGACCGTGCAGGGGGAGGGCGGTATCAACGTGGCGGGCCTGGAGTGGCTCAAGCGCCTGGAACAGATTTGCCGTGCCCACGACATTCTGCTCATCGTGGACGACATTCAGGCAGGCTGTGGCCGTACCGGCAAATTCTTCAGCTTCGAGCATGCAGGCATCACGCCAGACATCGTGACCAACTCCAAGTCGCTGTCAGGTTTTGGCTTGCCGTTCGCCCACGTATTGATGCGCCCGGAGCTCGACAAGTGGAAGCCAGGCCAATACAACGGTACGTTCCGTGGTTTCAATCTCGCCATGGTGACTGCCACGGCGGCGCTGAAAAAATACTGGTCCAACGATACCTTCGAACGCGACGTTCAGCGTAAAGCGCGTATCGTCGAAGAACGTTTCAAGGCCTTGGCAGCGCTGCTCAGCGAGAACGGCATGCCTGCTACAGAGCGCGGTCGTGGCCTGATGCGTGGTATCGATGTGGTCTCGGGTGAGATTGCCGACAAGATCACCAGCACGGCTTTCGAGGAGGGTCTGATCATCGAAACCAGTGGCCAGGATGGCGAAGTGGTCAAATGTCTGTGCCCGCTGACCATTCCAGATGCCGACCTGCTCGAAGCGCTGGATATTCTGGAAGCGTCGGTCAAGAAAGTCATCAACGCTTAATGGAACGGCAGCCGCCTTGGCTGCCACGTTATGGAGTACGCCCATGATCGTTCGTAATATCGAAGAAGCTCGCAAGACCGACCGTCTCGTCACGGCCGAAAACGGCAACTGGGATAGCACGCGCCTGGTATTGGCCAATGACGGCGGCAATTTCTCGTTCCATATCACGCGCATCTTTGAAGGGACCGAGACTCATATTCACTACAAGCACCACTACGAATCCGTCTACTGCATCGAAGGCGAAGGCGAAGTGGAAACCCTGGCAGATGGCAAGATCTGGCCCATCAAGCCAGGTGACATCTACATCCTCGACCAGCACGATGAGCACTTGCTGCGTGCCCACAAGACCATGCACTTGGCCTGTGTGTTCACGCCGCCGATTACCGGCAACGAAGTGCACCGTGAAGATGGATCCTACGCACCCGCTGACGACTGATCGTCGGACGTAGGTGTTTGCGGCCTGGCCTGGTGCCAGGCCGCTTTGCGTCAGTCGTCGGTTGGCGCCACTTGCTCGAACACCAGGGTAATTTCACCCAAAGTAAGGCCAAACTTGCGCATGGAGGTACGGTTGATCAAGCGACCGTCCGGCTGCAGATACATCCAGTCATCCATGGTGAAGCGAATGGAACGGCCGCTAACCTCGATCTCCAGTGGGTAGCGCATGTGGAAGACATGCCCATATTGACGAGCTTCGACCTGGCCTTCGACGTCATTGGCGGTACCGATCCAGCGGTGCTCATCGATACGGGTGAACTGCCAGATTCGGCGGTCGGTTTCGCCGTCGTCGAACACGAAAGCTTCATCTAGCGTCAGGGTATTACCTTCGTAAGTGCCTTCGATATCTACCGTGAAGCGGCGCTGCACCTCACCGCTGTAATCCTGCACCATGCCCCAGGCGCGTGTTTGTCCGGTGAAGTAGTCGGCAATGTCCAGTCCAGGCGTCGTGCCAGCGTAGTCTTCGACCTTTACACTGGAGCATCCGGACATCAGCAGGGTACTGGTGACCAGGATGATAAGGAGCATGGGCCATTGGTAAAGACGTTTCATTGTGGGTTACCTGTATGGTCTTGGTTTTTGGTATGACTCTTGTAAAAGAATTTAGCATGGCGAACGAGTTCTGCCTATGAACGTTCATCCACGTCTTTTCAGGCCACACGGGTTCGCATAATATATATTATGTTAAATAGAGTGCCACAAACACCTTGCGAGCCCATGAAAAGCCACCGTGACGTTGGACAAGCAGATACCCTTCTCCTTATCATTCGTGCTCTTATTGTTTAAGGATATCCCTCGTTATGCGCTCAGGTGTTCTATGGCTAATGGCCGGTTTGTCGATGTCGCTTGCAGGCTGTGCAGTGACACAGCCCGAATCGAATGAGCCCCCGCCACTAAGCGAGGCGTCGTTCAACACGCGTATCCTTGAACTCGAATCCAGCTTGCAGCAACAGTGTCAGGCTTCTTCGGCGCTCAACGAACAGCAGCTTGCCCAGCAGCGCACGCTGACCGCCGACGTGCGCGAAGTGGGAAGCCTCCTGCGCCTGCTGCGTGACGATGTCGCCAATCTCGAAGCACGTGGTGAGGAGCCCGTGATCATTCGTGAAGAGTGTCCGACAGAAGCCATCGAAGACGGCAAGACGCTGCTTGGGCGCAGCGAATGGGTCGGCTTTCCCGGCATCGGTACGTACCTCAAGGCCCGAGTGGATTCTGGCGCCAATACTTCCTCGCTGTCCGCCTCGGACATTACGCGCTTTGAGCGTGACGGTGAAAACTGGGTGCGCTTCAAGCTGGCACTCAATGAAGACGATGTGGTCGTAGATCGCGTTCGGGACGAGTGGATCGAGGCGCCCATCCAGCGTCGTGTCAGAATCGTGCAAGCTTCTGGCGAAGAGTCGCGTCCGGTGATCTCGCTGCTGATGACTCTGGGGCCGATCCGCGAGAACGTCGAGTTCACCCTGAACGACCGTACCCATCTGGATTTTCCGGTGCTGCTGGGTCGCCGCTTCATGATGGACATTGCCACCATCGACGTGGCGGAAACCTATCTTCATGAACGCCCCGAATTTCCTGGCGGTGAACCTTCTGAGCAGGCGGCTGATGATGAAGCGGCCGATCAAGACGATACCGAAGAGTAATATCACTCCCCTGCCGCTTTACGCTGAAAGGAATCATCATGTCCCGGTTACCATTTTATTTTATCGTTGGGTTGCTGCTGTTGGCGGGTATTGCCACCAGTGTGCATAGGCATCTGCAGTTCGAAATACCCTGGTTTCCGGGTGAACAGCGGCAGGTATGGGAAATCGAAGCCGTCATCAATTTCAATGCGCAGAACGGGCCGGTGCAGGTAGACTTCGCGCTGCCTTCTCATCAGGCGGGTTACCGCGTATTGACTGAAAATACTGCGTCTTCCGGCTATGGATTGGCGTACCAGGCCGATGAGATGGGTCGTCAGGCGCAGTGGACCATTCGTGACGCGGCCGGTAGTCAGCAGCTTTACTATTCCGTGCAGATGCTGGTATCCCCCGACGCTCGCTCTCCCATTCAAACGCCACCAGGGATCCCCAGCATTACCCCTTGGGAAAGCCCCTATGACACGGCCGCCAGCCAGCTCATCGAGCGTGCCTGGGCGCGTAGCGCCAACAACGCGACCTTTGCCCGCGAGCTCATCCTCGACATTACTGGCGAACGCCAAGGGGAAAATGCCCGTCTATTGCTGACCCAGATGCAGCCCTCTGCGCTGATCGTGCGCCTGCTCAACCAGGCGGGCGTTCAGGCCCGTGAAGTGAGTGGCCTGCTGCTCGAGGATGGACGGCGTCGCCAGAACCTGAGTAGCTGGATCCAGGTATTCGACCAGACCGCCGAAGAGTGGGCGTTGTTCAATCCTGCCACCGGCGAGCGCGGTCGCCCTGAGAACCTGCTGCTCTGGGAAACCGGCGGGCGTGCCGTGCTCGAAGTACAGGGCGGTACCAACTCGCGAGTATCGTTCTCCATGCTGACCCACAATCAGCCCGCATCAGCGGCGGTTCGCAACCACTACTCCGATGATACGCTGCTCAACTTCTCGATCCACAGCCTGCCCCTGGAAGAGCAAGCGCTGTTCCAGACGATTCTGCTGATCCCGATTGGCGCGCTGGTGGTGGTCTTCTTGCGCGTGCTGGTGGGTGTGAAAACGTCGGGCACCTTCATGCCCGTGCTGATTGCCCTGGCCTTTATCCAGACCACCCTGTTGACCGGTCTGATCGGTTTCCTGCTGATCGTCAGCGTTGGTCTGATCATCCGCAACTACCTTTCCTACCTCAACCTGCTGCTGGTGGCGAGGGTGTCGGCGGTGATCATCACGGTCATCGCGATCATCTCCATCTTTACGGTACTCGCCTACCGCATGGGCCTGAGTGCGGGTCTGACGGTGACCTTCTTCCCGATGATCATTCTTGCCTGGACCATCGAACGCATGTCGATCCTCTGGGAAGAGGAAGGCCCCAAGCAAGTACTGATCCAGGGCGGCGGCAGCCTGCTCACGGCGGTGCTGGCTTACCTGGCCATGAACAACCCCTGGGTGCGCCACATCACCTTCAACTTCCTTGGCGTACAGCTGATCCTGATGGCGTTCATTCTGCTGCTGGGCAACTACACCGGCTATCGCCTGCTGGAACTGCGTCGCTTCAAACCCATCACCGATGACGAGAAGCCCTCATGAGTTGGTTCGAAAACTGGACCTGGCCGACCAGGCTGAGGGATAAAGGCATCATTGGCATGAATCGGCGCAATATTCGTTATATCGGCCGATATAACGCGCGCCATCTTTATCCGCTGGTGGATGACAAGCTCAAGACCAAGCTGCTGGCCGAGCAGTACGGTATTACCACGCCCAAACTGATCGGTACCGTGACCACGCAATTCGGCGTCAAGCACATGAGCGAGATGCTGGTAGGTCACCATGGTTTCGTCATCAAGCCCGCCAAAGGCAGCGGCGGCAAGGGAATCCTGGTGATCGAGCGGGTCGAGGATGGCCTGTTCTTCAAGCCCAGCGGCGCTTCCTTGACCATGGAAGATATCGAGCGACATGTCTCGAACCTACTTTCGGGGCTCTATTCGTTGGGGGGCTCCCCTGACGTCGCGGTCATCGAAACGCTGATCAACTTCGACGAGAGCCTGCTGGAGTATACCTACGAAGGCGTGCCGGACATTCGCGTCATCGTGTTCAAGGGGTATCCGGTCATGGCCATGATGCGCCTGTCCACGGCGGCCTCGGATGGCAAGGCCAACCTCCACCAGGGAGCAGTGGGTGTAGGGCTGAACATCGCCACGGGAGCCGCGCTGCGCGGTGTGCAGTTCGACCGCCCCTGCTTCAGCCACCCGGACACCGGGCATGATCTGGCTAGCCTGGTGGTACCTCAGTGGGAAACGCTGCTGCACCTCGCAGCGGGCTGCTATGAAATGACCGGGCTGGGGTACCTCGGCACCGATATGGTGCTGGATCGGGAGCATGGCCCCATGCTTCTGGAGCTGAACGCGCGCCCTGGCCTGGCCATCCAGATGACCAATGGCGAAGGCCTGCGCCGCCGCCTGGACTTGATCGAACGGCAGCCAGATAACGTTCCCGTTGCCAAGCGGGTTGCGTTTGCCCAGCATCACTTTGCGCGGCGAAGCGAGCTGGTGGAAACGCCTGACACCTCTTCGGCAAGCGCGTAGACTAGGCCCATGATGTTCAACGAGCTGTCCAATGACTGAAGCCAACACGTTACTGCAACAAGCCGAGTCTCAGTGCCACACTCGCGGTGTACGCTTTACCCCTATCCGCCGCCGGGTGCTGGAGTTGATCGCCGAAAATGGTGGCGGCCTGAAAGCCTACGACCTGCTGGATCAGCTCTCCACGGAGCATGCCGCCGCACGGCCACCGACGGTGTATCGGGCGCTGGAGTTCCTGATCGACCAGGGGCTGGTGCATCGCATCGAGTCGCAGAACGCTTACGTTGCCTGCGCCTGCCCGGAGCACGTCCACGGCTTTCAGCTGTTGATTTGCCGTCAGTGTGGCTATGTGGAAGAGCTTCATCTGGACGAAATCAGCGACCAGCTGGCTGCGCTGGCCAAGCGCCAGGGCTTTCATGTAGAGCGCCAGACCATCGAGCTTCAGGGCTTGTGCCAGGCGTGCCGACCTGCGAGTAACGCGTGATGTCCATAGTCAACCAGTACGACGGCGATCTGTTCAAGTCGCTGGAGTCCGCCTCCCCTTCAGACACGCTGCCCGATGTGGCGACCATCCTGGCCTCGGTGCGCTTCAATTCGGATGGCCTGCTGCCTGCCATAGCACAGCAGCACGACAGCGGCGAAGTGCTCATGATGGCCTGGATGAACCGGGAAGCGCTGGAAGAAACGCTCACTACCCAACGAGTATGCTACTACTCTCGCTCTCGTCAGGCGCTCTGGCGCAAGGGTGAGACGTCCGGCCAGCAGCAGCATCTGAAAAGCGCTGCGCTGGATTGCGATGGCGATACGCTGCTGCTGCAGGTAGACCAGACGGGGCCTGCGTGTCATACCGGCAGGCGCAGCTGTTTTTACGTGGCGGTGGATGCCCACAAGGCCGCCATCACCAGCCAGCCCTTGATCGACCCCGCCACGCTGTATGGCAAAAAAAGCCCTTGAAGGCGCCCTCTTGAAAGCGTTGAAGGTGGTAAAGAACGCGTTGATCAAGGGAGTGTCACTATTGATGGTCGGTCTGGTTCGGCTTTATCAATATACGATCAGCCCGCTCTTGGGCCCCCGCTGTCGCTACTGGCCCAGCTGCTCGTCCTATGCCATCGAAGCCATCCAGGTGCATGGCCCTTTCAAAGGGGGCTGGATGGCGCTCAAGCGCATCCTGCGCTGCCACCCCGGCAGCGCGGGGGGCATGGACCCGGTACCGGGCGGCCGCAGCGAGCAGCTTTGCAAGGAAGATGAAGACTGCTGTTCAGGCCCCTCCTCCAAACCTTCAGAGCATTAGCAAATTGCTTATCTAATGCTGTTTAGCCACCTGATAGATGCGCTCCAGCATGGCATGCAGGCCGTTGCTCCGGGTGGGTGACAGGTGCTTGTCCAATCCCAGATCTGCCAGAAAATGCGGCTCCGTCTGCTGGATTTCCTCTGCCGTGCGCTCGCTATAAATGCGCAGCAGCACCGCGATAAGCCCCGAGACGATGGCAGCGTCGGACTTGGCTTTGAAGATCAAGCGGCCGCCCTGCTCTTCATGGCACATCCACACGTTTGACTGGCAGCCTTGAATCTTGAATTCGTCGGTGATTTTGTCAGCGGGAAACGCCGGGAGCTGCTTCCCCATATCGATGATGTACTGGTAGCGATCCATCCAGTTATCGAACATTTCAAACTCTTCGACCAGCTCTTGTTGGGCGAGCTCGGCACCGGAAGTGGTCATGGTGGTTCCTTTTCAGGGTAAGTGCGTTGAAGGCCAACATTATAACGGTTCAAGGCTGTTCTGGGGGTGCTGTTTTCAAGCGATGCCGCTGCTGCTGCTCATGCCACTCATGGGCTTCGGTGTGCAGGTAGCGGCTGGTGGTATCCAGTCTTGAGTGGCGGGCGTTTTCTGCCAGGTAGCGCAGGCTGACACCCGCCTGGGCTTGATGGGTAATCGAAGTGTGGCGTAGCCAGTGGGGCGTAGCCATGCGTAGCGCATCGATATACTCCCTCTTGCCCCCTTCTGCTTCAAGGGCCATAGCAGCATCACCGAAGGCCTCCTTGATCAAACGATAGAGCTGGTTGTCGCTGATGCCGCGCTGCTTGTCCAGCGCGCGGATCAGCGGGCCATGTTCGCTAGCACCGGGCAGGCCCGCTAAGCCCAGCGCCTGCCGCCACTGTTGCAAGCACGCCTGCATGTCCTCGGGCAGCGGTATGCGCGCTTGCTTGCCGCCCTTGCCAATCACATGCCACCACCAGCGCCCTTCACTGACCCGAAAATCGGCCATGGTGGCGTTGGCCATCTCATGGATACGCGGCGCCAATAGGTAGGCAAAGCTGAAAATGAAGCGATGCCGCGCATGTTCATAGCGGCCGCGTGTATCCTCAGGCACGGGGCGTGTATTCAGCCACGCCCATAGCCAGTCCCACAGCGGTCGCTCCAGATAGCGTTCGATACGTTGGGTCTGATTATTGAGGCGGCGCGATTTGTCGCGCATCAGCACGAATGGGTTGTGGCCTACCCACCCTGCTTCCACTAGCCAGCCAAACAGACCTTGCAGGACGACGAGGGCCTGGCGTCGGCTTGCCGGTGACAGCCCGCCGCGAAACGGTCGCCAAGCCGGATGGTGGCGTGGTTTGGAAGGTCCTACCCACATCTCCCTGGGCTGCGGGTTTTCCAGAAATGCCTCGTAGTCCCGCAGCGTTTCACGGTTCACCTCCCTTAGCCCGCGCCCCTGGCTGGCCAGCCAGAGCAACAGCCGCTCCGCTTCACGACGATAGCTCTTCAGGGTTTGCGGGCTGTCTCGGTACTCTGCCAACCAATGCGCAACGGCCTGATGGTCGCTATCGGCCGACACATGGAGCGTTGCTGAATCGGTTGTTGTTGCCTGCCTGCCCCCTATGTCGGAAAACACGTCGCCACTGCCCTTCCGCTCGGCCATCTCCAGCCCGTTGGCGAAGGTCACAAGGTGCGTTGAGTCGTAGAGCGGCACAGGTGGCTGGGTCATGGTGGTAACTCGCGCTATCAGAGCGCTCAGCATCGCCTTTTTGACACATAAATTCAAGATAATATGGGTAATCTTGAATTTATAGGTTTTGAGATAAATAATATTACGTTTTATGTAATACGTAATAATTGAGTTGAGTCCGTTTTTACACGACAATGGCGCATAGCAAATATCCATCCTGAACATTTCAGGCGCGACTCACTTCAAGGATTCAAACAGGCATGGCTCGGAACGGCATTCAGTACAGTGATGTACAGCAGGCAATCGATACGCTGCTGTCTCGTGGCGACTCTCCAAGCGTGCAGCGCATACGCGATGTACTGGGAACCGGCAGCTTCACCACCATCAGCGAACATTTCCGCACCTGGCGGGCGGCACGTGAGCAGAATCGTGACGTTCCCCCACCCAAGGGCGTCCCGGAAGTGGTGGCCAATGTGGCGAGTGAACTATGGAGTGAAGCGCAGGAGCTGGCCAACGAGGCACTGTCGCACTATCGCGAAGATGCCAACAAGCAAGTAGAAAACGCTCAGCAGGAAGCCGCCGAAGCACGCCAGCAGGCCGCCAATGCCGAACAGCGAGAAAGCGCCCTGGCAGAGCACCTGCGCCACACCGAACAGCGCCTGGAACAGCTGCATCGTGAACTGGCAGAGTGTCAGGCCCGCGAGCGGCATTGGCAGCAGCAGGCTCAGCAGGCCACAAAGCATGCCGAGCAGCACCTGGCTGACCTGCAAGGCGCCCAGCGCGCCCTGACGGCTGCCGAGGAGGACTTCACTATGCAACTGGAGGCTAAGCAGCAGGCATGGGAGGAGCGCCTCGCACAGGAGGAGCAGCGTAACGAAGCCGCCGAGGCGCGGTTGATGGCGCTGCTGGACACCTTGCGTCAGGAGCGTGCCAACGAAGAGAAAGCGCTGCAGAAACGTCTGCAGCAGTGGGAAAAGCGTAGCGAGACGCTGGAGCAGGAGCTGCGCAATAAAAACGATACGGTCAGCCGTTTGCAGGTGGACAACGGCAAGCTCGAGCAGCAGCTGCAAACGCATCAGGGGCACCAGGAAACACTGGAGGTGGCACTGGAAACCGCTCAGCGTAATCTCGATCAGGCAAGGCAGGCGTTAGCGGCGGAGCAGCAGCAATCGGCAGGGCGTGAAGAGTGGCAACAACAATTGTGGCAGCGAATGGAGGCTATGCAGGCACAGCTGGCGGCGCTGCCAGAGGCCATGACCTCTAGGTCACAGGAATAGGCCACAGAAATAAGCCTTGCGGTTGTCCCGATAAGAGAGACGCAACAAGATAAACCTTACAAGATGAATCCAATGCAAAACGCCACCTCCAAGGAGGTGGCGCTCGCCAGCGGTTGGGTCATCCCTTGTCGGGAGCACCGCTCTCTTCAGGCACCTCCCAGCTACCCTCTTCTGTCCAAGGGTCGTTTTCCGGGAATTCCTCGATATTGATTTCCGGCTCATCGTAATCTGGCTGGTAGCGCAGGTCATAATGCGCTGCCCTAACCATCGATACCATAAGCAGTACGGCAATGACCAGCAGCGGCAGACCGCTGACGATACTGGCAGTTTGCAGCGTTTGCAGGCCGCCCAGAAACAGCAAGGACATGGGTAACAATGACAGCGTAAAGGCCCAGAACAGTCGGTGCCAGCGGGCGGGCTCCTTGTCCAGCTTCTTTTCAGCGGCAGACGACAGAATATAGGCAATCGAATCGAAGGTCGTGGCAGTGAATATGGACAGCAGCACCACGACCAGCAGCTTGACCAGCCAGGCAAACGGAAGCTCTCCCAATACAGCAAAGAAGGCAGCGTTGGCGGATTGTTCATTCATGACCTGGATGACATCCAACGTGCCTGAAAGCTGCAGATAGAGGCCGTAGTTGCCCAGAATCATGAAAAACAGCGCACAGCCCATGGAGCCGAAAAAGATCGACCCGGCCACCATGGTCTTGATGCGCCGGCCTTTCGAAATCCGCGCGATGAACAAGCCCACCGTAGGAGCGAATACCAGCCACCAGGCCCAATAGAAAATGGTCCACGACTGATGAAAGCCGGTTTCTTCGAAGCCGCTCAAACTGCCGAAAGGTTCGGTCCAGGTAGCCATGCGAACGATATTGCTGAGCATCAGGCCGATCGAGTTCAGGCCGGTATCGAGAATGAACACCGTGGGCCCCATGATCAGGATGAAGAGCAGCAGCCCCAACCCCAGCCACATATTGATGTCCGACAGAACCTCGATGCCAACCTTCAAGCCGCGCCAGGCGCTGACGGCAAACAGGGCTGTCGTGCCCAGCAGCACCAGTACCTGGCTCAGCGCGTTGGGCGTGAAGCCCAGCAACTCGCCCACCCCTTCATTGACCAGCGGCACCAGAATGCCCAGCGACGTGGCACCGCCACCCAGCATGCCGAAGATGAACAGCACGTCGATGATGTTGCCCAGCCAGCTTCTGGCCAGCTTTTCACCCAGTACTGGGCGAATTGCTTCGCTGATTCTCAAGACCTTATGCTTGCGTACGTGCAGGAAATACGCCATGGGTAGCGCAGGCACTAGGTAGATCGACCAGGCGATAGGCCCCCAGTGAAACATGCCGTAGGTGGCTGCCCAGGCCGTCGCTTCTTCCGAGAAAGGCTCGAGATGAAATGGCGGTGCTTGCAGGTAGTACATCCACTCCACCATGCCCCAGAACACTACCGAGCCACCGATACCTGCCGCAAAGAGCATTGCACCCCAGGAAAACAGCGAGAATTCGGGTTCGGTATCCACATCTCCCAGCTTGATCTGGCCAATGTCGCTGAACACGATGTAAAACATGAAGCCCAGAGAAGCTAGCCCCATGGCCAGGTAGAGCATACCGAAGTTGGTGGTGACGAAGCCTTGCGCCGCCATGACCCATACGCGTCCCATGTCTGGAAACAGCACCAGGGGGATCGTGACGGCCAGCAGCAGGCCTAGTGAACCAAAGAAGATGGGTTTATGAATGTTGGAAAAAGCGGATGACGTTTTGATGATCGATGCTCCCTGTTGTCGTTTCTCCTCTACAACAGTTATACACCTAGGGTCTGTTTCTCGCTATTTGCTGGCTAACATTTTTTAAACCGTGCCGCTATCTTGCCGTTGCAAGGTCATGAACAAGAGAGCCCGACAGTGGCCTGCCGGGCTCTAACACGCTTGCTACATACATCCAGACAAACAAATCAGCCTGGATTCAGCCCCTTTTCATGGGGCGACTATTTGTCAGCGGTAGTAGGCGTTGCTGGTATCGGTGTGGTCGGTGACGTCACGAATACCCGCCAGCTCGGGGATGCGCTCAAGCAGCGTTTTTTCGACGCCATCCTTGAGGGTCAGGTCGACTGCGGCACAGCCCTGGCAACCGCCACCAAAGGCCAGAATGGCCATTTTATCTTCGGTCAGCTCGACCAGCTTGATCTCACCGCCGTGGGCCGCCAGCCCGGGGTTGATCTCGCTGTACAGGATATAGTTGATGCGGTCTTCCAGCGGGCTGTCCGCATTGACCTTGGGCATCTTGGCGTTGGGTGCCTTGATGGTCAGCTGCCCACCCATGCGGTCGGCGTTGAAGTCCACCACGGCCTCTTCAAGAAATGCCAGGCTGTTCTTGTCGAGAAACACGTTGATCTTGTCAAGCTCGAGCTTGACGTCGGTGGGCTCTTCTTCACCCGGGCGGCAGTAGGCCAGGCAGGTTTCTGCATAAGGCGTGCCCGGCTGGGTAATGAAAATACGCACGGCAATGCCTTCGACGTTCTGCTTTTCCAGCAGCTCGGCGAGGTAGCCCTGTGCGCTATCAGTGATGTCAATGCCCGGCGCTTCGATAGTCGTGGTCATAAGGGATGTTATCCTCCCGTGGTAGTGGCGTTGCCACTTCACATGTCATTTGTGCCTATGGTAAGCAAAACCACGTTGCGACACAATCCCGACCGTTTTAGTCGGCTATTGGGCGAGCGGCATGGCTTACTTGCTGCCCTTGCGAGCACCCTTTGGTATGATAAGCGCCGCTCACCCATGACGACGACAACAAGAATATCCTTTTCGACCGAGACGCTGGAGAACTTCCCCTGCCATGGCCGCTAGTGATTTGACTGCATCCCTTACCCAACGCCTGACCCAACGCATCCTGATTCTGGATGGCGGTATGGGTACCATGCTGCAGAATGCCCAGCTCAGTGAAGAGGATTTTCGTGGCGAGCGTTTTCACGACTGGCCTTCCGATCTCAAGGGCAACAACGACCTGCTGGCCCTGACCTGCCCCGACGTGGTGGCCCGTATCCACCGCGACTACCTGCTGGCAGGCGCCGATATTCTAGAAACCAACACCTTCAACAGCACACGACTTTCCCAGGCCGACTATGGCATGGAAGACCTGGTGCCCGAGCTGAACAGGGAGTCTGCCCGGCTGGCCAGAGAGGTGTGTGATGCCGTGGCCGCGGAAACCGACATACCTCGCTACGTGGCCGGCGTGCTGGGGCCTACCTCGCGTACCGCATCGCTGTCGCCGGACGTCAACGACCCCGCCAAGCGCAACGTGACCTTCGACGAGCTGCGCGAGAATTATTACGAAGCCGCCAACGCGCTGATCGAGGGTGGTGCCGATCTGATCATGATCGAGACCATTTTCGACACGCTCAATGCCAAGGCCGCCATTTACGCCCTTGAAGAGCTTTACGAAGACCTGGGCCGTCGTTTGCCGATCATGATTTCGGGGACCATCACCGATGCCTCCGGGCGCACCCTGTCAGGGCAAACCACCGAAGCCTTCTGGAACTCCATTCGCCATGCCCAGCCCCTCTCGGTGGGCCTCAACTGTGCGCTGGGCGCCGAGGAACTGCGCCCTTACCTGGAAGAGCTGGCCACCAAGGCAGATACCTTCGTGTCGGCACACCCCAATGCGGGCTTGCCGAATGAGTTCGGCGAGTACGACCAGACGCCAGAAGAGATGGCGGCCATCGTGGGCGAGTTTGCCCAGAGCGGTCTGGTCAACATCATTGGCGGCTGCTGTGGCTCGACGCCGGAACATATCCGCGCCATTGCCGAGGCCGTTCACAGCATGGCGCCCCGTCAGGTGCCCGAGCGCCGTCGCGCCTGCCGCCTGGCGGGCCTGGAGCCTTACAACATCGAGGCCAACTCGCTGTTCGTCAACGTGGGTGAGCGTACCAACGTGACCGGCTCGGCCCGCTTCAAACGCCTGATCGTCGAAGAGGACTTCACCACGGCGCTGGAAGTGGCGCTGGAGCAGGTCGAGAGCGGCGCGCAAATCATCGACATCAACATGGACGAAGGCATGTTGGAGTCGCAGGAAGCCATGGTGCGCTTCCTCAACCTGATTGCCGGGGAGCCTGACATCGCCCGGGTGCCCATCATGATCGACTCCTCCAAGTGGGACATCATCGAGGCGGGCTTGAAGTGCGTGCAAGGCAAGGCGGTGGTCAACTCCATCTCGCTCAAAGAGGGTGAAGCGGCGTTCCGCGAACAGGCCACCAAATGTCGCCGTTTTGGTGCGGCGATCGTCGTTATGGCCTTCGACGAAGAGGGCCAGGCCGATACCTTCGCCCGCAAGGTGGAAATCTGTGAACGCGCCTACCGCCTGCTGGTCGACGAGATAGGCTTCCCGGCGGAAGACATCATCTTCGACCCGAATATCTTCGCCATCGCCACCGGCATCGAGGAGCACAACAACTACGCCGTCGATTTCATCGAGGCCACCCAGTGGATCCGTGAGCACCTGCCCCATGCGATGATTTCCGGCGGCGTCTCCAACGTGTCGTTCTCGTTCCGTGGCAACAACCCGGTGCGGGAAGCCATCCACTCGGTGTTCCTCTACCACGCGATTCGCGCCGGGCTCACCATGGGCATCGTCAACGCCGGCCAGCTGGCGGTTTACGATGATCTGCCCGCCGAACTGCGTGACGCCGTCGAAGACGTGGTGCTCAACCGCCGCGATGATGGCACCGAGCGGTTGCTGGACATTGCCGACAAGTACAAGGGAGATGGCAGCGGCGCAGCCAAGAAGGAAGATCTGGAGTGGCGCAGCTGGCCGGTCAACAAGCGCATCGAGCATGCGCTGGTCAAGGGCGTGACGGCGTTCATCGAGGAAGATACCGAAGAGGCCCGCGCCCAGGCTGAACGCCCCATCGAGGTCATCGAAGGCCCGCTGATGGATGGCATGAACGTGGTCGGCGACCTGTTTGGCGCGGGCAAGATGTTCCTGCCTCAGGTGGTCAAGTCGGCCCGCGTCATGAAGCAGGCGGTGGCGTATCTGATCCCGTTCATCGAAGCCGAGAAAAGCGCCGAGACCCAGGCCAAGGGCAAGATCGTGATGGCCACGGTCAAGGGCGATGTCCACGATATCGGCAAGAACATCGTTGGCGTGGTGCTGCAGTGTAACAACTATGAAGTGATCGACCTGGGCGTCATGGTGCCCACCGAGAAAATTCTCCAGGCCGCCATTGACCACAATGCCGATATCATCGGCCTGTCGGGCCTGATCACGCCTTCGCTGGACGAAATGGTCCATGTGGCCAAGGAGATGCAGCGACGCGGCATGAACCTGCCGCTGCTGATCGGCGGTGCGACGACTTCCAAGGCGCATACCGCCGTCAAGATAGAGCCCCAGTACGACCACCCGGTCATCTACGTCACCGACGCCTCCCGCGCCGTGGGCGTGGCCGGCAAGCTGCTGGCGCCCAACCTCAAGGCGGCCTACGTCGCCGAGATTCGTGAAGAGTACGAAAAGGTCCGCGAGCGCAACGCCAAGCGTCGCCCCAAAGCCGCCGACCTGGACTACACCCAGGCTCGCAAGCGGCGCTTCCGCACCGACTGGGCCACGCATACCCCTGTGGCCCCCCGGCAGCCGGGTTTGATGACCTTCGACGATTACGACCTGAACGAGCTGGTGGAGCGCATCGACTGGACGCCCTTCTTCATGAGCTGGCAACTGGCCGGCAAGTACCCGAAAATTCTCGACGACGAGATCGTGGGTGAAGCGGCGCGCAGCCTGTTTGCCGATGCGCAGATCATGCTGCGCAAGCTGATCGATGAAAAACGCGTGCAGGCGCGGGGTGTGATCGGCCTGTGGCCTGCCAACAGCGTGGACGACGATGTCATCGAAGTCTATGCCGACGAATCCCGCACCCAGGTCGTCGAGCGTCTGCATCATATACGCCAACAGACCACCAAAGGCCGTGACGGCATCTGTTACAGCCTGGCTGATTTCATCGCCCCCAAGGAGAGCGGCAAGGCCGACTGGATCGGGGGCTTTGCGGTCACCACGGGCCATGGTGTGGATGAGCTTTCCAAAGCCTATGAAGCGGCGGGAGATGACTACAATGCCATCCTGGTACAGGCACTGACCGACCGTTTGGCGGAGGCCTTTGCCGAGCGTATCCACGAGCGGGTACGCAAGGAGTTCTGGGGCTACGTGCCGGAAGAGACGCTGGACAACGAGGCCTTGATCGCCGAGAAGTACCAGGGCATCCGCCCTGCCCCCGGCTATCCTGCCTGCCCTGATCACACCGAAAAAGCCACGCTGTTCCGGCTGTTGGAAGCCGAAAAGAATACCGGGCTCGTGCTGACCGAGAATTTTGCCATGTGGCCAGCGGCGGCGGTGTCCGGTTGGTACTTTGCCCATCCGCAGTCGAAGTACTTCTCCACCGGCAAGATCACCCGTGACCAGGTCGATGCGCTGGCGCAGCGCAAACAGATGTCGCTGGAAGAAATGGAGCGCTGGTTGGCGCCCGTGCTCTCCTACGATCCGAGCTGATGTCGCCGGTTCGTCGTCAGAGCAAGGTCATGCGCCTTGCTCTCCCGGTCATGCTGGGCATGCTGTCACAGAGCATGCTCAACCTGGTGGATGCCGCGCTGGTGGGCCACTTGGGAGAGGAGGCTCTGGCGGGCGTGGGGCTGGGTGGCTACGCCATGTTCATGATGACGGCACTGGTGTTCGGCCTCTCGTCCAGCGTGCAATCCCAGACCGCTCACGCTTTCGGAGAAGGCCGCACCTCGCCCACTGCCTTGCAGGCCGGGCTGCTCATCAGCCTGGGGGTAGGGGTTCCCTTGACCGCCTGGGCATGGTGGCAAGCCCCCTGGTGGATACAGCTGATCGCTCCCGCAGATGATGTCTCGCAAGTGGCCGTCGACTACTTTCGCTGGCGGGTGCTGTCGCTTGCGGTGATCGCCATGACCCTCTGCCTGAGGGGCTACTGGAACGGGCTTCAGCACACCCACCTGTATTTGCGTATTGTCGTAGCGGTGCATCTGGTCAACGTGCTGCTCAGCGCGGGGTTGATCTACGGGTTGGCAGGCTTGCCTGCGCTGGGCACCAATGGCGCGGCCATGGGCACCAGCCTTTCACTGCTGCTGGGCCTGCTGGCCTGGGCCTGGGTAACGCTGCGGGCGCGCATTACGTGGCAGCCCTTGCCGTTGGCGGCCTTATGGCAAACCGTCCGGCTGGCCTTCCCCCACTCACTTCAACAGCTCTGGTTTGCCGCGGGCTATGTGGTGCTGTTCTGGCTGCTGGGGCGGTTGGGTACCTCCAGCGTGGCGGTAGGCCATGTGCTGGTGAACCTCTCTCTGCTGCTGATTCTGCCTGGCGTGGGTATTGGCGTGGCTGCCATGAGCCTGGTGGGCGAAGCCCTGGGGCGTGACGATCAGCGCGAGGCACATCGCTGGGGGCTGGACGCCCTTCGCGTCGCGGCCATGATGTTGAGTATACTGGCGCTCCCCATGCTGCTGTTTCCCGCGCAGATTCTGGGGATCTTTTTTACGGATCCGGCGCTGCTCGAACTTGGGACACTCCCGCTACGCATTACCGCCGTGATGATCGTGCTGGATGCGGCTGCCCTGGTGCTGGCCCAGGCGTTGATGGGAGCGGGCGCACAACGTACCGTGATGCTGTTGACGCTGGGCATGCAGTGGCTGGTATTTCTGCCCTTGGCCTGGTGGGTCGGCATCGTCATGGGCTACGGGCTGGTCGGCGTATGGCTGAGCCAGCTATGCTATCGGCTGCTCAATTCCGGCAGTTTTTTATGGGTTTGGCAGCGACGACGCTGGCTGGCCCACGGCCTCAAGGCGAATGCCTGAGCGCTAACGCATTAATAGCATTTAACGATAAAAAGATAATTATATATTCTTTTGTAGAATATGACGCCCGCGTTAAGGTGGCGGCACAATACCGTCCGTCCCGACGTGACCATTTCGCTTTTAGCAGGATCGTGCCACATGTACCGTTATGATATTCACGACCAGACGCTGGTCGATGAGCGCGTCGCTCAGTTCCGCGACCAGATGGAACGCTACCGCGCAGGGCGTTTGGGAGAAGAAGAGTTCCGCCCCCTGCGGTTGCAGAACGGGCTCTACATCCAAAAGCATGCCCCGATGCTGCGCATTGCCATTCCCTACGGCATGCTGGCGGGCTATCAGCTGCGCGCGCTGGCGGAGATCACCCGTCGCTACGACCGCGGCTATGGCCACTTCACCACGCGCCAGAATCTCCAGCTGAACTGGCCCGCCCTGGAAGACGTGCCGGACATCCTGGCAGAACTGGCCAAGGTGCAGATGCACGCCATCCAGACCAGCGGCAACTGTATCCGTAATACCACCAGTGACCAGTTTGCGGGTATCGCCAACGATGAAGTGGAAGACCCGCGCCCGTGGTGCGAGCTGATTCGCCAATGGTCGACGCTGCACCCCGAATTCGCTTACCTGCCGCGTAAGTTCAAGATCGCCGTCACCGGCGCCGCTCAGGACCGTGCAGCCATTCAGGTGCATGATATTGGCCTGCGCCTGTGGCGCAACGATGAAGGTGAGCTGCGCATTTCGGTACTGGCAGGCGGTGGCCTGGGACGTACGCCGATGATTGGTGACGTGGTCCGCCATGACCTGCCCTGGCAGCACCTGCTGACCTACCTGGAAGCCTGCGTGCGGGTGTACAACCAGTTTGGCCGCCGCGACAACAAGTTCAAGGCGCGCATCAAGATCCTGGTCAAGGCGCTGGGTATCGAAGAGTTCCGTCGCCGCGTCGATGAAGAGTGGGCCCACCTGAAGGATGGCCCGCAAACGCTGAACCAGGCCGCCGTGGATGCCGCCAAGGTGCACTTCCCGGAGCCCGAGCGCCGTCCTGTCAGCGAGAGCGCCATCGACGCCTACGAACAGCTGCGCGGTGAAAACCGCAGTTTTGCGCGTTTCGTCACCAACAACGTGACCGACCACAAAGTGCCGGGCTACAAGGCCGTGACGCTGTCGCTCAAGCGCCGTGAGCACGCGCCTGGCGACGTGACCGCCGACCAGATGGACGCCGTTGCCGACCTGGCAGACCGTTACAGCTTCGGTGAAGTACGTGTTACCCATGAGCAGAACCTGGTGCTCTCGGACGTGCCCGTCGACGAGATCGAAGCACTCTGGAACGAGCTGGACGCGCTGGGCATGGCCAACCCCACGGTAGGCACGCTCAACGATATCATCTGCTGCCCCGGTGGTGATTACTGCGGCCTTGCCAATGCGGTGTCGATCCCCATCGCCCAGGCGCTCCAGGAGCGTTTCGAGGACCTCGACTTCCTTTACGACCTGGGGCCGCTGGACCTGAACATCTCCGGCTGCATGAACGCCTGTGGTCACCACCACGTGGGCCATATCGGCATTCTGGGCGTCGACAAGAAAGGCGAAGAGTATTACCAGATCTCGATTGGCGGTAACGCCACCGATGATGCTTCGTTAGGCAAGATTCTCGGCCCCTCCTTCTTCCGCGAAGACGTGCCGGGTGTGGTCGAGAAAGTGCTGGAAGTGTACGTGGCCGAGCGCCACGAAGATGAGCGCTTCCTGGATACCTACCGTCGCATTGGCCTGAAACCCTTCAAGGAGCGTGTTTATGCCCAGCAATGACACTCAAGCCGAAGCGCTGCCACAGACGCCGGTGCACGTGGATCACCTGATCGACAACGGTGAGTTGGCCGCTGAGAATGCCTGGTGCGTTTCCTACGATGCCGACGCGCTGCCCGAGCAGCGCCCTGCGTTCGTGCCGCTGGCGCTCTGGCAGGCAAACAAGGAAGATGCGGAACTGGCCCCCCTGCTGGCCAGTGATACCGAGCTGAATGCCGAGCTGGCCAGCACGCTCGATAAAGCACCTGCCGTTGCCGTCGATTTTCCTGCCTTTACCGATGGCCGTGGTTACACCATTGCCCGCCTGCTGCGGGAGCGTTACGGCTTCACGGGGGAAATTCGTGCAGTGGGTGACGTGTTGGTCGACCAGCTCGATTACATGCGCCGCTGCGGGTTTTCGACCATGGCCCTGCGGGATGATCAGCACCCCGAAGACGCCCTACGTGCCCTCAACGCCTTCAGCGTTCGCTACCAGACGGACGTCGAAGAGCGTCAGGCGCTGTTCGAGAAGCGTTTGACCGCCAGCCACTAGGCGCGGCCATACGTTAAAAAAACGCCGACCGGGGCAGCCCCTGTCGGCGTTTTTGCGTTCAGCCGCGCCGTTTCTGCTGGCGCTCTCGATTGTGGGCCTTGGCGCGATCGCTCTTGCGCAGCATCACCCAGGTGGCACCTAACCCACCCTCCGACGGTTGGGCGGAGACATACGCCTGCACTTCGTCGAACTGGGTCAGCCACTTGGCGATATAAGAGCGTAATACGTTGGCTGGGCTATCCAGCTCGCGGCCACGACCATGCACGATCAGCACCGAGCGCAAGTCGTGGGCATAGGCCTCCTGAATGAACGGAAACAGCATGCGCCGGCACTCCGCCAAAGGTCTGCGCAGCAGGTGAAGCTGAGCTTGAACGCTGTAACCGCCGTGCTTCAACTTATCGACCACGCCTTGCTGGGTCCCCTCGCGGCGAAACTCGATGGGGTCGAAAGGAGGCAGCAGATCGACAAAATCATCGGACAGAAAATTGCGCTCATCGAAGCGCTGAGCGGCGCTCTCACGTCTGGCCAGCTGCGCCTCGGAGGGCGTTTGCCGCCGAGGGCCTGTATCGGCACGGTTTCGCTTGGCCAGCGGCGTTACCTCGCCGACCAGCGAACGGAAATCCAACTCATCCCGAAGTGACTGACTCATATCAGGCTCCTTTCGTCAGCTATAGAGTGCCACGCTATCTTCTACCATCGTAGCAAACCCCGCGATATTGCTTAAGACTTGTCTTGTGCCGTCACGCCGTTCAAGCTGAGAGATTTGCAACCTGAGGAGTCATGCCCATGGTTTGGGTCAAACGCGGGCTGTGGCTCATAGCGCTACTGCTGATCGGTATGGCCGGGTGGCTGTGGCTGACCATGCTGAGCCCCTGGTTTTATGAGCGCCCCGATACCGTGGCCGAGATCGAACCGCGCACGCATCAGGTGTTCGTCTACGGCACGCTGCGCTACTGGCCGGTGCGCTGGGTGGTCATGGGTGCGTCCGGCAATCCAAGTGAAGCACGGCTACCGGGCTTCGAACGCCGGGGCCTCGACCTGTCGCCCAACCCGGCGGCCCACGTGGAGGGGCTGCTGTTGACCGTGACGGCAGATCAGTTGGAAAGGCTGGACCGCTACGAACGGCTGGGAGTGCGCTATAACCGCATCAAACAGCCGCTGGCCAACGGGCAGCAGGCCTGGGTATATGTGCGCTTGCCAACCCTCGGGCAGCGTTGGCTTGCCCCTCCTGTCGACCTGGCCGCTCTGGTAACATACCCCACATCTTTGACGACGCCGCCAACCCCAGGCAGCGTCCTTGCCTACTTCAGGCCCCTTCAGGAGCGACCATGAGCAGCGATGCTACCCCTTATGTATTGATTCTCTACTACTCTCGCTCAGGCGCGACGGCAGAGATGGCACGACAGCTGGCCGCAGGCGTAGAAAGCGTGGCAGGCATCGAAGCACGCCTGCGCACGGTGCCGCCAGTATCGACCACCTGCGAGGCCGTCGACCCCGAGATTCCGGAAGAAGGCGCGGTTTACGCCACGCTGGACGATGTACGCTACTGCAGCGCGCTGGCATTGGGCAGCCCGACCCGCTTTGGCAACATGGCCGCCCCTTTGAAGTACTTCCTGGACAGCACCAGCAACCTCTGGATGAATGGTGCACTGATCGATAAACCCGCCTGTGCCTTCACCTCGACCTCCAGCCTTCACGGTGGCCAGGAGAGCACGCTGCTGAGCATGCTGGTGCCCCTGCTGCACCATGGCATGGTGTACGCAGGCGTACCCTACAGCGAAACCGAGCTGTTGAGCACCCAAACCGGCGGAACCCCCTACGGGGCGAGCCACGTGGCTGGGGCTCGCAGTGACCGTCCGGTGGATGCCGACGAACGTGCGCTGTGCCAAGCACAAGGCAAGCGCATTGCCCGTCTGGCCCTGGCACTCGAAGCAATGCGCCGCAAGGAGGCATCATGAGACAGTGGCTGGATGGTCTGGAACAGCGCCATGGGCTGGATACGTTGACCCGTTACTCTCGCCAGCTGGTACTGGGGAGTTTCGCGCTACTGCTGCTGTTGGTCATCTATCGCGGGTTTTTCATTCAAGGGGACAATTTCAACTGGCGGCCGGTGGTGGCATTCATTCTGCCGCTGATACTGTTTCTGCCCTCGATCATTGGCCAGCGTGCGCGCGGCCATGCCTGGTTGGCCTTCGTCAGTCTGCTCTATTTCACCCAAGGGGTCATGCTGGCCACGCTGCCAGGGCAAGGTCTGCGCGGCGTGCTGGAAGCCATCGTGGCACTGGCGCTATTCACCGGCTGCATGGGCTACGCGCGTTTCCGTAGCCGTCAGCAGCACTTGAAAGGCTGATCTTACGCAAACCACAGCCAACCACTGACACCCGCCGCCACCAGCAGCGCACCAACGGCACACAGCCGTTGAGTAGTCGCCGAGTGAACGGCGGGTGCTTCATCCACAGGCGGCCGGGCAAAGCGTTTCACGCCGGTGACCATGGCCGCCATCAGCCCTTCCCCCTTGGCACCATGCAGCGCCACCCCCGCCACATGCACGCCGATCAATATCAACAGCAGATCACTGTTCAAGGCGTGTAGCCTGGCGAGATCGCGGCTCAGGTCACGTTCGACCCAGCCGTTCAGCGGCCCCTGAAAAAAGATGTCGTCACTCAGGAACAGGCCACTGAGGGCTTGAAATCCCAGACTCAACAGCAGCAGCACGACCATCCAGCCGCCCAACGGGTTGTGGCTGGCATAGCGAGGCTCCTGGCGCTTCATCAGCGCACGGACATAGTCGGTGGTGCGCGTCGGTGAGTAGAGAAAGGTCGAGAAACGAGCGTAGCGGCTGCCCACCAGGCCCCACAGTACGCGGAAGACGACCAGTCCCAGAATCACGTAGCCCGCCTGCGCATGCACCTCGATGGGAAACAGAAACGGGGCTCCGTCGGTTTTGGTCGTGTAAAAGGCCAGGGCGACGGCGACCAGCAAGGCCAAGTGGCACAGGCGTATCAGCACATCCCACACTGCAATGCGTCTTGTCTGCTTCTGCATTCCCCGTTCCTCTGTCATGGTGCTGGCAAGGTGTCTCATTATCCACGTTGGTATCACAGTCACAAGCGTCGGCATCGGAGCGAGCCATGATCAATGCTTGAGCTTTACGCACAGACCAGCGAACATAACCTGCATACAACTGATGAAAGCAAGGGAGATCCGCTCATGACACGTAACATTGCCGATGTCAGGCGCGACTATGAAGGTGGACGTCTGGAAGAGGCTGCGGCCCCCAGCGACCCGTTTGTACTGTTCGATGAGTGGTTCAGCCTTGCCCTGGAACAGGAAGGCCAGGATGGCAACGCCATGACCCTGGCCACGGTAGACAGCCAGGGACGCCCCCATGCTCGCGTGGTATTGCTCAAGGGCTTCGATGCCCAGGGCATGGTGTTTTTTACCAACTACCACAGCCACAAAGGCAGCGAGCTCAACAACGTGCCTTACGCGGCACTCACCTTCTGGTGGCCGTCGCTGTCACGGCAGGTGCGTATCGAAGGGCCTGTCCAGCAGGTTCCCGCGGCAGAGTCAGACGAGTATTTTGCCAGCCGACCTCGCGGCAGCCAGCTGGGCGCCTGGATCGCTACCCAGAGCGTGGTGATTCCTGACCGCAACTGGATCGAGGAGCGTCAGAAGCGTTTCGAGCAGGCGTATGAGGGCCAGACGATTCCACGCCCGATTCACTGGGGAGGTTATCGAGTCAATCCTGAAATGATCGAGTTCTGGCAAGGGCAGCCAAGCCGCCTGCACGACCGCCTGCGCTACGAGCGCCGCGACGGTGGCGAGTGGAGCCGCTTCCGCCTGGCGCCCTGACGTTGCTTTCCATGTAACCTTGCCTGAGGAGGCCGCTCCTCAGGCAGTACCCGCCCTTAATCCGGCAGGCTCTCCAGGCGGTGGCGCTGCCATTCGCTATCTGGCTCGTTGAGTCTCAGCACGGCATCGATTACCTGCTCTTCCATATTATAGCGGCAGCGGAACCCCAGGTGCTTCATCAGCGCCCGCATGGGGTGGTTGTCCACCATGATCTTGCCGATCATTTCCAGGGTGCCGATGCTGGTGCAGTAATCGATCATTTTCTTCATCAGCAGGCTACCGATCCCCAAGCCCTGCAAATCATCGCGAATGATGATCGAGAACTCGGTGCGAATATTGTCTGGGTCGTTCCACACCCGCACCACTCCCAGCATCTCCTTGCTGCCATCGTCGTGCTGATGTTCGGCAATGAAGGCCATCTGCCGGTCATAGTTGATGTGCGAGAGAATCGAGAGGTCACGCTGTGTCAGGCTGGACTTGTTGTGGAAATAGCGAAAACGGATGCTCTCCTCCGACAGCTGCCGGTGAAAAGCGGTGATCAGCGGCGCATCTTCTGCGCGAATTGGCCGCACTTCCACCTGCCAACCGTTTTTCAGGGAGACCCATTCCCGCAGCTCTTCCGGGTACGGCATGATGGCGAACCGGGCGGGAGTGCCCAAATCCATGGCAAAATCTACCGCCAGCATACCGTCACGGTTGAGCAACAGCGGGTTGAGCTCCAGGCCGCGCAGATCGGTCAGGTCGGAGGCCATCTGTGACAGCTTGACCAGCAGCTGGCAGAGCCGCTGGATGTCCCGCTCGGGGTCGGCAGAGTGTTCACGGATCAGCGAGGCAGCATGGGTGCGGCCAACCACATCCGAGGCCAGGCTCATGTTCAGCGGTGGCAGCGCCACCTGCCGGTCCGCCAGCACGTTGACCTTGTAGCCCCCGATACCAAACACGATCAGCGGGCCGAACACCGGGTCTCGGGTGATGCCGGCACATATCTGCATGGAGTGCTTGCCCCGCTGCATGGGCTGAAGGCAGTACTCACGCACGCTGTGCTCGGGAAATTTCTCGCGGACCTTGTCTCCCAATTGGCGCACGCCATCGGCCACCTGCTGAGCGCTTTCGAGGTCCTGCAGCAGGCCTGCCGAAATCTTGTGGGGATGCTTTCGATAACGATAGGGCCGACAGTTGCCGTCGTGAATCACTTTCAACGCCTTGGGGCCCGGGAAGCGCTCTGCTACCTGCAAGGCTTCTTCCGGCGACTGAAGGTAGACACTTTCTGCCGTGGGGATGCCGTAGGCTTCCAGTACCCGGGCGGTTTCCGAGTGGGTCAGCGTTTGCCGCCCCTGCTCCTTGGCGTGTTTGATCAGGGCACGGCACTCGGCGCGAATCGCCGGACTGGTGGAAAACGGCAGGCTGGGCGGAATTTCATGCAGCAGCGCCTGCACCCGCTGATAGTCGACCATGTGCATGAAAGCCTTGACCGCTTTTTCCGGTGACGTATAGGTAGGAATCCCCGCCAGATTACAGACATGGCGGGCGTTGAGGGCTTCCTTGAGCCCCATCCAACTGGTCAGCAGGTTGCGCTTGAAGGATTTGCGGTGATCGATCAGCGCCTGGGCAGTGGTCACCGAAGGTGCAAGCCGAGTGGGGGCGTGAACCACCAGTACCGCATCGACATTGGGGTCTGCAGTGACGATTTGCAGCGCCTCGACGAAGCGCTCCGGTGTGGCGTTGCCCCCCAGGTCTACCGGGTTTTCCCCCGGCTTGCTCATGTCGACCTGGCTCTTGTGCAGAGCCGCCTGGGTGTCGGCATCGAACTCGGCCAACGTTCCTCCGGCACTGATCAGCTTGTCGATGGCCAGCATGGCAGGGCCCAGGCCGTTGGACACGATGGCCAGGCGGTCTCCCCGCAGTGGTTTCATGCGTGACAGCGTTTCCAGCGCATCCAGCATCTCGTCCGAATCATTCACCCGTACCACCCCCGCCCTGGCAAAGGCAGCGTCGAACACTACGTCACGGTTCGCGATTCCTGGCGTCGGCGGCATGCCGGAAATATCCGATTGCGGGGTTCGGCCACTCTTGATCGCCACCACCAGTCGGTTGCGCGAGGCGTCCCGCACGGAAGTCATGAAATGCTGGGCGTCGGTGACCCGTTCGAGGTGCAGCAGGATGGCCTGGGCCGGTGAGTACTGGTTCACGTAGTCGATCAAATCGGGCAGCAGCACATCGACGCTGTCACCCACGGTAATCAGATGGGAAAAGCCCACGTCCCGCCCCGCCGCCCAGTCGATCATCGCATTGGCCAGCATGCCGGACTGGCCCAGATACGCGACTCGCCCGGCCTTGATAGGTTGGCTGGCATAAGAGGCATTGAGTTTTTTACCTGGCACGATCAGGCCCATGCACTCCGGGCCCAGCACTCGGATGCCAGATTCCCGAGCGGCCTGCAGCATGCGTTGACGAATCGACCCCTTGTCGCCCTCCTCGCGGTCCAGATAGGCGCCGCCTGACAGTACCAGCGCGGCCTTGGCGCCGAACTTGCCCAGCTTGCGGATCAAGCGAGGCACGCCTTCGATAGGCGAGCAGATGACGCACAGATCAGGGACTTCCGGCAGCTCGTCGACATTTCTGACGCATTTGACCCCAAATACGCTATCGTAGCCCCTCAGGTTCACCGCCCATAGCGCACCTTTGAAGCCCGCCTCCTGCACGTTGCTCAACACGAGCCCACCCAGCGATTCAGGCTTTTCAGACGCCCCAAGCACGGCAATGGAGCGAGGCTCGAAAAAATGGTGCAGAAAGCGTGTGCTCACGAAGGCATCTCCTCTGACATGGGTCCCTACTGTGTACGACTTATTGACACTGTCGCGCAAGCCCCCGGGGCGATTAAGGTGGCTTTACCGTCACCGGAGCACTTGCATGATTACCGCCTACCTTACCCACCCCCATTGCGTATTGCACCACATGGGGCCGGAACATCCCGAAAGCCCTGAGCGATTGGAAGCCATTCGTGCACGCCTGTCGCTGAGCGGATTGCTGCAACAAACCATGCAGGGGGATGCCAAGGAAGCGGATGACGAAGCGCTTGCGCGGGTGCACCCCCTGCGCCACCTGAAAGCGCTGGAGAAGTGCGTGCCCGATGAAGGTATCGTGACGCTGGACAGCGATACCATGATGAACCCGGAGAGCCTGAAAGCGGCCAGAGTGGCGGCCGGAGCGGTGATTCGTGGTGTCGATCAGGTTTACAAACGGCAGGCAGACAACGTGTTTTGTGCGGTCCGCCCCCCTGGGCACCATGCGGAAGCTGCCGACGCCATGGGCTTCTGCTTCTACAACAACGTGGCGGTGGGCGCTGCCCATGCCCGCGCAAAATATGGCGCTCGGCGTATCGCCATACTCGATTTCGATGTCCATCAGTGCAACGGCACCATCGATATTTTCAAGAATGACCCCGATGTGCTGGTCTGTACCAGCTTCCAGTACCCCTTCTATCCATGGCGTTACCTGCGTAGCGAGTGGCAGAACGTGGTCAACACCCCGCTGGAGGCCGGTACCAACAGCGCGGCGTTTCGCAGCGCCATCGAACGTCAGTGGCTACCGGCGCTGCATGCGTTCAAACCGGACCTGGTGATGCTCTCGGCGGGGTTCGATGCTCACCGCGAGGACCCCATGGGCGACCTATGCCTGGAGGACGAGGACTTTTACTGGGTGACGCACCTGGCCATGGAGATAGCGGCCCTGTATGCCGACAACCGAGTGGTGTCAGTGCTGGAAGGCGGCTATAACCTGACTTCATTGGCCAGTAGCAGTGAAGCACATCTCAAGGCCCTGTTGGGGTTACCTTTCACCGATACGCCCTAGGGCGCCACCGCGCCCCTTTTGCCTGTGGTACCATGCGGCTTTCGTTGACGTTCTCTCTCATTGACGCTCTCACTACGTGACCTTTATGACCGCGACTTCCGAAGAGCATGCCGCGCTGCGCATTGCCTCAGGGCGAAAACCTTTTGTCGAACCGCTGCGCCTGGGTGAGCGGTTGAAGCAGATTCGTCTGGCCAACCAGTGGACCCTGGAAGATGTGAGCCAACGTACCGGCATTGCCCGTTCGACGCTGTCCAAGATCGAAAATGATCAGGTTTCGCCTACGTTCGGGGTGGTTCAGAAGCTGATCAGCGGTTTGAATATCGACCTGCCGCAGCTGTTTACGCCGCCCAAGCGTGAGCGTTACACCATGGGGCGTCGCGATCTTACTCGCAAAGGCAAAGGGCAGCTGCACCCCACCCCCACCTACGAACACGAGCTACTGGGGCATCAGTTGGCTCAAAAGCGCATGATCCCGTTCAAGACCATCGTGCGCGCCCGCAGCTTTGACGAATATCATCAGTGGGTGCGTCACGACGGCGAAGAGTTTTTGATGGTATTGCACGGCGATATCATGCTGTACACCGAGTTTTATGCCCCGTTGGTACTGGCAGAGGGTGACAGCATCTATTTCGATAGCGACATGGGCCACGCGCTGGTGTCGACCAGCCAGGACGATGCCGTGGTGCTCTCGGTCTGTACGCGTGGAGACCTGGTATAGCGCCTGCCATGGTCAGCAGGCGCATGCTCATAGGCAGTTGGTGGGCTTGGGCAAGCCGGCAATCCGCGCAATACGTTTCGGCGGGCTGCCAGGAAAGAGCATCATCAGATAGATCGAGCGCCCTTTTTCTGCCCCCAGCGCCTGCGTGGTGGCCTTGACCAACGGTCGCATGGCAGGTGCCATCTCGTAACGAGCGTAGAAGTCTCGTACCACGTGAATGATTTCCCAGTGTTCCGCCGTCAACGACATGCCTTCGTCGTTCGCCAGCCACTCCGCTACTTCTTCTGACCACTGGCCTTGCTCTACCAGATAGCCTTCAGGGTCGAGTTGGATTGTTTTAGCCGAATCAAGATAACGGTATAAATGTTCGTTGCTCATATCAATACCACGTCAAGATCTGCGGGTGCTGTTCGGTCAAGCGGACAAACATCTGCATATCTGCCAACGACTTGTCAGATGCATATCCACTCAACCCGCGGGCTACCACATCTTCATTCAGCGCCAGCATTTCCACGCCTTCCATACGCCAGCCCTGCCAGGCATCGTGCAGCACGGCCTGAACGGCGTCTTCGATGAGCAGTACCGTGTCACCCGGGGAAACGACTGCCAGCATCTGGTATGCGGCACTGTGCTCAGGTGGTTTGTTGACTATATGCAGCATCGTATGTCGCCCATTAAAAGGTGAGTACCTGTTCATGACGTGCCAACAGCGCAGGCAGCTCCGCTGCTGGCAAGCACTTGACCCCTTCCCGCAGGTGATCGGGCGTCAGGCTCAGCTCGTCCAGCGCTTCTTGGGGCACCCACAGGTCGTTGATGTCGTACATTTCCAGCATGTTCATCGTCGGCAGCGTCGCTTTTTGGCCCGGCGCGCCAGCGCCCTGCTCCTTGAGCAGCGCAAACACCCCCTGCCCCATGAACAGCAGGCTTACCTCTTCACCAAATGCCGCCGCCACCAGGGCCACATCCAGCCCTTCACGCAAGGCGTTGGACGCATGGGGCCCATGACGAATGATCACCAAACGTTGAGAAGTGCTCATCAATGGCTCCTAGGCAAAGGTGATCAAGCGATCACACTGCTGCTGTAACGTTAAAAGCTGGCCAAGCCCGGTCAGCGAGAACGGAGCCTCCAGGTTGGCCACGCTCTTGCCATGGCGTTTCGCCTCGGACTCATCGAGCAACCCCCGACGCAAGGCCGCCGCCACGCATACATCGAGCATCACACCGTGGGTATGATGGAGCTCAACCCACGCCTCGCGCAGGTTGAGCTCATCCTGGGGCGGCGTCATCAACGACGACGCATTGTGAACGCCATCGCGGTAGAAGAACACACCGGTAACCCGATGCCCACTCGCAATGACCTGATGGGCAAAGCGCAGCGCTGAATGAGGAGCGGCACTTGAGTACGGGGCGCCCATCACTAACAGGCCATACTGCATGGCTCACCTCTCGTTTTAGCGAAGCCAAAAAAACAGACCCTACTGGGTAGGGTCTGTTGGTACTTGCATGATGCTCTCATTCAGTGAGCATCCCTGCTACATCAATCGTTGCTCATGATGCCCAGAATGGACAGCAGGCTGATGAACAGGTTGTAGATCGATACGTAGAGAGTGACGGTCGCCAGAATGTAGTTGGTCTCGCCCGCACGATGAACGATCTCACTGGTTTGGTACAGGATTGCCGCCGAAGCGAACAGCACAAAGCCCGCGGACACCATCAAGGAAAGCGCGGGAATGTTGAAGATCAGCCCAGCGACCATGGCCAGCACCAGCACGATCGCGCCAGCCAGCAGGAAGTTGCCCAGGAAGCTGAAATCTTTCTTGGTCGTCAGCGCAACGGCCGACAGACCAATGAACGTCAGCCCCGTCATGGCCAGCGCGTTCATGATCAACGCGCCACCGTTTGGCAGTGTCAGGTAGGCCGAGATGATGGGGCCCAGCGTAAAGCCCATGAAACCGGTGAACGCGAAGGTTGCCAACAGGCCTGCGGCTGAATTGGCAGTCTTGTGCACCAGGAACATCAGGCCGTAGGCGCCGATGAAGAACACGAAAATGTTCAGCTGCTGAATGCCCATGGCCACGGACACCCCTGCCATGACGGCAGAGAACAGTAGCGTCATTGCCAGCAGCGCGTAGGTGTTTCGCAGAACCTTGTTGGCACTGGCACCACTGACCGTGGTGGTCTGTGCTCTTGCCAGGTTGGAATCGTTAAAAGCCATTATCAGTGCTCCCTATATGGTCATACTCACAACGGACAAGAATGCCGTCCTCAGGTTCCAGACGCAAGTTTTTGTCTTTAAACGCAACGAGTGTCTTGCGTTGTCGCCTCGAGCGACGATTCGACTATGCTGATATTTCCCAACATACATTGGACACGACAATGCGCCACAAGATCCCTGTCATCATCTCTTCCGTAGGTTGTTTCGCCTTGGCGACGGCCGCCCATGGCTTTACCCCGCAGGGCGAAGACACACGCTATGAGGTCGATGGTGAGTCCTTCAGCGGTTACTTCGTCTCTGGCGGTGACAACCCGAAAGGCAGTGTCATCATCGTCCATGACTGGGACGGCCTGGATGACTATGAGCGCCAGCGCGCCGACATGCTGGCCGAGGAGGGTTACGATGCGTTTGCCGTCGACCTGTTCGGTGAAGGCAATCGCCCCCAGGCCATCGAAGATAAACAGGCTGCCACGCGAGCACTCTATGAAGACCGCGAGCGCATGCGTCAATTGACCCTGGCAGGCCTTGCCCATGCCCGTGAAGTAGGCGCCGCTTCACGCAGCGTGATCATGGGGTACTGCTTTGGCGGCGCCGTCGCGCTGGAAATGGCCCGTTCAGGCGAGGCGGATGACATCGCGGCCTATACCAGCTTTCACGGCGGCCTGGACACTCCTGAAGGCCAGGCATACGCAGCCGATACGGCACCCATCTATATCGCCCACGGTGGCGCTGATGATGCGGTGAGCCTGGAGGATGTCGCCACCCTGGCAACGGAGCTCGAAGCCGCAGGCATTACCTACGAGATTGGCATCTACTCTGGTGCGCCGCACGCCTTCAGCGTATTCGGCAGCGACCGCTATCACGAACGCGCCGACCAGCAGTCCTGGGCCACGTTTCAACATTGGCTGGCAGAGATGCTTTGATCAGCACCCAAAAAAACGACGGCAGCTTCCAAAGCTGCCGTCGTTTTTTCATCCAGCCACGGTCAACGAACAACGCTGCCCCTTACACGGACGATTCGCTATCGCCCTCTTCGTCCCGATGCGGTGTCACCACGGTAGAAGCAGACTGGCGGGCATCCTGAGCGTTGTAGAGACGCGCATCGATCACGTTCAGTACCGCCAACTGGGCAAACAGTACAGCGAAGCAGATAATCAGACCTTTCAACATGGCGGTATTCCTTAGGGGGCTAACAGCCTGTTAGCATAATTTGGATGTTAGCCAAATGCTGAAAGAATGCAACGGCACCAAAAAAATAAAATGCCCCAGGCGCGTCAGAACTCTTCGGTATCGATATCCGCCTGCTGTGCATCGCTGTAACGGCTGCCTGCTACCGTCTCTGGGCCCATCATCTGGCGGAGGCTGACCAATACATCCGCATCGAGGCGAAGGTTCTCTGCCGCCAGGTTCTCACGCATGTGCTGGGTAGAACAGCTGCCCGGTATCGGTACGACGTTCTCCCCCTGTGCACAGACCCAGGCCAGCGCCAACTGGGCAGGCGTCCACCCTTGGCGTGCGGCCAGCGCCTTGAAATCAGCCAGTGCTTGTACATTCTGCACCAGGTTATCGCCCGTGAAGCGTGGCATGTTGGCCCGCATGTCGCCCTGAGGGAACGTCGTATACGTATCCATCGTGCCCGTCAGGAAGCCTCTGCCCAAGGGGCTGAAGGCTACCAACGTCACTCCAAGCGCTTCACAGGCCTGCTTGAGGGCAATTTCGGGGTTGCGGGTCCACAGCGAATACTCGGACTGAACGGCCGCAATGGGGTACTCGGCATGAGCCCTGCGTAACGTCGCTGCTGAAATCTCCGATAGCCCCACCGCGCCCAGCTTGCCCTCCTCTACCAGGCGCCCCAGCGCGCCCACGCTCTCTTCGATGGGCACCTGACGGTCAAGGCGATGCAAATAGTAGATATCGAGATGATCGGTTTTCAGACGCGCCAAGCTCTCTTCACACTGTCTGCGCAAGGTAGCGGGACGACCGTCGATCACCCGTTGGCCGCGCTCCATGTCCATGGCCATTCCGCCTTTACTGGCCAGCAGCAGCGCGTGACGTTTGTTGGCCAGGGCGCTCCCCAGCAGCCGCTCGTTGGCCGTACCGCCATACAGCGTGGCGGTATCGAAATGGCGATATCCCATCTCGAAGGCTTCTTCCAGGGCACGGATGGCCTCGGCGTCCGATACGCGTTGGCCATACCCATGGGACAGGTTCATGCAGCCCAGGCCAATGCGGGGTGACCCGACCTCGTTCAACCGCTTCAGAAATGCAGACATGAATAACCTCGACTTGCCTATTCAAGTGATCAGGACACGGCGCCGTGTACGGCTATTTGTGCAGCGAGCCAGTGTGGCACGCGGTGTTCGAGATAATAGCGTGGCCGCCATGGCGTGCCTTCGATAAATCCCACATGGCCCCCCTGTGCATGCAGCTCCAGCGTGACGCAAGACGCCCACTCACCGCTCGGCGGCACGCTATGAGGATAAACGAAAGGGTCATCCGACGAATGAATCACCAGCGTGGGTCTTGCGATGCTGCCAATGAAGTAAGCACTGCTGCAGCGGCGATAATACTCGGCCGCACTGGCAAACCCATGCAAAGGCGCCGTCACGCGACCATCGAAGTCCCAGAAGGTGCGCATTCCCTCCAGACTTTGCAAAGCGCTCAAACGTGCCAACTCTTCCTCGCGGCCCTGGGCTTCGAACGCGTGACGCTTGTTCTCCACGTAGCGGCGCAGGTCACGCAGAAAGCGTACTTGATACACCCTGGACGCCCCCTGGCTGATACGGTCGGCACAGTGGTCGAGCCGAAAGGGAACCGACACCGCCACGGCGGCCTGTAAAGGGCACTGCTCGCCGGTTTCTCCCAGGTACTTCAGCAACACATTGCCACCCAAGGAGTAACCGACGGCAGCCAGCGGTTTCTGCGGCGCCCGTGCCACCAGTTGGGCTACGATATCGGCCAGATCCTCGCTGGCCCCGGAGTGATACCCTCGGGCTCGGTGATTCGGCTCACCTGAGCAGCCACGCCAGTTCACCGCAACGCTTTGCCAGCCCATGGCCGCCAAGGCCTGCTGCTGGCCAACGATATAGTGAGAAGAAGCACTGCCCGTCAGACCATGCAGCAACAAAGCACAAGGCACCTGTGGCCCTTCAGGCCCATACCAATCCAGGTCGATGAAATCCCCATCCTGCAGGGTCAGGCGTTCACGGTGGCGCGACAGGGCCACACGGCGACGTAACAGCGGGCTATACACAGTTTGAAGATGGCCATTGACCAGCCAGCGGGAAGGCTGAAACACAGGCAGGGCTCCTGTTACACGCTCAAGTAGCCGATAAGCTTAACAAACTTTCGGCAACCGTTGCCGATATGCGCTAGGGTTAACGTACCCATCATGACCAAGGAGAGGATTATGGAACGTTTTGCCGTCTACCGTGCAGTAAAGGAAGGTGCCGAAATCGACGACCAGCCCGAGTGGTGGGTGGTCGACACGAGGGATGAAAACGAACGCGATGGCGAGCTGGTTCGCCACCGGGGCACCACCAAGCCCGAAGCCGACGATGTGGCCAATACCCTCAACGAGCAAACACACGACGAGCAGCCATAAGGCTACTCATCCACGTCGACCTTGCGCAGGTCTTCCACGGCCACACCTTCCGGCAAATCATCGGGCTGAGCAGCCAGCCACACGGGCGACAGGTCACTATCCTCTCGTCCATCATCATGACGATGCCCCGGTATTCGATAGACCACCTGCTCTCGGCGATGGTCCCAGGCAAACACTTTATCCATGGTGCGCTCCTGCGCAAGTGATACCTCCATCAAAACCCGCCTTGGCGGGTTTTGATGCGTCATGTCAGGCGCTTTCTCAAGGCCTTTCCCACAGCATGTCACCGGTGGGGCCATCCAGGCGCAGAACCTCGATACTCAGCTGCGCATCGTCGCTGATCGACGGATTCCCCCATGCTCCGGTGCTATCCGGGGCCAGGCTCCACTCCAGCGTTTCACCGGGCTCGATGCCCCCGGAAATGGTATAGAAGAAGGTTTCATCCACCCAAGGCGTCGACCGCCCCGGGCTTTGCAGTACGCCTCGAAAATGGGCCTGTGCCACCGGTTCGCCCGTGTTGTTGGTAACTCGAAGTTCGATCACCGGCGTGCTGCCAGCCCCCCCTTCATCGCTTAACCGATACTCGGCACTTTCCACCACGAACCGGCTCAGCATTTCTTGAGCAATGGGCTCTTCCAGCTCATGGCCTTCCTTGTCTTTCTCGGGCAAGTCCCCTGCCAGGGCCAGCACTTGCGGCCCACTCAACCCGTGCAAACTGCGCCGGGCCTCGGTTGCGAGGGCTTCCAGCTCGTCATCACGCAGTTCACTGAGCTGAACGATGGTCAGCCCCTGCTGGGAACGGCGCATCAGCAGCGTATTCACGGCCTCGTCGAAGCGTTCAGCCTCGCTGTCATCCAGTGAAGCACGAATTTCATCGAGGGACCGGTCAAAGTATCGCGGGTTGGAAGCGTCGATGGTCGGGTCTGCAAAAGCAACGCCCGCCATGGCCATCGTCATCGCTACCGCTAATATCCGTTTCATAGAGTCACCATCCTGTTGGTTGAGTTAACAACATAAGCTATCTGGTGGCGCTTTGGAAATAGCCCTTCGTGGGCGGATTGATCACTTGAAACTGCCCTTCGGGCCAGTGGCAGCCAGTGCTGTCCGCCAGTGATCGGGAAGGTGCATCGCTATGTGGGTGGCTTCGGTCTGCTTTTCCAGAAGGCTATACAACCGCCGCGGCCAGGATGTTCCAGGATTGATTACCACCATCAGGTGGCCAAGCATCACGAAATGGTTATAGATGTAACGGGCCTGTTCATCGGGTGTTTCTGGATGCAAGAGAAGCGGCATCCTACGGATGTGGGGATATTTTTTCGAGAAGCGACGGTTCCATAAGCGTGCATGATGGGCACACACATTACGCAGCTGACTGAGGTTATGAAAAATGCCTTGGGCTATTTCGATGGTCGGTAGATCAAGCTGCTGAATCACTACCTTTTTAATTTCTGTAGGCATGGTGAGTTCAACCCACTGCGATAGCGCTCCAAATGTCAGTGTTTCCGCCATGATCCAGATAGGGGGCAATCCAGCCCCACGATACTTCTGGCGATAGTGCTTTACAAACGCCTCTTCATTGTCTTGTAGATCGTTGGCTGCTCTGGCCACCTGCTTGGCGTGTTTGTAAGGACAATGAAAGTACTGAGCATCCAAATACGCATGCGGCCCTTTTTGAAGAGCAAATGCATTCACCCATAACGAGCGCAGGGAGACTTCCACCCGCTCCAAGGCTTCAAGACAAATCAGACGTAACTCACGGTCAAATATATAATGCTGGAGCACATCATCAAACGAGGTACCAGCAACGAAACGGTGGGTGCGCCCAACGTCAGCGAGCGCATTAGGCTCTTCAAAAGGCAACCAGAAAGCGCTTAAGCGGTAATAGCCAATATGCGTGAGGTAATGCTCGGCACGAGCGGTATCTGGCACATTCATGCCCCGCTTGCGGAGTAGCGACACTTGCTGCTCAATAGGGATAGGAGGCTTGTCATAGTACATTTTGGAAGCCCCAAAATAGTAACCCCCCGGTTTGAGCATCACCGCAGCGCGCTGCAGGATAGGCTTGGGGGGTGTTGTTGGAATCTATTATAGGCATGTTGCTCATCAGCAGCAAGATAAACCCCGCGTCGACAGGTACTGGTTAATCGACAAGGCCCAACTGATACATATCCATGGTATCAGGCAGGCACCCTGACGATAGCGTCACCTTTAAGTAGCGCTGGCAACGAATACAGATGGAGATAAATACATTCTCGGCCAAATCACACGCATAAAAAAAGCCCCTGACGAATCAGGAGCTTTTTCAAATAAGTGGCGGAGGGACAGTCCAGCACAAAGCCATCCCCCAGCCCCGTGGTTGCGGGGTTTCTCGGCTCAGGCGCTGCCGATGTGCCCCCAGATATGCCCCCTTAGCAAGTGAATCACTTTTAGCCGATGTCGGATAATCGGACATCGCCCACGCGGGCAAGGCCGGTTTGGCTTGAGTGAGGCCAGTTTGGCCTAAGTCAGGGCAACATGCCCTAAGTCGGGTAACGCCTAAATGGTGTTCAGGGGTTAGCACCCGCCAGGGTTCCGAACTGCATAAATGTGACTTCCTGCAGGAATTACGCTTTTTCAATGGGTTAGATAAAAGGTGCAGTTTCCCCACCTTTTAAGCGATGCGAACATAAGCGCATCGGTAGCCTTACCACTTGCCGCGGTAACGCTCGAACTTATTAGGCGGGCAGCCTGGGGCCAAGTCGTCGTCGATTGCCTCCTCTAACGCTTCAAGGCGCTGGTGCAATCTCTCAATAGCCTGGGCATCCTGCTTACGCATTGCCCACACCAAGCGACGGTTTAAGCGTTCGCGCTCCTCCTCTAGACGGTCGGCACGATATTCACCGGCGGGTCGCTCGCTCCATGCAAACTCGCTTTTCAGGTCGCCCATTAGAAAACCTCGTTAGACCGGTACGAGTTTAGCAAAAGTTGGAAGGTGGGGTTTTGCTGGTAGCTACCTACTCCCACGCTTTGGCGCTCTCTGTTCTCGAATAGATCGGCCACCAGTAGCAGCACAGCAGCACGCACAGGCGCGGGCATCGGTTCAGGTAGGTCATCGCCTAGGTACTCGCTCACGTAGCCCACAGCGGCCTCAATTAAGCCGGTAATCAAGCCGTCTTCGGCGTCGTCTTCATCTATCAAGCGAAGATGGGCCTTTGCTTCTTCAAGTGAAACGCTCATACGAATAAAACCTCTGTTTCAATGGTGGCGGGTTCTTCGGCTGACTGGGCGGCCCCCATGGCCATCGCCAAGGCTTGAATGCCGTCAATGCGTCCAGTACGGCGGGATTTGTCTAGCTTGCGAGCGCCAGCAGGATCCGTTACAGCGACCGCATTGGCGGCGCACATAGTCAAAACAGGGTGGTTGCCGTGGGCTATGCGTCCGTTCAGCAACTCGGCTTCAAGTGCGTCAAGTGCTGGGGCCATATCGCGGAAGCCTTGCCCGTGGGGTACCAGCGGCAACTCTATGCCAAGGCGGTCTAGCTCTTTCTTGAAGATGTCGATGCGCCAGCGGTCAAAGGCCAGGGCGTGAAGGTCTACGTCTTGCAGTATGTCGCCTAGGTCAGCGGCTACCGCCTCATAGTCCACGGTTGCGCCTGGGGTAGTACGCAGGAAGCCATCACGCGCCCACACGTCATAGGGGGCACGGTCTTTTTTAGCTCGGTCGAAAATGCCTTGCTCTGGCGTCCAAAAGTAGATTTGAACCTGCCATACGCCCTCGACCTTGCCCACTAGCGCCAGGGCGGTTAAGTCGGTACGGGCTGACAGATCAAGCCCACCAAACACCGGCCCATCAAACGGCAGCGGCGCGGCTGCACAGTCTGCCCATACGTCTGGGCTAATGAAGGGGCTGTCTAGGCTGACACGCTGGTTAAGTAGCAGGTTGCGGGCACTGTTGGACATGCTCGGCATACGCTCGGCCTGGGCCATCTGCTCTCGCATATCGTCCTCACTTCGGAAGATGCCCAACGCAGGGTTAGCGGCGCGCCATGCTTCAACGTCCATCAGATCGCAGTCAGCGGGCGCGGTGTACAAGTGGCAAACAGTACGCGGGTCTTTCGACCTTAGGGCGTCGTCTATCCACTCGCTTAGCAAGTCGGCATCGTTGGCGGCCTGGGTGCTGATCGTGATTATTAGCGGGTTTTCGTGTGCGCCTTGGCTGGTGGTGATCGCGTCCACAAAGTCAGATTGCGGCCCACGTACCTGCCCCACTTCGTCCAGTATGGCCAGCACGGGGCTAAGACCGTGGGCGGTTTTGCCATCGGCTGCCAGCGCCTTAAACTCAGTGTTCATTGTCAGACCAATAAGCCGCTTGCCGCTGGGCACAATGCGCACGATCTTGGAAAGCTCGGGAGACATCTGCACCATCTTTGAAGCCAGGTTAAACACCAGCGCGGCTTGGTCGCGGCTCATGGCGCCGCTAACTAGCTGGCTGTTTTGCTTCACCTCTGGGCCTACCAAGTGCGCCAGCAGTAGCGCGGCGATAAGGCCGGTTTTGCCGTTCTTGCGGCCCACGGACAGAATAGCGCGGCGGGTACCGGCGGGGTTGTCGTAAACGTCGATGATGAATTGCTTTTGAAACTTAGCCAGCACCATCGGCTTACCCACGCCAGCGCCCTCAGGCGTTACACAATAGCGCTCGATGAATTTGATAATGCGTTCGGCTCGGGTCATTGCAGTGTTCTCGGTATCAAGCCGTCGTCATCGTCAACGCCTTGGCGCGCATCGCGTTCTAGTGCGGCGCTCTTGTTGATGTCTTGCGACTTGCCCACCACGCTGATCGTGTCGATCTTTAGCTGCCGTGCCATGGCCAGGGCGCGGCGGCTCATCTTATCCAGCAGCGTACAAGCGGGGTTGACCTGGTCGCCCAAGATCATGCCTTGCTGGTCGATCAACTCCTCTAGCTGGGCTATGTCGCCATAGGTGCGGGCAAGCTGGCCAGCCAAGATAAGGTCGGCATCCGTCCACGTATCACGCGCCCTAGCGGTCACAATGGCAGCCCACACGGGCCGGTCACTATCACGCAGGCGAACACAAGCCGGAGGCGCTATTGGCTCCATGGCGGCGGCCTGTGCGGCGGCTATGGCCGCTTTGGCGCTGTCAGATCGGTGGCGGCGGGCGGTTGTTTTCATGGCAGTTAGCGATAAAAAAGAGGTTGGGTGGCGGTGTCTGCCGCCGCGGTTCCTCGTGATTTTTCAGCGGTTCCAATGGTGGTTTGGGTCAATGGGTCGGCCACTGGTGTCGCATCCCACCTGCACCAACTCCCCGCCGTTCATCTCGGCGCGGGTCTTCTGGCTGTGGCACGGGTGGCACAATGGCTGCAAGTTCTCGCGGCGGTTGTCGTCTGAGTAGTCGCCTTCACCGTTGATAATGTGGTCAACATCGGTGGCAGGCTCCACCCGCCCAAGCGCTGCGCACTGCCTACAAAGCGGCTCCTCGGCTAGCACCTGGGCACGCAGGCGCGCCCACGCGGCGCTATTAAGGGGTAGGTGCCTTAGCTTCTTCATCGTCTATGCCTTCGATGCTGGGCAGGTTCTCCAGGCGGCGCACCTCACTACGGCGCATCCATCCATCACTGATAGAGCGCTCGTAGAACTGGGCCCGCTTCAAGCTATCGCCACGCAATAGCCCTTCAACGTTATGCTCTGCGTAGAAGGTGGCGGGGTCGTTGATTAGGGCGCGGTTGATTGCCTGCTCCCACATCACCAAGTGACGGCGTAAGGTATGGGTCACAAAGTACCGGCCAAGCTCTACCGCGTTGGAGTAGTTGGCCTCTCTCAGATCGCCAATAAGCACGGGCGGGACACGGAATAGGCGGGCCACCTCCTCCACGCTCATACGGCGGGCTTCTATCCACTCGGCGTCTTCAAGCGTCATGCTGACCGTCTTGAACTCGGCACCGGCAGGTAAAACAGCAGTCTTGCCGTGGTTACTCACACCACTCTGACCAGCGGCCCAACTGTCGCGTATTTGCGCGGCCTGCTCTTTGGTGGTGGTGGGCTGCGTCTGAATAACGCCTGATAGCTTGGTACCCTGGGCAAACATACGTTCCCCGTGGGTGCGCTCTGCTAGCGCTAGCCCTACCGTGTCGCGGCACACCTCAATAGGCGTTCGGCCCATCAGGCCGTCATCACTGTGGTAACGCAGGTGAAGCACCTCAGACGCTAGCAGGCGGCGGCGCTTACCGTGCCGGTCTGTCACCTCATACACCAGCTTATCGTCTAGGGTGATAAGCACGTTCACACTGTCAGGGTGAAGCGCCTTCAAGCTGTCGATGCGTCCGGCAGCGTTCCACTTGATCTCGGCATAAGCATTGCCACGCAACAGAACGTGCCGTTGCAGCATTTCCCGAAACTCTAGCGCGGTCTGCTGTTCGTTTGGCTCTGAGTGCAACAGTTTGAACAGCGGATGGGTTCGGGCCTTCTCGCGCCCATCCTCAGTGCGGCGGTAGATGTCTAGCGGTAGGCTGGCCACACTCTCAGAAATAGCCGCCACGGCAGCATAAACGGCGCTGATACCTTCGGCACTCTTGGGGTTCACCGCCACGCCTGCCACGTCTTGCGCAGCGGTGAAGCGGTTCCAGTAGGTGTCGTAGGCATCGGCGGCGCGCTTCTCAAATAGGCGCTTGATTAACTTCACTGGCAAGCCTCCACGTATAGGCGGGCAAGTCGGATGCCTAAGGGCTGGCTGGCGCGCACCTGTACGCTGGTCGTGTCGTAGGCGGGTGACGCGGTTATGGTGACTTCAATCAAGTCCACGTCTGTCAGCTCGCGCACGGCGCGGCCTTCACGCTCTGACCACGCATCGCTCACCGGCAGGAAGCCAAACGAACAGCCAGCCACGTCGCCACGCTCCACCAAGTGGGCCAAGTCGCGGCCCAAGGTGGTGTCGGGTAGGTCGATCTCGAAGGCCAGCCCCACGGCATCCTCAGTTAGCCGCAACGTACCAGCGCCCAACCGTCCCAGCAGTGCGCGGCCATCATGCTCGTAAATAGCGCGGATGTTTTGGGCGCCGGTACCGGCGAGCGTGCGGGTAAACGCGCCAGCACGTACCACCTCGACAAACTCCCCTAGATCGGTGGGTTCATCGAAGCGGGCAACGTAGCCGGTCAGCTTGCGGCCCTTGGGCTTCAATTCAGTGCTAGCACGGCGCTCCATGGTTATTCGCCTGGGGTTGCAACGACAAAGCCTTGCGGATGGCGAAGCGCCACATCACAAGTGGCCATAGCGCGAACCTGAACACCGCCACGGCTATAAGCCGGTTCAGCGTAGGGGTTCACCAAGATGTCGATCTCTGACCAGATACCTAGCAGCACTTGCGAGAAGTCGCCAAACAGCAGCGTACTAGCGGGCATCTGATTAGTAGACCAGTAGGGCTTATCATCCATCATGCCGTTTTGCAGCAGGAAGCCAGAACCGGAACCGGCGACCTTCTCAGTGCTGCCAAGGGTGGTCTTCACGCCTGGGGCTGATAGCCAAGCCGCGCCTTCCAGGTTTTCAAGCTCTAGCATTTCGGATAGACCAAGCACACCGGCCCAAGTGGTGGGAATGTCGGCGGTTTGGATGCCAGCGGCCCCGATAATGCCTTGCGGCTCACCAGCAGCACCGGAACCGTTCAAGATCGCGCTATCAATCTGTTGGGCAATCAAGGCGGACAGATCGCCACGAACTAGCTGCTCGATGTCTGGGCTAGATTGCTGGATAAGCTGGCGGCTCATTTCGGTTTTGCCGCCTACGTGCTTAGGTGACAGCTTCACCTCGCCAAAGCTCATTTCGCCTTCTGGCACGGCTCCACCTTCTGTCACCCAACCGGTAGCAAGGCCGCTGCCGTACTTCGGAATGCTCACGTCACCCGATAAGCCAGACAGAATACGGATACCAAGACGGCGAGCCAGTAAGCGGTTGCGCAGCGCGTCAATGTACTGGTCTTGGCGGTGGTCAATTGGGGTGATCTCGCCAGCGGTGCCGGTCGTGTTGGCCCGTGTCTCTAGCGCAGCCATTGGCACGAATGCGCCTTGTGCCTTGCGACCGCTGCGGCGCTCGGCCTCCTGGGCGTATTCAGCTTCTACACCGTCCAGGCTGCGGCCTTCCATCTGAGCGCGCATTACCTTCATCACGCTTACCTGACGCGCCAGCTTGTTGAAGTCTGCGCCAGCATCACCGGTTACGGGTGCGGCAACGCTGCGGCGCTCGGCTTCGGCTAAATACTCTGCTCGGTCAACCTGACCGGCCAGGGCGCGCTCCTCTGCTTTGAGCGTCTCAAACTGCTTAGCTTCATCGGCTGACAGATCGCGGCCTTCATCGGCGGCTTTGTCGATCATGCCCTTCATTTGCGCAACTTTGGCGCTTCGCTGCTCACGTAGTGCTGACACTTTCATTTTCGTTACCTTGTCGGTTGGTCGTCTGGTGGTGTCGCTATAACACCTAGCCCATAAATGCAATGTTATAACATAACTGTTTATATCGCCATTACTGTGATTGCTTACAAGGTGGGCGCTTATTGCTCACGCCTTGGCTTCTCTCTCTGTGCCGCTCTCTCTGTTGTGTTCCCTGCCAAAAGCCCCCTAACGTGGTAACTCTAGAAGGGTGTTCAATTATTGAACCCGGTAAAAATCGAAATGACGGGGTAAGGGTTCAATTTTTAGCCCCTTATTTGGAGCAAAACGCCCGCTATATGAATAAGGGTTCAATTTTTAGCCCTATGAGGTTCAATTTTTGAACGCGGTTAAAATCGAATAGCTGTTCAATAACCACGGCTAAAGCAAAAAAAATCCCACCGCGTGGTGGGATTCCTTAGCCTCTAGACAGCTTGCGCCTGGGAATGATGCTAGGCGGCATTTCCAGGTCTTTGCCTGGGCAATCGTCTATGGTCTGCCATGTTAAGGCAAACAGCGCACAGCGGGCACCTTCTCTGCCGTGCCGGTTCTCTCTAGTCTTAACGATCAACTCGCGGTCTTGTAGCTCGCGTAACGCCTTGGCTAACGTCGCCTTGGCCATACCTCCCCAGTCTTCCATCATTGAATGGGTGGCGGACAGATCGCCATTGTTGCGCCCGTTGTATTGGCTTCCCAGCACCATAAGAACCTTCAAGGCTGACGGTGAAAGCTCCCTAAAGTCGCGCTGTTCCATCAGCAGTTTGGGCAGTGCGAGAAAGCCGCCAGGTGTTGCCACGCTGTCGCGCTTTTTCCTGGGCATAGCGTCCTCCAGAAGCGGGCCTCAATGCGAGGCCCGCTGATAAATCACTGCGCTTCGATTAGGCGGTATCGCTTTATCGTTTTACAGCGAGCATTCTGGTTAGGGTTGGGCGCTTCTACCGTGTCAATCGGAAAGCCTTTCTTTTTCAGATCGCGCACCACGGCACGGGCATCAGCCAGGGGCAGCAAGTGTTGCAACTCAAAGGCGCTGGCGGGGTGCTGGCGCAAAACCTCTAGCACCATGCCTTGCTGGGTGTTAGGATTGATCTTGCAAGACGGCTTCGTATGATCGGCGCGGCTCCCCTCAGGGCCGCGCTTTTTATTGAACGGCGCGGCCATGGTTACTCCTCCCCTTCTTCGGCAAAAATTACTTTTTCCTTTTCTTCTTCAACTTCAACTTCTAGCTGTGAAATTGTCGCCTCAAGGCAGTCTGCCGCATCCATAAAGTATTCAGCTCCACGCTTAGCAAGCTCGCGCCCAACGCAGGCTAGCCGCTCGGCATCCTGGGCTAAATCGAACCCATCCTTGTCCAGCATGTCCACGATAGCTTTAAACACAGACGCCAGCTTCAAAAGGTCTTCACCGGCAAGCGTCATTTGCTCTAGCTGTTGGGTATAGTCGCTAATGGTGTTCTCTAGCTGGCGGACATAATCGTTAGTGGTGGTATGGGTCATAGCGGCGGCACCTTTGTAAACTGAGTCTTCAATCATCTGGGCATACTGAACTAGCGCGGCGGGCCTTATGTCTTCTTCGCGGCGCTCGGATGTCTCGGCTTCTTCTCGCATCGTGCGAAGAATGCCGGTTAGGTAGAGCTCATTTAGCATTGGAGCCTCCTGCCTTACCGGCCTCTTGCTCTCCAATAATGTCAACCAGCGAGTTAGCACGGTTAGCCAAGTGCTTTATAGCCGTGGTCATACAGCCACGATGAAAGCGGCTAAGGGCTGGCGCTTCGTCTTCGCTGCCTTCATGGCTGCCGCTTTGCTCCAGCATGTCGGCTAGGCCATATACAGCGCCCAAGATGTCCTCAAGGTCGTGTAGGTGCGTTTGGTTGGTGTTCACGCTTCACCCCCTACACTGCGCTTGGCAGTATTCAGGGCGCGGGCTTCTAGTTGCTCGGCTTTCGCTATGTGGTGGTTGTAACGCTTTAGGCGGGTGCTGGCACTGCTATCGGCAAACAAGGCACTTTTGGCCATGGCACGATGGGCAGCGGCGCGGCTGGATAAGCTGCGGGTAATAAGATTAGATAGGCGGATGGATGCCGTCATTGGTGAGACTCCTTTGTGTTTGGAGTCGTCCCCCTGCTGCGGCCAAGCAACGAATGGGGGCGACTGTACGCAGGTTGGCCGACCGGTCACAAAGGAAACCGGCACACCCGAAGGTGTCCCACGCACAGCCGCCATAACTGACGGGCACAAAAAAAGCGCCGTCATTTGGGGCGCTGGTGCGCCTTTGTGATTGAGACCGGCCAAGGTCTGTATTGCTAGCGATTTTGCGCCAGCAAATGAAGCATAGGGGAACGTATGGGATAAAGTCAACATCACGCGGCCCCCTTTTGCTGGTGGGCGCACTCGATGCGCTGTTGGATCCACTGGTCTACTTCATCTTCAACCCAAGCAACTGAACGCGGGCCAATCTGAACAGACTGGGGGAAGGTGCCGTCTTTCATAAGGCGGTAGAGGGTAGAGTTTGCTAACGCAGTGCGCGCCAGCACTTCACGACGCTTGATTAAGGTCTTGCGGTTGGCTTGGCTCATATAGGCTCACCCTGACTGTTGTGGCACGAACAGGAACAGGATGTAACCGGCAGAGGTTTTAGTCTTTCTGGCGTTTTTGGGAATATGTCATAAAGTCAAATTTTGCACGGCGCTCGTAATACCAATCGCGAACAGTTTCCCATGCTATGCCTTGCTCTTTTCCTACTGCCAAGAAAGCGTCACTTCCTTTCTCGCCTTCCTCAAGTAACTGCAACACCTTAAAAACAACAACATCAGCTAGTAGATATTTTTGCCGTGCAAAACGTAGTTTGACGCCTTTCATACTAAAGCCAAACGCTTCATCTAAGGTGCGACACTTAGCGCCTTTCGCTTTTCGCCAAGACTTCAAATATGCACTTTGGCACCATTCAGGCATTGGCAAGCCTCTCAGGGCGCAAAGCTCAACTGCTTGAAGAACTGCTATCGTCTCCCCTTCTTCAAATGCTTTTTCTAGCCTGGGCAGCTCCTCATTCCATGTTGTCCACTGGTAAATAGGCGCGGCTGACGCGCCTGGGCTTGCTAAGCATCCGCCGTTTTCTTCCCATTGTTTTTGCTCTTTGTAAATATCTTCGAAAGAAGAGCTCTCCAAGCGTGCTACCGCTTCACTCATAAGGCCATAAACGCTCATACCACCCCCTTGATAGGCACCACGTTTTGACTGCCTTCGCGTAGCGTGTCCAGGTAGTCGGCCCACGCCTGCAACATGGCGCGGCGCTGCTCTAAAAACGCTGTACGGTTGTAGGCGCGCCCATTGGCGTCTCTTACTACGTGGGCCAATTGCTGCTCAATGTGAGCTGGTGGGAAGTTTAAGCGCTCCTCTAGCACCGTGCGGGCCATGGCCCTAAAGCCGTGGGCAGTCATTCGGCCTTTATAGCCCATGCCAGCCATAGCGGCAGTAATAGCGTTTTCACTCATTGGTCGGTCACGGCTTCTAGCGCCTGGGAACACATAACGGCTTCGTCCGGTTAGGTCGTGCAGATCGGTCAGCACCTCGACTGCTTGCGAAGCCAGCGGCACGATTAGCGGCGGGCCGTTTTTGCTCGGGGTGAACTTCCAGGTTGCTTCTTCCAGGTTGATCGCGTCCCACTCAGCGCGGCGAAGCTCGCCAGGGCGAACGAACACCAACGCGGACAACTTGAGCGCGGCCAGCGTTACCGGCTCGCCAGAATAGGCGTAAATGGCGCGCATCAGCTTGGCGATTTCATCCGGTTCAGTAATGGCGGGATGGTGCTTTATCTGCGGCGATTTAAGGGCACCTTTCAGATCGGCGGCGGGGTCACGGTCGGCGCGCTCTGTCGCTATGGCATAACGAAAAATCATACTCGCCAGGGTGCGCACTCGCTTGGCTGTCTCTAGCTTGCCTTGCTTCTCGATCTTACGCAGGCAATCAAGCAATTCTGGCGCCGTGATCTCAGAAAGCACACGGTTACCCAACACCGGCAGCAAGTGAAGTTCTAGGCGGCGCTTGTCGTGCCGGTAATGATCGTGAACCACCTTATCTTTATGAACGGCTAGCCATTCGGTGGCCACCGCGTTCAGTGTGTTGGCAGCTGCTACCTTGCTAGCACGTCGCTCGGCTTGCTTTGCTGCGCTCGGGTCAACCCCCTGGGCAAGCTGACGGCGGGCATCCTCGCGCCTTTCTCGGGCTTGGGCCAGCGTAGTCTCTGGATAGATACCAAGCGCCAGCCGCTTCTCTTTGCCGTTGAAGCGATATTTCAGCCGCCAGTAAGTGCCACCGCTGGGGGTGATCTCCAAATACATACCGCCACCATCGGACAGCTTATAGGCTTTTTCCTTCGGCTTGGCATTGCGCACGGCGGTAGCGGTCAGCTTGTTGGTGGCTCGGGTCATTGGGGGCACCTAAAAACGTGATTTTGGCTTATGCCCCCACTTATGCCCCCTCAAAAGGTGGGATGTCAAGAAACAAACAGAACGTATAGAACGCAAAAAAGCGCCCTAAGGCGCTTCGTTGCTGTGTTTCTGGTATCTCTGGGAACACCTGAAACTATGTTGTGGCGGAGGGACAGGGATTCGAACCCTGGATAGGCTATTAACCTATGCCGGTTTTCAAGACCGGTGCATTCAACCGCTCTGCCATCCCTCCGGCTTATGGGTGCGTATAATAACAGCTTTCCCTTGGAAGTCAACGCCTTTTGAATCAATTAGTAGAGTCTTAAGCCTACCCGGGTAATGTCGCCGCCTTCCATCTCGCTGACCACCCAGTGAATGCCGTGCCAGTCCACGTCGTCCCCCACCACCGGGTGGCCGCCTACCCGCAGGGAGACGAACTCGGCCAGGGTCATCTCCTGCTCGCCGGGGCTCAGGGTCAGGCCGTAGGCCTGGGCGATGTCTTGCATCTGAGCGGTGCCGTCCAGGGTAAAGGTACCGAAGAACGCCCGCTCCTGCTTGAGCTTGGCATCGCCATTGAACAAGCGATTCAGGGCCACCAGGTCTTCACTGCGACCAATCACGCAGATCACATCCCCCAGCTTCAGTCGGGTGCTGCCTTTGGGGTGGAGCATGACGTGGTTGCGGAACAGCGACGAGATCAAGGCGCCCGAGGGAAACCGCAGCAGCCGGATAGGCACATCGTCCAGGTCCTGGTTTTCCACCGTGTAAACGAACATTTCAAAATCGTTTTCCGGCAGGATGCCCAACGGACCGCGCCGATTGGGCGTGGTGCCCACGGGCACCTGCACCTTCAACCAGCGGGCCACCAGATTGAGCGAACCGCCTTGAATCAGCAACGACATCAGCACCACCGCGAAGGCCACGTTGAAGTAGAGAGAAGCATTTTCGACGCCGCCAATGACCGGGAAAATGGCCAGCACGATAGGCACGGCACCCCGCAAGCCAACCCAGGCAATAAAGAAAGTCTCGCGCCAGCGGAACTTGAAAAACGGCTTGATGGTTATCAGCACCGCCAGCGGGCGGGCAATAAAGATCAAGGCCAATGCCACCAGACTGGCTGGAAGCGCTACTTCCCAGAGCTGGCTGGGCGCGACCAGCAGGCCCAGCACCAGGAACAGACCGATCTGGCTTAACCAGGCAAGCCCGTCGTGCACCGGCAGAATGAAGTTGAGGTGCCTGCCCGGCTGATTGCCGATCATCAGCCCAGCCAGGTAAATGGCCAGGAAGCCACTGCCGCCCAGCACGCTGGTAAGGCCAAAGACACTGAACCCCAAGGCAAGCGCCAGCATGGAGTAGAGGCCAGGCGCCAGGTCCAGCCAGCGCAACAACTTGGCGCTGCCCCAGCCGCCCGCCACGCCCACCAGCAGGCCGATGCCGAACTGAGAAACGAAAAACAGCAGCGTCTCGCTGATGCCACCAATATCCCCCACCAGCATCTCGACCAGCATCAGCGTCAGGAAAATCGCCATCGGGTCGTTGGTGCCTGACTCGATCTCCAGCGTTGCCCCAACCCGCTCGTTCAGGTTCACTCCACGACCACTGAGCATCGAGAACACGGCCGCCGCATCGGTGGAGCCGACGATGGCCCCCACCAGTAGCCCCTGGATCAAGGTGAGGTCGAAAACCCACATGGCAATCACGCCAACGATGGCGCTGGTGATGAACACCCCAAGCGTTGCCAGCGAAAGGGCTGGACGAAACCCCACGCGAAACGTCTTGAGTCGTGTACGTAACCCACCATCCAGCAGAATCATGGCCAGCGCTAGGTGGCCGATGGTGAAGGCCATGGAGTAGTCATCGAACTCGAGACCCAATAAGCCTTCCTCCCCGGCAAGCATACCCAAACCCAGGAAGATCAGCAGTAGCGGCACGCCCATCATGGAAGACAAGCGGCTCGCCAGAATGCTGAGCGCCATGAGGGTACCGCCTACCAGAAAGAAGGTATAAATTGCGTCCATGAGTCTCCGTCTCTACATCAATGCCATTCTATTATTGCATGCCCAGGCTGATTTTACTGAGCGAGTTGGCCAGATTGCCCCAGGGCTAGCCAGAGACTTCTCCTGACAGCTAAACTCCGCCGTCGTACCTTCTGGAGTTCAGGTTATGTTGAACGCATTCTTGCGTGCCCGTTCCATCCTTACCCTAGTCTTAGCGTTTTTTTTATTATTTTCAATTTCAGCCACTTACGCAAATGATACGGAAACACCCGACACACCCTTGCAGCTGGAGAGCGACCTGGTGCTGCCTGAAGGGTTGTGGCACAGCGCTCCCCAACCCGAAGTAGAAGCGGCTACCGTCGAAAGCGACGAGCCTGAGACATCTGCCCCGGAACAAGCGTCCAGTGAAGACGAGGCTCCCAGTATGGCGCTGGTGCCACCGCCGCCTCTGGACCCACCGCCCATGAAGCGTCTGAACCTGATGCTGGATTGGTACCTGAGCCCCCAGCATGCTCCCCTGATCGTTGCCAAAGAGCGCGGTCTGTTTGCGCTGCAAGGCCTGGAGGTGGAACTACAGACGCCTGCAGACCCGACCATCGCCATCAAACTGTTGGCGGCTGGAGAAGTGGATCTGGCGCTGTCGCGCCAGCCGCTGCTACACCTGAATGTGCATGATGGTGCCCCCATCGTGCGGATTGCCACGCTGGTCGAAACCCCGTTGAATGCCGTGGTCGTGGCAGGCACCGCCACTTCGCCCGACCCCCTCCAGGGATTGGGCAGAGTCCACTATGGCTTCTCGACCCGCGAAGGGCGCGACCTGCTGGCGGAACCGCTGGTGCCCCTGTCCCTGCGGCAAATCGATGAATTTTCGCCCGCCGAAAACGTCCACTTCGATGCGGCCGGCGCCCTGCGCGAAGGGCGCGTCGACGCCATTGCCGACGGCTTTTATCTGACCCTGCCGGAAGAGCTGGCCTCAGACGGTATCGTCACCCACACGGTGCGTTATCAAGCGCTCGACATTCCCCGCCATGACGGCCTGATTCTGCTGGCCAACAGCGATTCTGTCGCGCGGCGGGCAGCCACCTGGTCGCGCCTGGTGACGGCCCTGGAAGAAGCCAGCAACTGGATCGTCGACCACCCCAACGAGGCCTGGCAACTGGTGATCAACACTCAGCCAGTGCTCGACAACCCGGTCAACCAGGGCGCCTGGGCAAATATCGTGCGCCGCCTGGCGCTGAGCCCAGCCGCCCTAGATGAGCGTCGTTACAGCGCCTTCGAACGTTACCTGCTGGCCTCCGGCACGATAGACGCCACGCTGCCTGCCTCCCGGCTGGCACTCAATCCGCATACCCTGGCCGAGCCATAAGCGCGCCCAGGCGGGAGCCGCATGAACGATACGCCACTGATTTTCATCGACATAGAAACCACCGGCACACGCGCTACCCGTGACCGCATCACGGAAATTGCCGCCTTGAAAATCAACGGCGGTCACGTCGTGGAGCGCTGGATCAGCCTGATTCAGCCCACAACGGGAGTACCGGCCCATATCAGCCGACTGACAGGAATCGACGATGCAATGCTCAGGGAGGCGCCCACCTTTGCTTGCATTGCCGAGGAGCTCAACGGGTGGTTGGGGCGTGACACGCTGGTGGCGCACAACGCTCGCTTCGATGCAGGCTTCCTGCGCAACGAGTTCAAACGCGCTGGAATTGCTTACCGACCCAGGGTGATCTGCACCCTGCGCCTTGCCCGGCGACTGGCACCGCAGCTGGCCAAGCACAATCTGACGGCATTGCTGGCCCATTACGACGTTCCCAGAACCAACGCCCACCGAGCCGAAGAGGATGCGCAAGCCCTGTGGGGCCTTTGGCAAACCTGGCAACAGCGGTTCGATACGCCCACCTGGCAGGCGGCGTTGGCTGACGAGCAGCGTCACCGCAGCCTGCCCGCACACCTTCCCAGCGAGCAGCTGGCGGGGCTGCCGGAAGCACCGGGCGTCTACCTGTTTTATGGGCACAACCGCCTGCCGCTCTATGTGGGAAAGAGCGTCAATCTGCGATTGCGGGTGCTCGGCCACTTCCAGCGTGATCATCAGGATGACAAGGAGATGCGCCTGGCCCAGCAGATCCAGCACGTGGAATGGGAGGAAACGGCCGGCGACCTGAGCGCCCAACTGCGAGAAGCGCAGCTGGTAAAGCAGTTGATGCCCATCATGAACCGACAGCTACGCCGCCAGGGCAAGCTACACACCTGGTACTGGCCGGACGATGCGGCGCAGCCCACGCTGGCCAATGGCAAGCTGCTGGGGCAACCGCAGCCGGGCAAGCTGTTTGGCCTGTTCCGCAGCGCCAAGGAAGCCAAGGAGGCACTGCGCCACTTGGCCGAAGCGCATCAGCTCTGCCCGCAGGTATTGGGGCTGGACAAGGGCAAGGGACGCTGCTTTGCCCACCAGCTGGGGCGATGCCGGGGGGCGTGTTGCGGCGAGGAAACACGAGAGGCACACACGCTGCGTGCCCAGCAAGCGCTGGCGGGCCTGCAGATCAGCGCCTGGCCGTGGCCTGGCCGTATCATTCTGCGCGAACAGAGCCGCCCCACGGGTCCGGCGGCCTATCACTTGATCGATCACTGGTGCTATCTGGGCAGCGCCCCATCGCGGCAGGTTGCGCTGGCGTTGAAAACACCTGCCGGGCAGTTCGATATGGATACCTACCGCATTCTCAACCGCTTCATCCGCGACGCCGAACAGCACGGGCTGTCGATCGAGCCGCTGGGTTGAGTGGCTGGATTGGTGGTTGGATTGAGCGGGCCAGCGTCAGGAGTGCGCCGCAATAAAAGCGTCGACCCCCTGCTGAAACGCTTCGGGCTGGTCGGCATGCAGCCAATGCCCAGCATTCTTCAGCGTCACCAGGCGGGCCCGTGGCAGCACTTCGCGTAGCCTGGGCAGCATCTCATCCGTCACGTAGTGAGAGTTGGCCCCACGCAGCACCAGCGTTGGCCCCTCGTAGGCAGCCTCTCCTTCCGGCTCACCGATGATGTGCTCATAGCCACGCTGAATTTCGTCCAGACCCACGCGAATGCTCATCCCCCCCTGCTCGTCTCGTACCAGGTTGGTGGCCAGGAACAGTCGCGTGGGGCGCTCGCTGACATGCTCCGCCAATAGCGCATCGGCTTCACGGCGATTGGCAGGCTTGGCGTCTCTGACGCGATTCAGCGCCGCGAACACATCGTCATGACCATGCTGGTAGGCCACCGGAGCGATATCGGCCACCATCAGCGACAGGCAGCGCTCGGGGGCTTGCCGAGCCAGCGTCATGGCCACTTTTCCGCCCATGGAGTGGCCAAGAATATGCGCATCCTCGATGGAGAGCTTGTCCATCACTGCCAGCACGTCATCGCTCATGGCGGTGTAGTGCATGCCTTCGGCATGGGGCGAGCGGCCATGATTGCGCAGATCCACCGCCACCACCCGGCGCTTGCGCTGCCACACCTTGAGATGCGAGCGCCAGTTGTCGGCACTTCCCAACAATCCATGAATGACGATCAGCGGCGCTTGCTGAGGCGCTTCAACCTCGGCGGGCAGATCGATCACGTGCAGGTCGACAGTGGCCTGTTCGGTCATGGGGGCTCCTTGATGATTAAGCGGTGCGTGGTTCGGCATCTGCCTGGCCGGTCCATACCACCAGCCTGCGCGTCAGCCACGCCAGCAATAAGCCGTACAGCGGCAGGAAGAACAGCAGGCTGATCGCCAGTTTGATGACGTAATCCACCGTGGCAATTTCCACCCAGTGGGCGGCCATGAACGGATCGGGGCTGTTGTAAAAGGCGGTCGCAAAAAAGGCAAAGGTATCCGCCAGGTTACCCAGGATAGTGGAGCAGACCGGCGCTACCCACCAGGCCCATTGGCGCAACCGGTCAAAGACCTGCACATCCAGCAATTGGCCCAGCACGTAGGCCAGGAAGCTGGCCAGGGCAATCCGCGCCACGAACAGGTTCCACTCGCCCAGCGCTTCCAGGCCCGCGAAACTGCCACGGGGAAACACCACCGACACCACATAGGATACCAGCAGCGCGGGAAACATGACCCGTAATACGATAGTGCGTGCAGGCCCTTTACCAAACAGGCGCACGGTCAGGTCGGTAGCCAGAAAGATGAACGGAAAGCTAAAGGCTCCCCAGGTGGTGTGAAAGCCGAACAGCGTAAATGGAAGCTGCACCAGATAGTTGCTGGCGGCAATGATGGCAATATGGAAAAGGACCATTACCGTCAGGCAACGGCGATGCTGAAGATCGGTGAGCGCAAACATGGAGCGAGACCTTTTTTTGGTGGCAAGAGGGGTTAGGGAACCCTCGTGAACAGCGTAATGATGCTACTGGGGCGCGCATTATACGCCTTCTCGCTGGTAATGAAAGCCGCCCAGGCTCTCCGGGCGGCCAACCTGGTTTCAGTCCTGCTGCGGCTTCGCTTGCTCAGCGGCACCGATCTGACGCTGGCACATGGCTTCATGCACGTCATCGAGACTGGTGGGGTCATCGATGGTCGATGGAATACCGTAGGACTTGCCATCGGCGATATTGCGCAGCAGCTTGCGCAATATCTTGCCCGAACGGGTTTTCGGTAGCCGATTGACCACCAGCACCTGCTTGAAGCAGGCAATCGGGCCGATATGTTCACGCACTCGCTCGATCAGCTCGGCTTCCAGCGTCGCTTCGTCGCCCTGGAAGCCATCCTTGGGGATGACCAGTCCTATCGGGAGCTGCCCTTTCAACTCGTCATGAATGCCAATCACCGCGCATTCGGCCACCGCCGGGTGGGCACCCACCACTTCCTCCATTTCACCGGTGGAGAGGCGATGCCCCGCCACATTGATCACGTCATCGGTGCGCCCCATGATGAACAGGTAGCCCTCCTCATCGAAATAGCCGCCATCCCCGGTGAGGTAAAAACCTGGGAAAGCCGCCATGTAGGCGCTGTGGAAACGCTGCGGGTCACGCCATACGCCGATCAGGCAACCTGGCGGCAACGGCTGCTTGATCACCACGCTGCCCTGCTGCATGGACTCGGCCTGCTCGCCGTCGCGATCCAGAATACGTACGTCGAAGCCGGGCACGGGATACGTAGCCGAACCGGCCTTGGTGGGCACGGCTTCGATGCCGGGCAAGTTGGCGGCAATCGGCCAGCCGGTTTCGGTTTGCCACCAGTGATCGATCACCGGCACGTCCAGCAGGTCATCCAGCCAATGGAACGTGGGGGGATCGAGCCGCTCCCCCGCCACATACAGATGTTTCAGGCTGCTGATATCGTATTGCGAGAGTCGCTTGGCGTCCGGGTCCTCTTTCTTGATGGCCCGGAACGCCGTAGGCGCCGTAAAGAAGCTCTTGACGCGGTACTCCTCGATCAGCCGCCAGAATGCCCCGGCATCCGGCGTGCGCACGGGCTTGCCTTCGTACACCACCGTGGTGCAGCCACGCAGCAGCGGCGCATAGACGATATAGGAGTGCCCGACGACCCACCCCACATCAGAAGCCGTGAACATCACGTCGCCCGGCGCCAGGTCGTAAATGGCCTCCATGGAGTAGTGCAGCGCCACGGCGTAACCACCCGTATCGCGCACCACGCCCTTGGGCTTACCCGTGGTACCTGAGGTGTACAGGATATACAGCGGGTCGGTCGCTTTGACGGGCACACAGTCGGCGGCCTGAGCGCTGGCTTCGAGCGTCGCCCAGTCGTGATCCCCCGGCTGCAGCTCGGCCCGGTGGGCATCGCGTTGGAACACCACGCACGCCTGTGGTTTGAAGCTGCTCAGCTCGATGGCACGCTCCACGATGGGCTTGTAAGGCAGCACCTTATCGACCTCGACCCCGCAAGAAGCCGCAATCACCACCTTGGGCTCGGCATCTTCGATGCGTACTGCCAGCTCGTGGGGGGCAAAGCCGCCAAAGACCACGGAGTGCACCGCGCCCAGGCGGGCACAGGCGTACATGGCAATCAGCGCCTCGGGCACCATGGGCATGTAGATGATCACCCGGTCACCTTGGGTGACGCCCAGCTGTGCCAAGCCACCGGCTACCTTGGCGACTCGGTCACGCAGCTGACGGTAAGTGAGCGTCTGTTTGCAGCGGGTGACCGGCGAGTCCCAGAAAATGGCCGCCTGTTCGCCGCGGCCCTGCTCTACGTGCACGTCGATGGCGGCGTGACAAATATTGAGCACACCATCGCTGAACCAGCGGGCGTGCTGCTGCTCGTCGTAACTGAGGATGGTGCTGGGAGGGGTGAACCAGGGCAGCTTGCGAGCCTGCTCGGCCCAGAACGCTTCTGGCTGTTCCACCGACTGGCGGTAAACGGAGTGATAACGATTCATGGTGGCCTTGTCATTGTTGTGAGCTTGATTGTTGACACTCTACAAAGCAAAGCATGCTTTCACCCTCATACTATCGGCTTAAATTCGACCAAAGCAAAAGCAAAAAACACAAATTGTCGACAAAAAATCAACACTTATCATTGATAGAACGTTAAACGTGGTTTTGGACAAAAAGCGCTAAATTAATGATCATTCAACAACCCAATCCTCGCGACGCGACGATGGCTACATAATCAATAACAACGCTGTCACCACAGTGTAGGCAAGGAGAGTTTCATGTCTGCTTCTACTAGCGCCGCTGCACGCCTTCTGGAACACAATGGACTCGCCATTGAGGCAGGCACTCAATTGCTCAAGGCCCTGGCCAATGAAAAACGTCTGCAAATCCTTTGCTTGCTGGCAGAAACGGAACTGTCTGTCACGCAGATCAATCAACAGCTGGCGTTGAGCCAGTCCGCGCTCTCCCAGCATTTGGCCATTCTACGGCGCGACAAACTGGTCGAGACGCGCCGCGAATCACAAACCATCTATTACTCGCTCAACAGTGACAGTGCCAGGGCGATCATCAGCACCCTGGCCCAACACTATGCGGCCTGATTTTTTCAGGTCAACGACGCAGCCAATCGGCTGATTCGATCACCCCCAGCGCTTTCACCAGCGCATTTTCGATACCCGCCGACACTGCAAGGCCAAACCTGCGCCCCATGGTTTTCGGCGGCTCCAGCTTCACCCGGTATACCTGCGCATCGGCCATGCGCTCGACCAGGTAGGCTTCGCTGGTGCCTACGCTGTCCACCAGTTTGTTTTCCAGCGCTTCGCTGCCGTACCAGATTTCTCCCGTGGCCAGCTGTTCGATGTCCATCTCGGGACGGTGGCTGGCAACGAAAGATTTGAACAGGCGATGGGTATTCTCCAAGTCATCAATGAACTTCTCACGCCCTTCCTGGGTGTTTTCTCCCAATATCGTCAAGGTACGCTTGTACTTGCCGGCAGTGAGCAACTCCACATCGATATCGTTGCGTTTGAGCAAACGGTGAATATTGGGCACCTGGGCCACGACGCCGATGGAGCCAATGACCGCAAACGGGGCCGCTTTGATGTGGTGAGCGGTACACGCCATCATGTAGCCACCGCTGGCCGCGACCTTATCGATACACACCGTGGTGGTCAGCCCTGCTTCTCGCAGCCTGTCCAATTGGGCCGACGCCAGGCCATAGGCGTGCACCAGCCCACCGGCTGATTCCAGGCGCACCACCACTTCGTCACTGGCGGTGGCCACCTCGATCACCGCCGACACTTCCTGGGCAAAGGTTTCAGCCTGGGAGGCCTTGATATCGCCATGGAAATCCAGCACCCACACTTTTTGAACAGAATCAGAGGGATTCTTACCCTGCTTGGCCGCCTTTTGCCGCGCTTTCTCTTCCTGACGAAAGGCCTTGATCAGTTTCTTGCGGGCGCCCTGCTCGGTGGTACTGACTCGCAGCCGTCGGCCACGGGCTCGACGCTGATCGTTCAGTGATTCCACCTGCAACTTCAGTCCCGATGACGGGGACTCCTTGCTACGCATCACCAGCATCAGCAACGCTGCCACTGCTGCCAGCACCAGCGTGGTTTGCAGCAGGAAGGTGCCCATTTCCACCAACCATTCCGCCATGATTCGTCTCCTCAGGTATTTTTAAACGCTGGAAAGTATTAGTGTACGGGCTTTATCCGCAGATTGTGAGGAAGTGTCAACGAGGCTTGATTAAAACAACTGTTTGAAATACTCTCGTGAGATAACGTCAATCCGCACCAACTCGTTACGTGAGCATACCTTATGTCATCCAATACGCTTGAAAAACTGCAGTCTCGCTTCGACCCCGAAGCAGCCAAAGGCATGAACGAAGTTTTCCAGTTTCATTTTTCCGATGCTGGCAGCCACTATCTCTCGGTTCAGGACGGTAGCTTGGGGGTGCATGAAGGCGAGCACGACGACCCGTCTGTGAGCTTGAGCCTGAGCACCGATACCCTCAAGGGCATCATGAGTGGCGACATCAACGGCATGACCGCGTTCATGACCGGCAAGCTCAAGGCGACCGGCAACGTCATGCTGGCCACCAAGCTGACCAGCCTGTTCCCGGCCAAGTAAGCCATCAGCGCCAACGGGCCAGATGCGTCTCGATCAAATCCCGTGAAATAGAGTACGGCGGCAGCAGCGCAGGCAGCTGCCGCGGCGAAAACCAGGCGGCATCGCTGATTTCGACCCCATCGATGGTGATTCGCTGGGTCGTGGCCTCGGCGAAATAGCCCAGCATAAGCGAATGCGGGAAAGGCCAGGCCTGACTGTGGTGGTAGCGCAGTTGGTCCACGTGCACGCCTACCTCTTCGAACACTTCCCGATGCACGGCCTCTTCTGCCGACTCCCCCGGCTCGATGAACCCCGCCAGGGTAGAGTAGCGGCCGGGCGGAAAACGCGGGCTGCGCGCCAGCAGCATGGCTTCACCCCGGGTCACCAGCGTGATGATACAGGGTGAAATTCGCGGGTAGTTGCGATGCCCGCACGCATAGCAGTGCATGGCGAACTCGGCTTCCAGCTTGGATGCCCGCTCACCGCAGCGGCTACAAAAACGGTGGTTTTCCAGCCAGGCGCCTACCTGCAATGCCGTGGCCAGCAGGCTAAACCAAGAAGCTGGCAGCTCTGCCAACCACTGGCGCCCTTCTATCCAGGCATCCCCAGGCTCACTCTCCAGCTGCAAGGCCACGGGCTCATCATGCCAGTAGCACAAGGGCTGCATGTGCTCGTCCCAGGGTTGATGGGGCTGAAGCGGGGATAGCTCACCCACCAGCGGTGCCGGCGCAATGTGACTGCGCGCGACGCGAATCACTCGGCCTTCACGCGCATGGTGCGGGATTTCACGCCTAAGCATCGGCCGTACCACTCTCGCCGCTTGCCGACAGCCAACGCAGTTGATGCGCCTGACACTTTGCCTGATGAGCGGCCTGCTCTTCTGCGCTGGGGCGAATCACTCGTAGCTGACCTGGCGCCAACGACAGCCGCTGAACCGACAGCCCTTCGTTGGCCTGGCGCTCTTCGCGCTGGTCATTGCCACTCTCGGCATCCAGGGTCAACGCCGTTTGCCCACCGGTCATCGCCAAGTAGACATCGGCCAGAATTTCCGCATCCAGCAAGGCCCCGTGAAGCACTCGGTGGCCGTTATCGATGTCGTACCGTTTGCAGAGCGCGTCCAGATTGTTGCGTTGGCCAGGGTGCATTTCGCGGGCCATGACCAGCGTGTCCAGGATACGGCAGTGCTCCCTGACCGGCCCCAGTATCGGCGATTTGCGCCGCTTGTTGAGCATGTTCAGTTCGTGGTCGATGAAGCCCACGTCGAACGGCGCGTTGTGAATGACCAGCTCGGCCCCATCGATGAAGGCCCAGAACGCGTCGGCAATCTGAGCAAATACCGGCTCGTTGGCTACTTTGGCATCATCGATGCCGTGGACGGCCACCACCTCGGCATCGATATGACGCTCAGGGTTGATGTATTGGTGATACGTGCGCCCGGTAAACCGCCGATTGATCATTTCGACGGCGCCAATCTCTACCAGACGGTGGCCATCCTTGGGGTCGATACCAGTCGTTTCGGTATCCAGAATCACTTGGCGCATGGGGTCTTGCTCCTCTGGTGCTCATCGATGGCCTCGTTGGCCAAGGCGTCGGCGCGCTCGTTACCGGGGTGGCCACTATGCCCTTTGACCCAATGCCATTCGACACGATGGCGCTGGGTCTCTTCGTGCAGGGATTTCCAGAGCTCGGCATTTTTCACCGGCTGCTTGGAGGCGGTTTTCCAGCCACGTTTCATCCAGTTGTGAATCCACTGGGTAATGCCTTGGCGAACGTACTGCGAATCGGTCCACAACGCCACATCACAGGGCTTGTTGAGCGTGCGCAGCGCCATGATGGCCGCCATCAATTCCATACGATTATTGGTGGTGTTCGCTTCGAAGCCTTTCAAGGTCTTCTCATGGGTACCGCTGACCAGCAGCACTCCCCATCCGCCGGGGCCAGGATTGCCACGACACGCCCCATCGGTATACACCGTGACACGGGGCAGCCCATTGGCTGCTTGGTTACTCACGCTCACTATCCTTTTCTATACAACGTTTTCCAGCGGGTAGCCGGGCGGCTGCGCTGGTGCGTGTGGCACCGATCGATGACGAAACCGGCGTACGCAAACCGAACTTGACGCGTTGAATGGGAGCATGATGCTGCCGACGCTGCGCCTGAATCATGTAACTCTCACCCAGCGGCATGTTGTGGCGTCGGCCAAGCCGCTCCCAGCGTTCGCGACAAGTGGTGCTCATGGGGCCACGAAAACAGCAGTAGTCTACGCGCTCCACCTCGAAATCGACAAACGCGAGCCAGTCCCGCAAGCGGTTCACCGTGCGCCACTGGCCTTGCCAAGGATATTCGGCCTTGCGCCACCGGCGACTGAGCCCGTTGAGGCCCACTGGATTGAAGCCAAACAGCACCAGCACGCCGTTGTCTGCCGTGACCCGCGCGGCTTCCTGAAGCGTGTGGTGTGCATCCGGCAAATATTCGAGCCAATGATGAATCACCATGACGTCCAGACAGCGGTCCGGGAGTGCCAGCTGTTCCGGGGGGCAAATCAGGGTGGATTCACTATGGGCGGCCTCTCTGCTGGGCGCCCAGACCACCTGATGAGCAATGCCGGACATGGTCATCAATGGCGGGGCCATGCCCATCTCAAGGCTATGCCCACCTTTTCTGCCTTCCACCACGGGCCCAAGGCAAGCACGCTGCGCATCCCACAAAGCGCGCCCAGCGTCTGTCTGCCAGTAGGCTCGCGCCTCTGCAAGCGAGTGGGCAAGGCGCGGTGCATTGGGCGAATTTGACATGAACGGCACTTGCCTCCACAGTATTGGGCTTTTGAGGGGCGCGCTGCCACGCTACGCAGCGCACGGCAAATTTTTCAAGCAGGTCTGACAAACTCCGAGGGATCTCGCCCATGATGAGCGTGACACCGATACCCGCCTTAAGCGACAACTATATTTGGCTGATAAGACAGGATAACAGTCAAGGCGTCTGCGTGGTGGACCCCGGTGAAGCGCCCCCCGTGATCGATTTCCTCGAGCGGGAATCCCTGACCCTCGATTCGATTTTGATCACGCATCATCATCATGACCACACCGGCGGGCTGGCGGCACTGAAAGCGCGCTACTCGCCCATGGTGATTGGCCCGCACAACCCGGATATTCAGGGTATCGACCAGCGCGTCGGCGAGGGCGACCAGGTAAGAGTACTGGGCCGCGCCTTCGAAGTGATGGAAACCCCAGGCCATACGCTCGATCATATCAGCTACTTTACGCCAGGTATTCCCGCCCTTCTTTTCTGTGGCGACACGTTGTTTCATGCCGGCTGTGGCCGCCTTTTCGAAGGCACACCAGAGCAGATGCTGACTTCATTGCGTCGTTTTGCGGAACTCCCCCAGGAAACACTGGTCTTTGCAGCGCATGAATATACTCAGGCAAATCTGAGCTTTGCACGTGCTGCGGATCCTGAAAACGATGCTGTAACACGCGCACAACAGGAGTGCGAAAAGGCCCGGGCGCTAGGCAGGCCCACCTTACCCAGCACGATAGGACGCGAGCTGACGATCAACCCCTACCTGCGTGTCGGTACCGAGAGTGTGCGCCAAGCCGCAGGCATGCAAGGGGCAAATGACGACGAACTCGCTACGTTCACCACTCTGCGTGAGTGGAAGAACCGTTTTTAAGAACGCTATCGAATAGAAACGAACACACTATGACTTATCGAACGCTTCGCCAGCGCTTGCTATTGAGCGCCGGCAGTACGGTTATTATGGGCCTTTTTTTGGCCGCCGCTGCGAATACTCAAGCCTCTGCCACGGATCCCCAATGGGGCTCCCACACCAGCAATACCGACTCCTCTGCGCTAGGTGATGCTGAGGATGCCTTGACGGCCCGACCCACTGCGTTTCAGCACCACTTCTGGGAAGCTCTCGAACTGCAACCTCAGGACGCCTGGAGCATCCTGCGCTCGAGTTTTCAGTGGCAGGAGAAGCACCTGCCCGCCGATGCCCAGGCACGGGTAGACGAGTGGATTCAATTCTACAGCGCCAGCCCCCAGAATATCGCTTCGATCACCGAGCGTGCCACGCCCTGGCTTGCCTGGATTGCCCAACAGGTATCCGAGCGAGGCCTGCCCGGTGAAATTGCCCTGATCCCCTTTGTCGAAAGCTCTTTCGACCCCAGCGCCCGCAGCCATATGGGTGCCGCCGGATTATGGCAGTTCATGCCCGGCACCGGTGATGCACTGGGCCTGGTTCGCAACGGTCAGTACGATGGCCGCCTGGACGTGGTGACCTCCACCGACGCCGCGCTCAATTACCTGGAAATGCAGGCCGACGAGTGGTACGAAGGCGACATCATGCTCTCCCTGGCGGCTTACAATGCCGGCGCTGGCACAGTCAATCGTGCTCGCCAGCAGGCTCAGAATCAGGGCATGGCGGGCCACTACTGGGATTTGGCGCTGCCCAACGAGACCATGCAGTACGTTCCCAAATTGAAAGCCATTGCCACCATCATCGACAATCCTGAACGTTACGGCGTCAGCTTGCCTGACATTCACGCGGAACCGGCCTTCGCCAAAGTACAGCTGGAGCAGCCCGTCAGCCTGGCACAAGCCTCTCGCATGCTGGATGTCAGTCAGTCGGCCCTGGCCGAGCTGAACCCGGGCCTGCTGAATGGCAGCATCGACCCCAACAGCGCTCAAACACTGTTGGTACCCGAAGAAGTGGACACCCAGGTGCTGGCGCAGCTATCGCAGTCCAGCGGCAGCTACGTGGCAGCGGACTCCCCTTCGGTACACCGCGTTGAACGGGGCGACAATCTTTCCACAATTGCCGCGCGCTATAATCTTGATCAGCAAGATTTAATCAGGTGGAATGGGCTGGATCGCCCAGAAGCCCTGCAGCCCGGTCAGTTGCTCTCGTTATCGGATGGCTAGCGCAGCCAGCCCCCCGTGACCACCCCCGGTTTTGCCACTACAGGACGTTACCAATGCCACGCGGTGAGTTGTTGTCAAAAGCAGTCCTACTGGTCAGTGGCCTACTGCTGAGTGCCACTCTATGGGCTTCACCGCTAGGTGAGAGTGGTGTTCCCGTCCCCACGGTGCACGGGCTATCGCTTTACGATAGCCCTGAGCTGCCCGAAGACTTTGCCTACTTCCCCCACGTCAACCCGCAGGCTCCCAAGGGCGGCTCCATCACCCATACCGCCGTGGGTGGCAGTTTCGACTCCACCAACCCTTTTATCATTCGCGGTACTCCGGCCACCGGCATTTCACAAATTTACGACACGCTGATGGCCAGCAACCCCAACGAGCCGTTCAGCCTGTATGGCCTGCTGGCCCGTGGCGTGCGCCTGGACCCTGAGCGCGAGTGGATCGAGTTCGACCTGCACGAGCAGGCACGCTTTCAGGATGGTGAGCCGGTCACCGCTTACGATGTGGTGTTCACCTTTGACCTGCTGCGCGAACAGGGCAACCCTTTCTACGCCAGCTACTACGCGGGGGTCGAACGGGTCACGGCCATCAATGAGCATCAGGTGCGTTTCGAGTTCAATGACACCCAGTCCCGAGAACTGCCTTTGATCGTCGCGCAGCTGCCGATCTTGCCGCGCCATTACTGGGAACCCCGCGACTTTACCGCCCCCACCCTGGCGGCCCATCCGGGGTCTGGTCCCTACCGCATCAGCGAGGTCGACCCTGGCCGTCGCATCGTCTACCAGCGCGACGACAATTACTGGGGCAAGGACCTTCCCGTCAATGTCGGGCGCTACAACATCGACCGCATTGCCTATGAGTATTACCGGGATCGTGATATTTCCTGGGAAGCTTTCAAGGCAGGCTTGACCGATTTTCGCATCGATGCCCGCGCTGCCACCTGGGCGATTGGCTACGACTTCCCTGCCTATCGTCAGGGGCAGGTCAAACGTCTTACCGTTCCCGATGTCAATCCCTCGATGATGCAGGCCTTCGTGTTCAACCTGCGTCGCGAGAAGTTTCAAGATCCACGGGTACGTGAAGCGTTAAGCCTCACCTTCGATTTTCCGTGGCTGAACACCAATATTTTTTACGGCACGTATTATCGTACCGAGAGCTTCTTTCAAAACTCCGAGATGGAAGCCGTCGGCCTGCCTACCGAAGAGGAGCTGGCACTGCTCGACCCCTTCCGTGACGAGCTGCTGGCATCGCATCGATCCGAGCGGTTGTTTACCGACCCGCTGCCCATCGAGCAGCCTGTCGAGCTACGCGAGCGACTCAGGCGTGCGCTGACGCTGCTGGAAGACGCAGGGTATGTGGTGGAGGATGGCGTGTTGGTCAACGAGCAGACGGGCCGTCCGCTAAGTCTGGAAGTATTGATGTACGACTCCGGCATGGAGCGCGTGGTCCAGCCCATGCTGCGTAACATGGCGCGCCTGGGTATCCAGACCTCCATGCGCATCGTCGATATCAACCAGTATCTGAACCGCGTGCGCAGCTACGATTACGACATGGTCATCAGCCACTTCCCCCAATCCAACAACCCCGGCAACGAGCAACGCGATTATTGGACCAGCGCGGCCGCCGAGTCACCGCAGAGTCGTAACCGTATGGCTCTGGCGCATCCGGCCGTGGACTCGCTGGTGGAACAGCTGATTCGCGCCGAGGATCGAGAAACCCTCGACACCATCACCCACGCGCTGGATCGTGTGCTGCGCTGGGGGTTCTATGTGATTCCACACTACCACTCGGGGGAAACCCGGATTGCCGTGTGGGACAAGTTTGGTTATCCCGACCCGGCACCCGCCTACGCCATGGACCTGGATGCCTGGTGGGTCGACAGTGAGCGCGAAGCTGCGCTGGAGCGTCGCAACCGCCGCTGAACGCAGAACAAGACAACCGCTCAACTCTCATTTCATGGGGTGCACCTTGGCACGCTACACACTTCGTCGATTGCTACTGATGATTCCGACACTGCTCGGCATCATGCTGCTGAACTTCGTGATCGTTCAGGCAGCGCCGGGAGGGCCTATCGACCAGATGCTGGCCCGTTTCGAAGGGGCCGACGCCATGGCCAGCACGCGCCTGGACATGGGCGGTGCCGATATCCAGGTAAGCGATGACTCCCGTGGCGCGCGCGGTATCGACCCACGCTTCATCGAACAGCTGGAGCAGCAGTTCGGGTTCGACAAACCCGCCCATGAGCGCTTTATCGGCATGATGCTGGACTATCTGACCTTCGATTTTGGCACCAGCTTCTTTCGCGACCGCCCGGTGATCGAGCTGATGATCGAGCGTTTGCCGGTCTCCATCTCGCTGGGCCTGTGGACCACCCTGCTGGTCTACCTGATTTCGATTCCGCTGGGCATTCGCAAGGCGCTGCGACACGGGTCTCGATTCGACGTGTGGAGCTCAGGGCTCGTCATTGTCGGCTACGCCATCCCCGGCTTTCTGTTCGCCATCCTGCTGATCGTGCTGTTTGCGGGGGGCTCGTATCTCGACTGGTTCCCGCTGAGAGGCCTCACTTCCCCCGATTTTGCCGACCTTTCCACCTGGGGCAAAATCAAGGACTACTTCTGGCATATCACGCTACCGGTACTGGCCGCTGCCATCGGCAGTTTCGCCACGCTCACCATGCTGACCAAGAACAGCTTCCTGGATGAAATCCACAAGCAGTATGTGTTGACGGCGCGCGCCAAGGGCGCCGACGAGCAGCGTATCCTGTATGGTCACGTGTTTCGTAATGCCATGCTGATCATCATTGCCGGACTACCGTCGGCGATGATCGGCATTTTCTTTACCGGTGCGCTACTCATCGAAGTGATTTTCTCGCTGGATGGCCTGGGGCTACTGGGTTTCGAGGCGGTCATGCAACGCGACTACCCGGTCATCTTCGGCACCCTGTTCCTGTATACCGTCATCGGGCTGGTGCTCAAGCTGATTTCCGACCTGACCTACGTGTGGGTCGACCCACGTATCGATTTCGCCTCCAGGGAGTCCTGATATGCACGCCATCTCCTCCCGCCTTTCCCCGATTACCCGGCGGCGCTGGGCGGCGTTCAAGGCCAACCGGCGGGCACGCATCTCGCTGTGGCTGTTTGGCGTACTGTTCATCATCAGCCTGTTCGCGGAGCTGATCGCCAACGACAAACCCATCGTGATGCAGTTCGAAGGGCAGTGGTACGTTCCCTTGCTGGTCGACTATCCGGAAACCGAGTTCGGCGGCTTTTTGCCCACCCGAACCGACTATCTCGATCCGTTCATCCAACAGCAGATCAGCGACCATGGCTGGGCGCTCTGGCCCATCATCCCCTTTTCGTATCAAACCCTCGACATGCAGATGAGCCGTCCTTCCCCGGCCCCACCCGATGGGCGCCACTGGCTGGGCACCGATGATCAAGGGCGCGATGTCATGGCCCGGGTGATTTACGGCTTTCGTCTCTCGGTGGCCTTCGCGCTGGTGTTGACCGCAGGCTCGCTGGTCATCGGAGTCATTGCCGGTGGCCTGCAGGGCTATTTCGGCGGCAAGGTGGATCTCATCGGCCAGCGTTTCACGGAAATATGGTCCGGGCTGCCGGTGCTGTTCCTGCTGATCATTCTGGCCAGCTTCGTGCAGCCGGGTTTCTGGTGGCTACTGGGCATCATGCTGCTGTTTTCCTGGCTGGGTCTGGTGGATATCGTGCGCGCCGAATTCCTGCGCGCCCGTAACCTGGAGTACGTGCGGGCTGCCAAGGCCATGGGGCTTCCTTCCCGACTCATCATGTGGCGCCATGTCCTGCCCAACGCCATGGTGGCAACGCTTACATTCATTCCGTTTATCTTTACCGGCGCCATCGGCACCTTGACGGCACTCGACTTTCTGGGCTTCGGCTTGCCCCCTGGCGCCCCCTCGCTGGGTGAACTGGCGGCACAGGGCAAGAACAACCTGCATGCGCCCTGGCTCGGCATCACGGCCTTCATGACGCTGGCCATCATGCTGTCACTGCTGGTATTCATCGGTGAGGGCCTGCGGGATGCTTTCGACCCTCGCCACGTCAAGCAAGGCGCCAATGCTGCCGGGGAAGCCGCCCATGTCTGAACTTAGCTCTGCCCCTTTGCTGCACCTGAATGACTTCAGCGTGGCGTTCGATGGCCAGGTGGTGGTCGACAAACTGTCGCTGTCGCTGAATGCGGGGGAAACCCTGGCCATCGTCGGAGAGTCCGGCTCGGGCAAGTCGGTCTCCGCGCTGGGCGCCATTGGCTTGCTGCCCAGCAATGCCCAGGTCGTTGGCCAGCGCCTGCTGGAAGGCCGTGACGTGAGCCAGCTGCGTGAGCGCGACTGGAACACGCTGCGGGGCAACCGCGTCGGGTTCATTTTTCAGGAGCCGATGACATCGCTCAACCCGCTGCATCGCATTGGCAAGCAGATAGGGGAAACCCTGCGCCTGCATCAAGGGTTGAGCGGACAAGCGGCCAGGCAGCGGGCGCGTACGCTGCTGGAGCAGGTCAAACTGCCCCGCCCAGACGAGCTGCTGGACGCCTGGCCTCACCAGCTCTCGGGAGGCCAGCGCCAGCGCGTCATGATCGCCATGGCCATCGCCAACAACCCCGCACTGTTGATTGCCGACGAACCCACCACGGCGCTGGACGTCACGGTACAGCAGGAAATTCTGGCATTGCTCAAGGAGCTACGCGATCACCACGGCATGGGGCTGCTGCTGATCAGCCACGACCTCAACCTGGTGCGGCGCCATGCCGATCGTGTCTGCGTGATGTATCGCGGCAAGGTAGAAGAAACCGGGCCCGTCGCACAGGTCTTCGCCAACCCGCAAAGCGACTACACCCGAGCACTCATCGCCGCCGAGCCGGAGGGCCGACCTGCAGCGCCGCTCAGCAGTGCTGCCCTGCTGAGCGCCCGCCAGCTGCGCGTCAGCTTCAAACGACCCAAGACGCAGCTGTTCCAGCGCCAGCCCCCGGCTTTCGAAGCGCTGAAAACCACCGATCTGCACATAGCGCCCGGTGAAACCCTGGGCATCGTGGGCGAATCCGGGTCGGGCAAGACCACGCTGGCCTCGGCCATCATGCGGCTAGTGCCCAGTGAGGGAGATGTCAGCCTGGGCGATGCACGGCTGAGCGAGCTGACGGGAGACGCTCTGCGTCGCCAGCGCCATCGGCTGCAGATGGTGTTTCAGGACCCCTACGGCGCGCTTTCTCCACGCATGCCCGTGTTCGACATCGTCAGCGAAGGGTTGCGCTTTCACTTTCCGCGCCTGAGCGACAGCGAGGTCCGCGAGCGCGTCCGCCAGACCCTGAAGGAAGTCGGCCTGCCCGAAAGCTGTGCCGACCGCTACCCTCACGAGTTTTCAGGCGGCCAACGCCAGCGTATTGCCGTGGCCCGGGCCATCATACTGGAGCCCGAGCTGTTGGTCCTCGACGAACCCACCTCTGCCCTGGACCGCACAGTGCAAAAGCAGCTGGTCACGCTACTGCGAGAACTGCAGGCCAGGCGGCAGCTCAGCTATCTGTTCATCAGCCACGACCTGGCCGTCGTCCGCGCCATGGCACACCGCATCATGGTGCTGAAAGATGGCGAGGTGGTCGAACAGGGGGATTGTCTTGACGTGCTGGCCAACCCTCGCCACCCGTATACCCAAGCGCTTTTGAGTGCCGCTCACCTGTCGTGAGCTGGCTGAGAATCTGATCACCAAGGACATTTCTGGCAAAAAAATTTCTGGCGGAGAGGCTCGACCCGAGCCTCTCCGCCAGCGCCTGAAAACATCCAAAGCCGCGTGCACATTTTCAGTTTAGACAAGATAACGGTATAAATATGACCCGTTTAGAAGCTGTCGATCTCTTCCTGGGTCAGCGCTCGCCACTCGCCTGGTGCCAAATCATCGGGCAACGCAAGGCTGCCGATCGAGTGCCGATGAAGCGCCTCGACGTGGTTGCCCAAGGCAGCAAACATCCGCTTTACCTGATGGTAGCGGCCTTCGGTAATGGTCAGCTCTGCCTGCTGCGGGGTAATGAAACGCAGCGTGGCCGGCTGGGTGGGGGTCTCTTCACCTTCGAGCAGCAGGCCTTCGGCCACGCGCTCGACCGCCTGCTGAGCCGCCTCACCTTCCATGGGCTCGGCCAGTTCGGCGAGATACACCTTGGCACAGCGGTGGCGCGGCGATGTCACTCGGTGGGACCACTGCCCGTCATCGGTCAATAGCAGCAGTCCGGTGGTGTCCACATCCAGGCGCCCTACCGGCTGAAGGCGTTCTACCTTGGGCTCATCGATGATATCAATGACCCGCGGATACAGTCCCCGGCGTGCAGTGCACTCCACGTCCTTGGGCTTGTGCAGCATGATATAGCGCAGCCCCACCAGCTCGAGACGCTCGCCATTCAGACGCACCTCATCCTGGGCCGTGTCGATATGGGTGGCGGCTTGCTTGATGGGCTCGCCATTCAGCGTCACTTCGCCATTTTTCAAGGCGCGCTTGGCGAGGCTGCGGGTCAGCGCAGAGGTTTCACTCAAAAAACGATCAAGGCGCATTATTGGCCCACTCCTGGCAGTAGCGAAAAGCGATCGGCATCTTGCCAGGCAGGAAATTTGTCACGAAAGGCATCCAGTTCCGTCTTGTCGAGCGTTCCGGTATCGATGAACGCGGTATGGGCAGGATGGTCGATGAGCGGTTCGCCCTTGAAATCGACCAGCATGGAGTCGCCGCTATAGGCCAGCCCCTTGGCGTCTTCGCCCACACGATTGACGCCTATCACATAGGCGAGGTTTTCCACCGCGCGTGCTTGCAGCAGCGTGCGCCACGGATGGCGACGAGGGGCGGGCCAGTTAGCCACGCACAGCACGGCATCATACTCGAAATGCTCGCCTTCTGCTGGCTGCTGGCGCATCCACACGGGAAACCGCAGGTCGTAGCAAACGCTGAGCTGCAGCTTGAATCCCTTGAGTTCGACGATCTGCCGTGCCGACCCCATGCCGTATCGCTCATGCTCTCCCGCCATGCGGAACAGGTGACGCTTGTCGTAGTAGCGCAGTTCGCCGTCGGGCGTTGCCCATACCATGCGGTTGTAGTACTGGCCATCCTCCACGACGGCCACGCTGCCGGTCATCACGCAACCTCGAGCCTGCGCTTGCGCTTGCAGCCAGGCCACGCTCTGGCTCTCGGCCATGGGCTGGGCCATCTCGCGAGAGTTCATGGTAAAGCCGGTGGCGAACATTTCGGGCAGCACGATCAAGTCCGTGTCCCGGCTATCCAGGTCGCCCAGCAGTTTGGCCAAATGCGTGTGGTTGGCGTGGGGGTCTTCCCAGCGCAAATCGCACTGCACCAGGCTGGTTTTCAGTTGGCTCATGCCATGCCTCCTTTGCATCAATGTCTTGGCCGATTGTGTGCTAGATTAGCATTTTTAGTTAATGAGGCTGCTATGCTTCCATCTGCACCCAGAGACCCTGAAGCGGTCAAGGGCGTCATGTTCGGTTTGACCGCCTATACCATGTGGGGTTGTTTTCCGCTGTTCTTTGCGCTGTTCGATGGAATACCCGCCTTTGAAATTCTGATCCACCGCATTTTGTGGTCATGCCTGTTCCTGGTCGGGCTGATCAGCGTCCTGCGCCGCTGGCCTCCGGTGGTGGCCGCGCTGGTCGAGCCCAGACGCCTGGGCAGGGTGCTCGCCTGCGCGCTGCTGATTGCCTTCAACTGGGGCATCTACATCTATGCCGTAGAGAGCAAGCAGGTGCTGCAAGCCAGCCTGGGCTACTTTCTCACCCCGCTGGTCAACGTTGCGTTGGGCATGCTGGTGCTCAGAGAAGTCATGGCCCGACTACAGCTGGTGGCGCTTGGTCTCGCCAGCCTGGCGATTGCCGTGCAATTCGTCATGCTGGGGGAGTTGCCGTGGATCAGCCTGCTGCTGGCGCTGAGTTTCGGCAGCTATGGGCTCTTTCGCAAGCAGGTGCCATTGGATGGGCTGTCTGGCCTGTTCGTGGAAACACTGCTGCTCTTCCCGCTGGCCCTGTTGGCGCTGAGCTGGATGAGCTGGCAAGGCACGTCACACTTCCTGCACGACGCGCCCATGTCGGCGTTACTGGTAGTCAGCGGTATCCTCACGGCCCTGCCGCTGATGGCGTTTGCCGGGGCCGCACGCCGCTTGCGGCTAGCCACCCTGGGGTTCTTGATGTACATCAACCCCAGCATTCAGTTTTTGATTGCACTGACCGTGTTTGGAGAGCCGCTGGGCCTGATTCAGCTCGTCACGTTTCTGATGATCTGGACAGGCCTGGCGCTCTATTCATGGTCGTCCTGGCAATCACGTCCGCGCCAGGCGGCCGCTTGAGGCCAGCGTGGCAGGTGCCTGCTCAACGGCTTGAAGCTGTGCGGCTTGCTCAGGCTGATACCCCACACGGAAGCCACCCCAGTGCTTGCCGTGCACATGAATGGGAACCGACAGGTCGTGCATGATCTCGCCCGTGTCGCGCTTGTAGGTTTGCAGCAGCAGCGGCTGCTCATGGGCACCACAGCGGCGACCGGTAGGGTCATCGAAAATGCGCTTGCTGCGGCAATATTTCAGGTCGTGTTGCGGGTCGCCAGTGGGTTCACGGCTCACCGCGGCGTTATGGGTGGGCACATAGCCATTGCGGTCACAGGCAATCGCGTAGCTCAGGCCGTGACCTGCCAACAGCGGCTCCTGCAGGGCGGGCAGTTGCTGGTCGGTGAAGGCATCGAAGCCGGTATGATAAAGCGGCGGCTGGGTCCCGGGGATCACCGCATAATTTGGATGGAACAGCGCGGCCTCCGATAGCTCGCCTCGGCTCAAGGCCTTTTCGAACAGCTTGCCAATCTGGTCGGCGGTTTGTCGAGCCACCTTGAATACCTGCTGATGGCGCCCTTCAAGATGTTGCTGGGCCAGCTCTGCATCCACGCTTTCGGCAGCCTCCATCAAGGCGTGAGCTTGCTGGGCAAGGGCGTGCATATGGCGGTTCCCTTCATCTACATCGTGCTCCAGCTGGTCGAGGCTGTCCGCCACGGTCTGGCTGTGGGCCCGCGTACTGTCCATGGCACCCGCCACGCTGGTGATTTCCTGCTGCACCTGGTCGAACTCCTGGGTAATGGTGGCCAGGCTGCTCCCTACCTGCTGCATCTCCTCAGCCCGGTCTCGCATCCGGGTCATCAGCCCGCCCATGGTGCTGACGACACTCTGGCCGCTTTGGTGCATATCCTTGACCAGCCCATCGATACTCTGGGTGGCCGTGGACGTTTTCAACGCCAGGTCGCGCACCTCTCCCGCCACCACCGCAAAGCCTCGGCCATGCTCGCCGGCCCTGGCAGCTTCGATGGATGCGTTCAGCGACAACAAGTGGGTCTGTTCGGCCACCCCCTCGATCATGGAAGTCACGCTGCGCACCCGTTCGATCTTGTCGTTAAGTTCGGTGAGCATATCCAACGCCAGGCCGGAGCGCTCGGCCACATCGGTCATGTCCTGAATGATATCGGCCAGCGCATCATGATTGTCATGACTCGCCCGCTGGGCGCTTTCGGCCAGGGTCGCTACCTGTGTCGCGCTAGCGCTGACTTGCATGATGGCAGCGTTGATGGCGCTCATGCTGGAAGAGGCCTCACTGGCCATGTTTTCTTGTTTGGCAAGACGTTGGGCCATCAGGTCGGCGTAATGGGACACCTCCGCCGAGGCAATGGCAGTACTGCTGGCGCGATGCATCAGGCGATACGCCATGCCGCGTAGCGCACCATAGTCCTGAATCGGCCTGATATTGCGGGGCACCGATACCAAACGTTGATGATCGGCACGGTACACGTCGTACAGGGCGGCGGCCACCAGCGCGCCCCCCGCGACAAGGGCACTGGCGAGCCCAGCATACGCCCAGAAGCCTCCTCGCCAGGTCATCCCGACGGCAGCACTGATCAATAGCAGCGGTAACAGCCAGCGAAGCAGTCGCATAGTGAGTACTCTTTTATTGTTGAGATCGTCGAGTCATGGCGCAATACAGACCGCGTTTACCACTCAGTCAGCTTAACCAGTTACGCATTTGAAATAAGTAGCACTTTGGGGGGATAGCAAAAGGTAATATTTGGCCTTGAGGCAAGTGGGCATGACATTTTTATAACTAAACAGGCTAAACTATGTTCCGTTTTGCAGGTTCCGTTTTTCCTGATATGGCCAACGCTGCGAGAAACCATGTTGAAGCGCTATTTGCCCATTCTTGCCTGGCTACCCCACTATCATCGGCGCCTGCTGGGGGCCGACCTCATGGCGGGCCTGATCGTGACGGTCATGGTCATTCCCCAGTCGCTGGCATACGCTCTGCTGGCCGGGCTGCCTGCCGTGGTAGGGCTTTACGCCAGTCTTCTTCCCCAACTGCTCTACACCCTGCTGGGCACCAGCCGAACCCTGGCGGTGGGGCCCGTGGCCATCATTGCGCTGATGACGGGAGCGGCACTTTCGTCGGTGGCCGCCCCCGGTAGCGCCGAATACCTGCAAGCCGCACTGGTGCTGTCGCTGCTCTCGGGCATGATCCTGCTGATCATGGGCAGCCTGAAAATGGGTTTTTTCAGCAACTTCCTGAGCCACCCGGTCATCTCTGGCTTCCTGACGGCTTCCGGCATTCTGATTGCGGTCAGCCAGCTGGGCGGCCTGCTGGGAATTGCCAGCAGCGGCTTTACGCTCGTCGAACGGCTCATGACGCTGCTACCCAACCTGCCTGACATCAATCCCTACACGGCAACCATTGGCGTGGGGACGCTGCTGTTTCTGGTGGCGCTGCGCCGCTACGGCAAACGCTCGTTGATCTGGGTAGGCGTGCCTGTATCCCTGGCAGACCTGCTGACCAAGGCAGGCCCGGTATTTGCCGTGCTGATCACGACGCTGGTCACCTGGCACTGGCAGCTGGCCTATCAGGGTGTGGCGGTGGTGGGTACGATTCCCAGCGGTTTGCCCGCGTTCAGCCTGCCCTGGGGCGACGCCTCACTCTGGCGGGCGCTATTGATTCCTGCTCTATTGATCAGTCTGGTGGGGTTTGTGGAGTCGGTCTCCATGGGCCAGATGCTGGCCGCCAAACGCCGCCAGCGTATCTCACCCAATCAGGAGTTGATCGGCCTGGGCGCCGCCAATCTGGCGGCAGGTTTCACCAGTGGCATGCCGGTCACCGGCGGGCTCTCGCGCACCGTGATCAACTACGATGCCGGGGCACAGACCCCGGCCGCAGGGGCCTTTGCCGCCCTGGGCATTGGGTTGGTGACGCTGGCGTTCACTGGCTGGCTCTACTACCTGCCCATCGCCACCCTGGCGGCCACCATCACGGTCTCCATCCTGACGCTGGTGGACATTCCCATGCTGCGCCAGACCTGGCGCTACTCCCGCAGTGACTTTGCCGCCATGGCGGTCACGATTCTGCTGACTCTGGTCGAAGGCATCGAGGCCGGCATCATTGGCGGCGTCACGCTCTCCATCGCACTTTTTCTCTATCGCACCAGCCGCCCCCACAGCGCGTTGGTAGGTCGGGTGCCCGACACCGAACATTTTCGCAATACCGAGCGCCATGATGTCGAAACCGCCCCGCATGCAGCGCTGCTGCGCATCGATGAGAGCCTCTACTTCGCCAACGCCCGCTACCTCGAAGATACCGTCTACAACCTGGTGGCCAGCCGACCCGAGCTGGAACACGTGGTACTGATCTGTTCGGCCGTCAATTTGATCGACGCCTCGGCCTTGGAAAGCCTGGATGCCATCAACGCACGGCTGAAGGATTCCGAAGTGAAGCTGCACCTTGCCGAGGTCAAGGGGCCGGTCATGGATCAACTGAAGAAGAGCGACTTCCTCGAAGAACTGTCTGGCCGCGTGTTTTTGAGCACCTATGCTGCCTGGCGTGAGTTCTCCCCATAGCCCAGTCATTCAAGCCATTGAAAATAAATCGAAAAGCCGAGCCATTGCTCGGCTTTTTGCATTTAGCAATCGGCATTTTTGGGTACTTCATCAAACGGCGTTGACAGCCTCTGCTGGCTTACCTACTATCACCTGACCACTTAGCAGAATCAAATACCGCATAGCAAAACACATTGTAGCAAAGCGTAACAACCCGATAGCGACCATCACAACCACAATAAAGGAGCATGAAAATGCATCCATTTGCTCACCGCCTGCTCATCGCCGCCCTGCCGCTTTCTCTACTGGGTGCGGCCGTCAGCCACGCCAGCGAAGTAGAACTGCCGCGCACCATGGCGTGGACGGCCTACGGCACCAACTCCAGCGGCTACGCCCAGGCCGTTGCCATCGGCAACATGCTGCAGAACCATTACGGCTCTTCGGTGCGCATACTGCCCGGCGACAACGACGTTTCCCGCATGACGCCCCTGAAACAAGGACGTGTCGACCTGTGCGCCTGCGGTATCGCCAGCTACTACGGCGCCGAAGGGGTCATGATGTTCGCTGATCGCGACTGGGGCCCACAGCCGCTGCGCGTGATCACCACATCCACGGCGTCATTCGGCCTGTCATTGGCCGTGGCAGGCGACCTGGGCGTTGAAACCCCGGCGGACCTGGCTGGCAAGCGCATTGCCTACATTCGTGGTGACGATGCGCTGAACAAAGGCACCGAGGCGTATCTGGCCTTCGGTGGGCTTACCTGGGACGACGTGGAGCGCGTCGACTATCCGGGTTACGCACGCTCCTTCGACGGCATCATCGCCGGTGATGTGGATGCCTCCTTCACGACGACCGTGACGCCCCCTGCGCAGCAGCTGGCCAGTAGCCCCAGAGGCATCAGCTGGCCGGTGCTCGATCCAAACGATGAAGCAGGCTGGGAGCGCATGGCGGCAGTTGCCCCCTATTTTCAGCCCCATGAAGTCACCGCAGGCGCGGGCGGCATCAGCGCGGACAACCCGGTCCCCAGCGCCAGCTACCCTTATCCCATCGTCGTGGCCAATCAGGACCTGGATGACAAGGTCGCCTATGGTCTGATTCGAGCCATGAATGACCATTACGACGATTACAAGGACAACGCGCCGGGAGCCGTGGGCTACGCGCTGGAGTACCAGGATCTACAGTGGGTAGTGCCGTTCCACGATGCGGTGGTGGAGTACTACAAGGAAATCGACGTATGGACCGATGACATGCAGGCTCACCAGGATCAGCTGGTCGAGCGGCAAAATGTCCTGCTGCAAGCCTGGGAGGCGTTCATGGCAGACGCACCCAGCGACTCGGACGCGTTCACTACCGAGTGGATGGCGGCCCGCGCCTCGGCATTGACCGACGCCGGATTCGAGCCGATTTTCGAGTAACTCGCCTCGGGGCGGCGCTCGCCGCCCCAGCTGATTGATGGAACGCCCTATGACCACCGATACCGCGCCTGTTAATGCCCCGCAGGTCAAAGAAAAGATCAGCCAAATCCGCGAGCTGCCACCTGCGCTTCGCTGGGTTCCCGCAGCCGTCACCGTGCTGCTGATGATGATGACGCTGGATTACCTGTTCAACTGGGGCTGGCTCACCTTCGTGACCGGGCTCGAAACCCAGTTCTATTACGCAGTAGTGGCACTGCTGCTGCCGCTGGTCTTTCTGCTATGGCCCATGCTCAGCCGACAGCAGGACCAGACCATCCCCTGGTACGACTACCTGCTCAGCGCCATCACCTTGGTGATTGGCGGCTACTTCGTCTATAACGCGGTGTCCATTCTCGAGCGCGGCTGGGCATTTTCAGCCCCGGATACTGCCATTTACGCCAGCTACGCCTACTGGGTTCTCATCATCGAAGCTGCCCGCCGGGCGGGCGGCCTGCCGATTGCCATCATTGCCGGGCTATTCTCTCTTTACCCCTTGGTGGCGGATATCGTACCGGGCCCGATTCAAGCGTTTCCTTCCAGCCTGTCTGAAACGGCCATGTACCATACCATGAGCACCGAGAGCATCATGGGGGTGCCACTGCAGGCCTTTGCCGGGCTGGTCATCGGTTTTCTGGTGTTTGGCGTCGTGCTGCAAAAAAGCGGCGGCGGCAAGTTTTTCATCAACCTGGCCTTTGCACTGCTGGGCCATGTGCGCGGCGGCCCTGCCAAGGTATCGATTTTCTCCAGCGGCCTGATGGGCTCCATGAGCGGCAGCGTGATCAGCAACGTGCTGACTACCGGGGTGCTGTCGATCCCCGCCATGCGCCGCATCGGCATGAGCCGTTCGTTCGCTGGCGGCGTCGAAGCCTGTGCATCCACCGGAGGCGTGCTGATGCCACCGGTCATGGGCGCCACCGCCTTCGTCATGGCCATGTTCCTGGACGTGCCCTACTCCACCATTGCGCTGGCCGCCGTCATTCCCTCGATTCTCTATTTTCTGGGGCTGTTCATCCAGATCGACGCTTACGCTGCCCGCCATGATGTCAAGGGGCTGCCTGCGGTAGAGCTGCCATCGGTCTGGCAAACCCTCAAGGAGGGCTGGTACTTCATCTTCGTCTTTGGCCTGCTGGTGTGGATGCTGCTGGTCATGCAGCGCGAAGCGGTGGCACCGTTCTACGCAACCGCCCTGCTGCTGGTACTCAACCAGCTTTCCCGCCAGAACCGCTGGGGATGGAAAGATGTTGCCGACACGCTCTCTTCGGCCGCCAAGCTGTTTGCCGAACTCATCGCCATTCTGGCAGGGGTCGGCATGCTGGTGGGCGCGCTCTCCATGACCGGCCTTTCAGGCACCATTGCCAACGACTTCATCAACATCGCCGGGGGCAGCGTACCGCTGCTGCTGATCATGGGGGCGGTCACCAGCTTCGTGCTGGGCATTGGCATGACCGTGACCGCAGCCTACATCTTCCTGGCCGTGGCGCTGGCCCCGGCGCTGATTCAAGGCGGCGGCCTGGACCCCATGGCAGTGCACATGTTCATTCTCTACTGGGGCATGCTGAGCTTCATCACACCCCCCGTGGCGCTGGGAGCTTTTGCCGCCGCCACGGTGGCGGGCGCCCGCCCCATGGAGACCGGCCTGCAGGCCATGCGCCTGGGCAGCGTGATCTACTTCATTCCCTTCCTGTTCGTCCTCAACCCGGCGCTGATCATGCAGGGCGAGCCACTGGTGATCGTCGCCGTATTCATTCAGGCCATCATCGGCATCATCCTGTTCGCATCGGCCATGCAGGGCTATCTGATGGGCGTCGGGCGGCTGGGATACGGCATGCTGCAAGAGGCAATCATTCGTGGTCTGGTGCTGGTAGCGGGCCTGCTGCTGGCGCTCCCCGGGGGCGGCATGGTTCCGCTGAGCCAGTGGGAGTTGATTGGCCTGGCCGCGGCAGCACTATTGCCAGGGGTTGCCCTTGCGCGGCTTAGCCAGCGCCACCACCAGCGTTCGCTGACGGCCAACGCTTGATACCCACCACGAGGAGAGATCATGAACACAAGAACAACGCTTACCCTCGCCCTCAGTAGCGTCACCGCTGGCCTGCTGGCCGCGGGCAGCGCCAGCGCCATGCCCAGCACCTTGAACTGGACGGCGTATGGCACGGGCACCAGCGGCCACGCCCAGATCATGGCGATCAGCCAGCTGCTTCAGGAGGAGCATGGCACTCAGTCCCGGGTCATTCCCGGTGAAAATGACACCATGCGCATGACGCCGCTCAAAACCGGCCGCGTGGATCTGTGTGCCTGCGGCATTGCCAGCTACTACGGCTTGGAAGGCGTCATGATGTTTGCCGGACCGGACTGGGGTCCACAGCCCATACGGGTCATTTCCACCGCCATGGCCAGCTTCGGTCTGGGCATGGCGGTAGCTGGCGACGTGGAGATCGATTCCATCGCCGACCTCAAGGGCAAACGGCTAGCCTACCTGCGTGGCGACGATGCCCTGAACAAGGCCGCCGAAGCCTATCTGGCGTTTGCCGGGCTGACCTGGGATGACGTGCAGCGTGTCGATTTCCCCGGTTACAACGCCGCCTTCGACGGCATCATCAGCGGCCGTGCCGATGCGGCGATTACCACCACGGTCACTCCGGCGGCCCAGCGCTTGGCGGCCAGCCCACGCGGCTTGCAGTGGCCAGCGCTACCCGCAGACGATGACGCAGGCTGGGCACGCATGCTGGAGGTAGCCCCCTACTTCCAGCCCCACGACGTGACCTCTGGCGCGGGCATCGATGCCGAGCAGCCGCTGGCCAGCGCCAGCTACCCCTACCCGATCATGGTGAGTAACGCCGACCTGGCACCGGACACCGTTACCGGGCTGATCACCACGCTGGTGGAGTCCTTTGACGACTACAAGGACAACGCCCCCGGCGCCAGCGGCTATGCGCTGGAAAACCAGAACATGACCTGGGTGGTGCCCTTTCACGATGCCGTGGTGGCCTACTACCAACAGACCGGCGTGTGGGACGATGCCATGGAGGCCCACCAGAATGCCCTGGTAGCGCGGCAACAGCTGCTGATGGAGACCTGGGAAGCGTATCAAGCCGATGCCCCCGAAGACGAAACGGCGTTCATCGACGGCTGGATGCAGGTGCGTCGCACCGCGCTGGAAGAGGCTGGGTTGAATCCAGTGTTCTAGGCTCTGTCTGAAAAGACGGCGAGCTGCGGTGGGCCACTTTACGCTGACGTGGCGGGTGTCCCATGTGCACCTCATCGCCGGGCCTACCTCAACAAGCCTACCTCACGCCGCGCTTCATATTTCGCCTCATCTTTTACCCCAGGCCGCCACTGTGCGGCCTTTTATTCGAAGCCATAAATTCCGCAATGCAAAACAATGTTTTGAATTATTGACTCCAGCGGCGTCTTTAGCCATGATCGATGTATATTCCAAATAACAATGCTTAGTTTCATATAGCGAAACACGGGAGCCATCATGAGTGTTCACTACCAGCGGCATGGCGAGGTGGGTGTCATCAGTATCGCCAACCCACCGGTCAACGCTTTGAGCCAGGCCGTGCGGCGCGGTTTGCTCGACGCGCTGCAAGAAGGCATCGCCGACCAGCAGGCACAGGCGCTGGTGGTCATGGCCGAGGGGCGCACGTTCATCGCCGGGGCAGATATCCGCGAATTTGGCAAACCGCCCCAGGCGCCGCTTCTGCCAGACGTGATTAGCCAACTGGAAGCATGTCCCAAACCGCTGGTGGCATCGCTGCACGGCACGGCGCTGGGGGGTGGCCTGGAAGTTGCGCTGGGCTGTCACTATCGTGTGGCGCTGGCAAGCACTCGTGTTGGCCTGCCAGAAGTGAAGCTCGGCCTGCTGCCCGGCGCAGGCGGCACCCAACGCCTACCCCGGCTGACGGGTGTGAAAAATGCACTAGACATCATCACCAGCGGGCGTTTCGTGGAGGCCACGGAAGCTCATGCCATCGGAATCCTCGATGCCATCAGCGACGCCGCAACGCCGCTGGAAGCCGGGCTTGCCGCTGCACGAGCAGTGCTGGCGGGAGAGCAGACAACGCGTATTACCGGGCAGCTCCCCGCACCCGACGCCGACCCTCAGGCCATGGCTACCATGCGGGCGCAGCTTGAAAGCAGCGTCCCGGAGCTGTTTTCGCCGTTTCGCATTGTCGAAGCCATCGATGCCTGCACCCAGGCAGCGTCGCTGGAAGAGGGCCTGCGCCAGGAGCGGGCACTGTTTCTGGCCTGTATGGACTCCCCACAACGGGCAGGACTGATCCACCTCTTTTTTGCCGCCCGAAACCCTCACCTGGTGCCCGGCGTAGAGAACGCGGCCCTCTTCACCCAGCTAGCGCTGATCGGTGAACACCCGCTGTTCGACACGCTGCAGCAGGCCGCCCAGCGGGCGGGGATAACGCTGACACCCACAGCAGACGCCAACACCGAACTGTGCCTGCTGGCGCCCGGCGTGGATGCCAGCACCTGCCCCGGCCAAGCCGTCACGCTAGCGCTGCGGCCACTTACTGCCCCCATCAGCGCAGCCCTTGACGCAGCCATTGACGCAGCCATTGACAAAGACATTGACGAACACATTGACACAGACCTGCCCTCGGCCTCCTTGAGCCTGGTGCTGGCTGAGCATGGCGCCTTCCATGAACTGGTCAATCACCACGCCAGCGCGCTGGACCAGCAGCGGGCGGCGTTAACCCTCAAGGCATTGCGGGCCAATGTGGTCGTGACGCGCTCCCCTGGCGTGCTGAGCACCCTGCATGACGCCGCCGCACAAGCGCCTGCCCAGGGCACCCAAACGGCGCTGGAGCAGACCAGCCTGGCCTTGGCCCAGCAGGGAGCCTGCTACCGGGAAAGCGATATCGATCTGCTTTCGGTGGAAGCCATGGGCTACCCCCGGCATTCAGGCGGGGCTCACCGCCAGGCCACGCTGGCCCAGCCCGCCTCCGACACCTCATCGACCACTGCCAGGAATGCACACTCATGAACCTGACGTTTAGCCCCGAAGAGCAGGCGTTCCGCGAGGAAGTCCGCCAATTTCTCAGCGACTCACTGCCCGAGGACATCCGTGAGCGGGTACGCCTGGGGCGCCATTTACGCGCCGACGACCACCTGCGCTGGCAGAACATTCTCAGTGAACGGGGGTGGCTCGCCGCCAACTGGCCAGTCGAACACGGTGGCCCAGGCTGGGGGCCGGTGCAGCGGCATATCTTCGATGAAGAGTGCGCCGCCGCCCACGCCCCCACGGTCGTTCCCTTTGGCGTCAACATGGTGGCGCCGGTGATCATGAAGTTCGGCAGTGTCGCGCAGCAGCAACACTACCTGCCGCGCATTCTCGACAATCAGGACTGGTGGTGCCAGGGCTACTCCGAGCCGGGCGCGGGCTCGGACCTGGCCGGTCTGGCGACCCGTGCGGTGCGTGACGGTGACCACTATGTGGTCAACGGCCAGAAAACCTGGACCACCCTGGGTCAGCACGCCAACATGATGTTCTGCCTGGTGCGCACCGACCCCCAGGCCAAAAAGCAGGCAGGCATCAGCTTTTTACTGATCGATATGCAGACCCCCGGCATTACCGTGCGCCCGATCATCACCCTCGACGGTGCCCATGAAGTCAACGAGGTGTTCCTCGATAACGTGCGCGTACCGGTGGAAAACCGCGTGGGTGACGAGGGCCAGGGCTGGACCTGCGCCAAGTTCCTGCTCACCCACGAGCGCACCGGCATTGCCGGGCTGGGCCACGCCAAGCAGGCGCTGCGCCATTTGAAGTCGCTGGCCTCCCGTATGCAGCATCGCGGCAAGCCGCTGCTGGCGCTGCCCAGCTTTCGCCAACGGGTGATCAAAGCGGAGCTGGAGCTGATGGCGCTGGAAGTCACCAACCTGCGGGTGATTGCCGCCTCCCGGGAGGGCGGCGTTCCCGGGGCGGAAAGCTCTCTGCTGAAAGTACGCGGCTCGGAGCTACGCCAGGAGCTCAGCGAACTGACCCGCCGTGCGCTGGGGCCTGCCGCGCTGCCGTTCTTTCCCGAGTTTCTCCACGGTGATGACACGCTGGAAGACACCGCCGCCCAGAGCGCTGCTGCCAGCGCTCAGTACTTCAATCGTCGCAAGCTGTCGATTTATGGCGGCGCCAACGAGATTCAAAAGAGCATCGTCGCTAAAACCATTCTAGGCATGTAAGGGGTCACCATGGATTTCGCACTCACCGACGAGCAGCGCATGCTCGAAGAGACACTGACACGCCTGGTGGCCGACCAGGTATCCCCCGAACAGCGCCGCGCCCTGCTGGAAGCGCCGTCACACGTCGCCAGCCCTCTGTGGCGTACCTTTGCCGAACTGGGGCTGCTGCATATGCCGTTCAGCGAAGACGTGGGAGGGCTGGGCGGCAACGGCACCGACCTGATGATCATCATGCAGGCACTGGGGCGCGGCCTGGTCCCGGAAGCCTACCTGTTTGGGCTGGTCATGCCCGGGCAACTGCTGGCGCTATGTGGCAGTCCAGCACAGCAGGCACGCTGGCTGGCCCCACTGCTGGAAGGCGAGCACCAGCTTGCCCTGGCCTGGCAAGAGCACGCCGCCCGCTATGACGCGTTCGATATATCGACCCACGCGCGCCAGCACAACGGCCAGTGGCTGCTCAATGGCCGCAAGGACGTGGTCATGAACCTGGCCAATGCCGCCGCCACGCTGGTCACCGCCCAACTGCCCAATGGCCAGTTAGGCGTGTTCATCGTGCCTGCCGATGCCCCGAGCGTTTCGCAGCGCACCTATCGCACCATGGATGACCAGCCCGCCGGTGACCTGATGCTGGACGATGTGGCCCTGCCGCTGGAGCACTGCCTGAGCGAAGACGCCGGTGAGGCACTGGCAGAGGTATTGGCCCTGGGCCGGGCGGCGCTGTGCGCCGACGCCATCGGCGCCATGGAAACCGCCTGCGCCCAGACGCTGGCGTACCTGAAAGAGCGCAAGCAGTTTGGCCTGCCGCTGGCCACGTTTCAGGCGCTGCAGCACCGCATGGTGGACATGCACCTGCACCTGGAGCAGTCGCGCTCCATGGCGATTCTTGCCGCCACCAGCCTCTCGCTGCCCGCCCAGGAACGGGATGCCAGGCTGGCCGCAGCCAAGGCGTACTGCGGTGAATCAGCGCGTTTCATTGCCGAACAGGCCATTCAGCTGCACGGCGGCATGGGCATGACCGAAGAGTGCTACGTGGCCCACTATGCCAAGCACCTGGTCATGTTCGATCACTACCTGGGCGATAGCGACTTCCACCTTGAAACGCTGAGCGAACAGCTGGACGCCGCCTGAGGAGCCGAATATGAGTCAGCAAGCCACGCCGCTGGTGCGGGTCCACCCAACGGCAGACGGTATTACCCACATCGCCATTGCGCGCCCAGCGGTTCGCAATGCTCTCAACGAGCCCACGGCCCTGGCACTCAACGAAGCCCTTGCCAGGGCGGCGGCAGACTCACAGGTGCGCTGCGTGATTCTCAGCGGCGAAGGCAGCGCCTTCTGCGCCGGTGCCGACCTGGCAGAGTTCGAGAAAGCCTCCACACAGCCCGCCAGCGAGCGGCTCGCGATGCTCTTTCTTCCTGCCCTGCGCACCATGATGACCATGGAGAAACCGGTGATCGCAGCGGTCAGCGGTGCCGCTGCGGGGATTGGCGTCTCCTATGTGCTGGCCAGCGACATGGTGGTCATGGGCCGCTCGGCGTACCTGAAGCTGGCTTTTATCACTATTGGCCTGATTCCTGATGGCGGCGCATGCTGGCATTTGGTGCGCAAGCTGGGTCATGCCCAGGCCTTTGAAATGGCGGCGCTGGCCACCCCCATCGACGCCGAGCGCTGCGTGGCGCTGGGTCTGGCCAATCGAGTGGTGGAGGATGATCAGGTGCTAGCGGAGGCCCGAGGGCTGGCGCAGGCGCTGGTGGCGCAATCTCCCCAGGCGCTGGGAGCCACGAAACGCGCCTTGCGACAGGCAGCCAACCTGTCGCTCGACGACACCTTGACGCTGGAGGGCTCGCTGCAGGATGCCTGTAAAGCCACGGAGGATTTTCAAGCGCGCGTGGCCGCCTTTCGTCAGCGCCGTCGCAACTGATCCCATGCTTGTTGGTAATCCGCCCGCAGGGTGGCCACTTCATCGGCCACGCTGTTGAGCGTCGTGATACCGCCCACCCCCTGCCCTGCGCCCCAAATATCCCGCCATGCCTTGGCTTTGCTGCTGCCACCTGACCCATAGCGCATGGCGCTCTTGTCGCCCTCGGGCAGCGCATTCGGGTCCAGCCCGGCCAGCTCGATGCTCTGGCGAAGATAGTTGCCGTGCACGCCGGTAAACAGGTTGGTGTAAACGATATCCCCGGCAGCAGCCTCCAGCACCATCTGCTTATAAGCAGGCTGGGCATTGGCTTCCCGGGTAGCAATGAAGCGCGTGCCCATGTACACCATGTCCACGCCCAGCGCCTGCGCGGCGGCGATCTGCTCGCCTTTGGTAATCGCACCCGCCAGCACCAGAGGCCCATCGTAGAACTGCCGAACCTCGGCCACGAAGGCAAAGGGGTTGAGCCGCCCCGCATGGCCGCCTGCGCCATGGCACACCAGAATCAGCCCATCCACTCCGGCATCGATGGCTTTTTGGGCGTGCCTGATCGTCGTCACATCGTGAAACACCAGGCCGCCGTAGGCGTGTACCTGCTCGACCACCCGGTTGGGCGCATGCAGGCTGGTGATGATCAGCGGCACCTTGAACTCTGCGCACAGCGCTACATCGTGGTCCAGGCGGTCATTGGTGGGGTGCACGATCTGATTCACCGCAAACGGTGCGGCGGGCTCTTGCGGGTGCTGAGCGTCATAGGCGTCCAGCGTCGAGGTAATCTGCTGCAGCCACTCCCGAAGCACTTCCGCAGGCCTGGCGTTCAGCGCCGGAAACGCGCCAATAATCCCCGCCTGACACTGGGCAATGACCAGCTCAGGGCCGGAAACGATGAACATGGGAGAGCCGATGACCGGCAGCGTCATTGAGGCAGTCAGTTGGGTTAGCATGGAAAACTCGCCAGTTATTATTGTGAACCAATACTGCAAAAGGCCCCACTGGGCCTTTCAGGAAGATAACGCACTGCAGTGGCATGGTCGGAACAACCCTGCGCGGGGGCGCTGTGAACCCATCCATGGGCGCTACTTTCGCCATCCATGGCGAAAGACCCCCGCTACGGGTTATTCCGACCAAGACGTGGAAGCAAGAAGCTTTTACAGCTTGCTTTCCAGCTCCGGCAGGATCTCGAACAGATCCCCTACCAGGCCGTAGTCGGCTACCTGGAAGATCGGGGCTTCTTCGTCCTTGTTGATCGCCACGATCACTTTGGAGTCTTTCATCCCCGCCAGGTGCTGAATCGCGCCGCTGATGCCCACGGCAATGTAAAGCTCGGGGGCGACGATCTTGCCGGTCTGGCCTACCTGCATGTCGTTGGGCACGAAGCCTGCATCCACCGCCGCACGAGACGCGCCAATGGCGGCGCCCAGCTTGTCGGCAATGCCGTCCAGCAGTTTGAAGTTTTCGCCGTTGCCCATGCCGCGGCCGCCGGAGATGACGACCTTGGCACCGCCGAGTTCCGGGCGGTCGCTCTGGGCCAGCTCCTGCTTCACGAAACGGGACTGGGCGTTGTCGACGACCACGTCCACGGCGTCCACGCTGGCGCTACCGCCGCTGCCTACCGCATCGAAGGCGGTGGTGCGCACGGTGATGACTTTCAGCGGGTCGTCGCTTTTCACCGTGGCGATGGCGTTACCGGCGTAGATCGGGCGCAGGAAAGTGTCGGCGCTCTCGACGCCAATCACTTCCGACAGTTGGCTGACGTCTTTCAGCGCGGCCAGCCGGGGCAGCACGTTCTTGCCGGTGGTGGAGGCGCTGGTCAGCACGTGGGTGTAGTCGTCGGCCAGGGCGACCAGCAGCGCGCCCATGGGCTCGGCAAGCTGATGGGCGTAGACGGCGTTGTCTGCCACGCGCACCTTGCTCACGCCGTCGAGTGTCGCGGCGGCTTCGGCGGCGGCCTGGACGCCTTCACCGGCGACCAGTACATCGATATCGCCACCGATCGCCTGGGCGGCTGCCACGACGTGGGCGGTGGCGCTGGCCAACTGACCTTCATGCAGGTCGGCAAGTACCAGAATGCTCATGAGATCAGCTCCTTTTAAAGCACTTTGGCTTCGTTTTTCAGTTTATCGATCAGCTCGTCCACCGAGGCGACCTTGATACCGCCCTTGCGCTCGGCGGGTGACTCGACCTTGAGCAGCGTGACGTTCGACGCGACCTCGACCCCATAGTCGGCGGGGGTCTTGACGCCCAGCGGCTTTTTCTTGGCCTTCATGATGTCCGGCAGCTTGGCGTAACGCGGCTCGTTGAGGCGCAGGTCGGTGGTGACGATGGCGGGCAGCGTGAGGGCGACGGTTTGCAGGCCGCCGTCGATTTCACGGGTCACGTTCACCTTGTCGCCATCGATGGCGACTTCCGAGGCAAACGTGCCCTGGGGCAGATTGGTCAGCGCCGCCAGCATCTGGCCGGTCTGGTTGTTGTCGGTGTCGATGGCCTGCTTGCCAAGAATCACCAGACCAGGCTGCTCTTCATCCACCACCTTGGCCAGCAGTTTGGCCACCGCCAGCGATTCGACGCGCTCGTCGGTCTCGATGTGGATGGCGCGATCGGCGCCCAGCGCCAGCGCGGTGCGCAGCTGCTCCTGGGCAGCCTTGGGGCCTACCGTCACGGCGACCACTTCGCTGGCTGTCCCCTTCTCTTTCAGGCGCACGGCCTCTTCCACGGCAATTTCGCAGAAGGGGTTCATGGCCATCTTGACGTTGGTCAGATCCACATCGGAGTGGTCCGCCTTGACGCGGATCTTGACGTTGTAGTCGATGACGCGTTTTACCGCGACGAGGATTTTCATAAGGCATGCTCCTACGATTGAATCATCAGCTTTTTAGCTCTTCAGCTTTTAGGCTTAATTCCGCACAGTAAAATAATATTTCACTTTATAAAAAGAACAATAAAAAAACGCCTGCCAAAGGTCAAGCGTTTCAGACAACGACCGCCTGCTAAAACGGCGACCAGCCAAACCAGAGCGCCAGCAGCGGAATCGACGCAACCAAAAAACGCCCATTCCAGCGGTAGCCAATACGGGTCGCGGGCACGCCGGTAAAGCGCGACAGAATCAGCATCGACGCCGTCATGGGCGACGACATCAGCGCCAGTGCCCAGCCCACCATCAACGACGCCCCGATCAGCGCTGGTGTCAGCCCAGGGATGTCCAGAGTGGGCAGCAGGCCCACCAGCAGCGTCACGGTGACGATAGGATTGACGCCTATTTGCGCCAGCCCCACGACCATCAGCATCGCCAAGACTGCGTTGAAGGTGCCCAGCGGGCCGAGCACCGCCAGCAGCGGCCCAAGCTGTTGGGTATCCACCAGGCCCACACACAGATGCCCCAGGTAGCCCGCCGCCCCCAGCACCACGATCTCGTTGGCGCTGGGCGACAGCAGCCAGGGGAGCTGGCGATGAACCGCCGTTAGCGCTGCAGGCAGCCCGGCGTAACCCAGCCGGCGCCGCTGCCAGGCAAGCCATAGCAGCGCCCCGCTGGGGGCTCCCAGCAGTGCGGCAATCGGCAGACGCACGTCGAGCAGCCAGGCCAGCGAAAACACCAGTGCCACGATGCCGATCAGCAGCACACTGAACTGGGCCAGAGGGCACAGCGAGGGGGAAACGGAGGATTTGTTGGCGGGCGGATGCGGACCCGTCAGGTAATCCACCGCCCAGCCCGCCATGAAAATCAGCCCAGCCGCTCCCAGAATGTAAGGGGCTAGCTGCAGCCAGGTGACCTGGGGAAGGCTGGAAAGCACCACGGCCACCCCGATGCCCATGGGCGAAATCAGCGGGGCCAGCGAAAAACCGCGCAATAGCGCCAGCATCATACGACGCTGGCGCGCCTGCTGCACCCAGGTACGGCCCTGGGCGGCGCTCAGGGTATTGCTCTTTTCGATCATGGCGGCAAACAGGTTGAGCACGCCAATGTTCAGAATGATCCCAAACAGCGCCGACCCCAGCGAGAGAATCGGGTAGCGGCGGCCCGGGGGCTGCAACAGCATGCTCTGGCCACAGCGGCGCACCAGACGGGAGCGATAGGCGGGCAACCTGAGCATGCTGAGCGCCACCACGAAAGTGGCAAAGAACGCAAAGCGTCCACTTGCCTCGAACAGCAGTTGGCCGGGGGTTGGCGAGCGCCACAGCGCCAGCAAAGTCAGAAGGCCCGCTGCACACAGCAGCCCCTTGGCCATACGCGTCAACTGGCCTCGCAGGGTCGCCAGATAGAGCAGCAGCGCGACAATGCCCACGGCCTGCCACAGCACGCTGCCCCCTACCAGATGGATCAGGGTAGCCAGCGTTACCAGCAGTAGACAGGAGACCCGCACACGGGCTGGGCTCACTCGTTTGGCTCCTCCGCCTGTGGGTCCGGCATGCCGTGAGCCGACTCGCTGCCGCTGCGGCGGCGAAACGACCCCTCACCCATGGCCACGAGGCGGCCCTGGTCATCGACGATGTCACCGCTGGTCATGTAGGTCTTTTGGCCGCCCCCGCGCAGAGTGCCCGTAGCGCGCAATACGCCCTGCCGGGCGGGCCCCACGAAGGTGGTGGTCAGAGAAAGCGTCATGCCACGACGAATGTTGCCCGGCACATCGCAGTGCAGGCCCGCCAGGCTCAGCGCGCTATCCAGCATCGAGGCCAGTACGCCGCCGTGGACGTTGCCGCTGCGGTTCAGGTGCTTGGGCTCGATGGTGAGTTCCACCACCGCGCGCCCCTCTTGCCACTCGACTACGTGCATCCCCAGCAATTCGTGATAGCCCATCAGCGCCTGGGGCGTGGTCGAGGTGCTTGGGCTGTCTGTTTCGCTCATGAGGCGCTCTCCTGCTGGGCCAGATCCCGCAGCCGCCCTTTCAAAATTTTCCCGCTGGCGGTGGAAGGCAATGACTCCATCAAGACAATTTGAGTCGGCCGCTTGTAGGGCGCCAGCCGTTCGGCAATGAAAGCTTTGAGTTCGGCCATATCGACCTCGATACCCGGCTCGCACTGCACGAACGCCACCACTTCCTCATTGCCCGCCACCTGCCGCCCCACCACGGCGGTCAAGGTGACTGCCGGGTGCTCGTTGATCACCGCCTCCACGTCCGGCGGATAGATATTGAAGCCCGAACGGATGATCAGCTCTTTGCTGCGGCCGACAATATAGAGCCGATCGTCGTGATCCAGCCTGGCGATGTCGCCGGTATTGAGCCAGCCATCTTCCGTCAGGGTGGCGCGGGTCGCCTCCGGCTGGCGGAAATAGCCTTTCATGACGTTGGGGCCACGCACCCAGAGTTCGCCTACTTCTTCTCCTGCGTTCTCGGTGGTGCCGTGACTGCCCAAGGGCTCCAGCCGATACTCCAGCAGCGGCAGCACCCGGCCCACGGTGCTGCTCTGGTGGCGGTCGTCGATACGCGTCTGGCTGATGGTCGGGCTGGCTTCGGTGAGGCCATAACCATTGTGCAGGGTCAGGCCAAACGCGGCCTCGACCCGGGTCTTGGTATCGCTGTCCAGGGGTGAACCGCCTGCCGAGATATAAATGAGCGCCGGCGCTTCCAACGCCCGCTGCTCGCGCTTCAGGTACTCCAGCGCCCGAGCGTACATGGCGGGCACCCCCTGCAGTACGGTAATGCGCTCCTCTTTCAAAGTGGCCAGCAGGTGCGGCGCCTCGAAGCGCGGTACGGTATACAGGCAAGCCCCGTTGTACAGCGAGCCCATGCACACCGACGAAAGGCCAAACACATGGGACATGGGCAGCACGCCATACACCCGCTGCCCTTCGTTGAGATGGCGCATGCCGCCGGAAATCGAGGCGATATACAGAATGCCACGATGGGTGAGCATCACGCCTTTCGGCGTGCCGGTGGTGCCCGAGGTGTAGATCATCGCCGCCACCTGTTCGGCACCGCTGGCTTCTACGGGCTCGGGCTCACTATCGCACAGTGGCGAAATGGCCAGGCTACCCAGTTGAGGGTGCTGGTAACGGTCGGCTGCGTGACGCTGGGCGTGTTGAACCGCTTCGGCAGAGGCTTCGCAGGTATAGAAGATACGCCGTGGCTGGCAATTCCCGCGAATCGCGTCCACCTCTTGCGCCGACAAGCGCGAGTTGACGATGGCGACCCAGACGTCCAGTTCACTGGCGGCCAACAGCAACACCACCAGTGCCCGACAGTTTTCACTGACCGTCATGATCCGGTCGCCGGGGCGCACGCCCAAGGCGCCCAGCCACTCGCAGGCGGCCCGAATCTCCTGGCCCAGCTCGGCGTAGCTCCAGCGGACGCTGCCATCCACCAGCGCGGGGTGATCCGCCAGGCGCTGAGCGTTTTCCAGCACGCGGGTGCTCAAACGCTCGGGTAGCTCCGCCAACAGCTCGCTCGCTAAGCGACCAAAGATCGTCTCGTCTGGCGCTTGGTAAGGGACCGACAGAGCCATCAGGACGCCTCCCGCACCATGTTGCGCGCGATCACCAGCTGCTGGATCTGCGTCGTTCCTTCGTAAATGCGGAACAGACGCACATCGCGATAAAAGCGCTCTACGGCGTATTCCGACATGTAACCTGCTCCGCCATGAACCTGCACGGCCCGGTCGGCCACGCGGCCGACCATTTCGGCACAGAACAGTTTGCAGCAGGAGGCCAGGGTGGAGACGTTTTCGCCATCGTCCTTGCGTCTGGCGGCGTCCATCACCATGGTTTTGCCCGCATAGGCCTCGGTCTTGCTATCTGCCAGCATTGCCTGCACCAGCTGGTGCTCTGCCAGCGGCGCGCCAAACTGCTTGCGCTCCATGGTGTAGCGCAGCGACTCTTCCACCAGCCGTTCGGCCACGCCCACGCACACCGCAGAGATATGCAGCCGCCCACGGTCGAGCACCTTCATGGCAGTCTTGAAGCCTTGGCCCTCTTGACCGCCAATGATGTTCTCAGCGGGCACCCGGCAGTTGTCGAAAATGATATCGCAGGTATGCGCGCCCTTCTGGCCCATTTTGTTATCTGCCGGGCCACGAATCAGGCCTGGCGTATCGCCCTCAACGATAAACGCCGAGATACCGCCTGCGCCCTTGTTGTCCGGGTCGGTACGCGCCATCACGGTGAACAGGTCGGCTTCCGGGCCGTTGGTGATATAGCGCTTGGTGCCGTTCAAGAGGTAGTGGTCGCCATCGCGGACGGCGGTGGTGCGCAGGCTGGCAGCATCCGACCCAGAGTCGGGCTCGGTGAGGCAGAACGAGCTGAGAATCTCGCCGGTGGCCAGCCGCGGCACGTATTTGGCTTTCTGGGCGTCGGTGCCATCGATCAAGATGCCCTGGGCGCCGATACCGTTATTGGTACCAAACACCGAACGAAACGCCGGGGAGGTCTTGCCGATCTCCATGGCTACCAAAGCTTCCTCTTCCATGGTGAGTCCGAGGCCGCCGTACTCTTCGGGAATCGACAGGCCGAACAGCCCCATCTCCTTCATCTCGGCCAGGATCTCGGCGGGCACTGCATCCTCTTCGGCCAGCCTGGCTTCATTGGGAATCAAACGCTCTCGGACGAAACGGGCAATGGTATCAACCAACTGATTCAGCAGTTCGGGATCACGGATCATGACGGCTCCTGGGGCAACGATATTTTTATGGTTGGCGTTTTCGGGGCAGTGATGCCTGCCAATGCGCTTTATCGGTGGTCGACACCTCTGCCCGGCACACTGCCTCGCCTGGTTGTTTTGCATGGCGAAACCAGCGCTCACTCTCTTGTCAGGCACTTTTGCATAGCCTAGGATGGCAGTCAATAAACGAAACACTATTTTGCAATGCAGAACAAAAACGCTCATAGCGAGGATGTTGATCCATGTCCAATGACCCAATCGCCCATTCGTTCACCACCCTCGGCATTGTCGGCACGGGGGCCATGGGGAGAGGCATAGCCCAGCTCGCCGCGCAGGCGGGTCTGAAGGTCATGCTATTTGATGTCAAGGAAGGCGCGGTGGCGGAAGCGAAAGCCTTTATTCAAGGATTATGGCAGCGCAGCGCCGACAAGCAGCGAATGACCCAGGCTCAAGCCGAGCAGTATGGCGAGCGACTGGTCGAGGCCCGCGACCTCGCCGCCCTGGCCCCTTGCGACATCGTCGTCGAAGCCATTGTCGAGAAGCTGGACGCCAAACAGGGGTTGTTTGGCGATTTGGAGAGCATCGTTCGCCAGGATGCCGTGCTGGCCACCAACACCTCTTCGCTGTCGGTGACCGCGATTGCGGCCGCCTGCCAGCACCCGGAACGGGTGATTGGCTTTCACTTCTTCAACCCGGTACCGCTGATGAAAATCGTCGAGGTGATTCCAGGGCTGAGAACGGATCACAGCGTTACCCAGCGGGTCGATGCGCTGGGGTCTGCCATGGGCCACTTCACCGCCCAGGCCACCGACACCCCCGGTTTTCTGGTCAACCACGCCGGGCGCGCCTTTGGCACCGAAGCGCTGCGTATTCTGAGCGAGAGCGTGGCCGACCCCGCCACCATTGACCGCATCATGGTCGACCAGGGCGGCTTTCGCATGGGGCCGTTCACGCTGCTGGACCTGACCGGTCTCGACGTTTCCCATGCGGTGATGGAATCGGTGTACCACCAATATTATGAAGAGCCGCGCTTTCGGCCCTCACCCCTGACCCGCCAGCGGCTTTCGGCGGGGCTGCTGGGGCGCAAGACCGGCGAAGGCTTCTACCGCTACGTGGAGGGCCAGCAGCAGATGCCAGAGGAGCGCCCCCGCCAGGCGACGCCTGCTTGCCCGGTGTGGATCAGCCAGGAGGACCCGAACAGCGCCGCTCGGCTTGCCGAGCTGGTCGAAGCTGCAGGCTGGCCGCTGGAGAGCGGGCAGCAGCCTTCCCCCGAGGCGCTGTGCCTGTTGACGCCGCTGGGTGAAGACACCACCCAGTGCGCCCTGCGCCAGGGCCTGAACGCCGAGCAGTGCGTGGCGGTGGACATGCTGGCAGGGCTGGAAAAGCGCCGCAGCCTGATGGCGTCGCCCTTGACCCGCGCCAGCCTCATCGCGGCTGCGGCCAGCCTGCTCAATGCCGATGGCACGCCGGTCAGCACACTTCAGGACAGCAATGGCTTCGTGCTGCAGCGGGTGGTGGCCTGCATCGTCAATGTCGGGGCGGATATCGCTCAGCAAGGGGTCGCAGCGCCTGCCACCATCGACCGGGCGGTAGAACTCGGCCTGGGCTATCCGTTCGGCCCGCTACGCATGGGCGACCACTACGGCGCCTCGCGCATCCTGACCATTTTGCACAACCTGCTGGACGCCACCGGCGACCCCCGCTACCGCCCCAGCCCGTGGCTGCGCCGCCGCGCTGCGCTAGGCATGTCCCTGACGAACGGGCCAACGGGCTGACACCCCCCAGTTGCCGATACGGCTCACCCAAACAAGGAGAACAACCATGCAAGACGCTTATATCTACGACGGATTACGCACCCCTTTTGGCCGCCATGGCGGCAGTCTGGCGGCCATTCGCCCGGATGAGTTACTGGGATTGACATTAAAAGCGCTGGTGGCGCGCAATCCGTTTGCCCCAGAAAGCTACGAAGAAGTGCTGGCGGGCTGCACCAACCAGGCGGGCGAAGACTCTCGCAACGTGGCCCGCCACGGGGCGCTGCTGGCGGGCCTGCCCATTGATGTCGCGGGGCAGACGGTCAACCGCCTGTGCGGCAGCGGCCTGGCCGCCATGATGGACGCCGCCCGGGCGGCGCGTCTGGGCGAAGGCGAGCTGTTCCTGGCGGGCGGGGTCGAGTCCATGTCGCGTGCGCCCTACGTGCTGGGCAAGGCCGACTCCCCCTACGCGCGCAATCAGCCCATGTTCGATACCGTGATTGGCTCGCGCTTCCCCAACCCGTGGATTGCCAAAGAGTACGGCAGCCACAGCATGCCGGAAACCGCCGATAACATCGCCCACGACCTGAACATTGGCCGCGACGCCAGCGACGCTTTTGCCGCCCGCTCCCAGGCTCGCTACGCCCAGGCTTTGGCCAACGGTTTTTATGACGGCGAGATGTTCGGCGTCGAAGTACCCCAGGGGCGCAAACAGCCGCCACTGATGGTGGACAAGGACGAGCACCCCAGGCCGGAAAGCACCGAAGAGAAACTGGCCAGGCTGGGTGCGCTGTTCGACAACGGCGTCGTGACCGCAGGCAACGCTTCCGGGTTGAACGACGGGGCGGCGGCGCTGATCGTCGGCACCCTGGCTGCGGGCGAGCGTGCCGGAATTGCCCCCCGTGCCCGTATCGTGGCCAGCGCCGTGGCGGGCGTTGCCCCTCGGGTGATGGGCCTGGGGCCGGTGCCCGCGTCGCAAAAAGCGCTGGCCCGGGCTGGCCTTGAGCTGGCACAGATGGACGTCATCGAAATCAACGAGGCCTTTGCGGTGCAGGTGCTGGGCTGCGTTCAGCAGCTCGGGCTTTCCGCCGACGACCCACGCCTGAACGCCAACGGCGGCGCCATTGCCATCGGCCATCCGCTGGGTGCCTCGGGCGCGCGCCTGGCCCTCACGGCCCTGCGCCAGCTGGAAGCCACCGGCGGGCGCTATGCGCTGGTGACCATGTGTATCGGCGTGGGTCAGGGCATTGCCACCATCATCGAGCGCCTGGACCGCTGACGCAGGCCAAGCGTTGATGGCATTTGTCATCACGCTTTGCATCGCCCCAGCGCAGGTATGCGATACTTGCCACTCAATGAACGATTAGCCGAGACGCTTGATGGAACCCACCGACGCCGCTGCTGATGAGCCGCAACCCTCCGAAAAAGACCGCAACTTCGTCACCGCGCTGGCGCGTGGGCTGGAACTGCTCCGCGCCTTTGGAACGGGCGAGGAGTACCTGGGCAATGCGGAGCTCTCCAATCGCACCCGCATTCCCCGCCCCACGGTGTCACGGCTGACCTACACGCTGACCCAGCTTGGCTACTTGCAGCATAACCGCCATCTGGAAAAGTACCGCCTGGGGCCAGGGGTGCTGGCACTGGGCTACCGCTTTCTGGCCAACATGGGGATACGCGAAGTCGCCCGCCCCCATCTGCAGCAGTTTGCCGATGCCACCGACTGTAACGTCAGCCTGGGCAGTGCCGACCGCAGCGACATGGTGTATCTGGAAACCTGCCATGGCCACGGCCCGCTGATCATTCGCCTGGACGTGGGCTCCCGGCTGCCCATCGCCACGTCGGCCATCGGGCGCGCGTGGCTTTGCGGGCTGTCTGGCGAGCGTCGCCATCAAGTGATGCAAGAGCTGGCCGCGTTTCATGGCAGCGACTGGCCCCGCCTGCAGGCGGGCATCGAACAGAGCCTGCACGACTATGCCGAGTACGGCTTCTGCCTCTCCGAACAGGATTGGCAGCGGGATATCAGCGCGGTGGCGATGCCGCTGATTCTGGAAGATGGTGCGGAAGTCATGGCCATCAATTGTGGCGGCTCCAGCCTGCGGCTGGATCATGATCGCCTGGTCAACAATCTTGGCCCACGACTCAAGGAGGTCGCTGCCCGCATCAAGCAGGAACTCGCCCCCAAATATGGGGCTTCACGTTAATCCCGTTGCCGACGACCTTTCACTAACGCTCGTTTGAATGCATCATGGAGCATTAATCGCCTTGTCGGCACATGGGGAGCAGGGATGCCAAACGAGTGGATCACGCAACACGATGATCACATAGCGCTGCACGGGGAATGGACGCTTCGCCACTATTCGGCCTTGAGAGACACGCTGAATCGACAGCAGGAGGTCTCTGAGGCGTCTATCCAGCTGCCCGGCTTCGACAAACTGGACACGGCGGGCGCCGCGCTGGTCATCGAGCTGGTAGGCGTTGACAAAGCCAAGCAGGTAAATGAGTGGGCCAGCGAGCTACCGGACGCGCAGCAAGCTCTGCTGATGCGTCTGGCCGAGGCGATGGCATCCCCGCTGGAAAATGACCAACCGCGCGCCTCTCGCGTCAGCGAAGCACTGGCTTCCATCGGTCAGCAGATGAGCGGTTTGTGGTCTCAGCAGCGTCAACTGCTGGGGTTCATCGGTCTGGTGCTGGCGGCCTTCGCACCGCTCGTGTTACGGCCCAGCCGCTGGCGCATCACCGCTACGGTGGCCCATGTGCAGCAAAGTGGCCTGAATGCCGTGCCCATCGTGGCCCTATTGACCTTCATGGTGGGGGCCGTGGTGGCCTTTCTCGGGGCCACGGTGCTGGAAGACTTTGGGGCCACGGTGTACACCATCGATCTGGTGGCGTTTTCCTTCCTGCGTGAATTCGGCGTGCTACTGGCGGCCATTCTGCTGGCGGGGCGTACTGCCAGCGCCTTCACGGCGCAGTTGGGGGCCATGAAATCCAACGAGGAGATCGACGCCCTCAAAACCCAAGGGCTGGACCCCATCGAGCTGCTGGTGCTGCCCCGGGTCATGGCCATGCTGATCAGCCTGCCCCTGCTGGCCTTCGTCGGCATGCTCAGTGGCCTGGTCGGTGGCGCCATGGTCGCCACCCTCTCGCTGGATATCTCCCTGACCCAATTCATGGACACGCTCCAGAACGACGTCTCGGTGACGCATTTTCTGGTGGGCATGAGCAAGGCCCCGGTGTTTGCTTTCGTGATTGCCGTGATTGGCTGCCTGGAAGGCTTCAAGGTCAGCGGCAGTGCCCAGTCCGTGGGCACCCATACGACCTCCAGCGTCGTACAATCCATTTTCATGGTGATTCTACTGGACGCCCTGGCGGCACTCTTTTTCATGGAGATGGGATGGTAAAGGAACACCACAAGACACCCGATGCCCGCGACGACCACGCGGCCATCACCGTCGAGGGGCTGGTCAACCGCTTTGGAAGCCACGTGGTCCACGAAGACCTCGACCTGACGCTGCAGCGCGGTGAAATTCTCGGCGTGGTCGGCGGGTCGGGCACCGGCAAATCCGTATTGCTACGCAGTATCGTCGGTCTCAAGAAGCCCGATGGGGGCCGCATCGACGTGTTGGGCAACCGGCTCGACGAGCTGAGCGATGCCGAGCGCAGCCAGGTCGAACGGCGGTTTGGCGTGCTTTTCCAGCGTGGTGCCCTGTTCAGCTCGCTGACGCTACAGGAAAACGTCGCGCTCCCCCTCATCGAGCACGCCAAGCTGTCCCGAGAAGAAGCCGAGTACCTGGCGCGCATCAAGCTGGCGCTGGTCGGCCTGCCCCCGCAGGCGGCGCGACAGTTCCCGGAGTCGCTGTCGGGGGGCATGGTCAAGCGCGCCGCGCTGGCTCGCGCCCTGGCCCTGGACCCTGACATTCTGTTTCTCGACGAACCCACCGCCGGGCTGGACCCTATCGGGGCCGCCGCCTTCGATCAGCTGCTGGTCACCTTGAGAGACGCCCTGGGGTTCAGCGTCTTTCTGGTCACCCACGACCTGGACACGCTCTACGCCGCCTGCGACCGCGTCGCGGTGTTATCCCAGAAGCGCGTGCTGGTGGCCGATACCCTGGAGAAAGTCGCCCAGACCGACGACGAGTGGATACAGGACTATTTCAATGGCCCCCGTGGACGCGCCGCGCAGCGCTCTGCCGAACCGACTTCCCGCGAGGAGTGAGACATATGGAAACCCGCGCGCACCATATCATGATCGGCTTGTTCACCGTGCTCACGGCAGCCGCTGCCCTGCTCTTTGCCCTATGGATGAGCCACGCGGCGGGCGAGCGCGACTACCAGCCCTACCGCATCCTGTTCGAGCGCAGCGTCAGCGGCCTGGCGGTGGGCAGCAAGGTGCAGTACAACGGCATCGAGGTAGGTGATGTCACCGAATTGAGCCTCAACCCGGATGACCCCCGCCAGGTGCTGGCCAGTATCCGTGTGTACGACGACACCCCGGTCAAGACCGATACCCGGGCACGTCTGGCCTTTGCCAGCATTACTGGCAGCATGTCCGTTCAGCTGCATGGCGGCACGCCGGAGACCCCGCGCCTGCTGGACCAGAGCGATGACGACATGCCGTTCATTCGCGCCGACCCGTCGCCGATTGCCACGCTCTTCGAAGAGGGCGAAGAGATGATCGACAACATCAACGCCATTCTGAAAAACGTCAACGAGCTGTTCAACGACGACAATCGCCAGGAGGCAGGCAACATTCTCACCAACGTTGCCCAGATCACCGACATGATTGCCTCCCAGCAGTCTGCTCTGGACGAGAACATGGCCCTGTTCGGGGAGGTCTCGCGTCAGGCCACCGCCACCCTGGAAAGCATCGAGACCTTAAGCCAGGAAGCGCATTCGCTGCTCAGCCGCGAAGGTCGAGAGGTCATGCAGAGCGCCGAGAATGCCAGCCGCGACGTGGCCAACGCCGCCCAGCGCATCGAACAGCTGGTGGATGACAATGCAGGTGCCGTGGAAAGCACGCTGCAAAGCACCCGCGATATTGCCCCGGCCCTGGCGGCGCTGCGCGCCACCCTGACCACCCTGGATCGCATTACCCGCCAGCTCGAAGAGAACCCCACCAACTTTTTGCTGGGTCGTGACCAGATAGAGGAGTTCCGCCCATGATGTTCAAGACCCTGCTAGCCAAAGCCCTGCACATCAGGCTACTTCGAAACGGGGCCCTTCGAATCAGCCCCCTGCGTACAGGCGCCCTGCTGATCATTCTGGCCACCCTGACGGCCTGTTCGATCCTGCCCGACAACGAACCGGCCACGCTCTATCGGCTGCCGGCCGTAGACACCTCAGGGCAGCCGAATGCAGCGGCCACCCACGCCATGACGCTGGGCATCGCCACGCCAGAAACGGGGCACTTGCTGGGCAGCAACCGCATGGTGGTATTTCCGGAAGGCAACGTGGTGAACGTCTACGAAGGCGCACGCTGGCACGAGGACGCTCCGGACATGCTCAAGGCCCGGCTCATCGAAGGCCTGCAGGCCCAGCAGCGGTTTGCGAGCGTCGGCAGTGATCGCCTGCCCCACGACCTGACCCTGCTCAGCGAGCTGCGCCACTTCCAGAGCGAATATGACGATACGCCGCCCAGCGTCAACGTGCAGCTGGATGTACAGCTGGTTGACAGTAACCGCGCGCCCTTGGCGACCAGCAGCTTCGCCATACGCAAGCGTGCCAGCAGCGTCGCCATTGCCGACGTGGTCGATGCCTTCGGCGCAGCGTCCGATGATTTGAATCAGCAGTTGGGCGAGTGGCTGACCCGCGAGGTAACCCGCTAACGCGGATCGATTGCTCCACCGCTCAGCTTGCGCAGATAGTCGCGCGGGTCTCTGGGGTAGTAGTGGGCAGGCTGGCACTCCAGGTGGGTAAAGAACCGGGTGTCCTTGTAGGGCATTTTCATGAAGCCCGACACCCCCAGCCCTTCGATCTGATTGACGCTGTCCAGCATGTGCGCCAGCAGCGCAGAGAACGCCTGCTCTCGGCGTGGGTCCAGCAGACGGTAGTAGCTATGAATCTTCAGGTGTCTGGGCAGCGCCTCGAAGATGATCATGCCGGTATGGTGGATGTCGTTGAGCTGCTCCAACAGGGCCATGATGCTTTCGGGCAACACCAGCAGCTCTTCTGGATCCGGACCATCTTCGAAGTAGCTGTGCTGGCGGGTGCGATCCTCCATCTCCGGCACGGCGCTCACCTCATACCCGATGGTCATGCCCGGCTGCGCAGCGAACGATGCATCGGCGCTTTCCCGCTCCAGGTGCAGCGTCTGCCGCGCATTGAACAGGCAACTCTTGAAAATACCCTGGCGATGGATGGCCCGCGCCAGATGCACCATGTTATTCACCGCTTCGGTAAAGGCAGGCTTCAGGTCGGGGTCGTGCAGATTGAGCGACGAGTCGATATAGACACCCTCCCGCTCCCAGCGCACGGCCAGCCCGCCCACCACGGGGTATTTGCCCAACCGGCTCACCGACGCCAGAAAGGCTTTCTCGGTGTCGCCCATGCCCTGCATGAACTGCTTGTAGTAGCGGTCCAGCTGCACGTCATTGACGTCATTGAGGGTTTCTTCGACGCTGGCCTCGCGCAGAAAGGCCTTGCGAGAGCTGTACACCACGGTATCGATCTCCCGACGCTGGCGATGCCCCCAGATCGGCACCAGGGGCGGCGGCGGCACGGCAGGCAAGTCGATCATCACGGTTCTGGCCATGCGCGGCATTTCACGAATGAAGTGATCCCCCGCGCGGCGGCGAATGGCCGGGTCGGCATCCAGCAGCCCATCCAGCGTGCGGGCAAACTCGATGGGCAGGCCCAACGCACTGGCCGGAATCGCCCGGCAGCCAAAACGGCAGGACTGTGCCGATGCCAGGGCATACAGGGTCCCCGCCACCCCCTGTTCGTCGAAACGCGGCGATGACAGCGCGCCGTTGAGCTGCTCATCGCCGATGAAGTAGACATCGCCCAGCCGTGCGTTGGTCTGCTGCAGGTTATCCGACATCAGCTCCATCACGTTGGCACCGACGAACTGCAGCGCCGCATCCAGCTGGGCAAAGACCGACGACCCCCAATCGATCAGGGCGATGCTTTCCCTGCTGGCGTCGAACACCAGGTTGGAAGGCTTGATGTCGCCATGCACCACCGGGCGGGCATGGGGGCCGGTTTCCCGGCGCAGGGTGACCAGAATATCCGCCAACTGTGCGGCAATATGCACCACCAGGCGCGGCGAAAGCCGCCCCTGGCGCAGCGATACTTGCTCGAGATTCCAGCCGGGCGCGCGCTCCATGACCAGAATGGACTGACCGCGCACGCGCTGATAGGCGATCAGTCCGGGAATCAGAGGGTGGCTGACCTGATCGAGCATGAACGCCTCTTCTTCGAGGCGCTCTTGCAAGTGTGTAGGCAGCGTGATGCGCGAGAACTTGAACACATAGTGGGTGGGCTGCCCCTGCTGCTGAGCGCTGCCCGCAAACACGAAACCATAGGCCCCCTTGCCAATCAGCTCGATGTCCCGGTATCCCAGCTGCACCAGCTGAGCCTGGCACAGCGCTACCCAGTCTTTCAGCTTGCGCGCATCGTGATGGCTCAGCAGATAGACCGACTGCTCCTCTGGAATATAGAACTGCTGTAGCGCTGCCTGACTCATGGGGGCAATGGCCTTGGGTCAGGCCAAATGCAGCAGCATGGTCTCTGGCGCTTCCAGAGACGCTTTCCAGTGATTGCAGAAGCGCGCAATGGTGCCGCCGTCGATGAATCGATGGTCTCCCGCCCAGGTCACGGTCATGATGGCGCGTCGCTGCACGGCGCCCTCGGCATCGAAACGCGGCAGCCACTGGGTCTTGCCGATGGCCACGATGGCCGCTTCCGGGGCGTTGATGATGGGAGCGGCATAGGTGCCGCCCAGGGCGCCAATATTGGAAATGCTGATGGTGCCACCCTTGAGGTCCGCCTGATCCACACGACCTTCCCGCGCCGCCTGAGTCAATCGGCTCACCTCCTTGGCAATGTCCAGCAGGCTCAGCTGCTCCACCGCTTTCACGTTCGGCACCAGCAAGCCCGCCTTGCTGTCCACCGCCATGCCGATATTGCACTGGGCAAAATAGTGCAGCTCGTCCCCCTCGGCATTGAGCTGCGCATTGAGGATGGGGTGCTCGGCCACGGCCAGCGCCAGCGCCTTCATGAAGAACGGCATCAGCGTCAGCCGCTCCCCCAGCGCTTCTACCCGGGGCTTGAGGCGCTCGCGCAGCGCCAGCAGCTCAGTGACATCCACCTCTTCCCCATAATGAAAGTGCGGTATGGTCGTCGCGGCTTCCACCATGCGCCGAGCCATGACGGCGCGCACGCCGCGAAGGGGCTCGACCCGGGCGGGACCTGACTGGCCCACCGCCAGTTTCCCTTGGGTGTGATGGGCCGTGTCGCTGGGCGCAGCGTGGCTGGACTTCACATGCGCCAGCACGTCTTCCTTCAATACGCGGCCATCCTTGCCGCTACCGGCAATGTCCGCCAGCACCAGCCGATGCTCGCGCACCAGCCGCCTGACGGCCGGGCTGGCCGGGGTTTTCACCGGGCAGGCTGGCCCTTCCGTCGGGCACTGTGGCGTCGATTGTTCGACGCTGGGCGATGGCGCGGAAGGTGGCGTTTTGCTGATATCAGCAGCGTCGCTGGCAGGGGAACGAGTGTTCTCTGAACTCTTTTTTGCAACCTCTTCTGCACTCTCTTTGGCACCCTCTTCTGCACCTTGATAGGCGTAAAGCGGCGCATGCACCTTGGCGATTTTCCCTTGGGGCACATACAGTTTGGTCACCGTGCCCGCTTCGGGCGCAGTGATCTCCACCAGCGCCTTGTCGGTCATGACCTCGACGATGGGCTGGTCTTCTTCGATGGTGTCGCCTTCGGCCACTCGCCATTCCACCACTTCACACTCGACGATGCCTTCACCGATATCCGGTAGTAAAAAATCACTCATGACCGTTCTCCCTTGCGTCAAAAATTCACGCTTTCGCGAATCGCTTCAAAAATTTTCAGATGGTCCGGCAGGTACTCTTTCTCCAGGATCAGCGGGAAAGGTGTATCCAGACCGGTCACCCGAGTAATCGGCGACTCCAGATAGAGAAAACAGCGCTCCTGTATCGTGGCGGCGATCTCACCGGCAAAACCTCCGGTCAGCGGCGCTTCGTGGCTGACGATCATACGACCGGTCTTGAAGACCGACTCGGCAACGGTATCCACATCCCAGGGCAGCAGTGAACGCAGATCGATGACCTCGCAGGCAATGCCCTGCTCTTCGGCCAGCTCGGCGGCCTTGCCGATCACTTCCATTTGCGCTCCCCAACCCACCAGGGTGATATCGCTGCCCTCCCTGACGACCTCGGCCTCACCAATGGGCAGCTGATAGTCGTCTTCGGGCACTTCGCCCACGGCGGCCCGGTAGAGGCGTTTGGGCTCCAGAAACAGGACCGGGTCGGGGTCACGGATCGCCCCCAACAGCAACCCCTTGGCCTGATAGGGGTTGCGCGGCACTACTACCTTCAGGCCCGGCGTGTGGGTAAAGTAGGCTTCTGGCGACTGAGAGTGATACAAGCCACCCGAGATGCCGCCGCCATACGGCGTGCGGATGGTCAGGCCACCCACGTTAAACAGATCGCCAGAGCGGTAGCGGAACTTGGCGGTTTCGTTGACGATCTGGTCGAAGGCGGGAAAGATGTAGTCGGCGAACTGAATCTCCGCCACGGGCACCGAGCCCTGGGCAGCCAGACCGTTGGCAAAGCCGATGATGCCCTGCTCCACCAGCGGCGTGTTGAAACAGCGCGCCTTGCCATACTTCTCCTGCAAATGGCTGGTCGCTCGGAATACCCCGCCAAAAATCCCCACGTCTTCACCAAAGCAGATGACCTTGTCATCTTCCGCCATGGCGATGTCCAGGGCGTTATTGATGGCCTGCAGCATGTTCATGGTGCTCATCCTAGGCATCTCCCTGTGCGTCGTGGGCCGTCGATACGCTGGGGTCCAGCGACTGAGCGCCGCGCGGGTAGGCATCGGGATAGCGGCGAATGTGCCGTTTCAACTGATCCAGCTGGCGCTGCAAGGCGGGCGTCACGTCGGCATAGACATCGGTGATCAAGGAGTCCAGCGGCGGCGGCGGACGCTTTTCGGCGCGCTTCATGGTGTCCAGCACTTCCCGCCGCAGGCTCTCCTGCTGGCGGGCCTCTTCGTCGTCGCTCCACCACCCTTTACTCACCAGCCAGCGCTGCATGCGCAATAGCGGGTCCTTGACTCGCCACGCCTCCTCTTCGCTCTTGGCACGATAGCCCGACGGGTCGTCCGAGGAGGAGTGCGCCGCCAAGCGGTACGACATGGCTTCGATCAGCACCGGCTGATGCTGCTCCACGGCTATCTTGCGCGCCTGGCGGGTGGCTTCGAAGACGGCCAGGGCGTCGTTGCCATCCACGCGGATGACATGCATGTGATAGCCGAACGCACGCGGGGCAATGCCATCCGCGGCAAACTGTTCGGTGGCGGGAGTCGAGATGGCATAGCCATTGTTGCGACAGAAGAAAATGACCGGCACCTGATGCACCGAGGCCATGTTCAGGGCGGCGTGGAAGTCGCCTTCCGAGGCAGCCCCTTCACCGAAGAACGTCAGGGTACAGTGGCCTTCACCTGCGAGCTTTTGGCCATAGGCATAGCCGGTTGCCTGGGGAATCTGAGTGGCCAGCGGCGAAGAGATGGTCATGTAATGCAGCTTGCGGGAACCATAGTGAATCGGCATCTGCCGACCCTTGCCATAGTCCAGCTCGTTGCCAAACAGCTGATTCATGAACTCGTCGATGGAGAACCCGCGATACATGAGTGCGCCCTGTTCGCGGTACTGCGCCATGATCATGTCGGCATCGTCCAGAGCTGCGGTGGCTCCCACCACCGCGGCCTCCTCACCGGTACACTGCATGTAGAAGCTGAGCCTGCCCTGGCGCTGCGCGGCCATCATGCGCTCATCGAGAATACGCGTGGCCAGCATGGCCTGGTAGAGCCTGCGGGCGTGGTCGCGGCTCAAGGCGGGCTCGTCGGCACCTTCATGGAGCTCGCCCTCGGGGCTGAGCACGCTGAAGGTGTCTATGGAGAATTCGTCGCCGGTCATGAAGGTCGGCTGATGTACGAACTGAGTCATCGTTATTGTCCTTGTTTTTACCCCTTTTGAGGGCAGTGTTGTTGGTGATGACCGTTTGTGCCAGTGGATTTATCTGACACATGTCAACGCAACACTTGGACAGTAACGCAGTCTCCCGCCGTTAGGGATTCAACTTAAGACGCAGATCGGCGTGCAAGGCGTTGTTGGAGGGCATTGAAGGCGCTATCGACAGTGAGCGCCAGCAGGGCAATCGACAGCGCCCCCTGGACGATATACGCCATGTTGTCATTGATGATCCCCGCGATGATCGGGTCACCCAGATTACTGGCCCCCACGGTTGCGCCCAGCGCCGCCGTGGCAATGTTGATGGTGACCGAAGTGCGAACGCCCGCCAGAATGACTGGCAAGGCCAGCGGCAGCTCGACATGACGCAGCAGTTGCCAGGGCGTCATGCCCATGGCGATGGCCGCCTGCTTGACCACAGGATCAACCTCGTTGATCCCCGTCAAGGTGTTACGCACGATGGGCAGCAGCCCATACAGCATCAGCGCCACGATGATCGGCAGTGTGCCAAATCCCAGTACCGGCACGGCCAGCGCCAGCACCGCCACTGGCGGGAACGTCTGCCCCAGCGACGACAGCTGAGCGACCAGCGGCAGGAAATCCCGCCCCCTGGCCCGGGTGACGGCAATGCCGGCCGAAACGCCCACCAGAAGCGTGACCAGCGCGGCCACGCTCACAACCAGCAGATGCCGCGCCAGCAAATCGACAAAATCGGCACGCCCGTAGATGACCTGTCGCGCATTGGGCTCTACCCAGCGAAACAGCGGTTCCAGAGTGGGCATGGCCAACACCAGCACCAGCAGCAAGGCCGCCCAGGCCAGTGGCCAGCCCCACGCGGCATAGCGCGAAGCGGTGGAACTCGCGGGGACAGCGCTGGAAGTGGCTGAGGTCGAAGACGCAGAGCGAGATGGATCCGGCCTCACGTTGGGGTGCCCCTGTCCAACTGGGCTTCCTTGACGATTCTACGCAGCGACAGCTCGCCTATGGGCACATCGTTTTGGTCCACCACGGTCAAGCGGTCGCAGTGGTCACGCAGCATCATGGAAAGCCCCTGCCGCAGCGAAAAGTCAGCGGGAATACGCGACTGGGCTGGCAGCGTGGGGCCCAGAGACGCCATGTGATCCTTGACGCGCGTCAGCCCTGCCTGTTTGAGCCCCCGCTCCAGGCCGCCCAACAGCGAATCCACGAAAGGGTCGGCGGGATTCTGCAGCAGGGCCAAAGGCGTGCCCTGCTGGACGATACGCCCCTCGCGCATGACGACCAGGTGGTCGGCCAGCTTCAGGGCTTCATCCATGTCATGAGTCACCAGCACCACGGTCTTGTGCAGCCGAGCCTGCAGGCGGGCCAGCTCATCCTGCAGCTTGTCCCGGGTGATCGGGTCCAGGGCACCAAACGGCTCGTCCATCAGCAAAATATCCGGGTCTGCGGCCAGCGCGCGGGCGACGCCCACGCGCTGTGCCTGCCCGCCGGAAAGCTGATGCGGGTATTTGTGCGCAAACTCGCCCACCGGCAGCCCCAGCAAGCCCATCAGCTCTTCGACACGACGGTTGACCTCGGCAGGTGCCCACTTCAACAGCCGCGGTACCAGGCCAATATTGCGCGCGACGGTCCAGTGCGGGAACAGGCCGGTGCTCTGGATGACGTAGCCGATACGTCGGCGAAGTTTGACCGGGTCGTAGTGCTCTATCGCCTGGCCATCCAGAATGATGTCGCCACGGGTATGTTCGATCAGCCGATTGATCATGCGTAGCGTGGTGGACTTACCGCATCCGGAGGTACCCACCAGGGCACAGAACTTGCCCTTGGCCACCCGCAGTGAAATATCATCCACCGCCGTTTCGTCACCAAACTGCTTGGAGACATGGGAAAGCTCGATCATTGCTGTCCTCCGGGGCGTAGCGCTTCCGCCAGCGCCCCTAATCCTGCATCCACGATCAGCGCCAGCACCAGGATTGGCAGCGCACCCAGCAGCACCATGTCCATGGCCGCCTGCCCCAACCCTTGAAAAATGAAGGTGCCGAGCCCCCCGGCACCAATCAGCGCCGCCACCGCCGTGAGCCCGATGGCCTGTACGGCGGTGACTCTTACCCCTTCCAGCAACACCGGCAGCGCCAGCGGTAGCCGAACCTGCCAGAACCGCTGCGGGCTCCGCATTCCCATGGCCTTGGCCGCTTCCAGGGTCTCTGCACTGACCTCCTCCAGGGCAACGTAAGTATTACGCACCATGGGCAACAGGCTGTAGGCAATCAAGGCGATCAGCGCCGGGGCATTGCCAATTCCACTGACGCCCATGGCTGCCAAGGCAGGCACATTGGCCGCCAGCCAGGCCAAGGGGGCTAGCAGCAAGCCGAACAGCGCCAGACTGGGAATCGTCTGCAGAAAATTGAGTAGCCCAAAGGCGACGGTTTGCAGGCGCCGGTAGCGGCGCATCAGCATGGCCAGCAGCATGCCCATCACGACGCTGACGCTCACGGCACTGCTGACCAGCACGATATGCTGGCTCAACGCACGGTAGAACTGCCGCTCCCGGGCCTGAAACTCCTGCACCAGGGCCAGCGCCTGCAATCCGAAGGCAGCGCACAGCCACCACAAGATGCCGATGCCGAGCAGCAGCAGCGCTGTCCACCATCGGGATAGCCCAAGCCGCAGGCGTACTTCCACCAGACACAGCAACAGCACGAACAGCACCGTCCAGTAGGCAGTCCCGATGCCTAGCCTGGCCTGGGGCGCATCCACGGGTATCAGCCAGTGCCCGGCGACCATCAGGCCAAACGGCATCAGCAACAGCGTCAGGGTAATCACCCCCAGCAGCGCCCGATAATGGCGCGTGCTGGGCACCCAGGCCAGGGCGGCCATGGCGATGAACAGAAGCGATACCAGTACGCCACCTGGCCAGCCAATGGCCGCCACCATTCCAAACCCCGTTCCCGTGACGATCCGATTGGGCGCCACGGTCACCAGATGGAAAGACCAGGCTGCCGCCAGCATGGCGGCGCTCAGGCACAGCAGTACGACATTAGGTTGCCAGCGGCGACGAATGGCCGCTGGCGATGGCAGTGCGTCGATCAACGACATTCATCAGTCATCCAGGCTATCGAGATATTCGCGAGCCACCTGGTCGGCAGAGCGACCGTTGACGGCCACGTCCGCGTTGAGCGTTTGCAGGGTCACCAGATCCAGCGTCGCAAACACGTCATTGAGCAGGCCTTCGATGTCGGGATACTGGGCCAGCACGTCTTCTCGTATCACTGGCGCAGGCTGGTAGACCGGCTGCACGCCCAGCGTATCCTCCAGCACCCGCAGACCCAGCGCGGTGAGCCCGCCATCGGTACCGTAGGTCATGGCACCGTTGACGCCGCTGGTTTGCTGAGCGGCTGCACGCATGGTGGCGGCGGTATTGCCTCCGGAGAGCACTAGCAACTGGTCATCGCTCAACTCGAAGCCGTAGGCGTCCTGAAACGCCGGCAGGGCCTGCTCGGATTCGACGAATTCCGCACTGGCTGCAAACTTGAACTCGCCCCCGTCGGCCAGATAGCTGGCCAGGTCTTCCAGGGTGTCGAGCCCATGGGTCTCGGCCACATCCTGACGAATGCTCATGGCCCAGGTGTTGTTGGCACTGGCCGGCTGCAGCCAGATCAAGCCTTGCTCCGCATCCCGTTCACGAACGGTCTGATAGGCATCATCAGCACTGTTCCACACCGGACTGTCGGTCATATCGAAAAAGAACGCACCGTTACCGGTATACTCTGGATAGACGTCGATTTCAGCGGCCAGCAGGGCATTCCTCACCACGCTGGTCGCTCCCAGTTGCAGGCGGTCCTGGGTGGCAATCCCATTGCGCTCCAGGGTCTGGATGATCAGTTCTCCCAACACCGAGCCTTCCGTGTCGATTTTGGAAGAGACCACCACCGGCTCGCTGGCATGGGCCGTCGTGAGTACCGTCGAGGTAACGACCACCGTGGACAAGCAGGCGGTCAGCAGGGGGTTCAGCAGTCGGCGCATGGGGGTCATCCTTTGAGTGAGCATCCTGAGAGTGTCGCTTCAGTATACGAGGCAACTGCGTTGAAGTCAGACGCCGCCTCAACGGCATCCGACTTCCTTCGTCATCAAGGCGCTTCGATGACCCAAGTCGTGCCTTCTCGTGAGTCTTTCAGCACGATGCCAAGCGCTGCCAGCTCGTCACGAATGGCATCGGCGCGGGCGAAGTCCTTGTTGGCTTTGGCCGCCTGACGCTCGGCAATTCTGGCTTCGATCTCGCCTTCACTCAGCGCCATCGAATGCTGCGCCCCTTTCAGGAAAGCCTGCGGCGTCTGCTGCAAGAGCCCCAGCACTCCCGCCAGGCGCTGCAGCTCTCCGGCCAGGCGGGGCGCAGCTTCCGGCTGGTCGCTCTTGGCGCGGTTGAGATCCCTTGCCAGGTCGAACAGTACGGCCAGCGCTTCCGGGGTATTGAAATCATCATCCATGGAAGCAGTGAAGCGCTCGGCATAACTCCCCTGCTCACCCTCAGACGCCACCTCGACACCTTCAAGGGCGGTATACAGGCGCGTCAACGACTTGCGTGCCTCGACCAGCGAATCCACGGAGTAGTTGATCGGGCTGCGATAGTGGCTGGCCACCAGCAGATAGCGCACGACCTCCGGGTCATGCTCCGCCAGCACATCACGAATGGTGAAGAAGTTGCCCAGCGACTTCGACATCTTTTCCTGATTGACGCGCACGGCACCGGCATGCATCCAGGTGTTCACGTAGGTCTTGCCCGTGGCCGCTTCCGACTGGGCAATCTCGTTTTCGTGATGGGGGAAGGTCAGATCCGGCCCACCGCCATGAATATCGAAGGTGTCCCCCAGGCAGCAGGTGGACATGGCCGAACATTCGATATGCCAGCCTGGGCGGCCGTCCCCCCAGGGGGAGTGCCAATGGGCCTCTCCCGGCTTGGCCGCTTTCCAGAGCACGAAGTCCAGCGGGTCTTCCTTGTGCACGTCCACTTCCACGCGCGCGCCAGAGCGCATGTCATCCAGCTGGCGGTTGTTGAGCTTGCCGTAATCGGCAAACTTGCGCACCCGATAGTAGACGTCGCCGTTTTCCGCGGCGTAGGCAAAGCCTTTTTCCACCAGCGTTTCGATCATGCGGATGATGTCGCCAATATGCCCCGTGGCACGGGGCTCCTGGCTGGGAGGCAGCACATTCAGCCGCGCCTCGTCTTCATGCATGGCCGCGATCATGCGCTCGGTGAGCGCGCTGATGGCCTCACCGTTCTCCTCGGCACGCTTGAGGATCTTGTCGTCGATATCCGTGATGTTGCGCACGTAGGTCACGTCGTAGCCACGGTGGCGCAGGTAGCGGGTAATCACGTCAAAGGCCACCATCACCCTGGCGTGGCCAAGGTGACAGTAGTCATACACCGTCATGCCGCAGACGTACATGCTTACCTTGCCATCGACAAGGGGCTTAAAAGGCTCTTTGCGGCGTGTCAGCGTATTGTAAATGTGCATATGACGTTTCCTTAACCCTTCTGTTTGATTTTCGCCCAGCTATCTTTCAAGCCCACGGTGCGGTTGAACACCAGATGCTCTGCACTGGAGGCGTGGCGGTCGGCGCAGAAATAGCCCATCCGCTCGAACTGGAAACGATCTTCCGGCGCGGCGCTGGCCAGGCTTGGCTCACCGATGGCCTGGCAGATGACCAGCGACTCGGGATTCAGGTGCTCGAGGAAATCCACATCCTTGTCGCGATCCGGCTGCTCGACCATGAACAGGTTGTCATAGAGGCGTACTTCCATCGGCACACCGTGGGCGGCGCTGACCCAGTGAATGACGCCCTTGACCTTGCGGCCTTCCGGATTTTTGCCCAGGGTGTCGAAATCCACCGAGCAGTGCAGCTCCTGGATCTCGCCGGCGTCGTTCTTGACCACTTCATCGCAGCGGATCACGTAGCTATTGCGCAGACGCACTTCCTTGCCAGGGGCCAGTCGGAAGAACTTCTTCGGCGCATCCTCCATGAAGTCGTCCTGGTCGATGTACAGCTCGCGACCAAACGGCACCTTGCGCATCGGCATGTCGTCACGGGCGGGGTGGCCCGGCACTTCGTAGACCTCTTCGTGGTCTTCCGGCACGTTGGTCAACACCACTTTCAGCGGCTTCAGCACGCACATGGCGCGGGGGGCGTTGTCTTCAAGGTCAGAACGAATGGCATGAGTCAGCATGGCAATGTCCACCAGGCCGCCATCCGAACGGGTCACGCCGATCATTTCACAGAACTTGCGGATCGAAGCCGGGGTATAGCCGCGGCGGCGCATGCCCGAGATGGTCGGCATGCGTGGGTCGTCCCAGCCATCCACGATCTGCTCATCCACCAGCAGCTTGAGCTTGCGCTTGGAGGTCAGCGTGTAGTCGAGGTTCAGCCGCGCAAACTCGATCTGGCGGGGTTTGGCGGGCACCGGCAGATTGTTCAGGAACCATTCGTACAGCGGACGATGGTCTTCGAACTCCAGGGTACAGATGGAGTGGGTGATCCCTTCGATGGCATCCGACTGGCCGTGGGTGAAGTCGTAGGAAGGATAGATCTTCCAGGCGTCACCGGTCTGGTGATGATGGGCGTGACGAATACGGTACAGAATGGGGTCGCGAAGATTGATGTTGGGCGACGCCATGTCGATTTTGGCGCGCAGCACTTTCTCGCCTTCGGCAAACTCGCCCTTGCGCATACGCTCCAGCAGATCGAGATTCTCTTCGACGCTACGCTCCCTGTAAGGGCTGGGCTTGCCGGGTTCGGTCAAGGTACCGCGATACTCCCGAATCTCATCGGGAGAGAGGTCGTCGACATAGGCTTTCCCTTCGCGGATCAGGTGCTGTGCCCAGGCATAGAGCTGCTCGAAATAGTCGGAGGCAAAGCGTACGGGGCCTGCCCACTCGAAGCCCAGCCAACTGACGTCTTCCTTGATGGCATCGATATACGCCTGCTCTTCCTTCGCCGGGTTGGTGTCGTCGAACCGCAGATGACACTCACCACCCAACTGCTCGGCGAGCCCGAAATTCAGGCAGATCGACTTGGCATGGCCGATATGCAGGAAGCCGTTGGGCTCCGGAGGGAAGCGCGTCACAATTTTGGTGACCTGGCCGCCCGCTATCTCGTCGCGTACTTGGTTGCGAATGAAGTTCGGCGCTGGGGTGGTCTCGTTGGTCATGGTGGTGTTGATAACCTCATCGTGGATGGCGTGCCGGGCAACCGATGCCTATGCTAAACGGGTTAGCGCTTCGCGGTGCCGAGCAAAACCGCTATTATAACGTGACGCCGATGCACAGCGCCAAGGCGAACGCCTTTATTGAACAGGAATTTATCCATGATCGTATTACAGACGAACCACGGTGACATCACTATTGCTCTCAATCACGAAAAAGCGCCTGCCACCGCAGCCAATTTCGAGCAATACGTGCGCGATGGCTTTTACGACGGCACGCTGTTCCACCGGGTCATCGATGGTTTCATGATTCAAGGGGGCGGCTTCGACCAGGAGTTCAACCAGAAGCCGACACGCGACCCCATCGAAAACGAAGCCGACAACGGTCTGCAGAACACCATCGGCACGCTGGCCATGGCCCGCACCCAGGACCCCCACTCTGCCACCGCCCAGTTTTTCATCAACGTCGGTAACAACAGCTTCCTGAACCACAGCGGCAAAAGCCTGCAAGGCTGGGGTTACGCGGTATTTGGTGAAGTAGTGGACGGCATGGACGTGGTCAACGCCATCAAGGCCGTGAGCACCACGCGCCGTGGCATGCACGCAGACGTACCCGCCGAAGACGTGGTCATCGAGCGCGCCTACCTGAAGGTTGCGGAATAACCGTCGGGAGTCTTATGCGTACGCTGCTGATCGCTGACATGCATTTGAGTAACGACACCCCTGAGCTCAATCAGGGGTTTTATCGTTACCTGGAGCATACCGCCAAAGGGGCCGAGGATCTTTACATTCTGGGCGACCTGTTCGACGCCTGGATCGGAGACGACTTGCTGGATACGCCTCACCCCCTCAGCGGGGTGGCCCATGAGGTGATCAAGCGTCTGCGGGCACTGAGCGATGCGGGCACGTCCATTTTTTTCATCCACGGCAATCGGGACTTTCTGATCGGCGAACGCTTCATCAACGCCTGTCAGGCCACCCTGCTGCCCGACAGTGAGCAAGTGGAATTGCAGGGCGTAGCCGCCGTCATTCTGCACGGTGACAGCCTGTGCACCAAAGATGAGGCCTACATGGCGTTTCGCGCCCAGTCTCGCCACCCAGAGTGGCAGGCGCAGATCCTGGCCATGCCGCTGGAGCAGCGGCTAGAGTTGGCCAAGAGCCTGCGTATGCAGTCTGGGGATGCCAACGCCAACAAGGCCGAGGCCATCATGGATGTGACCCACGCAGAAGTCGTGGCCACGATGCAGCGCCATGGGGTGAACATCATGATCCATGGCCACACCCATCGCCCCAAGGTCCATGACCTCACCGTCGAAGATGTGCCTGCCAAGCGCTTCGTGCTGGGCGACTGGGACGAGACGCACGGCTGGGACATTGTCGTGGAGCACTCGAGCGAGCGCCACCCGGAGCCCGTACTGCGCCAGTTCTCGCTGACCCAGCCGCCTGGGGTCGACAGCGAATCGCTCTGAGCACAGGCCCCGTCATGAAAAAGCCGATCACATGGATCGGCTTTTTCGTTTTAGCGCTCTATCCTGGCATCACTGCGCAGGTCATCGATCAAACCTTGAATGATCGCCTGAGCCCGCAGCTGTTCGGCCATTTGTGACACGAAAGCATTCATCTGCTCGTCGGCCTGCCCTTCGTTGACGCTGTCCAATGCAACGACGGCAACGCCCTGAGGCAAGGCCACGGCACGGTAAACGCTGTCGCCCTCTTCAGGGTGTGGCATGCGGAACACTTCACGGATCAGCGTTTGTGGCAAAGTGCTGTCCGATTGACGGGTGATGTTGGACGCACTCATCCAGTCCAGCTCCAAGGCTTGACCGTCGCGCAGAGCCGCAATCATCTCACTGGCCTCTTCCTGCAAGGCCTGCTGGCGCTGCTGGGCCGCTACGGCCTGTTCTACCTCATCACGCACGTCGTCAAGAGGCAAGAGCGTCGCGTCACGATGCTCGGCCACGCGAAGCACCAGGCGACGGTCACTGTCCAGCTCGATGACCTCGCTATTGTAACCTTCACCCAGCACGTCAGCGCTGAACGCCTCATCCAGCACGCCCGGCTCGGAAAGCGCTCCTTCACCTTCCCCACGCGCCAACCAGTCGCTCTCGTTGAGCGTCAGGCCGAGGTCATCCGCAACGGACTGCAGATCGTCTGCCGCGAAGCTCTCATCGATCAGACGCTGCACCTGACGATTGAAGTCATCATTGACCTCACGCAGCGCCACTTCCTGGGCCAAACGGTCACGCTGCTCTTCGAAAGAAGGCGCATCCAGCTCGGTAACCTGCAGGATATGGAAAGCACCGTCCATTTCGACGACCTGGGACGTCTCACCGACCCCAAGGGCAAACGCAGCGTCATCGAAGGCATCGCCAAAGAAGCCGCGACTGATCACGCCCAGATCACCACCCTGCTCGGCACTGGCGGTGTCGTCCGAAAAACGCACGGCGGTGTCGGCGAAACTCTCACCACTGTTCAGGTCAGCCAGCGCCTCATTGGCCAGCTGCTGGGCCTCTTCACGGCCACGCTCGGAACCAAAGGTCACCATGATATGGGAAACACGACGGTCGGCATCGCGATTCTGCTCACTCCAGGCAGCGCGGAGTTCGCTCTCGTCCACAGCAATATCTTCAGCCATGGCCTGGCGGTCGATCACCACGTACTCGACGCGCACCTGCTCCGGGCGCTCGAAGCGTTCCTGGTTGGCGTCATAGTAGGCCTGCATCTGCTCCTCGGTGACCTCTACTTCATAAGCAGCATCATTGGCATCCAGTATCACGTAGCGGAAATCTCGCTGCTGGCCTTGCAGGTCTGCCAGACGCTGCTCTTCATTGGCCAAGCTGAAGTCACTGAAGGCCAAGCCCTGCTGCAGTTGCTGACGCTTGATATCCATCCGCAGCTCTTCACGGAACGAGAGCGGCGTGTAACCCGCTCCTGCCAGACGATTCCGGAACATTTCTGCAGAAAAGCGCCCATCCTGATCATGAAACTCAGGCAGTGTCACGATCATCTGGTCAAGCTGAGCGTCGGAGACGTAAAAACCACCGTCCTCAGCATACTGACGCAGTAAAGACTGAGTGATGAGCTGGTCGAGCATATCGTTGCGCAGTGCCCGCTCCTGCTCAGGAGGCACTTGCCCAGAGCGCAGCGCACGCTGCACTTCGAGCTCCACCTGCTGACGCACGATGGGCTCGCCGTTGACGCTCGCCACTTCATTGGGATCGCTACCAAAGACACTGAACAGCGACTCCACACCAAAAAGCGCCATGGCCGCGACCATGACACCAATGATTATCTTGGCACCCCAGCTTCTGGAGCCATCTCGAATACTTTGCAGCATGCTAGCCTCAGATCATCAAAGCCATTTATCGCCCAAACCATCGGGCCAGAAAAGAACATGGGCGCATCGCGGATGCGATGCGCCCATTAGCTTACAGCAAACGCGAGCCAATTAGTTGACGGCGTCTTTCAGCGCTTTACCGGCTTTGAAGCTGGGCACTTTGGCAGCGCTGATTTCGATCGGCTGACCCGTCTGAGGGTTGCGACCCGTACGGGCGGCACGTTCTTTGATGGCGAAAGTACCAAAACCTACTAAAGAAACGCTTTCGCCTTTTTTGAGGCTATCGGTGACAGACTCCACCATGGCATCCAATGCGCGGGTTGCCGCTGCTTTCGGAATATCAGCAGATGCGGCAATAGCTTCAATCAGCTCGGACTTATTCACACTTCACCCCTTGACTGTTTCAAAAAAATGGCTTTGAACGGCACGGTCACCGAGTGCAACAACCTCAAAGCATAGCTGCGTTTTATAGCAATGCCTTGAAACACCTGTCAAGCAACCGCGCCGTGAAATGCCCGTCGCTCAAGGCATTGGGCAAATTTATTAAGCAAAATTAAAGCAGGACTGCTTTAACACTTAATGGGTGCTTGCAACAGCATTGGTACTGAACGACTTATCCGCTGCTTTCAACGCGGCCTTGTCGTCCACCGATTCGGCTAACGCAACGGCCAATACGTCATCTATCCATCGTACGGGACGAATATCAAGTGCTCCTTTGATATTATCCGGCACTTCCTTGAGATCTCGGCGATTTTCCTCAGGGATCAGGACGGTCTTTATACCACCGCGGCGAGCTGCCAGCAATTTCTCCTTCAACCCCCCGATGGGCAGTACCTCACCGCGAAGATTGACCTCTCCGGTCATGGCCACGTCGCAGCGAACCGGACGCAGTGAATAGGCCGACACGATGGCAGTGACCATGGCGATACCCGCACTAGGTCCGTCCTTGGGAGTCGCGCCTTCGGGCACATGGATATGCAGATCTTCATTCTCAAAGCGCTGAGGATCGATACCGTAGGCAACGGCCCGTGATTTGACCACGGTCTGTGCCGCACTGACCGACTCTTTCATGACGTCGCCCAGTGAACCGGTCTTGTGCAGACGCCCTTTGCCAGGCGTCACGACGGACTCGATATTGAGCAGCTCACCGCCTACCGAGGTCCAGGCAAGCCCCGTCACGCGCCCTACCTGATCCTCTTGTTCGGCCAGACCGTAGCTGTAGCGACGCACGCCAGCGTAAGTCTCGATATCGTCGGCCAGGAGCACCTGTTTCGCCTGCAGCTGGCTCCCGGCTTTGGTGCCCGAAGTACGCTCCGCTTCCAGCCTTTCGCGCAGCACTTTACGGCACACCTTGGCGATCTGACGCTCCAGCTCGCGCACTCCCGCTTCGCGGGTGTAGTAGCGCACCAGCTCTAGCAAGGCATCATCTTCCAACGCCAGCTCTTCGTCTTTCAGGCCATTGGCCTCCAACTGTTTGGGCAGCAGGTAGCGTTTGGCAATGGCCAGCTTCTCGTCTTCCGTGTAGCCCGGCAGACGAATGATTTCCATACGATCCAGCAGTGGCCCAGGAATGTTCATCGAGTTGGCCGTACAGATGAACAACGTCTCGGAAAGATCGTAGTCCAGCTCCAGATAGTGATCGCTGAAGCTGTTGTTCTGCTCTGGGTCCAGTACTTCCAGCAGCGCTGAGGCCGGATCACCGCGATGGTCCATGCCCAGTTTGTCTACTTCGTCCAGCAGGAACAGCGGGTTTTTGACCCCTGCCCGGCTCATCCGCTGCATCAACTTGCCAGGCAGAGAGCCAATGTATGTCCTGCGATGGCCGCGAATCTCGGACTCGTCCCTCACGCCGCCCAGCGCCAGACGCACGTACTTGCGGTTGGTCGCCTTGGCGATGGACTGCCCCAGAGAGGTCTTGCCAACGCCAGGTGGGCCAACCAGACACAGTACCGGACCACGCATCTTGCGAACGCGCTTTTGCACCGCAAGATATTCGAGAATGCGCGCCTTGACCTCTTCCAGACCATAGTGGTCTTGATCGAGCACTTCTTGCGCTTTGACCAGGTCATGCTTGACACGAGTGCGCTTTTTCCAGGGCACGGCAATCAGCCAGTCCAGGTAGGAGCGCACCACGGTAGCCTCGGCAGAATTCGACGACATCATCTTGAGCTTGTTCAGCTCCTGGGTTGCCTTGTCGGAGGCTTCTTTCGGCATACCCGATTCTTGAATGGCACGCTCATACTTCTCGGCCTCATTGGGCACATTGTCCAGCTCACCCATTTCTTTCTGGATGGCCTTCATCTGCTCGTTCAGGTAGTACTCGCGCTGGGTCTTTTCCATCTGCTCCTTGACCCGGGAGCGGATCCGCTTTTCGACCTGCAGCAAGTCGATTTCTGATTCGATCAGCGCCATCAGGTGCTCGATACGATCACGCACCCGATCCATTTCGAGCAGGTCCTGCTTGTCACCGATCTTCAATGACAAGTGTGCGCAGATGGTGTCTACCAAACGGCTGGGATCTTCTATACCCGACAGAGAGTTGAGCACTTCATTGGGCACTTTTTTCGACAGTTTGACGTATTGCTCGAACTGATTGAGCAGCACGCGCACCAGCGCCTCCTGCTCACGACTGGTCAGAGGCTCACTGTCGCGGGGCAGAAGATGGGCCTGAGTGTAACCGGCCTCGTTCTCCTCGATACGGACGACATCCGCACGAAAGCTGCCTTCGATCAGCACTTTCACCGTGCCATCAGGCAATTTGAGTAGCTGCATGATGTCTGCCACGGTCCCCATGGCATACAAGTCCGTATTGTCCGGCTCATCTTGAGACGCTTCACGCTGAGCCACCAGCAATACACGTTTGTCCGCTTCCATCGCGGCTTCAAGCGCTTGAATGGATTTTTCGCGACCCACGAAAAGCGGAATGACCATCTGCGGGTACACGACCACATCCCGCAGCGGCAACAGGGGTAGACATTGTGTCTGATCGGCATTCTGCTGCATCGCAGACGTTCCTCAATTTCGGATGAGTACTTGAACGGCATTCAAGCCGGATACTTTGCCAAGCAGCTCATGATACAAGACGTATGAACAACAAGGGGCCGCCTAGGCGACCCCTTGGATTGGCGCATGCGGTGGTCATCAGACCGCGCGGAAACCCGGGCGGTTAACCATCGGTGCCGTCAACGCGGGCAGCCTCTTGCTGGGAGTAGATCAGCAGTGGCTCGCTTTCGCCGGCAATCACCGAACCTTCGATGACCACTTTGCTGACGCCTTCCAATGAAGGGATTTCGTACATGGTATCCAGCAGCACGGACTCCAGAATCGAGCGCAAACCACGAGCTCCGGTCTTGCGCTCCATGGCTTTGGCAGCCACGGCACGCAGTGCCTCATCCCTGAACTCCAGCTCCACGTCTTCCATCTCGAACAGCTTGGCGTACTGCTTGACCAGCGAGTTCTTGGGCTCCGTGAGAATCTGCACCAAGGCATCTTCGGTGAGCTCGGTCAACGTGGCGATGACAGGCAAACGACCCACGAACTCGGGAATCAGGCCAAATTTCACCAGATCCTCGGGCTCGACGTCGGCCAACAGCTCACCCACGCCCCGACTGGACTCCTTGCTTTTCACGCTGGCATTGAAACCGATACCACCTTTTTCAGCGCGATCACGGATGACTTTGTCCAGTCCGGCAAAAGCACCACCAACGATGAACAGGATGTTGGCCGTATTGACCTGTACGAACTCCTGCTGGGGATGCTTGCGCCCACCTTGGGGAGGCACGGACGCCGTGGCCCCTTCGATGAGCTTGAGCAGCGCCTGTTGAACACCCTCACCCGATACATCACGAGTAATCGAGGGGTTATCCGACTTGCGAGAAATCTTGTCGATCTCATCGATATAGACAATGCCACGCTCGGCTTTCTCTACATCGTAATCACACTTCTGAAGCAGTTTCTGGATGATGTTTTCGACATCCTCACCCACATAGCCCGCTTCTGTCAGCGTAGTGGCGTCTGCAATCGTGAAGGGTACATTCAATAGCCGCGCCATGGTTTCCGCCAGCAGCGTTTTGCCGCTACCGGTAGGACCAATCAGGAGAATGTTGGATTTACCCAGCTCCACGTCGCCTTCGCGCACCTCTGATTTGAGACGCTTGTAGTGGTTGTATACCGCTACGGACAGCACCATCTTGGCGCGGTCTTGCCCGATGACGTAATCGTCCAATGTATGACGTATTTCGCGGGGCGTGGGTAAACGCTCCTCATCGCTCTCGGCATCGGCTTCGAGAACTTCCTCGCGAATGATGTCATTACACAAGTCGACACACTCATCGCAGATATAAACGGACGGGCCAGCAATCAGCTTGCGTACTTCGTTCTGGTTTTTACCGCAAAACGAGCAGTACAGCAGCTTGCCACCTTCGTCCTTGCCTTTGCCGTCGGCCATTCGCGTACCTCTGTCACTAAGGCGGCCAGAGCCGCCTGAAAAGCTCTTAGAAAAGCAGAATCCTACTACGCTATCAGGATGTAGGACGCTTATCCAGCACTGCGTCAATCAAGCCATACTCTTTTGCTTTATTGGCGCTCATGAAGTTATCACGGTCGGTATCACGGGCCACCGTTTCGATATCTTGACCCGTATGATGGGCCAGAATCTGGTTCAGCTTCTCACGAATACCGAGAATTTCACGGGTATGAATCTCGATATCCGACGCCTGACCCTGATAACCGCCCAACGGCTGGTGGATCATGACGCGCGAATTGGGCAGACAGTAGCGCTTGCCAGCAGCACCCGCTGTCAGCAGCAAGGCGCCCATGCTGGCCGCTTGACCAATACACACCGTGGAGACGTCCGGCTTGATGAACTGCATGGTGTCATAAATCGACATGCCAGCCGTGACCGAACCGCCAGGCGAATTGATGTACAGATGAATATCTTTGTCGGGGTTCTCAGACTCCAGAAACAGCAGCTGAGCGACCACCAGGTTGGCCATGTAGTCTTCCACAGGACCCACCAGAAAAATGACGCGCTCTTTCAACAGGCGCGAGTAGATGTCGTAGGCTCTTTCCCCTTTGGCGCTTTGCTCCACCACCATGGGCACTAAACCGCCGGCGTTTTGAATATCAAACTCACTCATTCGGGTGATTCCTTGCGTCCGGTAAGGGAAAAGCGCACCTGAGAACAGGTGCGCGACTCGATGAGATCAGGCGCTCGCCTGCTCGCTTTCTTCAGCGGTCTCATCTTGCTCAGCCTGCTGCTGGGCGGCTGCCAGTGCCTGCTGATAAGACATTTCAACGTCTTTGACGTTCGTTTGCTCCAGCAGTTTCTCGACCGCCTTCTCTTCGAGGATGGCAGACTTCACCTGGGTTTTGAGCTGCTCGTTACCCATGTAGTACTCGACGACTTCCGAGGGGTCTTGATACTGCTCAGCCAGCTCTTCCACCTTCGCCTTGATGGCGGCATCATCGGCATCCAGCTCGTTGGATTTGATGACTTCCGCCAGCAGCAAGCCTACCTGCACGCGGCTCTTGGCCTGGTCGGCAAACAGCTCATTGGGCAGTTGGCTGACGTCGAAGTCTTCACCCAGACCGAACTGCTGAGCTGCCTGACGCTTCATGGCGTCGGTTTCCTGCTGTACCAGCGCGCTCGGCACGGGGATGTCGTTGGCTTTCTTCAGCGCATCCAGCACCTGCTGCTTGACACGGTTATCCACGGCTTGTGCCGCTTCACGGGTCATGTTCTTCTTGATTTCAGCGCGGAACTGGCTTTCGTCGCCGCCTTCAACGCCAAAACGCTCGATGAACGCCGCATCCACTTCCGGCAGCTTCTGGCTGCTGACCTTGTGGACAGTGACCTTGAAAGTCGCTTCCTGACCTGCCAGGTGCTCGGCCTGGTAATCCGCCGGGAAGGTGACGGAAATCGTTTTCTCTTCACCCGCCTTGGCACCGATCAGCTGATCTTCGAAACCAGGAATGAAGCTGTTCGATCCGATGACCAACGCGTGGCCTTCAGCACTGCCGCCTTCGAAAGGCTCATCGCCCAGGAAGCCCTGAAAATCGATGGTGACCTGATCGCCAGAGGCAGCAGCGGCGTCGACTTCTTCCCATGCAGCGTTTTGCTTGCGCAGGGTGTCGATCATCTCGTCGACATCGGCATCATTGACGGCGACGACCGGACGCTCTACTTCAGTACCTTCGATGGAGGCCAGCTCGACCTGCGGGTAGATTTCCATGATCGCGACGAACTCGAGATCTTTGCCCGCCTGGTTTACCTTGGGCTCGATCTGCGGGAAGCCAGCAGGATTGAGGCCTTCTTCGGTGATGGCGCGCACGTAACGCTCGCGCATGACTTCGCCAACCACTTCATTGCGCACGCTGTCGCCGTAACGCTGGTTAACAACGGCCATCGGCACCCGGCCTTGGCGAAAACCGTTCAGGCGAACGTTTTTCGCAGTCTCTTTCAAGCGAGCGCTGACGGCCCCATCGATTTCTGCTGCCGGCACTTGAATAGTGATACGGCGTTCGATCTGGGAGGTCGTCTCGACGGAAACTTGCATGAATTGTCCTCTAGCGGCTGGGCGTTGGGTTGATTACGTAAAATTGATTCAAGAGGGCGATTTTAAGAACCCTGACGCAAGGAGGCAAGCGCCATGCTCGCAAGATGGGGGCTAGCCCCCCAATTTCAAGGGTTCGGGCATCAAAAACAGGCGTATTACAATGCCTGCACGACTTCAAGCGCGCGAACGCCACCAAAGTGTGACGGCATGCAACAGTAGCCCACAGGTGGCCGCGTGGGAGATGAACTCCTGCCAACTGATCCACGCCGTGAACAGCGCATGCCAACCACCCATGATGATGGCGCCCAACACCATCATGACACTAAGGCGCTTGAGCAGCGCTGGCAACCGCTGACGAGCTTCGACGGGAAGCATCTTCCACTGCACCGCAGCCGCCCCTGCCACCAGCACCAGGGCCATGACGATCAGCGTTTGACGAGTCTCATGCCCGCCCGCCAGATAGCGCGGCAAAGCAGACAACATGACCACGCACAGGCCAATGGCAATGCTTACCCGTTCAGGAGAGTGAGCCGCTGACTGCATGGTTACGCCACCTTCAACTGCTGAGCCACGATCCACTCTTCCACCCACGGCACTGCAGCATCATCGGCCATGAAGGTCTCCATGGCATCGACTTCCAACCGCTCCCCGAGACGCTGAGCGCCCAACGATGTCAGCAGCTCGTCCAGTGCACGGCCGGCACCGCAGAACGTATCGCCATAGGAGCTGTCGCCGAGCGCGATCAGTCCGTAACGAAGACCGGTGAGCGAAGGTGACTGGTCTTTCAGGCTGCGCACGAACGGTACGATATTGCCAGGAAAGTCGCCACTACCGGTGGTCGACAAGCAAAACAGCGTCAGGTCATTATCTCCACTCACGTCTGTCAACGTGGGCTGTTCAGACACCACTACGGCATATCCCGCCTTCTCGAACAGCGGCTTGACCTGCTCGGCTACGTCAAGGGCACCGCCATACATGGTGCCCACCACAATCGTCATCTTTGGCATTGCTTACTCCCAGTTCACAATGTTCAGTCGACAAATACCTGATGAATTTGGTCAAATATTAACACGACTGGCAAAAGCCGCGCACGTTGCGCACGCCCTTCTTCCTTCTACTCTTACATCTTCTATCTGCAGGAGCGCTTATGCAGCAAGCCTTTGAGACATGGATCACCCCTATCATGATCGGCGGCTTGATCGTGTTCATGTGCTTCATCATTTGGGATTTGGCCAAAAAGTCGAATGCAGGCAAATTCGGCACGATCATGCTGTTCGTCGTACTCGGCGCAGGCATGATGGGTTACATCATCAAAGTCATCATCACCTGGTTGATCGAAGGGAGAGGCCTGTAGCCTTTCTAATCTTTCAGCCATAAAAAAAAGGAGTGCTTTCCAGCACTCCTTTTCGACATGGGTGGTCAAGGCTAATCCGGCTTGCCAAGACCACTTTCGCTCGCATACCGCTCTACCTGCTGCTTGAGCTTCTGACCAGGCCTGAAGGTCACTACCCGGCGCGCCGAAATCGGAATTTCCTCTCCGGTCTTGGGGTTGCGCCCTGGACGCTCACGCTTGTCGCGCAGGTCGAAATTACCAAATCCTGACAGCTTCACTTGCTCGTTTTCACGTAAGCAAGCGCGAATCTCTTCGAAAAAAGCTTCGACCATCGCTTTTGCTTCTCGTTTTGACAGCGCCAGCTCGCTATGTAAATGCTCTGCTAGCTCTGCTTTGGTCAACGCACCCATAAGGCTCCTCCATGTAGCAAACGGTGTAGCAAACGCACTGCCAGGATCGTGGTAAGCGTCATGTCATGGCATGGCGTCATCAACCGCGCAGATCAGCGTTCAGCTCGGTACGCACGGTAGTCACAATGGCATCAACCAACTGGTTGATTTCTTCATCATTTAGCGTGCGCGATGCGTGTTGCCAGGTCAAGCCCAGCGCAATGCTCTTGTGACCTTCGGCAACGCCCTTACCAGCATAGACATCAAACAGCTTGATGTCTTTCAAGCTTTCTCCCGCCTGAGACTTCGCACAGTCGAGCAGAGCCTGCACTGGCGTCTCTTCCTTGACCGTGAACGCCAGATCGCGGCGCACTTCTGGATAGCGGGAAAGTGGTTCAAAGGCGGGAACTGCACCTTGACTCAGAGCATCCAGTCGCACTTCGAACAGCACGGCATCCACTTTCAGGCCCAATTTGGCACGCACCTGAGGATGCAGCGTTCCAATCCAGCCAACCGGCTTCCCTTTATGCAGCACCTTGGCCGTCTGCCCCGGATGCAAAGCCGAGTGCTCGCCAGGTTCGAAGCGCCAATCTTCTGCAGCCCCCCCTAGTGCCAGCACACTCTCAAGGTCGCCCTTGAGATCATAGAAATCGACGGCTGCCTTACCGCCACTCCAGCCTTCTGCTTCACGACCACCGCACACCAGCGCCCCCATCATGGGCACTTGAGAAAGATCGTCCAGCGGGCCATTGAACACCAGGCCCGTCTCGAAGAGACGAACGCGCGACTGCTGGCGATTGAGGTTGTGCTCCAGCGCCCTCACCAGCCCCGGAAACAGACTGGCTCGCATGACGGACAGATCCGCCGAAATCGGGTTGGCCAATACGGGTGATACGGCGTCGGGCAGCAGTGCCGCCTGAAGGTCTGGCGCCACGAAGCTATACGTCACCGCTTCCTGATAACCACGAGCCACCAGCTGGTTACGCAGACGCGCCAGCGTCAGGGTCGACTCGTTGGCAGGACGCAGCGCCAGGCGAGCGGCTGGTCGGCGGACGGGCAGATTGTTGTAACCATGCACACGGGCGACCTCCTCGATGAGGTCTTCTTCGATGGCAATGTCGAAACGCCAACTGGCTGCCTTGACCTTCCAACCCTCCGCCAAGCGCTCCACTTGCAGCCCCAGACGCTCGAGGATATCGCTCACCTCATCACCTGGCAGCTGCTTGGAAAGCGCTGCTTCGAGTCGTGCTTCACGCAGCATGATGGTCTTCGGTGCAGGTATTGCCTGCTGGTGAACAGCTTCCGTAACCGGCCCAGCCTGACCACCACAGATCTCCAGCAGCAATTGGGTCGCCCGTTCGATCGCGCTACTGGCCAACTCAGGATCCACCCCACGCTCGTAGCGGTGCGAGGCATCCGTATGAAGGCCATAAGAGCGAGCCTTGCCCGCAATCGCTAGCGGCGCGAAAAATGCAGACTCCAGGAAAATGGTGTGCGTTTTCTCGCTGACGCCAGAGTTTTCCCCTCCCATGACACCAGCCATGGCCAGGGGCCCACGCTCATCAGTAATCAACAGCGTATCCTGACGAAGCGCTACGTCCTGGCCGTCCAGCAAGGTCAGTCGCTCTGACGACTGCGCCATGCGCACACAAATACTGCCGTGAAGGTTGTCGCGGTCAAAGGCATGCAGCGGCTGGCCCAGCTCGAGCATGACGTAGTTGGTGACATCGACGACCGGGTCGATCGAGCGCACGCCACTGCGGCGCAGCCGCTCCACCATCCATAGCGGCGTTTCCACTTGTACGTCGACACCCTTGATGACACGACCCAGATAGCGGGGGCACTGCTCTGCGGCGTCCACGCGCACAGGGAAAGTATCGTCGATCGTGGCGGGCACCGGCGTAATCTGCGGGCCGCTGACAGGCAGTCTGTTCAGCACGCCCACTTCGCGCGCCAACCCTTTGATGCTCAGGCAATCACCGCGGTTAGGCGTCAGATCGACCTCGATGGTCATGTCGTCCAACTGCATGTACTCGCGGAAGCTGACGCCGACCGGAGCTGCCTCGGAGAGTACCAGAATGCCTGGCGAGGTTTCCTCCTCCAAACCCAGCTCGGATGCCGAGCAGATCATGCCATTGGATTCGACACCACGCAGCTTGGCTTTCTTGATCTTGAAGTCGCCCGGCAGCACTCCGCCCACCTGGGCAAAAGGAATTTTCTGACCGACTGCCACGTTGGCGGCACCACACACCACCTGGACAGGCGCGCCGGTACCGTCATCCACGGTGCACACATTCAGCTTGTCGGCATCCGGGTGCTTCTCTTTACTCAACACTTCGGCAACGACGACGCCACTGAACGCTGCAGCAACGGCCTCGACCGCGTCGACTTCGAGCCCTGCCATGGTGATCTGATCGGCAATGGCTTGCGCATCCAACTGCGGAGCAACCCATTCACGCAGCCACTGTTCTGAAAACTTCATAATTTTTCCCGTCGTAAGCAGCAGTATCAGGTGAATTGGCGCAGGAAGCGCAAATCGTTCTCGAAGAATAGGCGTAGATCATTGACCCCATAGCGCAACATGGCCAGACGCTCGGCGCCCATGCCAAATGCAAACCCGGTATAGCGCTCGGTATCGATCCCCGAATGACGAAACACCTCAGGGTGCACCATGCCGCAACCCATGACTTCCAGCCAGCCACTGTGAGAACAGACACGACACCCTTCACCGCTGCACATCACGCACTGAATATCGACTTCCGCCGAGCTGACAAGTCGTCACGCTCGAAAAACGCCTGCAGAAAGTCTTCGATAGTGCCTTTCAAGTCGGCAAAACTGACGCCCTCATCCACCAGCAGCCCTTCTACCTGGTGGAACATGGGCGTGTGGGTCAGGTCGGAATCGCTACGATAAACGCGCCCCGGACAAACGATCCGGATGGGCGGCTCACTACTTTTCATGGTACGCACTTGCACCGGCGAGGTATGGGTACGCAGCAACCGCGTCGCATCGAAGTAAAACGTATCCGCCATGCCGCGCGCAGGATGATGGGCAGGAATGTTGAGTGCTTCGAAATTATGGTAGTCGTCTTCGATTTCAGGCCCTACCGCAACATCGTAGCCAATTCTGGTAAACAGCCCCTCGATACGCTCCAGCGTTCGCGTCACGGGGTGCAGCCCTCCGCTGGCTTGCCCACGCCCTGGCAGAGTGACATCGATCCGCTCTGCTGCCAGGCGCGCATCCAGGGCGGCATTTTCCAGCTGCTGGCGCTTGCTATCGATTTCCGCCGACAGGGTCTGCTTGGCCTGGTTGATCTGCTCACCTGCGGCAGGTCGCTCTTCGGCCGATAGTTTACCCAACCCTTTCAGCAAGGCAGTCACTTCGCCTTTCTTGCCCAGGTAACGTACGCGCAACTCATCCAGCGACGAGACACTCTGCGCAGCCTGGATAGCTTCGCGGGCCTCAGACACCAGAGTAGGAAGGTGGTCCATCCGATTTCACTCCGAATTAAGCGGCTCCATCCACGGGGATGGCAGGCATGTTGAAGGTGACAAAAAAACAGGGGAAGAGCGGCTGCTCTTCCCCTGCATGGGTCACACTGAAATGACCACGGGCATTTCACGCTGGGCTAACCCAGTGAAAAGTGCCTTATTGGGCAGCCTTGGCTTTTTCCACGATAGCAGCAAATGCGGCTTTCTCGTGTACAGCCAGGTCGGCCAATACTTTACGGTCGATTTCAATACCGGCTTTCTTCAGGCCACCTACGAAGCGGCTGTAAGACATGCCGTTGATACGTGCACCAGCGTTGATACGCTGAATCCACAGAGCGCGGAATTGGCGCTTGCGGTTGCGACGGTCACGGTAGGCATACTGACCGGCCTTGATGACAGCCTGCTTGGCTACGCGGAAAACACGCGAACGGGCACCGTAGTAACCTTTGGCCTGCTTCAGAACTTTTTTATGGCGACGACGGGCAACTACGCCACGCTTAACACGGGTCATAACACACTCCTGACTTTATGACTGAGACGGTGCTCAGATAAGAAAATTCGACCTTACAGGTTCGGCAGCATGCGCTGAATCAGCGCTTTGTCGGAAGCATGCACTTGCTTCATGCCACGCAGCTGACGCTTACGCTTGGTCGACTTCTTGGTCAAGATGTGGCTACGGAAAGACTGCTTGTGCTTGAAGCCGTTAGCGGTCTTTTTGAAGCGCTTGGCAGCGCCGCTGTTGCTTTTGATTTTCGGCATGAGATAACTCCGCTCGATATTTTTTAGAAAACCCAGGGCCGACCAGCGCAAATGCGCTGGCCCGTTAACAACGCCGTTGGATCACTTCTTTTTCGGGGCAAGGATCATGATCATCTGGCGGCCTTCCATTTTCGGGAAAGACTCCACCGCTCCGATCTCTTCCAGGTCTGCCGCGATCCGCTCCATCAGCTTGCGGCCGATGTCCTGATGCGCCATTTCACGACCACGGAAGCGCAATGTGACCTTACCCTTGTCACCACCTTCCAGGAAGCGAATCAGGTTTTTAAGCTTGACCTGATAATCGCCCTCGTCGGTGCCAGGACGGAATTTGACTTCCTTGACCTGGATTTGCTTCTGCTTTTTCTTTTGAGCCGCTTTCTGCTTCTTGGTCTCAAAAACGAATTTGCCGTAGTCCATGATCTTGCAGACGATGGGGTCGGCATTCGAGATTTGCACGAGATCCAGACCTGCCGCTTCTGCACGCTCAAGAGCCTCGGAGGTGGGCACTACGCCCAACTGCTCGCCTTCGGCATCGATTAAACGTACTTCTTCTTCGGTGATCCGCTCGTTCATTGGTGGGCGTTTATCTTGTGGACGCCCGCGCTGATTGCTTCGCTTGATTGCTCTGTCTCCTTAGGCAATTGACGATGTCGCCAGGGCTGCTCTCTCTTCACTGAACCTTTCGATGAATTCGTCGATGGTCATGGTGCCGAGATTTTCGCCGCTGCGAGTACGCACGGCCACTGAGTCAGCTTCTACTTCCTTATCTCCTACCACCAGGAGATAGGGAACTTTCTGTAATGTATGCTCACGGATTTTAAAGCCGATCTTCTCGTTCCTCAAGTCCGCCTTGACCCGCAAGCCAATTTTTTGCAGCCGACGCTCTACTTCCAGAGCAAAATCGCGCTGTGCATCGGTAATCGTCATCAACACCGCTTGCTGCGGGGCCAACCATAATGGCATAGCACCGGCATAGTGCTCAATCAAAATACCCAGGAAACGTTCGAAAGAGCCCAGAATGGCACGATGAAGCATGACCGGCGTCTTGCGCGCACCGTCTTCATCCACGTACTGAGCACCCAAGCGGCCCGGAAGATTGAAGTCCAACTGCAAGGTACCGCACTGCCATACTCGATTCAGACAGTCGCGCAGCGCAAACTCGATCTTGGGACCGTAAAACGCCCCTTCACCTGGCTGCAACTCCCACGCAAGTCCCGTGGCATTCAAGGCAGCTTCCAGGCCCTGCTCGGCTCGATCCCACATTTCTGCTTCGCCAAGGAAGTCTTCAGGACGCGTGGACAGTTTGAGCTCTACCTCGTCGAATCCAAGCGTTTTGTAGACTTGCAGCGTCAGCGCAATGAACGCTTCGGCCTCTGCCTGAATCTGCTTTTCGGTACAGAAGATGTGCGCATCGTCCTGGGTAAACCCACGCACCCGCATCAGACCATGCAGTGAACCAGAGGGTTCATTACGATGGCAGCTGCCAAACTCGGCCAGACGCAAAGGCAGGTCGCGGTAGCTCTTCAGCCCCTGATTGAACACCTGCACATGGCAAGGACAGTTCATCGGCTTGACCGCGTACTCACGCTTTTCGGACTCGGTGGTGAACATCAGCTCACTGTAGTGACCCCAGTGGCCTGATTTTTTCCACAGCGAGAGATCGACCACCTGGGGTGTCTTGATCTCCTGATAACCATGCGCCCGCTGTACGTTACGCATATACTCTTCCAAGGCCTGGTACATGGTCCAGCCATTGGGATGCCAAAAAACCATACCGGGAGCCTCTTCCTGCAGGTGGAAGAGGTCCATCTTGCGCGCCAATTTACGGTGGTCACGCTTCTCGGCTTCCTCCAAGCGCTGCAAGTAAGCCTTGAGCTGTTTCTTATCGCCCCAAGCCGTGCCGTAAATACGCGTGAGCATCGGATTGGAAGCGTCGCCGCGCCAGTAAGCGCCCGCCAGCTTGGTCAACTTGAAGGCTTTCAGGTGCCGGGTATTCGGCACGTGCGGCCCCCGGCACATGTCCGTGTACTCTTCATGATGATACAGGCGAATCGCAGCACCTTCCGGAATATCACGGACGATTTCCTGTTTGTAGGGCTCGTCACGCTCTTCGAAGGTGGCCATGGCCTTGGCACTATCGACGTATTCACGTATTACGTCGTACTCCTGGTCGATCAGCGCCTGCATGCGCTTCTCGATCGCCTCCAGATCTTCTGGCGTCACGGATTGACCAAAATCGATATCGTAGTAGAAACCATCATCGATAACCGGGCCAATCGCCATCTTGGCGCTGGGGTAGAGCTGCTTCACGGCATGGCCGATCAGGTGGGCACATGAATGGCGGATGATCTCCACCCCCTCGTCGTCCCGCGCCGTGATGATGGAAACATCGGCATCCTGCTCGATGATATCCGCTGCGTCCACCAGCACCCCATCGATCTTGCCCGCCACGCAGGCCTTGGCTAAACCAGGACCAATGGACTCTGCCAGCTGCATGATGGAAATGGGGCTATCAAATGTTCTCTGGCTGCCGTCAGGCAGTGTCACTATGGGCATTCAAATATTCCTTGAGCGCAGTGGTGATCCATACCAGGGATCACATTTCGCTATCAACGGTAGAAAAACGGGCTCGAAACCGGCCGACAGCCTAACAGACTTTGGCACTTCATAAAATAAAACGGGAGGCCCATGGCCTCCCGTTCTTTGACTCTCTTTCAGCGCCACACATGTGGCCTGTCAAGGAGCATCATACCGACAAGTGATTAGTTCCACTCATCCAGTTCTACGCGACGGTTCTGCGCACGACCTTCGTCAGTGTCGTTGGTCGCAACAGGACGCTCTTCGCCGTAACCTACAGCACGCATGCGGTTAGCTTCTACGCCACGCTGGGCAAGGTAGGCAGCCACGGACTCGGCACGACGCTGAGACAGGTTCTGGTTGTACTCGGCAGCACCACGTGAGTCGGTGTGGCCTTCGATGCTGACACGTACGTCAGGGTTGTTGACCAGACGCTCGGCAACACCGTTCAACACTTGCTGTGCATTGGCAGTCAGCTGTGCGGAGTCGAACTCGAAGTTGACATCACGCAGTACCAGGCTTTCCGGGCAACCCAGCGCGTTCACGGCAACACCAGCGGGGGTATCAGGGCACTGGTCACGGTAATCCGGCACGCCGTCACCGTCGGAGTCCAGCGGACAGCCATTGGCGTCTACTGCCACACCAGCAGGGGTACCCGGGCACTGGTCACGGTAATCCGGCACGCCGTCACCGTCTGAGTCCAGCGGGCAGCCTTCAGCGTCAACTGCCACGCCTGCAGGCACTTCACCATAGCTCGGGCACTGCGGTGCAACCGGCTCAGGGGTGTGGTCGGCACACAGCAGACCACCGATGGCAGCGCCAGCTGCGAAGCCAGTGGCAGCGCCGCTCTCTTCGTCAGAGCTGCCGCTAGTCGCGTAGCCAATGCTGCCACCGATCAGGCCGCCAGCAAGTCCACATACGGCGGGATGCTGGTACCAGCTACGGTCACTGCTTGCACTCGCCTGACCAGAAGACTGAGAGGCAGAGCTGGCGCAGCCAGAGAGGCCTACTACGAGGGCAGAACCGATTAGCAAGCCAGTTGTTGATTTTTTCATGCAAGACTCCTTCTTGATCCAATGCTGATATGGTCTGTGACCAAATCTATCTAATGCTTCTTTTAGCGAGAGCATCCATTTTTCGCTGTTCTTCTTCAGGATGGGCGCCGGAGCGCATCATGAAATCGAACGAGGTGCCTATCATTAACGTTTCAGCGTTAGAAGGCAACAATGCCGTGATATCAACTTCTTGCCAATACCAACGTGTTTAGCATAGCAAAGCTGACACCAATGACACTAAAAATCAGTGTAACGCCTTGGAACCTTTGGCTCGCCACTGGATCACAGCTGCGGCAGCGGCAAGCACCGCAGGTCGCATTTCAGCTTCCACTTCGAGCCGTTCCTTGTCTTCACGCATCCGCTCTCGGGGCGTCAATTGCTTGCGAGCAGAGTGGGTCTTGAGATGCCGCGTCCGGTTGTAGACTTCGGCAAATGCTTGAAATTCTGGCCTTTCTGCAAGACTAGGATCAACGATTTCCAGCAGCACCTTACACCGCCAAGAGCCTTCGGTGATATCCACCTGCTCCTGCACCAGCGCGCTTACGACGTAATCCAGATTTTCAAGGCTGTTCTGCTGAGCACGCTGCTCTTCCTCGATACGAAAAGCTTCCCGACGCTTTACCTCCTTTCGCAGGGAATACGCATAGCCCCCCAGCCCGGCAATCACCATCAACGCGACAGCCAGCAACAGTAGTGCAACGGTAGAGCTCATGAAACCTCTTCATTCAACCGTGAAATAGTTTAACGAAAATTGTACACCGTTTTCTACAGCGTAGACCAATTTTGTCATTTGCTCGTCCTCGCTACCCAAGGGCCGAGGGCAGCAGAAAAGTATAATGGTCCAACAAGAGCGCGCCAAACAGTCCCAGCAGGTAACGAATGGAAAACCAGAAGGCAAGCAGCGGCGCTTCTTGGTCATCCCCTTTCCATACGCGCCAGCTCCAATAAATGAACCGCGCATTGAGCGCTACGGCAATCACCAGATAGACCCAGCCACTCATCCCGACGACAACCGGCAAAAGTGATGCGGCAACCGTCAACCAGCTGTAGAGCCAGATCTGCAGTTGCGTAAACACGACGCCATGCGTCACGGGCAACATGGGGATGCCGGCTCGGGCGTAATCGTCACGCTTGTGGATAGCCAACGACCAGAAATGCGGCGGTGTCCATACGAAGATGATCAACATCAGCAACAAGGGCTCTGCTGATACGCTGCCCGTCACGGCGACCCACCCAAGCAGCGGCGGCGAGGCCCCTGCCACACCACCAATGACGATATTTTGCGGCGTGGCACGCTTGAGGTACGCGGTATACAGCACGGCGTAACCCACCAAGGATGCCAGCGTCAGCGCAGCCACTAGCGTATTCACCTGCCAGGCAAGCAGTCCAATGCCCGCCACCGAGAGCCCCACGGCCCATAGCACGGCCACCCAGACAGGCAAGCGGTGTGCCGCCAACGGCCGCCTTGACGTACGCGTCATCACAGCATCCAGATGGCGGTCGATGATATGGTTGAACGCGGCGGCCCCACTGGAGGCCAACCCGACACCCAGAAGGCCGTAGATGACCGCTTTCAGTGGTGGCACCCCTGGTGTCGATAGCGCCATGCCTACGGCCGTACATACCAACATGACGACTACCACGTTGAGCTTGCACAGTAACACCAGCTCTTTCAATACTCCCCAGCGCACGGCGGGCAAGGTGCTATCCAGTGTTGCGTATCGCATAGTGATCACCTGATGGATTGTTATTGTTTTCAAGGTCAATCATTGGACTATCGGGCCTGCACGTATAACGCTTTCCCGTCGAGCGCCTGCACTGCGTGTGACCGTTCAGACATATAACGGTAGCGCCACCAGGCCCACCCCAGACCCAGGCACAACAGCACGGCGCCAGCGGTATGCAGCAACGCCAGCCACAACGGCAGCCAGAGCAACACATTGGCAACACCCAACCCTGCCTGTAACACATACAGCAACACGACCATGGACAAGGCACCCACGACCTCACTCTGGCGGCGATGGCGGCACCAGAGCGCCAACAGCACGATACCCAGCAGCAACGCACCTAAACGGTGTACCACGTGAATGGCAGTGCGCGCATCGGCATGCAGTTGACCATGCAAATAATTGGGGCCCACGGTCTGGGTCAGATGAAACCCTTCGCTCAAATCCATTTCAGGCCACCACTGGGTGTTGCAGGTGGGAAACCCTTGGCACGCAATGCCGGCATAATTGCTCGTTACCCAGCCCCCCAGTGCCAATTGCAGCACCAGCGCCACCCCAGCCAGCAGCCAAAGCAGGCTTGGCTTTCGGGGAGACGCCAACACCCCTTTTGCCGACCGCCGGATACGCAGATGAAGCCAGAAAAACAGCATCAACACACTCAGCCCGCCCAACAAGTGCAGCGTGACCACCTGTGGCCAGAGCTTCAAGGTCACGGTAAATGCGCCAAACGCGCCTTGGATGAGGATCACTACCAGTAGCGCGACGCTTACCTTCCACGGGTAGCCTTCTCGGCGCCTCAATGGCCACCCCAGAAGCAGCGTTCCGATCACCAGCAGCCCGAGAAAACTGGCGACATAGCGGTGCCCCATCTCGACCCAGGCCTTGAACGGGTCGAGCGGCACATCCGGATGACGCAGTGCCGCATGCTCGCTATCAGGCACCAGCAATCGCCCATAGCAACCAGGCCAATCGGGGCACCCTAGCCCAGCATCCACCAAGCGAGTCCAAGCCCCCACCAGAATGACCAGCATCGTCAATAGCGTGCCTGCCAGGCTCAACGCTACCAGCAGGCGCAAACGGTGCTTATCGGAATGAATCATCACGTGTCCTTACGGCTGTTCAGTCGCCGGGAGAAAATTACAGAGCATTCACTTTGAACAAGTGCCTGATATCTTTGAGCATGTCTGACGCAGTGGCCGTTGTGTGATAGGCCAGCGCTGGGCGGCCTGCGGGGTCCAGCACCCAGACTCGTTGCTCACCACGCCAAGTGGGCAAGGTGTGCCATGTCGTAGCCGCCTCCCCAGGCAATATCTGCAAGTCGCCGCCTATCCTGATGCGTTGCAAGCGCCCTGCCTCCCGTCCGAGCGCGCGGTGCAAACGCCACAGTTCATCCTGTCTTGCTTCACAGGGCTCCACGCACTCGAACACCAGCATCCACTGCTCACCAGGCTCAAGTCTAGACGTTAGTGGCCACTCCTCCAGTGGTGGCGCAGTCACGGAAATATCGCCATGAGCGGTGTAATGGGAAGGTATACCGATGCGCCATGTCACCATGACCCATGCGATCACCACCGGCGCGGCAAACGCAACGAACAGTAACATCAGGATAAGACGAGGAAAACGCTTTGCGCTGGAGGACATCGGGTTAACTCCTGATTCTCGCGACCCGAGGGTCATTCATGAGGCGGTGGCCCCCGATCAGCATTACCGCCAGAGCCGCCAACGCCAGGCCCCACCACTGAAACGCATAAGCCTGATGACGAGCCGGTGGCACGACATTGGCTTCCCACCAGGGGATCAAGACACCATCGCCCTCCTGAGCATGCACCCATCCGGCAAAACGGAACTCGCCAAGTGCGGACGTCCAGGGAGCCAGGTCGAGCCGTTGCAGCCTCACCCCTTCCAGATTATTGCCATAGACGAGACCATCCGAATGCGCCACCTGCCACTCGCCGATGACCTGCACCAGGCCTGCTGGTGTCGCCGAAACCGGTGGCTCTCGGCTGCTGCCGGTTTCCATGAACCCACGTTGAATCAGCCAGAGCTGACCATGTTCGTCACGCAAGGGGGTCAGCACGGCAACGCCCAGGCGGCCATTGAGGATACGGTTATCGAGATAGAGCGTGTTCGCCGCCAGATATTCGCCCTGCAGGCGCAACGTGGCGCCCTCGACTGGCTCACTGACCGGTGACACCAGGGAGGGGGCTGCGGCACGCTGGTCAAGCGATCGCTGCTTGTCAGCAGCACGCTCCCACTGCCATAGTCCTAACAGCACACCAGCAACGACCACCACGGTCCAAAAACAACCCCATACACATAACCGCAAGGTAACACGGGAGCGTCGACGCATGGCACTCAAGCTACTGATCGCATTGGTATTCATAGGCATGGTGGCCAGCCTCGCCGCAGGTGCTGGTTTTTTATTGCGAGACCACGGCGCTTCACGGCGCCTTCTGACCTCGCTGAAGTGGCGTGTCGGCCTGGGCTGTCTGCTCATGGCATTGCTCATTTTTGGCTTCTGGTCCGGCGAACTGGGCTGACGCATTAAAGCACATAGACAAAGATGAACAGCCCTACCCACACCACATCGACAAAATGCCAATACCAGCACGAAGCTTCGAAACCAAAATGCTGCTCATTGGCGAAATGTCCCTTGATGATTCTGACCAGCATGGTGGCCAGAATCAGTGTGCCAATGATCACGTGTAGACCATGAAAGCCCGTGAGAATGAAAAAAGTCGCGCCAAAGATACCGGCTTCCAGGGTAATCCCGTAATGGTGGTAGGCTTCGTAGTACTCGACCCCCTGAATGACGATGAAGCAAATGCCCAGACCGACCGTTGCCGCCAGCCAATTCCGACATGTTGCTCGATAACCCAGCTTGAGCGCTTCATGAGCGACCGTCAGGGTGATGCTCGATGTGACCAGCAGCAACGTATTCACCAGCGGCAACTGCCATGGGCTCAGCACGCCATGGGGCCCTGACACGGCAGCATCAGGAGGGTTCAACAGCGGCCACTCGGGAATGAAACCAGGCCATAGCAGCGCCGATACACCTTTGGCACCCTCACCGCCCAACCACGGAAGCGCAAACGTTCGGACATAGAAAAGCGCCCCGAAGAAAGCTGCAAAGAACATCACTTCCGAAAAAATGAACCACCCCATCCCCCAGCGAAACGAGCGATCCATCTGGGCATCGTACAAACCGCCCATCGACTCATGCACGACATCTCGGAACCAGAGACCCATGACCGCCACCACGGCCACCAATCCAACCGCCAAGACTGGCATACCGGTGCCATAGACCAGCTGAATACCGGCACCGATCATCATCACACCCAGCGCAATCGAGCCCAATACTGGCCACCGGCTGGTCGCAGGTACGTAATAGCTGCCGCTGCTCATATGCTGCCTCCTGAGGCATTGTCATAAGGGTCACTCAGTGCGACGTGATGAACGGGATAGAGGGTGTACACCAGCGTAATCGTATTGATGTCCGCTGGCAGATCCCGGGCGAGTTGAAATACCAGCGGTATGGTCAGCCGTTCCTGGCCTTGCAACTGCTGCTCTTGAAAGCAGAAACAGCTGACCTTGCGAAGGTGTGTCGTGGCGTTGGAAGGCGATACGCTAGGCACGGCACGCCCCCAGCTCTGGGCTTGGCTATTATTGGTGAACGTGAAATCGACCTCGGCAGTTTGCCCGGGATGCACGCGCATCTGGCGCGTGGCAACACTCATCTGCCAGGGCAACCCCGCGCTGCCACGAGTAATGAACTGGACCGTGATGAAACGCGACGTGTCCACCTCTTCGTGAACGATGGCCTGGGCGGTCGTATCCACCTTGCCATTCAGCCCTGTGATACGGCAGAAAACGTCGTAAAGCGGGACCAAGGCAAAGGCGAAGGCAAACATCCCCACCAGTACTGCCGTGGTGCGAATGACCGTACGCCGAACGGCTACCGTTTGCTCTGCACTGCTGATGGCCATCTTGGAGCCCTCCCCCGACTACGCATGACTAATCATGTGCCTGATGGCGTTGAAAGACAGGTGGCGTCTCAAAGGTATGCAGTGGCGCCGGGCTAGGCACACTCCATTCCAGATCTTCAGCCCCTTCCCAAGCCTTGGCCGGTGCTTTTTTACCCCCCTTGACACACAGTACGACGACCAGCACGAACAGCAGTTGAGAGAAACCGAAGAAGAACGCGCCGATGCTGGACAGCAGGTTGAAGTCGGCGAACTGCAGCGCATAGTCGGGAATCCGTCTGGGCATGCCCGCCAGCCCGGCAAAATGCATGGGGAAAAAGGTCAGGTTGACCCCAATGATCGAGCACCAGAAATGGCACTGAGCCAAACGCTCGTTGGGATAGTGGCCGGTCCATTTGGGCAGCCAGTAGTACACGCCTGCCATGATGGCAAAGATGGCCCCCGGCACGAGCACATAGTGAAAATGAGCGACCACGAAGTACGTGTCATGGTATTGAAAGTCGGCCGGTGCAATGGCCAGCATCAGCCCGGAAAAACCACCGATGGTGAACAGCACCACGAATGCCAGTGCAAACAGCATGGGTGGCTCGAAGCTGATGGAGCCTCGAAATAGCGTGGTTACCCAATTGAATACCTTCACGCCGGTTGGCACGGCGATCAGCATGGTGGTGTACATGAAGAAGAGCTCTGCCGCCAACGGCAAGCCCACCACGAACATGTGGTGCGCCCATACCAGAAACGACAGCAGCGCAATGGCTCCCGTGGCATACACCATGGAGGCATAGCCAAACAGACGCTTGCGCGCAAAGGTTGGAATGATCGCCGACACGATACCGAAGGCTGGCAGAATCATGATGTAGACCTCGGGGTGCCCAAAGAACCAGAACAGGTGTTGGAACAGCACCGGGTCACCGCCCCCCGAGGCATCGAAGAAGCTGGTTCCGAAATTGATATCCATGAGCATCATGGTAATCACCCCCGCCAGCACGGGCATGACGGCAATCAGAAGAAAAGCGGTAATGAGCCATGTCCAGACGAACAGCGGCATGTCCATCATGCGCATACCGGGGGCACGCATGTTGAGGATGGTGGCGATGATGTTGATCGCCCCCAGAATGGAGCTGATACCGGCGATGTGCAGGGCCAGGATGAAGAAGGTCGTGGAGGGTGGCGCGTAGGTAGTGGACAAGGGCGCATAGAAGGTCCAGCCAAAATTGGGCCCGCCGCCCGGCATGAACAGTGTTGAAAGCAGGAGCGTGAAGGCGACGGGCAGCAGCCAGAAGCTGAAGTTGTTGAGCCGAGGAAGCGCCATGTCAGGCGCTCCAATCTGTAGCGGGATCATCCAGTTGGCCAGTCCCGTGAAGGCAGGCATGACGGCTGCGAACACCATGATCAAGCCATGCATGGTGGTCATCTGATTGAAGAACTCGGGCTGTACCAGCTGCAGTCCTGGTTGAAAAAGCTCTGCCCTGACCACCAGTGCAAAGATGCCCCCAATGAAGAACATGGTCAGCGAGAAGATCAGATAGAGCGTACCGATCTCCTTGTGATTGGTGGTCAATAGCCAGCGCATGAGTCCTTTCGGGTGATGCGCATGCTCATGGTGGGCAGAACCGGCGCTGGCATGAGTGCCAGCGTGAGTGGTAGAGCTATGCTGCAACGGATGCTGAGGGGGTAGTTGGGGCGCCATGAGCTTCTCCGCCTGCTTTTCGTTGTTATGGGTAAAAACGTGGAGTTATTGGGCTATCAGCTCAGCAATGGCTGCAGGCTGTACCGTTTCACCCGTGTCATTTCCCCAGGCATTGCGGGTATAGGTGACCACTGCGGCAATTTCAACGGGGTTCAGAGTTGCCCGGAAGGCAGGCATCGCCGCGCCAGAGACCCCATTGACGATCCTGTCGATATGCCAATCCAGGTCTTCGATCAACTGATCATTACCGGCCAATGCAGGGAAGGCCGGCATCGCCCCTTGCCCTTCGGCTTGATGGCAAGAAGAACAGATGGCGCGGTACACCGCTTCCCCTCTGGCCATCAGTTCCTCCATTTCCCATTCACGGTCGACGCCCATGGCCTCCTGCTCGGCCGCTTCACGCCGCTCTACCAGCCAGGCATCGAATTCCTCTTCTTCCATGGCATGTACCACGACAGGCATGAAGCCATGATTGACACCACAGAGTTCGGCACACTGTCCGCGATAAATACCGGGTGTATTGATCTGCACCCAGTTTTCATTGATGAAGCCGGGAATCGTGTCCTGCTTGACCGCCAGCTCGGGCACCCACCAGGAGTGGATGACATCGTCTGAGGTCATCAGAAAGCGCACTTTGCGATTGATTGGCAAGACCAGGGGTTCGTCCACGTCGAGCAGATAGTGCTCTCCTCGCTCCTCCTGCCCGCGGATCTGCTCCCAAGGGGTGCTCATGTTGGAGTTGAAGGCAACGTCTTCGCCCAGGTATTCGTAGCGCCAGCGCCACTGCTGGCCGGTGATCATCACATCCAGGTCGGCTTCCGAGGCGTCATACATGTTCTTGAGCGTAGCGGTGGCGGGAATCGCCATACCGACCAGAATCAGCACGGGAATGGCCGTCCACAACACTTCCACCGTGGTGTGCTCGTGGAAATGGGCTGCTTTGGCTCCCTTGGCGTGGCGATAGCGAAACAGCGAGTAGAACATGACGCCAAACACCACGACGCCAATGACGACGCAGATCCAAAAAATGGTCATATGCAGATTGAAGATATCACGGCTGACGTCCGTGACACCCACCGGCATATTCCAACTATTGGCCGACGCCGCTGACGCGACGGCAAGACTCGATGAGGGAAGTAGTAGCCATCGCCACACTGGGGGCATAGAAACCTCCTTTATTATTGTTGTTCTCGCCATGCTTTTATTAAAGCAGGATTAAGACGTCAATCTCAGTATAGAAAACAAATGCCATTCGTCACGCAAACCTTGCGTGATTTGCCTCAACGTTTCATCCGGCGACCCACTTGGCCAACCAGGCAATCGCCAGTACGAACAGGAGCGTGACGACGACCCCCGTCACAATGAACGCCGCAGGTCGCTCGCTGGAGAAGTCCTGCCTGCGCTGCCGATCATTCTGCACCCCGATCAGGGCTGCCAGTACCGACTTCAAGACTGACCACATGTCCCCTCCCCACCTTCTGCACTCAACCGCCTGGGCGTCTTCCTGGCGCCCTTTTACAAGGACACCTGACTGATATCCCAGCATAGACACAAGGTGAACATGCCCGCCACCGACCATCATCTCCATTGCTGCATCGACACCATTGAAATTAGCTTGCGAGCAGTGGCGGTGCGCTTCACACTACGCAGCACTCGTCGTCACCCTTTTTCATGAGCATGTGCCATTTTCAGGGAGCTTTTCATGCCCAAGCGTCGTATCACGCTGTCTGGTTTCGTTTTTATTCTTGGTCTGTCGAGCCTGGCGGGCTGTACCACTTACACATGGCCGGATGGCTCTCAGGAAACGGTCTTTGGGGTGGTTTCCGAAGATGAGAACAAGCGTTACGAAGAACCTCGCGCGGACGGCGTACGCTATCAACGCCCTGGAGAAGTACCGGAACCTGCACAAGAGTAAAGAGCACGCTTTGACTGACCTTCAAGCGTTGCCCAAGCGGCGCTTGGTCAGTGCCGTGGCTTGCGCCGTCAAGGGGTCTTCTGGCCACGGGTGCTTTGGATACCGCCCGCGCATCTCTTTTCTCACCTCCGGGTAGCCGGTCAGCCAGAAGCTGCGCAAGTCCTGGGTTACCTGCAGAGGGCGTCGGGCCGGTGACAGCAGGTGAATCATCACGGCCACTTGCCCTTCGGCCACGGTCGGTGTTTCTTGCCAGCCAAAGGCCTCCTGCAGCTTCAATGCCAGCACCGGCGGCCTGCCCTCCAGGCAGGGAAGATAGTCCAGCGTAATCGTGTTACCGCTCGGCGCGGTAAGGCCGATAGGCGCCAGACGTGCCAACGCACTCTGCGCTTCCCAGGTCAGCGTATCCAGCAGGCACCGCGCGAAAGGCAGTTTTTCGACTTGTGCCAGCCGAGTCATACCGGCCACGTAAGGCGCCAGCCACTCGTCCAAATCATCCACCAACGCAGCATCGGACCAGTCGGGCCATTGCCTAGGGAAAGTACGCTTGAGCAGCGCCATGCGCCCCTGCAAGCGCCTGACCTCGTCATTCAGCAAGGCTGAAGGGCGGCGCTGCAAAGCGCTCATCAGCGCTTGTTCGGCAGCGGCGGCGGGCAGCGTCTGTAGCGGGCGTGCCGCCAATACCAGCTCACCGTGACACTGCACCGTTTCGGCCACCAGCTTGCCTGGCGGCTCTTGCCAGGCAACTCGTTCGTGCCACCTCGCCGTCGCCGGATAAAGGGCTCGCAAAGCCTGTTCGGAGAGGGGCACTGCCCTCTGGATCGGTGCATCACGGCTAGCGCTGTCGAGGTGAACGGCCACCAGATACGGCTCGTTGGCCAACGGGTGCTGCGGCGATAGCGTTGCCGTCTTGCCATTGGCCAGCTTGAAACGCCCGAGGTTCATGAGCTGGGCCACTCGGTCAGGAAACGCCACCGCAAGCAGCTCACCCAGAGGCTCAAGATCAAGGCGTGACGGCACCGTGCATCCCATCAGCGCCGCCAGACGCTTGACTTCCTGGTGCCAGGCTGGGAATGCAGAAGGTGTTTTCAGCCGAGCGGCCAGGGCTTCCTGCAATGTTCCCTCAAGACGCTCCCGGCCCTCCAGCAGCGCTGCCAACGCACAGGCCAGCGCGGTATTTTCTCCAGCCTTGGAGCGCACCAGCATCGCGGCCAGGCGAGGCTCCACCGGCAAGGTACCGCACTGCTGCCCCAGCGGTGTCAGACCGCCGGCCTGATCGAGCAGCGCGAGCCGCTGGAGAAGATCGCGCGCGCTCTGCCATGCGCCCTTGGGGGGTGGAGATAGCCAGGCCAGCGCGTCGGGTGCATTGACACCCCATAGCGCCAGTTCCAGCGCCAGCCGCGAGAGATCGGCCTGCAGCATCTCGGGTTCACGGTGCGCAACCAGTGGCTGGTCCTGTGCCCACAGACGATAGCAGTAGCCTGATTGCTGGCGACCCGCGCGCCCACGCCGCTGGTCGGCGCTGGCACGATTGACGCGACGGGTAGTCAACCGCGTAAGCCCCGTTTGGGCACTGAACTCGGGCACCCGTTCAAGGCCTGCGTCAATGACGACGTTGACGCCGTCGACCGTCAGGCTCGATTCGGTGATCGAGGTGGAAATGATCACCCGCCGCTGCGTACCAGGGCTAAGTGCCGCTTGTTGAGCATCCAGCGTCATGCCGCCATGCAGCGTGCGAATATCCAGCGTCAGCGATGAAGCCGCCAGCGCCTGAGCGAGCCGGCGGATGTCCGCCACGCCGGGCAAGATGACCAATATGTCCTGGGCATCGTCCAGCGCCACGGCTTCCTCCACGACGCTGCGCGCCGCCATGGCGGCGGTCTCACCGCCAACAGGTGGCCGATATAGCGTGGTGACCGGAAAGGCGCGGCCACTGCTCTCGATCACCGGAGTATGCTCGCCCAGCAAGGTACGCAGCGCCTCTATATCCAGCGTCGCGGACATCACCACCAGGCGGAGATCGTCACGAATGCTTTGCTGCACGTCCATTGCCAGCGCCAGACCCAGGTCGGACTCGATACTGCGTTCATGAAACTCATCGAAGAGAATGCCGGCCACCCCCTCCAGCAGCGGGTCATCCTGCAGCATGCGCGTCAGCACCCCCTGAGTGATCACTTCCAGCTGCGTGTCAGGCCCCACCCGTTGATCACCGCGCATGCGATAGCCAATACGCTTACCCACCGGCTCACCCAACTGAGCGGCCATGTAAGTTGCCGCCAGCCTGGCCGCCACCCGCCGAGGTTCGAGCATCAGCAGGCGCTGGCCACGCGCCCAAGGGCGCTCGATGAGCCGCAACGGCACGCGGGTGGTCTTGCCCGCGCCGGGCTGCGCCACCAGAATGAGGCGAGAGTGGGTGTCCAGAGCGTCTTCGATCGACGCCAGGTGTTGCTCGATGGGCAGCTCAGGCATGGTCGAACTCATGCAATGGATACGACTGGGCGCTCTATGCCACAGCCTTTCAAGATCACATGCTCCAGGAAGCGACAAATAGCGTCGATGTCCTCCTCGGCCAGTGCCTCCTGGCCGAGAATGCCGTTCACCTGGGCACTGTACTCGGTATAGTGCTGGGTGGATGACCAGATCAGAAAAATCAGCCAGCGAGGATCCACATCATCCATCTTCCCCTGTCGCGACCACTCTCGCATGATGGCGGCACGGCTGCTGACCCACTCTCTCAGCTCACCGTTCAGGTAATCTTTCAGAAAAGGTGCGCCACCCAGGATTTCAGCCGCAAACAGCTTGGAACCCTCGGGATAGCGCTGACCAAGCACCATTTTGGTGCGAATAAAATCGCTCAATACGGCTGCCGGGTCACTCGCGGGGGTAATGTCCTCCAGCACCGCGTTCCAGCGCTTCATCATGCGATTCAGTAGTCGCACATAGAGCGCCTGTTTGCTCCCCATGTAATAGAGGATATTGGCCTTGGGCAAACCAGCGACGTCAGCAATCGACTGCAGGCTGGCTCCGCGATAACCATGCTGAGCAAACACCTGTTCGGCGGCACTCAATATCGTCTGCTCGATGCGATCCCTGCTGGCGCTCTCATGGTTAGCGGTATCAAGCGTCATTGAGTAAGCTCCTTGATATAGGCTCGGGTTGTGCCGATCAGCTCAGGCCCAACGTCGGACAACGCTGCAAAAAGGGGCATTTTCGCTCTTTATGCATCGTTTCAGGGCATCAAAACGCGCTGACAACAAAGTCTTGCAAGCCACGCTTTTTTGTCCCAAGCTCACCATTATTGACCAATCGGTCAGAACAATCATAACGGAGTTTGGCATGGCAACGATTGAGTTTCTGCTCAATGGCACCCGTCAACAGTGTCGAGTGCCCCCTGAGACCAGTATTCTAACGCTGTTACGCGACCATTTGGGGGCCACGGGCACAAAAGAGGGCTGCGCTTCCGGCGACTGCGGCGCTTGCACAGTCGCCTTGAAAAGCAGCGACCCCGATCAGCCACCGTTCCTAACGATCAATGCGTGCATTACCCCGGCCCACCAACTGCACGGCCAGCATCTCGTCACTGTGGAAGGCCTCTCACAGGGCAACTCCTTGCACCCTGCGCAGCGCGCCATGATCGACTGCCACGGCAGCCAGTGCGGTTTCTGTACGCCGGGCATCGTCATGTCGCTGTTCAGTTTGCATACGCAGCAGCAGCGTCAACCTGCCCCCTTGACGCCCGAGCGTCTGGAAGCCGCGCTGGGTGGCAACCTTTGCCGCTGCACGGGCTATCGCCCGATTCGTGATGCCGCGCTGACCATGCACGCCAGCGACTGGCAGCCGCCTCAATGGTGGGATGCCACGCTTGCTGACTCTCAGGATGGCGACAGCTCCACACAAGCCTTTCAGGAAGGTCCGCTATTTGCTCAGCCGAGCTCCCTGAGCGAACTGACAGCGCTGCGGCGCGATCTGCCCAATGCCAGGTTGGTCGCCGGCGCCACGGACCTATGGCTGGAAACGACCCAGCGCCTGGCCGCACTGGATCAACTGATCGATACCACTCGCGTGCCCGAACTGAGCATGATCTCGCCAGCGACCTTTCAGGGGCAGGAAGGATGGTGGGTCGGCGCGGCGGTGACCTATTCGCGGCTTGCTCCGCTGCTGGCAACACACTTCCCCGCTTTCGCGCACCTGCTCCACCGGCTGGGCTCGGAACAAGTGCGTAACCGGGGAACTCTGGGCGGCAATATCGCCAATGCATCCCCCATTGGCGATACCCCACCCGTGCTCCTGGCACTCGGCGCTCACCTCGAACTTGCCAGCCATGCGGGTACCCGCTGTTTGCCGCTGCAGGCATTCTTTATCGATTACAAAAAAACGGCCCTGGCCGCCGATGAGGTCATCACACGTATCTTCATTCCGGCGCTGGAGAAGAGTGCTTCACTCAGAGTGTGGAAGCTCTCAAAACGCCGTGAAGACGATATCTCTGCCGTTCTGGGTGCCTTTAGCTACCGCTTGGACGACGGCAAGTTAAGCGACGTGCGCATCGCCTTCGGCGGAATGGCCGCCACGCCCCGGCGCGCTCCGGCAACGGAGGCCGCGCTGGAAGGGCAAAGGGTAGGCAAACAGGCCTTTCAAGCGGCTCGGCAAGCGCTGCAAGATGAGTTCGAGCCCATGAGTGACGTGCGAGGCAGCCAGCAGTATCGTCAGTTGGCGGCCGCCAATCTGCTGGAACGACTCTACTTGTCGCTATCATCACCAGAACAGGAGGTCATGTTGCATGCGTACGCTCACTAAACTCGACAACGACAGTCGCCGGGCCCGGCATGAGCTCGACCAGCGTATACATGGCGCGGCACCCTTGGCACGCCATACCGTGGACAGCAGCGGACAGCGCCAGGCGGGGTCCTCCAGCTTTCATGAGAGCGCCGAAAAACATGTGACGGGGAAAGCGCTCTATATCGACGACCTCAAGACACCTGCTGATGCTTTACACGTGGCTCTGGGGCTCTCACCCGTGGCCCACGGAACCTTGACGCACCTCGACCTGGAGGCCGTTCGCACCGCCCCCGGCGTGGTCGACGTGATCACATTCCACGACGTGCCTGGCCACACGGACATCGGCCCGGTCTTCCCTGGCGACCCTATCTTCGTCGAGCGCGAGATCAGCTATTCAGGGCAGTGCCTGTTCGCCGTGGCTGCCACTTCCCTGAGTGCGGCGCGTCACGCGATGCTGCTTGCCAATGTGCAGATCGACAAGCTGCCAGCACAGCTGGATGCCGTTCAAGCCGCTGCTCAACAGGAGTTCGTTCGTCCCAGCCACACCCAGCAGCGTGGTGACTGGCAGGCCACACTGGAGCAAGCCGAACACGTGCTGGAAGGCGCGCTGTTCATTGGTGGACAAGAGCACTTCTACCTGGAGGGCCAGGCCTGCGTCGTCATTCCGAGCGAAGACGAAGGCGTCATGGTACATACCTCCAACCAGCACCCCAGTGAAACCCAAAAGCTGGTTGCCGAAGTGCTGGGTATCCCGTTTCATGCCGTCACTGTGGAAGTACGGCGCATGGGGGGTGGTTTTGGAGGCAAGGAAACCCAGGCATCCCCCTGGGCCTGCATTGCTGCCCTCATCGCACGACGCACCGGCAAGGCCACGCGTCTTCGCCTACCCAGACGTGACGACATGCGCGCCACTGGCAAGCGCCACCCCTTTCACAACCGCTATCGGCTGGCCATCGATTCACAGGGAGTGATTCAAGGCAGCGACATTACCGTGATCGGCGACTGCGGCTACTCTCCCGATCTTTCCGATGCCATCGTCGACCGCGCCATGTTTCACGCAGACAATGCCTACTCACTGGGCAATGCCCGTGTCACCGGCCACCGAGCCCGCACCCACACTGCGTCGAACACCGCTTTTCGCGGATTTGGCGGCCCCCAGGGCATGATGATCATCGAAGCGGCCATGGACGATATTGCCCGCCATGTCGGTGAAGACCCGCTGACCATCCGCAAGCGCAACTTTTACCGCCCAGAACGCGACATGACCCATTACGGGCAACAGGTCGACCAGAAGCAGTTGCTTCATACGCTCGTCGAGCGCCTCGAGCAACGCAGCGAGTACTGGACGCGTCGACAGCAGATACGGGATTTCAATGTCTCCAGCTCCGTCATCAAGAAAGGACTGGCACTGACACCCGTCAAGTTCGGCATCTCCTTCACCGCCCAGCACCTCAACCAGGCCGGCGCACTGCTACACGTCTATACCGATGGCAGCATCCTGATCAACCACGGCGGCACTGAAATGGGGCAAGGCCTGCACACCAAGATCTGCCAGGTGGTGGCTCTGGAACTGGGGCTGGACCTGGAGAGCGTACGCATCAGCGCCACACGAACGGACAAGGTGCCGAACACTTCCCCCACGGCAGCCTCCAGCGGTGCGGATTTGAACGGCATGGCCGCCCGCGATGCTGCCATCAAACTGCGTGAGCGTCTGTTCGATTTTGCCGCCAACCACTTCGAGGGCGGGCTGGATCGTGAAGGCATGGAGCTGAGGGACGGCATGCTCATCGCAGGCATCGGCGAAAGTGAACGCCGCATTCCCTGGGGCGAGCTGGTGCAGACGGCATATCTACACCGGGTTTCGCTGTCCGAGAAAGGCTTCTACGCGACGCCACTGATTCATTACAATCGCGCAACTGGCCAAGGCCGCCCATTTTATTATTACGCCTTTGGCGCGGCCGCGGCGGAGGTCAGCGTCGACACTTTGACCGGCGAGTATCAGGTCGACCGTGTCGACATACTTCATGATGTGGGCAACTCGCTCAACCCAGCCATCGATATTGGTCAGGTAGAAGGCGGGTTCATCCAGGGCATGGGCTGGCTGACCAGCGAAGAGCTCAAATGGAACAGTGAAGGGACGCTGGTCAGCGATGGTCCAGCGACCTACAAGATTCCTACCTTTGGTGATCTGCCCAGCGTCTTCAATGTCGAACTGCTGGAAGGACACCCTAACTCCATGGCCAGCCTGTACCGCTCCAAAGCGGTGGGTGAGCCGCCCTTCATGCTGGGGATATGCGTCTGGTCAGCCTTGCGCGATGCCCTCGCCAGCCTGGATGACTACCGCAGCTCACCGCGTCTGGATACCCCGGCCACGCCCGAGCGCGTCATGCTGGCGGCGCATGCCATTCGGAAAAGTGCCTTATGACCCATGAAATGCCCATGACTTGGCACGCCGCCCTCGACCATTGTCAACGCCACGGCACGCCTCATGTATTGGCCACCCAGATGACCAGCGCAGGCTCCACGCCCCGTGAGCCTGGCGCACGTATGGTGATTACCGAACACGCTGTCTTCGATACGCTGGGCGGCGGCACCTTCGAGTGGCAGACCATTCAGCAGGCTCGCTCCCTATTGAGCCAGCGCCAAGCGGGGTTCTCACTGGAATCCTTTTCGCTGGGCGGTCGTAGCGGGCAGTGCTGTGGCGGGCTGGTCAACGTCCTGCTGGAAGTATTTCTGGGCGCCACCGCTCACATTGCCCTGTTCGGCGCGGGGCATGTCGGGCGCGAGATCGTCAAACTCAGCGCTCCTCTGCCTTGGCAGCTCGATTGGTATGACAGCCGCGCCGATGCTTTCCAGTCAGATGTCCCTCGAGCACGCTTGAGTTGTCATTTGCTAGGCGACGTTGGAGAGACGGTGGCAGGCTTACCCCTTGGCACCCATGCTCTGGTCATGACCCACGATCATGATGAGGATTATGCCTTGATCAAGGGGTTGCTGGAGCGCGCCGATATTGCGTCCATTGGGCTGATAGGCTCCGACAGCAAGTGGGCGAGCTTCAAAGGGCGCCTTTCCCGAGCAGGTGTCGACCAGCCGATACTGCAGCGCGTGCGCTGCCCCATCGGCTCGGTCAGGGATACCAAGCTCAGCAATAAAACCCCCTACGCCATCGCGCTGAGCGTGGTGACGGAATTACTCTGGTTGACCGACCAACCCTATGCCACCGAGACCCGTGGCCTGGATAGCGCTACGCTACGCGCGCTTTTTGCCCCTACTGCAACGCACTCGAGTTGATATGACCTTGCCCACCGATACGCTTATCCGCGCTGAATTGATCAGCTTTCCCAATGACCCCGGCGATGGCAACCTGCCCCACCCTGGCAGTCTGGAACACTACGCTGACGGCCTCTTGTGGCTGAAGGGTGGGCATATCCATGCAGCGGGGCATTATGCCGACCTGGTTGATCAGTTGCCGAAAGCAGCGGAAGTGATCGACCATCGCGGCAAGCTCATCATGCCAGGATTCATCGATACTCACGTCCACTATGTCCAGTTGGACATCATGGCCTCTTATGGGCGCCAACTGCTGGATTGGCTGAATGACTACACGTTTCCAGCCGAGTGCCAGTTCGCCAATCATGATCACGCCAAGGCGTTATCGGAAGCGTTCTTGAGCGAAATGCTGCGCGCAGGTACCACCACCGCGCAAGTGTTTGGCTCGAGCCACCCAGGCTCCGTGGATGCCTTTTTTGCAGCCTGCCAAAAGCGGCAGCTGCGCATGCTGGTAGGCAAGGTACTGATGGATCGCAATGCCCCCGATGCCTTGATGGATGGCGTCTCGGGTATCTCCGACACAGAGCGACTCATCGAGGACTGGCATGGGAAGCAGCGCCTCGGTTACAGCGTTACCCCGCGTTTTGCGCCCACCTCGACCAGAGCGCAAATGGACGCGGCAGGTGCCCTGCTGCGCAATGACCCTACCCTATGGCTGCAGACCCACCTCGCCGAGAACAGCGGAGAGCTGGACTGGGTGGCGGAACTGTTTCCCGGCAGTCGAGACTATTTGGCCGTTTACGAAGAAGCAGGACTCGTCGGCCCACGCAGCACCTTTGCCCACGGTATCCATTTGGACAACGGCATGCGCCAACGGTTGGCAGAGCGCGGCGCCAATATCGCCTTTTGCCCCAGCTCCAACCTGTTCCTGGGTAGCGGCCTGTTCGACCGAGACGCTGCCCGAGAGACGGGCATGGCATTTACCTATGCCAGCGACATTGGCGCAGGCACGGATCTTTCAGGCTTCGGCACCTTGAAAAGTGCCTACCAGGTAGGCCAACTGCGTTGTCAGCCTCTGACCGCCTGGCAAGGATTTTATGGCCTCACCCACGGCAACGCCAAAGCCCTCTCTCTGGATAGCCACATTGGACAGTTGGCCCCTTCCTACGAAGCTGACTTTGTCGTGATCGACCCTGACGCCACGTCACTGCTACAGCGACGTAGCCAGCACTGCACCACCCTCGGTGAACGGCTATTTGCATTGATGATGCTCGCCGATGACCGCGCTATCTATGAAACCTGGGCCGGAGGCGTATGCCAACACCGCAGAGACGCCTAGCAACCGATCTCTTGTAAAGTCACTCTCACCCAGCCACAGGCTGGGTGTTTTTTTGCTCAGGAATTTTCCCAACGAACGTTTCTCGACGCCCCTTCCCACGACAAATTTAACGCACAGCAAAAAGCCCCGAACACAGTGTGCTCGGGGCTTTCTACTTAATAAGTGCCTGACGATGTTCGGGCCGGCCACCCGGCGGGCGGCGCTCCGCTACTCTTCAGGGGGAGCCCCCCAAAAAGCAAAACCCCGACCATAAGGCCGGGGTTTCGTAATAAGTGCCTGACGATGATTCAC
>NZ_BMXN01000006.1 GCF_014651775.1 Vreelandella hamiltonii
TCATCGGAGTGGCTCTGTCAGCGGGTGTTGGACGACAGGTCAGATTTTACCTCGTCGGTGGCTATGAGGCAGCTCCGACGGGATTTATGCAGCGTTTCCTTAAGTGCTTCGAGCATGCTGCGAACGCCTGGTTGCTTAACGACTTCGCTACGTACGACGAACTCTTCAGCGTGCACGATGCCTGCCGGGTCCCACTTGCCGCCGGGGCCTGTCCAGCCGCCGTTGGCGAACGGTGCCAGCTCTCCGGTGAGTGAGCGATATTCGCGGCGCATGCGCTCTAGCTCGCTCTCTCTGCCTGCTGCTAGCTCTAAACGGCGAGCTGTCCATGCCGCCATTTGTGATTGGTATGTCCATCCGCCGATGCGGTCGACAAACGCGCCTTGATCGCCATCAATCCAGTTATACGTGCGGTAGCGGTCTACGTTGTCGTTGGCATTGCGGCCCGTTGACTCTGCCAGGGTATAGAACTCGTCGATTTTGGATTGCACGCGGCCCGCGTCTACACGCATTTGCTCGGCTTTCTGTGCCGCGACGCGCTCTTGCTCGATACGGGCTATCTCATTCTGTGCAACGCCGAGGGCGTTGATGGATTCGCGCAAACTGATCATGGTGCTGTTCAAACCGACAAATTGGTCGGTCGTGCGCGACATCTCAGAAACGAGCCCATTTAAAGAGGTGAGCTGCTCAAGCGCCCGCTCTTCTAGTGATCGTGTGTTGTCGTCAATGTCCTTGAGGTGATCAAGATCCGCTCTGCCAAAGGCCACATCGGCGAGCAGCTGCAAACGTTGCGTGCCGCTGGCGGCGTTGATCACCGCCCATTCGTCTTGCGTGAGGTTCAGAGAGCCGCTGGTTTTCAGCGTTTTGATGACGTCTTCGGAGCGTGCATCCAGCAGCTTGCGCTCGTCGCCCGTTATACGGCCATCTTTTAGCGCTGCTTCTAACGTAGTGACGAACCGGTTGCTGCTCTTGAGGGCGAGCGTGCGAACATCGCCGGACATGCCCGAGGCTAGGATGCCATCGACCGTCGTCATGATCGCGTTGGAGTTAGCGAGCCCGAACGTACGCACGTCTGCGGGGATGCCGCGTTTAAGCACTGCATCAACAGTCGTTAAATACGCGTTCGTGGAGTTCAGCGCGAGCCTGCGGTCGCCGCCCCCGATCTGCTTGCCGATCAACTGGTCGATGGTGCTGACGTAGCGGTTATTGCTGTTGAGCGCGAGACGTCGGTCGCTGCTGCTGATATCACGACCGACGATGAACTCAACGTTGGCCAAGTAGCGATTGGCGCTATTGAGGGCCAGCGTACGGTCGTTCTTGCTGATGTCTTTGTTGACGTAGTAACCGATCAGCGCTTCGTAATGCTGGCCTGCTGAGAGCGCTAGCCTGCGGTCGCCTCCGGTAAGAGGGGCATCGACCACGTAGCGGATCACTGCGTCATAGCGGTTTGTGCTGTCGAGTGCCAAGCGACGATCAGCGCTGTTGATGTTGCTGCCGAGTACGATGTTGACTGTCGTGAGATAGCGGTTTGACGACGCCAGAGCGATCTCTTTACTGCCATCGTCAATATCCTTACCAACGATGTAATCAAGAGTGCTCAAATAGCGATTGCCGCTGGTGAGCGCTAGTTTCCGATCATCGCTGCTCACGTCGGCACGGGTCGCGTAGTCGATGAGGGTCTGGTATTCGTTGAGTGACGACAAGGCGAGACGGCGGTTGCCGCCGGTTAGCTCGGCACGCACGACATAGTCGACCAGGGTGGTGTATCGGTTGGCGCTATCGAGGGCCAGTGTGCGGTCGTCGGCAGTGATATCGCGGCCCAAGATCATATTGATCATGGCGCTGTAGGCGTTAGACGACTCTAACGCCAGGCGTTTGCTCTCGCGGTCCAGCTCTGAGCGCACCACGTAGTCGATCACCGCGCTCATGGTGTTGCTGCTGGATAGTGCCAAGCGCTTGTCGCCGTCGCTGAGCTGTCGGCGGGCGATGTAATCGACCGTGGCCACAAGGTTGTTCGACGATGCCAGGGCTAACTGGCGTAGCTCGCTATCGAGCTGGTTTTCGCCGAGCAAATAATTCAGCGTGGAGTCCAGGCGGTGGGCTTGTTGGCCTAGGATCGTGCGTAGATCCTGCGGCAGCGCGGATGCATCGGCGGCAAAATCAATCAGCGCATCAATGGTGTACTGCGAAGCAAAAATGGCGCGTTCGATCTCGCGTGCCATCTCATCGGTGACGATGCCACGGAAGCCCTCGACGATAAACTCGGCATCGCTCAGCGCCTTGGGCAGATCCTTCAGCGCTGAAAACACGTCTTGCTCGATGCGCTGGCCAGCGGGGCTTGAAGCGTTGTAATCGCGGTTCGCATCCAGCACTTGCTGAGCGTATTGCGTGATGCTTTGGAGCGCGTCGCGGTCGCCGTTCTCTGCGCGTACCAGCTGACGAGCAAATTGCTCTTGTGCGGTGGCCAGATTGATCTGGGGCGTGCTGCTGGTGGCCATCTGCTGGTCGAGCCAGTTGCCGATGCTGCCCAGCTGTTGGCTCAGCTGGTCACGCACGCGGGTTAGTTCACGGATGTAGCCCTGGGCTGCCTGTGTAGCCCGCTGCTGGGCTTCGGCCTCATCCTGCATGGCCCAAATGCGCTCACGCATTGGCCGCAGGGATTCATCGATAGAGGCCAGTTCGCGCTCGCGTTCCAGGGCCATTGCGCCTTCGGCGTCGCCCATCAGTGCCAGCAGTTCGAGCTGCATGCCGAACTGCTGTTGATCGAATGCCTGCAATGCGCGGCGGGCCTGCTGCTCGGCGCTGGCCAGCACGGATTCCGCATCACGCAGCATCTCATCAAAGCGTTGGCCAACGCGTTCGAGTCCGCGCTCGATCTCAACAAGCGCCGGTGCCAGGTTCATCGCTTCGTTGTAGAGTTCGCGCCCGCTGACGGTGGTGAGGTCGATGCTATCGACCAGGTCGCGCAGGGCCTCAGTGCTGTTGATCACTTGGCCCGTGCGGGCCGTGAATGCACCGATCGCTTGCGCTGCTGCCGCCATGGCACGCTCTTGGCGCTCGGTTTCGGTGAGGACGTTTTGATAGTAGAAGTCGGCGCGGGCGCTGAACGCATCGATGCCGCCTGCCAGCTCGGCCAGATGGCTGGCGGCGCTGCCACCGGCCAGCGATGCAGCCAGCGTTGAGCCGTGCAGCTGCTCCAGGATGGGGTTGAGCGTGCTGAGGGCACCGGCGAGGCGCTCCAGGGTGTCGATCGTCGTCTCACCGCCCAGGGCGTATTGGCTGACATCTCCCACCGAGCGAATCGCCAGGGCGTTGAGGGTGTTGCCCAGCCATTCCTGGATCTTCGCTTCGGCGTCTTCGGCGCTCAGACCTTGGGTATCGATGCGGGTTAGGCCAGTGGTAAAGCCCGCGAGTGCGGAGGACTGGAAGCCGAGCACCTCGATGGTGGCTGCCAGGCTGGCCTCAGTGGCGTCGTAGACATCCTGCAAGGCGCTGGCAAACTCGCCCTGGAGTGCTGATGTGTTCGTGCGTGACCGCGAACGACGGAGCAAGCCGCCGCTGCGGCGCTGCTCGCTGAACTGGTTACCCGCGATGCTGCCGTCGTTGATACCGAGGTTGACGCCGGAGCCCGTTTCCCGCCAGGAGCCACCGAACAGGCCACCCAGGGCCGAGCCTAGGCCGGAGCCCAGCAACGCGCCGATGGGCCCGCCCAGGTACGTGCCTGCAAGCCCCCCGATAGTGCCCAGGGTGTTGCTGTGCTGCCCTTGGCCGAACAGTTGGCCACCGAGGTAGTTGCCAGCAAAACCAGCACCGAGGCCTGCCAGGCCCTGCACGCCGGAGAAGTTGTGCATGCTGCCGCCCCACAGCCCCGTGGAGCCAGTGCCGGACGTCGCCGCATTTGCCCAGCCGGTGCCCCCATAAGACTGAGCGCCACCCGCACCGCCCCACTGGATGCCGTTGAAGCCGCCTTGCAAGGCGTTCCACATATTGCCCACGCTGCCGGGGCTGATGCCAAAGCCGCCCGCCTGCTGGCCACCGGCACCGCCAGCCAGGCCCATGCTGGCCGCCAGTTGCACGGTGATAGGCCGGGTGATGGTCATGTGCAGCAGCTCGGCGAGGGTTTGATCCCACATGCGTTTGATGGTGTCGGTGGCGTTGCGGCTGCCGTCTACGGCGCCCAGCCAGAGATCCGCGAAGCCGTTGTCGAGGCGGCGCAGGCCGTTGGTGCGCAGCTCTTCCATCGCGCCGTCCATGGTGTACAGCGCGGTGGTGGTGCTGGTGGCGAGTTCGTCGGCGTCGTTTTGGGCGTCGATGTACGCGGTTTGCAGCGCGCCGATCATGTAGAGGTATTCGCTGGCCGTGATGCGGCCCATGGCGAATGCCAGGTTGAGGGTGTTTTGATCCTGGGCGAGTTGGAGAGTTTCGCGCCTGTTTGGCACTAAACGATTGCGCAGGGCTTCGATGGCCGTGGCTTGGGCCTCTGTAGCTTTTGTAAGTGCTAGCGTAGCAGCAGCGGCCGCACGTGCCGCTTCAGTAGCAGCGTTGGTAGTCTGGGTAGATCTCGCAGCGGATACCGTGATGTCATCAAGCGCTACTGCGGCGGCACGATCTGCGGTCGTTGCATTCTCTCGCTCTGCGCGGTTTTGACGAATAGCGGTTTGAATCCTGACTTGCTCTTCCCACAGCCCCGCTAGCGACTGCGCCTGCTGATCAATGGCGCCCGTGACGCTGTCTGACATTCCCTTGTGGGAGTTTTCATAAAACGCCTGCCGAGCCTGAAGCTCGGTCATTTGTGCCATTGCATCCTGCGCTTGCAGAGATACCGCCTCTAGCGCATTGATGAGATTGTCATAAGAGGCATCTAAAGCCGCCGCCGTACCACTGCGTATAGCGGCAGTATTTTCTTCCAAGGCATCAGTAGTGTTTTGTGCCACTACATCGACCAGCCCTAACTCTTCACGGAAATAATAGATAGCGCTGCCCGCTATCACGGCTGCGCCCAACGGCCCACCCACTAGGGCCAACGCACCCGCAGCGGCGCGGGTTGCGCCCGCTAACGCTAATTGCCCGGTGGCTGCCGTGGCGCTGATGCCCGACATACGGGCGAGTGCCAACTGATAAGCAACGGTTTGTTGGGTGGCCGCGAGCTTGGCGGTGGTGGCGACACCCAATGCCCCCACATAACGGCCCGCCAACACAACGGCCACGGCGGTGGCGGCGAACTGGATGTTGTCGATGTTATCGACCAGCGGGTCAATGGCCGCGTTCATCAGATCGGCGGCACCGATCAGGATGCCCGCGACGCCTTCAGACGCGCCCATGGCTTGGTCCAGCTCGCCGACCAGTCGCGTAGCGGAGGTGCCGATGCGCACAAAACCGTCTTCGATCGTCGCGGGCATTTCGCCAGCGCGTTCGCGCACATCGTCCAGGGAGTTGATCAGGGCGCTGGCGATCACATCGCCGGTAATCCGCCCCTCAGTAGCCAGGCCACGTAACTGGCTGACGGTGACGCCCAGTTGATTGGCCAATGCCTGGGCTACTTCACCGCCATTGGCGAGTACCGTCTCAAGCCCATCCGCCTGCAGCCTGCCGACGGCCATGGCCCGGGACAGGGCATTTTGCACAGACTCGGCCTGCTGGCCACGCGTGGCGGTCAGCACCAGCATGTGGTTGAGCGATTCGGTGTAATCGGCGGTGTCGGCGGCTGTGCGGCCCAGGTCGCGCAGGGCTGAGACGTTGCTGGCGTAGGTGCGGGCGGTCTGTTCCAGCGGTGCATAGGAGGCATTGGCGATATCGGTGATGCGCTCCATCATATCGCCCGCCGCGCTCATGTCGCCGATGGCCGCACCGACGACCGATCGCATGTCTGACCAGCCATCGGTCATGCCTGCGAGTTGGCGTACTGAGAACGCGCCCAGGGCCAAGCCTACCGTTGTGCGCAGCAGGTTGAAGTGGCTGTTGGTGGTTTGTACTTGCTGGCTGGTTTGGCTAAGCGCCTGGGTGGCTTCACGCCCGCCCTGGGTGGCTTCGGTGCCAAAGGCGCGTGCTTCGCGCTGAGTAGTGCGTAGGTGTTCGGAGACCGTCACCGCGCTACGGCCTGGTGCCGTGAGCGCGGTATCGGCCTTGCGGCTTTCCCGCTCGGTGGTGGTGCCAAATTCCCGCACGTCGTTCTGGGCATCGCGGAGGGTGCTGGAGAGCTGGCGGCCATCGCCGGTCAGCGTGACGCTAAGCGTTAGATTGTTGTTCACTGAGCTTCCTTCTAACGTTTAGTTGCGGGTTTCTTTTTCATCACCTGGAGTGCGCCCAGCTCGATCAACTGAACCTGGTCGATGCGCTCGATCATCGTTTCCTGGGGCAGACGATAGATACTGAGCAAACTGATAAGGGGCGTAAGATCCAGGCCTTCTACTTCGTCCAAGCCTTTGTAGCGCCACTGCCTGCCGCAGCGCTGGAACAGCTGCACGGCGTCCCAGTTCTCTGGCAGCACCTCAAAGAAATCCGGCTCGGCAGCAGCAGCTTCGGCTTCTTCGGCTAGCTCGCCGCCCAACGTAATGCCCAGGGCGGCGAGGTCATCCGTGACCAAGTTGGGCTGTTCCATATTGGCTTCAGCCCAGTGAATGCCAGCGTCGACTAGATTCGCCCACGGTTCTTTTTTGAGACGCTCTCGTGGTAAGCCGTGATCAGTGCGGCACTCGCGGCAGGATCGTTTTTCACAGCGTGCAAAAGTTGATCGCCCTGAAGTGGTTGGCCGTCTGGGCCCGACACCTCCAGTTCGCTCACTTCGAGCAGTACATGATCGAGGAGCGGCGAGTCGGCGGGCATTTCACGCAGCTTGTCTTGCGGCACTGCTTTGAACTTGGCCTTGAATTTGCCGGTGTGCTCTTTGCCTTCGTCGTCGTAAATGGTCAGTGAGACGGGGTAGGTGTATGAGCGGTTGGTGTTGAGTTTGAACACGGTATTTCTCCTGATTAACTGCGGTTTAACCGCCGCTGATGCAGCGGTGCTGGCGGGTTACTTGACGACGATGGTGACTTCGTCGTTACCGTCGATGGGCTCGGGCATGTAGTTGATGCTCAGCATCTGCTTGCCTTTCACATCGGCGTAGGTAGGCGCTTCGATGCCTACCGATGGCATGTTGATCTCGATGATGTTGCCGGGGGTTTTGCCGTGGGTGAGCGTGAGCACCCCGGTCTCTGCGTTCTGGTGCACCGCGAAGTAGTCCTTGACGCCGACGCCAGGGTCTTCGATTTGCAACGTGCCGGAGGGGCCGCGCCCGGTGATCTCGATGTCAGCACCGCCGACGACTTCGGACATATGCTCCACTTGGCCCGCCATGTTCAAAGTGAACTGGCTGAACGGGACGGTGGCCCCCATGAAGCTGAGCTGTTCGGTGTTCGTGCTGTTGACCACCAGCGCTTGCTTCCATTGAGTGAGCGTGACGGCAGGCAGCTCTTCTTGCGTCACAGGGCTGATCAACCCGTAAAGCGTGAACCGGATCGTTGGGATGCCGTTACCGTTGAACGTGAACTCTGGCGTGCCGTGGGCACCGCGCCCTTTGTGCAGGTTGCCGTCCATGTGAGCGAAGAACACGCAGCTGTCTTCATTTTCAGACACCGGGCTGTAGGTGACGCTTTCGCCCTCAACGACGACTTCGCTCCAGCCACAGGCACGTAGCATGGTGCCCCAAGGCGGAGGCGTGCCTAGCTCACCACTGGTATTCGCCTCGACTTCCACCACCACCTGAACGTGCTTCTCGCCCGGTGCCTGCGGTGAGTTGCCGTAGTACGGGCGCACGAAATTGCGCTCGATATTGTTACCGGCCAGCGGCGTGGACGTGATCTCACGCGCTAACACGGCCTGGGTGGCGGCATCCGGTGTGGTGGTGCCGTCGTTGTATTCGGATTCCAGGGCGACTCTGAGCGCCCGGCGGTTCGTTTTCATACTCACGGTTCGTTCTCCTACCACCGGTATTCAGTGGTGAATACGTCGACCCAGAAAAGGGCGTGACTCTTTAGGCTCAGGATTTGGCCGCGCTGCCATTTGATGGCGCTGTCGCAGTCGTCCGGTATCCAGTTGATCAGGCTGTTCAGCATTGGCTCGCGCAGTAGTGCCAGCTCATCATCGGTATTGCCCAGCGGTAAATTGCGCCGCTGAATGCTGGTGACGAGCAGCACCTCTGGCCGCACCAGGTGATCGGCTCCGCTACTCATGTCGTGGTGAGTGACGGTCTCACGCCCTAGCACCAGCATCCTGCTGGGGTTCTGCTTTGTGTTCTGGGCAGCGTCCACATCAGCGGCTAGCTGAACCTTGGGGCCATCCAGCGCGTTGAGCCGTGCTAGCCAGGGCGTGAGCGAGAGCATTACTTGGCCTCTTTCTCTTTGCTGGGTAGCTTGTCGGCGGCTACTTCAGCGTCCGATAGCGGCTCGTAGGGGAGTTGCTCCATTACCAGCGCGGGGTCACGGGCAATGGCTTTATAGGCACTGCCCTTGTCATCCAGCAGCAGCCGTTTCCACTCATTGGTGATGATGACGCCACACACCTGGCGCTTGATGCCGGGTGATTTGGTTTTGACGCGCACCGACACATCTACACGCGGGCGTGGCGGGGGCGCTGCTTTGGTGGTCTGTTTGGCACTCATTGCCATCTCCTAAAAACCGCCGCCGGAGAACACTTGGCGGCCTGGGTTCATTTGCACGCTGCCTGCACTGCTGGATGAAGGGCCGGTCGAGATGCCCAGCTTCACTTCACCTCGTGACACGCTACGCAAGAACTTCACGGCGTCGTCGTAGCGCTTTTGCACTTGATCCGTGGCGTGCTCGTCGTAGAGCCGGTAACGGGCGATGTCGCAGGCGTAGGCGGTGACGATGCGCGGTACAGGCGAGAGCGGCACAGGGTAGCCCGCCGCACTGACGTAGCCGTCGATCTCGCCGCTGGCGTCGTCGCAGGCGCGATCGACGGCTGCGTTATCGATCTCACCGCTGGCGTCATGGGCGATGGCTTGTAGCTCGCCTTCGCTGAACCGGGCGATGAGATCTGCTTTCGTGCAGTACGGCATGGGTTAGTGCTCCGTTATGCCGCTGCGCTGGGCAGCCAGGGGTTCATGATGAGCTGTGAGGTGTTGGCCCATTCGTTGGTCGCGCCTGCCTCATTCATGGCGTTGGTGAGAACGCGTCGTGCAGGGCCTTCCATGTTGCTCGGCACCATGGTGTGGCTGTGGCGCAGGGCCAGTGGCCGCTCATGGTCGCCCTTCAATTCCTGAAGCTTTTTGCGAGCCAGCTCGTAGTTCTCTGCGTTGAACGGCTGGTTAGAACGCACCACCAGTTGCCACAGGCCTGCACCGGCATTCACTCGGGCGTCTACGCCCATGAGGAAGTTGTCGGTCATGAAGACTTGGGTGTCGTTCAAATTGGTCAGGGCGCGGAAGTCATAATCACGGCGCTTCTGGAACACCATCGGCTTGATGGCGCGGGTTAAGTCCATGACGTACCAAGCCGCGCCATTACCGCCCATATCATTGGAAACGCCGACCAGCTTGTTTTTGGCATCCAGCACCGGATGGTCATTGGCAAACAGGCGCTTGCCGTCGTAGCAGATTGGGTTGGCGGCCAGTACCTCAACGGCGATTTCATTGGGGTGCTGACGGCTGGAGCGACCAAACTCTTCGTACACCGGCGCATACAGGCCGTAGGTGTCGTCTTCGATGCTGTCGCGAGGCACGCCAGCCGTCAGCTCGAACTTGCGGTTCCTGATCGAGAAGTCCGCGCCTTCCAGGCCGTGGATGACTCGATCACCCAGCCACTCACGCATACGCGGCAAGGCTTTGAGCCATGGGTACACTTCCACAGCGGTGGTGCTGTTCACGACGGTGCAGTACTGTTCGTAAACGCTGCCCGCGTCGCCGACAGAGTTAAAGCCTTGCTGGAAGTTGGCCCGGTAGGCCTTGAACAGGGCGTTCAGGTTGGCGTTATTCAAATCCATGGTTGCTATCCTCTTGGGCCAAACGGGCCGTTAATAGGGCGTTACAGGTAGACGCCGGAGGTGGGGTCAATCAGCACCCACACGCCGAAGTCGTCTACGCCGTCGATGATTCCGGCAAGGGAGCGGGTCGCCTCGCCATCGGTTTTGGCCACTGTGTGGTCGTCCACCAGGTAGCAGGGCTTGCCAACATCAGCGGCGGTGATTTCGTCTGCCGCAGCGGAGTTGTCGAAGGCAAAGCAGCCAACTTTCACATCGACGTGCTGGTCCCCCGCATCGCCAGTGGTGTTGTCCTGGTAGTGCGTGGCCACGCCAACGGCCACCAGGCCGGTTGCGGTTGTGCCCGCTGCCACAAAGCCACTGGCGGCCAGTGCGACAATGCCACCGGCAAACACCACCGCACTGGCTGCCAGGGGGTAGCTACGGCTGGTGTTATGGCGGTACGGCGTATTGCGGTTTTTGCTAAGAGCCACGGTGATATCCTCTTGCGGAGTTAGGGTGTGCCGTCGTTATGCGGGGTTCGCTTCGCGGTATTGCTCAGGTGTCAGGCCAGCCGCCTTGCACACCGCCAGCTCGGCGGCGGTCAGTTGGTCGTCGCCTTTGGTCTCTGCGCCTTCTGGGGGCTTGCCTTGGGTCTGGGTGGCTTTCAGTGCGGCGATGCTTGGGGCACCTTCAATGTGAGCCTTGCAGGCGGCCAGGCCTTGCGTGCGCAGCCAATCGGCGGTGGCTTTACCGGGAATGCGGCCATCGGCGAGGCCTTCGGTGATCAGCGCGTCCAGCTCGGCGGTGTTGCTGTTGGCTTTCAGGGCCGCAAGCTGCTGAGTGGTTTCCTGGTACACGGCCACGGGCACGAACTGCGTCATGTCTACCGATGCGGCTGCACTGGAAGCCTTGAGCGCAGCCACGGCTTCCGCTGGCTTCGCGTCGTCTTTGGCACCTAACGCGGCGCGGAAGGCGTCGGCATCTGCCTTGGCGGCTTTCAAGGCTGCGATGGCGGTGTCGATCTGTTCGTCGGTGGCATCGGTGGCCAGGCCGAGCGTGGCAATCAGTTGTTCACGTTTCACGGTGTCGATCTCCTGGGCGTCATCAGTGACGTCATGAGCAATCGCCATCCGAGCGGCGGCCAGCTGCGCCGCGCCCTCATCAATGGCGGGGGTGTTGGTCAACGCCAGGTGCAGCAGATCGAGCGGCACGCCGTTGGCGTCGTAGGGGAATACGGGGGAGAGGTAGCGGTATTCGGGCGGCTCGCCGTTGGGGCCCTCTTCGATAGCAGCACGCGCCTTGGCCGTCCAAGTCACCGTGCCGTACAGGCCATCTTCCCGATACTCAAGCGAGCGCGGGTCGACCCAGCCAGACGCAGGCGCGGGCTGGCCGTTCTTTTCGGAGTAGAGGATCTGATGTTCGTAGTCGATGGCGATATCGGTGCTGCGCGCAGCGGCCAAGCGGATGATGGCTTGCGCGGCTTCGGCAGACAGGTGCCAGGGGCCGGTGCCTTCAGCAGCCCCACGCGGTGCGTGAAAGGTGCCAGCAGGCATCAGGCGCGTCTTGTCGTCAGTGATCTGCACTCGGAGAGCGCAGGCGGCGACGCGGGGCTTTGTTTGAAGGCTGTGTGTTTTCATGCCCCCATGATCGGGGGCGGGGGAGGCTGGCGGGATTTAGCGTGGGTTAAAGCTTTTCTGGCGTGGGTTACTGCTTATCAAAATCTATACCTAGCTGTACTTTTGGTGCAGCGTTTCTATGCTCTAGCACTTCCAAGATTGAGTACTCTGCCTTCAGCCCTTGAACGGTCATTTTTTGTTCACGCCGAACTCTGGCTTTGAGGATATCGTCTTTTGCAAACCTTTCTTGGTTAAGCTGAACCCGCTCCAAAAACTTGAAATCCATGATGTCGGCATAGAAAGTATTTCCGCCGCCGCCTTCTGTGAACCGCCACTTATGGCCATCATGGAAAGGTACGTTAGCGACTTGCAGGTTGGTCTCGTACTCAAGCGAGTCGAGAATTTCGTCTTCAGGTGCTGGTGCGTGGAAGTAAGCAGCTTCATCAGCTTCTATGTGCACCACTGGTTCAGCGCCTTTGCGAGGCATAACCGAGACTGACTCGATACCTTCATGGTTCAAGGGCTCCTCGATCATGCCTTCTAAGGCTTTGCGGATTTTATAATCCTGAATGAGGGCCAGTACTCGCTCTTCTACCTGAAGCTGCTCATCATTGATGTATAGTGTGACTATACCGTCACTCAGCGGCTCTATACGTGTGATTTTTCGGCCACGAATCCAACGCACAACAGCAATGACGCCTTTGATACCGTCGCGAGCAGAAAGGCCTAATATTGTGCAAATCGTTCCGATCGAAACCACTGGGTTAGACGAGACAAGATCTATCGCTTTTTGCATGAGCGATTGGGTTGTATCGAGATCAATGCCAAAGCAGCCGGTTTTAAAGGATGCATTAACATTTACATAAACTTTCGCTCTGTCTCCGTTAAGCACTTCATTTGCCTGCTCAACTAGGTTTCCCACAGAGAGAAGCGCAGGCGCTAAGGCCCGCACATCCATCTGGTGCCCCTGCAACGCTGGGCCATCGTAAACCAAGTGAAAGCGTTCCATTTCTATCGTTGCCTCAGTCATCAATACGCGCCCTGGTCCCTAGAGTTTAGTATTCTTCTGTGTTTATACGACGATACTACATGCAGTGATACAGGTGAAAGCGTCCCAATCAAAATCTAACGCGGGTCTAACGCGCCTTGCGGCAGAAATGTGTGCCAGCGTAGCGGGGTAGCGCCTTGCGGCGCTGACAGGGCGTTTCTGGCGGCTCGGGGTCAGAGGCTCAAATGGTCGGCGAGGATGCCCAGCACTTCGTCTTCGTCATCATCGTTCAGGCCGATAAATTCACGGCTGGGGATGTCACCCCAAGGGATGGGGAATGTTCCTGACTTTGTCTTGTAACGGCCCTCACCAAATTCACCACGATTGGCACCAAAGTGCTGCATGGCGGCGTAGTCCATCAGACTACCCCATTCTACCCCATCGCTTGAAGCGCTATAGCTGAACTGCTTGGCGAGCTGCTTGTTCTCGCCTTCGAGTACGCGGCCATGCCCTTTGCGTTTTTCAGTCACTGGGGAGTTGGGTGCCCAGGGCGTGCCGTCCGGCGCTTCCTTGTCTCTGAACCGCTGTTGAGTGCGGTTGACCATCTCTCCACCAATCGACTTCATCGGTGCGGTGAGGTCGTTGCCCTTGTTGATCAGGTCGGTGATGGCCCGTTCGATGGCGTCGGTGTTCGCGTTGATGGTGATCATGGTTCTCTCCTATACTGTGAGTGCCTGTCCTCGGTATGGCTACCGACCCCTTCGCTCATCGAACGAGCGTTGATGAGGGCTAGCATGGGTGCCTCCCATGCGGCAGGCCACGCCTCGCTTTACTCCTTCTCTATCTCTTGGCTTATCGCAAACGCTCCGCTTGGGGCGGCGGCTGATCCGTGCGGCTCTTGAACAGCGTCAGGAAATAACTCTTCTTGCCATCCTGCGTGCGCTTGAGTGCGGCGCGATAGGTAACGCCTTCGATGACCAGGTAGATCAAGCGACCCGGTTGGTCGGGTAGTTGGTACACCTGGCCATCGTCAAGCAGCTGCTGCACGCGGCGATAGTCATCAAGGCCAATCTCGGGGTGGCGTTCGAGGTGGGTGCGCAAGCTTTGCTGTGAGAGCAGCACTACCGGCGACTCGGCGCCCAATACTTGTCGTTCCAGTGGCGGCACTACCGCCACTGGATATTCCCCCTGGATCTCACCATTGAAAAATCGACTGAACAGCGGTGCCTGCACTAGGTCGGCGACGTTCTGCCGGGCAATGGTGGCCTCGACGTTATCCAGCCGGTTCAGCCTGGCGGCGATCGCACGCTCCGTTGCTGTTTGCCCTGGGGCGTAGTCCCACCCTGGTTGGATGCCGTTGGGCACGGTGACGACTTCGCCGGTGGTGTTATCGACGCTTTCATAGGTGCCGTCATTCGGTGCTGCGTCTGGCCCTTCCTTGCCTAGGCGGCGCAGGCCGCGTTCGTTCAGGGTTTCCACACCGCAGTTGCAGCCCCAGCCATTTGGCGGGTAGTGCGCTTGCCACCACGGATGGTCGTGTCGCAGAACCAGGTTGTTCCAGCGCTGGTGCTGCTGGCGTGGGTTCTCGATGGTGTTGTGGATGTAGCGCCAGTAGGGGCGCAGGCGCACCACATCGGGGTCGGTCATCTGCTGCCAGCGGCCAGCGGCGTAGGATGTATCGAGGTTCGTCTTGTAGATCAACCGAGTGCGCCAGGCGCGGCCTGCTTTGCTGCCTTCGCCTGTCCAGCCCGTCCATCCGCGTTTAGCCACGATCTCCTCAAACTGCTTTCGGAACTCACCCAAACTTTGGCCGTTGCTAATCGCATCGTCCACCGCGCCGCGCAGATCGGCGAGCAGATCCGCCTTAGTGGCACCCGCCACCACGAACGCGGCGTCGTTTTGGTCGCGGGTGATCTGGCCGGAGCGCGTGGTGGGCAGGTTCAGCTTGTTACGGAAGAACGTGACCTGTTCCGGGAACGGGCGGTTGAACTGGGCGCTAATCGGCATCGCCGGTTTCCTCATCCTCCACGGCACGGCCTGCCAGGTTAGCCGCTTCAAACGCGGTGGCCATCACGTTGGCCAACTCGGTTTCATCCAGGTCATCGAAGGCCGTGGCGATCAGCTCTTGCAGCTGCTCGAAGCTCTCTGCTTGTTCAACGAGCTGCTGCACCTGGTTGACCCAGCCGGTGACGATTGGCTGCGCCTGGTCGTCGAGCTGGTCGAGGGTGGCATCGCGGTAGTAGCTCGGCTGGCCCGGTTGTGTGGGTGCCTGGCGTAGGGCGGCTAGCGGTGGCTTAGACGCAGGCAGGCGTAGTGCCCCAAACGGGTTTGGCGCTGCCTTTGGCATTAGCACCTCTTCATCTTTGGCCGCTTTGGGGATGCCGGATTTCTCATGGAACCACCACATGGGCACTTTTACGCCCATGTCCACAATAGTCGGCAAGCTCTTGGAGAGGCGCTCCAGGTCTTCGGTCTCGCCACAGTCGAGGTAGAAGCGTGGCGCACGCTGTGGCTTGTCGATGCCGAAGTTGAGCGCGGCCATGGGCCATAAAATGCTCTGGTGAATGCTGCCTGCGTATTGGCGGGCATCGGAGCGGATCAGGCTCATCTGGCCACGTTCATGCACGTTGCCCAGGGCGTTTGTGTTGGTGCCTTCGCCGGTACCGCTGGTGAGCGTGCCGCCTAGGATCGCTTTCGCCTTGGCGCGTTCGCACCAGTCCATCATGGCTTTGTAGAGATCCGCAGACGCTCCCTTGCCTGCCGCTTCCATGAACTCGATGCCCATCCCCTCTGGGATGATGCCAGCGGCGTTCTGGCCCAGCGTGACCACTGCACGCAACAGCGTTGCTTTCTCTCGCTCAGTGGCGTTGCGTGGGTACTTACCGATGCGGGCCGGTAGGCCGTAGATTTCAAGCAGCTGGGCGAGATCCCCCAGGGCGTAGTTCTGGAACAGGTAGGGCCATGCGAGCATGCGGTGCAGGCCCATGCGGGCGACGTAGCCGCTCTTGGCGCGGTGGCGGTGTTGCACCCAGCCCAACGGCCATAGCTCGGCACCGGTGGCGCTGTTGTCCCGCAGCGTGATGCAGTTCTGGTCATCCGGGTGGAGCCTGAACCAGCTATGGGGGCGCAGCGTGGGCTGCTCGATGTAGCGCAGTGCGCCATCTCGCTGCCATGAAAGCTCAAGGTTCGCCCAGCCGTGGCCGATGCCGGTACCGAGATCCAGAATAAGGTCTTCGACTTCAAGCCCTGAGAACACCTCAATGGCGTGTTCGGTGGCGCGTTTCTCTTGGGCGCTGGCGTTATCTGGCGGTACGATCTGCCATTCGCGCTCTGCGGCGAGCTGGCGGCGCTTGCCCAAGTCGGCACCGATCTGGGGGTCTTTCTCCTCCATGTCATCGAACAGCTCGCTTTGCGCCTTTAAGTCGCCTTGTTCGGCAGCTTCAAGGATCTGGTACAGGCGCGCAGGCGTGAGGCCTTTCGTGGGGTGCTCGGCAAATTCGCGCTTGAGCTGACCGATGCGGGCGTCGTTGGTTTGCTGCTCTTTCAGAGCGGGCGCGTTGGCTTTGACCAGGTTGCGCCGATACTTCGCGGTGGGGCTTACCATGCGCCGCCTCCTATTCCAAAGCCGCTGGGTTCAATGTCGTCGCTGTCGTCGTCCTGGCGGGAAGCACCAGGCAGGGGCGCGGGGGTGAATTCGATCTCAATGGCTTCCAGTTCGGCGGCGTGGTCGGCCAGTACGCAAGCCATTGCGCCATCGCCGTGGCGTTCGCCGCTGGTTTTGCCTTCGGGTAGGCGGGCAACGCCGCGTACCAGCTTGAAGGCGCGGTGGTCATCGACTAAGTCGTCATCCTTCGGAATGGTGATTGAGCCATCCTCAAAGCGAGCCTTGTAACGGGGCATGCGTTCGCGGTACCAGTTTTCGGTGGCCATCACCTGGTCAACGATGGAGCCCCACTTATCCGTGGCCGCTTCGCCCATGTACGCGCCGTTACCTCGGCTGTCGATGGCGACGCCGCATAGGCGTGGCAGCGCGTCACCAATAGCAAACAACACTTGTTCTTGCTGCTTGAACGGCACGTTGTGCATTTCCATCAGGAAGGGCACCGTGCGGTGCAGGGTATCGCCGATCTCCATGGGGGCAATGACCGAGAGGTCACCGCTACGGGCAAAGTCTTGCCCCAACGCATGTTGTCGGCGTGGGTTAAGCGTGGTCAGCACAGGCTTCAGGTTGTCGGTGATCCAGTCGGCCATTTCGGCAGCCCGCAAGGGTTCGGGCATGGCGTTAAATTCCCGAGTCCCGTTAAAGCGCAGTACCGGGGCGGGAGCCATGCACGCCTCAATCATGACCCGCGTTAAGTAGCTACCGCCGCCCTGGGCAGGAATGCAGAACAGCTCTTCGTCTTCGTTCGGCTTATAGCGGTTGATCAACTGTTGCCGCCAATGGGCTTCGCCCTCACGGGTCCACTGCTGGCCGGTGACCCTGCAAATGCGCTTATAAAAGCCATCGGCTAGGGCGTCGTCCAGGTCAACACGGTGCAGGCTGTAGTCGTACTTACCGGCGCGTATGTCATTGACCAGCTCATTGAACGGGTTATCTTCGCCGTTGTGGGTGCTGATGATGCGAATCTGGCCGCCCCAGATAGTCATGGCCATCGCCGCTTTTAGCAGCTCCTGGATGTCATCCACGAACGCGGCTTCATCAATCACCAGGCGCTCGCCAGGGCGACCTTTACTGCGCAGGTTACGCGGGTTGGAGGTAAAGGCCTGGATTTGGTTGCCGCTGTCGAACTTGATGGTGTAGCTGAGGATCTGCTTGTCTTCGGCTTCAATCACTGACTCTTCGATTTGGCTGGCAGCGGCCTGATAGGCTTTGGCCCACCCAGCGCAATCCTGAATAAAGCCTTGGGTCATTTCCTTGTTGTAGGAGATGTAATAGACGTTAGCCCCTTCGCTGGAGGCGGCATACAGCACGTCGTCTGCCGCTTCGCCGTAGGACAGGCCGATACGCCGCGACTTCTCAATGACTTTGACAGGCGATGTGTCTTTCACCCAGCGCTGCTGGTAGGGCAGCAATACACTTTGATCAATGGCGGCGCTCACGACATGCCCTCTAGGATGGCAGCGCGAAGTGCCGCGACACCTTCATTGGATAGCCCCTGGGCACGGCCTGCTGTTTCAGCCTTGGCGGCGGCTTCTTTGGTCACTTCCACCCGCAGCTCCTTGGCCCATTTTTTCTGACTGAGTGATACGCGCCCAATATCGGCCAGCGCTTTGGTCACGCTGCCGAGCTGCTTGGCGGCTTTGGCGGGGTCTTCTTCGGCTTTGCGCATGGCGATAGAGATACGCAGCAGCTGGTCTTGCACGATGCGGGCGGTGGCGTCGATCAGGTGGCCGCTTTCGTCTTCGCCGTCGCTGGCCATGGCGCGGGCAAGCTCGGTGGTTTTACGCACGTCGCCCATGGCTTCTTCGAACTCCTCCTGGAGATCCTGGCCATAGCGGTGAACGCTGGACTTGGAAACGTTATAACCGCGCTCGCTGAGCCACCCGGCTAACGCTTCGTAGCCTTGGAAGCCACTGCTAACAAGCTTCTCGTTGAGTTCTTCGCGCACCTCTTGGGGCAGGTCGAACACCTTGTTACGGGGCGGCATGGTTACGCTCCCGGTCGCGGTTTGGCGACGCCGGGTACATTGGCGAGGCCTTCGGCACAGTCGGCACCGCGAGAGGTGAGGGTCACGATCCAGCCAGCGCGGGGCTGCTGGGCAATCACCAGGCCTTGTTCTTCCAGCCAGGCAATATCGCCGTGTAGCTTGTCGCGGCTGATGTGGTGGGCGTAGGCACCTTTCAGCTCATCGTTCAGGCTGTATTCGTTGGTCGTGAACTGGCTGCGGCGCGACAGAATCCGCAGGATGCCCAGGCGGCGGCCTTCGGTTTCGAAGTCTTGAAAGCTCTGGTTCATGAGTGACCCCCTCGCGGCTGGTTCATCAGATAGTCATTCATGCGGTTGACCTGCACCGATGTCGCTTTCTGGCTGGCGTTAATTTCAGCTAATAGCACGTTGGTACGCGCCATTTGCTCTTGCAGCTTGTTCAGGTCTTCGTGATTCGGCAGGCGTTCCATCTTGTGCTCCAGGTTCACCACCTTTTTCTCCACGCCATCAATACGCGTATGGGTTTCCTTGATGGCGCTCTGGCTGGCGCGGTGCTTATTGAGCCAGTACACGTACGCGGCCATGACGCCCATAAAGAGGGCTTGCAGCACATCGAATAGCAGCTTGGCGGCTGCCCAGTTTATGAACTCCATGATGTTCCCTTATTGGTTGGTTAGCGGCCAACGCGCTTTACAACGGCATCCATAAAGCCGCTGGGCTGCTGGCCTGCGGCCACTTGTTTGTCGCGGCTTCGGCAGGTGGCGTTAACTCCCAGCATGGCCAAGGCAATGCCCCACATAGGTGTCAGTGCGGTCACCGCTTGTGCCACGACCCCCGCTTGCTCAGGCGTGGCCACAATCGACCAGGCAATGGCCACGCACTGGATGACCCAGGCAAGCGCCGTGAGATAGCCAAAGGTAGGCCGCCAACGGCGTACATAGGCGTCGTTGCTCGCCGCTTCGGCCCGCATGGTTTTGTTTACCTCGCCAAGGCGCACGCTTTCGGCTTCTAGCACCATGCGGGTGAGGGTTTGCTGGTGGTCGTTTTCAAGCTGCTGGAGCTTGATGGCGGCGTCTGGGTCGGCGAGTGCTTGGGCGACGGCGTCGGGGGTGGCGGCAACGCCTAAGGCTTTGGCGGCTAGTTGGCCCACGGCTGCCCCAGCGGGGCCGCCGAGGGCGCTGCCGATCAGCGGGGCCATACCGCCCACGGTGGTGGCTAGTTCGCGCCATTGCATACTCACCCCCGAGGCCAGCGGGCAGGGCCGCTTGTGCGTGTGTCTACGTGGGTGAAGGTGTTGTAGCGACCCACGCTGGCCGTGGGGTGCTGGGTTTCCACGTAGGTGGCTACCACGGCGGGGTCGATGCCTTGCACGCGGATATCGGCGGCGCGGCCAAACACATGCTGGCTGGCGGCAGCACCGCCTACCCGGCGGTTGTAGGCTGCACAACGGCACCCACTGTTGATGATGACGGGGGCATTGAAGTGAAGACGAATGTCTTGCAGCAGTGTCAGGGTTTCAAGGTCTACCGTATCGAACCCGCAGCCGCATTTGCAGGCGAATTCACGGCGTCGGAAATGGATAGAGATGTCGTCACGGGGCATGGCGAGAGATCCTCATTGCAGGTGAACGGAGCACAGAGCAGTGAGGTTCAGGATAGGGCGGTAGGGTAAGGCGTCGGGATTAGCGGGGATTAAAGAAAAATGCCCACCGTGGGGTGGGCATTTGCAAAGGCACTCTGGCAGTCAGGCCGCTCGGGCGCTCTGTGTGTATTTAACGCGACTGCAGCGCGGCTGACAACTCCTCGCTGGCCTTGCGGTACTCACCGGCCAGAATCTCCATCAAGCGGCAAAGACGTTCGCGGTTGACCACGTGCAAATCGGGCTCGGGCACCATCAAGTCACTCACGGCGGCCCAGCCATCACCAATGGCGTCCATGCGGTCGAGCGCGTCGCGCGCCGACTCGGGAAGCGACTGACGGCGGTTGATTGGTGAAACGTTCATGCGTCACCTCCTGTCAGCAGGCTGAGTTGTTGAGTTTCGATAGAAGGAGGGAGTAGGCCAAGCGATTCCATGGCGTAACGCTCCTTACGCACAGTCTCACGTGAAACTCCCATCAGCTTGGCGATCTCGAACTGCATCAGTCCCATCGTGTGGTAGCGAGCCAAAGCCGACCAACGCGGCTCGCGAGTCACCAAGGCGTGGCGCAATCGAGCTGTTTCCCGGTGGTGCATGGCATGCACACTCTGTTCCAGATGGTTAAAAGCCTCTATGAATCGAAGCTTGAACCGCATCGCCTCGCGCCCAGTGAACCCCATGGCAAGTAGCGTGAAGCCGTCTCTGGTGACGTGATAGCACGGCTGCTTCTTCCCCTGCTCGTTGTAATAAGACGACTGCGCAAAATTGGGCAGTCCCCCAGTTTCAGTGTAATCGGGGTTAGCGAGAATTGATCTGATCGCACGAATCACGTGGCGATGCTGCTTACCAAACTGCTCCGCAATGATCAGGCTCGTGGTAGTAGGGGTTTCACCATTGAGACGGACGATGCTGCTCAGTGCGTTATATTGCTGTGGAACGGGGTCCATAGTAGTATCCATTATGCCACCTTCACGAACGTTGGTGTGTTTACTAGAAGCCTTCGGCGTTGCAGCGCCGGGGGCTTTTTCATTTGCTCTTTGCTTTTTCATGCTCCATACCTTGCTGGATTAGATACAAAAGCTGCGCGTTCATTGAACGCTGCTGCCGCCGGGCTAGCACCTTGATTTCTTCAACCTGCGTGCGGCTGGGAAATCGAAGCTGGGTTTTGTATTGGGTCATGCGTCTCTCCTTAGTGACACATTGTCACTATAAAACACCCCTTTTTGAGTGTCAAACTGTCACTATGAAAAAAGATGATACCTATCGCTCACAATTCCGCCTGCCCTACAGCCTGTACGAAAAGCTAAAGGCCGAGGCAGAGCTGAACCATCGCAGCCTCAACGCAGAGTTGATTGCTCGGCTAGAGCAAAGCTTTGAGGGAAGTGCTCCCGATGGCCTAGGAAAGATGACAGCTCATGAGTTTTTGGAGCAGCAGCGCACGACCGCGAAGCAGTATCTGGAGGTGCTGGAGAAACTTCAGCGGGGCGAGGAGTAGTCCTTAGAAAGCAAACAACCCGCCGAAGCGGGTTTGTTGGGAGTTCAGGTAGGTCGCTTTATCTCAAGTGTAGCTCTGCCATTGTATTGATGTACTGCATGTTTTCGTTGAGCCTGGAGACGGTGCGCTGGTGCATTTCCAGATCCACGGTGTCTGCATTGCCGTATGCGTCATTACCTTCGCTGGCTAAGCGGTTGGCAAATTGTGCATAGAGGGCCATGTGACTTTCCATGTGGCTATAGAAACGATCGCATCGCTCCCCGTACTCTTGTTGTACCTCGACTCTGCAAAGGGCTGCTAAATCTGCGGCAACCTCAGTGGAAACTTTGTATTCCGAAAATGACGGTCCCGATTGAGCGGTGGCTGCCGTTGCCACTAATGCCAGGGCAGCTCCTGCAAATGCTTTCATGGTGTTCCCCCTCCCTTAAAACAGCCCTGGCTGGATGCGGTTGCGGTGCAGTGCCCGCTGCTCGGCCAGGATCTTGTAGATCTGGATCACGTTCTTATCGTAGCGCCGTGCCAGCTCGGCGTGGTTGCTGCCGTTAAACTCGCACCATATTTGATGGTCGCGCAGCGCTCGGTCGAGCTGATCCCCTTTGGCTAAATAGAATACCTGCCCGCCGTGGTAATACGCCAGAATTCTTAGGGTGGAAAACGCCAGGCGTTGGGCGATGCGTGGCTCCAGGCCTATCTCGACGTATTCCGCTTCAATCACCTGCAGCATGTCCACCAGAGACTGAGGCCAGTGGCGTGCCAGCTCTGGGTCTGGCAGGCGCTCCAGGACATCTTTGGGAATCTCATCGAACCCAAAATCGAGGTTATCGTCATTTGAGGTCATTGGGGTACCGTCCTTGCCGCTTGGCATCGATGATGAGCCCGGTCATCAGGCGGTGTAGCTGGTCATCGTCCAGCCAGTCCACCCGCTCAACGTTGAACATCCGCTTTGCCATGCTGTCGGCGTAGGCCCATGGTCGTTCTGCATGGGTGAGCATGGCTTCGATCTTGCTCATCACGTTCTGGCGTGAGCGCGGCGGGCGGGGCGCCTTCCGGCCCGCTTTTTTGGCGGGCTGGGGTTCAAAACCGAGGCGGCGGAACTCGTACATCACGCCGCCAACGGTTCGGTTGGTGAGTTCTTTGGCACTGCTCACGCCCGCCGTGCGGGCGAGGATTGCGCGGTAGTCCTCATCGGTCAGGCCCAGCTGGGCCTTGGCGATGTGGATTTGGGCCAGCTTGCCTTTGCTGATCATGACGCTACCTCGCTGTTCATCAGCTCCAGGTCAGGGAAGTTCTTTTTGAGGTGGCTGATCAGCGTTTTGGGGCTGTTCCAGTAGGGGATAACTTGCACTGTTCTCAGCGCCGTCATCTTGTCTGCCTGTTTCTTGCCGTACACTTTTTTCAGGCTGGGGTATTCTTTGAGCTTCCAGGGGCGGTAGCGTTGCGGACAGTAGAAGCACCCCTCTGGGTGCTCCGGCTGGCCATGTTCGTCCACGGACATCCAGATACCCTTGATCCAGCCGTCTACGCCTACACGGATCACAAGCTTCTCGCCGTCAAGGCACTTACTGAACGTCACTTTATGGCCAGCAGCCAATACAGTGGCATTTCCAAAAACGCCCGATAGCTGCTCTTCTAATTGCTGCCATTTGTTCATTGATCACCTCATTGGCTGCGGTTGTTTACGCTGCTTTGCCCGCTTACGGATCACGGATGGCAGTTGCTCATAGCAGGCCTTGCATGGCTGGATGGTTAAGCCATTGGTCAGATAGTAAAACTCGCTATCGTCCGGCCACCACTCGCCGCATTTCGTGCACAGCTTTTCTGGTCCGATGTCGGTCATCGTGATCTGTGATCGCTTTCCCCTTGCCATACGTTGCCTCCGGGCTGCTCATCAGTGCCGGGCTACCACGCCCAGCAGACGCCCCGCCATTGGCAGGACGTTTCGCTTAGTGGAGGGTTGTTTTGGTGGCCGCGTGGGCGTCTGGAAGCTCCAGCGCTTTGGCGATGGCCAGCATTCCCAGCAGGGCTAAATCGCCGGCCTTTTTCATCTGTGGCGACTCGGGTTTATCGCCATTGAATCCGGCGTATACGTTGAAGCCGCCACTGCCATTAGGCTCAATCGTGATCATGGCTTGGGTGCTGGTTTTGGTTGGCTCGCTCATTGGGCACCTTCCTGCATGGCCTTGATGGATTCGGTGAGGGCGTTGGGCTGGCTGGCAGGCCGCACGCTGTTGGCGTTGACGTGGATCAACCGCCCATTACTGGCGCGGATGAACGCTACGTCGCCCTTGATGCTGACCAGCATTCCTTTACGCGCTGAGATGCTGATGCTGTTGCCCCGGCGCACCGTGCGGGTGTAGCTCACGCGGTCGCCGTGTTTGAGTGCGTGGTTCATGCGGCACCTCGCTGGGTGATGTGGTAGCGGTACTTAACGCCCGCTTTAGCATCGGATTCGGCCAACTCGGCGCTGACCACATCGACCTGGTCGCCATGCACCTTGCGTGCGACTTTGCGAGCGGCTTCCTCCGCGCTCCAGGCGCAGGTAGCACGCTGGCCCTTCAGGGTGGCGGCGTAACCGCCGATGGCATCGCGGACGCGAATGGGTGCGGCATTCGTTGTGGTGCTCATTGGGTCACCTCATCTGTCATGTTCTCAGCGGCCCAGCGCCAGGCGCTGTGCTTCCAGTTGCGTGGCATCGGGTTCTTCTTGAGCCACTGCTTGGCCTGCGCGGCACTGATGCCGCGCTCCTGGAGTTGGTAGAAGTAGGTGCATTTGCTGGGCATGGTTAGGCCTCCGTCTCAAAAGCTTCTGGGTCGGCGATATGGCCATCGTCATCCGTGATGCCTACCTTTCCGCGTAACTGCTGCTCAAGCTCGACGGGATCTCTCCATTGGCAAGCTGGGCAGCTACGACTTTTTGCCCATTTGACGAAAGCAACCACCGCGTTAATGGCACTCTCAACTGAGCGTGACTCAGGCACACCAGGAACCAACTGTGTGCGGTTGTCATAAGAAAGCCGTGCCACCACATCGATCTCCCGTTTTAGCTCTGTTCGGGGCCCTGTAACGAGAACGACCGCGCCCCCCGGAATACGCGAGCCAACCTGAATTTCTCCGCTGGCAAAGCAATACGCGCTAACGTGCTTTTTCATCTCACACCCCCGCGACATCTAGGCTGATGGGCTTGTATTGGTCGGTGCTACCGACGCGCTCATAGATGCGGATGTAACTCTTGGAGCCTGTTACCTGCACCGCGTCACTGATGGCGTCCATCGCCTTCAACCAGCGCGGATCGCTGATGTTGAAGCGGCGGCGTAAGCTGAGCACCTCGCCGGTACGGATGTTGCCCGCATCATCAACGCGGAATGCGTCCTGGACGATCACGGCCAGTTCGGGCCGGGCATCGGCAGTCCATTCCTTCAGGCACTCGTCAATCAGCCCCTTGGCAGCCATCAACCGTTCATCAAACGTGATGCGCTCCTGGATAGCGCGCAGCACCTTGTAGCGACCACAGAAGGAAACGAGCTGCACGTTGCCTTTCTTGCCGCCGATCTGAACGTCGTACTCCTGGGCGGAGGTTTCGATGAGCGCGGCAATCTCGCTAAACACATCGGCTTTGAAGTCGCGTAGCTGGTCGCGCAGCTCGGTGGCGCGGTCGACGATGGAGAGCACGAGTTCATCTCGGATCTGATCGATTTCTGTGATCTGGGATTCGGGAATCAGGCGGCCCTTGCCATCCATGCGGAAGCCTTCGGGGATCTCAGGCGTGGTGTCAGTAGCGGCGCTCATTGGTTGGCTCCAAAACGTTGGTCGAGTTTGATATCCCGCGTGACGCTGTTAATGGCGTCGAGATAGCGCTGGGTGTGGGGGCCGTGCAGGCAGATCAGCGCGGCGAACGGTTCAAACTGGTGGCTGCGGGTGATGCCTACGGCCACCTGCTCGGCGCTGGTGGCGCCCATGTCTTGCAGCAGTTGGCTCACGCTGGCGTTGCCGATTTCGTCGGTGTCGATCAGGCGCAGCACGGGGTTGGCGGTGTGTGTGCTCATGTCAGGCTCCCTTGCGTGCAAAGTTGGCGGCAGTGCGGTTGCGGCCATGGTGGCGGTGGTGGCGCATCGGCTCGACGTACGCGCCGTTGCGCTGGTTCATACGCGCCAGGGCGCGCTCGGCTTCGGCGGTTTCTTCACGCCAGCGGTCGAGGAGATCGCGCCAGTCCCAGGCGGCGGCCTGGATCTCGGCGTCGGCGTCGTCTTCGCTGGCGGCTTCGGAGACCGCTGCCAGGCCGGTGTCCCAGCGCTGCCAGAAGCGCAGCACGGTGGCATGCTGCTGGGGCAGCAATGGCTCTGGCTCCAGGGCTAGCCGCTCGATCACCAGCGGGTTGGCGAGGTACTGGGCCAGGTTGAAGCCGTGACGGGCGATACGCAGGCGCATGAAGCGGTCGGCGTAGTACTCCAGTTCGCTGTCGGTAATGGTGTTCATGGCTGTTCTCCCTGGCTGGCTGCTTCTTTCAGTAGGTCGCTCAGGCGCTTTGGGGCGTTGGCTCTTTCAGCGACTTTGTCGTGTTGTGGCGGGCGCTGGTGGGTAACGTGTGCCTTGCGTTGGGCTAACCGCTCATGCTCGGCAAGTACGTCATCGGTGGTGCGCTCGCGCAGGGGCGCAACGGCAGCACGGTTTGCAGGCTGTTTGGCACCGCTACGAACTTGCTCCTCACGCTGCTTTTCCACCTCAGCGGCGTGGCGGTCGGCGCAGTTGGCCACCACTTCATAGAGGTAGCCGTGGCCGGTGAGCGGCAGGTTGCTGGGTGGGCGTTCAAGCAACTGGTCAAGCGCAGTCATCCACACCTTTAGCGGTGCTTCACGGGTAATGCCTTTACGCTCGATCACGCCGCGGGTGATGACGTCCTTCAGCTCGCCCAGCAGGCGGGCGCTTTTGGCGCTGGCCAGCGCACGCGATTTGGGCCGGAACATGCCGAGGTAGCGCACGATGCGGCTGCTCAGTAAGGCGGGCATTTCCAGCGCGGCGGCCAGCGCCTGGTTGTGTTCGCCTTGGGTGACGAACGCGGCCATGTCACCGCTCATGCCGCATTCGGGGCAGGTGGCTTTGAGGGTCATTGGTCTTCTCCCTGCTGGCGGTCGGGGTTGTTCGGGCAGGTTTGGCAGCTGCGCCATAGGCGCATGGCCATGGGGTTGTGGGTGGGCGCTGGGCGCGAGCGGTACTCGCGGCACTGTTCCACGCTGATGGTGCGTTCCTGAGCGGGGCAGTTCAGGCCATCCAGCGCCTGTAGCACCTTCTTTTCGATGCTGCTGGTGGAGGGGCTGGGGTAGCGGTTGGCCAGTGCCAGGGATACCGCGCTGCGCGAGACGCCGATGCGATCACCGGCCATCTTGCGATTGGTGGCGCGCACTTCGTTGGCGAGCAGGGTGATCCAGCGGGGCGGCGCTTCGCCCCAGTTGGAGATATCCACGGTGCGGGTGCGACGAATGGCGTTCATGGCTCGCCCCCTTCGGTTTTGGTGACGCGGCTATACACTACTTCGTTGGTGTTGGGATCGAAGAGCTGTTGTGTGCGTCGGATCTGTGGGGCAATCGGCCCTGTCCAGCGGCTGGTGTTGAACCGGTACTTAGCATTAACGGCACCCGTGCCTGCCGTAGCCTGGCGAGTGATCGTCACGTATTTGGCATAAGTGAGGTAACGCAGATACTCGATGGCGGTTTCATGGCTGACCGACACTTCGGGAGTACTGGCGGCATCTGCGAGTTCGGCAGCGGTACACTCACCAATGATTTTCAGCGTTCGCCACATCTGTTCCCTGCCTAGGGGCGGGGGGAGAGTGCCATCGCGCCGTACTCGAGGAGCTTCTACACCAATGTCTTTCACCAAGCTGTAGTAGCGAGATCCTCCTTTCGGAAAAGCCGTGCATTCGATAAAGCCTGCTTTTCTCAGGCCGGTGAAGTAGTCGCGTACGCGATTTTGCGAAACGCCGATCGCAATTTGCTCCCAAATATCAGTGATCGAAAAAGAGCGGCCTTGGGTGTGGAAGCTACGGATGGCTTCCCACATTGCTTGGCGATCTCCCTTTAGGCCTTGAGCGGTGAGTTGCGTTTGTTTCGCCATGCCTTAACCCCTCCGCGCCGGTGGTTGGCCGGTGTGGATGTCTTGCTCGCTCCACTCGCGCAGGCCCACTGTCTTCCAGCCTTGAGCGCTGGCTTCGGAGTGGATCTGGTAGAGGTTCACCGCCACACGGCGCAGGCAGCCTTTAACACGGTGGTTGATGGCGTCCAGCAGGTCGTCTTCGATGATGATGTCGGGGTAGCTTTTGGCGGCCAGGGCACACACGTCGTCCAGGCTGGCGGCTTGGGCGGGCACCCATTCCAGGACGCGGTTATGCAGACGCTCTAAGCGAGCCATGGAGGCAGGTACGCGCTCTTCACCGATCAGAATCAGGGTGCCTTGGCTGGCGTTGTAGATGTCCGTTAATACGTTGGCGGCGGCTTTGTCGATGACGTACTGAACGTCATCAATAATCAGCGGGCGACCAGAGCGGGAGAGCTGCTCGGCGATCTGGTCGACCATCTCGCTGAGCGTCTTCATGGGGATGATGCCCATCTCGCGCAGGATGGCGATCACGAACGCTTTTTTCGTCCAGCTCTCGCGGCACTCGACGTAGTAGGCGCGGTGCAGGTTGGCGGCATAGGCGGCTGCCAGGCTTTTGCCGTAGCCGCTGGGGCCGTACATGACCACCAAGCCAGGTAGTTCTGGTGGGCGGTTGGCGGCGCTTTCGACAGCGGCGGCCAGTAGGCCAACGTTGGTGAGTGGTACAATGGTGTTGACGCTCATATCAGTTCCTTAATTGCTGCGGGTGTCATGGGCCGTGGTTCAGACGGCCCGTCGGGTGCGGGTGGGTTGCCGCCCACCTGCATCCATTTCGGTATCCATCACTTTGGCGATGGCTTTTAAATCACTGTGGTGCTGGTAACGCTCGTGCCATTCGCGGGCGGCGGCGGGTACTTCTTCTCCTTGCTGTAGTTGTCCATCCAGCTTCTTCCAGAGCCGATAGCGCTCCATCTTGTTGTGGGGTATCTGAAAGCGTGTGCCTTGATCGGCCAGCCGCTTGGCGTAGGCGCGGCCTTGGGCAGCCTGCTTTTCGTCTGATTGGCGGGCGGCGGGGGTAATCGTTCTGAATTCCACATCGCTGCCGGTAACCACCTTGGCTTTTTGCACCAGGCGGTTGAGCTGGCCTTTTTCGCGTTTTTCGGCGGCACGTTCGATCATGCTGGCGGGCATCGCGGGGGTGGCGTTGCCATCCAACTGAGCATCGCCGAGGTATTCACCTTCTAGGGTGAAGATGCCGACGCAGCCGGTGTCGCGGTAATCCCAGGCCACGCGGATCTCTTCGCCGTGGAAGTCGCGTAGGGCATCCATGAAGTAGACGCCGCCGTTGATACGCACTTCGCCACGGTTGGTTTTGCGCACTTCTTGCGGGCGCATAAGCGAGGCGACCACATCACTGGGTGCGGTGAGCGCTTCGAAGCCTTCGGCCTCGGCACTTTTCCAGGCTTCCATGGGGCTTTGGTGGCGTAACTTGCCGCTGTCTAAGTCGCGCACTTTGGGCAGCCCTTTGTGGGGCCGGTGGTTATAAACATCCAGGGCGTCGTTCAAGCGCTCGAAGAACTCTTGAAACGTGGGAATAAACGCGGGCTTTAACCCTTGTTTAATATCGCGGCGGCTTAACTTGTGCGCTTTGGTGGCGGCTTCTTTATCCATATCTGCGCCAATAAAGCTGGGCATCTCTTTAGCCAGTTTCACCAGGATGGTTTGGTGGGCGCGTTCAATGACGCCGCGTGCCTGGGAGTTGTAGGGCAGTGAGTGGGTAATGCTGCCACCCAGGCGGTCGACCACTTCGTAAACAGTGGCGTTGTCAAAGCCTGAACCGTTATCGACATAGAACAGGTTGAACATGCCTACGCGGCTCACGGCATCGCGCAGGGCATCCAGCGTGGCCACGGTGGATTCGGCAAGGTTGAGGGCAAAGCCGACGATGCGGCGGGTGCCCCAATCGATGATCAAGGTGATCTCGGGCCGGAAAGCCTGGCTGGTGAGCGGGTTGATCACTTCGGCATCGAAGGTGTGGCCATCCGCTACCCACACATCGTTGGGCAGTAGCGCGTCGCTGGTGCGGCGCTTGAAGGGCTGGAGGGCTTTCAGCTCATGCGCACCCATGCGGCCACGCTCACGCGCTTCCGGTGACAGCTTGGCAAGCCAGCGGCGCACCTGATGGATAGAAGGGTGCGGCGGCTCGGTCTGTTCGACCAGCAGCTGGTAGGCCGCTTCTACGCTGGGCTTTTGCGGCTTCTGGTAGCGCTTGAGAAAGTCACCGGCCCAAAGCGGCATGCTCATATCGGCCTTGCGGCGTTTGGGGGCGAGGCCGCGTTCACCGTGCTTGCGGAAGTCAGCGATCCAGCGCTTGAGGGTGCGCTCGCTAAGGGTGCGGGTATCCGTTTTACGGTCGTTGGCTAGCACTACCCGCTGTTTGAGGTAAGGCGTTAGATCGTCGGCTTGGGCGTGGGCGACTAACGTTTCGATGGCGCGCTGCTGGCTGACCATCTTGCTCATGCGTTCTATCTCGCGGACGAATGCAACGCGGGCACCCATCACTTGGCGTTGGGCATCGGTGAGTTGCTGCTGGCTTGGGCGCTGCTCTTCTTGCAGCGGCGCTACTGTGCTAGTAGGCGTGGGCGCGGCGTTATCCGCCTGTGCCAACAGCAGGGCGTTTTGGGTTTCTTTGGGAAGTACGGCGAAGGCGTATTCCACGGCCTTGCTGCCGATACGACGTTGGCCTTCCCAGCCTTCGCGATCGGCTGCTTTTTTAACCCCCCTTTCTGTGCTGGGCATACCTGGTAGCCCAGCCAACTCTTTGGCGGAGTACCAGTTCATACACGCCCCCGCTGGAATAGGCGGGCGTTGCACTCTGCGGTAGATTGGGAGGTGCGACCCAACCCCAAATCACCCTTAGAGGAACGCCCATGAAAGGTTTGCTGGCTAGTTTCGACCGAACGCTTAACATCGCTCGCGCTGCGATCGATCTCGCTAAAAGTGAAGGAGACAGTGCGACACTTGTGATAGAGCTTCGCGAGCACATACAGACGCTGCGCGAGGATATCCTCTCGATGCGCGAGCAGGTGACGACGCTTCTTGATGAAAAACGCGAACTCACAGAACGGCTTGCCGAAGCGACTAATTTTTTGGCTGAGCGCGATATGTACACGCAGGTGGTGCTTAAAACAGGGAGTGTTGTATATGTACGAAACAGCCCGAGCAGCGGGGAATACCAACAGCCAGTGTATTTTTGTGCTAACTGTTTCCAGCAAGGCCGCACCACTATCCTGGACCTTAAGCAGCAAGAGTTTGGACACGACCTTTATAATTGCCCGGCGTGTAACTCGACGGCGCATATCCCCCATGAGCGGCACCATACGGCAGAGACGATAGTGACGCCGAACCGCTGGCGCGATGTTTGAATTCGAGCGGCTCATTGCTCTTCTCCCATTAGCTTCTTTAGGCGACGTAGATCCGCATTTACACGCTCTTGCACACGCGAGAGCTTTCCGTACTCGGCTGCCAAAGCCTCACGCCCATACGCCACCCGGCCACCGCGCAAATGCACGAGCCAATCGGTAAAGGCGTGGCTTTGGCACACTTCTTCCAAAAGCGGTATGCGATAGAAAGGGATGTTGTGGTCGCAGCGACCCGGCGAACTCCACGCATCCAGCATGTGCTTGGAGACGTCGTCACCGGAGTAGCGGCTCATCTGCGCGGCCACTTCGTAACGGTCAACGGGGCAGTCTTTCAGTACCACGCCCACCAGTTCACTCACTTGGGCGGCATAGTTGCCGCTGCCAGGGGTAGGCGTAACGGGGACAGGTACCTCAAAGATGTCTAGCGTTTGGGTGTCTTTGACGCGCTTCATGGTTAAGCCCCCGCCGCCATTTGACGATGCGCCGAAACGTTAGAACCGCTATCCTTGTCGCATAAACGGTTCTGCGCTTTTGCAGTTGTGAGTTTTTCTGCGCGGTTGGGTCTTTCGCGGCACGGTGTGCCGTCGTGGTTCCAGCGCTCTGGCCAGATAGTGGCGGGCTGCAGGCCTAGCGAAGCAGCAATTGCGCGCTCCATACGTGGGTAGGGCGTGCGCTTCACAGCAGCAAGCGTACCAAGCTCGACGTCTAGGCGGCGCGCCAATTCAGCCAACGTTAAGCCGCGTGTGCGGATCTGATACTTGATCCACTCCCATCGCGCCGTTGGGTTGGTAGGTATATCCAGTTTCATAGCGTCACTCCGTGGCGTTTTTTCTGGCTGTCTAACCCTCACTTGTGAGTAAACATATCTCAGGATTGATAGTCATGCAAACCATAAATGAGAGTTCTGTTTCTTTTTTGATGGCCGGAGCGTCTCAAATTAGTGATAAACCACTAAAATCATCAACTTAGAGAGAATCAGAACTGATGGAAGATAATTCAGGCTCAGTTCCGATTCCCACCTCCGAGATCGGAACTCGCATAGCTGAGATGGCAGATAGGATGGGCAGCCGCAAACTAGCTGCAAAAGCAGCCGGTGTGTCCTCCGCTACTTTCTACCGATGGATAAATGGAGAGTCTCCACCAGTCTTTTCTGGGGTTGCGAAGCTTGCCGAAGCTGTGGGTGTCTCGCTCGACTGGGTAGCCAGCGGCGTCGGGGCTATGAAGCCCGAGGAAAGTAAGGCACCGCTTGCTACGCAAGTGCCGGGTATGGAGGACTACGCCTTTGTGCCGCTATATGACGCACAGTGCAGCGCTGGGGCGGGTGCCTGGAACGAGAACTGCCGCGTTCTGACACACATTTCCTTCACCCGTTATTCATTGCGAAAACAAGGGCTTACGCCAGAGCATCTATCCGCGATCCGCATTGATGGTGACTCGATGGAACCGGTGCTGAACAGCGGCGACACGGTGTTGATCGATCACACCAGGACGACGATTGAGGGGGAGGGTATTTATATTCTTCGGCTGGATGGACACCTGTACGCCAAGCGGCTGCAGCGCCAGTTCAATGGCGTTTCTATCATCAGCGCGAACAAGGAATATGACAAAGTGCTGGTGCCCCAGGATCAACTGCACGAGCTAGACATCATCGGGCGGGCTGTTTGGTCTGCAGGGTGGTTGTGAGGCAGTGCCAAATATCTAACGAAAAAGGCCGCTCCACATAGGAACGGCCTCTTTTTCAATTTGCGCATCTTTGGCACTGTTGGCGTCTATCATGCGGGCGCTTTATACTGCCTGCCTGCATGTAACTCTCTGAATCTATGGCGCTAAATTTCGCCGCTCGTCCCACCTTATCCCTCTTTGTTGTTTATAGTCCCACATTAGGCCGCTGTGCCATATCTTCTGCTAACCCACATTCGTAAAGCCACGCTAACTTGCCAGTGATGGTTTAAGGCGCTTGCCATGCCTCCTGATTGCCTCATAACACAACATGCCTTCTACACACAGGCGCCATCCTGCGGCTGCAGGTGTGCGTATGGCGGTTTGCATTGAAGGGATTATTTGCTCTTATGTGAACTGTGGTTTACATTGAGGTCATGAAAATAATTAGCGAAACCGACACTTATTCGGACTGGTTCGATAAATTACGCGATGCTCGGGCCAGAGCGAAAATTCTGGCTCGTCTGCGTTGGGCTGAGCTGGGCAACTTCGGGGATTGTGAGCCGCTGGGGGAAGGAGTCTCGGAATTGAGGGTTCACTACGGGCCTGGTTATCGAGTCTATTTTGTCCAGCGGGGGTATGAGCTGATTATTTTGTTGGCGGGCGGTGATAAATCCAGCCAGGCAAAAGATATTGATATCGCGAAGCAATTGGCACGCGATTTGAAGGAGGCACCATGAGCACACTGCGTAAATGGGATGTCGTTGACCACTTGAATACCGAAGAGGAAATGGTGTTGTACTTTGAAGCCTGCCTTGAAGAGGGCGACGCTGCCCTGGTGGCGGCAGCGCTTGGCGATATTGCCCGCGCCCGTGGTATGGCACAGCTTGCTCGTGATACGGGGTTGACTCGCGAAGGGTTGTACAAGGCGCTTTCTGCTGATGGAAACCCAAGTTTTGCAACGATTATGAAGGTGACAAAAGCCTTGGGCTTTACGTTACATGCTGAAGCATCGTAAGACGATCAACGATTCCGTGATACGCCCCGCCTTTCAAGCGGGGCGTTTTCGTTGATGGGAGGCGTGCCCATATGGGTAAGTGCTGACGCTATGAGGCATCTCCGACAGGAGCGATTGGCAATGTCGCGTGCCGTCAGCGGGTAGGCAACATTCATGCACAAATTTGGCGTTACCTTCAAATAATTGGTCACGATTTGTGCATTTTTATTTTAAAAAACATTGTATGCAATAATTTATTCAAAAATAAAATTCTGTTTTAAATTTTAAGATATTGAATATTAAGTATTTATTTGCATGTCTCATGGTGTGTTGGCATGAAAAGTGCTGGATCAAGCTATTGCTACCGCTGAAGTCCAATACTGAATTAGCAAAGGTTTTGTCATGCCTACCATTATCGACCTTACTCTGCCGCTTCAGGATGGCTTACCCGCCTTGGGCCGCCTGGCACGCCCTGTTGTCATTCCGCACACCACCCATGAAGCCTCCAAAAAGTTTCAGCAAGGGACATCGGATGACCTATTAACCTTCACCACCTTTTACCTGGGAATGTTGGATCACACAGGCACCCATGTTGATGCGCTGTCACATAATAATCCGGAGGGGGCGACCATCGACGAGATGCCCGTAGAAATGTTCATGGGCAAGGCTGTATGTCTGGATCTACGCCACGTGGGGGATCGCGGCGATATCACTCGGGAAACACTGGAAACAGCCGAGCGGGAAGCCGGGGTAAAGGTGGATGGACACATCGTGCTGATGTGTACCGGCTTGAATACCCGTCACTGGCCTCACGATACCATCTGTACGAACAATGCTCAGGTCACTGCGGAGGCGACGCGCTGGCTATATGAGCGGGGCTCCATGGTACATGGTGTAGAGGGGCCCTCCACCGACCGTGTGGATGAAAATATCTTCGAGAACCACCGGGTCTGTCGTGACTTGGGCATGGTGCATTACGAATGGCTTTGGAACCTTGAAGCCCTCATTGGTAAGGGTGAATTTACCTTTCAGGGTATTCCTCTGCGCATTAAAGGAGGCTCGGCGTCACCTGTCAGAGCCTTGGCATTCCTTGAATAACTTCCTTGTTTCCACCGCGATGGGCAGGGGAGTCCCTTCCCGCCAGCGCATCTAGCCATACTTTAAAACCTGAAGGGGATCGTCATGAGAAAACGTCATCTGGCGCTGGCTGCTGGTGTATCGATTGCAGCGCTGTCATCGAGCACTCTCTATGCTGAACAGTTCAGTTTGAATGCGATTGGCATTGTTTCTACCCATCAGCACCATACGGCGCTGGAACGTGATTTTTACGCCACCCTGGGCGAGCGGACTGGCCTGGACATTCAGGTCAACTTCAATCCGTTGGACGTAGTGGGCGTCAATATGCAAGACACCATGCGCATGGTCAGTAGCGGTAGTTTCGATGTTGTCGAAACGACCATTGGTTCGGCCTCACGCGACGATCCCTTTCTGGAAGGTCTTGACCTGATAGGTGTATCGCCTGATATCGATACGTTGCAAAGCACCGTTGACGCTTATCGCGGTGTGTTCAGTGACCGGGTAGAGGAGCGCTTTAATGCCCGCGTAATGGGACTATGGCCATTTGGCCCTCAGGTGTTTTTCTGCTCTGGTGATGTGGCAAGCCTGGAGGACTTACGCGGTAAGCGTGTCCGTTCCTTTACTCCGAGCATGTCTGCTTTATTGGAGTATTTGGGGGCGACGCCAATCACGCTGCAGTTCGCGGAAGTCTATCCCGCTTTACAGCGTGGCGTAGCGGAGTGTGGAGTGACTTCTCCAACATCCGGTAATACCGGTAACTGGCCAGAAGTCACCGATTCCTTGTTGATGCTAGGTGTGAGCTGGTCGGTGCAGGCGCACATGATGAATCTGGATACATGGAATGCCATGTCCGCTGAAGCACAGGAGGCCATCGAAGAGGCTTATGCGGATCTGGAAAGCCAGTATTGGGATATGGCCAGGACGCTCACCCAGGATGCGGTGAACTGCTCGACCGGTGATGATAGTTGCGAAGGTTACAACCGTTTCGATATGACCCTTGTTGAGCCAAGTGAAGAGGATGTAGCGCTACTCAATGAGGCGGTGTCCGACGTTATTCTGCCTACCTGGTCTAAAACCTGTAATGCCAATTATGCAGAGTGCGCTTCTCTTTGGAATAGCACCATCGGTGAAGCTCGTGGTTTAGCCATCGAGTGATCAGCCCGGGGTTCATAAGGAGACACCGCTGATGCGATCAATCAGATTCTTTCCAGGGCTTGAGCGGCTGGTCAACATCGCCGCCATTATGTGCGGCTATGCATGCCTTGGGCTCTGCTTGTTAATTGGTTACGAGATCGTGGCTCGCCGCTTACTGGGGCACTCGGTTCAGGGGGTAGATGAACTTGGTGGTTATGTTTTAGCGATCACGTCTGCCGTTGGCTTTTCTGCTGCACTGATGCACCGGATGCACACACGCATAGAGCTTGGGCTGAGCCGTTTTCCCGTTGCGATACAGGCCTGTCTGAACGGCATGGCGATACTGTTATTGGCGGGATTTACCATGTTTATGTTGCTCCAAGTGTGGGGCACATGGCAAACCAGCATTGCCTATGGAAGCCGTGCCAGTACACCACTGCAAACCCCTTTATGGATTCCTCAAGGGTTGTGGTTGTTCGGTGTGGCACTGTTTGCATTCGTTGCCACCAGCATGCTGATACATAGTTGCTGGTTACTGCTCAGAACCAACTATCAGATGCTTAACGAATGCTACGGCCCCCCTTCATTACAAGAGGAAGTGGACAAAAGCCTGGCAGAGGCTGAGAGCCAGTTGGAAAACAGGCCGGAAAGTAAAAGGGAGCCTTTATGATCGACATTAGCGGTGCCCTGATTGGCTTTGCCATTATGCTAGGGCTGATGATGCTTGGTGTTCATGTGGCAGTGGCTATATTTTTGGCCAGTGCACTTGGCACCATGGTGTATCTCTCCCCAGCCATGTTGAGCACCTTTGGTACCCAGCTATGGGCGGTCATGAACGACTTTTTATTAACGGCCATACCGCTCTTTATCCTGCTTGGCGAACTGCTGCTACGCTGCGGCGTCACCCAGCGGATGTATACCGGGTTATCGGTGCTATTAGGCCGTTTGCCCGGCGGGCTACTGCATACCAATATCGGTGCGAGCGGCCTGTTTGCAGCAGTTTCTGGGTCCTCGGTCGCGACAGCGGCGACCATTGCCACCGTCGCGCTTCCAGAGTTCAGGGAGCGTAGGTTCAATGAGCGTCTGGTATTGGGGTCGATTGCGGCTGGCGCAACGTTAGGGATTTTGATTCCCCCCAGTGTGAATCTGATTATCTATGGTGCATTGACGGGGACTTCAGTAGGTCGCCTGTTTGCCGCTGGATTAGTGCCAGGCCTACTACTCGTTACGCTTTTCATGCTGGCGATTGCCATTATCTGCACGCTGTTTCCCAGCCTTGCCGGAACCATTCAGGCGAAAAGCTCCTTAAAGATTAAATTGACCAGCCTTAAACATCTCATTCCGCCGCTCCTGGTATTCGGTGTAGTGATGGGTAGCATCTATCTGGGCTGGGCTACGCCGACTGAAGCGGCTGCGTTAGGGGTGTTAATGGCCCTTGGGCTCGCGGTTTGGAATCGTGCTTTGAGCATAACGATGCTCCATGAAGCGTTTCTCTCCACGGTACGCACCACGGCAATGATCCTATTGATTATCGTAGCGGCCTTTTTCCTGAAGTTTGTGGTGGGCGTGCTGGGGGTCCCCCAGGCGCTAACGAGCTTCGTGGCCTCCATGGAGCTGAGTGTGTTGGGCTTTTTGCTGGTGCTTGTGGTTTTTTATCTCATTCTGGGCTGCTTTATTGAAACGCTCTCTATGATGGTGGGCACCATACCCATTGTTTTCCCCATTGTCGTGTTCATGGGGATCGATCCGGTTTGGTTTGGCATCTTCTTGGTTCTGATGATGGAGCTGGCATTGATTACTCCGCCAATAGGCATGAACTTGTTCGTTGTGCAGGGGGGGCGCCGGTCTGGCTCAATTATCGATGTCTACTGGGGTATTACGCCGTTCGTCGTGGTCTTGCTGTTGGCCGTAGCTCTCATCATAGCGTTTCCAAGTATCGTGACTTGGTTGCCCTATTTATTGCTATAAGGGGCCGAACGTGCACGACGCAATGAACGATACGCTGCACCAGCCAGCCACTGAACTGCTTATCCAATTAACCGAGGGTCGCCTCACATCCTCGGCGCTTGTGGAGGCGTCGCTGTCTCGCATTGCTGCTCTTAACGGCTCGTTGCAGGCATTTATTAGCGTGGATGCAGACGGTGCCCGCGCCGCGGCAGAGGATTGTGATCGGAAGCGGCGCTCTGGCCAGCCGTTAGGCGCGCTACATGGTTTGCCGGTGGCTGTGAAAGATGTCACGGATACCGTAGGGCTACCCACAACCAAAGGGTCACGCCTGTTTGCACACAATCGTCCCGAGCGGGATGAGCTTTCGGTGGCACGACTAAAAGCGGCCGGCGTTATTGTGCTGGGCAAAACCAATACACCAGAGTTTGCCTTTGGGGCTGTGTGTACTAACAGCCTTTGTGGCCCCACGGCCAACCCCTGGGATCGACAGCTTAGTTCTGGTGGATCCAGTGGTGGTTCGGCTGTCGCAGTGGCTACCGGAATGGTGCCGTTGGCGCAAGGCACTGACTTTGGTGGTTCGGTTCGAACCCCCGCTGCTTTTTGTGGTTGTGTTGGGCTGCGGCCAACGCCAGGCACTATCGCCGAGCCATACCGCCCGAGGGGATGGAGCACGCTGTCCACTCAGGGGGTGCTGGCGCGCAACGTGCGGGACACAGCACTGATGATGAGTGTGATGCAGGGCGCCCATGCTGACGATCCCAGCTCATTCCGGCTTAGCACGACCGCGTACACACAAGCAGTGGCTAACAACGGGGGCTTCAGCACGTCAGGCGCTGTGCGGGTAGCGGCATCCGTAACCTTTGATGGGGCCTATCATGTATCCCATCAGATCCGTAGGGTTTTTGAACAGGCCGTAGCGCACATTGAGGCACTGCTGGGACGTGTGGAGTGGCGGCATCCTAATGTTGACGGGGGCGTGGCCGCTTTCAAGACGCTCCGAGCGGCTGAGTCATGGGCAACGTTTGGTGAACTGGTTAATGCACAGGAGCAGCATCTCTCTGCCTCTTTTGCCTGGAATGTACGCCAAGGTGAGGGAGTTAGCGCGTCAGAGTATCTACATGCCGAGAATACTCGTACCACCTTGTATCGCCGCTTTCACGCGTTTTTTGCGCAGTTTGACCTACTTGTTCTGCCGGCTACCAGCGTGATGCCGTTTGATAATGCACAAGATGATGTATGGGAGATTGATGGTCACGCCTGTGAGTCGATCATCGATTATTTAGCATGTACGTTTCTGGTCTCTTTAGTAGGTTTTCCTACGCTGTGCCTACCTGTACCTCGCCAGCCTGGGCAACTACCGGCAGGCATTCAACTGGTTGCCAAGCCGGGTAACGAGCATCTGCTTCTGCAGGTGGCTATGCAACTGGAAGCGGCAGGCTTTCGCCACCAGTGGCCAGATTGTGTTCACGCGATCAACTGAAGGGGCATCCCATGCCGTCGGCGATTAACCTTGATATGGCAGAGCGCCTGCTGGATTTGCGGGGCTACGGAGAGCAGCCGCCTCAGCCAAACTGGCCGGGTAATGCACGACTAGCGCTATCCATCGTGTTGAATGTGGAAGAGGGGGCCGAGTCCCATCTGCTGGATGGCGATAGCGGTTCGGAAAGCCTGAACAGCGACATGCGTTGCCAACCCTGGCCTAATCGGCGCAACCTCAACATGGAATCCCATTACGAATATGGCAGTCGTGTGGGGATTTGGCGACTGTTGGACATCTTTCAACGACGACAATTGCCACTTACTATCTTCGCTGTCGCTCAGGCACTTGAGCGGCTGCCTGAGGTAGCGCAGCGGTTGCTACGCGATGGTCATGAAATCGCCGCGCATGGCTGGCGCTGGATTGATTATAAAGAAGTTTCTCCAGAGCAGGAGGCTGAGGATATCCGCCGCACTGTGGCCACGCTGACCCGGCTGAGTGGGCAGCGCCCGTTGGGATGGTACACCGGGCGTATAAGCGAAATGACCCGACGGCTGATCATTGCCGAAGGCGGTTTCCTTTATGATTCGGATGCCTATAACGATGACTTGCCTTACTGGGTGAGACACCCTAGGGGTGAGCATCTCGTCTTGCCATATGCATTTGATACCAACGACATGCGCTACGCCGAGGCCCCAGGGTTCAATACATCGCGACAGTGGCTCGACTATATGGTGGATACCTTTGATGCGCTCTATCGGGAGGGCCAGTACCAGCCGCGCATGATGTCACTTGGCCTACACTGCCGCTTAGCTGGCCGACCGGGTAGGGCGCAGGCATTGGAGCGTTTTCTTGACCATGTGGTGAGCCATGAGCGCGTTTGGGTCGCACGGCGTAGTGACATTGCCAGGCACTGGCATCAGCACCACTCTCCCTGCCGCCCGTGACCGGGCTGCAGTGAACCATCAACCGAACAGTGATTCCCAATGAATGTCCCGTGCCTCAGGGTCTACTAGGTGAAGAGCATCCTGAATGTGATTCAGGTGGTGGAGCATCAGGTGAATGGCTTTTTCAACGTCTTTATTGATGATGGCTTCGACAATGCGGGCATGCTCATCCTCGGGGCAGGCGGGCATTTGCGGGGCATCGTAAAGGGCAATGATCAAACAGGTGAGTGGGCATAGTTCGGACATCAACTTCTGAATAAAAATATTGCCGCCGAGCTCGGCCAACAGCATATGAAACTTGCCAGTGAGACTGATGATAAGGCGGCGATTGCCCTCTTCCCTGGCGCGATCCTCTTCCTCTAGATGAGCCTTGAGTTTTTCTAGGTCTTTGGGCGTTGCGCGTGCAATTACCTGACGGATAATTTCTGGCTCAATCAAGCGTCTGGTTTCCATGAGATCCAGCGCTTCCTGGCGGGTAGGGCGCGTCACATACGCCCCGCGATTGGGGTGCAGGGTTACCAGTCCCTCTTTGGAGAGCGAGGTTAGCGCTTGTCTGACCTTCGTGCGGCTGACATTAAACGTTTGGGCGAGACGATCCTCCCCTAGCTTTACCCCAGGCGGAAGCCGATGTTCCATTATGGCATCAGTAATCCGCTCGGCTATTTGCTCAATGGCGGGTTTGGTCGTCGGAGCGGCATCCATGGTCATCTTATCCTGTCGAAAAACTGCGTTCAGTATGCCGTAAGGGCAAGGCCGTCTGTAGTACTACGTTCAAAACGTTATAAATTTGTCAAAGTGCACTAGTGAGGTGCGAAATTAAGCTGCCGTGCATTATTTTTGTGCGCAAATATGTTTTATTAATTGTATGCAATTTATGGATCAATGTCTTTTTGATTTTTTACATACTTTTTTAATTCTATTGTAAATCATTGGCTTGTGCAGTTCATAACGTCATTTTTTTATATTTTTTTAGGCTGTGGCATGAGGATTGCTGGTTCATTTTTAGGAAATCGCCCGCGTGAGCATGCGATGACGACTTTATGAAACCGCTGGAGCCTCCCCCATGATCTCGAAAGCTAATGCTGTAACCCTGGCATCGCTGCTGACGGCCGCGACCCTCTTCTCCTCATCGCTACAGGCGGCTGAACGCCTGCGTGTAGCAGGTAACTTCCCTACGGATCACTCTGTCTCACGGGCGATGGAAGTTTTTAAAGAGCAGGTAGAACGAGAGTCCGAGGGTGAGATTCAAATTGATCTGTTTCCCGCGATGCAGCTAGGCGGTGCCACCGAAAACGTTGACCAAGTGCGTTCCGGGACTATTTTCGCTGTGTTCACTTCGATTGCTTACTTCACACGTTCCATCCCTGAGTATGAAGCGGTCAGTCTGCCTTTCTTATTTGATAGCCGTGAACAGGCGTTCGCCGTTATGGACGGGCCCGTTGGTGAGCAGTTGGATGAAAAGATGCTGGGGCTTGGGTTCGTTAATCTTGGCTATGGTGAACTGGGGTTCCGGCATGTGACGAATAACTTGCGCCCGATTACCTCGGTTGACGATTTTGCGGGCATGCGCATTCGCCTGCAGCCCAACGAGGTTCATCTGCAGACCTTCCGTGCGTTGGGCGCCAACCCGGTATCAATGGATGTGTCCGAGCTCTATTCAGCACTGCAGCAGGGTGTTCTTGACGGTCAGGAAAACCCTTACAACATCATCGCCAGCCGTCGTTTCAACGAAGTGCAGGAGTATCTCTCTGACAGCGGCCACTTCTATGACTTTATTAACGCCGTTGCCAATCAGCGCAGCTACGAGCGCCTCTCGGAAGAGCACCGCGCCATAATAGATGCCGCCATGACGGAGGCAATGGCGTGGCAGCGTCAAGCTGCTGCGGATGAGGAAGAGCAGTGGCGCGAGCAGTTAATTGCGGATGGCATGGAATTTACCCCCATTTCTCCTGAGCTACGGGCTGAGTTGCGTGAAGCCACGTCGGTCGTGACTGAAAGCCTCAAAGAGCGCATAGATCCCGCGTTCATTGAGTTAGTCACCCAGGAAGCTCAAGCAGCGCTGTGAGACCCACCATGACACCGACTTCTGTATCACCTCAAGATGACACCAAGCGGGGGCCTGCTCCCCCGCATTTAAGCACTGCTTTCCAACGTGCGAAATGGGTCGTTGAGCGTCTGGATGCCATTACCTACTGGGGCATTGTCGCGGTCATGGCGCTAATGGTGACCATCGTGTCGCTTCAGGTGTTCTGGCGCTATGTGCTTGGTTCTTCCATTGATGCTGCGGATGAGCTTTCACGCTTGTGCTTTGTATGGGCGATCTTCCTGGCCATTCCACATGGCGTGAAACACGGGGTGCATGTCGGTATTGACCTGTTTGTGATGATGATGCCCGGCTGGTTGAAGGAGGTTCTGTTTCGTTTGATGGCCGGTGTTTCCACGCTTTTGATGCTGATGGTGATGATCGGCGCGTGGGTCGCGACCGTTGATCGCTGGCCAGAACTAATGCCGACCCTGCCTGTAACTTCTGCCATTTACTACATCGCTGTGCTGATTTGCGGCGCTCACGCCTTTCTACACTTGGCGCTGTTGGCATGGGGTGGTTCGCGCACATGGGAGGGGGTGTCATGACGTGGATGGCGATTGGCTTGTTTCTGGCGCTGGCTTTTTTCGGTATGCCCTTGGCTTTTGCACTTGGATTTGGCTCGTTGGCCGGCCTGTGGATGCTCGACTTCGAACTGGTGGTCATGCCGCAGCGCATGATGCATGCCGTGAATAGCTTCCCCTTGATGGCGATTCCGCTATTCATGCTTGCCGGTGAGCTGATGGTGCGCGCGGGCATTATGGATCGCCTGATTGCCTTCGCGAATAGCTTGGTTGGGCGGATGCATGGTGGTTTGGCCCATGTGACAATCACCTCAGGGACTATTTTTGCTTCTGTCAGTGGTGCCGCAGTAGCAAGTGCCAGCGCCATGGGCAGTACCTTGGTGCCCTCTCTTCGCAAATACTATCCCGATGCTTACTCAGGCGCAGTTATTGCTTCTGCCGCCAATTTAGGCCCGGTGATTCCCCCAAGCAATGCGATGATCGTGTATGCGTTGATGGCGGGCTCTTCGGTCTCTGTGGGCGGGCTTTTTATCGCTGGTATTCTGCCTGGGATATTGTTGGCGGTTGGCTTTATGGCGATTGCCAGTTGGATCTCTTGGCGGCGGGGTTATCCGCTGACCGGCGAGCGTTTCAATCTGGCCAATGTGTTACACCAAGGGCGACGCGCATTGGTCATCATTATGATGCCGGTCATTGTCGTCGGCGGAATTGTCGGCGGCATTTTTACTGCCACTGAGGGCGCGGCCATCGCCGTGGTGTACTCAGCGCTGATCGGTTTTGTCGTCACACGCCGGTTGAAAGTTTCCGACCTGCCTGGCTGTCTCTACCGGGCTGCAGTCACGTCCGCCATGGTCGGCGCGTTGATTGCGTTTGCTTCGGTGCTGACATTCATCTTCACCATCGCAATGGTGCCGATGATGTTATCTGGTTTTATCCAGAATCTGACCAGCGACCCGATGACCTTCATCTTGCTCACCATGGCGCTGCTGGTCGTGGTAGGCATGCTGATTGAATCTAACGCCGCCTACATCATGCTGGTGCCGTTGTTTGCGCCTGTTGCACTGACATATGGCATCGACCCGCTCTACTTCGGCTTTCTGTTTATGTACAACCTGGTGGTCGGGATGATGACGCCGCCGGTGGGGGTGCTCTATTTCGTCATGAGTGGCATCACCAAAGTGCCCATGATGCAGCTTGTGAAAGAGTCGCTGCCCTTTGTGGCCTTCCAGTTTGCGGTGCTTGCCCTGTGCATCTTTGTCCCCCAACTCGTCACCGCGCTGCCCCGCGCGCTTGGCTACTAACTGTCACCGGAGCAGATAATGACGCAACCCTTCGATGCTCAGCATCCTGCTGATTTGGTTATTCATGGCGCTCGCGTGCTGACGGTTGATCCTCAATTGGGTGAGATTCCAAATGCTCGGTTAGTGATTCATCAAGGTCTTCTAGTTGAGGTGGGGCCCGATGATCCGTCGCAGCCAATGCCACCGGCACGCCGTACGATCAACTTAACCGGCCGAGTGATTACCCCAGGTTTCGTCAATGTGCATACCCACACCATTTTGAGCATGGTGCGTGGTGTAGCAGAAGATATGGGCTTCGCACCGGCCTATACGCCCGGCGTACCCCACGGTCATGAAGTGAGCGAGGAGGAGGCCGTTGCCCTGGCACGGTTAGGGGCCGCCGAAGCACTGTTGTTTGGTTCAACGCTAATTAATGACAGCTATGTGCATGCCGACTTGACGCTTCCCGCCATGGGTGAGCTAGGCATGCGGGTGATTACCTGCGGACGCATCCACGATGTGGATTTCAGCCGTGTGCACGAGGGGGTCTGGGAGCATCACGATGCAATTGGCGAACGTACGCTAAATGAAGCCATTGCGCTTCACGAGTGTTGGCAGGGCAAGTTGGATGGCCGTTTAGGCGTAGAGCTGGCTGCCCATGCGCCTGATACCTGCTCCCGTGCTTTATTAGCCAACGTTGCCACTGCCCGTGATGCGCTGGGTATTCACGTTAATGGCCACCTTTCCCAAAGCGTTAAAGAGAACCGTCGGGTGATAGAGCGTGACGGTATGACGCCCAGTGAGTTGCTGGAAGATGTTGGGCTGCTGGGCCCGCGTTTTACTGCTGCCCACTGTATGTACGTGACCGACAGCGATATCGAGCGCATTGGCCGTACCGGCACCAACATTGCCCATATTCCACGGGGTAATGCCACGGGTGGGCGGATTGCCCCCACCACCCGTTTACGCGCAGCGGGCGCGAACCTTGCTCTAGGCACCGACAACATGCACGGCGATATGGTGGAAGTGATGCGCTGGGCATTGATTATGGGCCGGGTGCAAGAGAGCGAAATTAATGACACCTGGCAGCCACATCACGTGCTGGAAATGGCCACCTTGGGAGGCGCCAAGGCGTTAGGGCTGGATGCTGAGCTGGGTTCTCTCACTCCCGGCAAGCGCGCTGATTTAGTGGTGTTTGACTTCCGCCGCCCGCACTTGGTGCCGCTGATCAATGCCCTTGGCAACTTGGTACACACCGCTCAAGGACGGGATGTCGAGATGGTGGTGTGCAACGGTCAAGTTGTGGTGGAGGAGGGGAAGCTGTGCTTGGCCGATACGCCCACACTGCTGGCCGAGGCGCAGCACGCGGCTGAAACGCTCTGGGCGCGTGCCCGGGCTCAGGTTTGATGCGGTGGAGACTGACTTTATGAAGCTATTGATTGTTAATCCTAACATTTCTCAAAGTGTTACCGACCTTATCGCTGCCGAGGCGCGGCGCTCGGCAAGCGGCGATACCCAGTTGACGCTGCGCACGGCGGCCTTTGGGGTGGCCTATATCGAAACCCGTGCTGAAGCGGCCGTTGGGGCCTATGCGACATTGAATGAGCTTGCGGAACACTATGCAGGGCATGATGCCGCGATCATCGCAGCCTTTGGCGACCCTGGCTTAGAAGCTGCCCGTGAAATGCTGCCGATCCCTGTGGTCGGGCTTACTGAGAGTGCTCTGATGAGTGCTGCCATGCTGGGCGGTCGCATCGGCATCGTGGCGATTTCGCGGCGTATCCGTGCCTGGTACAGCGAAACCGTTGACCGCTATGGGATGACCTCGCGACTGGCAAGTATCCGCTGCCTAGACGAACCACTGCCCAACATTGGCAGTGTTCAGCAGGACAAGGGTGAACAGCTGGTGGCGCTATGCGAAGCCGCCGTACGCGAAGACGGAGCCGATGTGTTGATTATTGCTGGCGCACCGCTGGCAGGGTTGGCCCGCAGTGTCGCAGCGCAGATTCCAGTGCCCGTTGTGGACGGGGTGAGTTGTGCCGTTCATCAGGCAGAACTGCTGGCACGGCTAAGTCCTAATAAAGCCACCGCGGGAAGCTACGCCGTACCACCTGAAAAAAGCTGGACGGGATTATCGCCTGCCCTAGGTCAATTAATCGGGCGGCAACGCATCTCGTAAGGCAAACACGGAATATACATTTTGGAGCACGACCATGACCACGCCCCGTAACCGTTTTGGTGTTTTGACACCCTCTTCAAATACTGCCCTCGAGCCATTGACCTCCGCTATGGTGGCTCAGGTGCCAGGTGTCACAGCGCATTTTTCTCGCTTTGGTGTCACTGAAATAGCCCTAAGCCAGCGGGCGTTGGGCCAGTTTGACGATACCCATGTACTGGCTGCCGCCAAGCTTCTCGCCGATGCCAGGGTTGATGTGATTGGCTGGAGCGGCACTTCAGCCGGTTGGCTAGGCTTTGACCACGATGTCACGCTGTGCCAACGCATTAAGGCTGAAACGGGCATTCAAGCCACCACATCCATGCTGGCGCTCAACGAGATCATGACCGAGCACGGTGTGCGTGAATTTGGTCTGGTAACGCCTTATACCGACGATGTACAGCAGCGTATCTTGGCGAATTACCACGCTGAAGGCTTCACTATTGTTGCGGAAGATCACCTTGGTATCAGTGAAAATTTTGCCTTTGCTGAAGTGAGTGCAGAGACCCTTACCGCCCAGGTTCGGCGGGTGGCTGAGCAGGGTGCTCCCTTGATTGTCGTCGCCTGTACCAACCTCAACTCTGCTCAACTGGTGAACCAGTGGGAAGCTGAGCTAGGCGTGCCGGTGCTGGATACCACTGCCACGGTGGTGTGGAAAATGCTGCGAATGACGGGGCATGAAAAGACACCGGTCAAAGGCTGGGGACGCTTGATGGAAGGGAGGCTGTAATATGGCTGAGTTCGATTTGGTGGTTCGTCGGGCGCGCTGTGCCACCGCCGCTGATGTTTTCGACGCCGATATTGGCATTCGCGATGGGGTAATTGTTGCTCTAGGCAATGGACTAGCGGCGGGAAAAGAAGAAATTGATGCAGCCGGGCGCTGGGTACTGCCGGGCGGTATTGATGGTCACTGCCACTTGGATCAGCCGACCTCCGACGGGACCAAGATGGCCGACGACTTTCTCAGCGGCACGCGTTCAGCTGCCTGCGGTGGAACAACCACCGTGTTTCCATTTGCATGCCAGCAAAAAGGACAGAGCTTGCGTGCCGCAGTCAACGACTATCACCAACGAGCTGAAGGCAAAGCGTGTATCGACTATGCCTTCCACTTAATAGTGACTGATGCGACACCAGAAGTGCTGGCAAATGAGCTGCCAGAGCTGATCCGTGAAGGCTACACCTCATTCAAGATCTATATGACGTATGACGATCTGAAGCTGTCAGATCGCGAGATCATCGATGTGCTAGCAGTGGCACGTGAGCATGGTGCCATGGTTATGGTACATGCCGAGAATGCCGACTGTATTGCCTGGCTTACCGAGCGCCTACTTGCTCATGGTCACACAGCGCCCCGTTACCATGCTGAAGCGCGCCCAATGCTGGTGGAGCGTGAGGCTACCCACCGCGCTATCGCTTATGCCGAGCTTGTCGATGTACCGATCCTGATTGTGCACGTCTCGGGCCGCGAGGCGATAGAACAATTACGTTGGGCGCATAATCATGGCCTGCGTATATACGCCGAAACCTGCCCACAGTATCTGTTTCTTACCGCTGGTGATCTTGGCATCGATGACAATGATCATCATGGTGCTAAGTGTATCTGTAGTCCTCCACCGCGCGATAAAGCCAATCAGCAAGTGGTTTGGGATGGTCTTGAGAGCGGTGCTTTCCAGATATTCTCTTCGGATCATGCTCCTTTCACCTTTGATGGCCCCCAAGGCAAGTTCACCGCCGGTAGTGATGCCAGTTTTGATCGAATTCCCAACGGAATTCCAGGACTAGAAACACGCCTAGCTCTTCTGTTTAGCCATGGGGTGGAGACGGGGCGTCTGACTGTGCAGCAGTTCGTTGCACTCACCGCTACCAATGTTGCGCGCATGTATGGCCTCTATCCGCGTAAGGGCTCCATTGCTGTAGGCGCGGATGCTGATCTAGTGCTCTGGGAGACTGGTCTGGATCGACGCATTCATAATAGCGACCTCCATCACAATGTAGATTACACCCCCTACGAAAATATTCCGGTAACAGCTTGGCCATCCCTGACGTTGTCGCGTGGCGAGGTAGTTTGGTGCGATGGCAACTATCTCGGCAGTGCTGGGCGTGGCAAGTTTTTGCATTGTGCTCTTCCCGAACCGGCTCGGCCTAAGCCAAAGCCACCGGGAGGTGATACGTGGTAAACCATTCAAATATTGAGGAGCTTACCGAAGCCCTCGCAAAGGTGTGGCAAGGAGGGCCCCTAATAACTTCAGAGACGGCACAGCGATTGGCACCGCAAAGCGATGCCGACGCTTACGCTGTTCAGTCCGCTTTGGGGACAAAAATGGGCTGGTGGACTGATGGGCGTCCACTTGCATGGAAACTTGGTATAGCTCCGGTAACTGCCGCACCGATTCCTAACCATTGCTTAATGACCTCTCCCGCACGCTTAAATAAGTCCGACCGCTTCAGTTTGTTCGGAATTAAGGTAGAACTGGCCGTGCGGCTCAGGCAGCCCCTCTACTCTGGATGTCGACGCAACGAAGCCGCCTTGGCAGTAGGAGAAACACTAGCAGCCATCGAGCTCTTTGACGTACGAGCTGCAAGTTGGCGACAGCTACCACGGTCCTTTCTCCTAGCAGACTTACAGATGCATGGACGGCTGATCATTGGAGAAGGGGTAGTAGGGCCCTGGCAGTCGCATTTTGCTGAAAGTGCACTTTCAGTGCGTGTCAATAACCAGGTTTTAACAGGCTTAGCGCTACGGCACCCTATGGTCGATCCCGTGTCGCTTCTTCCCTGGTTGGCAATGCATGCGGAGTACTCTGGGTGGGGGCTGGCGGAGGGTGATGTGATCAGTATGGGCTCTTGGACAGGTATGTTCGAGGCGCATCCGGGGCAACATATTGAAGCCAGATTCGAGAATATCGGAAGCGTATCGCTTGAAATCGACGCGGACACGATAGGGGAGGAGATGGCACATGACTCCGCGTAATAGTCTGCGTTTGTCAGGTAGCCGTCTGATTGAATCGCTGCTGGCCATTGCGATAATCATAGTGGGAGCCGCGTTTTTGCGTATTGTGCATGGCACTCCACCACCATTTGGAGACCCCCATTATATCGGCTCGGCAGCTTTCTTTCCCGGCATAATCGCGCTACTGGTCACTGGGCTGGGCGTGGTGCTACTGATATCAGCCTGGCGACCACGCTTCTCGGTGACATTTTCTAGCGGCAGCACGACACGGGCTCTAATGGCCTATGCAGTGATGGTGGCCATGGTGGTGTCTATGCGTTTCCTAGGCATCTGGCTGGTAGCCATGTTGGCTGTGCCACTGCTGGCGTTGTGCTTTGGTGAACGCCGTTGGTACGTGCTGCTTGCGCTGGCGGTCGTACCACCGGCGCTGGTGATCCATCTCTTTGAGGGCGTCATGGGCGTCTACTTCCCCAGGGGGATGCTTCTGTGATGGATCTAGCTGTACTGCAACAGGGGCTTGCAATGCTGGCCAGCCCTTGGACTTTCCTGGCACTGTCTGCGGGGCTTGCTGGCGGCATTTTGATCGGCGCCTTGCCTGGACTCACAGCCACCATGGCGGTGGCGGTCCTGGCACCGTTCACCTTCTTTATGGAGGCTACCATTGGGATTCCCTTTTTGCTGGGCATTTATAAAGGGGCCATCTATGGCGGTTCGATCCCGGCCATTCTGGTCAATACTCCAGGCACTGCGGCGGCTGCGGCCACTGCACGCGATGGATATGCGCTGACGCAGCAGGGCAAGTCTCGCAAAGCCTTAGAGGTCAGTCTCTATAGCTCAGTAGTGGCGGATTTAATGGCCACACTGGTGCTGATAATGGTAGCCATTCCATTGGCCAGCATTGCTATTCGCTTCGGCTCACCGGAATTTGCACTGCTCTACCTCATTGCCTTAACCATGATTGCCACGGTCAGCGGCGAGAGCTTCCTCAAGGGCCTGATTGCTGCTGGACTCGGTTTACTGGTGGCATCTATCGGGCTTGATCCGATGTCTGGCTACCAACGCTTTACCTTCGGCAATACCGACCTACTAGGCGGCGTTTCACTGATTCCGCTGTTGATCGGCATGTTCGCCCTGAGCGAGATACTAATGCAACTGACCTATCCACCCGAGCCATCGAGTGATGATCATGGTGTGGTGGAGCACGGTGGTGAACGGCTCCAGTGGTCGGAGTTTTGGGCTCTTCGGCCGACTATTCTACGTTCGACTTCGCTGGGTACCTTCCTGGGCTCACTACCGGGCCTGGGCGCTGAAATTTCCTGCTGGATTGCCTATGGAGTAGCCCGCGAGCGTTCGCGTGAGCCGGAGAAATTCGGGAAGGGTTCACTTGAAGGTCTTGCTGCGGCCGAGTCTGGCAATAACGCCGTCGTCCCCGCAGCGCTGATCCCTATGACCGTGTTCGGTATTCCCGGCGACACCATTACCGCAGTATTGATCGGTGCGCTAATGGCACAAGGGATGATGCCGGGGCCACTGTTGATTCAACAGAACCCTGGATTTCTATTCGGGCTATTTCTGGTTCTTCTGGTCACCAGCGTTCTGTTACTGATTTTTGGGTTAGCGGCGATTCGCTGGTTAAAGCACGTCACTCGCATACCTGCCACAGTGCTCTATCCCTGCGTTCTGTTGCTCTGTGTTTGCGGTGCTTATGCGGTCAATTCGAGTACTTTTGATCTGCTGATCCTGATGGTAGGGGGTGGACTTGGCTACGTGATGCGGCGTACCCATTTTCCTGTCGCTCCTTTAATAATTGGCCTACTGCTAGGGCCAGGTTTCGAGAGCGCCGTGCGTCAGTCGTTGGTGTTCTCAAACGGCAGCTTGGCGATCTTCTGGTCGCGGCCAGGCAGCCTTATTCTGCTGATCCTGCTGGCGCTGGTCATCCTCACGATGGCATGGCGCGGGATGGTGAAAGCAGGTTTCGTCCGCAAGCGTTCCAACTCTCATCCATCGAAGTCCAACAAAACCTGAGGTCAACAACCATGTCTCACCTCGTTCTGTCCCGTACTGTTCTAGCCGCGTCACTCGCAGCCGCTGCCACCCTAACAACCGGCCAAGTGCTCGCCGAAGAAAGCCATCTGCCTGATGAGCCGATTCGATTCGTTACTCCCTATCCTGCAGGAGGCTCCCACTCCCTGCATGCTGGTATCATTACCGCAGTGGGTGAAGAGTTTCTGGGCCGCCCGCTGATCTCGGTAATCCGTGGCGGTGGCGGTGGTGCTGTAGCTGCCGCTGAGGTTGCTGGCAGCACTGCAGACGGCACTATGCTGCTGTTCGGCGATCCGACCATCAATTCCCTGCGTCCGCAGGTCGAAGACTTACCCTACGAAATGGATGACTTCGTACCGGTGGCGCGCATCAACTACAGCCCAGCGATCTTTGTCACCACACCCGATCAGCCGTTCCAGAGCATCGCGGAACTAGTTGAGTACGCTGAAGAGAACCCTGACGAGGTGGTCTACAGTTCTGATAACCGTAACGGTTTCACCTTTACCGTGTTCGAGATGTTGAAAGCGACTGCCGACATTAATATGCGCGGTGTGGAGCTTGGGGGCGGCGGCCCGGCTGTGACTCAGCTTTTGGGGGGTAATACCATGGCTTATGCTGGTGACCCTAGTGTGGTTGGCGAGCATCTTGAGGCAGGTAGCCTAGTGGGGCTCTGTGTTACCGATACCGAGCGTTTCGAGGCCTACGGGGATATCCCTACTTGTCAGGAAGAGGGCTATGACGTGGTCTTTCAGTTCTGGCGCGGAGTTATGGCACCTGCTGGTACATCGGACGAAGTTATCGCAGAGCTTAGTGACGGCTTCCAGCGTTTAACCGAGGATGAAGGCTTTCTTCGCCTGGTAGGCCAGATTGGATCTGGCATTCAATTCCTCGACCACGAGGCTTTCGCTGAAGCACTTTCGTCGGAACAAGCGGCATTGCGCGAAGCTTATCTGGGCAACTGATATTGCTCCCACACCGCAGGAGAGTGTCAGCGGCTCTATGGACAGGGCCGCTGGCCGTTTGTGATGATAAATAAATCTGAAAAGACTAAGACGCTGTTGGGAACTCGGCCTCTCAGCGAGGACGGCACCCATGTTGCCGAGTCGCCAATGGATATCGTTGTCCATGATGGCATCATCCAGGCAATTCGCCCTGCAGGGGCAGCTCCTCCTGAGGGTGATGCTATTGATGTCTCCGGTACACTAGCCATACCAGGCTTTATTAATGGTCACCATCACTCCCATGAAAATTTCCATAAGGGGCGCTATGACCGCTTGCCACTTGAACTGTGGATGAACTATGTGCGGCCGGCAAAGCCTTTGCCATTAACCTCTGACGATATATACCTACGCACTTTAGTTGGCGCTTGCCAAGCACTGCTATCAGGCACTACTTGTATCGTGGACGACTTCAATGCTTCACCACTGCTCAATTCAGAGCATGTCGAGGCCGCACTTGCCGCTTATGAAGACATCGGAATCCGTGCGCTGCTTGGTCCCACACTATTTGATGTCCCGTTCCATGAAAGTGTGCCATTTATCAAAGAAGAGTGTAGTCCAGCTACTCTGGCTAGTTTGGCGCCCAACAAAACGACCCCTGCAGCAGACTATCTTCAACTGGTCGAGTCGCTCGCAGCGACGCGTCACCCCCGCAATAATCGGGTAGGGGTGCTGCTCGCGCCCTCCGCGCCGCAACGCTGCAGCGATAGCCTGTTGGGGGAGGTAAGGGCAGTGGCTGACCGGACAGGTTTGCCGGTGATTATCCACGTGCAAGAAACCCGCCTTCAAGCTGCTTCGGCTTGGTACCAGAGAGGTAAGACACTTTTCCAACATCTTGACGATATTGGCTTTTTGGCACCTGGAACCTCGCTGATACATGCGGTGTGGCTCACTCCTGACGATATCGCACGGATTTCCGCCAGTGGTGCCAGCGTGCAGCATAACCCCAACAGTAACCTAAAGTTGGGGTCCGGCTTGATGCCCATGCGTGCGCTGTTAGATGCAGGTGTTAATGTCAGCCTGGGAACCGACGGTTGCGGCTCACTGGAGTCCACCGATATGCTCCGAGTGGTGGCCAACACGGCCTTACTTCACAAGCTGCGCGGCGACGACTATCGGCACTGGATTGGCGCCGAAGAAGCGCTAGAGGCTGCTACAGTGGGTGGTGCTAGAGCTCTAGGTATGGAGGATCAACTGGGGCGGATAGCGACCGGCATGCGTGCGGACCTAGTGCTCTATCGACTAGATGCGCCGGCTTTCACGCCGCTTAACAATCCGCTGCGCCAATTGGTGTTCGGTGAGAACGGTGGTGGCATTCACTCTGTATGGGTAGAAGGCGAGCAGGTTGTTGCCGATGGCCAGATAACTACACTGAATCAGCGTGCAATATCTCAACGTATAGATCAGGCCATGCAGCGGTTGAGGCCTTTCATTGCAACCGCTGAGGGTATGACCGAAACCCTCCGACCCGCCTACGAGCGAATCTGGTCACGCTGTCAGGAGCTACCCTTGGCACCGGGCACGATCCCAGCGCGGTTCAACGAATGAACCTTGAGTGGCTAGGTATACAGCTACTCGGCGGTGTGGCGGCATTAATAGGTGTTCTGGCTTTTCAGTGTCGCCATGATGTTCGCATGCTAATGCTGCTATCAGGTTCGTGCTTGTTGTGGAGCCTGCATTTCCTGCTATTGGCGCAGCCTACGGCAGCCCTACTTAACTTGATAACGGCTGCACGTAACCTCGTCTGTATGCACTGTCACGGTGTGTGGTTCGCCTCAGGCTTCATTAGCCTGTACCTCTTTACTGGTGGAGTTAGTTGGCAGAGTAGTTGGGATATTTTGCCTGTGATTGCGGTGGTTTCAGGAAGTGTTGGGGTATTCTTTTTCGTTGGTTTGCCGAGGCGTGGAGCTCTGCTGGTAGGCAGCCTGCTTTGGTTAGTGTTCAACTGGCAGGCGGGCTCATTACCCGGAGTTATAATGATGGGGGCAGATGTATTATCTAATATGTACAGAATTTTTCGCTGGAGAAAGCTTAATACAACGCATTAGACGATATGAGCAGGATCCAAGGTGGTCAAAGCGTCTGGAAAGTCTGCCTTTTGCTAGAGACTAGCAGACTTCCTTGGACTCAAACACTAAGCACAATACTGAAGAAATGACGGGACAAAGAATCTGAGTTGTTTACCTGATGGGGGTAAATCACTTGCGGCCTAATTTTCCATTCGTTTTACTTTACAATTAGTCATCACCACCCCGCCTTTCACAGCGGGGCGTTTTCGTTGGTGAGGCATAGACCAGGCAGGGCTATCACACACCACTGTTGAGACGTGCCGCTATCCTAGAAACGCAGGCCGCCGCTGAATCCGAAAATCGCTACGATGACGACGACAATGACCACGATGGTAGTAGTAGAGGGCATGATCTCTTCCTTTGAGAATAGTTGAAAGGTAAGCCTAGTCGGTGATGGGCGGTTTCGCACGCTTTGATAGGCCGATGCCCGGTGTTTGGCCGGGCATCGCAGTGGGGTGGGCGGTTATCGGGTGGGTTCAACCGCACTTGCAGTCATGGCCACAATCGGTAGAGCCATCGGAATGGCCCGTCGCACAGGCCGTCGAGCAGAAGAGTTGCCCCTCTTTTTCGATGGAGTGGCTGTCCACCTTGCAATGACACTTCGGGCATGCGCACTGTTGCTGAGACATGGTAGAACCTCCTGTGGGTTGTCTCTTCAAGCGTAGTGCGCACCCTGGGTGTTATGTAATTGCGTTGTGAGGTTTTTTGCTGGTGATGGCTGCTGTCAAGGCGTCGAGCGCGCCAGGGCGCTGCCTAGCGCAAGGAAGTAGTCATGAAAGCGCTGGTTGATGCGTTCGCGCTGTTTGCCTTGCGGGTACAGGCCGCGTGCGGCTTCCGGAGAGCGGCGTGTGCCTTTGACCAGAAAGTGGTTCTTGATGGTGGGGGCATCTTGTACAAAGGCTTCGAAGGCTCGTGCGCATAGCTCTTCTGGCTTGCTGTAGTAGAGCTGGCCCATGGCGCGGTCGACCGCGGCCGAGTGGCGGAACAGCTCGCTGGGCTGCTGGCCATTCGGTTGCAGCAGGATGGCCTGAAAACAGGCCAGCAGGCGCTGGTTGAGCGGGTGCGCGATGGGCACGGCGTTTTGCAGCCAGGCGCTGGAGGCAAAGGCACTGGCAGGTAACTGCTGAAAACATTTGCGGGCGATGTAGTGGTCGAAGGCGTGAAACCATTCATGGGCAATGCTGCCAGGCCCAGCGTTCTTGGCCAGGGCAAAGCTTCGCTCAGCGGGGCTGTAATGCGCCGAGACGCCGGGTCTTCCGCCGGTACCGTATTGCAGAGCAAGCGTGCCATGCAGGGAAATGAGCGCTTCGTTGCCGTGCAGGATCAACATGAGATCGCAGAGCGCATCATGAAACAGCGTGGCGGCGTGGTCGCGCTCGGCGGGGGTGACCCAGCGGCCAATTTCGATGGCGCGAAAGTCGAACTGGCGGCGGATTGCGACAAAGTCGCTGCTACCTTCGGGCCGGTGCACGGGCCCTTGGCGAAAAAACTGCCTGGTATCGAGCATCACCCGGGTACCTGCTGAAAGGGGCATGGGGAGGATACATAAAAAAAAGCGCCCTCACGAATGAGGACGCTTTTTTCATCGCGGTACAGAGCGTCCTGAATGATCAGTCCGTGTACTGCGGTACTTCTTCTTCCCTGATTGACGAAAGCTCGTCCTGAGCTTGCTCGGTCCCTGAATCGTCTTCGCTCATCCTAAGCGCACATTCCCTTGTCACGCGGTATCCCTGCCGCGAACGCTTTGAACTATAGGTGAGTGACAATTAATGTACAAGATAAAATTGTATTTTTATTGTACTTGAATAGTACAGAAATGCTGCTACTCGATCATAAAGTGTATATTTAACAAATGTTTATATTTTTACAGTTGGCACGAAAAATAGCAGGCTAAATAGCCTGCCGGTGAAATGGGTTATCGTCAGCGCGTCAGATGATCGCGCAGGCGCTGCAATTGCTCAGCATCCCAGCCGTCGGGTTCGGTGAGGGCTGCCCAGGCATCGATGTAGTGTTCGGCGGCGATTTCATGCCCATAGCCGTCGGGGGCGCTGCCCACGGTCAGGTCGACCAGCAGCTGTAGCATGGTCACCACGGGGTACCAGCGTAGCGCTGGAGAAACATCTGGCCCACGAGGTGCACGCATCCACTCGGGTTCTCGCCAGAACGCCGCAGGCTCGAAAAAGGTGATGGGGTCGCTGGCATATTGCAGAAACGCAATGCGGAAATCTCCCCATGGGGCAGCGGCTTCCTCCAGCCCTTGGGTCTGGTTCATGAACCTTACAACCGCGCCCTCGCGAAACGTGGGGAGCCATGCAGGGGAACCCGGATCGCGGTCGGCGGTCACGGCGCGCCAGGTGTCGCTGCGAAACGGAGGGCCGCTCCACAGCACGCCTTGAAAGGGGTCGTCGATGATATCGTAAAGATCGAAGGATAGATCCGAGTTGAGCGCGCCCAGGCTCAGGCCAAAGAGGTAAAGCTGCGGTCGCTCATCGCTTGGCAGCTGGCTCCAGTAGCGGTAAATGGCCGAAAACAGCGCGCGGGCACTCTCGACGCCGTACTCTGCTTCGGAGATCAGCGACAGGTGGCTGGGTAGATACGAGTACTGGGCGGCCACCGTGGCAATATCGCCGCGATGAAGATACTCCACGCTGTGCTGGGAGCGAGGGTCGATCCAGCCGCGGCCAGTGGGGGTCGCGATGACCATGACCGAGCGTTCGAACCCGCCGGTTCTGATCAGCTCTTCGAGGGCCAGCTCGGCGCGCTGAGTGGCGGTTTCGGCGGCGTTCAGCCCGACATAGACGCGAATGGGGTCGAGCGCGGGCTCACCCAGAAACGCTTCCATATCCTCGGCCGTAGGGCCTTGGGTGACGAAGCGCCTGCCCCGGCTGCCCAGCGCTTCCCAACTGATCAGCGACTCGGCGCTGCCGGGCACATTGGCCGCTTGCGGGGGGCTCAGGTCATCCTGCATCAGCTCGTCCACCTGCTGGTAGGAGCGGTCAGCCACCTGTAGTGCGTAAGAAAAGATGACGCCCTCGATGATCAGCCAGAACAGCGCCACGGCGGAGACGATCCCCAGCACCTGGGCCGTGCGATGGGGCAGCACATGGGCAAGCTTGTACGAGAGCAGCTTGAAGGTGCGCTTGAACAGCCGCGCGACCAGCAGCAGACTCAGAAAGACCCCCATGGTGATCAGCGCCACGGCCAGCGGGCGTGTGCCGCTGGTGGGGTCCATCTCCATCAGTTCGCGAATGCTGTTTTGCCACTCGGCCGCGCGCCATAGAAAAATCACCGACACCACCAACGCGACCAGGGCGGCCAGCTGCTTGAGCGTGCGCTCCAGGGCGGCTTTGGGCTCTGGCAGGTGCAGGTAGTGCCACAGCGTGCGCGCAATGACGCCCAGGGCATACCCCGCCGTGACGCTGAGCCCGGAGACGATGCCCTGAGCCAGCAAGGGGCGGGGCACCAGACTTGGAGTGAGTGAGAAGGCAAAAAAGAGCGTGGCAAGCAGTAGACCCGTGCCCGACAAGCGGTTCAGCAAGGGCCTCATGCGAAAGTGCTCGAGACGGTTTTCCATAACGTTTTTCATGGCCTGGTTCGAGGGCAATCCATTTGGCGAGTGGGTTCCAGACGCTACCGTATTAGAAACGGTAGGTCAGTGATACCCCACTCAGCGCCTGCCAGGGGCTTCCCAGCTCATCGACGATCGGGCTGTCGGCGGCGTTGCCGGTCAGTCGGGTAGCACCGACGAAGCCGGTGGCTGTCCACTCAGGGGTCAAGGCGTAACTCAGGCTGGCGTTTGCGCCCAGCCGCCAATAGCCGCCATCCGGTGCGTAGGTGGCCACTCCGCTGCGGGCGCTATCCAGGTCGGAAACGCCATACAGAGATTGAGTCCAGCGCTCGTTGGAGTAGTTGACGCTGGGGGATAGCACCAGCAGCAAACGCTCGCTGAGCGGGGTGCGCAGGGTGGCGCTCGCCGAGAACGTGGCGCCTTCCATGTCGCCGGTCACTGCGCGGCTGCCAGCCACGCTGTAGCGCCAGGGCCCATCCTGGTAACTGACCCGCAAGCCCAGCGTGGCGCCACCATCGATTTTTTCGAAGGCGCCAAGGTCACCCTTGTTATCGCGGCCGAAGGTGTAGCCGATAAAGGGCGAGGCGCTCCAGTTGCCCTGGCGCAAGGCGTGCCACTCGATGCCGTCGCGCAGATTGATGGAAAGCTGGTCGCCATAGGCCAGGTTCAGTACGGGCAGTGCGCGGGCTTCGTAGTCGTCGCTACCGGCATAATCAGGGGCGTAAGCAACTCCCGCGCCCACGCTGCCGCTCCATTGGTCGGCCTGCGCCATGGGGGCCAGGGCCATGCAGGCGAGCGTTACCAGGCAGCCCAGGGGGCGTAAGTGGGAGCGAGAGTAACGGCTTGAAATCAGGGAGCGAGTCGGCATGGGAGCATCCAGAATGTGAGAGAAACGTGCATGATTGTATGTTTGGTTTAAAACCAATCGCAAGCCAGCGCTTGATATTTATCACGGCCCGCCCATAAAAACTTTTTGACCTTTCATATCCCAGGTTAGATAACTCGACGTCTATAAGGCGCACTGTGTGCCCATGACGCAGGGACAGCGTTACAAGGAAGTGCAAGCAGGGAGTGCTTGCGGCGCACAAGGATGCATGGACAGGACGTTCGTGAAGTGGGATCAGGGAGGACCTGATAAAGCCTCGGCCAGCGATGGTCGGGGTTTTTTTATCTCAGGTTAATGCAGTTGTCACATAGAAGCTGCAGAGTAGGCAATGGCATAAGGAAAGGTGCCTTCAGGGAGTACTATCAGGCAAGGAGCGCTTGAGCACCAGGGATGCATGAACAGGACGTTCATGAAGAAGGATCAGGGAGGAGTCAGTACAACCCCGGCCAGTCATGGCCGGGGTTTTTTTTGCCTATTCGCCCATCGTGGCTCAAGGCGTGGGCAGCAAAAGCGGCATGATGAAATAGACGAACAGGGTAATCACGAGGGCGCTGACCAGGTTCATGGCAATCCCCGCCTTGGCCATCTGCTTGATCGTGATACGCCCACTGGAGAACACGGCCGCGTTGGGCGGCGTCGAAATGGGCAGCATGAAGGCACACGTGGTGGCGAGTGCCACGGCCACCATGAGGCCCAGCGGGTTGCCCGTGGTGATGGCGGCTGCCAGGCCTGCGGTAATCGGCAGGGCCATGTTGGCAGTGGCCGTATTGGAGATGATTTCGGTCAGGAACAGCATCAGCAGGACCATGAACAGCAGCAGCAAGAAGTAATTGACGCCATCCAGCAGCTGCAATTGCTGGCTGATCCAGCCCGTCAGGTCACTGGCGCTGAACGCTGCGGCCAGCGACATGCCGCCGCCCCACAGGATGAATAGCCCCCAGGGCAGGTTTTTCATGTCGTCCCAGATCAGCAGGCTGCGTTTTTCACTATGGGCCGGGATGATGAACAGCGATACCGCAGCGATCACGGCAATCAGCGTGTCGTTGATCGGCAGGTCGAAAAAGGGGGCCAGCCAGCCCCGCAGCGCCCAGGCCAGAGCGGTCAAGACGAAGACGGTGAGGACGCGCTTCTCGTCCTTGGTGATGGGGCCGAGCTTCTCCAGCTCCTGGGCCACGAAGTTGACTTCCAGGCGTGTATTGGGCACCCGGGAATAGATACGGGTGAGATAGACATACAGCACGACCAGCAGCAGCAGGGTCAGCGGTAGGGCAAAGATCATCCACTGCAAAAAGCTGATTTCGATGTCGAAGAACTGCGGAATCATGGCGACCACGATGGCGTTGGGCACCGAGCCGATAATCGTCGCCAGACCGCCGATGGACGCGGCATACGCCACGGTGAGCAGCAGCGTACGGGCAAAGGCCTCGCGCTCCTGGGGGCCAAACTGATCGCGCTCATCCAGCTCGCCCAGCAGGGCAACGGCGATGGGCAGCATCATCAGCGCGGTGGCCGCATTGGAAATCCACATCGAGAGAAAGGCCGAAGCAATCAGAACCCCCAGCACGATGCTGCGCAGGCTGTTGCCGATCCGGTTGACGATGGAGAGCGCGATACGGCGGTGCAGGTTCCAGCGCTCGATGGCGATGGCCAGAATGAAGCCCCCCATGTACATATAGATGACCGGGTTGGCATACCCCACCACTGCATCGTTCATGGGCATCACCCCCGTCAGCGGGAGAACGATCATGGGCAGGAACGAGGTCACGGGAATGGGCACCGGCTCGGTCACCCACCATACCGCCATCCAGGCCGTCAGCCCCAGAACGATGCGCGGCATGGGGTCGATCAGCGTCGTGGGCATGGCCAATTGAATGAGCACGAACAGTAGCGGTCCGGCGAACAGCGGCGTCCAGCGTCGCCACTCTTGCGTTAGTGCAACCATCATTATCTCCTGATTTCAAAATTTACTTAATTAGAAAGGAAAAATTTAGGGCTGCATCCTACCACTTAGGTTTATTAATCGTTGGTTGTAAGAGTAAGACTTTGGTCGTGAATAAAGAAACATTAGCCACGGGGGAGGTTTGAAAACCGAGTGCCAGTAGAAGGCTGGAGAGAGGAGAGAGAACCCCCGGCCAGCGCAGGCCGGGGGAAGTGCCGGGGTCAGTCGGTGCTGTCAGCATCGCTTTTCGGTTTGCTGCTGCCCTGGTGGGCAAGCGGGCTGGCTTCGTCCAGGCGGGGATGGTTGTCCTTGAAAGCCTGATGCAGGTCGGGCATGGCATCCATGGCCTGGATGGTGTGCGTCAGGGCATGCACGGCTGCCAATACGTCCTGGGTATTGCCAGTTTCCGAAATGGTGTGCATGTTGCGGATGGGGAAGCCCATGGAGGTGGCCGCGCTGTCGATGGAGGCCAGTACGCCTGCCATGCCGTCGGTGCCGGTATCTACCCCGACGATATCCCGCTGCATGGGAATGTCGTGCTCCTTGGCGGCGGTGGCAATGATGCGATTCAACTGCTCACTGGCAATCGAGCCCACCGACAGCGTGAACCCCTTGCCCATTTCCAGCGGCTGCATGCGCTTGTCGCCAATGCCGGGTGCGCCCACGTAATCGTGGTTGACGTCCACGCCGATGATGGCATCGGGCTTCAGCTCGCCCGCCATCACGCGGCTGCCGAAGCGGCCGATCTCTTCGTAGCTGGCAATCGCAAACATGACGCGAACCTTGTCGGTGCCACCGGCTTCGGCAACGAGCCGAGCGGCTTCGGCGGCGACAAAGCAGCCCAGTCCGTTATCCAGGTAGGCGCCGTAGAAGGTATTCGGGCTGAACCCCGGGCGGATGGGACGATTGAAGATGATCGAGTCGCCGGGGCGCACGCCCAGGTTGAGGACCTGCTGCTTCTTGTTCTCTCCGTGAATTTGCAGGTCCAGGTAAATCTGCTCTTTCTTGATACCCTTGCTGCCATCACGCTGGGCCGGGTCGGAGAAGTGAATTGCGCCCAGAGCTTCCACCGTGCCGCCGTCGATGCGGCGGTAGCTGCCTGGGGCCTCTGGGTCTTCACTGAACAGGGTAACTTCATGTCCGATCAGCACGCCCGGCAGGAAAGAGTCGGTATTGATCCAGATCTTGCCGTCTTCCCCAATCGAGCGAACCTGCATGCGGATCTTGTCGGCATGGCCGATGATCATCAGCTTGAACATGTCGTCCTGGCCCGGATGCGTGTCCAGTACCACACCGGCGTTGCCCTTGAACTGATGCAGGTGCCAGCCCGCCGGGGCAAAGCTTTCGAAATAGGGCTTGAGAACGCCATAGGTCATGGCGCCCTCCAGGCCTACGGGGCTGGGTGCCGCCAGAATGTCACGCATCAGGGTGAACTGTGCGTCCGGCATGGGCTGGGTCCAGGGGGTTGCGGTATCGGTCATGGTGAAACCTCACTTACAGCGGTGGTTAGTGATGACTAGTCTGCCAGATTGTGGCGTGTTCTGTCGCCAGTGGGTGGGACTGGTGGTGTGGGCGGTGCATGAATCATGTCCCGCAGTGCTCGGGCGGCGGCAGAAGGCGGGTGACGTTTACTCAGTACGATGCCCAGCGCGCGCTGGAAGGTGGGTTTCACCAGAGGACGATGCGCCAATCCGTCGTTGGCAATCTGGCGAAAGCTCAGCGAGGGCAGCACGCTGATGCCGAGCCCGCTGGCCACCATGCGCCCGACGGTGGCGATCTGTCGGGCATCGCACAGGATATCCAGCGAGCGGCCTACGCTGGCCATGATGCGATCGATATCCTGACGCGAGCTGGATAGCCGGTTGATGCCGATGAAGGGGTAGTCGGCCAGTTGCCGCCATGCCACCTCGGGCTGTTCGAGAAGCGGATGCCCCTCCGGGCAAACAGCGACATAGCTGTCATCCAGCACTGGCTCGAACCCAAGGTCGTCGGCGTTCTGAGGCGGCACGGAAAGCCCCAGGTCTGCCCGGCCTTCGCGCACCATCTGATTGATCTGGTCGGCCAGCACATCGTGCAGGCTGAGATTGATGCGCGGATACGCTTCGTGAAACCGTTTGATCACACTGGGAAAAAGGCCAGCCGCCAGGGTCGGCAGGGCAGCCACCGTGACCTTGCCACGCTGCTTCGAGAACTGGTCGTTCAGGTCTTCGAAGGCTTCATTCCAGTCATTGAGCAGCCGGATGGCGATGGGCAAAAACGTTTTGCCTTCCGGCGTCAGCAGCAGTTGCCGCGTGGTGCGCGCGAACAGGGCGCCGCCCACGCTATCTTCCAGCTTGCGCAGTGCGATGGAGATGGCGGGTTGCGACAAATGTACCCGCTCGCTGGCCTCTGCCAGGCTGCGCGAATGGGCCACGGCCACGAAAACACGTAATTGCTGGATGCTTGGGTTCATTTAAAAAGTAAAACACAAAATAAAAACTATTCAATATACAAAAATAAGCAAGCGCACCATGCTCAATGGGCCGCGTGCTTCAGGCTCGTGGCCATCGTTCATAATAACAACGCTCGCCCAGCGAGCTTCGGAGACACCATGAAAACCCTCATCACTGCCGTGGTCGCCAGCGCCGCCTTGCTGTCGGCGACCACCAGCCAAGCCAACGAGCGCCTGTTGATTGGCTCGACGTCCAGCTCCTCCAGCCATTACAGCTACTTCGTGGCCGTCAACCAGATCATCAACAATCAGGTGGAAGGCGTCAGCTCGTCGGTGGCGGAAACCGGGGCCACGGTCGATAACCTGCGCCGCCTGGGCCGCAACCAGATCGATATGGGCCTGGTCACCACCAATACCGGTTACCACGCTTACGCTGGCCTTGACGATTTCGATGGCAGGCCGGTGGATAATCGCTTGCTCTGGGTCTACACCGTTGCGCCCCAGAATGCGGTGATGCGCCAGGATGCCAATGTCACCAGCTTCGCTGAGCTGGATGGCGTTCGCTTCAACCCAGGCATTACCGGTTCAGCGACCGAAAAAACCACGGAAGCCGTCATGCGTACGCTGGGTATCGAGCCCCACTACGTGCGGGGTTCCACGACCGATATGGTGGACGCCATGAAAGACGGTCGTGTCATGGGGTCGGTGAAGTCTGGTGTCGGAGAGCGGTTGGATGGCTCCTCGATGGACATTGCCACGTTCACGCCCATCAGCGTGCTCTCCCTGAGCGATGAGCAGGCAGATACGCTGCGTGAAGAGATGCCGGACGTGGCGATCATCACCATTCCCGAAGGGGCGGCGGAAGGTATTCCCGAGTACACCACCTGGGCGTTTGGCGTCGCCGTGCATGCTCACCCGGACATGGATGAAGAAACCGCCTACCAGATCGTCAAGGCGGTCATGGAGAACCCCGAGCCGCAAATCAATGCCTTCGCCGCCATGCGCGATGCCGATATCGCCCAGATGACCCTGGAAGTCGGCAGCGTGCCGCTGCATGCCGGTGCGGCGCGCTATTTCGAAGAGCAGGGCCATGAGATTCCCGACGCATTACGCCCAGTTCAGTAAGGCAGTGCGGAGACGATGATCATGCGCGAGTTCTTTGCCAAAAGCCTGGCCCTGCTGTTGGGTGGTCTTATCCTTTACACCTCGGCCACGGGGCCTTTCGAAAGCTTGATTCAGCGAAGCATTTTCCTCGCGCTGGTCATCCTGCTCGGCCTGGCGGTCTACCCCCTCGGGGCGGGCACCCGTTGGCGGCCCATGGGGGCGGCCATCGACATGGTGCTGGGCATTGGGGTGGTGCTTGCCTGTGGCTACGTGGCGTTGAACCACGAGTCGATACTGGTCGAACTGCCCTGGGCCACCCCGCGAGATATGCTGTTCACGGCACTGCTGCTGGTGGCGATTCTGGAGCTCTCTCGTAGAGCGATCGGGATCATCTTCCCGCTATTGATCGTGGCAGGGCTTGCTTATGCCTGGCTGGGTGCTGCGATTCCCGGGCCCCTTGGACATCGTGGTTTCGACCTCTTCTACATGACCGAAACCATCTACCTGGGGGACTTGGGCGTCTGGGGGATGCTGGTGGGGGTGGCGGCGACGACCATTGCTGCCTTTGTGCTGTTTGGTTGCCTGCTGCTGCATACCGGCGGCGGCAATACCTTCATGGACTTGGCACTGCGCATCAGCGGGCGCTCGCCCGGTGGGGCTGCCAAGGTGGCTACGGTCGCGTCGGGGCTGTTCGGCATGGTCAGCGGCAGTGCCGTCGCCAACGTGGCCACGACCGGCAACTTCACCATCCCGATGATGAAGCGCTTGAACTACCCCCGACCCTTTGCGGCAGGGGTGGAAGCCGTGGCCTCGACGGGCGGGCAGATCGCTCCGCCCATCCTGGGGGCAGCGGCCTTCATCATGGCGGAAATCCTCGGCGAAAGTTACCTGCGTATCGCGCTGGCGGCGCTGCTGCCTGCCATCCTGTTTTACCTGGGAGTCTTCATCACCATTCATCTGGTCGCGAAGCGTCGCCAGCTGCAAGTGGTGCCGGAAGACGAGCTGCCTGGCTGGTCCGAGGTGATGCGGCCAGAGCGTATCATTCCCATTCTGGCAGCGTTGGGCGGGCTGTTCTACGGCGTGCTGAGCGGTCGCTCCATTCAGATGTCGGCGTTCTACGGCATTCTGATGACCGTGCTCACCTTTGTGCCTTTTTCGCTGATCGCGCGGGTGCCGCTCAGGGAGATCGTCGGCAAGCTGCTGGCTGGACTGGTGGATGCCGGCAAGGGAATGGTCATCATTGGCGTACTGTTGGCGGGCGCCCAGATTCTGGTCGCCATGATTGGCATGACCGGCATTGGAGTAACGCTGGCCAGCCTGATCGTGACCGTGGGTGGCGAGTCTCTGTTCCTGGTGGCCTTCATCGTGGGCGGTGTCTGCCTGATTCTGGGCATGGGGATTCCCACGACGGCCGCTTACGTGCTGGTGGCTTCGGTACTGGCACCGGCCCTGACGGCCATCGGGGTCGAGCCGTTGATTGCGCACTTGTTCGTGTTCTATTTCGCCACGCTCTCCGTCATTACACCGCCTGTCTGTATCGCTGTCTTCGTGGCCTCGGGCATTGCGGGCACCAATTGGCTGCCCGCGGCGATGGAGTCGGTGCGCCTGGCGGCGGCTATCTACGTCATCCCGTTCCTGCTGCTGATTTACCCCGCGCTCGCCGGGTTCGGCAGTGCCTTGGACATCGCTCTGGCCAGTTGCCAAGGCGTGGTCTTCGTGGTGGCATTCGCGGCGCTCATGTCCCGGGTAGCCATGACGGGCTGGCGGATACTGGACGTTGCAGCGTTGTTGGTCGTGATAGGCCTCGCCCTGACGCCGGGGTGGCTGACCACGCTGCTGGCGCTGGGCATGGTGGTGGGCCTGTTTTTGCGTCGTCGTCATTACCTGCTGTCAGCGCCCGACGAGCATTCTGACCGCGGCTTGCCAGCCAGGGAGACTCATTGATGAGCTTTTTACTAGGAAGTGGAGCCGGGTTCTCCGGCGACCGAACCGATGCCGCCGAGGCGGTCGTGGCCGAGTTGATCAAACGTCAGCAGCCCTGTGCGCTGGTATTCGAGACCCTGGGCGAACGTACCCTGGCGGCCGCCCACCGCGCCATGCGTGAAGAGCCCGCCAGCGGCTTCGAACCGCTGCTCGAAGAGCTGCTGGAGCCGATACTCAGTGACTGCCTGGCCCACGGTATCAAGGTATTGGGCAACTTTGGCGCAGCCAACCCGGCAGGGGCGTGCCAGCTCGTGGCCGAGCTGGCCGCCAGGCACGGCTGTGCGCATGCGCGTATCGCCCAGGTGCAGGGTGACGATATTCGTCAGCGTCTGTACCAGCTCGACCTTCAGCGCTGGGAAGCCGAGCGGCTGGAAGTGCCGGGCCACGAAGCGCTGATTTCGGCCAATGTCTATCTGGGGGCGGCGGCTCTGACGGAGGCGCTGGCGCTGGGGGCGGATGTGGTGGTCACCGGGCGCGTGGCCGACCCGGCACTTTTCCTGGCACCTTTGGTGCACCACTTCCAGTGGCGCTGGGACGACTGGGACCGGTTGGCTTGCGGCATGATGGCAGGGCACCTGGCGGAGTGCGGGGCACAAGTCAGCGGCGGGTACTTTGCCGACCCAGGCTTCAAGAACGTGCCGGGGCTCGCGACGGTGGGCTATCCGATCATCGAAGTCGAGCAGGATGGGCGGCTGGTGATCACCAAGCCCACCGGCACCGGCGGCTGTGTAACGGTTCAGACGGTCAAGGAGCAGCTGCTTTATGAAGTGCACGACCCTGCCAACTACCTGACGCCGGATGTCACGGTGGATTTGTCGGCGGTGGAGATCGAGGAGCTGGCACCCAACTGCATCGCGGTGACGGGCATACGCGGCAAGCCTGCCCCGGAACGACTGAAGACCACCGTGTGCTACGACGGCGGTTGGCAGGGCGAAGCGGAAATTTCCTATGCCGGACCCAACGCGCTGGCCCGGACACAGCTGGCCGCTCAGGTACTGCGCGAGCGGCTCTCTTTCAGAGCCCCCGCAGACCTTCGCTTTCGCCTGGACATCATTGGCCTGGCCAGCGTGTTCGACAGCGATAGTGGCGAGCTGCAGCGCACGATGTCGGAGTCGACGCAAGGAGACTACCGCCTGAGGCTGGCCGCCGAGCACGGCGAGCGCCGCTGGGTGGCAAGGGCGACCCAGGAGCTGCTGGCACTCTATTGCGCTGGCCCTGCAGGCGGGGGAGGCGTGCGACGCCAGTTTCAGCGGCGTGTGTTCACCGCGTCCTATCTGGTCAAGCGTAGTGACGTCGAACCACGGGCCACGATATTCGAGCCCGTTGCCCGCCCGGAACCTGCGTGTTCTCGAAAAGCCGGAGGTGATCAACATGCTGTACGCTGAGCAAGCCGCGACGAGCGCGGACACCCGTGTTACCCAGGCGCTGCATCGCGTCGCTCATGCGCGGGCGGGCGACAAGGGGGAGCGCTTGAACATTGCGCTGTTCGCCTATGATCCTCAGGACTATTCAGCCTTGCTGGAACAGGTCACGGAAGCGCGGGTATTGGCGCTTTTCGCACACCGTGGGGCAAGCCGGGTGAAGCGCTACCCGCTGCCTACCTTGTCGGGCATGAATTTTGTCATCGACGACGTGTTGCAAGGCGGTGTCAACGGTGCCCTCAACCTGGATGGGCATGGCAAAACGCTCTCCTTCCTGCTGTTGGGCATGGAGGTGACGCTGTCGCGCTCTGCTTAGTCATGGGCGGTGTCGTCGCGGGGGAGCAAGACGTGGCTTAGCGTCGTCATACCCTGCTGACAATCTTGAATGAATCTTACGTTAGTAGTGACAAGTATATAGACGGCTTGAGGTTTATATACGTGGCTGGAGGTCGCTTCCATTACGCGCTGAAAGGGTTTTGGATGCGACCTCAAAGATTGTATTTGCGACTTCCTTCGCCAGCTGGATGCAATTCTCTTGTCGCCATCCGCCCTGTTCGTGCCAGTATACGACCACGGAGAAATACTCTTGCCTGAATGAGTGAGCACTCACCAAAGGGGAAACCAAGAGGCGCCAGGGACACCTAATATACTAATAAAAAAAAGTGAATGACTTAAAAGGTGACGGAGGGTAGGACTATGACACTGCATCAAGTAAAAGGCTCGGCGACCAATACCAATCGTGCGGACGAACCGCAAACCCTTGGTTTTCTGTTATTGGATAATTTCACCCTGATTTCTCTGGCATCGGCGATAGACCCGCTGCGCATGGCGAATCAACTGGCTGGGCGCGAACTGTATCGCTGGTACACCTTGACCCAGGATGGTCTGCCCGTTCGCGCCAGTGATGGCCTGCAAGTAACGCCGGATGCTTCCATGCACACGCCGCTGTCGCTGGAGTGGGTGGTCGTATGTGGCGGCGTCGGGCCACAGCACAGCGTGACGCGTGACCACATACGCTGGCTGCAGTCCCAATCCCGCCAGCTGAAACGGCTGGGCTCCGTGTGCACGGGAAGCTGGGTGTTGGGAGAGGCGGGGTTGCTGGACCACTACGAAACCAGCGTGCATTGGGAGTGTCTGGCCTCCATGCAGGAAGCCTTTCCCAACGTCATTCTGACGCCGCACCTGTTCTCCATCGACCGTGACCGATTCACGGCCTCCGGGGGCACTGCGCCGCTGGACATGATGCTCAACCTGATTGCTCATGATCATGGGCGTGAGCTGTCGGCAGGCATCTCCGAGATGTTCATCTATGAGCGTGTCCGCAACGAACAGGACCAGCAGCGTGTCCCGCTCAAGCATGTGCTCGGCACCACCCAGCCGAAGCTGCTGGAGATCGTCGCGTTGATGGAAGCCAACCTGGAAGAGCCCATCGAACTCAATGAGCTCGCCAGCTATGTCGACGTGTCTCGACGCCAGTTGGAGCGCTTGTTTCAGCGCTATCTGCTTTGCTCCCCCTCGCGCTACTACCTGAAGCTGCGTTTGACTCGGGCAAGGCAGTTGCTCAAGCAAACGCCGCTATCCATCATCGAAATTGCGTCGGTATGCGGGTTTGTCTCGACCCCCCACTTTTCGAAGTGTTATCGCGAATACTTTGGGGTGCCGCCCAGAAACGAACGTTTGGGCGTTGTTGATCGCCAGGAGAGCCACTGCGCCAAGACACCCACCCTGATCAAGCGGTGGGGAGTAGAGGCGTACAAGAACGAACCTTTGTCGAGTGCCCAGCAGGCATTGGCGTACGCCCAGGGTGAGCCGACCTTTGCCAGCGTACCGGTGTTTAACTGACGCCGACCACTCATCCAAGAACCATCGCGTGCTGCTCATTGTCGAGCAGCACGTTTTTTTTATGCCTGATGGTTAAGCGCTATCGTGCCATGTTCTGCCATGCAGGGAGGGGTTGAGGAGTGGTGATGCACTTGGCGAGATGACGCTTTTGGAATTTCCGCCGTCGTTTCCAAGCGCCGTCTACTCCAGTGTCAGCGCTATGCTCGCTTCATTAACCCATGTTGGAGCTTAGCCATGACCCCCGCTGAACTACACAATGACGCCATCGTCATCGATGGCTTGATCATCGCCAAATGGAATCGCGAGCTGCTCGAAGACATGCGACGTGGTGGCCTGACGGCGGCCAACTGTACCGTCTCGGTGTGGGAGGGCTTTCAGGCGACGGTGGATAACATCGTCAAGTCCAACCAGTTGATGGCGGAGTGCAGCGATCTGGTCCGCCCAGTGCGCACCACTGCGGATATCACCCGTGCAAAAGAAGAGGGCAAGACCGGCATCATCTTCGGTTTCCAGAATGCCCACGCCTTCGAAGACCAGATTGGCTACGTGGAGATCTTCAAGCAGCTGGGCGTGGGCATCGTGCAGATGTGCTACAACACCCAGAATCTGGTGGGTACCGGCTGCTACGAGCGGGACGGCGGGTTGTCTGGCTTCGGCCGTGAAATCGTTGCCGAGATGAACCGCGTCGGCATGATGTGTGATCTCTCCCATGTCGGTGCGAAAACCTCGGAAGAAGTCATTCTCGAATCCAAAAAACCGGTGTGCTACTCCCACTGCCTACCCTCGGGCTTGAAAGAACACCCGCGCAACAAGACCGACGAAGAGCTCAAGTTCATCGCCGACCACGGTGGTTTTGTCGGCGTGACCATGTTTGCGCCCTTCCTCAAAAAAGGCATCGACTCCACCATCGAAGATTACTGCGAAGCGATCGAGTACGTCATGAATATCGTTGGCGAAGACGCCATTGGTATCGGCACCGACTTCACGCAGGGGCATGGTCAGGAGTTCTTCGAGTGGTTGACCCACGACAAGGGTTACGCCCGCCGCCTGACGGATTTCGGCAAGATCATCAATCCCAAAGGTATCCGCACCATTGGTGAATTCCCCAACCTTACAGAAGCGCTCTTGAAGCGTGGCATGAGCGAAACCCAGGTCCGCAAGATCATGGGTGAGAACTGGGTGCGCGTGCTGCGCGACGTATGGGGGGCATGATGATGACCAAACTGGCCCCCGCACTGCCCATCGAAGTGGATAGCGAAACCGGCGTCTGGACCAGCGACGCCCTGCCGATGCTGTATGTGCCCAGGCACTTTTTTATCAACAACCACGTAGCGGTGGAAGAAGCGCTAGGCGCCGACAAGTACGCCGAGATCCTTTATCACGCCGGTTACAAGAGTGCCTGGCACTGGTGTGAAAAAGAGGCCGAATGCCATGGGCTGGAAGGCGTCGACGTGTTCGAGCACTACATGAAGCGTCTTTCCCAGCGCGGCTGGGGGCTCTTCATTACCGAAGAGATCGATCTGGATGCCGGGACCGCTAGGGTACGGCTGGAGCACAGCGCCTTCGTTTACCAGATGGGCAAGGTGGGACGTAAAGTGGAGTACATGTTCACCGGCTGGTTTGCCGGGGCCATGGACCAGATCCTCGCCGCACGGGGTAGCGCGCTGCGAACGGTGGCGGAGCAGACCCAGAGTGCCGCCGAGCACGGCTGTGATGTTGGCCTGTTTACCGTCCAGCCGTTGACCGACGCACCCCGATAGTCAGGGAAATGAGGAGAGAGCAGCATGGCATTCGACGCAATTTTCCAGCCCATCGAGATCGGTAAGCTGACCATTCGCAACCGTGTGGTCAGTACCGCCCACGCGGAAGTGCACGCCACCGACGGTGGCATGACCACCGCGCGCTACGTCAAGTACTACGAAGAAAAGGCCAAGGGCGGGTGTGGCCTGTGTATTTGCGGCGGCTCGTCGGTGGTCTCCATTGACAGCCCCCAGGGGTGGTGGAGTTCGGTCAACCTGTCGACGGATCGCATCATTCCGCACTTCCAGAACCTTGCCGATGCCGTGCACAAGCATGGCGGCAAGATCATGATCCAGATTACCCACATGGGGCGCCGCTCCCGCTGGGACGGTTTTGACTGGTCGACCTTGCTATCCCCGTCCGGTATCCGCGAGCCGGTGCACCGCTCGACCTGCAAGACCATCGAAGAAGAGGAGATCTGGCGGATCGTGGGTGACTTTGCCCAGGCCGCCCGCCGCGCCAAAGAAGGCGGGCTGGACGGTGTCGAACTGTCTGCGGTTCACCAGCACCTGATCGACCAGTTCTGGAGCCCGCGGGTCAACAAACGCACCGACGAGTGGGGCGGCAGCTTCGAAAATCGCATGCGCTTCGGTATGGAAGTGCTCAAGGCGGTGCGCGCCGAGGTGGGTGACGACTTCGTGGTGGGTATGCGCATCTGCGGCGACGAGTTCCATCCGGACGGTCTCTCCCATGACGACATGAAGCAGATTGCCGCCTATTACGATGCCACCGGCATGGTGGACTTCTTCGGGGTCATCGGCTCTGGCTGCGATACCCATAACACGCTGGCCAACGTCATTCCCAACATGTCCTACCCGCCGGAGCCTTTCCTGCACCTGGCGGCAGGCATCAAGGAAGTGGTGAGTGTGCCGGTCATTCACGCTCAGAACATCAAGGACCCCAACCAGGCTCAGCGCATTCTCGAAGGCGGCTATGTGGATCTGGTGGGCATGACCCGGGCACATATTGCCGACCCGCACCTGATCGCCAAGATCAAGATGGGCCAGATCGACCAGATCAAGCAGTGCGTGGGGGCCAACTACTGCATCGACCGCCAGTATCAGGGGTTGGATGTACTGTGTATTCAGAATGCCGCCACGTCCCGAGAGTACATGGGGCTGCCGCATATCATTGAAAAAACCGAGGGCGTCAAACGCAAGGTCGTGGTGGTGGGCGGTGGCCCCGGCGGCATGGAGGCCGCACGCGTCGCCGCCGAACGTGGCCACGATGTCACGCTGTTCGAAGCTGCTGATGCCCTGGGGGGGCAGATCACCATCGCCGCCCAGGCGCCCCAGCGAGACCAGATCGCCGGTATCACCCGCTGGTACCAGCTGGAGCTGGCGCGCCTGAAAGTCGACCTGCGCTTGGGCACCCGTGCCGACGAGGCAACGCTGCTCGACCTGCGCCCCGATATCGTGGTGTTGGCCACCGGTGGCCAGCCGTTCATGAGCCAGCACCCCGAGTGGGGCTACTCGGAAAACCCCGAAGAGAGCCTGGTGGTCAGCACCTGGGACATCCTCTCCGGCAAGGTGGCGCCCGGCAAGAACGTATTGATCTACGACGCCATCTGCGAATTTTCCGGCGTGTCGACGGCGGATTATCTGGCCGACAAGGGCGCCAAGGTAGAGATCGTCACCGACGACATCAAACCCGGTGCGGCGGTGGGCGGCACCACCTTCCCCACCTACTACCGCAGCCTCTACGAAAAAGAGGTGATCATGTCCTCCGACCTGATGCTGCACAAGGTCTACCGCGAGGGCGATGGCCTGGTGGCCGTGCTCGAGAACGAGTACACCGGCGCCCTGGAAGAGCGGGTGGTGGATCAGGTGGTGGTCGAGAACGGCGTGCGTCCCGATGAGTCGCTCTACTACGCCCTCAAGGAGCAGTCTCGCAATAAAGGTCAGGTGGATCTGGAGGCGCTCTATGCGATTCGGCCGCAGCCGAGCCTGAGCGAAGAGGGGAATGGCTTCCTGCTCTTCCGCCTGGGTGACTGCACCGCGCCACGTAATACCCACGCGGCCATCTACGACGCCCTGCGAATCTGCAAGGATTTTTGACGGCCGATGAGGTGAGTACCATGCTCGATACGCTCTTGCCGATACTGATTTTCTCCGCCTTGGCGCTGGCCGTCATCGGCGCTGTACGCCGGATTCGCCTGTGGCGCCAGGGGCGCCCCTCGCGCGTTGACCTGCTGAAGGGGTTGGCAGCCCTGCCGCGCCGCTACCTGGTGGATCTGCACCATGTGGTGGAGCGTGACAAGATGATCTCCCATACCCACGTGGCCACCGCCGGTGGCTTCGTGGCGGCTGCCGTGCTGATGATTCTGGTCCACGGCCTGGGGTTAGCCAATCCCGTGTTGGGCGGATTACTGCTACTGGCCAGCACCTCGATGTTCATCGGCAGCCTCTTCGTGGCACGGCGGCGGCTTGACCCGCCCGCCCGGCTATCAAAGGGGCCCTGGATGCGCTTGCCCAAAAGTTTGATGGCGTTTTCGCTAGGTGTCTTCCTGATCACCCTGCCCACGGTGGGCCTGTTGCCCGAAGGGCTGCTTGAAGGCAGCGGTGGCTGGCTTCTGGCGCTGGTGTTGGCGGGTGTCGTCGCCTGGGGACTGGGGGAAATGTTCTTCGGCATGACCTGGGGCGGGCCGATGAAGCACGCGTTTGCGGGAGCTTTGCACCTGGCGTTCCACCGCCGCGCCGAACGCTTCTCGACGCACAAGGGCGGCAACGGTCGCTCGACGGGCCTCAAAGCGCTGAATCTCGACGATGCCAGGGCACCGCTGGGCGTTGAAAAGCCTGCCGATTTCACCTGGAATCAGCTGCTGGGCTTCGACGCCTGCGTCCAGTGTGGCCGCTGTGAAGCGGTATGTCCGGCGTTTGCCGCGGGCCAGCCGCTCAACCCCAAGAAATTGATTCAGGACATGGTGGTGGGCATGGCGGGAGGCAGCGACGCGGCTTATGCCGGTTCTCCACACCCTTCACAAGGGCTTGGGGGCAAGCCCGTCGGCGAACACGCAGGCGCGCCCCATTCGCCCATCGTGGCGCTGGAAGGCAAGGCGCTCGTCGATGCCGAGACCCTATGGTCCTGCACCACTTGCCGCGCCTGTGTTGAAGAGTGCCCGATGATGATCGAGCACGTCGATGCCATCGTCGACATGCGCCGCCACCTGACGCTGGAGCGGGGCAAGACGCCCAACAAAGGCGCCGAAGTGCTCGATAACCTGATCGCCACCGACAACCCTGGTGGCTTCGATCCAGGCTCGCGGCTGCACTGGGCGGCGGATCTCAACTTGCCGCTGATGGCCGATCTCAAGCAGGTCGACGTGCTGCTGTGGCTGGGGGATGGCGCCTTCGACATGCGCAACCAGCGTACCCTGCGCGCCCTGGTGAAAGTGCTGCGTGCCGCCGAGGTGGATTTCGCCGTGCTGGGTACCGAGGAGCGCGACAGCGGCGACGTAGCGCGTCGTCTGGGTGACGAGGCCACGTTCCAGTCACTGGCCAAGCGCAACATTGCCACGCTGTCCCGGTATCACTTCCTGCAGATCGTCACCTGCGACCCGCACAGCTTCCACGTGCTGGGCAACGAGTACGGTGAGCTGGGCGGCCACTATCAAGTTCGCCACCACAGTACGTTCATTGCCGAGCTATATGAGGCCGGACGGTTGACGTTCGCGCCCTGGAAGGGCGGCCGCGTCACTTATCACGACCCCTGCTACCTGGGGCGCTACAACGGTGAATATGACGCCCCGCGCAACGTGCTCAAGGCACTGGGTATCGAGGTCAAGGAGATGCAGCGCTCCGGCTTCCGCTCGCGCTGCTGCGGCGGCGGTGGCGGCGCGCCGATCACCGATATTCCCGGCAAGCAGCGTATTCCCGACATGCGCATGAACGATGTCAAGGAGAGCGGTGCCGAGCTGGTGGCGGTGGGCTGCCCGCAGTGTACCGCCATGCTCGAAGGGGTGGTGGATGCCACTGCCGATGTGCGTGACATTGCCGAGCTGGTAGCCGATGTACTGGTCGAGCGCCCCGCGGTGGCTGGGTCAGATGCCGCCCGTCGGCCCGCCACCACGCCTGCTGAGGAGGTGACCGTATGAGAGAGACTCTTCGTCGCGATCCACGTCGTGAGTGGATCGCCCGTAATCGACTGCATCCCGAGCACGCCAGTGTGCTGGCCGATATGGGCGGCGGCGCCATCGTCAGCGAATGGTTCGGGCCCAGTGGGGTGGTGCGTAAAAACCCGCGAGCCGTTGGCTTTATCGGCCCTAATGGGGTCAAGCGAATCGATCGAAGCGGTCTCCAGCAGGGCGAACAGTCTGCGGTGACCGCGACGACGGCGCGCGATAGTCGCCGTGCGGTCCATATCGAGCAGCCCGCGTTCGTGGTCGCCGTGGTGCCTGACCTGAGCGGTGGGCGCCTCTCCAGCCACGACAAGGACCTGCTGGGTTTGGCTCGCCGCCTGGCAGATGCCGATCCGCAAAGCCCGGGAGCCGTGCTGGCCATCCTCTTTGGGGATCATAAAGAGACGGCGCTGGGCGATGCCGGGATTGATCGGGTCGTGCATCTGGAGGATGAGCTTTATACGGGATATGCCCCCGAAGCTCGTCTGGCGGCGCTCGGCGCCGTGGCCCGTGAGATGGCGCCGCGCTTCTGGCTGCTGCCCGACTCACCGCTGGGGGGCGCCGACCTGGGGCGTCGTCTGGCCCTGCGTTTGGGGGAGCGGGCTGCCACGGGGGTATGGCAGATCGACGCGGACTCGCAGACATCGCTGGGCTGGCGCTGCACCGCCCGGGGCGGGGCGGGTAGCCTGGATATTCAGCGGCCGCTTCCGCGGGTCGTGTTGGCTCTGGCCGAGTGCGCCGAGCCGGTGGACGAAACGCGCCACGCGGCGGAGCACCTGAGCCTGGCGGCGTCGGTTCCCACGACGCTATCGCGTATCGAAGACCTGGGGCAGGTGGCGGTGGACCCTGCAGGCGTGGCGCTGGCCGAGGCGGAATTCATCCTCTCCGGCGGCAACGGCGTCAAGGAGTGGGAGGCTTTCCATCACGCCGCGAAAGTCCTCGGCGCTACCGAAGGCGCGTCCCGTGTCGCGGTGGACGACGGCTTCATGGCCCGCGACCGTCAGGTGGGCGCCACCGGCACCTGGGTCACCGCTCGTGTCTATATGGCCGTGGGCATTTCAGGCGCCATTCAGCACTTGCAGGGGATTCAGCGCTGCGACAAGGTGGTGGCGATCAATCTCGATCCGGGGTGCGACATGATCAAACGTGCTGACCTGGCCGTCATCGGTGACAGCGGGAAAATTCTGGCTGCGCTGGTGGCCCTGGTAGAGCAGCAGCGAGGAGGGCAGCGCGATGCAGCATGATCAACGGCAAACGCAACCGGGCATCGAAGTGGCGGTACTGGTCTCGATTGGGCGTCACCCCATCACCGGGCGGGCGCGACGCGCCGAGCAGGATGCCCGCGGGCTGGAGCTGGCGCTGGCCATGGCAGCCGACCGGCCAGGCACACGCATCGACGTGCTGCACGCCGGGCCTCAACATGGGGAGAGCGAGGCGGCGCTGCGCGGCTACCTAGGCATGGCGACAGGGGATGAAGGCGTTCAAGCCATGACGCTGTTGGAACAGCCCGAGGGCAGTGATGCCATCCCGGCCCTGGTGGAGCACCTGGCGGCGGCTTCGCCTCAGCTGGTCATTACCGGCTCTCGAGCCGAACGAGGCGAAGGGTCGGGGCTGCTGCCCTATGCCCTGGCCGAACAGTTGGGCTGGCCATTGGTGAATGGCCTGGCGGCGGTGGAAAGCATCGAGAACGGGGTGCTCACGCTGCTGCAGGCGTTGCCGCGAGGCCAGCGTCGCCGACTCAAGGTGCGTTTACCGGCCATTATCAGCGTGGATGAAGCGGCGCCAGCCGCGCGGCAAAGTGCTTTTGGCCCGGCGCGCCGCGCCACCATGGTTGTCACGTTTGGCAGCTCCGTCGTCGATAGCGAGTTGGCCCAGTGGCATCTGGCACCTGCTCGCAAACGTCCCAAGCGTCTGAGAATCGTCAAGGCCGCCTCGGCTCGGGATCGCTTCAAAGCGGCGGCGTCCAAATCCGAGGGCAAAGGGGGGCAGGTGCTCACCGACGTGACCCCCGAGCAGGGCGCCGAGGCAATCTACAAGCTGCTCAAGGAGGAGGAAGTACTGCGCTGACGTGCCTCATGTTTTTTACCAGCCAGCCCGCTTTTCAGCGGGCTGTTTCATTGAACTTGCCCTGGTCTTGACTGCTCACTTGCTGAACACTCCCGGGTACAGCTGCCGTCGCTGCCGTTCGATGCGCAGGCCTTGCCAGGCGTGTAGCACTAGCACCAGAATCACCACGCTGCCACCGATCAGCGTCGAGAGGGTGGGGGCCTCACCCAGCAACCACCAGACCCATGCCGTGCCCAGCGCGGTCTCGACCAGATAAAACAGCGCCACGTCGGTGGATGGCAGGTAACGAGTGGCGCTGTTGATCAGTACCGTGGCCAGCGGCATCTGGACCAGTCCCATCAACGCCAGTACCCCGTAGCGCTGGGCATCCAGGGCCAGTGGGGTGGCCATGGGCAAGGCCACCATCGCCGAGAGCAGCCCGCCCCCGGCGACCACCGTCATGGTGTCGATGTTCGGGAAGCGGCGCAGCAGCGTCAGGTTGCCCCCGATGGCGGCGGATGCGGCCAGGGCATAGAGGTTGCCCAGCAGCATGCCCTGAGCGCCATCGCCCATGAACACTAGGCCCATGCCCAGCATGCAGGCCAGCATGGCGACCAGGGTGTGTCGCGGGACCTGTTCGCCCAGAAAAACCCGCGAAAACAGGGCGGCAAACAGCGGCGCGGTGCTCAGAATCACCACCACGTTGGCCACGCTCGCGTTCATCACCGCCAGCACGAACAGGCTGGAGATCAGGCCCAGCAGCAGGGCCGAGGCCAGGGAGGAAAATGGGTGCTGTTTCAACGCTGTCAGCCGCTGGCCTAAACAGCAAATGAGCCCCAGCACGCAGAACATCAATAGGCCGCGCCAGAACACGATGGTCCAGCCGTCGGTGGCGGCCAAGCGAATCAGCAGGCCGTCGAAACTGAGAAACACCACTCCCAGAGAAACCATCAGAAGACCGCGCTGATGAGGCGTTGCCTGCATTGTTATGACTCCCGTTGGGTAAAAAGAAACCGCCCGACAAATAGACGGGCGGTTCAGTAATGACTAGCTGGCGGTTCTTGGCATCGCGTTCGTTTGCTGCCACTCCTTGTGCAGCCCTTTGAAGAGACTAAAGCACATCAGCAAGAGTACCAGCGTAAAGGGGAGCCCGGTGGCAACCGCCCCTGCCTGCAGTGCGCTCAGTGCCGTGCTGCCGCCGCCATATAGCAGGACGCCAGCGATGACGCCTTCCAGCGTTGCCCAGAAGACCCGCTGGCCTTTTGGCGCATCGGTTTTGCCCCCGGCAGTGATGTTGTCGATGACCAGTGAGCCGGAGTCGGAAGACGTGATGAAGAAGACCAGCACCAGAATGATCGCCAGCGTCGAGGTGATGCTGGTGAGGGGGAGCTGCTCCAGCATGTGGAACATCGCCAGTGAGACATCGCTGATGCCATTGGCCAGTTCACCGACACCGTTGGCCGCTTGAAAAAGCGCTGTACCGCCAAAGGCGCTCATCCACACCAGCGTGACCAGTGTCGGTACCAACAGCACGGCGATCAGAAACTCGCGCACCGTACGTCCTCGGGAGACACGGGCGATGAACATGCCGACAAAGGGTGACCAGGAGATCCACCACGCCCAATAGAAAATCGTCCAGCCGTGATACCAGGCGTCATCTTCGCGACCAACCCAGTTCGACAGGGGAATGAGGTGGCTGGCGTAGTCCAGGGCGGTGGTGCCGATGCCCATCAGGATCATCAAGGTTGGCCCTGCCACGACCACGAACGCCAGCAGTACCGCTGCGATGACCATGTTGATGTTCGAGAACAGCTTGACGCCGCCATCGATACCGCGCCATACCGAGAACAGTGCAATGACCGTCACCACCACGATAATGGCCAGCTGAGTACCGATGGTATTCGGCACATTGAACAGGTAGGCAAGGCCACCGGCGGCCTGGGTGGCACCAAACCCCAGCGACGTCGCCAATCCGAAAATGGTCGCCAGTACGGCAAGAATGTCGATGACATGGCCAGCCCAGCCGCGGGTGCGCTCCCCCAGGAGAGGATAGAAAGCCGAGCGCAGCGTCAGTGGCATTCCCCTATTGTAGGTAAAGAAGGCCAGTGAAAGGCCTACGACGCCGTAAATCGCCCAAGGGTGCAGCCCCCAGTGAAACATGGTTGCACCCATGGCGGCACTGGCACCCCCCGGCGTACTTGCCGGGGTGTTCAGTGGCGTGCCGTACCAGTCGGTGTAGTAGGCCACCGGCTCGGCAACGCTCCAGAACATCAGTCCGATGCCCATGCCTGCCGCAAACAGCATGGCAAACCAGGAAGTACGTGAATATTCGGGCGTCGCATCCTTGCCGCCTAGCCGGATGCGCCCTAGAGGCAGGCAGATCAACACAAGGCAAAACACCACGAAGATATTGCCAGCGATCATGAAGAGCCAATCGAAATGTTCGATCGACCAGTTCCTGGCAAGCCCCAGGTGCGTGTTGGCCGCATCCGGATAGACCAGCGCGTAGATGATGAACAGCACAATAGCGAGCGCGGAGAGTGGAAAGACCGGGTTGTGAAAGTCCAACCCCATGATTTGGGTGTTGTCCTGTCCGGGAGACAGAACAGGGTCGTCGTCGTTTTTCATTGGGTTTCCTCGGTGGCTCTTGTTAGGTGTCGGCGATGGTTCAGCAGCATCGACGCTCTGGATTGTTGAGCCTGTTTTTGAGGAGCAGTGTCGTGAAAGCGACCTTCAGCTATTCATCCTGACGGGCATGTCTCGAATAGATATGTCGATGCCTTTTTGGGGCAAGTGCTACCACCTGGAGGGGATAAGGTCGGATGGGGATAGGGCGATGCAGCGTCATCTCTCCCCTACATAGAATAATAAGCCACAGGAGCTAGCCATGAATGCCACCAACCGCGGAGTGGTCTATAAAGGCCCCGGCGACGTCGCCGTTGAATCCATCGCCTACCCTGAGCTCGCCATCGGCAATCGCAAGTGCGATCACGGCGTGATTCTCAAGGTGGTGACCACCAATATCTGTGGTAGCGACCAGCACATGGTGCGTGGTCGCACCACGGCACCCTCTGGCCTGGTGCTTGGCCATGAAATTACCGGCCTGGTCATCGAATGCGGGCGTGACGTCGAGTTCATTCGTCCCGGTGACCTGGTCTCGGTGCCGTTCAACATTGCCTGTGGCCGCTGTCGTAACTGCAAGGAAGGCCGCACCGGTATCTGCCTCAACGTCAACCCGGCACGCCCGGGGGCGGCCTATGGCTATGTGGACATGGGTGGCTGGGTGGGTGGCCAGACGGAGTACGTCATGGTCCCCTATGCCGACTTCAACTTGCTGAAGTTCCCGGATGCCGACCAGGCCATGGAAAAAATCAAGGACCTGACCCTGCTCTCCGATATCTTTCCCACCGGTTTCCACGGCTGCGTGACCGCAGGTGTCGGGCCTGGCAGTACCGTTTATATCGCTGGCGCTGGCCCCGTCGGGTTGGCCGCCGCCGTCTCTGCCCAGCTGCTGGGGGCTGCCTGCGTGATCGTTGGTGACATGATCGAAGAGCGTCTGGCACAGGCGCGCAGCTTTGGCTGCGAGACCATCGACCTCACCCAGGAGGGCGACATGGCCGACAGGATCGAGGTGATCCTCGGCGAGCGCGAGGTCGATGCCTTCGTGGATTGCGTGGGTTTCGAAGCCCATGCCTGTGGCTGCAACCACGGTAAAGAAGCCCCGGCGACAGTGCTCAACTCGGCGATGGCGCTGACGCGGGCCGGGGGGCAGATCGGTATCCCGGGCCTCTACGTGACGGAAGATCCGGGTGCCGTGGACGACGCGGCCAAGCAGGGGGCGCTGAGCATGCGTTTTGGATTGGGCTGGGCCAAGTCGCATAGTTTCCATACCGGCCAGTGTCCGGTGATGAAGTATCATCGCCCCCTGATGCAGGCTATTCTGTTTGGCAAGGTCAAGATCGCCGACGCGGTGAATGTGCAAATGATTAGCCTCGACCAGGCCCCTCAGGGTTACGCGGACTTCGATGGCGGGGCGGCCAAGAAATTCGTCATCGACCCCCATGGTAGCGTGGCTGCCTGAGCCGCAGCGCCCCGCGCGTTTCGAGGAGCGCCCGCAACTAGATAGAGAGTACGTCAACACCGAGTATGTCAACACAGAGCACGACCCTGGACGGCACCCTGCGGGGGCCGTCCTTGCTCATTTGGGTATAGCCGATCCAGACAATAACGAGTAAGCCATGACCGTCCAGACCGTGACCCCCAAGCGCCGTTTCCGCGCCAAACCCCGTGGCCGTGAACTCGAACCTCAGCTGCTCGACGAGTTGCGTGAGCTGTTGGGCGACGAACGCCAGGACGCGTCGCTACGCCGCCGCGACCTGCTGATCGAACACCTTCATATGCTGCAGGATCGTCGGGGGCATCTGCTGCTGGCGGACTTGCGTGCCCTGGCGGCCTACATGAACCTGCCCATGGCGGCCGTTTACGAGACCGCCACGTTCTACGCACACTTCGATGTCATCCATGATGACCAGTCGCCGCCGCCGGCGGTGACCATTCGTGTATGTGACTCCTTGACCTGCCAACTGGCGGGGGCCGAAGCGCTCAAGGCGCAGCTGGAGGCCAACACGCCGATCGACCAGGTGCGGGTGCTTCGCGCGCCCTGCATGGGGCGCTGCGACACGGCGCCGGTGGTGGAAGTTGGGCACCACCACGTAGCGTTTGCCACTCAAGCGCGAATCGAGGTCGTGATCGCAGCGGCACATTTCCATCCTGCGCCCGTGGAGTGGCAGCGGCTGGAGGCGTACCGTCGTGAGGGCGGCATGGCCCTGCTCCAGGAGTGTCGCGATGGCAACGTCGCGGTGGAAGCGCTGATGGAGGCCATGCAGCAGGCCAATTTGCGCGGCCTGGGCGGGGCGGGCTTTCCCACCTTCAAGAAGTGGACGTTCGTGCGCCAGGAGGCCGGCCCCCGGTACTGCGCTATCAACGCCGACGAGGGCGAGCCCGGCACCTTCAAGGACCGCTACTACCTGGAGCGCTCGCCCCATCAGTTTCTCGAAGGTGCCCTGGTCAGTGCCTGGGCGGTGGAGGCCGAGGCGCTGTATATCTATTTGCGCGATGAGTACCCGGCCCTGCACGGCGTCCTGCGCGAGGCGATTGGCGAGCTGGAAGCTGCGGGCCTGGTGGCGCCGGGCTACATCGTGCTACGGCGCGGCGCAGGGGCTTACATCTGCGGCGAAGAGTCGGCGATGATCGAGTCGCTGGAGGGCAAGCCGGGCAAACCCCGCCACCGGCCGCCTTTCGTTGCTCAGCAAGGGCTCTTTGGTCGCCCGACGCTGGTCAACAACGTCGAGACCGTTTACTGGATTCCCTCGATCTGGCAGCGCGGCGCCGAGGCGTTCGCCAGCCAGGGGCGCCATGGCCGCGTGGGGCTGCGCAGTTTCTCGGTCTCGGGCCGGGTCAAACGCCCGGGCGTATATCTGGCGCCTGCGGGCATCACGCTCAGCGAACTGGTTGACGAGTACTGCGGCGGCATGGCGGAAGGACATCGCCTGGCCGCCTATCTGCCCGGTGGCGCCTCGGGCGGCATTCTACCCGCCGCCAAGGCCGACATTCCCCTCGATTTCGATACGCTTCAGGAGCACGGCTGCTTTATCGGCTCCGCTGCGGTGATCGTGCTCTCCGATCAGGACGACCTGCGTGGGGTGGCCACCAATCTGCTGGCTTTCTTTGCTGACGAGTCCTGCGGCCAATGTACCCCTTGCCGGGTAGGCACGGAAAAAATGCTGACACTGCTCGAGCGCAATGAATGGGACGCCGGGCTGATGACGCAGCTTTCCCAAGTGATGATAGATGCTTCCATTTGCGGGCTTGGCCAGGCGGCACCGAACCCGGTGCTGGGCTTGCTCAAGAATTTTCGCAGCGAACTGGCTGCCCAGCACATCATCGTCAAGGGATAAGGGAGACGACCATGAACGAACAAGACCCGACCCTCGGCTCGAACGAATCTTTCAGCCTGACGCTGGATGGCGTGGAGGTGAACGCTTACCCCGGTGAAACGCTGTGGCAGGTGGCCAAACGTGCCGGTGACACCATACCGCACCTGTGTTTCAAGGATGCCAGCGGTTATCGTGCCGATGGCAACTGCCGCGCCTGTATGGTGGAAGTCGAGGGCGAGCGTACCCTGGCGGCCAGCTGTTTACGTCAGGCAGCGCCTGGCATGGTGGTCAAGAGCGTAAGCTCCCCGCGGGCACAGTCGGCGCGCAAGATGGTCATGGAAATGCTGTTGGTGGATCAGCCTGAGCGCGACCAGAGTCCGGACCGCGCCAGCCACTTCTGGGCCATGGCCGACCAGCTGGCCATCGACGCCACCGAGGTACGCCGCACACTGCCCCGCCGCGACGAACGTCAGGCCACCACCGTGCACCATGTCACGCCTCGGTCGCAAAGCCTGGCGCAGGACGCCAGCCACTCGGCCATGCGCGTCAACCTGGACGCCTGCATCGAGTGCAACTTGTGTGTGCGCGCCTGTCGCGAGGTGCAGGTCAACGATGTGATTGGGTTGGCGCACCGGGGGGCAGCGTCCAAAATCGTGTTCGACTTCGACGATCCCATGGGCGAGAGCACCTGTGTGGCCTGCGGCGAGTGCGTGCAGGCCTGCCCCACGGGGGCGCTGATGCCTGCCACGGTGGTGGATGCCGAAGGGCGAGGTGACTCGTCTGCGGCTGACCGCAAGGTCGATTCGGTGTGCCCCTACTGCGGTGTGGGCTGCCAGCTCACCTACCACATCAAGGATGACGAGATTCTTTACGTGGAAGGCCGCGGCGGCCCCTCCAATGAAAACCGGCTGTGTGTCAAAGGCCGCTTCGGTTACGACTACCCGCGCCACCCCTCTCGGTTGACCACTCCGTTGATTCGTCGCCAGGGCGTGGTCAAAGGCCTCGACCCGAACTTCGACCCGGCCCACCCCTTGACTCATTTCCGCGAGGCAAGCTGGGAAGAAGCGCTGGATGTGGCGGCCAGCGGGCTCGTCCGCCTCAAGCAGGCCCATGGCCCCAATGCCCTGGCGGGCTTTGGCAGTGCCAAGTGCTCCAACGAAGAAGCGTGGCTATTCCAGAAGCTGGTGCGCACCGGGTTTGGTTCCAACCATGTGGATCACTGTACACGCCTGTGCCACGCCAGCTCGGTGGCGGCGCTCATGGAGTGTATTGGCTCGGGGTCGGTCACCGCATCCTTCATGCAGGCAAGCCAGGCCGACGTGGTGATTCTGACTGGCTGTAATCCGGCGGTGAATCACCCTGTCGCCGCGACCTTCTTCAAACAGGCCGCCAAGCGCGGCACCAAAATTCTGATTCTCGACCCCCGCGGGCAGGCGCTGGACGCCTATGCTCATTTGAGCGTGCGATTTGCGCCGGGGGCCGACGTGGCGCTGTTTAACGCCATGCTCAATGTGATCATCACCGAAGAGCTCTACGATACGGCTTACATCGCTGAACATACCGAAGGGTTCGAAGCGCTGAAGACCCACACCATAGACATGACGCCCGAAGCGATGAGCGGCCTGTGTGGGGTCGAGCCCGATACCATTCGCGAGGTGGCGAGGCTTTATGCCACCGCCGAGCGGGCGATGATCTTCTGGGGCATGGGTATCTCCCAGCATACCCACGGCACCGATAACGCCCGTTGCCTGATCTCGCTGGCACTGGCCTGCGGACAAACCGGGCGGCCGGGCACCGGCCTGCACCCGCTGCGTGGTCAGAACAACGTTCAGGGCGCGTCGGATGCGGGGCTGATACCCATGGTGATGCCGGACTATCAGCCGGTCAGCGATGCCCAGGTACGCAGTGCCTTCGAGGAGCTGTGGAATACTCCGCTGGATCCGACGCCAGGGCTCACCGTGGTGGAGATCATGGATGCCATCACCGCGGGCACCATTCGCGGCATGTACATCCAGGGCGAAAACCCGGCCATGTCCGACCCGGATCTGGCCCACGCCCGGGCAGCGCTGGCCACGCTGGAGCATCTGGTGGTGCAGGATCTGTTCGTCACCGAGACTGCCCAGTTCGCGGATGTCATTCTGCCAGCCTCCGCCTGGCCCGAGAAAAACGGTACCGTCACCAATACCAATCGCCAGGTGCAGCTGGGCCGTGCGGCCCTGCCGTTGCCGGGGCAGGCGAAACCGGATTGGTGGATCATCCAGGAGATTGCCAAGCGCTTCGGCCTGGGCTGGGATTACCTGCACCCACGGGATGTCTTCGCCGAAATGAAACAAGGCATGGCCTCGTTGAACCATATCTCCTGGGAACGCCTGGAGCGTGAGGAGTCGGTGACCTACCCCTGTGCAGCAGAGGATGCCCCCGGGCAAGACGTGGTGTTCAGCGAGGCTTTCCCGACGCCGAGCGGTAAAGCCAAATTCTCGCCCACGCGCCCCATCCCGCCCGATGAACCGGTCGACGCCGAGTATCCAACGGTACTGACCACCGGGCGTCAGTTGGAGCACTGGCATACCGGTTCCATGACCCGCCGGGCCAAAGTGCTCGATGATCTGGAGCCGGAAGCCGTGGCGAGCCTGGCTCCCGCCGAACTCGTGCGCCTTGGGTTGGCACCGGGGGATGAGCTGACGATCACCACGCGACGAGGCGCCATTACCCTCAAGGCGAGGGTGGACCCGGGCATGCCGGAAGGCATGGTCTTCGTGCCTTTCTGTTATGGAGAGGCGGCGGCCAACCTGCTGACCAATCCGGCGCTGGACCCCTACGGCAAGATTCCGGAGTTCAAGTATGCCGCATGCCGCTTGAGCCGCAGCGTTGGCGCTGAGGAGGTGCTGCCAGCCCTGTAAACGTTATCCTGCAACGCACCTGGCCCGCATAAGCGGGCCAGGTCGTTTGATAGCGTTACTGCGTTTTGATAGCGTTACTGCGTTTTGGTGGTGACGTCAGCCTTGGGCAAGCTGTAGCGAAGGCCGGTCGTAGCCTGAGTTTTCCAGCATGCGCGCAGCGTACCAGTTGATAAAGTCGATGACGCCGAACTCGTAGGTTTCGGAGTAGGGGCCTGGCTGGTAAGCCTTTGAGTTGATACCGCGCTGATTCTCTTCGGCGAGTTGGCGATCCTGATCATTGGTCGCATCCCACACTCGGCGCAGCTGTTCGGGGTCGTAGTCCACGCCTTCGACCGCATCCTTGTGCACCAGCCATTTGGTGGTGACCACGGTTTGCTGTGGGCCAAGCGGCAGGACGCGGAAGACCACGGCATGATCGCCCATGAAGTGGTTCCACGAATTGGGCAGGTGCAGGATACGCAGCGAGCCCATGTCGGGGCTGGTCAAGCGGCCCATCAACTTCTTGCAGCCGGGCTTGCCGTCCATGGTCATGGAGACGATGCCATCCAGCAAGGGGGTGCGCGTCAGGCGATTACGCTTGCCAAATCGTTTCAACTGGTACGGCACCTGTTCCTGGTCCCAATCGGCCTGCTTGCGTGCCACCAGCGCTTTGTAGGCGGGCGTGGCACGGGGGTCGTCGGTATCATCGAACTCTTGCAACGAGTTCAACAGCTCCGGGTGCGAGCCGTTGCAGTGGTAGCATTCACGGTTGTTCTCGATCACCAGCTTCCAGTTGGCCTGCTCGACGATACTGGACTCCACGGCCACCTTGACGTTGTCCATCTGGTAGGGTGCAAGGTAGTGCTCCAGGGTTTCCAGAAAATCGTCGATGGCGGGCGGCTCATCGCTCAGATTGATGAATAGGAAACCACCGGCAGTACACACACTGACCGGCTTCAGGCCAAATTGGTTGAGGTCGAAATCGCTGCCCATTTCGCTTCCGGCAAACAGCAAACGGCCATCCAGCTCGTAGGTCCACTGGTGATACGGGCAAACCAGCTTGGCCACCTTGCCTTTGTCCTTGACGCAAAGCCGCGAACCACGGTGGCGGCAGACGTTATGAAACGCGTGAATGGTGCCCGCATCTCCCCGCACGATGACGATGGGGTTGTCACCAACCTCCAGAGTCATGAAATTGCCCTTGGCAGGAATCTCACAGGTCATGCCGGCAAACAGCCACTCTTTTTCGAAAATTTCCTGCATATCGAGGGCGAACAGGCGCGCATCGTTGTAAAACGGCTGTGGAAGCGAAAAGGTAGACTTCCTGGTTTGCAGCATGTGGGCCGTTGACTCACGCGCGGCGGCCAGTGGGTCGTCCAGCATCATAGAAACACGTTTTTCCATACCAGTATCCTCGTACGTCACCTTCTCTCTTTCGAGAGCTGTGAGCCGGCCATTAGTCAAAGTTGTTTATCTTGTCGTTGTCGTGCGTAACCTGGCGCTTCATTCAAAGGTGGTCTGTCTCCTCGGCAGATTGTGTTGCAGGCAACTGGCGTCCAGTTGTCTGGCCGCGACATCAGATGGCGTCGTGGCGACTAAAACAGCACTTTCTAAACGATAAGGCGTGGTGTGAGACAAGTGCGCGTCGCTGTCAGGTAAGTCGGTGGGCAGGGGCGTCCCCAAAATGCATTCCAACGGTGCTGGCCGTATGGCAGATACGGTTCGGTGATGCATAGCGACGAAGGCTGGTCAGGCAGAGGCGACAATGACAACCAACTACTTCAATCCGGTCACGACCCAGACCTGGACCAACGGCCGTCACCAGGTGCGTTGTGTCAAAGTCATCCAGGAAACTCAGGATGTGCGCACGTTCTGTTTCATGGCCGAGCAGCCCGTGCTGTTCTTCTTCAAACCCGGTCAGTTCGTGACCCTGGAGCTGGAAATTGATCACCAGCCCGTCATGCGCTCGTATACCATTTCCAGCTCTCCCTCGATCCCGTACAGCTTTTCCATCACCGTCAAACAGGTGCCGGGAGGCAAGGTATCCAATTGGTTGCACGCCAATCTCAAGGTGGGCGACGAGCTCGTCGTGCATGGCCCGGTGGGCAATTTCAATTCCATCGACTTCCCGGCGGAAAAGGTGCTGTTTCTCTCGGGTGGGGTAGGGATCACGCCGTTAATGTCCATGACGCGCTGGTTTTTTGACACCAATGCCAGTGTCGATGTCGAGTTCGTGCATAGTGCCCGTGCCCCCCGCGATGTGATTTACCACCGTGAGCTGGTGCATATGTTCTCGCGTATTCCCGAGTTCAAGTTGCATATCATTTGCGAGAGCAAGGAAGACATCGGTGAGGCGTGGGCGGGGTATCGAGGCTATCTGACCCAGCCGCTGTTCGAGCTGATCGTGCCGGACTTCATGGAGCGGGAGATTTTTTGCTGTGGCCCGACCCCCTACATGAACGCCATCAAAAATATTCTGCGGGCCAACAACTTCAACATGGATCACTACCATGAGGAGTCGTTTGGTGCGACGCCAGTTGAGGTGCGTGAAGATGTTCTTGAGCTGGCCGAGCAGGCCGAGGCAGAGGCCGAAGATGTCGAGGTCAGTGAGCTGTTCAGCATAGAGTTTGCCTCATCCGGGAAAAGCGTGCGGATTCAGCCGGGCGAAACGGTTCACTCTGCGGCAGCCAAGCTGGGTCTGCATATCCCCAAGGCGTGTGGAATGGGCATCTGCGGTACCTGCCGCGTGCCGCTCAAGTCGGGCGAGGTAGAGATGGAGCATAACGGCGGGATTACCGAAGAGGACGTCGAAGAGGGCTATATCCTGTCGTGCTGTAGTCGCCCGAAAGGCAATCTGGTCGTGGATTTCTAACGCGACACGTCGCGCTTCATCAGCCTTCCAGCGCCCTGAACGGCCGTCGCCCGTTCAGGGCGTTTGTCGTTATAGCGGGGTCTGAATCAGCGATGCCGACGATGTCGCAAATGCATCCCCTGGTGACGTCGGCAAGCATCCTGGGCTGGATGACCAACGCTAGTATCGCGGTAACAACACGCTGATAGGGACCTTGATTGACCGTAACCCGGACTTATCGGCATCGGACAGTCAGCCCCGCACTGAAAACGAGTGACCCATGAGGAGGCGGTAATGCTTCAGAATAATTTTTCCCCCCGCGCACGTTTGGCCAGCTACGACTCGCTGCTGGCGGAAGCCATTGCCGAAGAGACGGCCCGCCAGGAAGCACACATCGAGCTGATCGCCTCCGAAAACTACACCAGCAAGCTCGTCATGGAGGCACAGGGTTCACAGCTCACCAACAAATATGCCGAGGGCTATCCGGGGCGTCGCTATTACGGTGGGTGTGAGTTCGTCGACAAGGTGGAGGCGCTGGCCATCGAGCGCGCCTGCGATCTGTTCAGCGCCAACTATGCCAACGTGCAGCCGCACTCGGGTGCCCAGGCGAATGCGGCGGTGTTCATGGCGCTGGTGTCGCCCGGCGATACCGTGCTGGGCATGAGCCTGGCCCACGGTGGGCACTTGACCCATGGCGCGGCGCCCAACTTCTCGGGCAAGCATTATCACGCGGTGCAGTACGGCCTGAAGCCGGACACCGGCGAGATCGACTACGAAGAAGTCGAGCGCCTGGCGCGGGAGCATCGCCCGAAAATGATCATTGCGGGGTTCTCCGCGTACTCCCGTGTCGTGGATTGGCGGCGTTTTCGCGATATCGCCGATGAAGTAGGGGCGTACCTGATGGTCGATATGGCCCACGTGGCAGGGCTGGTGGCGGCAGGGCTCTATCCCAGTCCGATTCCCTTTGCCCATGTGGTGACCACCACAACCCATAAAACGCTGCGCGGTCCTCGCGGTGGTTTGATCCTCTCCGCCCATGGCGACGAGGCACTCTACAAAAAGCTCAATGGCGCGGTCTTTCCGGGCCAGCAGGGCGGCCCGTTGATGCACGCGATTGCGGCCAAGGCAGTGGCGTTCAAGGAAGCCATGAACCAGGAGTTCGTGCGCTATCAGCAGCAGGTGATCGATAACGCCAGAGCGATGGCCAGCGTCTTCGTCGAGCGTGGCTACGATGTCGTGTCTGGCGGCACCGACGATCATCTCTTTCTGGTATCGCTGATTCGCCAAGGGATTACCGGCAAGGATGCGGATGCCGCGCTTGGTCGTGCGCACATCACGGTCAACAAGAATACGGTGCCCAACGACCCGCAAAGCCCCTTCGTGACCTCTGGCTTACGGATTGGCACGCCAGCGGTCACTACCCGCGGGTTCGATGCCCAGGAGTGCGGCGAACTCGCCGGTTGGATATGCGACATTCTCGATGAGCTGGCCGCTGGCGCGGATACCGCGTCCATCGAACGCCAGGTGCGTGCCCACGTATACGAGGTGTGCGCGCGTCATCCGGTCTACGCCACGGCCGTCGCCGAAACCGCCGAATCCATGGCTTGACAGGAGGCTTCTATGCAACGTTATTCCGGCTTCGGCCTGGTCAAGCATGCGCTTAGCCACCACGAGAATTGGGAGCGCCAATGGCGCAATCCCACGCCCAAGAAGCAGTACGACGTGATCATCGTCGGTGGTGGTGGGCATGGTCTGGCCACGGCCTACTATCTGGCCAAGGAGTTTGGCGTCAAGAACGTGGCGGTCATCGAAAAAGGGTGGCTGGGCGGGGGCAATACGGCTCGCAACACCACCATCGTACGCTCCAACTACCTGTGGGATGAAGCGGCGGCCCTTTACGAACATGCCATGAAACTATGGGAGGGGCTCTCTCAGGACCTCAACTACAACGTCATGTTTTCACAGCGGGGCGTTCTTAACCTGGGGCATACCCTGCAGGACATGCGCGATATCCAGCGCCGGGTGAATGCCAATCGTCTGAACGGCATCGATGGCGAAGTGCTGGATGCCAAAGGGGTGCAGGAGCTTGTGCCGATCATGGACTGCTCCAGGAACGCTCGCTATCCGGTCATGGGCGCCTCCTGGCAGCCGCGTGCCGGGGTGGCCCGCCACGATGCGGTGGCCTGGGGCTATGCCCGCGGTGCCGATGCCCATGGCGTGGATATTCTGCAGCAGACCGAAGTCATCGGCTTCAAGATCCGCGATGGCCGCATCTACGGTGTGCACACCAACCGGGGCGATATCGAGGCCAAAACCGTAGGCTGTGTGGCGGCCGGCAACTCCAGCGTGCTGGCCAGGATGGCAGGCTTCAATTTGCCGCTGGAGTCCCACCCTCTCCAGGCGCTGGTGTCCGAACCCATCAAACCGATACTCGATACCGTGGTGATGTCCAATCATGTGCACGGCTACGTCAGCCAGTCCGACAAGGGCGATCTGGTGATCGGCGCGGGCATCGATGGCTATAACGGTTATGGGCAGCGTGGCAGTTACCCCACCGTGGAACACACTCTGCAAGCGATCGTGGAGATGTTCCCGATCTTCTCTCGGGTGCGCATGAATCGGCAATGGGGCGGCATTGTCGATACCTGCCCGGATGCCTGCCCGATCATCTCCAAAACCCCCGTGAAGGGTCTGTACTTCAACTGCGGCTGGGGAACGGGTGGGTTCAAGGCGACGCCCGGGTCGGGCCATGTGTTTGCGGCCAGCCTGGCCAAGGGTGAAATGCACCCCATCGCTGAGCCGTTCTCCATGTTCCGCTTCCACAGCGGTGCGCTGATCGACGAACACGGCGCTGCCGGTGTCGCTCACTAAAATTTGCAAAAGCCGGGGTTTGCAAGAGAGGAGAAGTCGCATGTTCTATATCTACTGCCCTTATTGTGGCGAGCATCGTGAAGAAGAAGAGTTCCACCCCAAGGGGCAGGCGCATATCGAGCGTCCCAAGGACCCCGAGGCGTGTAGCGACGAAGAGTGGGGCGACTACCTCTTCTTTCGGGACAACCCGCGCGGCGTACACCATGAAATGTGGGTTCACGCGGTGGGCTGCCGCAAGTTCTTCAACGTGACGCGGCACACGGTGAGCTACGAAATTCTCGAAACGTACAAAATGGGCGAGCGCCCGTCGATCACGTCCGATCGTCACACGCAGGCGCGCGAGGCCTCTGCGGTCAGCCATCAGGAAGGAGTGCGGGCATGAGCCAGTCCACGCAGCAAGTTTACCGCCTTGATATTGGCGGGCGTATCGATCGCTCCCGCACGCTGAATTTCACGTTCAATGGCCAGGCCTATCAAGGCCATCCTGGCGATACGCTGGCCTCGGCCCTGCTGGCCAACGGTGTGGATATCGTCAACCGTAGCTTCAAGTACTCGCGCCCGCGAGGCATCGTGGCGGCGGGGGCCGAAGAGCCCAATGCCATCGTGCAGCTGGGCGCCAGCGAAGCGGCCCAGGTCCCCAACGTGCGCGCCACCCAGCAGGCGCTATTCGAAGGTTTGACGGCGCGCAGTACCAATGGCTGGCCCAATGTTCAGCGTGACCTGATGGGGCTGGTAGGCAAGCTCGGCGGGCAGTTCATGCCGCCAGGCTTCTACTACAAGACGTTCATGGCGCCCGCCTCGATGTGGCTGACCTACGAGAAATATATTCGTAAAGCAGCGGGCCTGGGGCGTAGCCCCATGGAAAACGACCCAGATAGCTACGACCACATCAACCAGCATTGTGACGTGCTGGTGGTGGGCGCGGGGCCTGCGGGCCTGTCGGCAGCGCTGGCGGCGGCACGCAGCGGTGCACGCGTAATCGTGGCCGACGAGCAGGAGGAAATGGGCGGCTCGTTGCTGGATAGCCGTGAAACACTGAATGGCAAGCCTGCCGATCAGTGGGCGGCACAGGTGCTGGATGAGCTGGCCGGGTGCGACAATGTCACTCTGTTGCCACGCACCACGGCAAACGGTTACCACGATCATAACTTCGTGACACTGCACGAGCGGCGCACCGAACATCTGGGAGACACCGCGCCAGTGGTCCAGGGGCATCGGCCGGTGCGTTCCCGCATGCACCGCGTGCGCGCGGGTCAGGTCATTCTCGCCACGGGTGCCCACGAGCGGCCTTTGGTGTACGCAGGCAACGACGTGCCGGGTAACCTGCTGGCCGGTGCCGTGTCGACTTACATCCGCCGCTATGGTGTGGTGCCCGGCCGTCGCCTGGTGCTCTCCACCAGCAACGACGTCGGCTATCGAGCCGCGCTGGACTGGAAGGAAGCCGGCTGCGAGGTTGTGGCGATCGTGGATGCTCGTAAAGCGCCAGCAGGCGACTGGGTCGATGCTGCCCGTGCTCAGGGTATCCAGATCATCACCGGCAGTGCCGTGATCGAGGCGAAGGGCAGTCAGCGGGTCAAGGCGGCTCGCGTTGCCAGCATCGATATCGACGCTTTCCGCGTAAGCGGGCCGGTTCAGGAACTGGCCTGCGATACCATCGCAAGCTCGGGGGGCTATAGCCCGGTGATTCACCTAGCATCCCACACCGGCGCACGGCCTACCTGGCGTGACGATATCCTCGGTTTTGTGCCGAATCTGGTGAAGGGCGTGCAAGCCTGCGGCGGTGCCCAGGGGGTCTATGCCTTGGGTGATGTCCTTGGCAACGGTGTCGAGGCGGGGGTCAAGGCCGCGGCGGCGCTTGGGTATGACACCCAGCCAGTGAATATTCCCAGCGTTGAGCCGATCAAGCAGGGGCCGTCGGTGGCGCTCTTTCAGGTACCCCATGAGAAATCCACGCTGCGGGCCCCCAAGCAGTTCGTGGACTTGCAGAACGATGTGACGGCGGCGGGCATCGAGCTGGCGACTCAGGAGGGCTTCGAGTCCATCGAGCACGTCAAGCGCTACACCGCCATGGGCTTTGGTACCGATCAGGGCAAGCTGGGAAACATCAACGGGATGGCGATTGCGGCCCGCTGTCTGGGGCGCTCCATTCCCGAGGTGGGCACCACCGTCTTCCGTCCCAACTACACGCCGGTTACCTTCGGTGCCATCGTCGGTCGCCACTGTCGTGACCTGTTCGACCCCGAGCGCTACACCGCGCTGCATCAGTGGCACGTGGAGCGTGGCGCCGAGTTCGAGGATGTCGGCCAGTGGAAGCGCCCCTGGTACTACCCACAAGAACGCGCAGGGGCCGTCAATGGCGAACGCGAGAGTATGGCGGAGGCCGTGGCGCGTGAGTGTCTGGCGGTGCGTGAAAAGGTCGGGATTCTCGATGCCTCGACCCTGGGCAAGATCGATATCCAGGGGCCGGACGCGCGTGAGTTCCTGGCACGGGTGTATACCAACAAGTGGGAAAAACTGGCGGTGGGCAAGTGCCGCTACGGGCTGATGTGCAAGGACGACGGCATGGTCACCGACGATGGCGTCACCAGCTGTCTGGCCGAGAACCACTTCCTGATGACCACCACGACCGGTGGCGCTGCCGCGATCCTGGAGTGGCTGGAGCTATGGCATCAGACCGAGTGGCCCGAGCTGGATGTCTACTTTACCTCGGTGACCGACCACTGGGCCACGATGACCATCACCGGGCCGGAGTCGCGCAAGCTGCTTTCCGAAATCACCGATATCGACCTGGACCGCGATGACTTCAAGTTCATGGAATGGCGCGCCGGGACGGTGGCGGGGGTGCCTGCGCGGGTCTTTCGCATCTCCTTCACCGGCGAGCTGACCTTCGAGATCAACGTTCAGGCCAACTATGCCATGCATGTCTGGCAGGCCCTGTTCAAGCATGGTGAGAAGTACGGTTTGACGCCCTATGGCACCGAGACCATGCACGTTCTGCGCGCCGAAAAGGGCTTTATCATCGTGGGCCAGGAAACCGATGGCTCCGTGACCCCGGAAGACTTAGGCATGCATTGGTGCGTTGGCTATGACAAGCCCTTCTCGTGGATTGGCAAGCGGGCTCTGACGCGCAGCGATACTCGTCGTGAGGACCGCAAGCAGCTGGTAGGACTCAGGCCGAAAGACCCCAACGTGGTGCTGGAAGAGGGCGCCCAGATCGTGCTGGACCCCCAGCATGCGATCCCCATGCCCATGGTGGGGCATGTCACCTCCAGCTACTACAGCCCCACTTTGAATGCCGGGTTTGCCCTGGCAGTGGTCAAGGGTGGACACAAGAGAATGGGTGAAACGGTCTACTTGCCCATGGCCGATGGCCAAACCCATGAAGCCGAGATTGTCAGCACTGTTTTCTACGATCCCAAGGGAGAGCGCCAGAATGTCTAACGCGGCCACTTTCGATACCCGTACCGATTCCGCTATCCCGGTAGAGTCGCCCTTGGCGTACAGCTACCGACGCAGTGGAGCGCCTGGCGGCCAGTCTTACCGCCTCAAATTGCGCGAGCGGGCCATGCTGGGGCATCTGATTTTGCGCGGTGGGGCCATCGTACTCGACGAAGCCGTACGTGAGGTGCTGGGGCTCAACCTGCCAGGCCAGCCGCAAACGCTGGTGCAGGACGACAGCGGCGAGCGCTCCATTCAGTGGCTCTCTCCGGATGAGTGGCTGGTGATCGTCCCCGGAGGGGAGGAGTTTCCCTTGGAGATGGCGCTGCGTGAACGGCTGGGGGATGCCCATTACGCCATCAGCGATGTCAGTGGTGGGCAAACGGTGCTGGAGATTTCTGGCGATGCGGCCCGTGAACTGCTGATGAAAACGGTCGTTTACGATGTGCACCCCAGCCATTTTCCGGTAGGCAAGGGCGTTACCACCGTCTTTGCCAAGGCAACGACCATCCTGCGCCGCCCCAGCGATGCCCGCTGGGAGTTGGTGGTGCGGCGCAGCTTTGCCGACTACTGCTATCGCTGGTTGCTGGATGCCGCCGCAGAGTATGGCGTCAACGTAGAACAATAAGCAGGCAGGCCGAACCCCTGTTTCGGCCGCCATCATCTGCCGCGATGAGAGATATATGTGCCATGAGCCGAATGAGTGATACCTGGATTCTTGCCGCCCAATGCCCCAGCCGTTTGGGCACCGTGGATGTGGTGACCCGCTTTTTGAAAGAGCAGCAGTGCTATATTACGGAACTCAACTCGTTTGACGATCGACTGGGCGGCCGTTTTTTCATACGGGCCGAGTTTCGCCCGGAGCGGGATGTCTTTCATGAAGCGAACTTCCAGCGCGATTTTTCAGCGCGGGCCAGTGAGTTCGATATGCAGTTCGAATTGACGGCGCCGGGCAAGCGTACCGGGGCGGTGATTCTCGTCTCCAAAGCCGATCACTGCTTGAACGACCTTCTCTATCGGTATCGTACGGGTCAGCTGCCGCTGGATATCAAAGCGGTAGTGTCGAATCATCCTGACCTGGAGCCGTTGGCCACCTGGCATGGTTTGCCCTATCACTACCTGCCGATCACGCCCGAGACGAAACTGCAGCAGGAAGCGCAGATACGCGACATCATCGCGGAAACCAACGCTGAACTGGTGGTGCTGGCCCGATACATGCAGGTGCTTTCACCCTCCATGTGTGAGCTGTTGGCTGGCCGAGCCATCAATATTCACCACTCGCTGCTGCCAGGCTTCAAAGGCGCCAAACCGTATCACCAGGCTTACGAGAAGGGGGTCAAACTGGTGGGTGCCACGGCCCACTATATCAACAACGACCTGGATGAAGGGCCGATCATCGCCCAGGGAGTGGAACCCGTCGACCATACCCATTACCCCGAGGATCTGGTGGCGAAAGGGCGGGATATCGAGTGCCTGACCCTGGCAAGAGCCATTAGCCATCATCTGGAACGCCGCGTGTTCTTTTACGCAGGTCGTACGGTCGTGTTCGCCAACTGATGCGAGTGACATCATGCCTATCAGTGTCTTTGACCTTTTCAAGATTGGAGTAGGGCCTTCCAGCTCGCATACCGTAGGGCCCATGCAGGCTGCCTTCAAGTATGTGAGCGCCTTGCAGGAAAACGGTCTGCTGCATGCCGTGGAGCGCCTTGAGGTACATCTATACGGTTCGCTGTCGGCCACTGGCGTGGGCCATGCCACCGACCACGCGATCATCATGGGACTTTTGGGGGAGCGGCCCGACCGCATCGACCCCCGAACGATAGGGCCAGCCATTGCGCACCTCAAGGCAACGGGGGTGCTTACCCTGGGGCGGCAGAAAGAGATCGCCTTCGATTGGGCCAACGACATCGTTTTCCACGAGGAGAGCCTGCCGCACCACCCCAATGCCATGACCTTGGCCACCTTCACCCACCAGGGGGAGCGCGTCCACGACAACACCTATTACTCGGTGGGCGGTGGTTTCGTCGTCGAGCAGGCCCAGGTGGACATGCCGCTGGACGAGCTGGACGGAACGACCCTTCCTTACAACTTCGACACCGCCGACGAGCTGCTGGCGCTCTGCAAACGAGAGCGGCTGAGCGTCAGCCAGCTCATGCTGGAAAACGAAAAAGTCTGGCGCACAGAAGACGAGATCAGACATGAACTGTGGCGTATCTGGCAGGTCATGTGCGAATGCATCGACAACGGGCTGACCCACGAGGGCATATTGCCGGGCGGGCTCAACGTCAAACGTAGGGCCAAGCTGCTGTACCAGCGCCTGCAGGTGGCGGAACAGAATAGCTGTCTGATCGCCTCGACGTTTTCCGCCATGGAGTGGGTGAATATTTTTGCCTTGGCCGTCAACGAAGAGAACGCCGCAGGCGGGCGCATGGTGACGGCACCCACCAACGGCGCGGCGGGCATCATCCCGGCGGTCTTGCACTATTACATGAAGTTCCAGCCCGGTGCCTGCGAGAAACAGGTGGTGGACTTTCTGCTGGCGGCAGGCGCCATTGGCATCCTGTGCAAGAAAAACGCCTCCATTTCCGGGGCCGAGGTGGGCTGCCAGGGCGAGGTGGGCTCGGCGTGTGCCATGGCCGCCGCTGGTTTGGCCGATGTCATGGGCGGCTCCCCCGAGCAGGTGGAACATGCCGCGGAAATTGGTCTGGAACACAACCTGGGGTTGACCTGTGATCCGGTGGGAGGGTTGGTGCAGGTCCCTTGCATCGAGCGCAATGCCATTGCCACGGTCAAGGCCATCAATGCCGCGCAGATGGCCTTGCGGGGGGATGGCACGCACTTCATCTCGCTGGACAAGGTGATTCGTACCATGCGCGACACCGGCAAGGACATGCTGGACAAGTACAAGGAAACGTCCAAGGGCGGGTTGGCGGTGAACGCCATCGAGTGTTGACACTCTGCCCGGTAAAAAAGCACTGGCGTGGCCCAGAGATGCGTGGGCTTCGAGGGCAAAATCCTCTAGGATAGGCGCTTTTTTCTGACAGGGTAGAAGGGCATGGCGTCTTCTGGACAACCGCGTATTCAGTGGCTGGGTCGCTGGGGCTTTGTGTTGGCAGCTACCGGCTCGGCGGTAGGCTTGGGCAATATCTGGAAATTCCCCTATATCACCGGGGAGTACGGTGGTGGCGCTTTCGTGCTGGTCTATCTGGCCTGCATCCTGGCCGTCGGGGTGCCCGTGATGATGACCGAGATCGCTTTTGGTCGTCGTGGTCGCGGTAGCCCCATCGATGCCATTCGCCGGGTGGTCAGCGAATCGGGGCGCTCCTCCGGCTGGTCGTTGATCGGCTGGATGGCCATGCTGTGCGGGTTCATGGTTCTGTCGTTTTATGTGGTGGTGGCCGGGTGGTCCTTCTCCTACTTGTGGAAGATGCTCTCCGGTGGTCTGGCGGGCAGCAGCGTCGATGACATGGCGGCGATCTTTGCGGCCAATAACGCCAACCCGTGGGTGCTGGGCGGCTGGAGCACGCTGGTGACGCTGTTGACCATGCTGATCGTGGGCAAGGGCGTACAGGAGGGGATCGAGAAGAGCGTCAGCTGGATGATGCCGGGCCTGGTGCTGATGCTGGTGCTGCTGATCGTGTTTGGCGTGTTTTCCGGTGGCTTTGGCGACGCCGTCCGCTTCCTGTTCTCGTTCAATGCGGGCAGCCTGTCCAGTGCCGGTATGCTGGCGGCGCTGGGGCACGCCTTCTTTACGCTGTCGCTGGCCTCGGGGGCCATTCTCACCTACGGCAGCTATCTCCCCAAAGGGGCCTCCATCGGACGCACCACTGTCAGCGTGGCGCTGGCCGATACCGTGGTGGCGCTGATGGCCGGGCTGGCGATCTTCCCGGTGATCTTTGCCAACGGCATGAATCCTGGCGAAGGGCCAGGACTGATTTTCATGAGCCTGCCGCTGGCTTTCCAGGCCATGCCCTTGGGCACCCTGTTCGGTATTCTGTTCTTTTTGATGCTCTCCATGGCGGCACTGACCTCGTCCATCTCGATGGTCGAAGCCACCGTTTCCTGGCTGTGCGACAACAAGGGTATCACGCGTCCGGTGGCCGCCTGGTCCACCGGGATCGTGCTGTGGCTGATCAGCACGCTGGCGATGCTGTCGTTCAATCTGGGCGCTGACTGGACGCTGGCGGGCAGGCACTTCTTCGACTGGCTGGACTACCTGACGTCCCGTTGGATGATGCCGTTGGGCGGGTTGGGCATGGTGCTGCTGGCCGGGTTCGTGCTCAAGAGCGAGACGTTCCGCGACGAGCTGGGGCTGGCTCCGCTGCCCTATACGCTGTGGCTGACCATGGTGCGTTATGTCAGCCCGCTGGGCATCCTGGTCATCTTCGTCGATGCCCTGGGCCTCTATCAGGTCTCGTTTGCCCAGCACTGGCCGTGGCTGCTGGCGATCCTGGTGGCCATGATGGCAGCGGGTGAAACCTTGAGCCCACGCTTGCGCAAGGCCCTGAAAGCTGCCTAAGAGGGCCAATCCTGCCCGGTGTTCAGGCGGCGCTGAAGGTCGTTGAGCTGGCGGTGGGGCAGCGGCGTCTGGCAGGTAGCGAATACGTCGCCAAGAAAGCGCTGGCGGGCGCCTCGCAAAGGGCCGCTCAACAGCGTGGCCTGGCTCAGGGCCGCCAACACCGCCTGTTGCGGCTGGCCGGTCAACTGCGCATAAGCACGCAAGGTCGCCGGCCAATCGACCTGCAGCGTGCCGGGCGGTTCCGGCTGGCTGTCCAGCAGTCGAGCCAGCAGGAGCACCAGGTTGGGGTGCGGGTGCTGGTTGCGCATGATCAGTTCTCCCACGCCCTGGGCGACCAGGGCGCGGATATCGGCATCGTGTCCGGATAACGCTTCCATCATCTGCTCGACCAGCGCAGGCCCGCGCGCTTGCAGGTAGGCATCCTGGGTGATGCGTGCCGCAATCCAGCCATTCCAGACGGCGTAGAGCGGCCCAGACAGCAGGGGGAGCATGCCACGCAGCGTCAGGCGGCCCAGCAGGCGGCGCATGACCAAACGCAGCACAAAGCTGCTCAGGCTCACCTTCAAGCGGTAAAGAATGGCTCGGCAGGTCAGCTTCCAGCCGTGCAGGTACGCGTGGGGGTCGACCCCGTAAATCCGGTGGCCTGCGCTGGGGTACTCCAGTGCGGTTCTGGATACGCCGTGGATGGTCAGCTGCACGGCGGGCGGCATCGGGGCGGCGCTGGGGTAGGGCAAGCCTGCCAGGCGGCTGACCTGCGCCACGCCGCGCAGGGAGTTCCAGTAGAGAAAGCCGATTTCCAGCACGGTGACGACGCCAGCAAACAGCATGTAGCCTGCCCAGTAGGGAAGCTGTGCCTGCCACCCCAACGCTTCCCAGTTGTCGACGGCGTGTGCCCGCATCCACCACTCCGCTCCACCTATCAAGGTGCCCGAGACGATACCTGCCAGCGCGGCCCACACGATGATCCAGCGGCGTGCCTTCTGCACTGCTGCAGCGTCAGGGGCCGAATGGGCAGGATGGCGTTGCAGGTAGCCCGTGATGTAGCGGCTCGCCCAGCGATGGGCCACGTCCGGGCTGGGCGCATACTCGTCATCAGGTCGTTGATAGGACATAAGGCAAACTTTTGGCGTACGGAATCACTAGCCTAGCGGCTATCGGTGAGAAGTAAACGCCGCGATGGCTCCCGGGTGGGTACCGGCTTCCAGCAACTCGTTCCAACGCGTGGTGTAGCGGCGTGAACGGTGCCCGCAGCGCAGCTGCCAGGCGGCGTCCGGGTCGCGCATGCCAAAGTGGATGGTGCCTTGCCCCATCCGCTGGTTGATGGCATCCACCGCCCGCATCACGTGGGGGTGCGCCTTGGCAGGCGGTGCCAGCAGCGAGAGCTGGTACTGCTGGGCGTCTACCAGGTCCACCAGCATGACGCCTGCTTTCATGAACACATAGCCGGGGCGGTACATCTGCTCCATCCCTTCCTTGACGGCCTGCAGAATGAGCCGCGTGTCGTCGGTGGGGGCATCGAGGGGAATCATGGCGCGGGGGGCCAGCTGGGGCAGGTCCTTGCGATGGCGGCTGGTGGTCAGAAACATCAGCACCGCACGGGCCAGACTACCCTGCTGGCGCAGTTTCTCGGCGCTGCGCTGGGCGTGCTGGCGCAATGCATCGTGCAGCTCCTCCTTGCGCCCCGTGGCACGCCCGAAAGAGCGCGAGGTCATGATGCGTTGGCGGGGCTGTTCGACGGCGTTCATCTCCAGGCAGGGCGTGCCGCGCAGCTCGAGGGCGGTGCGCGCCAACACTACCGAAAAGCGCTTGCGCAACTGCTTGGGGTCGCTCTCGCGCAGCTGCCAGGCGGTACGAATACCGCTCACGGCGAGCTGCTCGGCAAGCCGTCGGCCGACTCCCCATACCTCGCTCACCGGAAGCTGTTTGAGCAGTGCCTGGGTGGTGGCGGTGTGGGCAGCCAGCAGGCATACCCCTTGATAGTGGGACTGCTGCTTGGCCACGTGATTGGCCAGCTTGGCCAGCGTATGCGTGGCCGCCAGCCCAACGCAGACGGGCAATCCCAGGTAACGGCGAACACGGCGGCGTAGCGCCACGCCCATGGCCTGGCATTGGGCGTCATCGAAGCCATCCAGGTAAATGAACATCTCATCGATGGAGTAGGGGGCGACCTCTGGGCAGGCTTCACGCAGCAGCTGTGCCAACCGCGCCGACATGTCGCCGTACAGCTCGTAGTTGGAGGAGCACAAATGGATCTGGCCCCGACGCCGCAGCCCTTCCAGCTGGAACGCTGGCGTCCCCATGGCAATGCCCATGGCTTTCAGCTCGGCAGAGCGCGCAATCACGCAGCCGTCGTTATTGGACATGACGCCCACGGCCTTGCCTTCCAGCGTGGGCTGGAATACCCGCTCGCAGGAAACGTAAAAGTTGTTGGCATCCACTAGGCCGATCATGGCAAATACTCATGAATGACGGCGCGCACTACCCCCCATAGCTGGCACTCGGCCTCTTCCAGCGGCAGCGGAGGGTAGTGCGGGTGAGACGAGCACAAATGCGGCGTACCGCGATACAGCGCGTAGCGCTTGATCAACAGCTCCTGATCGAACAGGGCGACCACGATGTGGCCCAGCCGAGGCGGCACGCTGCGGTCTACCACCAGCAGGTCGCCGTCGAAGATGCCCCACCCCTCCATGCTGTCGCCGCGGGCGGTGAGGTAGAACGTCTGTGTCGGGTGCTTGATCAGCCGCGTGTTGAGGTCCAGCGTGCGCGGCTCGTAATCCTGCGCGGGGGAAGGAAAGCCGCTAAAACCCGCGCGACCACTCAGCGAGGCAAACGGAAGAGGCAAGGGCGTTGACGGCAAGGCGGTCGCAACGGCAGTGGGTTGAGACGGCATCGTCGGGCTCCTCACGAATGAATGGTGTGTTTATATACAGTATTTATAGCCAGTATTCATTCATGCGGAAAAAAATGCAAGGTGCCGGGGCGAAGGTAAGGGTACGAGGAGGCTAACGGGCCAGCCAGAGGCCAACCACCAGCGCACTGATGACCGTGATCCAGAACACGAGATTGCGAGCGCGGGTGTCGCGACGAGGTTTCATCGGGTTGTCTCCAGAAGATATGAAAGGGTGGCCCACCATAGGCCGCTCGAAAGCAGCGCATAGGCTGTGCCAGGCATGGTAACGTTTGGTGCTCGAAGCGTCATCTGGCGCAGGGTTTTTCGTGAAGAGAGAGGGCTGATGAAAGGTTCCGAGTTTAGCGGCAGTACGCCGCTGTCGTTGGCCAATGGGCGCCTGGCGGCCCTGAGCTGGGGGCGCCACGATGCCCCGGTATGGGTCGCCCTGCACGGCTGGCTGGATAACGCGGCGAGCTTCTCGCGGCTGGCTCCCTTGTTGGTCAAGCGACTGAACATTCGTATCGTTGCCCTCGATTTTCGCGGGCACGGCCACTCGGCCCATACGCCCTTCGGCAGCGACTATGCGCTGTGGGACTACCTTCACGATGTGCTGGATGCCATGGAGGCGCTGGAGATCGAGCAGGCCACGTTGCTGGCGCACTCGATGGGGGCGGCGGTCTCCTGCCTGCTGGCAGCGGCGCTGCCCGAGCGTGTCGCACGGCTGGTGCTGCTGGATGGCCTGGGGGCACTGAATACGCCCGCAGAGGAGACGGCCAGCCAGCTGCGCAAGGGCCTCACCGCCCACCGCCGCGTCGCTTCGCGCACGCCCCGGTATGCGGATATCGAACAGGCCGTTGCCGCCCGAGTGGCAGGCGGCGTGACGCCGCTGGATGCCATCACGGCCAGGCCGCTGGTCGAACGTAACACCCAGGCCACGGCGGATGGCAAGGTCGCCATGCGTACCGACAGCCGCCTGCTGAAGCCTTCCCTGGTCCGCCTGACGCCGCAGCAGGTGCTGGCCACACTGGCAGAGATTCAAGCCCCCGTGCTATTGATAGAAGGAGAGCGCGGTATTCTCGGCGAGCGCCAGTGGGCGGCGGCCGCTCGGCAGGCGGTTCCCCGCCTCACTCGCCATGTGCTGGCGGGAGGGCACCATCTTCATCTGGAGCCGCAGGCCGTGGCCCAGGTCGCCGAGGTGATTTGCCGTAGCCCCAGTGGTGAAAAATAGAGTGGTGAAGAGTAGAGCGGTGAAAAATAAAGCGGTGAAAAATAAGAAGGAGGGTGTGCCGTGGTGAGTCTGTTGGCAGGGAGAGCGCTGGGTGAGGGAAACAAGGTGGCCCTGGTGCTGGGCAGCGGTGGTGCCAGAGGCTATGCGCATATCGGTGTGATCGAGGCGCTGGAAGCGCGGGGCTTCGAGATCATCTCGATAGCGGGCTGTTCCATGGGCGCTCTGATTGGCGGTATCTACGCATCGGGCAAGCTGCCTCAGTACCGGGATTGGGTGTGCCATCTCGACTATCTGGACGTGCTGAAGCTGGTCGATGTGACCTGGAGCCCCATGGGGGCCATGCGGGCCAACAAGGTCATGAGCAAGCTGGAAGAGCTGGTGGGTGACGTACTGATCGAGGATCTGCCGATCCCCGTGACCACGGTGGCCACCGATCTGGTACGCCAGCGCGAAGTGTGGTTTCAAAATGGCCCGCTGCTACGCGCCATACGCGCCTCCATTGCGGTGCCTGGCGTGATTACTCCGGTGAACCTGGGCGAGCAGGTACTGGTGGATGGCGGGCTGCTCAACCCGCTGCCGATGATGCCCATTCTGGCCGCCCATGAAGCGGATTTTGTGGTGGCGGTGAACGTGACGGCCCATAGCCCGCAGCCGGTGACCCTGGAAGAGCTGCTGCCCCGTGACGAGCCTGCCCCGCCGCAGACCCCCTCGGAGCGCGAGCGAGAGGCCAACATTGGCGGTTGGATGAGCGAAGTGCGCGCCACCACGCGCCGACTGTGGGGCGGCCTGGGCGGCGGTGAAGAAGAGAGCGATGACGATGAAACCGTCGACCTGCGCGGCAAGCGTGAGTGGGGCAAACTGGACATGATTCTGGAGTCGTTCGATATCACCCAGGCGGCGCTGGCCAAGTACAAGGTGGCCGGGTATCCGCCGGATGTGCTGATCGAAGTGCCCAAAACCGTTTGCAGCACCTATGAGTTCCACCGCGCCAACGAGTTGATTCGCCTGGGGCGCCATCTGGCGGATCAGGCGCTGGAGCGGCGCATGCCCAGTATTGCCTCGGACGCTACCGAGTGAGCTACTGGCCGCGTTTGCGCAGCAGAATATAGACCGCCCCTGTGCCGCCATCCACGTCGGTGGCGGAGCAAAATGCCAGCACGCCAGGCCACTCTCGCAACCAGGCGTTGGTGTGGCTCTTCAAGACAGGGAAATCCGCGCTGCTGCCCCACGCCTTGCCGTGTACCACCAGCACGCAGCGCAGCCCCTGTGCTGCGGCATCGCCCAGAAAACTCTCCAGCTCCAGGCGGGCCTCTTCCAGCGTGTAGCCATGCAGGTCGAGTCCTGCTTGCCAGGCGGTTTGCCCCCGTTTGAGCTGGCTGAAGGTGCGCCAGGGCAGGTCCGGCACGCTGAACTCCAGGTACTCGGAGGGGCGCACGGCTTCGACACGCCCGTCGGAGGTGCGGCCGCTGGCCTGCAGCGTGTTGCTTTCCACGGCGGCGCGGCGGCGGGCCTCGCGATTGTCGGGCTGCCGTTTGGGTTTGCCGGGATCCGCCTGGTTGGTGGCAATACGGCGTACGCCTGCTTCCTGCAGTGCCTGGCGAAAGGCACTGATATCGTCGTCGTTGGGCAGGTGTCGCGTCATGGTCGGCTCGGCATCGGTGAAAGTACACGTTGATAAAGATGCACAGTATAGCGAGCCAGGCGTCGCTGTGAACCTCGTGGCTGTGAACCGAGCGGCGTCAAAGGTACAATCCTCCCATGATGTCATGTTGCCAGGAGCCCCTGTGACCACGCACTCCCCCGAAGAGCTGTCCACTTCTACGCTTTCACTGCCCGATTCGACGCTGGCACACGAGCTGATAACGCTGCGCGATTACCTGCGCTGGGTCTCCAGCGAGTTCTACTTGGCGGGCCTGCATTATGGCCACGGCACGCAGTCCCCTTGGGACGAAGCGGTCGCCCTGAGCCTGGGCGCGCTGCACTTGCCCTGGAACGTCGACCCCGCCGTGCTCGATGCGCGGCTGCTCCCCATGGAGCGTTCGCGCATCATCAAGCTCGCCCGCGAGCGCATCACCACTCGTCGTCCGTTGCCCTACCTGCTGGGTGAGGCCTTCTTCGCGGGTTACCCCTTCTCGGTAGACGAGCGCGTGCTGATTCCGCGCTCGCCCATTGCCGAGCTGATCGAAGATGGCTTTGCCGCCTGGTTCCCCGAAGAGCCCCCCGCTCGGGTGCTGGACCTGTGTACCGGCTCCGGCTGTATCGGCATCGCCACGGCGCTGGTGCTGCCCACCTGTGACGTCGCGCTGGCGGATATCAGCCAGGACGCCCTGGCCGTGGCGCGTCAGAACATCACCCGTCACGATGTCGGTGACCGGGTACGCGCCTGGGAGTCGGACGTGTTCAGCGGCCTTCAGGGGCAGACATTTGAACTGATCGTCTCGAACCCGCCCTACGTGGACGCCCGCGACCTGGCGACCATGCCCGCCGAATTCCGCCACGAGCCTGACCTTGCGCTGGGCGCTGGCAGCGATGGGCTGGATATCGTCCGGCGTATTCTGCGTGACGCGCGCCGCCATTTGAGCGACGACGGCTGGCTGATCGTCGAGGTGGGCAACTCCGACCGTCATGTAGAGGCCGCTTTCCCCGACGTGCCCTTTATGTGGCTTGACTTCGAGCGTGGCGGCCAGGGCGTGTTTGCCCTGAGCGCCGCTGAACTCGACGCCCATGCGGCGTCTTTTGCGTGAGGAAATAACGCCCATGTCTGGCAACACCTTTGGCAAACTGTTTACCGTCACCACCTTTGGCGAAAGCCACGGCCCTGCGCTGGGGGCCATCGTCGATGGCTGCCCGCCCGGTATCGAGATTAGCGAAGCCGACCTGCAGGGCGACCTGGACCGCCGCCGCCCCGGCAGCTCCCGGCATACCACCCAGCGCAAGGAGCCGGATCAGGTCCGCATTCTCTCTGGCGTGTTCGAAGGCAAGACCACGGGGACCTCCATTGGCCTGCTGATCGAGAATACCGACCAGCGCTCCAAGGATTACTCGAAGATCAAGGATCAGTTCCGGCCCGCCCATGCCGACTACACCTACCATCACAAGTATGGGCATCGTGACTACCGGGGGGGCGGGCGCTCCAGCGCCCGTGAAACCGCCATGCGCGTGGCGGCCGGAGCCATAGCCAAAAAAGTACTGGCGGCGCAGGGCATTCAGATTCGTGGCTACATGAGCCAGCTGGGGCCGATCAAGATCGACTTCAAAGGCTGGGACAGCGTCGAGCAGAATGCCTTCTTCTGCCCCGATCCGGACAAAGTGCCTGAGCTGGAAAGCTACATGGATCAGCTGCGCCGTGACCAGGACTCGGTGGGGGCAGAGATCACCGTGGTTGCGGAAGGCGTGCCGGTGGGGCTTGGCGAGCCGGTGTTCGATCGCCTGGATGCTGATCTGGCGCATGGTCTGATGAGCATCAATGCGGTAAAAGGCATCGAGATTGGCGCCGGTTTTGGCTGCGTGGCACAGCGGGGCAGCGAGCACCGCGATGAGCTGACCCCTGAGGGGTTCCTCTCCAACCATGCCGGGGGCGTGCTGGGCGGTATTTCCAGTGGCCAGCCCATCGTGGCACGGCTGGCGCTGAAACCGACCTCCAGCATCACCACGCCGGGCCGCTCGATCGACGTGCACGGCGAGCCGGTGGAGGTGATTACCAAGGGGCGTCATGACCCCTGTGTGGGCATTCGTGCCACGCCGATTGCCGAAGCCATGATGGCCATGACGCTGCTGGACCACTGGCTGCGCCACCGTGGGCAGAATGCCGATGTCAGCGTTGATACACCGGCCATCGGCCAGCGATAACGCCACGGTACGCCTCGGGGTTCGCTGCTACACTCAAGCATGACGGTCAAGGAGTCGCCTATGAAGATCAACGTTGAGTTTGACCTGACGCCGGACGAGTTTCGGCGTTCGCTGGGGCTACCGGATGTCGAGGCGTTTCAGCAAAGCCTGCTGGACAACATCCAGCGCCAGATGGAGTCAGGGGTGGAGGGTTACGACCCCATGAGCCTGATGCGCCCGTTCCTGCAGCAGCCGATGATGCAACAAGGGCTATCGCAGGGGCTGGCCAACTTCGGTACCTACCAGCAGATGATGCTGGATATGCTGCGGCAGGCGGGTTCCAGTGCCACCAGCAGCAGCCAGTCTCGCGAAGAGCAGGAGGCACCCAGCACGGCCAGCAGTCGAGGCACCAAGGCGAAAGCCGCTTCGTCACGAACCCGCGCTAAAGGTTAGGGCTGCCGCCAAAGCAGAGTTGTCAAGCGGCAAGCCAGCGATTACTCTTTGTGCGATGCACAATTATTGCGATGTGAATGAGCCACTCCAGGCTCATGCCAGGGAATGAGAGACAGGAGCTACCACAATGCAAGACAAGATGATGGAGGCGTTCAGCGCCCAGACCCGCCAGATGTTCGAGCCGATGCGCAAGATGAACTCGCTGATGCTCAACAACATGGAAAAGATGACCCAGTACCAGCTGGAAGCCATGAAGCGCTACAGCCAGATGGGGACCGAGCGTATTCGCAGCGCCACCGAAATCAACGATGCCGAAAGCCTGCGTGACTTCGGCACCCGGCAAGCGGAAATGATGAACGAGCTTTCCCAGCAGATGCAGGAAGATGCCCGCGCCATGGGCGAGATGACCCTGCAGTTCAAGACAGAAATGGAGAAGCTGTTCAGCGAAGCCGGGCAAAAAATGAGCGAACAGGCCACGGCAACCGCGAAAGGCGAGTCCTCGGCCAAGGCCACCAGCCAGTCGTCACGCAAGAGCTGATATCACGTACTGTTCGCGGCGCCGATGAGGCGCCGCGTTCTTTTGGATGAGCTGTCAGAGCGAACAATGCTCGGCAAGCGAGGGGGAACTCGTATGCAGTCAGGGTGGAAAATACCGTCTCAACCGCTAACCCAGCCGGAAATGGAGGCCTGGAAAGCTCAATTGGACGACGTCGCCGAGCAGTACAAGGGGCTGCTCGAAGACCTGCTACAGCGCATCGTGCCCAGTGAAGCCGCAGACTCGGTCTACCGTGACATGCGTGAAAGCTTCGAGGCGGCAGCCCAGTCGCTGATGAGCAACCCCAACCTGCTGTGGCAAACCCAATCGCGGCTGATCCAGGACCAGTGGCTGCTGTGGCAGCAGGGCGTTCGCGCCATGGCGGGCGAACAGGTCACGCCGCTGATCACACCCCCCAAGCATGACCGCCGCTTCAGCGACGAGGCCTGGCGCCAGGACCCCTACTACATGGCGATCATGCAGCAGTACCTGCTGTTTTCGCAGATGGTCGAGGAGCTGATCGGCGACCTGAACGGGCTGGACCCCACCCACAAGCGCAATCTGGCGTTCTATGCGCGTCAGGTGGTCAGCGCCATGTCGCCCACCAACTTCGTATCCACCAACCCGGAAGTCATGCGGCGTACGCTGGAGACCAAGGGGCAGAACCTGGTGGACGGCCTGACCCGCCTGCGCGAAGACCTGGCCAACTCGGCCGAAGGGGTCAACGTACGCATGACCGACCGCAGCGCCTTCGGGGTCGGCGACAACATCGCCGTGACGCCGGGCTCTGTGGTATACGAAAACGAGCTGATTCAGCTGATTCAGTACGCCCCGACCACAGAGAAAACCTTCAAGACGCCGCTGTTGATCGTGCCACCATGGATCAACAAGTATTACATTCTCGACCTGCGCGACGACAACTCGCTGGTCAAGTGGCTGGTAGAGCAGGGGCACACGGTGTTTCTGATCTCCTGGCGCAACCCTGGCCCTGCTCAACGCGACATCACCTGGGCCGACTACATGCAGCTGGGGCCGATCAGCGCCATGGAGGCCATCGAGCAGGCCTGCGGCGAAAAGTCGGTCAACCTGGTCAGCTACTGCGTGGGTGGGACGCTCACGGCGTCCACGGTGGCCTACCTGACCAGCACGCGTCGTGGCCGCAAGGTCAAGTCGGTGACCTACATGGCAACGCTACAGGACTTCCGCGATCCGGGCGACATTGGCGTCTTTCTCAACGAGCGCGTCATTCAAGGGCTGGAGCAGAGCATGCAGCTCAAGGGCTACCTGGACGGTCGCTCCATGGCGTACACCTTCAACCTGCTGCGGGAAAACGACCTGTTCTGGTCGTTCTACATCAACAACTACCTGAAAGGTGACGTGCCTGCGGCGTTCGATCTGCTCTACTGGAACACCGATGGCACCAACCTGACCGCAGGCACCCACGCCTGGTACCTGCGCCACATGTATCTGGAAAATCGCCTGGTAGAGCCCGGTGGCATCGAGCTGGACGACGTCAAGATCGACCTGCGCAAGATCTCGGCGCCCAGCTATTTCGTCTCGACCAAGGAAGACCACATTGCCAAGTGGAACAGCACTTACTACGGTGCGCTGCTGCCCAAGGGGCCAGTGACCTTCGTGTTAGGGGGCTCCGGGCATATCGCCGGGATCGTCAACCCGCCGCACAAGAACAAGTACGGCTACTGGACGAACGACGAGCTGCCGGACTCCCACGATGCATGGCAGCAGGGGGCGACCTTCAACGAAGGCTCCTGGTGGCCGCACTGGCAGGCCTGGGTGACGGAGAACGGCTACGCGGATGCCGACCCGAAGAAAATGGTGCCGGCCCGTCAGCCCGGAGAGGGGGAGCTGAAAGTGATCGAGCCCGCCCCAGGACGCTATGTGAAAATGACCATTCCAGAAGTGCTGGGGGAAATTCCCTCGGCCCGCTAAAAGCAAGGCCCCCGCTCGCCGGTCAACGGCGTCAATGCGGGGGCCAGGCAGCAGGCAGGGCTGGTAAGGTGCGTTATCCTGCGCGGCGACGTGCAACCCCAGGCAGCAACAGCAGGCCTGCCAGCAGCCAGGTGGGCCAGCTACCCATGCGGGTAAAGGGCGTGAGCCCCTGCATGGCGTGGAACTCGCCGGTCAGGTAGGTGGTTTCGAACTGCGGTGCACGGTCGACGAGCTTGCCGCGGGGGTCGATGATGGCGGTAATGCCGTTGCTGGTGGCACGCACCACGTAGCGGCCATTTTCCAGCGCACGCAGGCGCGCCATTTGCAGGTGCTGGTGTGGGCCGATGGAGGCGCCGAACCAGGTGTCGTTGGAGACCGTGACGATGACATCGCTATCCATGGCGCGGCGTGCCACCAGCTGCGGATAGATGATCTCGTAACAGATCGCGTTACCGATGGTGACCCCGGCGGCCTGCATGGGCACCTGATGAGAGGCCCCCTTGCTAAAGCTGGACATGGGCAGGTCGAAGAAGTTGATCGCCCCGCGCAGCACGCTTTCCAGCGGCAAGTACTCACCGAACGGAACCAGATGCTCTTTCTGATAGCTGCCTTCCACGTTGCCGACACCAATCACACTGTTGAAATAGCGATTGGCCTCGTCCAGTTGCACGATGCCGGTGAGCAGCGCCGTTTCAGGCGGCAGGTTGCTTTGCACGCGCTCCAGCACCGGGCGCGCCTGACTATCGATCATGGGCAGGGCGGTCTCTGGCCACAGGATCAGGTCGGCATCGTCTGCAACCTGACGGGTCAGGTCGCTGTAGATGTTGGCAGCGCTGCGCTGGCCTTCCGGTGTCCATTTCAGTAGCTGCGGAAGGTTGCCCTGAAGCAGGGCCACGCGAGTGGGTTCGTCCACCGGTGTGGTCCAGTGTTGGGGCAGTGCCAGAGGCGTGAGCCAGATGGCCGCCAGCGGCAGCGCTGCCCACCACTGACGGCGCAGGAAGGCCACACCCAGGGTGCCGCTCAAAACGACCAGCAATGAGAGCCAATAGACACCGCCGACCGGAGCCCAGCTGGCCAGGGGCGAGTCGACGTAGCTCGACCCCACCAGCAGCCAGGGAAACCCGGTAAACAGATAGGTGCGCAGTACCTCACCCAGTACCCAGGCACCGGCGAAGGTCACTACTGCCCAACGGGGGCCGACGAAGCGTCGATAGAGCCAGAACGTACCCGCGAAAAACAGCGCCAGTACGGTCACGAACAGCGCGGTGAGAAAGACCGCCAAGGGCATGCCGGTATAGCCGTAATCATGGATCGAGACGTATACCCAGGAGGTGCCGCTGGCAAACAGTGCCACCCCGTACAGCCACCCCTTCAGCGCGGCCTGAGCCGGGCTCAGCTGATGCAGGCCCAGAAAGAGCAGGCCAATGGCGACAGGCCCCAGCCACCAGAGTTCGAAAGGGGAGGCGGTGAGCGTGGTAAAACCACCGGCCACCAGGGCGGCCAGCAGTTGAAGTGGTAACGTGGGAGTCAACCCCATAGCAATATCCTGTCAGCAGGGTGCAACGGTAACGCAGCGCCAGTGGCGGCTAGTCAGCGTCGGTCTCGTCGTCGGCATCGCGTTCACGATAGGCCTCGAGCAGGCGGATGCGCCGGTTGTCGGCATTCAGAATGACAAAGCGCCAACCGCCTAGCGTAGTGTGCTCGCCACGGCCGGGCAGGTGGCCGAATTGCTGCATGACCAGCCCCCCCACGGTGTCGAATTCGTCATCGGAAAAGGCCGTGCCAAAGCGTTCATTGAAGTCTTCGATGGGCGTCAGGGCACGGATGGCGAAGTGGCCGTTTTCCAGCGTGCGGATATCGTCCTCTTCGTCGGTATCGTGCTCGTCCTCGATATCCCCGACGATCTGTTCGAGGATATCTTCGATGGTGATGATGCCCGCCGTGCCGCCATACTCGTCCACGACGATGGCCATGTGGTTATGGGTGTCCCGGAACTCCTTGAGCAGGCTGTTGAGGCGCTTGGATTCGGGAATGAACATGGCCGGACGCAGCACGTCTTCCAGCTTGAAGGCGTCGCGCTGTTCCTGAGTCTGGGAGAGCAGCGGCAGCAGGTCCTTGACCAGCAGAATGCCTTTGACGTCGTCGAGATTTTCACCCACCACCGGGTAGCGGGAGTGGCCGGTCTCCTGTATCAGCGGCAGGTAGTCGTCACTGGTCTGGTCCAGGGCGATGGCGGTGACCTGAGAGCGCGGGATGAGGATTTCGCGAACCTGCTGGGCACTGATGTCGAGGGCGCCTTCAATGATCATGATGGCGTCCTGATCCAGTTTCAGCTTGCAGGCCGTGTGGCGTAGAAACGTCATCAGCTCATCCCGTGAGCTGGGTTCATCGCTGTCTCCGGAAAGGGCGCCAAAGAGTTTCTCGAGCCATGATTTTTGATTGGGGTTGCTCGATCGATCTTCGCTCATTGCGTCAGTTCTCTCAGTTACGGGCAAGGTAGTTCGATAAAGGGGGGTGATGACAGCTCATCGTTGTATCACTGAGTGGCGGCAGACACCACCGCTAGCGGCAGCTTTCTGCAACAAAGCCACTCATGCCTGATAAGGGTCATCGATCTTCAGGGTCGCCAGCAGCTCCCGCTCGAGCTGCTCCATCTCTTCGGCTTCCTGCTCTTCGATATGGTCATAGCCCATCAGGTGCAGGGTGCCGTGAACCACCATGTGCGCATAATGGTGCTCCAGCGGCTTTTGCTGCTCGTGGGCTTCTTGGGCCACCACCGCATGGCAGATGACCAGATCGCCCAGCAGAGGCAGCGTGATGCCAGGCGGGTTCTCGAAAGGGAACGACAGCACGTTGGTGGGCTTGTCCTTGCCTCGGTAGTCGCGGTTCAGCGCCTGACTCTCGGCTTCATCCACGAACCGGATGGTCAGCTCCTGGCGGTCGTCGTCAGGATGGCGATCAAACACGCAGCTCACCCATTGGGTGAGCTGGTCGAGAGAGGGTAGCAGCGGTTCGTCGATGGCCGCTTGCCGATCGATCATTGGCTCGTTCATTGGTCGCCGTCTCCAGTGCGATTGCCCTGGCGTTCGAGGGCCAGCATGCGTGCTTCGCGCTCTTGCTGACGCGCCTCGCGGCGGGCGCGCTCGGCCACTTCCTGCTGCGACTCGAACTCGTCATAGGCTTCGATGATGCGCTGCACCAGCGGGTGACGCACCACGTCCTTGGCGGCAAAGTGGGTCACACCGATGCCGGGGGTCTCCTTGAGCACGTCCAGCACCTGGGAAAGCCCCGAACGCTGGCCGCGCGGCAAGTCCACCTGGGTAATGTCACCCGTGATCACCGCCGTCGAGCCAAAGCCGATCCGCGTCAGGAACATTTTCATCTGCTCCGGCGTGGTGTTCTGGCTCTCATCAAGAATGATGTAGGAGTTGTTCAACGTACGGCCACGCATGTACGCCAGCGGAGCGATTTCGATCACCTGGCGCTCGATCAGCTTGGCCACCTGCTCGAAGCCGATCATCTCATAGAGCGCGTCATACAGCGGGCGCAGGTATGGGTCGATCTTCTGGGCCAGGTCGCCGGGCAAGAAGCCCAGCTTCTCGCCTGCTTCGACGGCCGGGCGCACCAGCAGGATGCGGCGCACTTCCTGCTGGTTCAGTGCCTCGACCGCCGCAGCCACTGCCAGGTAGGTCTTGCCGGTACCCGCAGGCCCGATGCCGAAGTTGATGTCGTGTTCGCGGATGCTCTGCACGTAGCGCTGCTGGTTCAGGCCGCGGGGTTTGATCATGGCACGGGGGGTGCGCATGATCACCTCGTCGCTGCCGCCTTCGCCGTCCTCTTCTTCCTCCAGGGCCTCTAGCCCTGACTCCTGTAAAAACAGGTGGACGGTATCCGCCGATAGCTCGGCGGCTGCTGTTTCACGGTACAGATGCTCGAGGACATTGGCGGCCGCCTTGATGCGGTTGGCCGCACCGGCCAGCTGAAAAACGTTGCCACGGTTGCGCAACGTCACGTCCAGGCGGCTCTCGATCAGCTTTAGGTGCTCGTCCTGCTGGCCGCAGAGGCTGGCAAGGCGCTGCGGGTCATTGGGTTCAAGGCTTAGGGTAATGATGCGATTGGCCTGAGGTGATGGCTGGCTCAAGAGTAGGAAACCCTTTCGTTGGTGTGTGTGCGTTTCAGCTTAATGCCCCGACGGGGTCGGGGCAATTACCCAGGATAAGAGAAGGCTCAATAACGCTCGGCGGAGGCCAGCTCACCACGCAGCGAGTTGGGCAGCGCTTCGGTGATCTCGACATCCACGAAGTAGCCGATCAGCTCGGTGGGGTTGGCGGCACGGAAATTGACGACTCGGTTGTTCTCGGTGCGCCCGGAGAGCTGGCCGGGGTCCTTGGGCGAGAACCCGGTTACCAGAATGCGCTGGGTCGAGCCCACCATGCGGCGGCTGATTTGCGCCGCCTGCTGCAGGATGCGCTCCTGCAGAATGGCCAGGCGCTGCTTCTTGACGCTTTCCGGGGTGTCGTCAGGCAGGCCCGAGGCGGGGGTGCCAGGGCGTGCCGAGTAGACGAAGCTGAAGGAGTGGTCGAAGCCAATGCGATGGATCAAGTCCATGGTGGCTTCGAAATCCTCTTCGGTCTCGCCGGGGAAGCCGATGATGAAGTCGGAGGAGAAGCTGATGTCCGGGCGGTTGGCGCGGATGCGCTCCATCTTCTCGATGTACTCTTCCGCCGTATGGCCGCGCTTCATGGCGCTCAGAATGCGGTCGGAACCAGACTGTACCGGCAGGTGCAGGTGGCTCACCAGCTCCGGGATGTCGGCAAAGGCATCGACCAGACTATCGGTGAACTCCACCGGGTGCGAGGTGGTGAAGCGGATACGGTCGATACCGTCCACGGCGGCAATGCAGGCGATCAGCTCGGCCAGGTCGATCTCGTCGCCATCCTCATTGTCGCCGCGATAGGCGTTGACGTTCTGGCCCAGCAGGTTGATTTCCCGTACGCCCTGGTCGGCCAGGTGGATGACTTCATCCATGACGTCTTCGAAGGGGCGCGAGACCTCTTCGCCGCGGGTGTAGGGCACCACGCAGAAAGTGCAGTACTTGGAGCAGCCTTCCATCACCGATACGAACGCCGTGGCGCCATCCGACTTGGGCTGGGGCAGGTGGTCGAACTTCTCGATTTCGGGGAAGGTGACATCCACTGCCGCAATCTGGTTGTTCTTGCGGGCGTCGAGCATCTGGGGAACGCGATGCAGGGTTTGCGGCCCGAAGATCATGTCCACGTAAGGTGCGCGTTTGCGCAGCGCTTCGCCTTCCTGGCTGGCCACGCAGCCACCTACGCCAATGACCAGTTCCGGGTTGGCGTCCTTGAGCTTCTTCCAACGGCCCAGTTGGTGGTAGACCTTGTCCTGTGCCTTTTCACGAATCGAGCAGGTGTTCAGCAGAATGACGTCCGCTTCCTTCTCGTTGTCGGTGAGCTCCAGCTGATGGGATTCGCCGAGTAAGTCTGCCATCCGAGAGGAGTCGTACTCGTTCATTTGGCAGCCGTGCGTTTTGATGAAGAGCTTCTTCGCCATCGGTACCTGTCGTCTATGGGTCGTCTTTCTGAAGAGACGAGGGATGAATGAAAAAATCGTTGGGCAGTCGCCTGCCGCTGAATGGCTGCATTATACGGACACACCGAACCAGCGGCTAGCACTGCACTTGTAATCGAGACTTGACCCGCGCGTTTCTATCAGTATACTACGCACCGTGTTTGAGCAGTTCCTCGATAGCTCAGTTGGTAGAGCAAATGACTGTTAATCATTGGGTCGCAGGTTCGAGTCCTGCTCGAGGAGCCAAACACCAACCCGAACTCTCGGCAAATGGCTGAAAAGTTAACAGGTTGGCAAGGGTTCTCGCTCAAGCGCAATAGCGATACAGATGTTCCTCGATAGCTCAGTTGGTAGAGCAAATGACTGTTAATCATTGGGTCGCAGGTTCGAGTCCTGCTCGAGGAGCCAATTCGCTATTCTGCTTTTATTGCCGAAGCATGTTTCGTTGCTGACGCACAGATGTTCCTCGATAGCTCAGTTGGTAGAGCAAATGACTGTTAATCATTGGGTCGCAGGTTCGAGTCCTGCTCGAGGAGCCATTTCATTTCTTCGCGTATTGTCGATCTAGCCGATCAATTCTCCTCCCTTTCGTAGTCCGCCGTATTTCCTTTTCCTTTTTTCTCTATCTCTAGTGCCTATCAAGCTATGGTGCATGGCAAGGCTTTGTTGCGTCCGTTGCGTTCGCTCGGGGCGTTTAATGATGCCCTGTCGCCAGCTTTTTCGGTAGCATGAGCATCAGAACGGTAACGAACGTTGGAGAAGCGCGTGAAGGATGCAACTGGCTTGCAGGCGCTGCAGGTCTTTAAATGTTTGAGCGACGAGACGCGCTTGATGCTGGTACTGCTGATCGCCCAGGAGCGGTCGCTGTGCGTATGCGAAATGACGTATGCGCTCGAGGAGTCGCAGCCCAAGGTGTCGCGTCACTTGGCGCAGTTGCGCCAGTGTGGTCTGCTGATCGACCAGCGTGAAGGACAGTGGGTGTACTATCATCTTGCGCCACAGCTGCCTGCATGGGCCATGGCCATTATCGAGGCGGGGGCAAAAGGCAGCGAAGTGCAGCTGGCTGGCTTGACAAAGCGCCTGTTGAAGATGGGGGATCGGCCAGCTCGGCGTGCGGCCTTGTGCTGACGGGGTAAGTGGTTCCATCAGTCGATTCGTTCATATGGCAAAACGCCAGCCCAAGGGCTGGCGTTTTGCATGGAGCGTTCTGCGCGGGTCGTCTTGCTTGGTCAGGCTGCCCCGACGCCGTCAGGCGTCGAGGCAGGGGCTGCTCAGCGGCGGGCCATGCGCTGGGCTTTTTCCAAGTGTGCGTAATCGAGCAGTACTTCTGCCGCTTCCAGCACATGAGCGCGGTCGACGGGAGCGGCTTCGTCGCTCTCGGTGTCGGCCTCGTCATCCTGTGTGCCGTCGCTGCGGGCATCCATCCACTCTTCCAGCTCCGGGAGACCCAGTGCGCGGCGGCGCTGGTTTTCCAGTGACAGCTGCTCGGCTTCCTGAGCTTCCAGTTCGCGCTGGCGCTGTTCGCGGTTCAGGCTGACGCTGGTGTGCTGCTCGCGCAATTGGCGGGCCAGGGTGGACTGGCGCTCCAGGTAGCGGAAATTGGGGTTACCCTTGGCGCGCTCCTCATGTAACGAGAGGAGGGTAGGCAGGACCGTTTCCGGCGAGCCGTAGCGACGATACTGAACGTTCTGCACGGTGTCCCAGGGAAGGGCGTTGTCCAGGCTGCTCTCGCCAATGCGCTCGGGGTCGATCAGGCTGGGGAAGGCGATGTCCGGCTCTACGCCGCGATTCTGGGTGCTGTCGCCAGAGATGCGGTAGAACTTGGCGCGTGTCAGCTTGATCTGGCCGTGGCTCAGGTCGTTGAGGGTCTGTACCGTGCCTTTGCCAAAGGTAGAGGCGCCCACCACGATACCTCGGCCATAGTCCTGAATGGCGCCCGCGAAGATCTCGGAGGCCGATGCCGACAGGCGGTTGACCAGAACGGTCAGGGGGCCGTCGTAGACCGTGCCTGCTTCGGTGTCGCCGTAGAGCTGGATGCGGCCTTGGGCGTCACGCACTTGTACCGTGGGGCCGCGATCGATGAACAGGCCGATCAGCGAGTTGGCTTCCTGGAGGGCGCCGCCGCCGTTATTGCGCAGGTCGAGCACGATGCCTTCCACACCCTCTTTCTTGAGGTTGTCGATCTCTCGGGCTACGTCACGGGTGGTGCTGCGGTACTCTTCTTCTCCTGCCTGCCAGGCATCGAAGTCGACGTAGAAGGTCGGTACGGTGATGACGCCGATGCGATGGGGTTCGCCTTCGCGCATGACTTCAATGACTTCGCCTTTGGCGGCCTGGTCTTCCAGGCTGACGGTGTCACGGGTGATTTCCACGATTTGCGAGCGGGTCATGTCGACCGCCTGGGCAGGCACGACGTCCAGGCGTACCACCGAGCCTTTGGGGCCGCGAATCAGATCGACCACGTTGTCCAGGCGCATGCCCACGACGTTGACCATCTCGCCATCTTCCTGGCCTACCGCAATGATGCGGTCAGCGGGCTCCAGCACTCCGGCGCGGTCGGCGGGGCCGCCGGGCACCAGGCTGGAGACCTTGACGTATTCACCGTCGGCTTGCAGCAGGGCGCCAATGCCTTCCAGCGAAAGGCTCATCTGAATGTCGAAGGATTCGCCCTGGCGGGGCGACAGGTAGCCTGTGTGCGGGTCGATGGTGCTGGACACTGCGGCCATCAGCAGGCCGAAAACGTCTTCCGATTCGGTCTGTCGCAGGCGGGTCAATTGGCCTTCGTAGCGCTGGCGCAGGTTATTCTCGATCTGCTCGTCGTCTTGACCGGTGAGTGCCAGGGTCAAGGCGTCGTTCTTGAGGCGCTTGCGCCACAGTTCATCGAGTTCACTTTCACGACTGGCCCAGGGAGCGCTCTCACGATCCACCTCCAGGCGCTCGTCGCTTTCGAATTCCAGCGAGAGGCCTTCGTCCAGGCGTGCCAGCAGCCACTCCAGGCGAGTGGTGTGGCGCTCGCTCAGGCGGTTGTAGAGTGCAAAGGCATCGTCCAATTCTCCTTCGAAAAGGGCCTCTGCCATATCGTTTTCCAGATGACGATAGGGTTCAATATCACGGTTGAGCAAATAGGCACGCTGACCATCGAGAATGTCCAGGTAGCGCTGGAAAGCCTCCTCGGACCACTGCTGGTCAAAATTAATGTTCGCGTAGTGGCCATAGCGGAGTGAATCCGCAATTTCTACGGCCGCTTGGCGTTGTTCGTCTGTCGGCGCCAGTTGCGCCATCGCTGCCGGGCTGGTCATCACCAGCATGACAGCAAGGGCGACCGAGCGCGAAAGCGTTGCAAACAAGCTCATCAGTCAAGCTCTCCCGGATTTGTGTACACTCATTCTTCCCTAGACACGCAGTTAGCCCATGAGTTGCGTAGGCCGAGGGAGCATTGTAGCAGGTCATTTACCCTGTGAGACTCAATCATTACTGTAAAGAGGATTTCCATGTCCGAGGCTTTCAACGCAGAACGTTTAACGCGACTGTGCGATTTCCTGGAGCAGTCGCCCACGCCATGGCACGCTACCCATAACATGGCGCAGCGTTTGGAGCAGGCGGGCTTTACACGCTTGGAAGAAACCGCCAACTGGCAGCTGTCGCCGGGCAAGCGTTACTACGTGACGCGCAATGACTCGTCGCTGATCGCCTTCCAGCTGCCTGCCGGAAAGTTGTCCAGCCTGCGTATGCTGGGGGCGCATACCGACAGCCCAGGGTTGCGCTTGAAGCCTAATGCCACGCAGTACTCGGCGGGCTGGATGCAGCTGGGGGTGCAGGTGTACGGCGGCGTGCTGTTGGCGCCCTGGTTCGACCGTGAGCTGGGGCTGGCAGGGCGGGTGCATGTACGCCATGCCGATGGGCGCCTGGAGAGCGTGCTGCTGAACGTGGCGCAGCCGGTGGCGATGATTCCGAGCCTGGCCATTCACATGGATCGCGACGTCAACGGCGGTCGTTCGATCAATCCGCAAACCCAAATGGCGCCGGTGCTGCTGCAGAGCAACGATCTCAAGCTCAACGATCTGTTGGCGCAGTGGCTTGAAGCCCAGCACGGGCTGCGTGCCGTGGATATCGTCGATTTCGAGCTGGGCTTTTACGACGTGCAGCCGCCTGCGCTGGTGGGGCTGCGCCAGGAGCTGCTGGCCAGTGCGCGGCTGGATAATCTGCTGTCGTGCTTCGTCGGGCTGGAGGCGCTGCTGGCGTGCGATGGCGAGCAGGGGGCGTTGCTGGTGGCCAACGACCATGAAGAGGTCGGTAGCGCCAGCGCCTGCGGTGCACAGGGTCCGTTTCTTGGGGACGTGCTCAAGCGCTTGAACGTGCAGGTGGGTGGCGGTAGTGAAGAGTCACTGATTCAACTGATCCAGTCGTCACTGATGATCTCCTGCGATAACGCCCACGCGTTGCACCCCAATTTCCGTGACAAGCACGATGAGCGGCATGGCCCGGCCATCAACGGCGGGCCGGTCATCAAGGTGAACGCGAGCCAGCGTTATGCCACCAACAGCGTGACCGGCGCACTGTTTCGCGATGTGTGTCGAGAAGCCGATGTGCCTGTGCAGTCATTCGTCACCCGGGCAGACATGGGCTGCGGCAGCACCATCGGTCCGATCACGGCGACCGAAGTGGGCGTGCCGACCATCGATGTGGGCTTGCCGCAGTGGGCCATGCACTCCATTCGTGAAACGTCCGGCACTCGCGACGTCGAGTACCTGACTCGCGCGTTGGTTCAGTTCCTGAATCGCGTGACGCTGCACTGATCACCCGTCTGCGAATCCAGAACGGACCAAAGCGAACCAGAACGAAAAAGGCCCGCTGATGAAATCAGCGGGCCTTCGCTATTGCTAGCTCGATTCGGTGTTGGTGGCTACGCCCTGATTTGAACAGGGGACCCCATCATTATGAGTGATGTGCTCTAACCAGCTGAGCTACGTAGCCGTGCAACGGGGGCGAATATTACCCACCCCTTTGTCATTCGTCAAGCATTGATTGTTTGATTCGTTACACATTGAAGCGGAAGTGGATCACGTCGCCATCCTTGACGATGTAGTCCTTGCCTTCCAGGCGCCATTTTCCGGCATCCTTGGCACCCTGTTCGCCGCCCAGCGAGACATAGTCGTCATAGGCAATGACTTCGGCGCGAATGAAGCCTTTCTGGAAGTCGGTGTGAATGACCCCGGCAGCTTCCGGAGCGCTGGCCCCCTGCTTGACGGTCCAGGCACGTACTTCCTTGACGCCTGCGGTGAAGTACGTCTGCAGGCCCAGCAGGGCATAGCCTGCGCGGATGACGCGATCCAGCCCCGGCTCTTCCATGCCCATTTCGGCCAGGAACATGCTGCGCTCATCGTCGTCGAGCTCGGCGATTTCGGCCTCCAGCTGGTTGCACACCGGTACGACCACAGCGCCTTCTTCGGCGGCGATCTCCTTGACGATGTCCAGGTAGGGGTTGTTCTCGAAACCATCTTCATTGACGTTGGCAATGTACATGGTGGGCTTGAGCGTCAGGAAACCAAAGCTTTTGACCTGGCGTTTCTCGTCTTCATCCAGGCCAAAGCTGCGCAGTGGCTGGCCTTCTGCCAGGTGGGGCTGAATCTTGTCCAGCACCGCCTTGGTGGCCATGGCGTCCTTGTCGCCACCCTTGACCACGCGCACCAGGCGCTGGCTGGCTTTTTCGACCGTATCCAGATCGGCCAGAGCGAGTTCCAGGTTGATGGTTTCGATGTCGGCGCGGGGGTCTACCTGGTTGGCCACGTGGATCACGTTGTCGTTGTCGAAGCAGCGCACCACGTGGGCAATGGCCTGGGTTTCACGAATGTTGGCGAGAAACTTGTTGCCGAGCCCTTCGCCCTTTGAAGCACCCGCTACCAGGCCGGCGATATCCACGAATTCCATGGTGGTCGGCAGGACTTTTTCGGGCTTGACGATGGCTGCCAGCTTATCCAGGCGTGGGTCTGGCATGGGAACGATGCCGACGTTGGGTTCGATGGTGCAGAACGGGAAGTTCTCGGCATCGATACCTGACTTCGTCAGTGCATTGAACAGGGTGGATTTGCCTACGTTGGGTAGGCCGACAATACCGCAGTTAAAGCCCATACATTACTTCCTGGCCGCTAGGCCAGCGCTATCTCGTGAGGCGCTGGCCAACAGTGAATAAACGTGTGCGATCACACGACTGATCAAACGTGCTGCTATTTTACGCTATGAAGGCGGTTCATGGCTTTAGCCCAATCGCCGGAAAGTGCCAGCGGCAGGGTGGCCAGACTCTCCTCTAGGGCGTGCGCGATGGCTTCCTGTTCGGCTTTGCCAGGGCGGCCCAGCACGTAATTGACCACTTGGCGTGCTTCCCCGGGGTGGCCGATGCCGATACGCAGGCGGTGGAACTGCTTCTGGTTGCCCAGTGCACTGATGATGTCGCGCAGTCCGTTGTGGCCGCCGTGCCCGCCACCGGTCTTGTAGCGTGCCTGGCCGGGGGGCAGATCCAGCTCGTCATGGGCGACCAGCAGGTTCTCTGGAGTGAGCTTGAAGAACTGGGTCAGCGCAGCCACCGCAGCGCCGCTGCGGTTCATGAAGGTCGAGGGGTTCAGCAGGTGCAGTTCGTGCTCGCCCAGGCGTACCTTGGCATAAAGACCCAGAAACTTCTTTTCTGGGCGCAGTTCACTATGGGCGCTGCGGGCAAGGGCCTCGACCAGCCAAAAACCGGCGTTGTGGCGGGTTGCATCATAGTCAGCGCCGGGGTTGCCCAGCCCGATAATGGCCGTTACCTGGCTCATGTGCTCAGCTCCAGTAGGATGAAAATGGCAGCGTGTCTCGAGTCGCAAAAAAAAATCAAGCGCCGAGGCGCTTGATTTTATCATTTCCGAGCCATGCGGGCATGGCTCGGGGCGCAATACCGCTGCGCCCTGGCTTACTCGGCGCTTTCTTCTGCGTCGCCTTCGCCTTCTTCTTCAACACGTACTTTGACAGCAGTGATGCTCAGTACGGCGTTGTCGTGCTCTTCACCGTGGGACAGGTCAACGGAAGTGACGCCCGCCGGGAAGGTCAGGTCAGACAGGTGCAGGGTAGTGCCCAGCTCGACCTTGCTGATGTCCACTTCCAGGAAGTCAGGAAGATCTTTCGGCAAGCAGCTGATGGCAACTTCGTTGGCCAGTACGTGCAGTTCACCGCCCTGGTCCTTGATGCCCACACACTTCTCTTCGTTCACCACGTGCAGCGGCACGTTCATGGTGATGGCGTGAGTCGCGTCGACGCGCATGAAGTCGGCGTGGGTCAGCAGCGGCTTGAAGGGGTGGCGCTGCAGATCACGAACAACGACCTGCTCTTCGCTGCCGTCGACGACCAGCTTGATGACGGAAGAGAAGAACGACTCGTCTTCGATCGCCTTGTAGAAAGCGGTCTTTTCGACAGAGATGGATTGCGCGCCTTTCTCACCGCCGTACACAACGGCCGGTACGAATTGGTTCGCACGACGCAGGCGGCGGCTCGCACCTTTCCCCAGGTCGTTACGAACGCTGGCTTTCAGGATAAAATCAGACATGTTAATTGCCTCTTGGTTTAAGTAAGGAAACGCCGCCGCCCGCGACCAGACGACGACGTTCCCATGGCCCCAGAAGGGGGCTTGTCACATCAGGCGATCAATGGAACATCGCGCTGACGGATTCTTCGTTGCTGACGCGGCGAATGGCTTCCGCAATCAGGCCAGCAACGCTCAACTGGCGAATCTTTCCGCTGCGACGCGCATGGTCGGCCAGCGGAATGGTGTCGGTCACCACGACTTCATCCAGTACGGAGTTGGTAATGTTGTCTACCGCCGGGCCCGACAGGATCGGGTGGGTGGCATAGGCGACGACCCGCGCCGCGCCATGATCTTTCAAGGCTTCACCCGCTTTGCACAAGGTGCCTGCGGTATCGATCATGTCATCGACGACCACGCAGGTGCGGCCTTCGATTTCACCGATGATGTGCATGACCTGGGCCTGGTTGGCCTGGGGGCGGCGCTTGTCGATGATGGCCAGATCGGCATTCAACTGCTTGGCGATGGCGCGAGCACGCACTACGCCGCCGACATCGGGGGATACCACCACCAGATCGTCGTAGTTCTGACGTTCGATGTCGTCGAGCAGGATCGGAGAGCCGTAGACGTTGTCCACCGGCACATCGAAGAAGCCCTGAATCTGGTCGGCATGCAGGTCCATGGTCATGACGCGGTCGACGCCTGCTTTTACCATCATGTCGGCCACTACTTTTGCCGAGATGGGGACGCGGGCGGAGCGTACACGACGATCCTGGCGGGCATAGCCGAAGTAGGGAACCACTGCCGTGATACGAGCAGCCGATGCACGACGCAGGGCGTCGACCATCAGAATCAGTTCCATCAGATTGTCATTCGTCGGCGCGCAGGTGGATTGCAGGATAAAGACATCCTTGCCACGCACGTTCTCATTGATCTCGACCGCGATTTCGCCGTCGCTAAATTGACCCACCGTGGCATTACCCATGCGGCTGTCCAAGCTCTCGGCAATCTTTTGAGCGAGTTCGGGATTGGCATTCCCGGTGAAGACCATCAATTTTGACACGCGCAGCCACCTTTGCAGTGTTGGGGATCAGGGGAGAAAACGCAGATCAACATCAGGATTGGCTGGGGTACCAGGATTCGAACCTGGGAATGCCGATACCAAAAACCGGTGCCTTACCACTTGGCGATACCCCAGCAAACAGCCTGATGCGACGACCGGGCGCTTTCAGCAGCCCAGAGCATCTTGTAGGGGAGAGGTGTTGAGCCCTTTGGCCACCCAGGCTTTCCAGCGCTGGTTGGCTTGCTTGGCCACTGCCTGTGCTGCCTCTTGTGTGTCGAAGGCGGCAAACAGACAAGCGCCCGTACCGGTCAATCGGCACGGTGCATACTGTGCGAGCCAGTCAAGTGCATCCGCAATGAGCGGGTAGCCTTTCCTGACCGTTGCCTCGCAGTCGTTGCGCCATTCGGCCGCTCCCCCCTGCAGTGCGCGCGCCATAGTAATGGGGAGGCTGTCGCGTGTCAATTCCGCATCCTGGAAGATGGCGGGCGTCGAGACGCTCACGCCGGGGTGAATCACCACAAACCAGGGGGTGTCCAGCGTGACAGGAGTGAGCCGTTCGCCAACGCCTTCTGCCCAGGCGCTGTGGCCATGCACGAACACCGGCACATCGGCGCCCAGGCTCAGCCCCAGCGTGGCCAGGGTCTGGCGATCCAGGCCAAGCTGCCACAGCTGATTGAGACCCACCAGCACGGTGGCAGCATTGGAGCTGCCGCCACCGAGGCCGCCGCCCATGGGAAGGCGCTTGTCGATGGAGATCGATACGCCGTTGTGATGGCCGCTTTCCTGCTGGAGCAGGCGTGCGGCACGGACGATCAGATTGTCATCGTCGGCAACGCCTGCCAGCGGCGTGGTCAGCTCGATACGGCTGTCCTGGCGTTGCGTGAGCGTCAGCGTGTCGCACAGGTCGATCAGCTGAAACAGCGTTTGCAGCTCGTGGTAGCCGTCTGGTCGACGGCCCACGATATGCAGCATGCGATTCAGTTTGGCCGGAGCCGGTAGAATCAGAGAATGGGGTGTTGCGGACATGCCGGTTCTCTAAAATGAAAGTGCAGGGCGATGAAGCGGCGCTTATTCGGCCGTGCGGCTGGCAGCTTGCCACTGGTTGACTACCAGGGTGATGCGTACCTCGCCGTAGTTCATCACCAGACGGCGGGGCAGCCACATCTCTTCTACCCGCTCCCAGTCACGGTAGTCGATTTCCCAGCCATCCTGCTGCAGGAAGCGGGGGAAGCCCAGCTCGTCGGTTTCCAGCTGATAGCTGGCGTGGTCGCCGGGCAAGCCGCGCACCCAGTCGGGCATGGCGCGTACCGGCAGTGACCAGCCCAACTGCTCTTCCATCAGGGCTTCCGGAGTTTCGGCTTCGAAGCGGCCGTCGCTGGTGCTCAGCGAAAAGCGTCCTTCACGTCCTTCCAGTACGCTGCGTCCGCCGCCAAAGGGACCGCTGATCAGCATGCGGAAGTAGAACGGTGTCTGGTTCCAGTCGAGGTTGGCGCTGATGTTTTCCTGGGGGGTGCGCAAGCCTGCTTTGCCCACCAGTGTCCAGCTATCGAAATCTTCGACCTGCGCCTGCTGGCGCTCCCACTGGCCTGCCTGACGACCGCTTTCGTCGACTGGTGCCTGGTTGGCGCAGCCGGCCAAGGTCAAGAGAGCAAGGGCGGCTACCCATAGACGCGCAGTAGGCAGGCGACCAGACAGTCGGGGGCTTGCCGAACGAGCGAAGGGAAATGACGTAGTCAACATTAGAAGCTCCATGTCAGTAGGGTCTGGATCCAGAAGAGTGCACTATTAGGGCGTGCTGGCGGGCGTTAGTTCAGGATGCCGTTCCAGCAGTTCGTCTATTTGGGGGTGATGGTCGGCACGCCGCATGGCTCGGGCGATGGCTTGACGCGCTTCGTCGCTGCGCCCCAAGGCATGCAGCACTTCGGCCAAGTGGGCGGATACTTCTTGATCGGGGAGTCGCGAATAGGCGCTTTCCAGCCACGCCAGGGCGTCATCCAGTTTGCCCAGTCGGAAGTATACCCAGCCCAGGCTATCCATGATGGCCGGGTTGTCGGGATCGACTTCATAGGCGCGCTCGATCAGGTCCCGGGCTTCTTCCAGGCGCTCGGTGATGTTCAGGTCGGCCAGGGTATAGCCCAGCGCATTCAGGGCATCGGGGTTGTTGGGCTCGGTGCGCAGGATCTGCTGCAGGTCGCGCTCCATGGCGGCCAGGTCGCCCATCTCCCAGCCACGCATGGCACGCAGGTACAGCAGTCGCGTGTCGTCGGGCGTGCGGGTGATTTCTCGGTCCAGCAGGGCGCTTGCCTCTTGCTCCATGGCGAGATCGTCCAGCAGCTGCACTTCGAGCAGAACCAGATCGCCAAAGTAGGTGTCGTGGCGCATGCGCTCGATGCGCAGGAAGGCGCGCGCGTCCAGCAGGCGGTCGTCGTCGATCAGCATACGAGCGGCGGCTGCTCGCGCAGGCAGGAACTCGTTGCCATCGCGCACCTGGCGGTAATAGAGCAGGGCGTTGTCGATATCGCCCTGAGATTGTGCAATGGCGCCCAGCAGAAAGTAGGCAATATTGGGAATTCTGTCCTGGCCGATCAGAGGCTGCAGCAGCCGATAGGCGGGCTCACTGTGGCCCTCTTCGAGATAGAGCTGAGCCAGGGCGATGCGCAGTTCCTGATTGCCTCCGTGGGTTTCCAGCAGGGCGTTGGTCTGGGTTTCGGCGGCGGTAATGTTGTTGAGGCGGATTTCGGCCTGGGCCAGCATGAGAATGAAGCGCACGTCATCGGGTGACAGGCTCAGCCCTTGCTGGGCCGCCCGCTGAGCTGCGCGGTGGTCGCCGCTTTCCAGCGCCAGGCGTGCCTTGGCCAGCCACAGTGCTGCGGACTCGGGCTCGCGCTGCTCGACCAGGTCGAGGTGCTGCTGAGCGGTTTGTGTCTCGCCCAGGGCGGCTTCGATGAGCGCGGTGCCCAGCAGCACATCGCTGTAGGAGTCGCGCTCGGCAGCAACCGGTTGCGCCAGATAGGTGCGTAACGGCTGTACCAGGACATTGAGTGGCGCTGCTTCCGCCACCGCAAGCTCGGCGAAACTCGATATGTCGCCGTAGCCGCCCGATTCGGCAATCACCAGCCGCTGTTCCAGGCTGTCCAGCCAGTCACCGCGCTGCAGTGACAGGGCGGCCAGCAGCCGGTTGGGCGTTTCCGCGGTGGGCGACAGCTCGCGCCAGCGTAGCGCAGATGCTTCCATCAACGCGGCGTCGTTGCCAAAGCGTGCTGCAAAGGTGGCGCGCTCGGCCAGCCCGGGCGCGCTGTAGCGCTGGGCGGCTTCCAGGTAGCCACGGCTTGCATAACGATAGTCGCCGCGCTGGCCAGCCAGCTCGGCGGCCAGCAGCGTGCTGAGCCCTGCCGCATCCAGGCCGCGTGTGACCGGCGGGGCCGTCAGCATGGGGTCGCGGCTAGCACTCATGAACCCGCGATCTGGAAGCGTGGAGGACAGCTGACAGCCGCTCAACAGCAGCGTCGCGGCCAGCGGTAACAGAGGGAGACCCGATAGTGCTCGGGACAAACCCGGAAGTGTTGCGCGGTGGGGCATGCGTATCTCGATCAAGTGGCCGAGTGTTCAGCATAGCGGCTTGGCTGCCTGCGGCAAAGTGGTGTGCGCCAGAACATGCAGTGTTGTGATAGAATGTTCCACCTTGAAAGCGGGCCGAGTCAGCACAATTCACCCGTAAAGCTGCCTTGTTCGGCTCCTCTCCAAGCGATAACGACGAACAGTGACGTGACGACCGATCCACTAGCGAAGACGCAGACCGCATGACGCTTCTTGCCCTGGGAATTAATCATCGTACTGCCAGCGTGGCCGTGCGTGAGCAGGTGGCCTTTACGCCAACGCAGCTGGAAAGCGCGTTGGCCGAGCTGCGTGGCCTGCCACATATCCACGAAGCCGCGGTGCTCTCGACCTGCAACCGTACCGAGCTCTACTGCGTGACCGATGCCGCAGGCGAGCAAACCGTGCTGGACTGGCTGGGACGCTTTCACAATCTGCGGGTCGATGATTTGGCACGCTGTGCGTACCACTATCATGACAACGAAGCAGCTCGCCACCTGATGCGCGTAGCGGTCGGGCTCGACTCCATGGTGCTGGGTGAGCCGCAGATTCTGGGGCAGTTGAAAGACGCGTATCAGCAGGCGCGCCAGGCAAAGGGCTTGGGGGGAGAGCTGGAACGGCTGTTTCAACACACCTTTGCCGTGGCCAAGCAGGTGCGCACCGAAACGGGTATCGGCAAGAACCCCGTGTCGGTGGCTTACGCGGCGGTCAGCATGGCCAGCCGTATCTTCGATGATTTCAGTCGTGCACGGGCGCTTTTGATCGGTGCCGGAGAAACCATCGAGCTGGTGGCGCGCCATCTGCATGAGGCGGGCGTGCGTCAGCTCACCGTGGCCAACCGTACCCGGGAGCGTGCCGAACAGGTGTCTGCGGCGCTGGGCGGGACGGCCATCACCCTGCCCGAGATTCCGGATGCGCTGGAGCATGCCGATATCGTGATCTCGTCCACGGCTTCCCCGCTGCCGATTCTGGGCAAGGGGATGGTCGAGCGTGCCCTGAAGAAGCGCCGTCATCGGCCTGTCTTCATGGTCGATATTGCAGTGCCACGGGATATCGAGCCACAGGTGGGTGAGCTGGCCGATGTGTTTCTCTATACCGTGGATGACCTGGAAGAGGTCATCGAAGAGAATCGCCGCCATCGCCAAGTGGCCGCCGACCAGGCCGAGTCGCTGATTGAACACGGCGTCGGCAGCTGGCAGCATGAGCGCCGCATTCGCAATGGCGGCGAAGTGATTCGAGATTATCGTCGTCATGGCGAAGCGCTGCGCGATCAAGCGCGGGAGCAGGCGCTGGAACGCCTGGCCAAGGGGGAAGACCCGGCCAAAGTCATCGAGCGGATGGCTCATCAGCTGGCCAACCGCTTCATGCATCAACCCACGCTTGCCATTCGTGACGCTGCTTCGCAGGAAAACCATGAATTGCTCAACGCCGCGCCGCGCCTGTTACTGCCGCCCAAACCTGCCTTCGAGCAGCCTGCGCGTCCGGTAAAACGCCAGAAGGATGATACACCCGCATGAAAGAGACTTTGCGCCAACGCCTGGATAGCTTCTCCGACCGTTTCGAGGAGCTGGCCATGCTGCTGTCCGATCCCGAGGTGATCAACAATCAGCAGCGCTTCCGTGACTATTCGCGGGAATACGCTGAGCTGGAAGAGCTAGTGGCCGCCTGGCAACGTTACCGCGGGGTCGAAGACAGCATCGCCGAGGCCGAACAGCTGAGCCGTGACAGTGATCCGGAGATGCGTGAACTGGCAGAAATGGAAATCAGCGATGGCCGCGAACAGCTGGCAGCGCTGGACGTCGAGCTGAAACGTCTGCTGATCCCCAAGGACCCTGACGATGGCCGTGGCGTGTTTCTGGAAGTGCGGGCGGGCACCGGTGGCGATGAAGCGGCGATTTTTGCCGGTGATCTGTTCCGCATGTACTCCCGCTATGCTGAAAAGCGTGGCTGGCGGGTAGAAATCGTCAGTGCCAGCCACGGCGAGCAGGGCGGCTATAAAGAGGTGATCTCTCGGGTCAAGGGCGACGGCGTCTATGCACGGCTGAAGTTCGAGTCGGGCGCCCATCGCGTACAGCGCGTGCCCGCGACGGAGTCTCAGGGGCGTATCCATACCTCTGCCTGTACCGTGGCGGTCATGCCCGAGGTGGATGAAGTGGGCGATGTGGACATCAACCCCGCCGACCTGCGGGTGGACACCTACCGCTCCAGCGGTGCCGGTGGCCAGCACGTCAACACCACCGACTCGGCGATTCGCATCACCCACTTGCCCACCGGCGTGGTGGTGGAGTGCCAGGAAGAGCGCAGCCAGCACAAGAACCGTGCCAAGGCCATGTCCTTGCTGGCGGCCAAGCTCAAGCGCAATGCCGTGGATTCACAGCGCCAGGAGCAGGCCGATGCACGCCGTTCGCTGGTCGGCTCGGGAGACCGCAGTGAGCGGATTCGGACCTATAACTTCCCTCAAGGTCGCATCACCGACCACCGCATCAACCTGACGCTCTACAAGCTGACCGAAGTGGTCAGCGGCGAGCAGCTCGATGACGTGATCGAGCCCCTGATCCATGAGTATCAGGCAGAGCAGCTCTCGGCCCTGCAGGAAGGCTGATGACCTTCGACGCCTTGCTGTCACAGGCGGCCCAGCGGTTGGCGCAGGCAGGCTCGCCCACGCCGCGCCTGGATGCCGAGGTATTGCTGGGCTGCGCTGCCCAGTGCAGCCGAACGTGGCTCTATACCTGGGGCGACCGCGAATGCCCCACCTGGGAGCGAGCCCGTTTCGAGGCGCTGGTAGCCGCGCGTGCCCAGGGGCAGCCGGTGGCGTATCTTACCGGTGAGCGAGAGTTCTGGGGGCTGCGGCTGGCGACTTCTCCCGACACGCTGATTCCCAGGCCCGACACGGAAACCCTGGTGGAGGTGGCGCTTTCTCGCGCCGCTGCCCCGGTGGGCAGGCTACTGGATCTGGGAACGGGCACGGGCGCCATTGCGCTGGCGCTGGCCAGTGAAAAGCCGGGCTGGCAGGTCATCGGTGCCGACATTCGCCCCGGAGCCGTGACGCTGGCCGAGCGCAATGCCGACGCACTGGGGATCACCAATGCCCGGTTTGTGTTGAGTGATTGGCTCAGCGCGTTCGTGCCTCCGGCAGAGGAGCCGCCTTTCGATATCATCGTCAGTAACCCCCCTTACATTGCGGCCGATGATCCGCATTTGAGCCAGGGCGACGTGCGTTTCGAGCCGCACTCGGCGCTGGTTGCCGATGCCAACGGCATGGCAGACCTGCTTCATGTGATCGAGGCGGCCAAGGCCCACCTGGCCCCTGGTGGCTGCCTGGCAATGGAGCATGGCTACCAGCAGGCGGCCAGTGTGCGTGAGGCACTGTTGGCGGCGGGCTATCAGAACGTTGAAAGTGTGCAAGACATGGGGGGCCATGAACGGGTTACTCTGGGGCACCTTTATTGACCGCCTGATTCATTTGTATTGGATCCTGCCATGAAACCAAAAAATAGAACGCTGGACCGTATCGACCTCAAGATCCTTCGCTGTTTGCAGGAAAATGCGCGTATTTCCTACGTGGATCTCGCCGCAGAAGTTGGGTTATCCACAACCCCTTGTCTGGAGCGGGTCAAGCGCCTGGAGCGTGCCGGTATCATTCGTGGCTACCAGGCCATTCTGGACCCTCGCGCCCTGAAGGCGAACCTGCTGGTGTTTGTCGAGATCAGCCTGGAGACCCAGTCGCCTGCGGTCTTCGATGAGTTTCGGCGCGCGGTGGAAAAGCTGCCGCAAATTCAGGAGTGCCACCTGGTGTCCGGGCAGTTCGACTACATCCTGAAATGCCGCATCCCGGAAATGGCCGCTTATCGCCAACTATTGGGGGATGTGGTCTTGACCCTGCCAGGGGTGAAAGAGTCCAAGAGCTATGTGGTGATGGAAGAAGTGAAAGAGAGCTTCAATCTCCACATTCCTGATTTCGAGGAATTCGAGGATAAGTAAGCCAATGATGGACGATCAGGCGCTGCTGCGTTACAGCCGCCAAATCATGCTGCCCGAAGTGGATATCGAGGGTCAGGAGCGACTGCGCGGCGCCCACGCCGTGATTATCGGGGCTGGCGGGTTGGGCTCGCCAGCCGCGCTGTATCTCGCGGCGGCGGGAGTGGGGCGGATTACCCTGGTAGATGCCGACCATGTGGAGCTTTCCAACCTGCAGCGCCAGATAGCCCACCAGCAGGCCAGCCTGGGCCTCAACAAAGCGCGTTCGGCGCAGCAGCGCCTTGAAGCACTGAACCCTGAATGCCAGGTGGTGGCTATCGAGCGTCACGCCGAAGGCGAGCTGCTGGCAGAGCTGGTGGCCTCGGCTCAGGTGGTGCTGGACTGTACCGACCGTTTTTCCAGCCGTTATGCCATCAATGCCGCGACGCAGCGAGCCGGTGTGCCGCTGGTCTCGGGAGCGGCTATCCGCTTTTCCGGCCAGCTGGCGGTATTCGACCCGCGTCAGCCAGATAGCCCCTGCTACGCCTGCCTCTATCCCCCTGAGGAGGGCGAAGACGAAGCCCTCAGCTGTGCCGAGAGTGGCGTCATGGCCCCTTTGGTAGGCTTGATTGGCTGCTTTCAAGCCGTCGAGGCCTTCAAACTGCTGAGCGGTGCGGGTGAGGCACATCAGGGGCTGTCGGCCTTCGATGGGCTCAGCGGGCAGTGGCGTCATTTCCAGGTGCCGCGTGACCCGGCGTGCCCGGTGTGCGGTGGGCGTGACTGACGTCGCCCACCGCCTGCATTACGCGCTGGCGGTGGAGTCCTCCGCCTTGGTCGCCTCCGATGTCTTCTTCTGACGAGGCGCGGAGCTGGGCGCAGGCTTGTCAGCAAAGACACTCTTGAACACCTCGTTGTCGGGGTTCATGTCGATGGTGCCGTGGAACGTGCTGCCATCTTCCAGCACCAGGCAGGGCGTCGTGATCGTGCCGGTGACCTTGGCGCCGCCGTGGATCGTGGCCTTGTGCAGCGCAACGAGATTGCCCTCTACGGTACCGGAAATTCTCAGCGTGTGTGCGTAGGCATCGCCCTGCAAGTGCCCCGTGGCGCCGAGCTTGACGGTATGCTGTTTGCAGAGGATGGTGCCGGTGACCTGGCCTTCGATGGTCAGGTCCTCGTCACTCTGAATGTCCCCACGAAGCTGTGTCTTGCCGCCGATCACCGACGTGCTCTGGCGGGCACCAGGCAGGCTCTTGAGCTCGCTTGGCGCAGGCTGAAGGTCAGTGGTGGGAAGGGCGGGGTGTTCAGCGTGAGGTTTGGTTTTTTTGAACATGAGATATGCCTGCGGAGTAGGGCAAGGTCGCCGTGCAGCGAAACGCCACCCTTTGGGCAGGCTTCACCAAAATAGACCGAATGACGTTAATGTACGCTTCGGGATGGGCTTGCAAAGCGTGAAGATACGTCTGTGGTTGTGCGATATTCCGGCTACCGCTGGCGCCTCCCTACGGCTATAAACAACGCTGGTTCGAGCAGGGGAAAGTGCCATGCAGATGGAAACATGGCTGATCATCGTGGGCGTTGTGGTCATGACGATCATCGTGATGGATGGTCGGCGCAAGAAGCGTCGTCTCGGCGTGGCGGTGATCACCCATCCCGAGCCTGAAGCGCTGATGGTTGAGGTCGCCGTCGAATGTGCCAATGAGGCGGTGGTAGGGAGTCATGTGGGCGCTGCCACGCGAATTCATGGCATCGTGACGGCACAAGAGAATATCTCGATCAGCGGCAGTGTTCAGGGGGAGGTCCATACCACTCACGGCATCACCCTCACGTCACTGGCATCTGTCCAGGGGCTGCTGTCGGCCGGTGAGCTGGCGTGCCATGCCGGTGCCACGGTGAATGGGTCTATCGTGCCCAGTCCGCCTGTTCCGGCAAGCATGAAAAAGCCCGCCTGAATAGGCGGGCCTGGTCACGGTCTTTTGCTTTTTTATGCGGATGAATCAGTTGCGGATCAGGTAGTCGAAGGCGCCCAGCGACGCTTTGGCGCCTTCGCCCATGGCAATGATGATCTGCTTGTAGGGCACGGTGGTGACATCGCCTGCGGCAAAGACACCGGGTACCGAGGTCATGCCGTGGGCGTCGACGATGATTTCGCCACGCGGTGACATCTCGATGGGAGAGCCCTTCAGCCACTCGGTATTGGGCACCAGGCCGATCTGTACGAAGATACCTTCCAGAGCGATGTTCTTGACTTCGTCGGTCTGGCGGTCCTTGTAGGTCAGGCCGTTGACCCGGCTGCCATCACCGGTCACTTCGGTGGTTTGTGCGTTCAGCACGATATCCACGTTGGGCAGGCTCTTGAGCTTCTTCTGCAGTACGGCGTCAGCGCGCATTTCACCCATGAATTCCACCAGGGTCACGTGGCCGACGATACCCGCCAGGTCGATGGCCGCTTCGACGCCTGAATTACCGCCACCAATGACCGCGACACGCTTGCCCTTGAACAGCGGGCCATCGCAGTGGGGGCAGTAGGCCACACCTTTGTTGCGATACTGCTGCTCGCCGGGCACGTTCATTTCCCGCCAGCGGGCGCCTGTGGCCAGTACCAGGGTCTTGCTCTTCAGTTTGGCACCGGATTCGAAGGTCACTTCGTGCAGGCCACCTTCGGTTTCTGCTGCTTTGAAGGCGGTGGCACGCTGCAGGTTCATCACGTCCACTTCGTACTGCTTGACGTGCTCTTCCAGGGCGCTGACCAGCTTGGGACCTTCGGTATGGGTCACCGAGATGAAGTTCTCGATCCCCATGGTATCGGCCACCTGACCACCGAAGCGTTCGGCGGCAACGCCGGTATTGATGCCCTTGCGCGCAGAGTAGATGGCCGCTGACGCGCCCGCCGGGCCGCCGCCGATGACCAGCGTGTCGAAGGCTGCCTTGTCGCTCAGCTTTTTGGCTTCACGCTCGGCTGCGCCGGTATCCACCTTGGCCAGAATCTGCTCCAGCGTCATGCGACCCTGGTCGAAGGGCTTACCGTTGAGGTAGATGCTGGGCACCGACATGATTTCGCGGGCCTCGACTTCCTCCTGGAACAGGGCACCGTCGATGGCGACGTGGCGCACCTTGGGGTTGAAGATGGCCATCAGGTTGAGTGCCTGGACGACGTCCGGGCAGTTCTGGCAGGAGAGCGAGTAGTAGGTCTCGAACAGCATCTCGCCGTCCAGCGCCTTGATTTGATCGAGCTGCTCTTGCGACGTTTTGGGCGGGTGTCCACCGACCTGCAGCAACGCCAGTACCAGCGACGTGAATTCGTGGCCCATGGGAATGCCCGCAAACACGACGCCTGTCTCTTCTCCGGCACGGTTTAGGGCAAAGGAGGGCTTGCGCGCATCCTGGCCGTCGGTTTTGAGGGTGATCTGAGTGCTCAGGCTGCTGATGTCTTCCAGCAGGCCCAGCAGCTCACGCGACTTGGCACCGTCATCGAGGGACGCAACGATCTCGAAGGGCTGAGTCACTTTTTCCAGATACGCTTTCAACTGATTCTTTAAATTGGCGTCCAGCATGACAGTGGTTCCTCGTAGTCAGCAGTAGAACGTTCTCGACCAGGCACGCCAGCCTTGGTGTAGTAAGGGACAAGCGTGTGGGAAAACAGGGATGCGTTAACAGGGTGCTGAAAAAAAGACACCCGGGGCATGCCCGGGTGTGGTGCTGCCGACCGACACGAGTCGAGTCGGCAACGGTAGGCGTCAGATCTTGCCTACGAGGTCCAGAGACGGGGCCAGAGTCTCTTCGCCTTCTTTCCATTTGGCCGGGCATACTTCGTTCGGGTTGGCGCGAACGTACTGGGCAGCCTTGACCTTGCGCAGCAGCTCTTCGGCGTTACGGCCGATGTTGCCAGCGTTGATTTCGACGATCTGGATCTTGCCGTCGGGGTCGACAACGAAAGTGCCGCGCTCTGCCAGACCGGCTTCTTCGATCAGCACTTCGAAGTTGCGAGAAATCTGCAGGGTCGGGTCGGCAATCATCGGGTACTGGAGCTTGCCAATGGTCTCGGAGCTGTCGTGCCAAGCCTTGTGAGTGAAGTGGGTGTCGGTAGAGACGCTGTAGATCTCGACGCCCAGCTTCTTGAAGGCTTCGTAGTTGTCGGCCAGATCGCCAAGCTCCGTGGGGCATACGAAGGTGAAGTCGGCGGGGTAGAAGAAGAAGACAGACCACTGACCTTTCAGGTCCGCTTCAGTCACGTCTACGAACTCGCCGTTCAGGTAAGCAGTCGCTTTAAACGGTTTTACTTCGGTATTGATCAAAGACATTGAAAATATCTCCGCAGTGAGTGAATGGTAGTTGGAAAAGTTGTTGCTGATATTAGCGAACTACGACTAATAGCTAAAATTGGAAAAAATGATGCTGCCAATAGCCAGTCTCTATGTTTTGCTCGCGCCCATGGATGTGGGGTCGCCAGTGGTGTAATGCAAGAATTTTTCACTTGTACTTGCGATAGAGAGCGCTGCACCGCAAAATTCGCACGGTGAGGATAATGGCCTAAGCTGTTTCTCAGCAGCGGCAAATGAGACAAAGAGGTATCGGCGTCAGCGCTAACCGTTGCCAGGCCCGGTGCGCCTGTTCGACGGGCACTTTCAAGACAAGTGGACTTTCGAGATAAGGAGTAGCTAGATGGGGAACATCCCAAAACGTTCAGTGGCCGTTACGGCAATCGCTTTTGCCGTAGCGGCCACCGCTGCCCACGCCAATGAAGTGCGGGTATATAACTGGTCCGACTACATTGCGCCGGAAACGCTGGCGAAATTCACCGAGCGTACCGGTATCTCCGTGACCTACGATGTCTACGACAGTAACGAGATCCTCGATGCGGCGCTGTTGTCTGGCCGCTCGGGCTACGATGTCGTCGTGCCCTCCAACTACTACTTTACTCGTCAGGCCAGGGCAGGTGTGTTCCAGCCGCTCGACCACGAGCAACTGCCCAATTTCGAAAACCTCAATCCGGAGTTGATGGCCAACCTGGAAGCCATCGACGAGGGCAGCCAGTACTCCATCCCCTACATGTGGGGCACCAATGGCATTGGCTACAATGTCGAGCGAGTGAAGGAGATTCTCGGCGACGATGCCCCGGTAGATAGCTGGGCACTGCTCTTCGATCCGGAAATTACCGCGGCTCTGCATGCGGCCGGTTGCGGTATCTCCATGATGGACTCGGCGGACGAAATGCTCTCGCCTGCCATTGCTTACTCGGGCGGCGACCCGCTGAGCGAGAACCTGGATGACATCGAAGCCGCTGGCCAAGTGATCGCGGCCGTGCGCAACCATGTCACTTACTTCCACTCCTCGCGCTATATCTCTGACCTGGCCAATGGTGAGATCTGTGTCGCCGCAGGCTACTCGGGAGACGTGTTCCAGGCAGCAGACCGAGCTGAAGAAGCGGGTCGCGACTTCACCATCGCTTACAGCATCCCGAAGGAAGGCGCTGCGCTGTGGTTCGACATGATGGCCGTGCCTGCCGATGCGCCTAACCCCGAGAACGCTCATGCGTTCATCAACTTTATTCTCGACCCGGAAATTGCCGCCGAGATCAGCGAGTACGTCAGCTACGCCAACCCCAACCTGGCCGCTAACGAGTTCCTGTCCGAGGAACTGCTGAATGACCCTGCGGTTTACCCGAATGCAGACGTCATGCAGAACCTGTACGTTCAGGCGGAAAAGCCGCAGGACGTACTGCGTGCGCGTACTCGTATCTGGAACCGCGTCAAGTCTGGTCGCTAAACCGACCCTTGTCTGACAGCGAGCCGGGCAGTTGCCTGGCTCGCTGTTCGTCTTTTATCGCCCGGCTTCTCGGGCCTTTTGATGGGAGTGGCGAATGGTCACTACGCCCCTGTCGAACGACACTTCATCTTCATCGCCTGCTATTCCTCCGCCTCTGAGGCCCCAGGGAAAAGCTCCGCGCTTTGCTGAAGATATCGTGTTGGAAGTCAAACGCCTGAGCAAGCGCTTCGATGACGCGCTGGCGGTGGATGACGTGAATTTGCAGGTCAAACGCGGCGAAATCTTCGCCCTGTTAGGGGGCTCTGGGTCTGGCAAGTCGACCTTGCTGCGGATGCTGGCGGGTTTCGAGACGCCGAGCGAGGGCCGCATCCTGCTGAGTGGCGAAAACATTACCGACATGCCGCCGCACAAGCGCCCAATCAACATGATGTTTCAATCCTATGCGCTCTTTCCGCATATGACGGTGGCGCAGAACATCGCCTTCGGGTTGAAACAGGACAAGCTGCCCAAGGCGGAAATCGAGGCGCGGGTAGCCCAGATGCTGAAACTGGTGCATATGGAACGCTTTGCCAAGCGCAAGCCGCATCAGCTTTCTGGCGGCCAGCGCCAGCGGGTGGCCTTGGCGCGCTCATTGGCCAAACGGCCCAAGCTCTTGCTGCTGGACGAGCCCATGGGCGCCCTCGACAAGAAGCTGCGCACGGAAATGCAGCTGGAAGTGGTCGAGATCATCGAACAGGTAGGCGTTACCTGCATCATGGTGACTCACGATCAGGAAGAGGCCATGACCATGGCGGATCGCGTGGCGATCATGGCCGATGGCTGGATCGAGCAGGTGGGCTCTCCGGTCGATATCTACGAAAGCCCCGCTAGCCGCATGGTGGCCGAATTCGTCGGTACCGTGAACGTGTTCGAAGGGGAGATCATCGAGGACGCGGCCGACCATTGCCGCATCGCCAGCCCCTCGCTTTCAAGGCCTATCTATCTCGATCACGGGATCACTACCCAGGCGGTGGACCGTCGAGTATGGGCCGCTCTGCGCCCCGAGAAAATCTGGCTGACCCGTGAACAGCCAACCGGCGAATACAACTGGGAAGCTGGCAAGGTGGACGACATTGCCTATCTGGGGGGGTATTCGCTGTATTACGTGCGCACGGCCTCGGGCAAGCTGATCAAGGTGAGCATGGCCAACACGGAGCGTCGCGGTGATCGTCCCACCTGGGAGGATAGCGTTTACGTTTACTGGGAAGATCACAGCGCTATCGTGTTGAATCGCTGATGATTCGGTCTCTTGAAGGAGATTGCCTACCATGATGCCATCTGGCTTTACCGGCATGATCAAGCGTATGAAGCTGGGGCGGCGCGCGGTGATTGCGTTCCCGCTGGCCTGGCTGACGCTGTTCTTTTTGCTGCCGTTTGCGTTGGTGCTCAAGATCAGCCTTTCCGAAGGGGCGATTGCCATTCCTCCCTACGGGCCGCTGGTCGAGTATGCCGATCAAACCCTGAGTATCTTTCTGAATGTCGGCAACTATCTGTTCTTGCTGACCGACTCGCTGTATGTCGCGGCTTACTGGGGCTCCATCAAGACGGCATTTACCGCCACGGTGGTGTGCTTGCTGCTCGGTTATCCCATGGCCTATGCCATGGCTCGTGCCCCGGGTCGCTGGCAGTTGATTCTGCTGCTGCTGGTGATGCTGCCCTCCTGGACGTCGTTTCTGATCCGCGTGTATGCGTGGATGGGCATACTCAGCAACAATGGCCTGATCAACAATCTGCTGCTGAGCATCGGCCTCATCGACTCGCCGCTACGCATGATGAATACCCAGTTTGCGGTCGTCGTGGGCATCGTGTATGCCTACCTGCCGTTCATGGTGTTGCCGCTGTATGCCCATCTGACGCGTCTGGATACGTCGTTATTGGAAGCGGCCTCAGACCTGGGGTCGCGTAAAGTGAATACCTTCCTGAAAGTCACTTTGCCGCTTTCCATGGGGGGCATCGTGGCGGGCTCCATGCTGGTATTCATTCCTGCGGTGGGTGAGTTCGTGATCCCCGAGCTGTTGGGAGGGCCTGACACCCTGATGATCGGCAAGGTGCTTTGGGAAGAGTTCTTCCTGAATCGTGATTGGCCGGTGGCCGCGGCGCTGGCGATGGTCATGCTGTTGCTGTTGTTGATCCCGATCGTATGGTTCCACCGCTACCAGTCACGGGAGCTCGAACAATGATGACGTCCTCTCGGCGCCCCAGCTTTACCACGGTGATGCTGGTGCTTGGCCTGCTGTTTCTCTATCTGCCGATGTTCGTGCTGGTGTTCTACTCGTTCAACTCATCGCGCCTGGTGACGGTGTGGGCGGGGTTCTCGACTCATTGGTACGGCGAGCTGTTCCGTGACCGGCAGATTCTCTCGGCGGTATGGACCAGTCTCAAGATCGCCTTTTTCGCTGCCAGCATGGCGGTGTGCCTGGGCACGGTGGCCGCCTTCGTGATGACCCGCTATGGCCATTTTCGAGGCAAGACGGCGCTTTCCAGCATGGTGACGGCACCACTGGTCATGCCCGAAGTGATCACCGGGCTTTCCTTGCTGCTGCTGTTCGTGCAGATGGCTCAGCTGATCGGCTGGCCCGCTGACCGGGGGATGGCGACGATATGGATTGCCCATACCACGTTTTGCAGTGCCTATGTGGCCGTGGTGGTGTCGGCGCGGCTCCGGGAACTGGATCGCTCCATCGAAGAGGCGGCCATGGACCTTGGCTCGCCGCCGGTCAAGACGTTCTTCTGCGTGACGCTGCCGGTCATTGCACCAGCACTGGCGGCAGGCTGGCTGCTGGCGTTCACGCTGTCGCTGGATGATCTGGTGATCGCCAGCTTCGTGTCAGGCCCCGGAGCCAATACGCTGCCCATGGTGGTGTTCTCCTCCGTGCGCATGGGCGTATCTCCCAAGATCAACGCGTTGGCGACGCTGATCATTCTGACCGTTTCGTTGGCGACGCTGCTGGCGTGGTACTTCATGCGCCGCAGCGAGGCCAAGCGGGTTGCTCAGATACAGCAGGCTGACGCGGCCTGATCATGGCTCACAAGACGTCGTCGTCTCTACCCGTGATGACGGCGTCGAGTTCGCCTGTGAAAGGCGATACCACCACCTGCAGTCGTATCGGCGCGCAACACTGATGGCAGTCTTCCCAGGTATCATGGCTGCCCTGTGACGTGTCGATCACGAAGGTCAGTGGCGTGTCGCAGTAAGGGCAATAAAAGTCGTGAGGAACCAGCGCGTCGTCATGCATGGCGGTTGCCCTGCCAGGTGAAAAAAGGATATCCAGTGTAACAGCCCTGCCTGGGGCGGGCACAAGCGGAACGAATCAGGTAGGATATGAGCGGGTTTGCCCAATTAACCTAGTGAGAAAAAACGATGATGAAACGTCACATGGCAGTAGCGGCCTTATTGGCCTTCCCGATGGTCGCTCTGGCGGAAACACCTAACGTGACGCCTGGCGAATGGGAGTTCGTCAGCGTAACCAGTATCAGCGGTGACATGCAGATTCCCGATCAGACCGAAACCGAACGTCAGTGCATCACTCAAGAAGAGCTGGATGGCGCAGAGTTTGGCTTCATCGAAGAAGAAGAGGGCTGCGAGCTGCAGCATCAAGACATGAATGCCGATGGCCTCTCGTACAGCATGGTATGTCGTGCTGAAGGCGGCGAAGCCAATATCGACGGTGAAATGCGCTTCATGGGTGAGCGTATCGAAGGCAGCGTGGACATCTTCACCCAGTCACCCATGGGCGAATTGACCATGAACACCGTGATCGAAGGCGAGCGCATCGGCGACTGCGAGTAATCGCGTACAGTGCGTTAGCGATCTTCAAGCGCAGTCTTCCACAGCACTCTTTAACAACCAGGGCGCCTTTTGGCGCCCTGGTTGTCTGTCTGCTTGGTAGCAGAGGTTGCTTAGCGCTCGGGCGTAGCCAGCGGTTCGTGGTCGGCCTCCGGCGCATTGGCAATTTCTTCTTCCAGCTGTCGCTTCACGGCGCCAGGGGAGCCTGAGTAGCGTGCCAGCAAATCGTAGGCCACGGGTACCACGAACAGCGTAAACACCGTGGCCGCGCCTACACCCGCCATGATCACCGTGCCAATCACCAGGCGAGACTCTGCGCCAGGGCCGCTGGAGATGATCAGCGGGATCGCCCCGGCCATGGTGGTGACTGCCGTCATCAGAATGGGCCGCAGGCGGGTGACCGATGCTTCGATCAGGGCCGAACGAAAGGCTTGGCCCTCATCGCGCAGCTGGTTGGCGAACTCGACGATCAGTATGCCATTCTTGGCCGCCAATCCTATCAGCAGCACCAGCCCCACCTGACTGTAGATATTCAATGACTGGCCGGTCAGCAGCAGGGCCAGCAGGGCACCGCTCATGGCCAGCGGCACCGTCAGCATGATCACGAAGGGGTGAATCAGGCTCTCGAACTGGGCGGCAAGCACCAGGAATACCACCACGGCGCCAAGCACCAGCAGAAAGGTCGTCGCCCCACTGGCCTGCTGGAAGTCTCGAGAGGGGCCTGCCAGATTGGTCTGCACTTCTTCTGGCAGAATGGTATTCGCGGTGTCTTGCAGGTAGGCCAGCGCTTCACCCAGGGGGTAGCCATCGGCCAGGTTGGCCTCGATGGTAATGGCGCGCACGCGGTCGAAGCGGTTGAGCGTGCTGGCACCCGCGAAGTCAGAGAGCGTCACCAGGCTGGCCAGCGGAATCAGTTCACCGGACCGCGCGGAGCGTACCTGAATGTTGTCCAGCGCTCGCGGGCTATTCTGGCGGCCACGGTCGCCTTCCAGAATCACATCGTACTCTTCGCCGTCATCCACGTAACGGGTCACGTTGCGCCCACCGAGCAGCACCTCCAGCGTCCGGCCTATTTCCGTGACGGTGACCCCCAGCGCGGCGGCCCGTTCGTAGTTGATGTCGACCCTGAGCTGCGGCTGGGTTTCGTTGTAGTTGCTCTCAACGGCGGTCAGGCGCGGGTTGTGCTCGCGAATATGGTTGACCAGCGTATCCCGCCAGCTGGCCAGCTCCTCGTAAGTGCCACCCCCCAACACGAACTGGACCGGTTTCTGGGTGCGTTGACCAAACCCCTGGCGCATGACCGGGAAGGCCTGGACTCCAGGCAGGGACCCCAGAGTTTGACGCACATCTGCCATGATCTCCCAGGCGCTGCGGCGGCTGCCCCAGTCGGCCATGTTGACGATGATGAAGCCGCTGTTGAAGTTTTCGATATTGCCGAACCCCCGCGGTGCCCTTACTACCACGCGCTCCAGCTCACCGCTATCGACGAAGGGTGTCAGGCGTGCTTCGATCTCATCCATGTAATCCATCATGTAATCGAAGGTGGCGCCTTCGGGCCCGTTGACCAGCACGATGAAGTTGCCCCGGTCTTCTTGAGGGGTGTACTCGCTGGGCAGTGCCGAGGCCAGCCAGGCAGTGCCCGCCACCAGAAGCGCAAACAAGGCCACCACTACCCATTTGAATGCCAGCACGACTTCCAGCGCACGCTGGTAACGTTTCCGAGCACCGTCCAGCAGCCACTGCACCCCTTGACCTATGCGGCTATCGTGCATCCCCGGCTTGAGGATTTTGGAAGCCATCATGGGGGTCAGGGTCAGGGCCAGCAGCGTGGAGACGACCACCGCGGCGGCCATGGTCAGTGCAAATTCGGAAAACAGTCGGCCGATATCGCCCTGCAGCATACTCAGGGGTACGAATACGGCTACCAGCACGAGGGTAGTGGCAATGACCGCAAAAGCGATCTGTCGAGTGCCGCGGAAGGCCGCCACCAGCGGCGTTTCACCGTAATCGTGCATGCGGCGGTTGATGTTTTCCAACACCACGATGGCGTCATCGACGATCAGGCCAATGGCCAGTACCAGCGCCAGCAGCGTCAACAGGTTGATCGAGAAATTCATGGCAGCCAGCGCGGTGAAGGCGCCAATCACGGCGATGGGGACGGTCACGGCAGGCACGATGGTAGTTCGCAGGTTGCCCAGGAACAGGAAAATCACGATGACTACCAGGCCCATGGCGATGAACAGCGTCATGACCACCTGGTCGATGGCACCCGACACGAACACCGAGGCGTCGTAGTTGAGCGTCAATGACATGCCCTCGGGCAGGGTGCCTTGCAAGCGCTCCAGCTCCTGCTGCACCGCTTCGGAAAGCTCCACCACGTTGGCGGTGGACTGCATGATCATGCCTAGCCCCACCATGGGCACGCCGTTGGCACGAAACACCGAACGGTCTTCCACCGAGCCCACTTCCACTCGGGCCACATCGGCCAGACGAATCAGGTGCCCGTTGCTGCCCTGGGTAACCGCTAGCCGCTGAAAGTCATCGGCGGTGGCAAAGTTGCGCGGCAGCCGTACGATGAACTGGCGATCATCGGACTCGATGGAGCCGGCGGGCAGCTCGACGTTTTCGGCGCGCAGGGCATCCTCGATATCACCCACGGTGAGGCCTCGTGCTGCCAGCGCGTTGCGGTCCAGCCAGACACGCATGGCATAGTCGCGGCCACCGCCCACGCGCACCCTGGCTACCCCCGGCTGCACCGACAGGCTGTCTACCAGAAAACGGTTGGCGTAGTCGGTGAGCTCGGTGATCGAGTAGTCCGCCCCTGAGAGACTCAGCCAGATGACGATTTCATCGCTGCTGTCGGCCTTGGTGACTTCAGGATTGTCGGCATCATCGGGAAGGTTGCGCAAGGCACCCGATATGCGGTCGCGCACATCGTTGGCCGCCGCGTCGATATCCATGCTGATGGCAAACTCGATCTGGATGCGCGATCGTCCATCTTCGCTCTGGGAGGTAATCAGCTCGATACCTTCTACCCCGGCGATACGATCTTCCAGCACCTGGGTAATGCGGGTTTCGACCACGCTGGCCGAAGCACCGGGGTAACGTGTATCGATGCTGACGACCGGTGGGTCGACCGTGGGATACTCCTGCAGCGGCAGGCGATTCAGCGCCAGCAGGCCGAAGGCCACGATCAGCGCGGCGATGACCATGGCCAGCACCGGACGCTGTACGGAGATGTCGGATAAGCGCATCAGCGGTCAGCCTCCAGCAGGGTACGGATGCTGGTCTCTTCATCGGTGATGCCCAGTAAACGTACCTGCTGGCCATCTCGTGCCAGCTGCAGACCGTGTACTGCCACCAGCTCGCCATCTGCCACGCCTTCGAGCACTTCCACTTCGCCACTGCGACGCTCACCCAAGGCGACCTCTCGGCGCTCCAGGCGATGCTCTCCTTCCTCCTCGTGAATGACCATCACGAAATGGCGATTGCCGCTCGGCTCGATAGCGGCTTCCGGCAGTACCAACGTATTGCGCACGCGTTGCTGCACGACCACCTCCATCAACATGCCGGGGCGCAGGCGCAGCTCTGGGTTGGCCAGCTCGGCCCGCACACTGATACTGCGAGACACCGGGTCGATACGGGTACCAATACTGGCGATTTCACCGCGGAAGACATCATCCGGGTAGGCGGCGGTGGTCGCGCTCAGCGCCAGCCCTGCCGACAGGCGGCCCAGAAACACTTCCGGTACGGTAAAATCCAGTTTCATGATATCCAGCTTGTCGAGGGTCACCAGCTCCATGCCCGGGGTCACCAGTGCGCCAGCGCTGACATTACGAAAGCCGACGCGACCACTGAACGGTGCCACTACCCGGTAGTTGGCCAGGCGTGCCTCTAACGCCTGGACATCGGCTTCTGCCTGCCTCAGCCGCGCTTGGGTATCTTCCAGTTCGGCGCGGGGGGCCAAGTTGCGTTCCTGGAGTTGAGACGTTCTGCCCACCGCGTTACGGCGCTCATCGGTGATCGCCCGTGCTGCCCTCAGCAGCGCCTGTTCCTCGGCATCTTCAAGGCGTATCAGCAGCTCGCCCTGTTCGACCTGGGCACCATCTTCGAAGGTGATTTCGGCAATGGTATCGGTCACGGTGGCTGACAGCGTGACGCTCTCGTCGGCACGCAGGGTGCCCAGGGCTTCTAATGGGTCGGACCAGGCGGTGGCCGTGGCGTAGTGACCGATCACGGGTGGCGGGGTTTGTGCTATGGCGTATGGCGGCAAGGCGGCCAGCAGCAGACAGCAGAAGAGGCGTTTGTAAACAAGCATTGGCGTCTCAACGTAAACAGAGGTGACCTGCATTATCCTGAAATCGACTGCCGTGATAAGGGCAAACGGCAAGATAACGGAATGAAAAGATATTTGTTGTACATTATATGTACATCTATTTTGGGTTTGTAAAGTGCTGAGCAGCCTCTCTGCTGCTAAGATAGTCAGCTTTTCATGTAGGGCTTCCAAGATGGTTTACGACGTCGTCGTCATTGGCGCAGGTGCCGCCGGGTTGATGTGTGCGGCTCAAGCAGGTTATGCAGGGCGGCGCGTGCTGGTGGTTGACCATGCCAATAGACCGGGCAAGAAAATCCTCATGTCGGGAGGAGGCCGCTGTAACTTTACCAACCTTGATGCCTCACCAAGCCATTTTTATTCGGAAAATCCTTATTTTTGCATTTCTGCATTGAAACGTTACCGTCCAGAACATTTTGTATCTCTGGTAGAGCGCCATGGCGTGGAGTATGTGGAAAAAGCGCCGGGGCAACTTTTTTGTGCCGACTCCGCCAAGGAGATCGTGAGAGTCCTGCTGACCGAATGTGAATGGGCCGGTGTCGAACTGGCATTGAAGACGTCCATTTCCAAGGTGGAGCGCCTGGGCGAGGGAATGCAGTTGACTACTTCGATGGGCACCATCAGCTGTGGCGTGTTGGTAGTGGCCACGGGGGGGCTCTCCATCCCCACCATGGGGGCTTCGGGCTTTGGTTACGAACTCGCCCGACAATTTGGTCTTGAGGTGTTGCCTACCCGGCCTGGGTTGGTGCCCTTCACGCTCAGTGATGTCTGGAAAGCGCGTGCTGAAACGCTGTCAGGGCTCAGCGTGCCGGTATCGGTCAGCTGTGGTCAAGGGCGCTTCAATGAGCCCATGCTGTTTACCCATCGGGGGCTGTCGGGGCCGGCGATGCTCCAGATTTCGAGCGTCTGGCAGCCCGGTAGCGCCATTACGATTGATTTATTGCCGGGTGAGGAGGTGGCGGCTTCGCTGCGTCATGCGCGTGAGCAAACTCCCAAGCGCATGCTGTCTACCTGGCTGGGCGAGCGTTTTCCCAAACGTCTGGCACAGGCGATAATGGAGTGGTACCCCGAGCACGCCACCGCCATGCCATTGGCACAGTACAGCAACGAGGCGATCGACTGCTGGGCACAGTACCTCAATGAGTGGCAGGTGAAACCGGCGGGCACAGAGGGTTGGCGTACGGCAGAGGTGACCATGGGCGGGATCAGTACCGAGGCCATTTCGTCGAAGAATTTTGAAGTACGAGGCTTACCCCAGCTGCGTTTCATTGGCGAAGTGCTGGATGTCACTGGCCAGTTGGGTGGTTACAACTTCCAGTGGGCCTGGGCGAGTGGCGTCGCCTGTGGCCAAGCGTGTTGATCACCATTGAAAAAGCCGCCTGATGCAAGGCATCCGACGGCTTTGAACAGGCAAACGCCTCGTCAGCTGGCGACTTTGGCCAGCAGTTTCAGCTTGCGAAGCAGCATATAGCCTGCCAATGCGCGTTTGCCGACGGCCATGGCGCCACCAGGATGGCGAACCAGCCGCAGGGCAGCGAGCCCGCCCACGACGTACAGCGGTAAGCGCAGGCTTCGCCAGTGCCGATCGAGCGGCGCGGAAGTGCGTTGCAACGTATCGCTGCTCACCAGTATATCGATACGCTGCTGCTCCAGCTCGGCCAGTAACGCCGCCTTACGTTGCTGGCGACTCAACGGCTTGTCTGTGGTCTTAACGTCGACGGTCGGTGAGTTCTTCATCATTGGCCTCCAGCAGGGCGCGATCGGCTGCCAGCTGTTTCAAGGTTTCCTTGAGCAGCGAGTGCCGCTTTGCCTGACGTATGGCAATCACTGCCAGCAGCAGACTGAGTGCCATCAGTACGCCAGCACTCACGCCAATGGCCGTCAGCCGATAGGTGTCCCAGAACAGAACGACTACCAGCGCCGTCAGTGTGGCAACGCCCAACAGCAGCAGCAGCAGACTGGCGCCAGCCAAAAGCAGTAGTACCAATAAACGAGCGCGCTCTTCCTCCAATTCCAACACCGCCAAACGCAGGCGGGTTTCACCGTTGGCTAACAGTGACCTCAACAAGCGTTTGGCGGCAGAAAAGACGCGTTGGGTTGGCCCCAATGCCATTAGCGACGACCGAGCAGCATACCTACCACCAGGCCAGCTGCGGCACCGATACCGATGCTGGTCCAGGGGTTCTCATGTACATAGCGGTCGCAGCAATCGGCTTGCTGAGCCAGTGACTCGCGGGTGTCTTCATAGATGCGCTCGCCGCGGGCTTCCAGGCGGGCACGAGTATCCTTCAAACGACGTTCGGCACGCTCACGCAGGTCGCGCATTTCACCGCTGGCATCTTTCGATGTGGCGTTCATCAGCTCTTCGACCGTCTCGCTGAGATGGCGCAGGTCTTCTTTCAGCTGGTCGGCACGTGCGGTGGCGTCTGTGTTACGTTTAGCCATGATGTCTTCCTTTGACGAATGAATGAGTGACAGCTTCAGCATAGCAGCCGTCACTCCATAGACAACCCCAAAGTTTAGTGGTTCCGCATCAGCGGTTCAGGCCCGTGGCGCTGAACAGCGGGTTGAGGCTGAAGCCAAGACTCAGGCGATGCACGCGGTTGTCGTAATCGATCATGCTTTCGCCGTACCCGTAATAATACTGTACGTGTGCTCGCACCCCATTGAAGGCTGGCCAGCTGTAATCGATCTGAGTACCCAGGTTGCCGGGGCTAGGATTGCCACGCAGCTGTCCGGCGACTTCGTGATTGTTGTCCAGGCGCTTGGCCAGACGAATATCCCCATACCCCATGTAACGCTCTATATCCGGGTTGTCGTCGTCACCGTCGGACTCCGGCACGCGCCAGTGGGGTGCCAGGGTCAGTGCCCAGTCGCCGCGCTGCAGCGTGCTTTCCAGATAGACGCGGTTCCAGCTCCGTGACAGCGGGTCCGAGCGGCCATTGGATTGATGGTTGAAGGCGATACGATTGCGCGTATTCACCCAGCCTAAGGCGCTCCAGGCGTTATCGAAATCGATGAACACCTCGGGCTCGTAGTTGGTTTCCCGGAAAGGGGAAGAGGCATCAGTGTTATAGGCCTGCCACCAGCTTCGCTGGGTATAGGCGAAATAGACGTCGCCAATGTCGCCAAACACGTCTTCGGCCAGGTTGAACTTGGCACTGAACTGAAACTTCACCTCGTTGTTGTTGGGGCCTGAAGCATCGGTCACTTCACGAAAGTTGTTGGAGTCCTGATTGGTGTTGTAGCTCACCGGAAACAGGTAATTGGTGCGATGCGTCGTGATGGAGAACGGGTTCCGCGACGACTGCTGTTCCAGCTGGCGGCGTTCGGACAGGTCCTCCAGGGCCACTTCTTCCGGCAGCGGCGTCGGTGGAATACCCTGGGCGGCAGCCTCGGGTGCGTCAATTTGCTGCAGCTGCTGGCGGAGCTGATAGAGCTCGGTATTCAAGGCGCGAATACGCGCTTCGATATCGTCACGCGTCTCGGCCATGGCCGACTGCGTTGCCAAGGCAACCAGCAGGCCTGTGAACATCAGGGGTCGGATAACCATTGATATGGCTCGCAGTGAAAAGTAGATAAATGTTAGCGACGTTCTATACAGGCGGATGAGGTAAGTCAACTGCCAATATTCTCGTGCCGGGCTGGATTGCGCCGCCGGGCCTTACGATTGACAATGATGCCTTGCCCGATGATGCGGGTCGACCAGTCAATGAGGCTTCTATACGTGGTGAAGAATGCCATGAAGGCGGTGAGCGGTGCGCTGGGAATATTGCTGTGTATCGTGTTGTTGTGCGTGTCGCCCATGGGGTGGGCAGAAGATGGTGAGCGGACGCCTTCTGAAAGCGCCCTGAACGAGCGATTGGCTGCGCTCGAGTCCCAGGAAGGGGAGCTTACCGCCGCGCAGCAGCGTGAGCAGGCGGCCCTGAGCGCCGCGTTGCAAGCCTATGAGCGGCTTACGGCGCTGGAAGAGCGCCAACGGGCGCTGGAGCAGCGTGTCAGCCAGGCCCCTGAGCAGCTGCTGCAACTCGAACGAGAGCTGCGAGAAGCCGAGGAAGAGAGCCAACAGCTCTCCGTGGATAGCCTCAGCGACATGCCGCTGGAAGCCTTGGAGGCGCAGCAGGGCAGCGCGGTGATCGAGCTCCAGCAGTTGCAGAGCCAGTTGGCCGAAGTCAACTCACAGCTGTTGGCTGCGCAAACCTTGCCCGAACGTGCCCAGCAGGCCATCTCCGAAGCCCTGCAGCGGGCCGAGACCTTGCGCCGCGAGCACGACACCCGCGAAGCGCTGTTGGCCGACCGCCAGCTCTCGGCTCGCGAGGATGCGCAGCTGATTCAGTGGCGTCTGGAGCGTTCCCTGGCCGAGCAGGAAGTCTCCCTCAATCAGCGTGAGCTCAGTGCCAACAGCCGACTGCGGGAGCTGGCTCAGCAGCGGCGTGAGCTATTGGCTTTGCAGATCGATCATCAGGAGCAGCGGCTTAACCTGCTGCAAGGGGTCATCGATCGCCAGCGGCGCTTGCAGTCCGAGCAGGCGATTGCCGATGCCGCGCGGGATGACCCGCTGATCGCCGAAGGGCATCCGGTAGTGCTGCGCGCCCAGCAGATGAACCAGACCTTGAGTCTCGAGCTGCTGCGGGCCACTGACCGCGCCAACAGCATCGTGCGCGAGAATATCGAAGCCCAGCGTCAATTGGAGTTGGTGCGTCAGTTGCAGCGTAGTCTCAATGAGCAGTTGGAAGCCATTCGCGGCAGCCAGCTGCTATCGCGGATACTCCGTGAGCAGCGTCAATCGCTGCCGGTAATCGTGCCGCGCCGGGACCTGCAGGATGAAATTGCCGACTTGCGCCTCAAGCAGTTCGATCTGATACGTCAACGTGATCAGCTGCGCCAGGGGGAGCGATTGGCCACCCAGCGGCTGCAGGAAGCGGGTGTCGAGGTGACGCCTGGGCTGGTGGACTCCCTGACGCGGCTTTATCAATCTCGCCGTGAGCTGGTGGAGCAGCTCGAGCAGTCCTATGGCAGCCTGTTGAGCGCCGCCATCGAGCTTCAGCTGAACCAGCAACAGCTCTTGACCACCACCCACGACCTGCGCGCCACCATCGATGAACAGCTCTTCTGGGTAGCCAACAGTCGTCCGCTGGACCTCAACTGGGTGCGCCAGTTACCCAATTACCTGCAGCAGGAGTGGCAGCAGGGCGAATGGCGAGCCGTGCTGCCCAACCGCTGGCAGGGCCTTGGCTGGGACATGCTGGTCGGTGCGCCGCTACTGCTGCTGAGCCTGACCTTGCTGGGGCTGCGCTCTCGTATCAAGGCCGCCTTGGCGCGGCTGCACTCGCAAATAGGTCGTTTGAAGAGTGATACGCAGCTGCATACGCCCAAAGCGGTTCTGATGAATGCGCTGCTGGCGCTGCCAGGCCCGCTGGCGCTGGCGGGCGCGGGTGTTGCCCTGCGGACGGCAGAAGGTGCCCTGGCGATGGGGCTGGCACCGGCCTTGCTGCAATTGAGCCTGAGCTGGGGTGTGGTCGCGCTGGGGCGCCGCCTGCTGGTGCCCGATGGCGTTGCAGAGCGTCATTTTACCTGGGCGCCTGCCTACAATGCGCGGCTACGTCAACTGCTGGGGGGCCTGGGCGTAGCGCTGGTGCCTGTGGTGGGGATCGCGGCCATGTCAGAGCAGATGGAAACCCCGCTGGCCATGCGTCCGGTAGCCATGGGGCTATTCATGCTGGGGCTGTTGGCCATGGCGTGGTGGTTGATGCAGCTGATTCTGGCTCACGTGCCGATTTTTGGGGTTCGGCTGTTCCGGTTGGTCCTGGGACTGGCCATGGCCAGCGTGCCGCTGGTCATGCTGGGGCTGGTGGCCTGGGGGTATGAATACACGGCGCTGCGGCTGGTGGCACGTTTTGCGATGACGCTTTACCTGTTGGGGCTGTGGGTCGTGGTGGAAGCCACGGTGGTTCGCAGCCTGGCAGTGGCTGCTCGCCGCTTGGCGTATCGCCGAGCCCTGGCGCGGCGGCGAGCCCAGGTACAGGAGGGGGCCGAGGGCGGGCTGGAAGTGGTCGAAGAGCCACCCCTGGACATGGAGAAGATCAACACCCAGTCGCTGCGGCTCTCCAAGCTCATTCTGCTGATCGGGTTCAGCCTGCTGCTTTATCTGGTCTGGTCGGACCTGCTGGCGGTGTTGGGGTATCTGGATCAGGTGGCGCTGTGGGATGCCGATGAAGGCGACCTGGTGGACAATTCGCTTTCGCTCTCTGATTTTTTCACGGCCTTGCTGGTGGTCGCCATCACCTTCATCATGGCGCGGAACCTGCCAGGGTTGCTCGAAGTCATGGTGCTGTCGCGGCTAGCCCTGAAACAGGGCAGCGCCTACGCCATCAGCTCGCTGCTCTCTTATACCATCGTGGGGACGGGGGTCGTCATGTCGCTGGCCACCCTGGGGGTCTCCTGGGACAAGCTGCAGTGGCTGGTGGCCGCGTTGAGCGTGGGGCTGGGTTTTGGTTTGCAGGAGATCTTTGCCAACTTCATCTCTGGCCTGATCATTCTGTTCGAGCGCCCGATTCGGATTGGCGACACCATCACGCTGGGCAACCTGCATGGCACCGTCAGCCGTATCCGCATCCGTGCCACCACGGTGACCGACTTCGATCGCAAGGAGATCATCATACCCAACAAGACGTTCGTCACCGACCAGTTGATCAACTGGTCGCTGTCGGACAATGTCACCCGAGTGGTGCTGACCTATGGCGTGGCGCACGGCTCTGATTTGCCGTTGGTGCATCAGCTGTTGCGCCAGGCCGCCGATGAGAATCCGCGTGTACTGGCGGACCCGGAACCCCAGGTGTTCTACCTCAACTATGGCCCGCACAGCCTGAATTTCGAGCTGCGCATCTTCGTCAACGACTTGCTGGACCGGCTGTTTGCAGCCGACGAAGTGAACTGCCGGGTGGATGAGCTGTTCCGCGAAGCGGGCGTGCGGGTGGCCTTCGAGCAGATGGACGTTTGGCTGCATCGAGATCAGGGGGAGTCGGTGAAAGTACAGACCCGCAAGCCGCTGCCTCCTGAAAACCTGGGCTAAGGCGTCTATTTGCAGGCCAGCATGAGAAATTCCCGATTGCCGTCCCCGCCGGTGATCGGGCTCTCCTGCCAGTGGGCGATGCGCAAACCGCAGGCCTGGCAGGCCATGCGTATCTTGTGCTCCACCTCGCTGTATCGGGCTGGATCGCGCACCACGCCGCGCTTGTCCAGCGCGCTGGGCTCCAGCTCGAACTGCGGTTTGACCAGAGAGATAAGCTGGCCCTGGGCCGGTAGCAAGGCGGCGATTTCCGGCAGGATCAGCGTTTGGGAGATAAACGACACGTCCATGATGGCCATCTCGATGGGAAATGCTTGCAGTACCTCCCGCAAGGCGGCCGAGGTGCTCATGTGGCGTGCGTTCAAGCCTTCCAGGCACACTACCCGCGGGTCCTGGTGCAGCGCTTCGGCCAACTGGTCATGGCCTACCTCGACACCCACTACATGGCGGGCACCGTAGCGTAGGGCACAGTCGGTAAAACCACCGGTGGACTGACCCACATCCAGCACCCCCTTGCCCTCCAGCCGCATACCCAGCGTGGAGAGCGCCCCCTCCAGTTTGAGCCCGGCCCGGGAGGCGTAGCGCTCCTCGGGGTCTTCCTCGACGCGCAGTGATGTGTCGGCGGGCCACTTTTCGGAAGGCTTGGTGAGCGGGGTGCCGTCGGCCAAGAAGACACGCCCGTTCTTGATGAGGCGCTGGGCGCGGGTGCGTGAGCTGGCCAGCGCCTGGCTGACCAGCAGTTGATCGAGTCGTATCATGGCGGGGTATCAGGATCTTTGAAAGACCGCGCATTATGTCATGTTGCGCCTGGCTCTGCCTGCAGCTCGGTGGGTGGGATTCGTGTGGCCCCCCAACTACGATGCAGATAGCCCTTGACGCGCTCCAGCTCCTCCTCGCTGACGGTGGCCAGTTTGCCGCTCTCCAGAGGGTCGTAGTGGTAGATGTATAGCCGTGAGAGAAACTGCTCGAAGGGCAGTGACGCCTCACCGAAGCGCTCGCCGTTGCCAGCCGTGCTGACCTTCAGCCCGTCTCCCCAGTCCTGGCCGCTATCGTTGTTGGGGTTGTAGAAGTAGACGCGCATGACATCGCTGGGGTCGAGCGAGGCGCGCAAAATGGTGATGGCGTGCCAGCCGATGAAGCGCGCAGCGCTGTCCGTGACCGCAATGCCGGCAGGCTGGGGGTGGATCAGCGGCTGATTGCCGTTGTAGAAAGGGTGGTAGCTGGCGTAGAAGTGGCGAATGAAGGTGTCGACGTCATCCAGCTGCCCGGTGGCCACGTCCACATTGATGCTGAACCCTCGGCCAGACCACCAGCCGTGAAACTCAGGATTGACCCAGCGGTGCGGGTCGCCTTCCCGGCCGATGCAGCGTCGGCCCATTTCCGCATAAATGCGATCCAGGTGCGGGACGACGACCAATGACACAGGATCGAGGTCGAGGGGCAGTTCGCTGGCCAGGCCTGCCACGCTCTCCTGGGAAGAGATGGGCTGGCCTTCGAAATGCATGATGATTTCATCGTCTCGGGCGGCCCAGGTCACCATCTGGAGCAGGTAGTCCGGGTCGTTGTAGGCCCACATCGACAGCGCTCGCGCCGATTGGCAGGTAGGGTTGTTGCCTTGGCCCACACCCAGCGGTAGCCCCAGCATGCACAGCACGCCCTCGATCAAGCGTGCTCTGGGTGATGCCGTATCGCCATACGCCAGCGTCAAGCGCGAGATGGCCCAGTCGGAGAGCGGCAGGCTAAGCTGCCGCCACATGGCGGGAGCCACCGGCGGTTGATAGAGAATCCCGCGCTCCAGCAGTAACGCCAGACCATAGACGGCTTGGGCGGTGGCAGGGTAGACGCCGCTGCGAATCAAGGTGTGCGCCAATTCGCGATAGCACAGCAGGCAGTCGCGCCCCGTGGACGAAAGCCCCAGCGCTTCGGAAAGCAATTGATCTGCTTCTTCCAGCAGGAAGCGCAGCAGCACGGCATGGTAGGGCGATACGAGGCCGGTATCGTGCATGGCGCGTGCAAAACCGGTGGACTCCGCTTGAAGCGTCGCGTGGTCCATGCGCTCCAGGCGTGCCTGGTATATCTCGATGCCAGGGTCTTCTCGGCAGGCTTGGGTGGGCCCATAGAGCGAGCTGACCAACCGGTCGGCGCCTTGGCCGCTGGCGCCCAGGTCGATCTCCGGGTTGGCCTGGCACAGCGCGATCTGGGTGATCATCTGCTTGATCGAGTCGACCTGGATGGGCCGCTGCTTGAGAATCCGCCAGATTTCATCGATCAGTTGATCGATGACGTGCTCGTGCCCGACCCGCTCGGCCAGGTGCTGAAACAGCTGGCGTGGAATGGTCGCCAGCCGCCCTTGGGTTTCGCGCTCGGCCTCGCTGGGGGCGTTGAACAGCAGGCCCAAGTTGATGGCCATGACCTGTGTAAGGTAGTGATGGGCGTGTTCTGGCGATACCTGTGGATGCTCGTAGCCTCCCTTGGCCACCGCCAGCAACCGCAGTTCACTCAGCGTCTCGATCACCACCACATTGGCATCGGCGCTTTTCAATGCAAAGGGCGTCAGGGTCGGGATCAGGTACTGCGGTGTGTCCCAGTCCGAGCCAGCAAACACGCCTGCGGCTTCGAAGCAGGCAGCGCGTGCTTCCAGCGCTGCGCAGCCTCCGCTGAGCATCAGGATGCGCCTGGCGGTGTCCATCACACGGGGTAGCTTGGCCAGCTTGGAGACGGCGGGAGCCTGGGCAAGCAGCGCCACGGCTTCATCGAACTTGCTCAGCAGCCCATCGAGTTTGCCTTCTTCCCCCTCAGGGGTGGAACGCTGATTGGTCACGCTGACTCCTTATCCCGGCAAGGGGGAGAGTTAAACATAGAAGTCGAGTGCTTCCTGGCGTTTGAGCAGGTCGCGAAGCGTATGAGCATCGTCACCCTTGAAATAGACCAGCCCCCAGTGGGTGCCAAACGCGGTGCGCTTGGTGACGGTCTCTTCGACGGGTGGGGTCAGCTCATGGGACTCGAAGTAGTCATGATCTTCGGTCTCTTCGGGTATCTCCAGGCGGCTGACCACGCGGCGGCGTGGATAGACGCCAAAGCAGCCCGCAAACCCGTTGGCATCGACGATCTCCTTGGGAAAGAACTCGGCCACTTCTTCTGCCGTGGCTTTGGGGTCGAAGACCAGCATCGACGCTTGATAGGCGTTGAAACCATAGACGCGCTCAAGGAGTTCGAACACCTTGAACCCTGGCGGACGATAGGCGACTTCACCAAAGTACATCTCGCCATCGCTGGTGACGAAATACTCTGGATGGATCAGGCCAAATTCGATATCGAAGGCCTTGATCAGTTTTTCGATCTGGGCGGTGATCTGCTGACGATACTGCTCGAGCTCCGGCGAGGCGGGAACGAACACCGAATAGCCCAGCGTGACGTATTCCGAAATGTTCAGGAAGGCGATTTTGCCATCGTGAATCCACGCTTCCACGGCAAATTCCCAGCCATCGAGGTGCGACTCCATCAGCACGGGAAACTCTTCGTCCGGAATGGTATCCACCTCGTCCGGGGTGCGGATGACGCGGTGCCCCAGGCAGCCCGCCTTGTCGAAGGCCTTCAGGTGGATTGGATCGTTGGGGTCGCCGTCCAGCTTGAGCAGGGTCTGGTTGACCCGCTTCAGAAAACGGATGACATCGTCTCTGTCGTGGGCCTCTTCGAAAATGCCCACGCGGATCCCGCCCAGTTGGGCTCGCCGCTTCATCAGCGCCTTGTCACGCAGGAGCAGGGACTGGCCGTAAAGACGGGGGTTGTCGAGCAGCACGGAGTTGATGGCACCGGCCCACTCGACGGTCTCCTCGAACAGCGGGATGGCGACATCCACGCCTTTTTCCTTGAGGGTTTCGGCAATCTCCATGGAGCGATCGTTGAGGCGCTCGAAGTTCCAGGGAACGTAGGGGATGCCGTGTTTCTGGCAGTGCTCTTCTGCCCAGTCGGGGGCAACCACGATGTAGCGCCGGTCGAATTGCTCGGCCGCTTCGATTGCATTGAGGCTCCAGCCGAGGAGGGCGATATAGCCCTTGTTGGGATCCTTCTGCATGGTGGTGACTCCTGTTGGGTAGATGAATGATCGTGCCAACCACTCACCTCACCATACACGACCCAAGCGACCCGGGGCTAATTAGCACCCACTGAAGGGCGGGAGGGAATTAGTGGGCATTGATGATGTCTGCTAAGGGGCTGCCCTGTGAGTGTGGTAGGCTACCCCGTTGTTGGATACGTTCAAGCGTCAAGAGGAACAGGCCAAGATGGCGGCCAAGCCGATCTACCGTGTGGTGGTTCACCAGCAGGGTGAAATTTGGGATTTATACGTAAGAGAGATCTTTCAGAGCGAACTCTGGGGCTTTATTGAAGTCGAGGAGTTTGTCTTTGACGATGCGTCGCGAGTCGTGGTGGATCCAGGAGCGGAAAAACTGCAGCGTACCTTCGAAGGCGTCAAGCGCAGCTACCTGCCGCTCAATGCCATTGTGCGCATTGACGAAGTAGAGCGTGAAGGCCCCTTGAAGGCAGTGAAAAGTGATGCTCGCGTCGCAGAGTTTCCTCGTCCCTTCCCGTTACCGCCCAGGGGGGAAGGGTAAGCGCCCAAGAACGCGCAACGCTATAGCGATACGCAGGCTGGCTTCGTCGGTCAGCTGCGTTTTTATGATCAGGACATGACGTCATGCAAGTAAAGAAATTTCGCAGGAATTGTTACGCCGCCGCCATGGGCGTGCTGTTGAGTGCCAGTGGCCATTCAGCGTTTGCTCAATCCGATAGCCAAGCCTGGGTCAGTGACGAGCTGAGCACCTATGTGCGCAGTGGGCCCACGGATGGCTATCGCATTGTGGGAACGCTGAATGCGGGTGAGCAGGTAGACGTACTGGAAACCAGCGGGAACTACACCCGAGTGCGCAGCAACAGCGGCGATACCGTGTGGGTGCTGAGCAGCGAACTGCAGCAAACGCCCAGTGCTCGTCAGCAGTTGCCTGAGCTTCAGGCGCAGGTGGAAGAGCTGACCCAGGAGCTTGACGGCATCAACGATACCTGGGAGCAGCGGGTCTCTTCGATGACGGAAACCCTGGATGTCCGTGAGCAGCGCATTGCCGAGCTGGAAGCGCGTAATCACGAACTGGACGCCCAATCCGAGCAGGCTCGCCGCCAGGTGCGTGCGCTGCAGGCCCGCCTGGATACCCAGGAAGAGGACCTGTTGATGCGCTACTTCATGTACGGCGGGGGTGTGGCCGGTGCAGGCCTGCTGGTGGGGCTGGTCGTGCCGCACCTGCCGCGTCGCCGCAAGAAACGTGACCGCTGGTTCTAAGCGTCTTGCTGGTCATCACCCATCACGGCCTGACGAGGTAAGTACCATGGACAACCCCTGGCGGTTGCGCTGGCAGGAAGGGCGCATTGGCTTTCATTTGGCGGCAACGCACGCCGCGCTGCCGCAATACTGGCCCGAGCTGGGGGTGGAGGAGGGCGCCAAGGTCTTGGTGCCGCTGTGCGGCAAGAGCCTGGACATGCGCTGGCTGGCCGAGCAGGGTCATCCGGTGCTGGGCGTCGAGCTGGCCCCAGAAGCCATCGAGCAGTTTCTGGCCCAGCGGGAAGATGGCGTTTCACGCTACCGCCAGTCAGGTTTCGAGGTGTTTCGTCAGGGGAGTGTCGAGCTTTGGTGCGGGGACTTCTTTCATCTGCATATCAAACAGGCTGCCGAAGTCGGGGCCTTCTATGACCGGGCGGCGTTGATTGCCCTGCCACCCGCCACTCGGGAGCGCTATGCGTTCCACCTGGCACAGCTGATACCGCCTGGTGCCAAGGGTTTGCTCGTCGCGCTTACCCATCAGGAAGGCGAAGCAGGGCCGCCCTTCAACGTGCCCGATCACGAAATAGAGCGCCTGCTGGCGCCCAATTTTCGCGTTGATCGGCTCTCTACGGAGCCCGCCGATGAGCGTGGCCGTCGCGAGAGCCTTTGGGCATTGGAGCGGCGCGGCCCTCGCGTGTGAATTGACCCAGGTCAGCGCGCCAGCAGGCGGCCCAGTTCCGGGTCGCTGAAGGCGCGGTTCAAACCATCGCTCAACAGGTCGTTCAGCATGCGGGTATTGCTGTCTTCACCAGGTTTGATGGCGTAGCCCTGCGTACGGCGTGAGGTATAGGTGCCGGTGTAGGTCGTGCCCTGATGCTGCGCAATGGCGCGGAAGACACCCTCGATACGGGCCTCGTCGATGAGCGGCTGGCCGCTATCGCCCCGCAGGTAGGCCAGGCTGGCGAGTTCCAGCGTCAGAGTGGGGCGGCCCTGGGCGGTTTCCCGGGTGGGGTTGAAGCCCATGTCGCGCACCGCACGCTCTGCTTCGGCCTGAAGTTTCGGAATCAATTCATGTCGGTTGACGGTGATTTGCGCCGTCGACATGCTGCCGCCTGCCCGTGTGCCAATGACTTCACTGGGGCGGGCATCCACGGCCACCACGGTCACCTGCTGCCCGGAGCCTACCTGCGACACGTTGGCCGTGCGGGAAGGGTTCAGCTGCAGGAACTGGGGGCTGGCGCAGCCGGCCAGCAGGGCGGTGGCCAACAGCGCACCGGAAATACGTAAAAAATGACGCCGACGCATACAACTCTCCACACTCTACTTGTTTGGGGCGTAACTTGCTTGGATAGTAACCTGATTGGGTAGTCACTTGCCTGGATAGTAAAAGCCTGTCGTAACAAGGCATTGCTGTCCAGGGTCGGTACAGTATAGCCCTGCTGCGACAGGCGAGGCCAGCGGCTTACGTGACCCGGCTAGGCTGCGGCTGGGGTGCGGTGTCTTCCTTGAAGCGATGCCACTGGCGCGGATGCGCAAACAGCCGCTGGCCGCGCTGCAGGTTCAGCCGTTCGAAGTCGGCATGACGCACGGTGGCCAGCCAGGGCTTGGCAAGCCAGTCCGCCTCCAGCTCGACCCGTACTTCGGCCCCCACAGGGGAAAGCGCGGTGACCGTGACAGGCAGGTGGCTTTCCGGGCTGGGTGCTTCCGCCAGGCGCACTTCGTGGGGGCGCAACAGCAGCTCTTCGTCACCGTCTGGCAGGTCTACCTGCAGGCGCGCATCTCCGCAGGTCAGCACACCTTGCTGCACGCTGCCCTCCAGGTGGTTCACGTCACCGAGGAATTCGAACACAAAGCGGTTCTTCGGCGAGCGGTAGAGGGTTTCCGGCGTGTCGATCTGTTCGATACGGCCGTTGCTCATCACCACGACGCGATCCGAAAGCTCCAGCGCCTCTTCCTGGTCGTGGGTCACGAATACGCTGGTGAAGTTCAGCTCATCATGAAGGCGACGCAGCCAGCGGCGAAGGTCCTGACGTACCTTGGCGTCCAGCGCGCCGAAGGGCTCGTCCAGCAGCAGCACGTCGGGTTCTACGGCCAGTGCCCTGGCCAGCGACACACGCTGCTGCTGGCCGCCCGAGAGCTGCGCAGGCAGGCGGTTGGCCAAATGCTGGAGCTGAACCATTTCCAGCAGCCGAAATACTCGTGCACGAATCTCGCCGCTGGAGGGGCGACGCTTGCGCGGCATCACGGTCAGGCCAAAGGCCACGTTGTCGTAGACGCTCATATGGCGAAACAGCGCATAGTGCTGAAACACAAAACCGATGCGCCGGTCACGCACGTGCACATGGGTGACATCGCGATCGCCAAACAGAATTTTACCGGGCGTTGGCGTGCGGTCAGCGCTCTCCAGACCTGCAATGATACGCAGCAGGGTCGTCTTGCCCGACCCGGAGGGGCCCAGCAAGCCGACCAGCTCGCCCTCATGAATGTCCAGGTCGATGGGTTCGAGGGCCTGGGTATTGGCAAAATGCTTGGCAATATTCTCTAAGCGAATACTCATACGAGTGCCTCCCGGCGCGATGCGCGCCATTCCAGGCCTGCCTTGGCCGCAAGGGTTAACAGGGCAATCAGCGCCAGCAAGGCCGCGCTGGCAAATGCCCCCACGGCGTTGTAATCCTGATAGAGCTGTTCGAGGTGCAAGGGCAGCGTATTGGTCTGCCCGCGAATAGCCCCTGAGACCACGGAGACCGCGCCGAATTCACCTACCGCGCGAGCGTTGGTGAGGATGATGCCGTACAGCAGTGCCCAACGGATGTTGGGGAGCGTCACGCGCCAGAACGTGGTCCAGCCTGAGGCGCCTAGGGTCACGGCGGCTTCTTCTTCGCGGGAGCCCTGGGCCTGCATCAATGGAATCAGTTCCCGAGCGACGAAGGGGCAGGTGACGAAGATGGTGACCATCAGAATGCCGGGCCAGGCAAACATGAGCTGAATGTCATGGGTATCCAGCCAGCTGCCGATCCAGCCATTGCGGCCGTAGAGCAGCAGGTAGATCAAACCGGCCACGACGGGCGAAACGGCAAAGGGTATGTCGATCAGGGTTTGCAGAATGCGGCGGCCGGGGAAGCTGAAGCGGGTCACCAGCCAGGCCAGCGCGACGCCAAAGACCAGGCAGACCGGAATGGTCATCAGCGCGATGACCAGCGTCAGGCCGATGGCGTGCAGGGTGAAGGTATTGGTCACGTTGGCCCAGAACACCGCCACGCCCTGAGAAAAGGCCTGAGCAAAAATGGCGACCAGCGGCAGCAGCAGAAACAGCGCCGACAGCAGCAGGGCGCTGACGATCAGTACGCGCCGCACCAGCGGCGCATCCCCTACGCGATGCATTAGCCTTTTCCTCCATGCAAGCGGCGCACGAAGCGCCCCTGCCAGATGTTGATGACCAGCAGCAGTGCCAGCGACACGAAGAGGACCACCGAGGCGATGGCCGAAGCGCCTGCGTAGTCGTACTCCTGAAGCCGAACGAAGATCATCAATGCCGTGATCTCCGTTTCGTAGGGCATGTTGCCCGCGATGAAGATGATCGCCCCGAACTCGCCCAGAGAGCGCACGAACGCCAGCCCCGTACCGGTGACCAGCGCTGGCCACAGGTGGGGCATGATCACCCGGCGAAATGCTACGCTGTCGGTAGCACCCAGCGACATGGCGGCTTCATCGATCTCGGCGGGCAGGTCTTCGAGTACCGGCTGCACGGTGCGCACCACGAAAGGAATACTGGTAAAAGCCATGGCCAGGGCAATGCCGACCCAGGTATAGGCGACTTGAAAGCCTAACGGTTCGAGCAGGCGGCCCATCCAGCCATTGCCGGCATACAGGGTGGCCAAGGTGATGCCCGCCACCGCCGTGGGAAGGGCGAAGGGCAGGTCCATCAGCGCATCCAGCAGACGCTTGCCGGGGAACTCGTAGCGCACCAGCACCCAGGCCAGCAGCAGCCCGAAAACGGCGTTGACCAGCGCGGCCACGGCGGCAGCGCCAATGGTCACGGTGTAGCTGGCCACCACGCGGCCATCGGTGATGATGGCCCAGTACTGGCTGAGGCTGAGCCCCGCCAGTTGGCCAAACAACCCGGTGATGGGCAGCAGCAGTACCAGCGAGATAAACAGCACGCTGATACCCATGGAAAGGCCAAAACCCGGCAGCACGCGTGTGCTGCCGGATCGCCAGAATGCAAGTTGGCTCATGGGGCTCCGTTAGCGACGTTGCAGTTGATCGAGCAGTGCGCCGCCTTCGAAATGGGCTTCCATGGCTTCTTCCCAGCTACCAAACACGTCTTCGACCTGAAGCAGTTCGGTCTCGGGGAACTGGTCGGCAAACTCGGCCACCACGGTCTCGTTATGCACACGGTAGTTGAAGCCCGCCAGCAGGCGCTGAGCCTCTTCGCTGTAGAGGTACTCGAGGTAGCTCTGTGCCAGATCGCTGTTGCCGTTGCGCTCGGCGTTGGGGCCGACCACGGCGACCGGGAATTCGGCCAGGATGCTGACCGGCGGCACGATCACTTCATAATCGTCGCTGCCGTATTCGGTGCGGATATTGTTGACTTCGGACTCGAAGCTGATCAGCACATCGCCAATGCCGCGTTCGATGAAGCTGGTAGTGGCACCACGACCGCCGGTGTCAAATACCGCGACGTTGCGCAGGAAGGTGCGCATGAAGTCCTGAATCTGCTCGTCGTCACCGTCGAAAGCCTGATCGGCGAAGCCCCAGGCGGCCAAATAGGTGTAGCGGCCATTGCCGGAGGTTTTCGGGTTCGGGAAGACCATGCGGACGTCTTCCTGTACCAGGTCGTCCCAGCTCTCGATGCCCTTGGGGTTGCCCTTGCGCACCAGGAACGCGGTGGTGGAATAGTAGGGTGACGCATTGTTGTCGAACGCCTGCTGCCAATCTTCCGCGACCAGGCCTGCATCCGCCAGCGCTTGAACGTCGGTGACTTGATTATAGGTCACTACATCGGCGCGCAGACCCTGCAGAATGGCCCGTGCCTGAGCCGAGGAGCCGCCGTGAGACTGGCTGATGCCGATCTCTTCGCCGTGCTCTTCCTGCCACCAGGCTTGGAACTCAGGGTTGATGGCCGAAAAAAGCTCACGGGCGATATCGTAGGAAGAGTTGAGCAGCTCACGCTCCTGGGCCACGGCGCTGGTGGAGAGCGTCATGCCGGCAATGGCGGTGCCGACGGCAGCGGCGAGCAGGCTGCGGCGCAGTCCATTACGAAGCAGGCTGGTGCGAAGTAGAGTATGGCGTGTCATGGCAGGCTCCTGATAGCAGGGGGCGACATAGTCGCGATGGTGCTAAGGTTAAACCTGTCATTGTGGAATTACAATTGTGTTTTATATTCTATTTGTGAATATATGAGGAAGGTTAGGCAATGACGCATGCCTTTCATACCGCTCAAGGGCATCATCCTTGCGTGGGGCTGGGCGCAGCGCTCTGGTAAGATAGCGCAATACCGTTAATCCGCGCTAAGGACCCCATGATGAGCACTGCCCAGGATTTCTTGATTGCCCCTTCCATTTTGTCGGCCAACTTCGCCCGTTTGGGGGAAGAGGTAGACAACGTTCTGGCCGCCGGTGCGGACGTGGTGCACTTCGATGTCATGGACAACCACTACGTGCCCAACCTGACCATTGGCCCAATGGTCTGCAAGGCGCTGCGCCAGCACGGCGTGACCGCGCCCATCGATGTGCATCTGATGGTCAAGCCGGTGGATCGCATGATCAGTGATTTCATCGACGCGGGTGCGAGCTACATCACCTTTCACCCCGAAGCCTCCGAGCATATCGATCGCTCTTTGCAGCTGATCCGCGATGGCGGCTGCAAGGCCGGGCTGGTTTTCAACCCGGCAACGCCGCTTAGCTATCTCGATTACGTGATGGACAAAGTGGATATGGTGCTGCTGATGAGCGTCAACCCGGGCTTTGGTGGGCAATCGTTCATCCCGACGACCCTCGACAAGCTGCGCGAGGCGCGGGCAAGGATCGATGCTTCGGGCTTGCCAATCCGCCTGGAGATCGATGGGGGCGTCAAGGTGGATAACATCGCCGAGATTGCCGCTGCCGGTGCCGATACGTTCGTGGCTGGCTCGGCCATTTTCAATGCGCACCAGGCCAGCGACCCCCACGGATACGATAGCGTCATTCAGCAGATGCGAGCTGCGCTGGCCAGCGTCCGCTGATCGAGGCGGGCGCTCAATGCAGCTTCATGCGTGGCTTGAGGTAGCGGTTCAGTTTGTCTACCAGCCAGGCAAGACCCGTCTTTGGCGCGCCATGTATCGACAGCTGATGCATACGATACAAGGAAGCATACGCCTGGCGCGCCAGCCAGCCCTCCAGAAACAGCCCGCGAGAAGCGGAGCTGCGCATCAGGTTGCCCACCGCATCGTAGCGTGCCAGCGATACCAGTGAGCCGTGGTCACGGTAGTGAAACGCGGCCAGGGGTTTCTGTTCCAGGCAGTTGATCAGGTTCTTCGCCAGTACCTTGGCTTGCTGATGGGCGGCCTGGGCGCGGGGCGGCACGGTGGCATCCTCGCCTTGTGGGCAGCTGGCGCAGTCGCCCAGGGCAAAAATGGCAGGGTCATCGACGCTTTGCAGGGTTTGGTGCACGGCGACCTGATGGCGCTTGTTGGTAGTGAGCCCCAGCTCGCTGAGGAACTCGGGCGCCTTGATGCCCGCGGCCCAGACGTTCAGGTCGGTATCGATGACTTCGCCATCATTGGTGACCAGATGATACTCCTTCGCCTCCTGAATGGCCGTGTTGACGTGCACGGTGACGCCAAGGCTTTCCAGCTCCTGCTGTACAGTGCCGCTGATGCGTTCGGACAAACCTGGCAGCAGGCGCGGCGCGGCCTCGATCAAGTGTACGCTGATGGATTGGTGGTCCACCGCCGTCACCCCGTAGGCGTTCAACAGACGTGAGGCATCCAGCAGCTCCGCCGACAGCTCTACCCCTGTGGCGCCACCACCGACGATACCGATGGTGAGCTGGGTATGTTGGCGCAGCGATGGGTCGGTGTAACGCAGGAAGGTGTTGATCATGTCCCGCTGGAACGCCTTGGCCTGCTGGGGCGAATCGATGAAGTGGCAATGCTCGGCCACGCCCTGAGTGCCAAAGTCGTTGGAAACGCTGCCCAGTGCCAGCACCAGGTAGTCATAGGTGATCTGCCGAGCGGGCAGCACTTCTTCGCCCTCTTCATCGACGATGGCCGCCAGGTGAATCACCTTCTGTTCACGATCCAGCCCGCTCAATGAGCCCCGCTGGTAGCGGTAGTGATGGGCGGTGGAGTGGCCACGATAGTCCACTTCGTCCATGCTGGAGTTCAACACGCCGGTAGCCAGCTCATGGAGCAGCGGTTTCCAGACATGGGTGGCGTTACGGTCCAGCAGCACGATCTCGGCGCGTTTTTTCTTGCCCAGCGTGTGCCCCAGCTTGGTGGCGAGGGCCAGGCCTCCGGCGCCGCCGCCCACAATCACGATTCGGGGAGTGGCCATTACTCTCTCCTTGGCTAATATAGCCTCAGCATAGAAGCTTCCACGCGGTATGGGTAATCGCAGGCCGATAAGGTGATAAAATTAATCGTGATTATGTCGTCCAGTGCCATGACCAGGGAGCCCGTGTGCATACCATTCTGCAGCAGAAGCAACTGATCGCCTTCGACCTCGATGGCACCTTGATCGATTCCGTGCCTGATCTGGCCGTAGCCGTACAGCAATCCATGCGGGAGATGGCGCTGCCGCTGCCGGATGAGCAGCAGGTGCGCCACTGGGTAGGCAACGGTGCACAGGTGTTGGTGGAGCGCGCACTCAGTTGGGCGACTTCGTCAGCGCCGGAGCCGGGGCTTGTCGAGGCTGCGCTGGCGGCGTTCATGCGCCATTATGCGGCGGCGCCCAACGCACGCACCGTGCTGTACCCGCACGTGGCGCAAGCGCTGCAGCAGCTGCATGACGCAGGCTTCACGCTGGCACTCATTACCAACAAGCCCGAACGCTTCATTGCGCCCATTCTGGAGCATTTCGAACTGCTGGCGCTATTTGCCCACTGCGTGGGTGGCGATTCGCTGCCTGAGAAAAAGCCTAGCCCCGCGCCGCTGCTACATATCGCACGTTTGTTGGACGTTGCGCCGAGTGCCTGCGTGATGGTCGGAGACTCACGCCACGATATCGAGGCGGGCAAGGCAGCGGGTTTTGCCACGGTGGCGCTGCCTTACGGCTACAATCACGGCGACCCTATCGAACAGAGCCAGCCGGAGGTGCTGATCGAGTCCTTGGCTGAGCTGATCGACTCTGACGCTTAGGCGTCAGTGATCGGCGCGGGCGCCCCCCAGCGCCTCGTGAAGCAGCTCGGCGTTATGCAGCAGCAGGGCAGGGTAATTGTAGGCAGGGCCATCGGCCTCGCTGAGCGTATCGGTGTAGAGCGGGCCTGCCAGGGCCAGGCCTGACTCTCTCGCCAAGGCGTCCATGTGAATGTCGGGCACCGTGCTTTCATAAAAGAGCGCGGGAGGGCGCTGCTCGGCGAGCTGTATGCTCATCGCCTCCATGGCCGATGCGCTGCCCTGGGTTTCGCTATTGATGCCCCAAATGGCGCTGTACTCGAACTCGTAAGCGCGTGCAAAGTAGCCCATCGAGGCCTCGCTGGTGATGAGGGTGCGGTTGGTCTGCGGGATGCCCTGCAGCCGCTCTCGTACCTGCTGGTCCAGGGCCAGTAAGGCTTCCCTGGCTTCAGCGGCGCGTTGCTGGAAGGCGTCGGCCTTGTGCGGGTAGTGCTCACTCAGCGTTTCGGCAATCACATCAAGGTAGGCGGCAGCGCCCTTGGGGTCCATCCACATATGCGGGTCGGGGTTGCCCTTGTACTGGCCCATGGGAATGGTCAGCGGTGACATGGCCGCGTTGTCCGCCAGGGCGGTCAAGGTTAGCGTGTCATCTGCCATGGCCTGTACATGGCGCAGCCAAGGCTCCAGCTCATAGCCGTTGTAGAACACGATATCGGCCTCTTCCAGTGCCAGCACGTTGGGAGGCGTCAACTCCCAGCGGTGAACATCCTCGCCGGGCGGCACGATGGTCACGATGCGCACGTCGCTACCTGCCACGCGTTTCACCAGGTCCTCGATGATCGAGAACGATGCAATCACGTTGATGGTGGCGGTCGCGAAGGCGGGAGGGGCTGCAAGCAGTGCCAAGAGTAACAGCGTGATCGTCCCTGGGAATCGCCTATCCATGTCACGCTCCTAACCCGTAAAAAAACAGCAGATCATAAAGAGTGTTGGGCAGTGTTGCCAGTGTCGGCCACTTCCTATGCAGGGTAGTCGATGAACGATGCCCCGCCTATTCGTCGAATGATTACCTCACTCTGATTTAACCTCTTTGCTGTATAAAAAACGATAACGCGAATTTGGCGCTCTGCTCCTGGCCTTTGCGAACGTGTTGTTGACAGGTCCCAGGCGTTTCAAACACCTCTGACACTGCATAGTGACCAGTGCTTCTTTATCCCTACGCTTGACGCCAATGGCCATTGTGTTCAAGTCCGAAACTGAAGAACGCCCTCTTGTGTAAAAACGAACCAAGGCGTTACTGCATTAGTCGCTGATTGCCTCTGCAAGGAGGCCTTGGGTTGGGTTATCACCCTGAGCAGAATAGCTTTATGAGTGTCACGGAGTAAGTGGAACAATGGCGCAGTCGGAACCGTCAGTGCCTGTGCTGGTGATCTCTCGCTGCCGCCGGAGTCTGCTGAACCCATCTGGCAGCGCATATTGCTCTCCCGTCGGCAGTTCGCGTTGCTGTGCTTTGCGACACTGGAACGCGACACCGCGCTGGTGTAGCAACTCCTCCCCTCTGAACGCTGCCAGGTTAAGCGCCTGTCCCGGATGCTCAGCAGCACCGCTGCTACCTTGCGCAGGGGGGCAGGAAATTTGCTTATAGTCCGGTGTATATTGCGCGACTCGTCGGTATCAATCATGGCGGCCTGCGTGGCGTCAGCCATCCAATACGACGGCAGCATGGTATCGGCGTTGATTGAGGTCTATGTGGCGACCACGGTCATTACCCTTGGCAGTGACCCGCCACGAAACGGCGAGGCGTGCTCCATCGCACCCGTGGCGCGCAGCCTGTATGGTTTGTAAAGAGATCAAGTGTTGCAGTGTTCAGAATGATTAGAAATAAGCACCTGCGTGCCGAGATCAATCAGGTTGGTGGCGAGCGTGCATCCGCAATGACTGGCACCTATGTTCGAAACAGGTATGTGCTTGGAGTCTTTTCGCAAAGCGATGCATCGCAAGCACGATGTATACCATCTTAACGACGCAGCATAGAAGCTGCCGCCGCCACCATGATCGTTGCCGCCCCGCGGAACAGATGTTGCTGCGCGCGCGGGCTGGACAGCAGGTGCCGCATACGCACAGCCGTCACAATGAACAGCGCGCCAACGCTCAGTAATACCAGAACGGTTAGCGGCACCAACATCATTACCCAAGTTTGTAACGAGACCGCCTCTAAGTTGATGACCAATGGAAGGATCGCCAGGTAAAAAGCGATGGTCTTCGGGTTGCCCAGCGTTATGGTCAGTCCAGACAATGCCGCCGACAACAGTTCCCGTTTCTTCGCTGACTTGCCCTCTTCTATCGTTTGATGATTGGTGAACCAGAACTGCCAGGCCAGGTAGCACAGATACAATGCCGCCCCCCAGCGAACCACCTCGAACAGTGCGTTGAAGTGTTCCACGACCATCGCCAGCCCAAAGACCGCGAAAGACAAATAGATCAGGTCACCAACTATCAAGCCGAGCAGCAGGCAAAAACCCGGCAAGGTACCGCCACTGACGCTACGGGCGACGAGAGCGGCCAAGCCAGGGCCGGGGATGGCAGCGGCAATCCCTAGTGCCATCGAATAGGAAAATATTTGCGTTACATCGAGCATGTCTCGGTCCTGATGAAGTGGTTATTTTGTCAACAGCGTGTAGAGCGCCACCGTCTGATGGCCTCGCGGGAAAAAACCAAGTCCTGCACCGCCAGTCCAACCGACTTGAAGATGCTCAAGCGCTGTTCATGCAGTGGTGTGAGACCGGCATGCAGGTTACCGATTTCTGTGCCGACCTTTTGCGAGGGCAACAGGCCTTTCTGGACAGCCTTGATCACGCACTCGGCTGAGGCAAGTACCGAACGATTGCAGTCCGTGAACAAGGCGCTGTGTTCATACACATCTTCGTGCAACTCTTGAAAACCGAGAGCAGAAGAGCCAATGGCGTTGATATGGCAGCGTGCGGGCACTGCGGCCCGGCTCAGAATAGGCGAGCGCGCGGCTGTGGTGGTACATATGATGTCGCTGCCATGCACTGCCTCGGTTACTGTTGGGTGGGTTGAGATCGGGAAGTTGCAGAAGCGCTGGCTCCAGGCGGCAAACTCTTGCCGGGCTGTTTCGGTGCGCCCCCATATGGAAAGCTGTTTGACCGGTCTGACGGCCTGCATTGCCATGAGATGGGCGCGGGCCTGTAGGCCTGTACCCAGAATGGCCAGGCGGCTTGCATTGGGCGCGGCAAGTAGGTCTGTTGCGTATGCCGAAGCTGCAGCCGTGCGGATTTCGGTGATCGCCCCTGCATCGACCGCAACGACTGGGGATGTCCCGGCCTCGTCATAGATCAAGACGCTCCCCGTATGAGACGGACCAAGCTTCTTGGCCCCAAGCCTGACCACCACCGATTTCAAGCCAAAGCCTTTGTAGGGGCCGGACTTGATATAGGCTGGCATAACACCCATCAGATCGTTGTCGTTTCCACGGATGATTGTGCGTAGCGGCTGCTGTACCTGATTTGAGGAGTGCAGCCTGAATGCTTCCTCGCTGAGAATCAGGCCTAGTTGAAAGTCCAAGAGTTTCCTGACTGAGTGGCCATCCACGTGAAGCATAGTTCAAGCCTCGTCCGTCTGTTTGATCCCTAGAAATGCCTCCCACTTGAAGCGATGATCGACCTCCGTGATGGCGATGCTGTTCAGGATGGTCGACATGTGTTTCTGCGAAACGCCCAGAATCACGTCCAACATGTTTTGTTTGCTGAAACCGGCATGCAGGACAGCCTCAATTTCCTGTCTTTTCAAGCGGCCGCCGCAATGAATAACTTCCTGTGTGAAGTTGTACAAGGCCCGCAGCCGGTCATCAAGGTTATCTGGATCGTGCGCAGCAGCTTCGACCACACGGGCATCAACGCCTTTGGACAAAGCGATGAAGGCATGTGCCTGAACCGTGTAGGTGCAGTTATTTTCGACACCGCAGGTTATCCATACAACGGCCTTTTCTGCTTCGTCCAACGAGCTGTCGATGAACAGGTCGTGTGCTTGCTGGTAGGCTGCCAATAGTGCTGGTGATTCGGCCATATATGCACTCTGGTTGGGAATCCAGCCAAAGCTGTCGATTGAGTTTTGGAGTAACGCTTTGCTTTTCTCCGGTGCCGAATCGATTGTGTGTCGCTTCAAAATAGACATCATGACCTCGTTTGTGCATTGGTAGTTCAATTAAAGGGCAAGCTCCACGCTCAGCCTGAACGGGTCGGTTTCAGCGAGACGTGCACTCCAGTGCGTGTGAGTAAAGACAGACCAGAGCATTCGGATCGGACGGGTGTTGGAGATGAAATGCAAATCATGGATTTTGGCCGCCACCTCAGTGGTCAGAGCAACATCCACTTCGCTTCTGGCCGCCGCCGCAGCGGCGGCACTGGTGGAAAGTGTGAGAATCACGGAATCTATCTCAAGCCCCCGAGGTAGTAATTCTTCTATCAGGAGCCGCGGTGCCGGGTGGGTTGCGATGGTTGGCTTGCTGGTCGTCAGTGGCCCCTTGCTCGCTAGTCCGTACAAAGGGGTGTCGAAAACAAAGGTAGCGACTAGATTCAAGCGTGGCTCCATATAGAAGTTATGTATCTCTGGATAGGCGTTAGCCACGATCAGCACTGCTGGTGTTTCCTTCTCCATGGAGGAGCAGGCATTCTCATAGGAATCGTTAAGTTTGATCCGAACGCATGATTCGGGGTGTCGTTGCTCAAGCCATTTTGCAAAGAATCCGGCGGCGGCTTCACTGCTGGTTCCGCTGGGGCCTAGGGTGTGAATGATGACGTCGTGCCAGTCCCCAATACCTAGGTTCAGTAAGCTGTTGTCCATAGCCACAAGTCTCCAATGGAATCAGTTAAATATAGGGGTCAGCCAATGAGCGTATTTGGCATTCAGGCCTCTCACGCTCTCCAAGTAGAGTCTTCTGATTGCGGTACTAACTTTTCCGACGCCACTTTCTTGCAGCTTGTAGTGGTCGATTTGAGTTACTGGCACGATCTCGACGCCGGTGCCAGACAGAAAGCATTCTTCGACTGAGAACAACTCTGAAAAAGGAACATCCCTCTCGATAACCTCCATCCCCAGTTCATCTCTGGCCAGCTTGATGACGGTATCGCGTGTAATGCCCTCAAGAATGTGGGCACTCAAAGGCGGAGTAATGAGGTGGCCACCTTTGACGATGAAGACGTTGGAAGAGGTCGATTCGGCCAAGTTGCCATGCACATTCAGCATCAAAGCGTCATCGCACCCAATGCGCTGCGCCGATTCCATAGCTAGCGCCGAATTGGCGTAGCTGCCAGTGATTTTGGCCCGCGCGGGGAGTGACGAGTCGGGAATACGCCGCCAACTTGAAACGGCGCAATGGATGCCGTTTGCTGGCATGTAGGCTCCCATGTCAAGGGTGTTGATTGCCAGACCTGTGCTGACCCCAGCGAGCTTGACGCCGAAGCTGAATCCAGGAAGCAACGTTTTCTTGTAGGCCAAAGGTCTAATGTAGCTATCGGTTGATGCTTGGTTGCGTTGCAGCAGATCGAGAATGATTGCTCTCATCTCCGGGCGTGGCGGCAGGCCTTCCAACTGCAAAAATTTGGCCGAGTGCTCTAGTCGCTTAAGGTGGTCGTCCAGCCGGAAGACATTCAGTTGACCATTGCCGGAAGCATAGGCACGGATGCCTTCGAAAACGGCAGTGCCATAATTGAAGGCTTGGGTCGTTGTTGGGACTAGGGCTTCTGCAGCTGGCACTATCTCTCCATCTAGATATACCCAAGGGTGAGGTTTGCGCGGCACAGTCGAGACGGTGCCAAGCGAATCCGCCATGGTCAGGCCCTCCACGTTGCAATTTTCAATGCGGTTTCGCGCTCCTGGTTATCACTGCCTTGACGCTTGTCATGGAGTCTGGCGGCTTTCCAGCTAACCATTGCCGCAGTACCCGTCACGGCATCAGTCGAACCGACCGCGATGCGAACGCGAGTATTAAGCTTTTCCGCCATGGAGCTGGCAATGAACTGCAGGTTGTTCAGGGTAGCGCTGCTGCTCTCTAATTCCAGCGTGACGCTCAGTTGGTCGGCGCCTGCAACGGCCTCCACTAGGATATGGTAATCTAAGCAGCCTTTGAGATTCTCGAGCAGTGTGGCTTCGATGTCGTAGGCGCAGTGGGTGCTGCCATTGATTATCAAGGTGTCTCTGACCCGGCCGATAGGAATGATGTGCCACTGGCCCGTATTCAGCACTTGGGCTCTGACCATATCGCCAGTGCGATAGCGGATCAGTGGCTTCTGCCCTGGATAGAGGTGGGTGATGACCAGTTCGCCTGTCATTCTGTCGTCCTCGGGTTCCAAGACTTGCCCCGTCAGCGGATCTATCACTTCATAAACAATATTTAAGGGAACCGTGCAGAGGTTTCCTTGAATGTTGCTCACTGCAAGGATTGATGACTCCTGTGACGCATACATGCAGTTGTAGATGGTACTACCCCAAACCTCACCGATATTTCGCAGCAGGGCAGGCGTAGTGAGCTCGCCTAGGGTAAAAATCAGCTTCACGCCCAAGTGGGAAGGTTGGCAATCTCTTTGGAGCAGATGTTTGGCTAGGCTGATGGCAATGGCTGGTGTGCAGACTAGCGCGGTGATCTTCAGTTCCCTGATCAGCGTCACGGCCCGGTCCAGCCCTACAGTGGGTGAGCGCGGCCACATTTTCACGACAGTGTGGCCCAAGCTGCGACACACATCCTCGAAAGTATCTCCAGTCGAATGCAGTTCCGTAGGCCCCATTACACCGATAATATGCTGAGAACCGTGGGCGCGGAAAATCTCGCCATAACGGAGTATCAGCGGGCTGTTGTTGAAGATGGAGTCCTGCTCGTTGCGAGGACATGGGGTGGCTGCGCCAGTGGTGCCCGTAGTCTCATAGTAGATCCAGGCTTCAGTCAGCGGCGCAGCAGCCATCTCATGCCCGGCTGTGCGCAAATCACTCTTCGTAGTGAATGGCAATTTACGAAATGCATCCCAGTTCAGATCATCTATGTCTGAATCAGACATGGCGGACAGTGCAGTACGATAAAAAGGCGCATATTCCCTGACATAGCGAAGCGTGCTTTTAAGCCGCTCAAGTTGGATGCTGTTTAACTCGTCAGCGGAGACTTTGCCATTCTCAAATAGCTCGTGTTGATGATAAACAGTATGAGCCAGCTTCAGAAGATCAGGCTTGAATAAGGCGTACATTGAGGCCCCCTTGTTACTTGAATAGCGGAAGACTGCCAGTTAGCTTGGTGATCTTTTTTTTGGAGCCGACCAGTCCAATGGCGACCAGTTCAATGGAAGAGCTATCGGCTGCTGACATGCGCTCTTCGTACTCTTGATAGGTTCTACAGGATTGCGCCAGGGCACTGAACGGGATGTTGTGAATCTCATCCTCCTCCAGTGTTTTTACAAGTATTTCGCGCAGCTTTTCTTTGCTGGAGAGCAGTATTGGCAAGGGGGTGTAGATGACGCCGGGGTAATTCACGTTATCCTGACTTCGCATGTCTGGCCCTACCAGGTTTTCTACCGAGCGTCCCATGCTGACACCTATGACGCTAACAGCATTAGCCGCATGCCCTAGCCCCAGCTCCTTGTCGACTACGATGACGCACTTGTGGGTGGCTGCATCAAAATTCATTGGCTTCTCCTTTTTTAAAAATCAGCTCTGCACGAGTTTCCCGCTGACGCCAACCAGAGCGTTCAATAACCCAAAGAACCTTGTTGTGTCGCTGCCGAGCTCAATATCAACCACTTTCCAGTTGGCAATTTTCTTCCACTTTTGGACGCCCTGTTGATGATTGGGGTGGATTAAATATGCAGAAAGGTCTTCCTGGTTTTCAAATAGTCCCATTACAACGAAGTCCATGGCTTGTTCGCGTGGACTTATATTCCGGGCGCAAAGCCAACCACGTATTTCGCTAATATGTTTTGGATGTTCGCGAGTCGCTGCCTCTGCCTCGATGACCTCTTTGTCACACCACTGTAAAGAGCTATTAAGCTTAAAAGCCACTAGGTGGAAAATCATTTCTCATCCTCATGTCTCGCCTAGTAAACGCGATTATCTAATTTTCCGATCAACTTGGTATTTAAAATAAAGTGCTTAGCACTCAGTGCAGCATGGCAGTTATTTAGTCTTATGCAACTGGATTAAAATGTTAATTGATAGGGTCGGAAAAGTGCTTTCTATTCTTGTTGCAAGTCATATCAGGAATGGTAGGATTTACCAGAAATTCGCTGATGAGTGAAAAATATGACCGATCAAGCGTTAAGTCTGACAGATGTCAAAATTCTGACCGCGCTGCAGCAAGATGGCAGGATCACCAACCAAATGCTGGCCGATCAGATCGGCATGTCTGCATCTCCGTGCTGGCGTCGAGTGAAGCATTTGGAAGATCAAAACTACATTCAGGGCTACCGTGCAGTCTTGGATCGCCGAAAGATCGGGCTTGGGGTCATGGTTTTCATACGGATCAAAATCGACCGCCACAGTGAATCTGAGGCTAGGAAGTTCGAGCAGGAAGTCATGCAACTTGAGGATGTCGTTGCGTGCTACAGCATCGGTGGTGACGCCGATTTCCTGCTGCAGGTGGTGGCTTCTGACCTGGATTCATTCGCTGATTTTGCGATGTCCAGTGTTCGGCAGCTGCCTGGCATCAAGGAAATGCAGAGCATGTTCGTGCTCAAGGAAATTAAGCCTTTCGTCTCATTCCCGGTCAAACGTCTGCGAGCTGTTTGAAGAGGCCTGTGTCGCGCCTAGCCAAGAGTGGCTTGCAATCGCTCTCCATCAGGGGTGGCGCCGAGCAGCCGCATTCGGCTAGCTGATTCTCAGGCGGTTAAAGTCGGCGCTTCGAACTCGACGCTGAACAGATCACTGGTCTGGGCGCTCAGTGGATTGCTTTCGACGGGTAGCACGATGCCGCGAAACACCGCATTGACCTCGACTTTCACCTAGTTGGTCTGTGCTCAACGATCAGCGTCCTACGCCTTGGTTCCTTAATCAAGACCCATTTGGTGTCTGGTGTTTTATGGATGGTCTAATTGGCCTTGCATTGGCGCTGCATCCATACCGTTTCGATTGGTTTTGTCCGGGAGGTTAAGCCGGTTAGGCCTTCTCAGCTTTCTGATAGAGCAACATGACAACGGATCTTCTTGAGTTGACTATCTCAAGGTTAGATTTGCAGTGGGCGAGGGAGTACTTCGGTCCTATATATACTTTGTTGACCTCAAGGCTACTCAGACCGAGCGTAAAGGTGAAACCGAGCCCTTCATTATGTTCGTAAAGCACGGACATGCACAGGTGGGGGCAGGCGTGCTAATCAGCTGGTTATGTCATTGGGAGCACTCCGCTTGCCGCTCGGTGAGGGCCTGTGGGTACCGCAGAAGGGACATAGCCTGAGGAGAGTGCGATAATACGGATTGGCGGTTCTGTGGGCAAGTAGTGGACGAGGGGCCGAGGGGCTGTGTTATCATGAAAGCCTGAGGGTGCTTTGGGAGCCTTGGTGCCTGCACAGCTCTTATAATCAATTGAATGAATTTCGATCTGCCATGGCCCGTACCGCATCGGTCAATGTTGCTCAGCAGTGGTGGCGCTTCCAATAGGAAGCGGCGTATCGTTGCGGCCTCGCCCCGTACCTTGCCGTCGTACCGCTAGGCAAGGCTCTGTAGATAGCTTTCTGTCACGGCGGCTCCAGGACCCAAGGAGATTGCCGGATGACCTTGACCTCCCTCACTATTGCGCATCGTGCTGTTGCCGGTGCCCGCTAGAGTTTACTTGTCGCCCCTTTGCCACTTCAGCCCCTTGCTATGTACGTTGCAAGAGTATGGCGTGATGTGTTCTGTTTCAACCTGCCCTCAGGGGTGTCCGATGGCCCACGTTCCACTGAACTCCACGTTCGATGTGTATAATGGCGTGTATAACAGGCAGGCTTTCATGGCAAAATTCATCAGAAAATTAAAGGGTTGTCATGAATAAAGTCTTAATGGTCGATAATTACGATAGCTTCACCTTCAACATCGTCCAGTACCTGGGGGAGCTGAATGCCGAGGTGATGACCTACCGCAACGATGAGATCACCTTGGCGCAGATGGAAGCGCTGGCACCTACCCATCTGGTGATTTCGCCGGGGCCATGTACCCCGAATGAGGCGGGCGTCTCGCTGGCTGCCATCGAACACTTCGCGGGCCGACTGCCCATTCTGGGGGTTTGTCTGGGTCATCAGGCCATCGGGCAGGTATACGGTGGCAAGGTGGTGCGCGCTCCTCAGGTGATGCACGGCAAGACGTCTGCGGTGGTACATGGTGGAGCCGGGGTGTTTGACGGTCTGGAAAATCCGCTGGAAGTCACGCGCTACCACTCGCTGGTGGTCGACCAGCACCGCTTGCCCGACTGCCTGGAAGTCACCGCCTGGACCGCAGAGAGTGACGTGACGCCGGGGCTCATCATGGGGTTTCGTCACCGTACCCTGGACGTCGAGGGCGTGCAGTTTCATCCGGAGTCGATACTCACGCGCCAGGGCCATGCGTTATTGGCCAATTTCTTGCGACGCGGCTGATCGCCAAATTCATACGCTTTAGGGGCTTATCTGCTCATGCAAATGCGAGACGCAATTAACGCGGTGATGCGCCGCGAAGACCTCTCTTTCGATGCCATGCACGCGTTGATGCGCCAGATCATGACCGGCGAGGCCTCCGATGCACAAATTGGCGGCTTGTTGGTAGGGCTGGCCATGAAGGGTGAGAGCGCCGAGGAGATCAGCGCCGCCGCCCAGGTGATGCGCGACCTGATGAAGCGCGTCACGCTGCATGCTGATAACGTGGTGGATATCGTCGGCACCGGTGGTGATGGCGCCAATCTGTTCAATGTCTCCACGGCGGCCAGTTTTGTGGCGGCGGCAGCCGGTGCCCATGTGGCCAAGCACGGTAATCGCAGCGTTTCCTCGTCATCTGGCAGTGCGGACCTGTTTGATATCGCGGGCATCTACCTTGATTTGAAGCCGGAACAAGTGGCGCGCTGTATCGAGCAGGTGGGGGTCGGCTTCATGTTTGCCCCCAACCACCATCCGGCCATGCGCTATGCGATTGGGCCGCGTCGTGAAATGGGCGTGCGCACGCTGTTCAATATTCTTGGCCCGTTGACCAACCCGGCCGGTGCGCCCAATCAGGTGCTGGGCGTGTATTCCGCCGAACTGGTGCCGCTGATGGCCGAAGTGCTACGCAAACTGGGCAGTCGCCACGTGATGGTCGTCCACTCCGATGATGGCCTGGACGAAATTTCCCTGGCAGCCCCCACCCAGGTGGCCGAGCTGAAAGAGGGTGAGATCACCCGCTACACCATTGCCCCCGAAGCGCTGGGCATCGAGCGCCAGAGCCTGGCGGCGCTGAAAGCCACCAGTGCCGAAGATAGCCTGCGGTTAGTAAAGGCATCCCTGAGTGGCGAAGGCGCCGCGGCAGATATCGTGGCCCTGAACGCCGGTGCCGCGCTCTACTGTGCCGGCATAGCCGACAGCTTGAAAGAGGGCGTGATGGTGGCCCAGGATGCGCAGGCCTCCAAATTGCCCCTCGAAAAGCTCAGAGAGCTTTCGCACTTCACCAGTGTTTTCAAAGGATGATCAACGCCATGACAGAGCAGGCTACTCCCACCATTCTCACGCGCATTCTGGCTCGCAAGGACCAGGAGGTCGCCGAGCGCGAGCAGGCGGTTTCCGAACAGGACCTGTTGGCACTGGCGGGTCAGCAGAGCGCGCCGCGCGGCTTCATCGAGGCGTTGAACCAGCGCATCCAGGTGGGTGATCCTGCGGTGATTGCCGAAGTGAAGAAGGCGTCCCCCTCCAAGGGAGTCATGCGCGAGAAGTTCCACCCTGCCGACATAGCCCGCAGCTATGCCCAGGGCGGCGCCGCTTGTCTGTCGGTGCTCACGGATGCCGACTTTTTTCAGGGCCACGAAGATTATCTGATCGCCGCGCGGGATGCCTGCGAACTGCCGGTCATTCGCAAGGACTTCATTACCCACGGCTATCAGGTGACGGAAGCGCGAGCCATTGGCGCAGACTGTATCCTGCTGATCGTGGCGGCGCTGGACGATGCGAAGCTTCGGGACCTGCATCAGCAGGCCAACGCCATGGGCATGGACGTGCTGGTCGAAGTGCACGATGCCGATGAACTCGAGCGTGCTCTGGCGCTGAATCTCAAGCTGGTCGGCATCAATAACCGCAACCTGCATACCTTCGATACCCGCCTGGATACCACACTGGACCTGCTGACGCGCATTCCGCACAGCGTCACCGTGATCACCGAATCGGGGATTCATACCCGTGACGATGTGGAGCGCATGCGTGATCACGACGTCAACGGTTTTCTGGTAGGGGAAGCCTTCATGCGTGAAGAGGACCCGGGCCTTGCATTGAAGCGTCTGTTTTTCTGATCCTGGGGGTCGAAAAAGCGCTGCGGAAAGCGGTTTTCAGGAGAGCTGCCGATGTTTCAGCGTCGCCTGCTGGTGGCACTGTTGGTGTTGATCATGCTGACCCTCGCTCAGGGCGGCGTGGCCGTGTGGGCCATCGACGGCGCTCGGCAGAAGGTAGAGCTGGGCAGGCTTTCCAGTGACCTTCACGCGGGTTTTCTGGCGTTTTCCGACAGCAAGAACCAGCTGCGTACCTGGCTGGCCAACGCTCAACAGGGCGGCCAGCCAGCCGACGTGCAAGAGCGCGATTTCATTCTTCACGAGATGCACACCCATCTTGAACGTTTGCATGTCAACAGCGACCGCCTGGCGGCCAGGATGCAGCCCTCCAGTGAGCTGACGGCTGCGCTGGTCGAGGAGCGCCAGGCGGCGCTGGCGACCTTTGATAAACTGTTGCCATGCTGCTGACGCGTTTACATGGAGGTACGCTCAGCCTGAGGGCCGCCCCTGAAGGCGGCTGTGAGGCGCTGCTGCAGCTGCCGGTGCACGCCCAGGCGGGCCCCGCGCTGAGCGTCATGAGGTAATCAGGATGCACATAGTCGTCATCGAAGATGACCCCAGGATTCGCGATTTCTTGAGCAGAGGCCTGACGGCCGAAGGCTACCAGGTGGAGGCTTTCAGTGAAGGGCAGGTGGCGCTGCTGCACCTCGTGCAGTGTGCACGGGAGCCCGATCGGCAGCCGGTGGTGATTCTGGATCGGCTGCTGCCGGACATCACCGGCACCGATATCTGTCGCAGCTTGCGCACGGCGGGGGTGGCGTTCCCCATTCTGATGCTGACCGCGCTGGACAGCATTGAGGATCGTGTCTCGGGCCTGGAGTCCGGGGCCGACGACTATCTGGTCAAGCCGTTTGCCTTCGAGGAGCTGCTGGCGCGCATTGCCGCCCTGCAGCGCCGTTCCTGGGGCCACCCGGCCAGCCAGGAAGTGAACGAGCTGCGGGTGGGCGACCTGTGCCTGAATCGTGAGCAGCGTAGCGTGACCCGGGGCGGCCAGCGGATCGAGCTGACACCCAAGGAGCTGGCGATCCTCGAACTGCTGATGAGTACGCCCGGCAAGCTGTACAGCCGAGAGCGCATCCTGGCCAGTGTCTGGGGTGCCCACGAAGACCCGCTGACCAATATCGTCAATGTCTATATCCGGCGGCTGCGTAGTAAACTGGACGTACATGGTGCCGGGGAGTCATTGATCACGACCCAGCGCGGTTTTGGCTACCGTCTGGACCCCGCGCCCTCCCCGTGACGGGGCGGTTATCGAACATCGCGAAAAACCTCGTACTTCTAGTGCGAGGATGGATAGCGAGGGGCGCGAGAGCGCCCCTAGTCCGGCCTCGATTATTGCTCAATATACTGCTTGACCATGCTCAGGGGGGGCGCCTCCGACACTTCCCGCAAAGTAGCTTGGACTCCACAGCGAGTTCTTCCGGTAGGCGGGCTGCACCGGTTCAGGGTGTAGTAACTTCATCCGCCGGCTGGATACCCCCTTCAAACTATTCACCAGCTTGGATACCGCCACTTTGGGTGGAAAGTTGACAAGCAAATGGACGTGATCGGTTTCACCGTTGAACTCCTGTAGCTCCGCCTCGAAGTCCCGACACACTCGGTCGAAAAGCAATTCGAGGGAGTTGAGATGCGCGCCGGTGAACACCTTGCCCCGATACCTGGTGACAAATACCAAATGGGCATGGAGTTTAAAAAGGCAGTGTCTTCCTGTTCTGATAGCTTGTTTGGTTTCCATAGACCAAGTATATTCGAAGCCATGAAGCAGACCAAGACCCTCAAGGTTCGAGTGAAGGACAAACACGCCGCCGAGCTTAACCGCATGGCCCGCAGCGTGAATTTTGTTTGGAACTACCTCAACGAACTGTCTTCCCGAGCCATTCGGGAGAAAGGTCTGTTTCTGTCTGCCTACGACATGCACCCCTATACCAAGGGTGCTGGCAAGGACCTCGGCCTGCACAGCCAAACGCTGCAATGCATCGCTGCTGAATACGTTGCCCGCCGCAAGCAGTTCAAAAAGCCCCGCTTGAATTGGCGCAAGTCCGGCGGTGTACGCCGCTCACTTGGCTGGATTCCGGTCAATACCGGCGCGGCCAAGTGGAAGAACGGGCAGGTATTTCACAACGGCACCTACTTCAAGGTGTGGGATAGCTACGGCCTGTCGACATACAAGTTCCGTGCCGGCAGTTTCAACGAAGATAGCCGGGGCCGGTGGTATTTCAATGTTGCGGTCGAGGTGGACGTGCAGCCGACGCTTGGGCAGGGCGCCGTTGGCATCGACCTTGGGCTCAAGGATGTGGCCACCTGTAGCGATGGAGGAAGGCTGGAAAACAGCCGCTTCTACCGCCGCATGGAAGACCAGTTGGCGACAGCCCAACGTGCCCGCAACAAGCGGCGGGTAAAAGCTATTCACGCCAAGATCAAGAACCGTCGCCAGGACGCGCAGCACAAGTTTTCCCGGAAACTCGTCAACCAGTACGGCGAAATCGTCGTGGGCGATGTTTCCTCAACCAGGCTCGCGAAGACCAGGATGGCCAAAAGCGTCTACGACGCTGGCTGGTCACAACTGAAAACGATGCTGGAATATAAATGCGCTCACGCAGGCATCGTCTTCAGGGTCGTTCGCGAAACCAACACCACCCGCGCCTGTTCGTCGTGCGGCTCGCTTAGCGGGCCGCAGGGCGTCAACGGGTTGCGAGTAAGGGTCTGGGAGTGCGTGGAGTGTGGTGTACTCCACGACCGGGACGTGAATGCGGCCCGGAATATCCTCAGCCTCGGGGCAGGACGTTGCCCTCAAGAAGTTGGAATCCCCGTCCTTTAGGGCGGGGAGGACGTCAACAGCAGGAAGAGAGCTAACGGATTAGCGGCAACCGCCGGAAAACCAAAGGGCCTGCTGGAGACAGCAGGCCCTTCGCGTTGCGGTTCGAGGCGGTTATTGGCTACGCAGGCAGTGGAGCAGCGCCTGAAGCGGATGAGCCAGCGTTTGCGCTGAGTAACGCTTCACCTGGCTACGGCACGAGTACCCGGTGGCCAGCAGCTTGCCTGCGTTCTCTTCGGCCTCTACCTGAGGCTGCCAAGACTGGGCGTAGATGGTTTTGGAGGTGGCGACGTTACGGCTTTCATGGCCGTAAGTACCCGACATGCCGCAGCAGCCCGTGGTGGCCAGCTCCAGCTGCAAGCCAAAGGCAGCAAACACCTGCTGCCACGCTTTGGGGCTGCCCGGCGCGTTGGTTTTTTCGGTGCAATGGGAAAGCAGCTTGTAGCCCGGGTCATTCAGCTTCACCGGGCTGGGATTGAGCGTGTTGACACGGGTAGCAAGCCACTCCTGCAGCATCAGCACCGTGGGCACCTGTTCGCTGCCCAGCGCTTTGACGTACTCCTGGCGATAGGTCAGCGTCATGGCTGGGTCGATGCCTACCATGGGCACGTCGAACTCGCTCAGCGCCCGCAGGCGCCTGGCCTGCTTGGCCGCGGTGCGCTCGAAGGCACCTAAAAAGCCTTGTACGTGGAGCGGCTTACCGTTGGTGGAAAACGGCATCACGAACACGCGCAGGTTCAGCCGCGACAGCAGCTCTACGACATCCATCACCAGCCTGGCTTCGAAGTGAGTCGTGAACGCGTCCTGCACGATGATCACGCTCTGCGCGCGCTGCTGTTCGGTGAGCAGGGCCAGTGACGTAGGCGTGGCTTCTGCCACCCCCCAGGCACGCAGCTGCTTTTTCACGCTGGCGCGGGAGAGCGTGGGGGAGTCGCTGATGCCGAGCCCTTTGTGCATCAGTTGGGTGACCCAGCGCTGCCCCAGGGCGGCGTTATACAGAGGGGCGATCCTGGTCAGCGCGGGCAGCATGAACTCGGTGCCCCCGATCACGTAGTCGCGCAGCGGGCGCAAATAGCGGCCGTGGTAGACCTCCAGGAACTGCGCACGGAACTGAGGCACGTGGACCTTGATAGGGCACTGGCCTGCGCAGGATTTGCACGCCAGGCAGCCTGCCATGGCATCGTACACTTCGTGGGAGTAGTCGTGGTGCTGCTGACGGCTGAGGGTGTTCATCACTCGCTTGGGAAAGCTCTTGATAAAGCCCCAGCTGCGTTCGGCCTTCTTCTTGCGCGACTCTTCGACCACGTCGATGCCTGCCTGAGACTGCAAGCGCAGCCATTCCCGGATCAGGCTGGCACGGCCTTTGGGAGAGTGTCGGCGGTCGCGGGTGGCCTTCCACGACGGGCACATGGGGTCGTCCACATCGTAGTTGTAGCAGGCGCCGTTGCCGTTGCAGTAAACCGCTGCGTCGTAAGCCTGCCAGGCGCGTTCGTCGATGGTGCGGTCCAGCTGGCCGCGCATCGTTACGCCATCCACGCGCAGCAGCTCCGGGTCGCTCTGTCTGGCGATCAGCGGGGCATTTTCAGCGGGCGAGGCGATCTTGCCAGGGTTGAGCTGGTTATGCGGGTCGAAGGCCGCCTTGATCTGCTGCAGGCAAGGGTACAGCTCACCAAAGAAGGTGGGGCCATACTCCGAACGCACGCCCTTGCCATGTTCACCCCACAGCAGCCCGCCATATTTCTGGGTCAGGGCGACCACTTCATCGGAAATCTCCCGAATCAGCGCTTGCTGCTCGGGGTCTTTCATGTCCAGTGCCGGGCGCACGTGCAGCACCCCCGCATCCACATGGCCGAACATGCCGTAGGAGAGCTGGCGAGCATCCAGTGCCGCGCGGAACTCGGCGATGAACTCGGCCAGGTGTTCCGGCGGCACGGCGGTATCTTCCACGAAGGGTAGCGGGCGCTTTTCTCCCTGCACATTGCCCAGCAGGCCCACCGAGCGCTTGCGCATGGCGTAGACTTTCTGAATTTGTGGGCGGCCTTCCGCCAAGGTGTAGCCCAGCCGCTCGACGCGGGTGTCCTGGCCAAGGTGCCGGGTGAATGCCGCCACTCGCTCGGCCAGCGTATCGGCGTCGTCGTCGTTGAACTCGATCAGGTTGATGCCCTGTATGGGCGTGCTGCCCGCCGGGAAGAACTCGGCCACGCTGTCCCAGACGAAATCTTCCATGGCTAGCTGCAGCACCGTGTCGCCCACGGTCTCGATGGAGGTAGGGCGAGCGCTACTGGCCATCAGCGCCTTGGCATCGCGCAGCGCATCCATGAAGCTGGCATAGCGAACGTTCACCAGCGTCGCGTACTTCGGAATCGGCAGCACGTTCAGCACCGCCTCGTTCAGGAAGCCCAGCGAGCCTTCGGAGCCACACAGCAGGCTGTTCAGGTTGAGCTGGCCGTCCTCACGCAGATGGGCCAGGTCATAGCCGGTCAGGCAGCGGTTGAGCGGGGGGAACTTGGCGTCGATCAACGCCTTCTGCTGGTCGATGATGGTGGCAGCGGTACGGTGTACTTTCCCCAGTACGCCTTCCTCGGCCAGTGCTTGCTGCTCCTCTTCCTCGCTCAGCGGGCGGCTGTGCAGGTGCTGCCCACCGAGCAGGATGGTATCCAGCGCCAGTACGTGATGGCGGGTCTTGCCATATTCGCAGCTGCCCTGGCCGCTGGCATCGGTGGAAATCATGCCACCGATGGTGGCCCGATTGGAGGTCGACAGTTCGGGGGCGAAAAATAGCCCGTGGGGTTTCAGAGCGGCGTTCAACTGGTCCTTGACCACCCCGGCCTGCACCCGCACCCGCCGTGCTTCCACGTCGATCTCGAGGATCTGGTTCATGTGGCGGGAAACGTCCACCACGATGCCGTCGGTCAGCGATTGGCCATTGGTGCCGGTGCCGCCACCTCTGGGGGTCAGCACCACTTCCCGGTGGGGCAGCTCGGCAGCCAGCTTGGCCAAGCGCTCCAGGTCTTCGGCGTGCCTGGGGAAGACCGCTGCCTGGGGCAGGCGCTGATAAATCGAGTTGTCGGTGGCCAGCACGGTGCGGTTGGCGTAATCCGGGGCGATTTCGCCCTCGAAACCGCGGGCGCGCAGGGCGTCGAGGAAGCGGACGTAGTGGCCCTTCAAACGTTCAGCGGGGGCCGTGCGGGTATCCAGAGATGCAATCATGGTGAATCGAGCCGTCACTGCTGGGGGCGAATAGGGGAATAGCGTACTTTACCCCAGCTACTCCAGGCGTGCATCTTGCCTGGCCGTTGGCGCTGGCGAGACCGAGAGAGATTATGGTTGCTCAGTATGGTGAGGCTTTGCACTACCTTAGCTTTAAAATGCAGCGTTTTGCTATAGCCAAACGCCTACAATCTTCATGTCCGCTTTTCCCTCGTACAATGGCCATGGCTCCCGTCCGCGCTTTTGCCTACAATGGTCGCCTTTGTCGCGCCCTGGGCGGCGCGTGTCATTGAATTCTGGCCAAGGAATACCTCATGCTCGATCCGAAACTGCTGCGCGGTGATCTGGAGACGACGGCGCAACAACTGGCCCGGCGGGGCTTCGAACTCGATACAGCGGCACTGCAGGCGCTGGAGTCGCGCCGTCGTGAGTTGCAGACTCAGACCGAGCAGCTGCAAAACGAGCGCAACATGCGTTCCAAGGCGATTGGCAAGGCCAAGGCCAACGGCGAAGACATCCAGCCGCTGCTGGATGAAGTAAGTGACCTGGGCGACCGCCTGGACAAGGCCAAGAAAGAGTTGGCTGAGGTGCAGGAGGAGTGGGACGATGCCATCAGCGGTATTCCGAACCTGCCCCATGACAGCGTGCCGGAAGGCAAGAACGAAGACGACAACGTCGAGTTGCACCGCTGGGGCACGCCCCGTGAGTTCGACTTCGAGGTGTTGGACCACGTGGACCTGGGCAAGCGTTCGGGCTATCTGGATTTCGAACTGGCCGCCAAGCTGACCGGAGCGCGATTTGCCGTCATGCGTGGGCCGATCGCGCGTCTGCATCGTGCACTGGCCCAGTTCATGCTGGATACGCAAACCCAGCAACATGGTTATGAAGAGTGCTATGTGCCCTACATGGTGAATCGCGATTCGCTGATGGGAACGGGGCAACTGCCGAAATTTGGCGAAGACCTGTTCAAGCTCGACGATGAGCGAGAGTACCACCTGATTCCCACCTCCGAGGTGCCGCTGACCAACTTTGTGCGCGACGAGATCGTCGAGCTGTCGGCGCTACCCATGAAGCTGACCGCGCACACGCCCTGTTTTCGTAGCGAGGCCGGTTCTCATGGGCGCGACACCCGGGGCATGATTCGCCAGCATCAATTCGATAAGGTCGAAATGGTACAAATCGTCGAGCCCGACAAGAGCTATGCGGCGCTGGAGGAGATGCGCGAGCATGCCGAGGCGATCCTGCAGGCTCTGGAGCTGCCTTACCGGGTCGTGACGCTCTGCACAGGGGATATGGGCTTTGGGGCAGCGAAAACCTACGATCTGGAAGTGTGGCTGCCCAGCCAGAACACCTACCGGGAAATTTCGTCGGTCTCCAACTGCGAAGACTTCCAGGCGCGTCGCATGCAGGCTCGCTACCGCCACCCGGATTCGAAAAAGCCGCTGCTGCTGCATACCCTGAACGGTTCGGGGCTGGCGGTAGGGCGGTGCCTGCTGGCGGTATTGGAGAACCACCAGCAGGCGGATGGTTCGATTAGCGTGCCGGCGCCTCTTCAGCGCTATCTGGGCGGTCAGGAGCGTCTTGCCCTGTAATGGCCCACTCGACGTTCACGCCAGCATCGATGCGAATGGTGCCGGGGCGATAGTCGCTGGCTGAGCCGCTACCCACGGCGTCACTTTCGGCCCGCATGGCCATCATGCGTGGCTGGAAGATGGGCGCCTGGGTCTCTTCGATACGCTGGACATGGCCCAGCTCCACGCCAAGGGTGGTGGCCATCAGGTCTGCCTTGTGGCGGGCCTTCTCCAGCGCTTTGGTCAATGCTTCATCGGTGGCGGCGTCACGGTCGTGCAGGTCAAACTGCACGCCATCCAGGGCATTGACCCCCGCGCCGATCAGCGCGTCCAGCACATCCCCCAGCTGTTCTACGTCAGCCAGTTCGACGCTGAACGGGCGTTCGAGACGCGTACGCATCAGGTTCTCCTGCTCGCCATCGTCACTACGCGGGCCTGCCACGTACTCGGGGTAGACGTTGAGCGAGCCCGCCGTGATGGCGCGCTGCTTGATGCCCGCTTCCTCGATGGCCGCAATCAGCTCACTGGCGCGCTGCTCCAGCCGCTGCCGGGCGTCGCTCAGCTCATCGCTTTGGGTGTCTTCCAGGGCAGACACGGCAGGGGTGTTTTCCCATAGCCGCGCGCTGAGCGTCGCCTTGTCGGGCTCGACTTCTACCCACGACTGCGCTTGCACGAAGACGCTTGGGGGAGGCGGTGCTGCCTGGCTGATGGGGGCGACCAATAGTGCGAGAAGGGCGCCCCCCAACACGCCATAGCGAAGGCGTTTGATAGGGTGGCGCAGCCGATTGACGGAGTTGAGCTGGGTTTGCATGGAGTCACTTCCTTGCTGAGAGAGCCAATGTGTTGTGAGAGCGAATGTGGGTCATTACCCGCAGCTTTGAAGCAGAGATACACGGAAAGTTCACAGGCTAATGAGTCGTGATGACGTCTTTCTCAATAGGTGCACGGTTTGTGCATTGTCACGCCAGCAGCCATTATGTACGGATAACATGCTAAGGATCAGGCTATGTCGAAGTTGTCAGATGAGGATTATCGCAGTATTCCACTTAACGCTACCCTGGCGCTGGCCGCGCTGGTGGTCATCGTTGCCGGAATGAAAGTAGGTGCCGATCTGCTGGTACCTTTGCTATTGGCGGTGTTCATTGCGGTGGTGTGCACGTCGCCAGTGCAGTGGCTGCATGGCTGGGGGCTGAGCCGGCGTACGGCAGCCATGCTGACGCTGCTGGTGCTACTGGCCTTCATTTCCCTGATTGGCCTGCTGGTGGTCAACAGCTTCGGCACTTTCGTGGAAGCGCTGCCGGACATCGAGGCGCGCTTGTACGAGCATTACTGGAATTTGCTCAATACGCTGGCGTCCCATGGCTTGGCGATCAACCCGGAACAGCTGAGTTCGGCGTTTGCCATGGAAGACGATGGCTCATGGGTTGCCCTGCTGCTGGGAGAGCTGGGCTCGCTGTTCATGCAGGGCACCATCGTGGCGCTGTTGGTGATCTTCATGCTGTTCGAGACGCTGCACTTTCGTGACAAGGTCTCGCGCGCGTTGGAAAACCCTGCGCCTAGCCTGAAACGTTTCAGCGAGTTCAGCTTGACCCTGAAGCGCTATCTGGCCGTGAAGACGGTCATCAGCCTGGCCACCGGTGTTCTGGTGTGGCTTTCCTGCCTGATGGTAGGGGTCGATTTCCCGCTGCTCTGGGGGGTGCTGGCCTTTGCCCTCAACTTCATTCCCAACATTGGCTCTGCTCTGGCGGCCATTCCTCCTGTCTTGCTGCTGCTGGTGTCTCAGGATGGCGGTGTGCTGCAGGCATTCATGCTGGCGTCGGCCTATTTGGTCATCAACTTCATTCTGGGCAATCTGGTCGAGCCGCGGGTCATGGGGCAGGCGCTGGGGCTATCCACCTTCGTGGCGTTTCTTTCCCTGGTGGTATGGGGCTGGATTTTCGGCGCGGCGGGTATGTTGCTGTCGGTAGTGCTGACCATGACGCTCAAGATTGCCTTGGACAGTCATCCACAAACGCGCTGGATGGCGCACCTGTTAGGGCCTGGCAAGCAGCGCCGTTCGACTCTTCAGCCGGGCGATGCGCGGCGGCCACCGCTGAAGCGGGACAAGCAGGAGCAGTAGGGCAGGCAAGGGCGGGAGGGGCAATCACCGCTGGCGAGGCCAGCGGTGATTGGAAGTGCTCAGGCGTTCTGGTCGATGAACTGAGTCAGTTGCGACTTGGACTGCGCGCCGACCAGCGAAGCGACCTTGGTGCCCGACTTGAACAGCATGACCGTGGGCACGCCACGTACACCCTGCTCAGCGGCAATTTCCGGTGCATCGTCTACGTTGACGCTGACGACTTTCAGATTGTCGCCGCGCTCGGCAGCGACTTCATCGACCACAGGTGCCATGACTTTACATGGGCCGCACCAGGGGGCCCAGAATTTGAGCAGGACAGGCTGTTCGGCGTTGAGGACTTCTTGCTCAAAATTGGCGTTGGTGACATCAACATTGTTAGCCATTTGCTTCTCCCGTTTGCGTTGCTCTTGCAGTTACGTTGCCTCAAATGGAGCAACGGTCTATACGCGATTTACCAGCGCTCTTTCACCGCGCCAAGTTGCCAGATGTTAGCGGTCACGGCGGATGCTGGCAAATTCCAGATGCGTTTTGCGCTGAAATAGAAAAAATTAATGGATGCTGATAGCGATGATTTTTTATACTATATGGGAATTATAGATCGTTTTTTTATTCACAATTATGCTCGTTGAGCGTCATGCTCCGAGCATCGGGCAGGTACGCAGTGGCAGCAGCGCGGGGCGTTTTGGGACGTTTCCCGGCATCGAACATTAGGTGAGGATATGAAGCTACAGCAACTTCGCTATATCTGGGAAGTCAATCGACATAACCTGAATGTGTCAGCAACTGCCCAGAGTCTGTTTACCTCTCAGCCAGGTATTTCCAAGCAGATTCGCCTGCTGGAAGACGAATTGGGCGTGGAGATCTTTGCTCGCAGTGGCAAGCATCTCACGCGTGTCACCCCCGCTGGCCAGTCGATCATCGAGCTGGCCGGGCAAGTGCTCAAGCTTGCCGAAAACATCAAGCAGGTAGCCCAGGAGCACAGCGACGAGCGCCGTGGCAGCCTGGCCATCGCTACTACGCATACCCAGGCCCGCTATGCGCTGCCGCCGATCATCAGCGAATTCACGCTCAAGTACCCAGATGTGGCGCTGCACATGCAGCAGGGTACGCCCAAGCAAATTGCCCAGATGGTGAGTGAAGGGCAGGCGGACTTTGCCATTGCCACCGAGTCGCTGGAGCTGTTTACCGACCTGGTGTTGCTGCCCTGCTACCGCTGGAATCGCTGCATACTGGTACCCAAGGAGCACCCGCTCGCTTCGCTGGAGGGGCCGCTCACACTTGATGCTCTGGCCGAGTATCCCTTGGTGACCTACGTCTTTGGCTTCACCGGGCGCTCGCAGCTGGACGATGCCTTCAAGGCCAAGGGGTTGACCCCCAACGTCGTGCTGACGGCAGCCGATGCCGACGTCATCAAGACCTATGTGCGCCTGGGCATGGGAGTGGGCATCGTGGCCCATATGGCGGTGGACCCTACGCAGGATGACGACCTGATGGCGCTGGACGCAAGCCACTTGTTTGCCAGCTCCACCACCAAGATCGGCATTCGTCGTGGCACGTTCATGCGCGGTTACATGTATGACTTCCTGGCGCGCTTTGCCCCCCACCTGACCCGCGACCGAGTGGACGAAGCGCTCACGGCAGGGCCCCGCCATGAGCACGCGCTGTTCGAAGGTGTCGAACTCCCCGAATATTGAGCGCGGCCAGCGATTCAGGGTTGATAAACCAACTCACCGCCCTGTTCACCGCCCCCATGGTGTGGTGAACAGGGCGGTGAACTCGTCAGGTGGCTATATCAATGCTGCAGGTGCAGCCCACATTCGCGTTTCTCTTCCACCTTGGTGGGGTCGAAGTAGTCGAAGTTGTTGGGCAGGTCATGGGCCTGCAGGTATTCGTACATGTCCTTGGCGGTCCACTTCAGTAGCGGCGCCACTTTCAGCAGGCCGTCGCTGTTGCGGCTAACGGACTGCATCTTGGCTCGTTCCGGCGTGTCTTCGGCGCGCAGGGCAGTGAACCAGATGTCGGGCCGCATGGTGGCCAGGGCGCGCTCGAACGGCTCGATCTTCACTTCCTGAGTGAACGCCGCATGGCGCGGGTCGTCGATGCCCGGCATGGGGCCGTCCAGGGCCTCCCGGTGGGCGCGGGTGCGCTGGGGTAAAAAGCTCACCAAGTTGAGGTCGAGCCGTCGAATCACGTCATCGGCAAACCGGTAGGTAGCCTCGGTGTTGTAACCGCTGTCCATCCAGACAATGGGGATATCAGGGCGAACCTGCGTCACCATGTGCAGAATCACGGCTTCGAACGGGCGGAAATTGGTGGTGCAAATAGGGCGCTCGCCCTGACGAAACGCCCACTCGATCAACCCTTGCGGGTCGTTGGCGTACTCTTGATGAATGGCTTCGAGAGCTGAGGACATGCTGTTTCCTGTTGAAAAGCGTGCGATGCCCTTAGGCTACCAAAGCCCTGTGTGGTGCCCCAATACCGTTTGGTTTGGGTTTTATATTCCTTTCTGATGTAACAATGCTTCTTTGTTATTCCAAAGCGCTGATCTATTCCAGTGCACCGATCAGGTGACGGATCTTGTCGAGGGTTTCCGTGTACTCCTCGTCTGCCTGAGAGTCGGCGACCAGTCCGCCGCCGCCCCATACATGCAGGCTGCCATGATCGGCCAGCATGGTGCGAATGGCAATCGAGGTGTCCATGCTGCCGCGGGTGTCGATATAGCCCAGGCTTCCGCAATAGACGCTACGCTGGCAGGGTTCCAGCTCATCGATGATCTGCATGGCGCGTATCTTGGGCGCGCCGGTGATCGAGCCGCCGGGGAAGGCCGCCGTGAGCAGCGAAAGCGGTGAGTGTGCGGCCGCCAACTCCCCCTGAACGACGCTGACCAGATGGTGCACGTTGGGGTAGCTTTCCAGTTGGCAAAGCTGCGGCACACGTATCGAACCGGGGGTGCAGACCCGCCCGAGATCGTTACGCAGCAGGTCGACGATCATCACGTTCTCGGCTCGATCCTTGGAACTGTCGAGCAGCTCCTCGGCTAGCGCCTGGTCTTTTGCGGGCGTATCGCCGCGGGGTCTGGTGCCCTTGATGGGGCGAGTTTCGACACGGCCATCACGGCACTGAATGAAGCGCTCGGGCGACAGCGACAGCACTGCCTGGCCCTGCCAGGCCATATACCCCGAGAAAGGCGTCGGTGTGGCGTGTCGCAGCTGCAGATAGGCTTGCCACTCATCCCCTTCGTAGCGGGCAGAGAAGCGCTGTGCAAGATTGATCTGGTAGCAGTCACCAGCGCGGATATAGCGCTGTACGGCCTCGAAGCGCTCGGTATATTCGGCCTGGTTGAGCTGGGCCTTGAACGGCTGCGTCAGCGTGAAAGGCTCGCCTGCTGGCGGGGCTTCTTCCAGCCAGGCCAGCACCTCTCGACGGCGCGCATCGCTGGCCACCAGCCAGGCTTGTCGGGTGACGTGGTCAAAGGTGATGCACCAGTCATACAGGCCCAGGCGGGCCAGCGGCAGTTGGGTGGCGGGCGGGTGCTGGCTGGGCACCGAACAGCCTTGGCGGCCCAGGTCGTAGCTCCAGTAGCCGATCAAGCCGCCCAGAAAGGGCAGGTCGCTGTCGAGAGCGGGCGCGGGCAGCTGTTCCAGCAGCCACTGCTGTTGCGCTGTGCTGTCATCGTCGAGATGAGCTGGCAGCGTCAACGTGGTGGAGCTGAGCTGTGCCTGGCGGTTCGCGAAAATTTCCAGCGTGGCTAGCGGGTCGCTGCTGAGAATGTCGTAACGGCCGCTGGTGGCCACGGGTCGGCCACTGTCCAGCAGCACCGCCCCTAGCCGTTTCCGTAATCGGGCAAAGGTGGCCAGCGGGTCGGAGAAATAGGGCAGAGCGGATATCGTCAACGCCGTTGTCATGAAGCAAACGCCAATCCGGAAAGGGCGGCACATTTTAGGGTGCTCGCGCCAAGGACACCAGCCGCGTTTATCGACGGCGTTCTCACGTAAGCAGGCGGGGAGAGGATGCCGCAACAGAGATTGTAGACATTTGCGCAGGAGGTCTCGTCAGGCGTGCAACGAAAGGTGAATAAAAACGCTTATTTTCCGAGGTTGACGTCAGAAAAGGGGAGGGCTAAAGTTTCATCATTCCTTAATTGTCGACAATTAGCCATGACCTTACTTGCTTCCACTTCACCACCCCCGGACGGCGACGCCAGCGACGTCGTCTCGCCAGAAGTACGCACACTGGCCGAGCGTGTGTTTCACCAGTTGCAAAGCGCCATTGTCCGTGGGGAGCTGGCACCTGGCAGCAAAATCACCGAGCCTGGGCTCTCGAAGACCTACGGTATCTCTCGGGGGCCGCTGCGCGAGGCCATGCGGCGTCTCGAGGCTCACCGATTGATCGAGCGCGTGCCCCATGTGGGCGCCCGGGTCGTCAAGCTTTCCATGAAAGAGCTGCTGGAGCTTTTCGACGTGCGCGAAGCGCTGGAAAGCATGGCGGCGCGGCTGGCGGCCGAGCACATGTCTGCCGAGGAAATCCAGGGGCTGCGAGACGTTCTGGCGCTGCACGAAAGCCAGAGCGACCTCAAGCGTGGGGAAGCCTATTACCAGCGCGAAGGCGATCTCGATTTCCATTATCGCATCGTTCAGGGCAGTCACAACAAAATGTTGATGAACCTGCTGTGTGACGACCTCTACTACCTGGTGCGCCTCTATCGCACGCAGTTCAGCGCCAGCGGTACCCGCCCTCAGCGGGCGTTCGTGGAGCACCACAGGATTGTCGATGCCATCGAGGCCGGCGATGCCGAGCTGGCCGAGCTGTTGATGCGTCGCCATGTCAGCGCGTCACGGGCGAACGTGGCAGACCGCTACGCCGCCATTCTTGAACAACAAACAACAACCGAAGACAGGAGCTGATGTCATGACCGCTTCATCCACTTCTCGCCTGAGCCCCGGTGGGCGCTTTCGTGCCGCGCTGGAAGCCCAGCGCCCGCTGCCCATCCTGGGCACCATCAATGCCTATACGGCCATGATGGCTGAACGCGTGGGGCACCAGGCCATTTACCTCTCCGGCGGCGGCGTGGCCAATGCCTCCTTCGGCCTGCCGGATCTGGGCATGACGACCATGAACGACGTGGTCGAGGATGCACATCGCATCTGTGCTGCCACGGAGCTTCCGCTGCTGGTGGATATCGATACCGGCTGGGGCGGCGCGTTCAACATTGCGCGCACCGTGAAAGAGATGCAGCGCGCCGGAGTCGCCGCAGTGCATCTTGAAGATCAGGTCGCTCAGAAGCGCTGTGGTCATCGCCCCAACAAGGCGATCGTTTCCCAGCAGGAGATGGTGGACCGCATCAAGGCTGCGGCCGATGCGAAGCTGGATCCGGATTTCTATCTCATTGCACGCACCGATGCCTTCCAGAAAGAGGGGCTCGATGCCGCCATCGAGCGCGCCAACGCCTGTGTGGAAGCAGGAGCCGACGCCATCTTCGCCGAGGCCGTGCATACCCTCGACGACTATCGCGCCTTCTGCCAGCGCGTCAATGCGCCGATTCTGGCCAATATCACCGAGTTTGGCGCCACGCCGCTGTTCAGCCAGCAGGAGCTGGGGGACGTCGGCTGTCGAATGGTGCTCTATCCACTGTCGGCTTTTCGCGCCATGAACGCGGCGGCCCTGAAGGTTTACCAGAGCATTCTGGAGCATGGCCATCAGCGCGAGGTGGTCGACACCATGCAGACTCGCGATGAGCTGTACGACTTCTTGAATTACCACGATTTCGAACAGAAGCTCGATGCGCTGTTCGCTGAACAAAAAGACGCTTGAGTGCGCAGGCAATACACCTAATAACAGTGACAATACTGAGTACGTCAGGAGACTACCATGGCTGATAAACCGCTAGCAGGTGCAGGATTACGTGGGCAGAGTGCGGGCTCGACGGCGCTGTGTACCGTGGGTAAAACCGGTTCCGGCTTGACCTATCGCGGCTTCGACATCAAGGAGCTGGCTGAGAAGGCCAGGTTCGAAGAAGTAGCGTACCTGCTTCTCAAGGGCAAGCTGCCCAATCAGGCGGAGCTCGATCATTACATTACCAAGCTGAAAGGTCTGCGTGGGCTGCCCGAGGCCCTGAAGACGGTGCTCGAGCAGATTCCCAAGGACGCCCATCCCATGGATGTGATGCGTACCGGTGCCTCCATGCTGGGCAATCTGGAAACCGAAGAGAGCTTCGATCAGCAGCAGGACGTGGCGGATCGGCTGCTGGCAGTGCTGCCGTCGATCATCTGCTACTGGTACCGCTTCAGCCACGACGGCGTGCGCATCGACACCCAGACCGATGATGACTCGGTGGGTGGCCACTTCCTGCACATGCTGCGTGGTGAGCCCGCTTCCGAGCTGCATGCTCGGGTCATGAACGTCTCGCTGATTCTCTATGCCGAGCACGAATTCAATGCCTCCACGTTCACCGCGCGGGTGTGTGCCTCGACGCTGTCGGATATGCACTCTTGCGTCACCGGGGCGATTGGCTCCCTGCGCGGCCCGCTGCACGGTGGCGCCAACGAGGCGGCCATGGCGATGATCGAGCACTGGCGCTCGCCCGAAGAAGCCGAGCAGGAGATGCTCGGCATGCTGGAGCGCAAAGAGAAGATCATGGGCTTTGGTCATGCCATCTATCGTGAGTCCGACCCGCGCAATGCAATTATCAAGGAGTGGTCGAAGAAGCTGGCTGACGACGTCGGCGACACCGTGCTCTACCCGGTATCGGTACGTTGCGAAGAGGTCATGTGGCGGGAGAAGAAACTGTTCTGCAATGCCGATTTCTTCCACGCCAGCGCATACCACTTCATGGATATTCCGACCAAGCTGTTCACGCCCATCTTCGTCATGTCGCGGCTGACCGGCTGGGCCGCCCACGTGTTCGAGCAGCGTGCCAATAACCGCATTATTCGCCCCAGCGCCGACTACATCGGCCCGGAGAAGAGCGAATGGGTGCCCATTGAAGCCCGTGACTAGGCGTTTGGCTCTGTGACCAAGTGAGAGGCATCATGAACACGAATTATCGCAAGCCGCTGCCGAATGTGTCGGTGGCGGGCGCACCAGTGGACTTTTTCGATACACGCCAGGCCGTCGAGGAGATTCAGCCCGGTGCCTATGCCCAGTTGCCCTATACGTCTCGGGTGCTGGCCGAGCAGCTGGTTCGGCGCTGTGATCCGGCGCTGCTGACCGACGCCCTCAAGCAACTGATCGAGCGCAAGCAGGAGCTGGACTTTCCCTGGTACCCGGCCCGGGTGGTTTGCCACGACATCCTGGGCCAGACCGCGCTGGTCGACCTGGCCGGGCTGCGCGACGCCATCGCGGAGAGGGGCGGTGACCCTGCCAAGGTGAACCCGGTGGTGCCGACGCAGCTGATCGTCGACCACTCGCTGGCCGTGGAGCACGCCGGTTTCGAGAAGGACGCCTTCGAGAAGAATCGCCAGGTGGAAGATCGGCGTAACGACGACCGCTTTCACTTCATCAACTGGACCAAGCTGGCGTTCGAGAACGTCGACGTGATTCCTCCCGGCAACGGCATCATGCACCAGATCAACCTGGAAAAGATGTCTCCGGTGGTGCAGTGCCGCCCGGATGAGCAGGGGGTGCAGGTGGCCTACCCGGACACCTGCGTGGGTACCGACAGCCACACGCCCATGGTGGACGCGCTGGGCGTGATCTCTGTGGGGGTCGGGGGGCTGGAAGCCGAAAGCGTGATGCTGGGACGCGCCTCCATGATGCGCTTGCCCGATATCGTGGGTGTCGAGCTGACGGGTAAGCTACAGTCCGGTATCACTAGCACCGACATGGTGCTGGCGATTACCGAGTTCCTGCGCCGCGAGCGCGTGGTCGGCGCCTATCTGGAGTTCTTCGGGGAAGGTGCCGATGCGCTGTCGGTGGGGGATCGGGCGACCATCTCCAACATGACCCCGGAGTACGGTGCCACGGCGGCGATGTTCTATATCGACGACCAGACCATCGACTACCTCAAGCTGACCGGCCGTGACGATGAGCAGGTAGCCCTGGTGAAGGCCTACGCCCAGCATACCGGGCTCTGGGCCGATGACCTGAAGCAGGTTGTCTACGAGCGCATCCTGCGCTTTGACCTGTCCAGCGTGACGCGTACCCTGGCGGGGCCTTCCAACCCCCATGCCCACCTGCCCACCACGGAGCTTGCCAAGCGCGGCATTGCCGTCGGGCTGGACAAGGCTCGGGAAGAGGAGGCCGCCGGCAAGATGCCCGATGGAGCGGTGATCATTGCGGCCATCACTAGCTGCACCAATACCTCCAACCCGCGCAACATGGTGGCGGCAGGCCTGATTGCCCGAAACGCCAACCGCCTTGGCCTGACCCGCAAACCGTGGGTCAAGACCTCGCTGGCTCCGGGGTCGAAGACGGTCAAGATGTACCTGGAAGAAGCCGAGCTGATGGGCGAGCTGGAAGCGCTGGGCTTCGGCGTCGTGGCATACGCCTGCACCACCTGCAACGGCATGTCCGGCGCATTGGAGCCGAGTATCCAGGAGGAGATCATTCGTCGCGATCTCTATGCCACGGCGGTGCTGTCGGGTAACCGCAACTTCGATGGGCGTATCCACCCTTACGCCAAACAGGCGTTTCTGGCCTCGCCGCCGTTGGTGGTGGCCTATGCCATTGCGGGCACCATCCGTTTCGATATCGAGCAGGACGTGCTGGGTCACGACGCCCAGGGCAATCCGGTCACTCTCAAGGACATCTGGCCGGAAGACAGCGAGATCGATGCCATCGTCAAGGCGTCGGTGAAGCCGGAGCAGTTCCGCGAAACCTACATCCCCATGTTCGACCTGGACAAGCGTGCCGGGCCTCAGGTGAGCCCCCTCTACGAGTGGCGCCCCCAGAGCACCTACATTCGGCGGCCTCCCTACTGGGAGGGCAACATGGCCAGGGAGCGGGGGCTGAAAGGCATGCGCCCGCTGGCCATCCTGCCGGACAACATCACCACGGACCATCTGTCGCCGTCCAATGCCATCCTCATGGACAGCGCTGCTGGCGAGTATCTGCATGCCATGGGCTTGCCGGAGGAGGACTTCAACTCCTACGCCACCCACCGCGGCGACCATCTGACCGCCCAGCGTGCCACCCTGGCCAATCCCAAACTCTTCAATGAGATGGTGCACGACGAGCAGGGCAAGGTCATGCAAGGCTCGCTGGCGCGTATCGAGCCGGAAGGCACCGTGACCCGCATGTGGGAAGCCATCGAGACCTATATGGCGCGCAAGCAGCCGCTGATCATCATCGCGGGTGCCGACTATGGTCAAGGGTCGTCTCGTGACTGGGCGGCCAAGGGTGTGGCTCTGGCCGGGGTCGAAGCGATCGTGGCGGAAGGCTTCGAGCGTATCCACCGCACCAATCTGGTGGGGATGGGCGTGATGCCGCTGCAGTTCGAGGAGGGCACGACCCGCAAGACGCTGGCGCTGGATGGCACCGAAATCTATGACGTGGAAGGAACGCCTGCCCCCAGAGCCCAACTGACGCTGGTGATCCATCGCCAGCAGGGGGCTGTGGAGCGTGTGCCGGTGGTGTGCCGCCTGGACACCGCCGAGGAGGTCACCATCTACTCCGCCGGTGGTGTGCTGCAACGCTTTGCGCAGGATTTTCTGGAGTCCAGCGCCGCTGTCTAGCCGCGTTGTCCCAGCGTAGCATCGAAAGGGAAAGCCCAACGAGTGAACATCGACGGCCTGACGCGTGTCAGGCCGTTGTCAGGAGAGTGACCATGGCGCACGCAGCGCAGATGAGTATTCCCGCCACCTACATGAGAGGTGGCACCAGCAAAGGGGTGTTTTTCACCCTCAGTGACCTGCCTCCCGCTGCGCAGCAGCCGGGTGAGGCGCGAGACAGGCTGCTGTTGCGGGTAATGGGTAGCCCCGACCCCTATGAAAAACAGATCGATGGGATGGGCGGTGCCACGTCCAGCACCAGCAAGGCGGTGATTCTCTCGAAAAGTACTTCCCCGGAGCATGATGTGGATTACCTGTTTGGACAGGTGTCCATCGACAAGCCTTTCGTGGACTGGAGCGGTAACTGCGGCAACTTGTCTGCGGCGGTGGGCCCCTATGCCGTGGCCAATGGGTTGGTCGACCCCGCGCGGGTGCCTGAACACGGCGTCGTGGAAGTGCGCATCTGGCAGGTCAACATACAGAAAACCATCGTTGCCCAGGTGCCGATCAGCCACGGCGCCGTTCAGGAAACCGGAGACTTCGAACTGGACGGCGTCACCTTTCCTGCTGCCGAGATTCCGGTGGCGTTTCTGGATCCTGCCGACGGTGAGGGGGCGATCTTCCCCACGGGGCAGCCGGTGGATGAGCTGGAGGTGCCCGGCATCGGAGTGCTCAAGGCGACGCTGATCAATGCGGGTATTCCTACCGTGTTCATCGACGCGCAAGCCCTGGGCTACAGCGGCTGTGAGCTGCAAGAGGCGATCAACGGCGACCCGGATGCACTGGCCCGGTTCGAAAGAATACGCGCCCATGGGGCCGTCAAGATGGGCTTGATTGCCCATGTAGACGAGGCCGCCAGCCGTCAGCACACGCCCAAGGTGGCGTTCGTGGCACCACCGGCGGGCTATACGTCTTCCAGTGGGAAGCAGGTCGAGGCCGAATCGATCGATCTGTTGGTCAGGGCGCTCTCCATGGGCAAGTTGCATCACGCCATGATGGGCACTGCGGCCGTGGCCATTGCCGCAGCAGCGGCCATTCAGGGGACGCTGGTGAACCTGGCCGCAGGCGGCAGCGAGCGGGAGTCGGTCACTTTTGGTCATCCTTCCGGCACGCTCAGGGTAGGGGCCAAGGCCAGTCTGGTGGAGGGGCGCTGGCAAATCGATCAGGCGGTCATGAGTCGCAGTGCCCGGGTATTGATGGAAGGGCGAGTGCGCGTGCCTGGTGATGTGCTGTAATCGACGGCAGGCACTGCTTTGACCACCCTGGTGCCCCTTGCCGAATGGTGCCCGTCACGGTATGGGCGTAAGGCTTGCCGTGACGGGCGGGGTGGTCATGATGTTGCTTATGATGTGATTAATCCTCTACCACGACCTGGTCGCGCATCCGGTCAACGGTGGCCGGGCCGATACCGCTGACCCGTGTCAGGTCGTCAGCGCTCTCGAAAGCGCCGTTGGTTTCGCGCTCCTCGATGATGGCGGCCGCCCGGCTGGGGCCAATGCCCGGCAGTTCCGCCAGCAGCTCGGCGTCGGCACTATTGACATTGATGGGGGCGATTGCCTGGGCCAGCGCGGCGCTGGACAAGCCCAGGCACAGTGACATCACGAGTGCGGCTACAAATCCCTTGAACGTTTTCTGCATGTGGAGTACCTCATCGGTGTTGGTTCGTCGCTCGGCTCGCCAAGAGCCAAGCCTCCTTGATCGCCAGCATGACCGAATTGCTTGCGTCCTTAGTCAACTTAATCTTTTGGCGCGCCTCGCGCTGTAAGCCATTGCCGACAGTTTTTGTAATCCGTTTGCCATGAGGGATGTCGGTAATCGCTTACACAGCCGCGTGACGAGGGCTGTTACACTAGGCAAGCGGCAGACCGTCGCCCATTGAACGGGTTCGTGACAGACATGAACCTTTCCATTGTTGATCTAACGAGCACGGAGTAAGCGCGTGTCCACCGACTCACCTATCATCATTGCCCTTGATTACCCTTCGCTTGACGCGGCCCTGTGCATGGCTGACCAGCTCGATCCGGCGCGTTGCCGTGTGAAGGTCGGCAAGGAGCTGTTCACGCGCAGCGGCCCAGCAGTACTGGAGGCATTGCATGGTCGGGGCTTCGAGGTATTCCTGGACCTCAAGTTTCACGACATTCCCAACACCACCGCCAGTGCGGTGCAGGCGGCGGCAGAGCAGGGCGTGTGGATGGTCAATGTGCATGCCTCTGGTGGGCGCAAGATGATGGAGGCCGCGGCCCAGCGGCTGGCGGAGCATCGTTTGAAGACGCACTTGATAGCCGTCACCGTGTTGACCAGCATGCAGGAAGAGGATTTGGCCAGCGCCGGCGTGAGCGGCGGGATCGATGCCCAGGTGGATCGTCTCGCGGCGTTGACACATGCCAGTGGTTTGGCGGGGGTGGTGTGTTCTGCCCACGAGGCGGCACCTCTGAAGGCTCGGTATGGCGATGCCTTCCTCAAGGTGACGCCGGGAATTCGTCCCCATTTCGCTGCAGCCAATGACCAGCAGCGGATCATGACGCCTGCAGAAGCCATGCAGGCCGGTAGCACTCATCTGGTCATCGGCAGGCCGGTCACTCAGGCAGAAGACCCGATGGCGGCATTGGTCGCTATCGAAAGCGAGCTGGCGAGCGTCTGAGGCTGGATGCGAGCGGCTATTCGCCCTGAACGCCCGTGACGGGTTTGATGGTGCCCCAGCGTCGGCAGCTGGGGCACTGCCAGCTCAGGCTGTCGCTGTTGAAGCCGCAGCGGCGGCAGCGGTGACGATGTCGGTCGGATAGCAGCTGGTCAGTGTGGTGCTTGAGCAGCAGCAAGCGTGTGTCGGGAGAAGCTTTGCCGGACAGTTTCTCGCTTTCGAGATAAAGATCCACCAGATAGTCGAGGCCACCCAGGCTCGGCGCTTCTCGTAACCACGTGCCGATCCGTTCGATGGCGTTGTCGACTCCTTCTCGCTGGTGGATCAGGGCCCCCAGGGTAATCATGACGCTGGTGTAGGGGGCTTGCCCCAACAGCCGATACAGGTGGTTTTCCAGGCCGTCCAGGTCATCGTTGCGGGTATAGGCCCGTTGCAGGACCGGCAGCATGGTGGGGACGTGGGCGATATCCTGTTGAGGTATATGGTCGAGCCGCTCGATGGCCTTGTCATGATGGCCGTTTTCCATATCGAGTTCGGCCAACAGCAGGGTGGCTCTGACGCAGCACTCATCGAACTGCAGCGCTTTTTTCAGATGTTTGCGGGCCAGCGGGCGGCTTGCCTGGGCGATCTCCTGTTCTGCCAGTTCGCACAGCCAATGGGCGGCGGGTCGGCGCATGGCAGGTTGCAGCTTCATCAGGGGCTGGGCGGTCTCCAGCGCTTCATGCCAGTCGTTTTCTCTTTCCAGCAGGTCGATCAGCAGTCGGCGCGCTTCCAGGCACAAAGGCTCGCTGCTCGAGTGTTCGAGCACGCTGCGCAGCAGCCGCTGGGCGCGATCATGCACTCCCAGAGCGATGAAATCTCGCGCCAGCTCCAGTTGAACGTGTTCGTTGGTCTCTGCCGACAGGGCGGGGCGGGCCAGCAGGTTTTGATGAATACTGACGGCCTTGTCGGCTTCACCGCGAGCGCGAAACAGCTTGCCCAGGGCAATATGTGTTTCTGCCGTCTCGCTATTGATGTCGAGGGCATGAATGAAGGTGTTGATGGCTTCGTCAGGCTGCTCGTTGAGCAGATAGTTCAACCCGACGAAGTACTCTCGAGATAGATCGGGTGGGCGCGACAAAGGGGCCTGCCGCTGGCGCCTGGTCGCATGTCTGACCCCAAGCGCAAAGCCCAGCACAGTGGCGGTCAACAGCACGCCCAGCAGCACGGCATCTTGCATTTATGCCAGTTCCTTGAACTCCTGGGTGCGGAGGCGGTCGAGCTCCTTGCGCTGCTGCTTGTTGTGGCGTTCGCTACGCACCAGCTTGGCTCTCAGGCGTACGTACACGCCCAGCATGGCGATCATGCCGACCACCACACCCAGCGTCAGCGTTGCCAGCAGCCAGACCGACAGCGAGACGGCAGGCAGCTCTGTCCAGATCAGGTTCAAGGCAATGGTCTGCTGGTTGTTGACGGCAAAAAGAATGCCGACCAGCAGCACTATCAGTAGAATGATGGCCAGAATCAGCCCTTTGATCCAACGCATGTGTGTTTCCTGGTTAGTGGCGTTCGCGGTAGTGCTATTGTGTCTGAGTCTAAGCGTGACGTCATCCCGAAGAACGTCGAAGGGGGCGTTTGCTCAGGCTCAATAGCCCAGCGCTCGGCTGGCGTCTACCTGTTCCCGCAGCTCTTTGCCGGGCTTGAAGTGGGGGACATATTTGCCGTCCAGTTCTACCGGGTCGCCCGTCTTGGGGTTTCTGCCGGTGCGTGGCTCGCGGTAGTGAAGTGAAAAGCTGCCAAAGCCCCGTATTTCTACTCGCCCGCCGCTGGACAAGGCATCGGTCATATCATCCAGGATGATACGCACTGCCGTTTCGACTTCCTTGGCGGATAGCTCCGGTTGACGCATCGCGATTTGTTCGATTAGTTCAGACTTGGTCATCGGTTGGCTCCCTGCAAACGTTAAAGGCCGTTCTTGCGCATGCGACCTCGATACCATCGAAATCAGCATACTTCGCCAAACGGCATAAAACAATTCAGATAAAACAAGGTACTAGCTTGGTGAGCTCAAGGCTGAGTAACAGCATAGGCGAAGCCGGGCGCTGGCGCGACCCTGTCGCTCCGGTATACTGCCTTTTCATTCCCTTTACGTGGAGAAGTGGCGTTGAACGACGATACATCCCCAGCAGCTGTGCTGCGCAAGCGGCTCTATTGGCACTCCCGTCGTGGCATGTGGGAGTTGGACTTGCTGTTGATTCCGTTTCTGGAAGCACGCTTCGAGTCGCTCAGTCATGAGCAGCAACTGACCTATCAAAGGTTGATCGAAGAGGAAGACCAGGATCTGTTCGTCTGGCTGATGCACCGCGAGTGGCCGGAAGACCCGGAGTTGCGTCAAATGGTCCAAATGATCGTCGAACATGCAGAAACCACCGATAACGCTGCCTATCGTACGCTCTAACGTGGCCAGCGGCGTTCATGCAGCATTGTTGATGGGCTGCATGACGTTGCTGATGCTCCTCGTCAGCGCTGCTTGGATCGGGGTGGCCTTGGTGGTGGGGTTGGCGGTGTGGTGGGGCAGCCGCTGCCGTCAGCCGGCAGGAACATTGCAGCTCGTGCATACAGGGCAACACTGGGCGGCAAGCTGGTTGTTGCCTACTGGTGAACTGGGCCCCGAGCAGCCTGTGCGCTGTGACTATTTGGGGCCCTGGTTGGCGGGGCTGCGTGTCGGCAGCCAGCGTATCTGGATATGGCCTGACAGCCTGCCTGCCTCAGAGCAGCGCCAGCTGCGCCGCTGCCTGCACCGTCCCGGTCGTTAGCGCCTGGCGTTGGGCAGGTCGTCCAGCGTCAGTCGGGAAGGTTGGCTGTCTGGCTGGGCCGAGGGCCAATCGGTGGAGTAATGCAGGCCGCGTGACTCATGGCGTCGCAGGGCTGCCAGGGTGGTCAACTGTGCCAGGGCCAGTGCCTGGCCAAGCTGAAGGCTGTCGGGGTGCTGCCGCTCAGGATCCAGCGCTTTCAGGTTCTCCGCCATGTTCTCCAGCGCCGCATGGGCGCTGTTCAAGCCCTGCTCGCTGCGCACGATGGAAACATGCTGGCTCATCACGCTGCGCATGGCGTGGCGCAGCTCGTCGAGGGCGTTCCGATCCACCTTGATGTATGCATCAATGGGCCTGTCAGCTAGCGCTTCAGATAGTTGGCAAGGCGCCGTCTGCGGCTGGCTGAGCAGATGCAGGGCGCAGCTGCGGGCGTAGACCAGGCACTCCAGCAGGGAGTTGCTGGCCATGCGATTGGCGCCATGCAAGCCGGTATAGGCGGTCTCGCCGATGGCGTAAAGATTGGGCACGTCGGTTGCGCCTGCGCTGTTGGTGGCAATGCCGCCGCAGCTGTAGTGGGCGGCGGGCACGACGGGAATGGGTTCCCGGGTGATGTCGATGCCCCGTGAGGCGCAGTGGGCCAGAATGGTCGGGAAGTGGTGGCGTAGGTTGGTGTCGCCCAGGTGGCGCACGTCGAGCCAGACATGCCCCAGCGTGCCCCGCTGAATGTTGGCATCGATGGCGCGGGCCACGATGTCACGGGGGGCCAGTTCGGCACGCGCATCCAGCGCCAGCATGAAGCGCTCTCCCGCCTCGTTCAGCAGGTGGCCACCTTCTCCTCGCACGGCTTCGCTGATCAGAAACGCAGGGCCGTTGGGGTCGAACAGGCAGGTAGGGTGAAACTGCTGGAACTCCAGGTTGCACAGGGTGGCGCCCAGCTCGGCGGCCATCATCATGCCTTCTCCGCTGCTGGGGGCGGGGGTCGTCGTATGGCGATACAGGCCGCTGGCGCCGCCCGTTGCCAGTACGGTATGCGTAGCCAGCAGGTGGTGAAGATTGCCGCCGCTGTCGATGCCCAGTGCGCCCAGGCAGTGGCCAGAGGTGTTCTGGAGCAGGTGCAGAATGGTCAGGTCGCTGCGCTGGGTGATGTTGGGGTGGGCAGCGACTTTATCCAGCAGCGTATCTACCACGGCGCGGCCCGTGGCATCGTCGGCATGAATGATGCGTCTTGCGTTATGGCCGCCCTCGCGGGTGAGGTGAAAGGGGTAGCGGGCGCTGGGGTCAGGGTCTGGGGTGAACGGCACGCCATTGTCGATGAGCCACTGAATGGCCTGGGGGCCGTGGTCGACCGTAAAGCGTACGGCCGCTTCATCGCACAGGCCGTCACCGGCAATGAGCGTGTCCTGGACATGGTCTTCGAGCTGGTCGTCGGGTGACAGGACGGCAGCAATCCCGCCCTGGGCCCAGCGGCTGGCGCCTTTGTCGTCCTGGGCGGGGCGCACCAGCAGCACCGAGCGTTGGTCGGCCACTTCCAGTGCCAGCGTCAAGCCGGCGACGCCCCCACCAATAATGACGATGTCGGATGTTGACGTGCTCATTGGGCCCGCTCCTCCATGACTTACAAGTACAAGTGGGTGGCTAGCGTCGCCATCGTTCGCTCGGCATCATAGCGCGACTGGGGATGTCGGGCGATGCATCGACAACAGGAAGAGATGGTAGGCGGTGGCCAGACACAAAAAAGCCGCGTCGATCAGATGATCTCGCAGCGTCGTCGTCTTTCATATTGGTGCCCGGAGCCGGACTTGAACCGGCACGGAGTTACCTCCGAGAGATTTTAAGTCTCTTGCGTCTACCAATTTCGCCATCCGGGCAGTGTGTCGAAGAGATCGATACACTGGGAAATGGAGGCTGGAGTCGGAATCGAACCGGCGTACACGGAGTTGCAGTCCGCTGCATAACCACTCTGCCATCCAGCCTGACAAGTCATTGGATTGAACCAAATTGGAGCGGGAAAGGAGATTCGAACTCCCGACCCTCGCCTTGGCAAGGCGATGCTCTACCACTGAGCTATTCCCGCTTGACTCGAGGGCGAATTATACGCATCGCCCAGCGATTGTCAATCAATCAATTCGTTAAGTGCTTAAAAAAGCGAGCTTACCCTGCCTACATCGAACGACTGAGGTGCGGCCAGGCGGCGCGCAGGTACTGGATCATGGACCACAGGGTCAGGGTCGCTGCTGCATAAAGTATGACCACGCCCAGCAGCGCAACGTCGTGTCCGGGCGGGAAGGCGAGCAAGACGAGAATGGCGACCATCTGCAGCGTGGTCTTGAGCTTGCCGATCCACGATACGGCCACCATGCCGCGTTTGCCCATTTCGGCCATCCACTCCCGAAGGGCGGAAATGACGATTTCTCGACCGATGATGACCAGAGCGGGGAGCGTCAATACCAGCGTGTCGAAGCGCTCGATGAGCAGCGCCAGTGCCACTGCGACCATCAGCTTGTCGGCCACCGGGTCCAGAAATGCGCCAAACGGTGTCGATTGGTTCCAGCGGCGGGCAAGATAGCCGTCCAGCCAGTCCGTCACCGATGCCAGGGCAAACAGCCCGGCCGCCATCGGCATGCTCCAGCCAAAGGGCAGGTAAAAGAGCACTACCAGAAGTGGGATGAACGCGATTCGTGCCAGTGTCAGTATGTTGGGTATATTCATCGCAGGGCGCGATCCTTGCCGGAGAATCATGAAAGTCGGAATGTAATGTGCCCGGTCATTCTATCCCCCTTGGCGCATTGCATCCATGTTAACCACCGCTTTATCCGTTCAGAGTGACATAAATCGTCTCCGCCAGGGCGGCGCTGATGCCCGGCACCCGAGTGAGTTCGTCACGGCTGGCCTTTTGCACGCCCTGCAGGCCGCCAAAAAACTTGAGCAATTCGCGGCGCCGCTTGGGGCCGATGCCGGGAATGTCCTGCAGGGTAGAGGTGCGTCGCGCCTTGTCGCGTGCTGCTCGGTGCCCCGCGATGGCGAAGCGGTGCGATTCATCGCGAATATGCTGAATGAGGTGCAGGGCGGGAGAGGCTGGTGCCAGTACCAGCGGGTTGTCGCTACTTTCCAGAAACAGGGTTTCGAGCCCGGCCTTGCGGGTAGTGCCTTTGGCCACGCCCAGCAGGACGATGCCTGGCACCTGCAGGTCGGTCAGCACTTGCCGTGCCATGTTCAATTGGCCCTTGCCGCCATCCACGATCAGCACGTCAGGCGCAATGGCTTCGCCACTTTTGACGCGTTTGAGGCGTCGCGTGAGCGCCTGTTGCATGGCGGCGTAGTCGTCGCCTGCGGCCACGCCTTCGATGCGAAAGTGGCGGTAGTCGCTCTTGCGTGGCCCTTGGTGGTCGAACACCACGCAGGAAGCCACGGTGGCTTCGCCCTGGCTGTGGCTGATGTCGAAGCACTCCAGGCGCTCCGGCAGTGAGGGTAGCCCCAGCGCTTGCTGCAGTGACGTGAAGCGTTCGGTGAGCTGCGTGGTGTTGGCCAGCTGCGAGGCGAGCTGCTGTTCGGCATTGGTCATGGCCAAATGCTGCCACTGGGCGCGGTGCCCGCGCACCTGATGGGTCACGCGGACTTTTTTGCCCGCCTGCTGGGCAAGCGCGTCGGCAATCAGTGTGCCGTCTTCAAGCGGGAGATTGGTGATCACTTCACTGGGCACGCTGTGGGGTTGACCAAAATAGTATTGGCTGACCACTTCGGTGAGCAGTGCCTCGGGGGAAATATCCAGGTCGTTCTTGGGCATGTGATGTCGTGCACCCAGCAGGCGCCCATCGCGTACGCTGAGGATGGAGATGCCCAGCGCGCCAGGGCGTTGAGCCAGCGCGAAAATATCCGCATCGCCGCTCTCGTTGTCGACGAACTGGCGTTGCTGCATCTGGCGCAACTGCTGGATCTGGTCACGCAGGCGGGCGGCTTCTTCAAAGTTGAGCGTCCGGCTCGCTGCCTCCATCTCTTCGGTAAGCAGTTGTGTCACATGTTCGCTCTTGCCTTCCAGGCACATGACGGCATGGTCGACATCCCGCTGGTACTCTGGCTGTGAAATGTAGTCCACGCAAGGGGCGCTGCAGCGCTCGATCTGGTATTGCAGGCACGGGCGAGAGCGATGGGCGAAGACGCTATCCTCGCAGTTGCGGATACGAAAGATTTTCTGCATCAGGGTCAGGCTTTCCCTGACTGCGCCGCTGCTGGGGTAGGGGCCAAGATACTTGCCGTCACCGCGCCGCTGTCGGGCTCGCTTGTACTCGAGGGCAGGGTAGGGGTGGCGGTCGGTCACGAATACGAAAGGGTAGGATTTGTCGTCGCGCAGGAGAATGTTGTAGGGCGGACGTAGCTCCTTGATCAGGGTCTGTTCCAGCAGCAGCGCTTCGGTCTCGCTGCGCGTGACCGTGATCTGGATGTCGGCAATGCGCGAGACCATGGCCTGGGTCTTGGCATTGAGCTGGCCGCGAAAGTAGCTGGCCAGACGCGACTTGAGGCGCTTGGCCTTGCCAACGTAGAGCGCATTCTGCTGCTCATCCAGCATTTTATAGACGCCAGGAGAGGCGCTGACGGAGCTGAGGAACTGCTTGGCATCAAAGGACATGGCGTATCAACGGCGCTTCTTGTCGGCTGAAGCAGCGATGGTAGGTCTATCCCAGGATGGCGTCAAAGCCCTCGACCAGTCCATGGCGTAACGCCAAGTGGGTCAGCTCTACGTCAGTGGCTACCTGGAGCTTGTCAAACAGGCGGTAGCGGTAGGTGTTGACGGTTTTGGGGCTCAAGTGCAATCGGTCCGAAATATCCTGTACGCGCTGGCAATTGACGATCATCAGGGCGATTTGCAATTCACGATGCGAGAGGTGGCTGAAAGGGTTGTCTTCATCGTCGAAATGGGAGAGTGCCAGCCGCTGGGCGATTTCCTGGCTGACATAGCGGCGCCCGTGAAAGACCTGGCGAATGGCATCGGTCATTTCCGTTGCATCGGCACCCTTGCTGAGAAAGCCTGATGCCCCTGCTTCGAGCATGCGCCGCAAGACGCTGTCTTCCAGATGTGCCGTGAGGATGATGACTTTGACGTCCGAAAGCGTGCGGTAGATGCGGCGGGTCGCTTCCAGACCGCCAATGCCTGGCATGCGAATGTCCATCAGTACGATGTCAGGCTTCAGTTGTCGGCTCTGTGTGACTGCGTTCTCACCATCATCCACTTCACCCACGATCTTGATATCGCTCTCTTCGTTCAGGAGGTGGGCGATGCTGGTTCTCACCAGGTGGTGATCATCGGCAATTAAAACGTTGATCAAGGGGCTGGCTCCTGCAGGTAATCATCGTGGACTGGGGCGATACGCACGCTGCGTTGACATAGAGTGCCACAGCTCTTGGCAAAGGAGAATTAGTTAATGCTTGTTCACTTTAATTCTTGACCTCGCGCAAACCCTGGAGTAATATTCGCACCGCTGCCGCAATGGCAGCATGTGGGGCCTTAGCTCAGCTGGGAGAGCGCAACACTGGCAGTGTTGAGGTCAGCGGTTCGATCCCGCTAGGCTCCACCAAGATTTCGAAGCGCCGCGTATCTCACGCGGCGCTTTTTGTTTTGCCTGTCATGTAGCCTCTCATTTGAACTCCTTCTATTGCTGCGCTGCAATCGGCGCCCGTTCATGAGTGAGCGGGCGCCGCTGTGGGCTAGCCGTCGACCTTGCCCAGCAGCAGGAACTCGATCAAGGCTTTTTGTGCGTGCAGGCGGTTGCCTGCCTCTTGCCAGACCACCGAGCGCGGGTCATCGAGCAGCGTGTGGCTGATCTCTTCGCCGCGATGTGCCGGCAGGCAGTGCAAGAACAGGACGTCCGCGTTAGCGCTGTCGAGCATCGCTTCCGTTACCTGGAAGCCCGCAAAATCGGCCTCTCGCTTCGCCTGTTCCTGCTCTTGGCCCATGGAGGCCCAGACGTCGGTGGTGATCAGGTCAGCGCCTTGAGCGGCTTGCTGTGGGTCGCGCAACAGAGTGATGCAGTCGCCGGCGGCTTGCATGATGTCGTCGCGGGGCTCGTAGCCTTCCGGGCAGCAAATTCTCAAGTGGAAACCGAACTGGCGGGCAGCATTGATCCACGAGTGGCACATGTTGTTGCCATCGCCGATCCATACGGCGGTCTTGCCCTTGACGCTGCCGCGCAGCTCGGTCCAGGTCATGACGTCTGCCAGCAATTGGCAGGGGTGGTAGTCGTCGCTGAGCGCATTGATGACGGGCACGCTGCTGGCGCTGGCGTACGCTTCCAGCCCTGCATGGGAGAAGGTGCGGATCATCACCGCGTCGACCATTTCAGCCAGCACGCGGGCGGTGTCTTCGATGGGCTCGCCGCGGCCCAGTTGGGTGTCGCGCGGAGACAAAAACAGGGCGTGGCCACCAAACTGGGCCATGCCGGTCTCGAAGGAAACACGGGTTCGCGTGGAGGACTTCTCGAAAATCATTGCCAGAGTGCGGTTGGGCAGCGGCGTGTAAATCGGTCCGTTGGCCTTGAGGTCCGTCTTGATCTTGATGGCGCGCTGAATCAGATAGTCCAGCTCTTCAGGGGTCAAATCCAGCAGGGTAAGGAAATGGCGTGTCGCCATGGTGACGTCTCTCCGCGCAAAAACACCATCCTAGCGAGGCCGCAGGGGATGCGCAACGCAAGCGGCATGCGTAGAATATCCGCCACGCAATATGACCGAGTCGTTTGCTCAGGTATTGACCTGCAGGATCAAGACTGACGATGACCCGGTCGCAGGGTTAAAGCCAGTGGCCGAATTGCGTACACTGGAAAAGACCATATTTTTTATCGAGGAGCATCCCATGAGCACCACGGCTGACAATATCCAGCGTCAAATCACTGAAAACCCGATTCTCATCTACATGAAGGGTACGCCCCAGCTGCCGCAGTGTGGTTTCTCTGCGCAGACGGTTCAGGCGCTGATGAGCTGCGGTGAGCGTTTTGCTTTCGTCAACGTGCTGGACAATCCCGATATTCGTGCCGAACTGCCCAAAATTGCCAACTGGCCCACCTTCCCACAGCTGTGGGTAGAAGGCGAGCTGGTCGGCGGATGCGATATCGTGATGGAAATGCACCAGAGTGGCGATCTCGAGAAGTTGATCAAGGAAGCTGCCCAGCGTGCAGGCGCTGCTGAAAACGGCACTGACGCCTAATCCAAGAACAGCGCCCAAGGAAGTTTTGCTCCATGAGCTATCAGGTTCTGGCCCGTAAATGGCGGCCACGCACATTCCACGAGCTTGTGGGGCAGGCCCATGTCCAACGCGCCCTGGTCAATGCTCTTGACCAGGGGCGTTTGCACCACGCGTACCTGTTCACCGGCACGCGTGGCGTCGGCAAGACCACCCTGGCACGGATATTGGCCAAGTGCCTGAACTGCACCGCCAATGGGCGTGGTGACGAGGGCGTCACGTCGACCCCTTGTGGCCAGTGCCCCAGCTGTGAGGCGATTGACCAGGGGCGCTTCGTCGACCTGATCGAAGTCGATGCCGCGTCGCGAACCAAGGTCGAAGATACCCGCGAGCTGCTGGACAACGTTCAGTACGCGCCTACCCAAGGGCGTTACAAGGTGTATCTGATCGACGAGGTGCACATGTTGTCGACCAGCAGCTTCAATGCGCTGCTGAAGACACTGGAAGAACCCCCGCCCCACGTCAAGTTTCTGCTGGCAACCACCGACCCGCAAAAGTTGCCTGCCACCGTACTCTCCCGGTGCTTGCAGTTCACTCTGAAGCACATGCCGCCTGAGCGGGTGGTCGAACACCTGAGCTTCGTGCTGGGTGAAGAAGGCGTCGAATACGACGAGAGTGCGCTTTGGCTGCTGGGCAAAGCCGCTGCGGGCTCGATGCGTGATGCCATGAGCCTGACCGATCAAGCCATTGCTTTTGGTCAGGGGGCGGTACGCCATGGCGATGTTGCGGCCATGCTGGGTACGCTGGATCATCGCCACGTACTGGCGCTGGTAGAGGCGCTGGCGAACGTGGACGTTCAACAACTGCTGCAGGAGGTTGCTCAGCTCGCCGAGCAGGGGCCGGACTTTGCCGCCGTGCTGGATGAGCTGACCGCCATTTTGCACCGGCTGGCCGTTGCCCAGATGGTGCCTGACGCGGTGGATAACAGTCACGGTGACCGCGCCCAGATTCAGCAGCTTGCCGGGCGCTTTACCGCCGAAGATCTGCAGCTTTACTACCAGATCGGTATCCAGGGAAGAGGCGACATGGTGCATGCGCCCGACTTGCGCAGCGCGCTGGAGATGACGCTGTTGAGGATGCTGGCGTTTCGCCCGCAGGGGGTTCCAAAACCACCCACGGTGCCGCTGCCGCTGCGTCGTGAACCGGTCATTGAGCCCGCGGCCGAGGCTGCGGCCGTTGAGAGCGAGCCAAAAAAGCCTGAGCCTGCGCCGCCCGCTGCGCAGGCTGCACCGCCGCAAACACCTGTTGCGCGGGTATCTGCTGAGCCGCCCCAAAACGTATCAGAGAGTCGCCCGCCAGAAAGTAACGTTGCTGTGGCACAGCCAGCAGAGGAGCCGCCCCCCTGGTCGCTTGACGAAGTGAATCAGGCCGCCATGCTTTCGCCAGAGCCAGAGCCAGAGCCAGAGCCAGAGCCAGAGCCAGAGCCAGAGCCAGAGCCAGAGCCAGAGCCAGAGCCAGAGCCAGTTCATCAAGCGTCGATGGTTTCCTCGTCATCTTCGCCCTCGTTGGAAGGCCCGTTGGATCAAGCCGGGTGGCTGGGCTGCTTTGATGCGTTGGGCCTGGGGGGGCTGACGCGTAACCTTGCGGCACACTGTCAGGTGGAAAGCGATGATGGCGCTACGCTGGTGCTGCGTCTGGACCCATCGCAGTCGGCCATGCAGGCTGAGGTGCACAACCAACGCATCGAGCGCGCGTTGAACGGGATTGGGCTGCCCAGAAAAGTGCACTTCAAGGTAGCGGCGCTGGACACGGGAATCGAGACCCCGCGGCAGCAGGAAGAGCGTCTCCAGCAGGAGCGACATGCCGAAGCGGTTGATCTACTTTATCGTGACCCCAATATTGAGAAGTTACTTCACGCTTTTGGGGCTACGCTGATTGAGTCGACGGTAAAACCCGCATCGCACTCTTGACCCCATCACTTCAGTCATATCACTCAGGAGATCACCGCATGTTCAAAGGCGGAATGGGCAACATCATGAAGCAAGCCCAGGAAATGCAGGAAAAAATGCAGCGCGCTCAGGAAGAGGTCGCCAAGGCAGAAGTGCATGGTGAGGCTGGCGCTGGCATGGTGAAGGTCGTCATGAACGGCCGCCACGATGTGATCAGCGTGGCCATCGACCAAAGCGTCATGGAGGAAGACAAGGAGTTGCTGGAAGACCTGCTGGCTGCGGCCGTCAACGACGCTGTGCGCAAGGTAGAAGCCAACTCGAAAGCCAGAATGGAAGAGGCGACGGCGGGCCTTAACCTTCCGCCCGGCTTCAAGATGCCGTTCTGATCCATGCGCTTTTCCCCCCTCGTAGAGCAGTTGATGGATGCGTTTCGTGTGCTGCCCGGCGTTGGGCCCAAGACGGCCCAGCGCATGGCGATGCACCTTCTGGAGCGTGAGCGCCCCGGCGGGCAGCGGCTTGCCGAGGTGATCTTGCGTGCCATCGAAGACGTGGGTTATTGCCAGCACTGCCGCACGCTGACCGAGGCCGACATATGCGCCTTGTGCGAGAGCCCGCGCCGCGACGACAGCTTGCTGTGCGTGGTCGAGTCGCCAGCGGATCAGCTCGCCATCGAAGAGGCGGGCGGCTTTCAAGGTCGCTACTTCGTTCTGCATGGTCACCTTTCACCCCTGGACGGTGTAGGCCCTGATGCCTTGGGCTTGGCGCTATTGGAAAGCCGAGTGGCCGAAGGGCACATTCGCGAGATCGTGCTGGCCACCAACCCCACGGTAGAAGGCGAGGCGACGGCGCATTACATAGCAGCCCAGCTTGCTCAGTACGGTGTGGCGTTTTCTCGCCTCGCCTACGGTGTCCCGATGGGGGGGGAACTCGAGTATGTGGATGGTGGCACCTTGAGTCGTGCCTTTAACGGTCGTCAGCCTTTTGCTAGCGATTAAGTCGGATAAAACGCAAGCGCCAAGGCGGTTGTGACAACCTGGAAGACCGAATTGTCCTCTTCAACCTCCTCCTTGTATCAATGGATCGACAACGCCGAGGCGTTGGATGCCGCCTGCCAACAGGTGGCCAGTGCAGAGGTCATTGCACTGGATACCGAGTTTTTTCGTGAAAACACCTTCTTTCCCGTGCCTGCACTGATCCAGTTTGCCGCAGGGGAAAAAGCGTACCTGGTGGACCCGCTGGTGACCCCTTGTACGCCCGCTTTCAAGGCTCTTCTGCAAAGCCAGGTGCCTAAGCTGCTGCATGCTTGCAGTGAAGACTTAGAAGTATTTCAGCACTGGGCAGGAACGCTTCCGACGCCGCTGATCGATACCCAAGTGGCGCAAGCGTTTCTGGGAGAGAACCCGGGAATGGGGTATCAGAAGCTGGTGGAGCACTGGATAGGTGACACGCTGCCCAAGGAAGAGACTCGCTCCAACTGGTTGGAGCGGCCTTTGACGGCTTCTCAATGCGAGTATGCGGCGCTGGACGTGACCTACCTGCTTCAGGTCTGGAAGCGCCAGGCCATCCAGTTGGCTGAGTCAGGGCGGCTTGGCTGGGTCGAGGAAGAGTGTGCATCACTCATCGAACAAGCGGGTCGTGACGAAGAGAGCGACGGCCAGTGGTACACCCGCCAGCGTCAGCTTTGGCGCCTGACGCCACGCCAGCTGGAAGCCTATCGTCTGATGACCATCTGGCGAGAAGGCGAAACCCGGCGGCGTGACCTGCCACGCAACTGGCTGGTCAGTGACAAGCTACTGTTTGCCGTGGCCGAAAAAATGCCTGCAAATCGCTATGAACTGGCAGAGGTAGAGGGCGTCAAGCCACCACTGGTCAAGAAAGAGGGCGATGCCTTGCTGGGGTGGGTGAAGCAGGCGCAACACTGTGCTGAAAGCGCCCTGCCTGCCCGCTGGCCTGACCCCATGCAGCCGCCCTTCAAGCGACGCTTCAAGGCCATCAAACAGGTCGTGGCGGACAAAGCGGCGGCCTTGGGGATTGCGCCGGAAATGCTGCTTCGTCGTCGTGATATCGAAGCGCTGGTCATGCAGGCCATGGCCGGCGAGCCGCTTGATGAACTGCACGGTTGGCGCGGAGTTTGCCTGGGTCAGGACCTTCAACGAGCCTTAGAGGAAGCGTCGGAATGAGCGAGAAGCTACTTTGCGAAATTTTCAGAAGCTCACGAAAAGAAGAGATGTACCTTTACGTGGACAAGCGCAAGGGCATGGTAGACGTGCCCGAGGCCTTGATGGCGACTTTCGGCAAGCCCGTCCCGGTGCTGACCATGATCCTGACCGAGGAGAAGTCATTGGCACGCGTGTCCGCCCGCGATGTCATGGCGGCCATTGAAGAGCAGGGGTTCTACCTGCAGATGCCCCCCGCCAAGGAGCCGTACCTGCTGGACCTGCACCGCGCTGAATCTGCCAGCCGCTCGTGATGATGCCAGAATGAATTTTTTGGCCCATGCCTGGCTGGCACGCCCCGGCAACGATGGTTTTCTCTATGGCAACCTGATTGCCGATGGGGTCAAGGGCAGTGATCTCTCCGGCTGGCCGGCCAGCGTGGCGGACGGCATTCGCCATCACCGCCGTGTGGATACCTGGGTGGATCAGCACCCTCGGGTACTGGCTGCGCGTCAACGCGCGCCCAGGCAGCAGCGCCGCTATGCCGGTATTGCCCTCGACCTGGTGTGGGATCACTTCATTGCCCGGCAGCAAGCGGGTGAGCGGCAGCATCAGCTCATCGAGCGCTGTTATCAGCTGCTGTCGGCCAGGCCTGCTCCCCAACGGTTGGCCACCATGATGCCCGTACTGGTCGAACAGGACTGGCTGCGCCGCTATGCGGATTTCGATTTCACCTGTCAGGCCGTGGCAGGCATCGGCAAGCGGTTGACAGGCCCGAACCGTTTGGCCGAGCTGGTCCCCTGGCTATACGATGATTACGCCCTTCTTGAGGATGACTTCAGCGTGCTGTGGCGCGAATGTCAGGCGCACTTGACCAGCAGCGGCAACGATACCAGCGCCCATTGATCGGCGTCGGCGATCATGCACCTACCCGAGAGAGAACCGAACATGGAAACCACGTTGCGTGAGCGCTTCTGGGAGCGCTACTCGCTGGAGGAGTTGACCGCGCCAGAGTGGGAAGCGCTCTGCGATGGCTGTGGCCAGTGCTGCCTATTGAAGCTGCATGACGATGACACTCAGGAATTGGCCATTCTGAACGTTGCTTGCCGCCTGCTGGATCTACACAGCTGCCAATGCAGTGATTACGAGAATCGCTTTGCCAGCGTGCCGGACTGCACGCAGCTGACGCCAGCGCTGGTAAAAGAGTTTACCTGGCTGCCGCATACTTGTGGCTACCGTCGGGTGGCCGAAGGGCGCAAGTTGGCGGGATGGCATCCCTTGTTGAGCAATGACGCCGAGCGCGTGCATCGCAAAGGTGTAAGCGTCAGAGGCTTTGCGGTATCGCAGGATGAGGTGCCGGAACGGCATCTCGAAGAGCATATCATTGCGGTCATTCCCATGACCTGACTGCCGACCAACACGCAATGCGCTGCCATCCATGGCAGGGCTGACACCGCTGGCTCACCTTATCGTGTGCTGGCGGTTTTGTTTTTGGCGCTATCCCAGATGGTGAAGAACATCTCTCTCAGCGGGGTGCGCGATGCCTGGGGAGCGGCTTTGGGCTGAGGTGCGGAGGCCTTGGTAGGGGTGTCCCAGATAGTGAGAAATTGTTCCTGATATTTCATGACAGACTCCTGATGGAGAGATGGTTTTAGACGTTGGTCTATAAGACGTAGGGCGAGTATGCCCAAAGAAAGGCGTTTTGAAAAGTGTTTTTGGAAAATGTTTTCATAAAAAATTATCGGCATAAAAAAGCAGCGCTGAGCGCTGCCTTCAGGAAAAAGTCGTCAGGAGGCTATCTTATTGTCAGCCTTGGCGTTCTGTCAGCCATGACTTCAGCGTGTCGAACGGCATGGGCCTGGCCAAAAGATAGCCTTGCAATACATCGCAGCCCAGCAGCAACAGCTGCTGTTGCTGGGCGTCTGTTTCGATGCCTTCGGCGACCACGGTCAGATCCAGGTGGTGTGCCAGCGCGATGATGCCTTGGACCACGGCGGCATCCTTGCGGTGGTGGTCGATGTTCATGATGAAACTGCGGTCGATCTTGATCTTGTCGATGGGCAAGTGGCGAAGGTAGCTCAGGCTGGAAAAGCCGGTGCCAAAGTCATCGATGGCGATGCTGACGCCCAGCTCGCGCAGCGCATTCAGCGTCTCGATGGCGGCTTCCGTGTCGTTCATCAGGATTCCCTCGGTCAGCTCCAGTTCCAGCGAGCCAGGGGGGAGGCCGGTTTCTGCGAGGGTCTGGCGGAGGGTGTTCAAGAAGCTTGGCCGATGAAACTGCAGCGGCGAGAGATTGATGGCCACGCGCGGCTGCCCAGCGAGAAGGGGGCGCAGCAGGCAGAAGTCTCGCGCAGCGCGCTCCATGACCCAGGCGCTTAAACCAATGATTTGCCCCGTCTCCTCGGCAATGGGGATGAATAACCCAGGGGAAATGGCGCCCTTTAATGGGTGATTCCAACGTACCAGGGCCTCGAAACCGTGTACCTTCCCATCACGCGTCAACAGCGGCTGATAATGCAGTTCGAACTGCTCTTGGGCCATGGCCTCTTGCAGCTCGTTGCGCAAGGTCACCCGCTGGGTCAACTTGTGATTGATATCATGGGTAAAGGTCTGTTGAGTATTGCGGCCCTGCTGTTTGGCCTTGTACATGGCCATGTCGGCTTGCTGCAGCAGCGCGGCAGGCTGTTCCAGCGTTTCGTCGCTCAGGGCGACCCCGATACTGGCTGAAAGATACAGCTCGTGGCGATCGATGCGATAGGGTTTGGCCAACTCCACCAGCAGCCTTTCCGCGACCTCTTCCGCGTCCCTTGCGTTGACCAGATCGGGTAACAGCAGGACAAATTCGTCCCCGCCCAGTCGACATAGCGTATCGGAGGGGCGAATCATGGCTTCCAGCCGCTTGGCGACGTGAATCAGCACTTTATCTCCCACGGCATGACCCAGGGTATCGTTGATGGGCTTGAAGTCGTCCAGGTCGATGAAGAGTACCGCAAGCTGCTGCTGGTGGCGCTGGGCCAAGGCAACGTCGTGACGTAAGCGATCCTCGAACAGGGCTCGGTTGCCCAACCCCGTCAGGGCATCGTGGGTCGCGTGAAAGAGCAGCGTTTGCTGGTGGTTATGGCGCTCGATGGCCAGGCGCATCAGGCGAAGAGCACTGGCCAGCAGTGAAGGGGAGCTTTGGGCGCCGGGATCGGGTGAGGTCACGTTGGCATGCTTCGATAGCAGCACCACCGCTCCCAGTGCATGGCTATCGCTGCCATCCAGCAGGTGCAATGAAGCGCGTCGATAGCCATATTCCGATAACAGCCTGGAAAACTCTTCTGCAGACGGCTCGTCGAGGCTCCATGCCACGGTGGAGCGTTGCTGCAATTGCAGCTCGCTAGCCAGGCGCATCAGGCTTTCGTTGAGGCTGGGGTCGCTCTGCAACGCGGCGGGGAGGCTGGCCGAAAGCAGTTCTATTCGGCGTGCTGACGATGGTTCCAGGCGCCAGATGGCGACCTCCCACTGAGGATTCTGGTGCTCCAGCAGGCGGCATATTTGCAGTAGCGTTGCGCTGTACGGCTCGTCGCGTGCAATCATGGCCTGGATCCGATGCTGGTCCTCCAATGCCTCCTTTGCTTGGGTAAGCTCGACAGAGCGCTGAGCCCGAGCGGCCATCAGGGCTAAACTGAGCACCAGCTGATAGGTCAGCAAAAGCCCGGAAATTCCCACGCCTGCGGCAATGAAATTGCCCAGTTCGAAGCTGGCAGAACCTCTTGGCCACAGGCTCAGGTGGAGAGCCGTGTCCTCTGGCAGGAGCAGTATTTCTTCACTGAGCGGAGTGCCTTCATGGTGATCAGGGTTCGAGTCCAGGCCCCGCAAATTGACCATTTCCCCGTTGTCATGCGAAATGCTCAGGGCAAACGCCTGTTCTGCGATGGTGGTTTCTTTACCGATCAAAAAGTCGATATCTATCATGACGACGAGCTGGAATCGTGGCTCGCTGGAAGGCATCAGTGCCAGGAGCGCGATATCGGGTCTGGCTGCGTCGGGAAGCAGCCATTGTTCGGTAGCACGCTGCTGATTCAGCCAGCGCAGCACTGTTGGCTTTGTCAGTTGCTCATCCAGCCAGAGTAGGTCATTTCCCTGTTGGGCTCTTCGCCACGTTTCTCGTGAGGAAGGGTCAAGGTAGGCCATGGCCAAGAAACTGGGGTAATCATTCCAGTAACGAACCACTTCGCGTTGACGAGAAGACGCATCGATAAAGACCCCTTGCCATCGTTCAGCCAAGCGTTTCAGTACCAGTGCGCGCGATGTCAGCGCTCTCTCCACGCTCGTCGTGACACTCTCCAGGATATGGTGCGCCTCGGTGCGCACGCTCTGATGCTGGTTCCAACTGATCAGAAACCAGCTGGCCATGCTGATGCTGACACCCAGAAGCCCGGCCAGGACGGCGGTCTTGCTGAGCGAGGTGGTCAAGTGAGGAATGTGGCGGCTGACCATGATCATGGCCAGGCCAAAGGAGAAGCAGAGCAGACCTGGCAAGAGGGCGCTGGCTCTAGGTAGCCAGTGGGGCAGTGCGGCCCCCGCCTGGTCTGCCAAGGTGATGATGCCGATGACCCAGAGCAGGATGCCGCCGGTTTGCCACATGCGCCGTTGCCAGCCGCCAACAGGGCCAACCCATAAACAAAAGGCGGCCAGGGTCAGCGTCGGCAATGCCTGGGAAGGTAAACGGGGCTGTCCCGTCAAGAGCGACAGCCCTGACGTGCCCGCCAGGAGATTATGCGCCAGTGTATACAGGCACAGCAGTAGCAGTGATACCGACGTCACCCGCCGCCAGTAGGCAAGATTGGCCATCACCGCACTCAGGCCCAGTCCGGATAGCAGGATCACCAGTGCGCTATCCGGAAGGATGGCGAGTGCCTGGGGTTGCGGCAAATGAGGGATGACACCGAACAGCAGGCTGGCCCCGCCGATGATGACAGTGGTCGCCAGTAGCATCAGCAGCCCTGTTTGCAGGGCCAGCTCACGATTGTGTACATCCATTGGGTGTGTGTCTTCTGAAGCAGGAGGTGGAAGTATTGTGAGTCTTATTATGCTGCGGGAGAGCCGGAGAGGTGAAGCAGCGGCTTGGCCAATTCAGTGTAATCTAATAGTGGTAAAGTGTGACAAATCTGTAAAGCAGAGTATTGAAAAAGTGTTACAAGGTTTCTATAGTCCGATTATCAGGCCGTCCCCCTCGGTCTGCTCCCCTCATCCTCGCCTGACCCTTGTTCCCACAGAAGGAGACTCATGTCTCGACAGCTTTTCGCACGTCATATTGCCCATGCCGACCGTCTCATGTGGCTGCCTATTGGTTTGATAGGCGCTCTGTGCCTTATCGTTGGGTCGTTTACCCAAACGCTGTGGATCGCCATCGCCTACGCGTTGGCCACGCTACCCTTGGCCGCCTGGTTACAATGGAAGTGGCCTGGGCTCATTTTCAACGGTTTCATCAAAGCGGCGGTCATGATGGGCTGGGCGGCCGTGCTCATCGAGCAGAGTGGCGGTCTGATCGAGGCGCATTTCAGCATCTTCATCCTGCTGGCCGCACTGATTCTCTACAGCGACTGGCGGGTGATTGCCTTCGGTGGTCTCGTGGTAGCACTGCATCATGCGGCGTTCAGCTGGTTGCAACACCTGGGGTACGTGCATCTCTACAGCGGTATGGTGGGGAGTGGTCACGATCATGATCATTCGGGCGCTGAGCTGGTCGCCTGCCTGTTGATGCACGGTGGTGCGGTGGTAGTGCAGGTCGGCATTCTGGGCTACTTGGCGAAAGTGCTGTCGCGCACGGTGGCTGAGGGCCTGCATGTCACCCGCTTTGCTCACAAGGCAGGCAAAGGGCATCTGGATACTACCTTTACTCCCCAGCAGCAGCGCTTGCCCGCCGTGGCCGCGGTGTTGACCATGCGTGATCAGGTCGCAGGCAGCTTGCACAAGACCCAGGCGGCCGCTCAGGCGGCTTCCCAACTCAGTGAGCAGCTGTTTTGTGCTCAAGATACGCTGAGTGAACAGATTGCGCGCAATGTCAGCCAAACGGAAAAAATCTCCACCAATGCCACCCAGCTTGCGGGCCTCACCCGCGATACGGCCATGGAGTCTCAACATGTCCGCCGACTTGCGCAGGACGCGCAGGCCGCCATGGAGGAGAACGACCGTCAGGTAAATGCCCTGCAGGATATGATGCATCAGTTGGCCCAACAGGCAGATTCCATAAGCAGCATGCTGGCTGAAATTGACCACATTACCTTTCAAACCAACCTGCTGGCTTTGAATGCGTCAGTGGAAGCCGCCCGTGCTGGTGAGCAAGGCCGGGGCTTTGCGGTGGTCGCTAGTGAGGTACGTAAACTGGCAGGCAATACGCAACAAACCGCTGAGCGTATTCGAGGCAATGTGGAAGACATTACCCGACAGACTGCCAGTGGCGTTACCCAGAGCCAGGCGGCCAGTGCGACCACGCATCGGCTGGAGGCCTCGTTTGCGGAAGTCGCTCGACGGCTGGGTAGTATAGACGGTGCGCTACAGCAGCAGCACCAAGGTATTGATGCCCTGGAGCACAGTGTTACCGAAATCCATGATGCACTGGAACGCTCCAATCGTTCGGTCAGTGATGCCCATGAGATGGCCGAGAAGCTCTCTAACACCGCAGACACCCTGTTGGAAGCCGTGAGTGGCTTCCACCTCCCGCCACTGAGGGTGTCAGGAAGCGTGGCTTCACTTTCTGTAACGCCTCGAACGGCACTTGCCGAAAAGGACTTCATCGCCGATAAACAGTAATAGCGTTAATGGTTTAATGGCGGGTGACGTATTGCTTTGTTGCCAAGCTGTGTAGACTGTCGAAACGCCTCACCATGATTCAAAGGAACGCCATGACTGCTGCAACGCCAGCGCCAGTATCACCGCTTGTCGTGGGTATTGGCGCCTCTGCGGGTGGGCTCGAAGCCATTACCAGGCTGATACGCCCCCTGGATCCTGCGCTACCGCTGGCGTATGTGGTGCTGCAGCATGTCTCTCCTGCCCACAAAAGCATGCTGGTGGATATTCTTGCGCGTGAGACCCGGTTGCGGGTGACGCGTCTGGAGCATCAGCAGCGCCCGGAAGCCGGCGTCATCTATGTGGTGCCCGCCAACATGAATGCGACGATAAGAGAGGGCGTGTTTTACACCACACCCGCGTTGCCTCATGTCGTGCCCAAGCCCTCAATCAACGATTTCTTGTAACTATTCAGCACCGGTTGGCTGAGTCGGGGCTTCTTGCTGCATGAAGGCTGGCACCTCCCCCGCAAACAGTTGCTCCAGTGCGGTATGCGCCGCCACCCC
>NZ_BMXN01000007.1 GCF_014651775.1 Vreelandella hamiltonii
TCATCGTCAGGCACTTATTAAGTAGAAAGCCCCGAGCACATTGTGTTCGGGGCTTTTTGCGTTTGGCACTTGCGCAAAACCCTCATGGCTCGGGCTGTGGGGGTGATATGCGTTGATAGGCTGCCTTGGGGAGCCGTTGTTGCTTCGCTGCGATGTTATCATGTGTTTTCGAGAGGGCAGTGACGGCTCCATGTTTACAGAGAGGTGAAAGGTGAGTGACACGATACCCACGGCGTGGCTGGTCTATTGTCGACCCGGTTTCGAGGGCGATACGTTGGCGGAAATGCAGCATCATGCCAAACAGCAGGGGGTGAACTGCGAACCAGCCCATGGGGCCGGATGGGTCAGCTTGACGCGACAGGATGGTGAGGCGATCAATGACCTGCACCGCCAGGCAGCTTTCCAGCATCTCATCTTTGCCAGGCAGAGTCTGGCAGCCCTGCCGCCCTTGGTGCTGTCCCGTGAGGATCGTCTGACCGCCATTCTCGATCAGGTCAAAGCCAGCCGTTGGAGCTTTGAAGAGATTTGGCACGAAACACCGGATACCAACGATGGCAAAGCACTGTCGGGGTTGATCAAGGCGCTCACTCGCCCGCTGCAAAACACGCTGAAAAAGCGTGGGGCGCTGCGAGGCAAGGCTGGCGGAAGACGGCTGCATATTTTCTGGACGGACGGAGACCGTGTGCAGCTGGGCATGAGCTTCCCTGACAATCGTAGCGAACTGTTGAACGGAATCCGGCGGCTACGCTTTCCTTCCCGTGCGCCAAGCCGCTCGACGCTGAAACTGGAAGAGGCCTGGCACGAATTCATTCCACGCGATCAGTGGGATACTCGCCTGGCGGAGCACATGCAGGCAGCGGACCTGGGGGCGGCGCCAGGAGGCTGGACATGGCAGCTGGTGCAGCGCGGCATGTACGTCTATGCCATCGATAATGGGCCGATGGACAAAGCCCTGATGGCGACGGGTCAGATCGACCACCTGCGTGAAGATGGCTTTACCTGGGAGCCCCCTCAGCGTCTGGATTGGCTGGTGTGTGACATCGTGGACAAGCCTGTACGGGTATTGGCCATGGTAGAGCGTTGGTTGACGCGTAAATGGTGTCGTGAAGCTATCTTCAACTTGAAGCTGCCCATGAAAAAACGCTGGGACGAAGTGACGCGTTGCCTGACGACGCTGGAAGCCGCGTTGGCGTCAGCCGGGGTAAGCGCTAAAATAAGCTGCCGTCATCTCTACCATGATCGGGAAGAGGTGACGGTGCATGTCAGGTTGCTACACTGAGAAGGTGTGCTTGACTGGCTGAACGCTCGCCTAGTACCCCGGCTCATAGATACGAATGGCTTCATCTTCGGTGAGAAGAGGCAGAATGCGCTGCATGGCCATGGCGCGAGCCTCGCTTGCGTGCCACTCTTTCCAAGCGCGCAGGTCACGCCATTTGGTGATCATCAGCCGACGGTCGGTGTGGCCGCGCTCTACCAGCGTTTCACCACCAACGAAGCCACGAATGCCCAATGATACGCGCATGGCTTCGCGTGCGGCCTGCTCGTATTCATCTTCCAGGCCGGGCATGATGCGTCGTTCAATGATGACTTTTATCATAGTGTCTGTTTCCTAACCGAGAGAGTCGATGACTGATCCTACACAAGCCCCCAGTGCTTTCGATGCCGAATTGGACACCACCGGGCTGTACTGCCCAGAGCCCATCATGCTGATGCACAACAAGGTGCGTGACATGGCGTCGGGCCAGGTGCTGAAGGTCGTGGCGACGGACCCTGCGACGACGCGCGATGTCCCCAAGTTTTGTCAATTCCTGGGGCACGAGCTTATCGAGCAGCAGGGCTCTGACGACCACTACGTCTACTTTATCCGTTTGGCGTGATACTGGGGAGTCCTGGCAAGGCATGCATCGACCATGGTGCAATGCCTTGCCGGGATGGCTTCAAGAGCGCTCGTTGCTGTCGGAGACCACCATCATGGCCAGGGCCTCAAGCGTAGCCGGGTCCTCTTCGAGGATGCGATTAGCGATGTGGCGTTGGAAAAAATAGACGGTGTGATGGCGCGAGTGGGCGTCATACAGGCAGTTATCACCCAGCAAGATCGGCATCAGAGTGGCTTTTTGCTCGTCAGCCAGCAGTGCGTCCACGCTGCCGTCGCTGTACAGGCGCCACCCGTAGACCGGCTTCATATGCCAGGGGGCATTGGGCCGGTTCATGCACAAGGCATGGGTTCCCAGGGTATCGGGAAGCTGCTGGATCAGCGTCACTTCACCGGATGCCTCATACTCGAAATAGCCTGCAGCCGCGACCAGTTCGTCGTACTTGTGGTCGGGGGGGACATCGAAGATTTCATCGGTTTCGGGGTCACGGTAACCGACGAAGCAACCGCTTTCCTCGCTGTCCAGCTCATGGCAGGCCGCCAGAGACTCCATCCAGGGTACCAGCCCGGTAATGCTGCCATCTTCTCTCAAGCCCCAGGCCAGAATGGGGAGACCATAGTAGGTGTCGGGACTCGCAGCGAGCTGGTAAACCATTTCCAGTCCGTCCAGCTCCGGAGCCAGACGAACGAGACATTTTCGCGCCTGCTGACGCTGACGCACGGTATCCAGGTCGATGACCTGGGCAGAGCGAGTTGACAGGGGTGAGCCCATGGTGTCCCTCCTTGTACTGCGTGGTCACGACATTGGCAGACAGTGATTTTCATCTGCCGCTACCTTCACCAATAGCACACCTTTTCTGGAAGGTTAAGCATGACGAGCATATTTAATGCTGTGTGCAGGGCGCCAGGGTAAGCGCCAACTGACGATGATGCGCCAGAGCCCGTTGAAACTGCTGCCAGGGGGCCTCCGGGTTCTGCATGTCGAGCCAGGCCTGCTGGTAGTCAGACACCGCTGGCGGTGGGCTGACGGCATGGGTATCGAAAAGGCTATTCACCGACACCAGCCACTGCTCTGCGCGTTGCTCCAGCTGGTCTACCCAGTCAGGCAGGGCTTCTGACCAGCAGGTGCTCCCTGCGTCTGGTTCGGCCTGCGCGATAGCCGCGTTTAGCTCGTTCAGGCGCTGCTCAGCCAGCAGCAAGGCGCGCAGCACTTCGGCAGTCAGCGGACGCTGCTGGAGCGTTTTGAGATGGTTTTCCAGGGTCGAGGAGTCGTGTTGCCAAGCTTGATTGAACTGCTGGGTAATCATCTGCTCAAGATAATCCAGTGCTGCCCGCTGTGCTGCCCAGTCTTGATCGGGGAGTGTGTACAGAGGGTGACTGGCGCGGGCGAAACTCTTCTCCCACTCTTCCGAGGCAAAGATGGCGTTCCAGGTCGCAAAGGGCAGCTGCTCGGTTTTGAGCTGGGTCAACTGTGCCAGGCGATGGGCGTCATCGTCACCCAGCCGTTCAGGAATATCGCTGTTCCAGCAGTGATCCAGGCGTTGCCACAGCGTGCGCTCGTAGATCCATTGCTGGCTGGGCGGTGCGACACGGCCTAGCTGATTGTTTCTGGCAGCAATCAGGGAAGTGATCTGACACTCGCGTAACGCATAGATATTGAGCATGCCTTCGCGTATCTCCGGCAGCTCGATCACGCGCTGGCGTCGGTCGGGAAAGGCGCCTATGTTACGGGGCTGCTGGCGATCAGGAGCGGAAATGCCGAGCTCCTCGGCAGTCGAACGCTGGTAGGCCACCCAGGCCTCGTCCGCGCTGTTGTCGCCGCAGCCAGCCAGCACCAGGCTGGCCGACATGACGACGGGCATCACGAGGCATGAGCGGTAGAAACTTGAAGGCCGCATGGGGTCACTCCCGTTGACTGATTCGATGTAATCGCCAAGCCAGCAAGATGGCCGCTGTCGTGAGCCCTGCAATCAGGCCGATCCAGTAGCCGTGTACCCCCAGCGGCTGTGACTCGCCGCCCATGCCATAGGTTCCCAGCCAATGACCGCCCCCCAGTCCGACGATCCAGTAGGAAAGTACGGTGATCACCATGACGATGCGGGTATCCTTGTAGCCTCGCAGCGCGCCGGCCAGATTCACTTGCAGCGAGTCCGACAGCTGAAAGATGACCGCCAGAGCGATGATCGTGAGCGCCAGGGCCTGAATGTCGCTATTGGAGGTATACAGGCTGATGACCGGTGCGGCAGTGAACCAGAGCAGCGTGCTGTTGAACGCGGCGACGATCACGCTGATCACGACACCGTTCCAGGCAACCTTACGGGCCAGGGAAAGGCGCTGCTGCCCCAGCGTATTACCGACACGCACCGTCAGTGCCATGCTCAGTGACATGGGCAACATGAACAGGATCGAGGTATAGCTCAGCGCGATCTGGTGAGCCCCCACGGTCACTTCACCAAGGCTGGCGATGAACAGGGCGATCAGCGTGAACAGCGTCACTTCGACAAAAATCGCGACGCCGATGGGCACCCCGACCACGAGCAGCTCACGCACGCCTGACCACTGTGGCCAGGTGGCGCCATGCCACAAGGAAACGCTGCGGTATACCGTGCCACGACGCGTGTAGAGAGCCATTGCAATGGTCATGGTCCACATGGAGAAGGCCGTGGCAATGCCACAGCCAAAGGCGCCCAGCGCGGGTAGCTGCTGCAGCGTATCCGGCAGCGCGGCGCCGAACAGGCTGACCAGCCCATCACCCCCGTAGATCAGTACATAGTTGCTGGGAATATTGACGGCCAGGCCAATCAGGCTGATCCACAAGGCTGGCCGGGTATGGTTCATGCCATCCGAAAACGCTCTCAATGCCTGAAATAGCGCGATGCCTGGCATGCCGAAGGCCACCGCGCTCAGGTAAGCAGCCGACTCGCTGGCCACTGCGGGTGGCACGTTCATCAGCTCGAAGATCGGCATGACGGCCGTACGCAGCAGCAGGGCGGCCAACAAGCCCAGCGCCAGGGCCACCCAGAGCGCCTGATGTACGGCGGGACGAATGGCGCCGTTGCGTTGCCCTCCCAGCAGTTGAGCCACGATGGGCGTCAGCCCCATCAGCGTGCCGGTCATGAACAGCATCAGAGGCATCCACAGGCTGGAGCCTACCGACACCGCCGCCAGCGACGTGGCGTCATGTCGCCCGGTCATCATCACATCGACGACGCTCATGCCTGCCTGAGCAAGCTGTGCACCACAGATAGGCAGCGCCAGGGCCATGAGTGTGCGTGTTTCAGGCCAGTAAGTTTTCTTGATATCGCTAGTGAAGCCGCCCAAGGTATGGTTCCTATTTAGCAAAGAGACCCAGGAAAAGGCGATAGAGTAGCAGGAGTCGCTATACCTTGCGCTCTCCTCTTTAGCCAAGGATGGGTCCCTCGTTATACTAGTGCAACGTTCATGAATGAGATAACGGTGTGACTGACCCGCAAGAGCGCTGGACGCTCGACGATATTACTGCGCTGTTTGATGGGGTGTTTGCAGACCACTATCAGACTCGACTGATTCGCGGTGGCGATGAGCCGCTTTACCGCCCGATGAGTGAGCAAACGCCTTACCATCAGGTGATCTTTGCACGAGGCTATTTTGCCAGTGCGTTACATGAGATCAGCCACTGGTGCATCGCAGGCGCAAAACGCCGCCAGTGGGAAGATTATGGCTACTGGTATTACCCGGACGGGCGCACGGAGGAACAGCAACAGGCATTCGAACAGGCCGAAGTGGCCCCTCAGGCGTTGGAGCAACTGTTTACCCAGGCGTGTGGCCGTACGTTCCATGTCAGTGTGGACAATCTGGGCGGCGCGGGCGAGGTGGACCGGGAGGCTTTCGCAAGACGCGTGGCAGCGAGGGCCGAGCGCTATCGGCAAGAGGGACTGCCCCTGCGCGCCAATGCGTTTCGGACGGCATTGGCGCGCTACTATCAGCACCAGGACACGCTGGAGCAGGCGATTCGGCAGGGGCACCGCCTGCTGGACGATGCTCTGATGAAAGTGGGTTAGTCAGCCTCGGACAACTGCTGATGCAGGGTCAGCATGACCTCGATTTCGTGCTCGGGGCGCATGGGTTCTAGGCCCAGATCGTTGAAGGTATCACTGCGCAGGCGGTGCCATTCGCTTGAGCTGAGGGTTTCATACAGCACTTGTGCGGGTGCCAGCTCCACAAAAGGATCCAGCCCGTAGGTGTCGAACAAGCGGGCCAGGGCGGCCTCATCTTCGCCGTTGTCGCTGGTGTACAGCGTGGCCGAGAAATGGTCGTTCTCCAGCTCGCGGATCACATCCAGCGGGCTGACCCCCAGGCTCTCCAGCTCTTCGATGCTGTAAGCCCCCATGACATTGCTGTCTTCGGTAATCCAGCTGTCATCCGGCTGGATCAGGGTCTGCTTGATGCGGCCATCGGGCAGTGACCATGCAATCGACAGCGGCAAGCCATTGTCTTCACCTATCTCTATGGCAATAAAACCGGGGTAGTCGGCCATGGTTGTCGTTCCTTCTAGGTATCCGTGTCGATACGGAAAAATTGCAGGGCGGTCCGGGTGGTCGCCGCCGCGAGTTCAGTGTCACTCACCTGATGCCAACGAGCAATCTCCTGCACGATCCAGGGCAGCAGGGCAGGCTCATGGCGTCTGCCTTTCAGCTTGGCGGGCAAATTACGGGGCAGCAAGTAAGGGCAGTCGGTTTCGACCATCAATCGATCCAGCGGGATCTCGCGCACCAGGTCACGCAGGTGATGCCCGCGCCGCTCGTCACAGATCCATCCCGTCAAGCCGATGTGCAGGTCCAGCTCCAGATAGCCCCGCAGCGTTTCACGGTCTGCGGTGAAGCAGTGGATCACCGCGTGGCTGATATCGTCGCGCCAGTGGTGCAGGATCTCACGCATGCGCTGGCCTGCATCACGCTCATGAAGAAACAGCGGTAGCCCGGATGCCGCCGCCAGGGCCAACTGCGCTTCAAAGGCGCGCTCCTGCTCCTGCGGGGTGGAAAAGTTGCGGTTGAAGTCGAGCCCGCACTCACCGACCGCGACCACCTCGGGCAGTGTATAGAGATTGCCCAGCGCCTGGGCCACGTCTTCGCTCCAGCCGCTGGCATCATGGGGATGCACCCCCGCAGTGGCATACAGCCCCGCAAACTGCCGAGCCATCTCGACGGCCTGCCTGGCGTGGGCGACATCCGTTCCCGTGACGATCATTGTGGTCACGTTGGCAGCTCGGGCCCTGGCAATCACGTCGCTCAAGTCGCGCTGAAAGCTCTCATGGGTCAGGTTGGCGCCAATGTCGACCAGCGGTGTGCTGGGGCGAAACTGTAGCGCTTCAGGTAACGCGTCGTGTGCTTGCTGAGTCGCCAATGTGGTCATCTCTCCTGTGGGCCAGTGGCCCCATTGTAACGCTGGAGCCGCTTGGCTCGCCAACGCAAGCCGCCATGAACGTGGCAAGTAATCACACTGCAAATGGCATGAATTGCAAAAAAACTGGCTCAATAGGTAAACAGTGCAGGCCTGTTTGCTCTTACCATGAAAATGAGTCACCGCCATGCCCGTGATTCAATGAGTGAAGGCGCAACGCCAGCGTTGTGATTTTCACCTCAATAACAACAATAGCGAGGTACCCTCATGCCGTTATCACGTCGTTTCACCCTGTCTGCGTTAGCTTCTGCGGTGGTTGCTGCAGGCTTCGTTCCGTTCGTTGCCGCCCATGAAGGGATTTCTGATAACGAAATCCGCATTGGCTATCTGGCCGATATGTCAGGCGTTTACCGCGATCCTATCGGTCCTCTGGGGCTCGATGCCATTCAGATGGCGATCGAGGATATTGGCGGCAGTGTCAACGGGGCGGATATCGTGGTGTTCAGTGCCGATGATCGTAACAGCCCTGACGTGGGCTCCAGCGTGGTGCGTGAATGGATCGATGAGCGCAACGTCGATATGGTCACGGGCCTGGTGGCATCATCGGTCACGTTGGCAGCCGTCAGTCTGCTGCAGGAGGCCGACAAGCTGGGGCTGGTGAATGGTGCCGTCTCCTCTGGCGTGACCAACGAACACTGCTCTACGAATCATATTCACTGGGTATATGACACTTGGGCAATGTCGAACGGCACCGCCAAAGCCATTACCGAAGAAGGCTACAAAAACTGGTACTTGTTGAGTGCCGATTACTCTTTTGGTCATGCGTTGGAAGCCGACGTCGAGCGTGTGGTCACTGAAAACGGTGGCACCATCGTAGGGCGTGCGCGTCATCCATTCCCCAATAACGACTTTTCATCGTTCATGTTACAGGCGCAGGCCTCCGGTGCTGACGTCATTGCGTTGAATAACGCGGGCGGGGACACCATCAACGCGGTTCAGACGGCGGGGGAGTTTGGTATTACCCAGGCCGGGCAAATCCTGGCGGGAATGGTGCTGTTCAGTACCGATGTGCGCAGTATCGGGCTGGAAAATGCCCAAGGGCTGCAGTTCACCAAAGCCTGGTATTACGACTTGAACGAGGAAACCCGCGCCTGGGCAGAACGCTTCCGGGAGCGTACGGGCAGCATGCCTACCATGGTTCACGCTGGCCTCTACTCCAGCACTCGCCACTACCTGGACGCCATCGCTGCCACCGGGACAGACGATACCCAGACGGTGCGTCAGCAGATGGCCGACACGCCTATCAACGATATCTTTGCCCAGAACGGCTATATCCGCGAAGACGGCCGTATGGTCCACGACATGTACCTGGTGGAAGTCAAAACCCCGGCAGAGTCAGCAGATGAAGACGACTTGTTCCGGGTGGTCCGCACCATTCCTGCCGAGGAAGCGTTCCGGCCACTGTCTGAAAGCGTCTGCCCACTCGTAAAGGGTTAAACAGCCATGACGTCTGTAGATAACATTCATCGCAATACGATTGGCGCTGCGCTTGACCGCAGCGCGCGCAAGCATGCCCAGAAGCGGGCTTTGACGTTCGGCGAGCGTACGTGGAGTTATCAAGCGCTCAATAACGCGGCCAACCAGGTGGCAAATGCGCTGCTGGAAGCAGGGCTGGCGCCGGGCGACCGCCTGGCGGTATACGGTAAAAACTCGGATGCCTATGTGATCGCGTGGCTGGCCTGTAGCAAGGCGGGCCTGATTCACGTCCCTGTCAATTTTGCGCTGAGCAGTGACGAGCTTCGCTACATTCTGGAGCAGTCGGGCGCAAAAGGGGTACTGAGCGACGCGGTGCTAGGAGACAAGGTTCGCGCTGCCGTCGCGGGGCTGTCGCTGGTCGTCAACGGTACCCTGCAGGCGGAAGGGGCATCGCTTCAAGAAGACGCCTTCGACGTACTGGCGTGTACCCACGGGGTTCATGCTTCTCAGGCTCATGCTGCCCATGGGCCAGACGTCGCGCTGGAGGGGGCCAGCGTTGCCCAGTTGTTATATACCTCTGGTACCACGGCAGCGCCCAAGGCTGCCATCATGAGTCATCAAGCGCTCATGGCCGAGTACATGGCGTGCATGGTGGCGTTGGATATCCAGGCAGATGACGCCGTGCTGGCAGCGCTGCCCTTGTACCACTCGGCGCAAATGCACGTGTTTCTGATGCCTGCGCTACTGCTGGGAGCGCCCGTCATTCTGCTGGAGGCCCCCCTGCCGGAAAGCTGCCTGGCTGCCATTTCACAGCACCAAATCAGCTCTTTTTTTGCCCCTCCTACCGTGTGGATCAGTTTGTTACGGCACCCTCACTTCGATCAGTACGATCTCTCGAGCCTCAGAAAAGCCTATTACGGTGCCTCCATCATGCCGGTGCCGGTACTCGAAGAGATGCAGCAGCGCTTTCAGAGTGTGGGCCTTTACAACTGCTACGGACAGAGCGAAATAGCGCCCCTGGCGACTGTTTTGCGACCAGAAGAGCATGCCGAACGGCCGGCCTCTGCTGGACGACCGATTCTCACGGTCGAAACGCGCATCGTCGATCTGGAGGGCAACGATGTTCCACCTGGAGAGCATGGGGAAATCGTCCATCGTTCTCCGCAGCTCATGCTGGGCTACTGGGACAAACCCGAGATGACCGCGGAGGCATTTCAGGGAGGCTGGTTCCACTCTGGAGACGTGGGGTATGTCGATGAAGCGGGCTATTTGTACATCGTCGACCGTATCAAGGACGTGATCAATACCGGCGGTGTGCTGGTCGCCAGTCGAGAAGTGGAAGAGGTGCTGTTCAAGCACACGGCGGTTTCAGAGGTGGCGGTCGTGGGGCTACCCGATGACAAATGGATCGAGGCGATTACCGCGGTGGTGGTGCTCAAGGAGGGGCAAAACGCCAGTGAAGCGGAGCTGATTCGACACGCCAAGGACCTGATCGCCCCTTACAAGGTACCCAAGCGGGTGATGTTTGCCGACGCACTGCCCAAGAGCACGGCAGGTAAAATTCTCAAGCGCCATCTGCGCCAGGCGCTGGGAGAGTCATGATGGACGACCAGGAGCTGGGGCTCTTTCAGCCCATGATTACCCGCTGTTTAGCACAGGAAGTAGCGCCTTTTTACCAGCAGTGGGAGGAGGCAGGAGAAATACCACGCTCCCTGTGGCTGGCGCTGGGGGCGGCAGGGCTGTTGGGTATTGACCTGGCAGAAGCGTACGGTGGCTCAGAGGCCGATATCGCCATCCCGCAAAGGGTGCTCGAAGAGATGTCTCGTCAGGGCTTTGGTGGCCTCGCCAGTGCTTACAACATCCACGCTAATATCGTCATGCCGTATGTCCAGAAACTGGGGACACCTGAGCAGAAGGAAAAGTGGCTGCCGCGCATGGCCTTGGGGGAATGCCTGGGGGCCATTGCCATGAGCGAACCCCACGCCGGGAGTGATTTGGCCGCGATGAAAACCCGCGCCACGCGGGTAGAGGATGGCTGGTTGCTCAACGGTGGCAAGCTGTTCATCACCAATGGTCAGGTGGCCGATCTGGTGATCGTGTGCGCAAAAACCGATCCCAGTGCCGGCGCCAAAGGGGTCTCGCTATTTTTAGTGGAAACGTCGCTGCCCGGCTTTTCCCGAGGTAAACCGATCAAGAAAATAGGCCAGCATGCCAGCGACACTGCGGAGCTGGCCTTTGATCAGTTGAAGTTGCCCGCAGACGCGCTATTGGGCAACGAGGGCGAAGGGTTTCTTTACCTCATGCAAGAGCTGCCTCGTGAGCGTTTGGGGGTGGGCGCCCAGGCCCTGGGGGCGATAGAAGGGGCGCTAGCGCTAACCCTCGAATACGTCACCCAGCGGGAAGCCTTCGGCCAGCGGCTTGCCGATTTTCAAAACACTCGCTTTACGCTGGCGCAGCTCAAAGCCCAGCTTGACATGGCCCGGGCTTACTTCGAGCAGTGCATGGAGCGGTATCGGCAAGGCAGCATGAGCAGCACCGAGGCGGCGATTCTTAAATTACAGCTGAGCGAACTGCAGTGTCATGCGGTGGATCGCTGTCTGCAGCTGTTTGGTGGCTATGGCTACACTCATGAGTACCCCATTTCGCGCTTCTATCTCGATGCTCGGGTACAAACCATTTATGCCGGCAGCTCCGAGATCATGAAAGAAGTGATTGCGCGCTCGCTGCTGGGCAAAGCCTCTTGAGCAAGAGGTCCAAAAAAACGGTCGACAAGGAGTCTATATGCAGTTGGATAGCGTGGTGATTGTAGGGGGCGCGCGCACCGCCATCGGAGGGTTTGGCGGTTCGCTATCCGCCTTCGCCCCCCATGAGTTGGGCACCATCACTGCCGTGGAAGCCCTGCGCCGGGCCGGGGTGGAGGGCGCCGACATCGATCATTCGGTTTACGGCCATATCATCACTACTGGCCCGCAGGATGCCTATCTGGCCCGCCACATCGCACTCAGTGCAGGCGTTCCCAAAGAGGCCGGTGCCTTCAACGTTAATCGCCTGTGCGGCTCTGGCGTCCAGGCGGTGGTGTCTGCGGCTCAGCAGATTGTCTTGGGCGACAGTCGCCTCGCTTTGGCGGGCGGTGCCGAAAGCATGTCTCGCGGAGCCTACGTGTTGGCCCCGCAGGCGCGCCACGGTATTCGCATGGGGGATACCCGCATCGAGGATTTGACGCTTGGCGTGTTGAGTGACCCGTTCGGCAGTGGTCACATGGGAATCACCGCTGAAAATATCGCGCAGCAGTACGGTTTCAGCCGCGAGCAGTTGGATCAATTCGCCCTCGAGAGCCATCAAAAAGCAGCGCGGGCACTATCGGAAGGCCGCTTCGATGAGCAGATCGTGCCGGTAGAGGTGACCCGGGGCAAGCAGACGCTAACCTTTGCCCGTGATGAGCATGTTCGGGAAGACGTGGTGCTCAGTGATCTGGCCCGGCTGAAACCGGCTTTCAAGCGTGAAGGGGTCGTGACCGCAGGCAATGCCTCAGGGATCAACGATGGCGCCGCCACCCTCGTACTGGCCCATGCTGAAGAGGCCCGGAAACGAGGGCTCACCGTGCGTGCGCGGTTGCGGGTGGCCACCACGGCGGGCGTGGAACCATCACTGATGGGGTTGGGCCCCATTCCTGCCGTCAAGCGTTGCTTGCAGCAGGCTGGATTGACCATCCACGATATCGATGTGATCGAATCCAATGAAGCCTTTGCGGCCCAGGCCATGGCGGTGGCCAGCACGCTCGATTTTCCGCTGGAAAAGCTCAACCCCAATGGCGGTGCGGTCGCTCTTGGGCATCCGGTGGGGGCCACCGGCGCCATTTTGATCCTTAAAGCGCTGCATGAGCTGGAGCGCATTCAGGGGCGCTTTGGACTGATTACGCTCTGCATTGGTGGCGGGCAAGGTATCGCGCTACTGATCGAGCGTTAAGTTGCCCCAGACATCCAACAACAATCAAAGGTACGTTTTATGCCGACGATAACGCCAAAACTGCTCCCTTCGACATCCTCCGCCACCAACCCTCCCATGCTGATCAAGGATCTGTTGGAGTCTGGCGTTCGCATGGCGGGCAATAATCAGATCGTGTACCGCGATCAAGGCCGTCACGACTACCGCCGTTTTCAAGAGCGTGTCCATCAACTGGCTCATCTGTTGACGGCGCAGGGAGTGCAGGCAGGAGATGTGGTGGCGGTGATGGATTGGGATAGCCACCGCTATCTGGAATGCTTTTTCGCCATTCCCATGATAGGCGCGGTGCTGCACACGGTGAACGTCCGCCTGGCACCCGAACAGATTCTCTACACCATGCAGCATGCGGAAGACGTCTTCGTGCTGGTGCATGAGGACTTCGTGCCTCTGCTGGAACCGCTGGCGCAGCAACTGCCCGATATTCGTGGCTACGTGCTTTGTCAGGAAGAGCGCCGTGACGTCTCGACGTCGCTGCGATTGGTGGGGGAGTTCGAAGCCCTGCTGGCTGACCAGCCCAGCCATTATGATTTCCCCACGTTCGATGAAAATGGCGTGGCCACGCTGTTCTACACGACCGGCACGACCGGCACGACCGGCAACCCGAAAGGGGTGTTCTTTACTCACCGTCAGCTGGTGTTGCACACGCTGGGCGAGGCCAGCACGTTCCAGGCGCCTGGCTTCGAGCTGTTGAACCGAGACAAGGTGTATATGCCCATTACGCCGATGTTTCACGTGCATGCCTGGGGCGTCCCTTACACCGCCACGCTGCTGGGCGCGACGCAAGTGTACCCGGGCAAATACGAGCCGGAGATGCTGGTGAAGCTGCTGGTCAGTGAAAAGGTCGATTTTTCCCACTGCGTACCGACACTGCTCAACATGGTGGTGAGCGCGGAGGCCATCGCGACGAAAAAAGTCGATTTGACTGGCTGGAAAGTGCTGGTCGGAGGCAGCGCCTTGACCCAGGCGTTGGCAAGCCGTGCCTGGGCGCTGGGGATCGACACCCGCAGCGCTTACGGCATGTCGGAAACGTGTCCTCTGCTCACTGCCGATATCTTGCCGAAGGAGGTCGCGGAGGCTGACTTCGAAAGCCAGCTTCCCTGGCGCTGCAAGGCCGGTCTTCCGGTGCCGTTCGTGCGGCTGCAGGTGGTCGATGTGGACGGTCAACCGCTTCCTCATGATGGCCAGAGTGTGGGGGAAGTACGCGTACAAGCGCCCTGGCTCACCCAGGCTTACTACAAGGAAGAGACGCGTAGCGAAGAGCTATGGCGAGATGGGTGGTTACACACCGGGGATGTGGGGTCGCTGGATGCGCATGGCTTTTTGGCCATTAGTGATCGCATCAAGGACGTCATCAAGACCGGTGGCGAGTGGCTGTCCTCCCTGGAGCTGGAAAGCTATATCAGTCAATGCCCCGGCGTCGCTGAAGTGGCGGTCATCGGCGTGGCGGATGACAAGTGGGGGGAGCGTCCCGCAGCGCTCGTCGTACCCAGCGACCTCAATCGGCCGCCTACCGTCGAGGCGATTCAGGGTTTCATGGAGCAGTTCGTGGCGCAGGGCAAGCTCAACCGTTGGGGAGTGCCTTCATTGATACGTTTCGTCGATGAAATACCCAAGACCAGCGTAGGCAAACTGGATAAAAAACGTATCCGTACAGAGATCTAGCGGCTCAGAGCGCGGTGCCTGCTGTCTGCGCTTTGCGGTAGGCGGCAGGCGAATTGCCGGTCCATTGCTTGAAGGCTCGGCTGAAGCAGGCCTGGTCCTCGAAGCCGAGGGTTTCGGCCAGTGTGGAGAGCGGCTCCCTGCTGCGGGTCAATACCTGAATGGCCACGTCCCGCCGATACTCGTCCTTTACCGCCTGAAAGTGGGTGCCCTCTGCCTGCAAGTGGCGTGACAGAGTACGGACGGACACGTGCAGCGCATTGGCCACGTCGTGAATGGTGCTGGAAGAGAGTCGGTGGCGGTGCAGATACTCCCGCACGCGATGGGTGGCGATACGGTCTTCGAAAGAGACATAAAACCAGTCTGCTGGCGCACGCTGCAAAAAAGCCCCGAGGTGCTGCTTGCGTTGTCGGACGGGATGTTCCAGAAAAGCCGTATCGAAATAGACCGCCGTTTTCGGCTGGTTGAAGGTCACCTTGCCTGGATAAAAATAGAGATAGTCAGCTCGATGGGCGGGTTGCGGATAGCTGCACTCCATCAATATGGGCGGGATTTTTCGCGCGATCAGCCAGGAAGCAATGCCGTGAAAGAGCTTCAACATCAGCTCATGCACCAGAATGTGGCTACCCTGAAGCGGTTTGTGCTCCTCGAGGGCCATACGAGCCAAGTCGCCCTCCACGGAAAAACAATAGCCAAAGTCATCCAGCACAATACGAAAAAACTGGGTGCAGCGATGTAGTGCGATACGCAGCGTGGGAGCATCCAGCATGCTGAGGCACAGCAGCTTGAGGGTGCCGCAGCGCAGCGGCCGAGAGAAAAAACCGGGCGTCTCATCGTCGAGCTCCACCGCCAGAAGCCGGTAAAGCTGGGCAAACTGTTCCACCGTTACACGGCCATTGGGAGCCTCGAGCAAGAACGGGGAAATGCCAGACAGCATCAAATAACGCGTGGCCGCTTGCCCGGTGGGAGCCAGGCCACGAAACAGCTCGTTGACAAAGTGCATGGAGACGGTAACGGTCACGCTTTTCCACCCTGTAAGTGCCACAAGACAGCCGTAGGCGTTGCCCCTTTTACGCTGGACGTTAGCACGTTGTACCGTCGGGCTCTATATGAGTGCACCGTTACAGGGATCCATGCGTTACACTGTGCGCCTCACGACGAAGGAGGACACTGCGTGACCCTGTTACGACTCGAACAGCTGCAACTCGCTTACGGCACCCAGGTACTATTGAATCGCGCCGACCTCACGGTTGAAAAGGGCGAGCGGTTGGCGCTGGTCGGGCGCAACGGCACCGGTAAATCCACCCTGTTGAAACTCGTGGCAGGCGACATCCAAGCGGACGACGGCACCATCTGGCGCGCGCCGGGGCTGAAAATCGGCGTGCTGGCCCAGGAGCTGCCCGAATCATCGGGCATGACGATTTTTGACATGGTGGCCCAGGGGCTGCCCGAAGCGGGCGAGCTGCTGTCGGAATACCAGCATCTGATCAACGACCCCGACCCGGACATGAACCGCATGGCCACGCTGCAAACGCGGCTGGAAGCGATTGATGGCTGGTCGTTCCATCAGCGTATCGACGTGGTGCTGACGCGCCTGGGCCTGCCGCCCGAAGCGGAGATGAGCGCGCTTTCCGGTGGCTGGCGTCGTCGCGTGGCGCTGGCCAGGGCGCTGGTGTCGGAACCGGACTTGCTGCTGCTGGATGAGCCCACCAACCACCTGGATCTGGATACGATTGCGTGGCTGGAAGAGCAACTGCTGGCGTTCAATGGCGCCGTGCTGCTGATCACCCACGACCGTGCCTTTCTGTCGAAGTTGGCCACCCATATTCTGGAACTGGACCGTGGCAAGCTGGGCCGCTACCCCGGCGTGTACGCGGAGTATCAAGAGCGCAAGCAGCACGAGCTGGAAATCGAATCGCGTGAAAATGCGCTGTTCGACAAGAAGCTGGCCCAGGAGGAGACCTGGATCCGTCAAGGAATCAAGGCGCGCCGAACCCGTAACGAAGGGCGCGTGCGGGCTCTGGAAGCGATGCGCAATGAGCGCAGCCAGCGCCGTGAGCGCCAGGGCACGGCCAACCTGACCGTGGACAGCGGCGAGCGCACGGGCAAGCGGGTGGTCGAGCTCAAGGGCGTTAGCCAGTATTTTGGCGACGGCACCATCTTGCGCAACGTCAATCTGGAAGTCATGCGCGGCGACCGTATCGGTTTCCTGGGTCGCAATGGCGCGGGCAAGACCACGCTGTTGAAAATCCTGCTGGGAGAGCTTGCTCCAAGCGAAGGCAGCGTGCAGCTGGGCACCAACCTGAAGGTGGCCTACTTTGACCAGCTTCGGGCGGGGCTGGAGCTGGAGAAAACCGTTTACGACAACGTGGCGCAGGGCAGTGATCGGGTCTCTGTCGGCGGCAAGGACCGCCATGTGATGAGCTACTTGCAGGATTTCCTGTTCACGCCGGATCGTGTGCGTCAGCCGGTCAAGGCGCTGTCGGGGGGCGAGTCCAACCGCCTGCTGCTGGCCAAGCTGTTCACCCAGCCTGCCAACGTGCTGGTGCTCGATGAGCCCACCAACGACCTGGACATGGAAACCCTGGAGCTGCTCGAAGAGCTGCTGCTCGACTTCGATGGCACGCTGCTGCTGGTCTCCCACGACCGTACCTTCATGGATAACGTGGTGACCAGCATGCTGGCCTTCGAAGGGGAAGGGCGCGTGCGCGAGTACGTGGGTGGCTACACCGACTGGATTCGACAAGGTGGCAAGCTGCCCCCGGCCCCTTGGGAGGGTGCTGCCCGCCAGCAGACGGAGCCGACATCGGCACCTGCACCAGAAGTGGTCGAAAAACCTGTCAACGAGCCTGCCAGGAAGTCCGTGAAGCTCTCCTACAAGCTGCAGCGAGAGCTGGATGCGCTGCCTGCCGAAATAGAGCGGTTGGAGCAGGCAGTCGAGACGCTTGAGCAGGAAGTGGGCGATCCGGGGTTTTACCAGCAGGAAGCTACCGCCGTGACTGCCAGGCTGCAAGCCCTGGAAAAAGTGCAGCAGTCGCTAGAAACGGCAATGGAGCGCTGGATGGAGCTGGAGGCGATGGCGAACGGCGAATAGCCTTCAATGCGCTACAAAAAAGGCCCCGTAAGGGGCCTTTGGCGTTAGGGTCGGTCATGGCCGATCACTCGTCGCTTTTTTCGCCTTTCTTGCCGACGCGCACGGCCAGCACGTCGCACTGGGCGCCATGTAGCACGCCGGTGGACGTAGAGCCCAGTAGCAGGGCAAAGCCGTGGCGGCCGTGGGAACCCACCACGATGAGATCCACATTGTGCTCATCGGCAAAGCGATGGATCTCGGTATCGGGCATGCCCACCACCACGTGCTGGTCGGCGGGCTCGACGTGCGGAGCGGCAATGTCGGCCAGACGCTTTTTCGCGTGGTCGTCCAGCTGGTCCTGAATGCTGGTCAGATCCATGGGTATGTCGCCACCGTAGGCGAAGCCCAGCGGCTCCAGCGTGTGCATGATCGAGAGCTTGGCGCCGTTATTGCGTTCGGCAATCGCCACGGCGCGTTCAAGGATCTTGTGCGAGTCCTTGGTGAGGTCGACGGCGACCAGAATGTGGTGATAGCTCATGGCGTATCTCCTTGGTGGTATTTAACAAAGAGAAGCTTCGTTAGATAACCTTACTTTAGGCCGGGTAGTGGCGCTGCACAACGACCTGGATCATGGTTTTTTGCAATCGTTGCCCTGCACGGCAATGCAAGAGGTGGCTAAATGGAATGGTTGGTGATTGTTCTGATTCTGCTGTTCGTGATGGCGCCGGTGATGTGGCTCAAGCCCAGCCCCCGCCAGAAGCGCCAGATGGCGCTACGCGACAGTGCGCGGCAGCAGGGGGTGACCATCAAGATGGCCGTGCCGCCGCTGCATCATTTCAAAGGCACCATGCCAGCCTATCGGTGGCGGTTTGGCCAGGAGACGCCGGGGCCGGATTTCGTTCTGGTGCGCGATAGCCATGCCAGCGCGGCACTGGAAGCCTTTCATGCTGGCTGGCGGTGGCGTATTGCGCCGCTGCGACCGCTACCGGAGAGCGCCGACGCCACGCTGCGCACCTTGCTGGAGCGTTTGCCCCAGGATGCGCTGGTGCTGGAGTGCAACTCGTACGCCTTGACGCTATGGTGGTGGGAATCACAAACCGCCGAACGCTTTACCAGCTACCTGGGCGATATCATGACCTTGAAAGTGTCGCTGGGCGGCCTGTCAGACCGCCCCCCAGGCAAGGCGCTGTCGTCAGGCGGTCGACCCTCCTGACGAGATAGCTGTCCTGACGAGATAGCTGTTCGCGGCCGCCGGGGGATCATACCGACGGCTTGTCCTGGTCTCTGGCCTGCATGGCCAGGCCATTGGATTCGATTTGCGCCAGCCACTGGTCCAACTGGATCAGGTCGCTGTCGCTCAACCCGGCGAAGATCTCCTTGCGGGCGGCGAGCACTACGCTGTCGATCTGTTCCAGCAGCGGCATCGCCGCCGGGGTGAGATAAATGCGCTTGCTGCGACGGTCAGTGTCACAGGCGCGCCGCTCCACCAGCCCCTGCTCTTCCAGCTGCCCCAGCGTGCGCACCAGCGAAGGTGCCTCGACGCCAATGGCCCGCGCCAGATAGCACTGCGGGTTGCCTTCGCCGAGCTTCCACAAGTGATAAAGCGTGACCCAGCGCGTTTGGGTCAGCCCCAGCGGTGCTAGCCTGCGGTCGATGATGGAGCGCCATAAATGGGGCAATCGGGCAATACGAAAACCAATAGTTGAAGCCATAGTCGCTAGCTACCAGAAAATGTGAGTGGGCGAATTGTCATAAGCTGCGCCGCTGAATGCAAGGCGTTATGCTAATCGGCGGCGTCTGGGGCCTGCTGGTCAGAACGGCTGCCTGCGACGAATCGCCGTAAATTGAGCGCGCTTAATCCGCTGCGCTGAATGGTGCTGTCGGCCATGGAGGCCTGCTGCTCGTCATCCGAGACCGTGAAGCGGATCAGCCCCAATCGTTGTCCTCCTTCGGTCATGATGTCGACTCGCCAATCCCCTGCGGGGTTTTCAGGGAAGTTGCGTTTATGGCTCCAGGCGCGATACCCCTGTTCACGGCCGCCGTTGATAGTCAGGGCAATACGGTCCATGGGCGTGCCATTATGATGCCAGGCATGATAAATGGTTTCGCTCAAGCCGCGTGGTGCGCGAATGGCGGTATATACATAGAGCCCATGGGTGCGCAGGGCCTCAGGAGTCAGCGGAGTGGCACCCTGGGGCACGCGCTGCTGGGTATCGAAAGCAGGCGATAGCGCGCTGCCCGTCATCCACAGGCTGGCGGGGGGCACCCAGACGCGGCCAAGCCAGGCGCCGTAGGCCAGCACCATGGTCAAGGCAAGAAAACCACACCAGCGCGCCAGGCTGCGTTGCTTCAGCAGATGCCAGAAGCTGGGCAGGGCCACCAGGACGGTGAGCACCAGCGCCAGCAGCAGGCTTTGCCGGGTGGTCAGATGCAGCATGATCGGCAAGATCACCAGCAGCACCAGAAAGACGCACTGCGCATGAAACATGAAGTACAGGCTGCGCCATCGCCCAGCCAGCTTGTAATACAGTGGGTCGATGATCGATAGCACGGCCATGGCCATGACCAGCAGGGCAAACAGCGCCTGCCCGCTATTCCACACCGTGGTGATCAGGATGAACGGCAGGGTGAAAAACAGCGTCTCCTGGTGAATCATCTGGGCAATGAAAGAGGCAATGCCCTTGGGCAGGGTAGGGTGGCCGCGGCTGGCCAGCAGCCGCCCGATCAGGCTTTCCGACAGCAGCAGAAGCCAAGCCACCAGCAGCCCCACCGCCAAGGCCACTCCCAGCCACTGCTGACGATCCACCAGAAAAAAACTGCCCAGGCCTGCTGCAAATGCCATGGGCGGCCACAGCCAACTCCATGGTTTCAGGCGCTCTACAAGACGCTCGACCCAAGCCTGTACGGCCCGTGTCCGGGCGGGATTCAATAAAGTGCCCATCGTGTGATCGCTCGATTCAATCGTGAAGTGTGATGATTCCTTAGCATACGCACTCATTTCCGCATCCGTCGCAGTCTGCAGGACAAAAACGCAAAAATGATGGCAGCCACTCATGCGCTGCCGAGATTCATGTAAGGTCCCCACAAGGACTATGCTGAGGGCTGGATTAGCCAAAAGTCAGGGGTTGACGTACTCGAGCAACTCCACCAAGCTAAGGCAATCAAACGACCGTATGAATGCGCGGCGGGTTCGCCGAAGCTAACCTGCCCGACACTATGTGGAGAGAGCGCGAATGATCTATCAAGGCAATGCCATCACGGTGGAGCGTCGTGACACCCAGGGTGGCAATGATGTCGCAGTGCTCACTTTCGACCTGAAAGATGAGTCCGTCAACAAGCTTTCCAGTGCCGTGGTGGCGGAGCTGGGAGACGCGGTCAAGGCGCTGCAGGCCGAAAGTGGTGTGCAAGGTCTGATGATCCGCAGTGCCAAGGACGTGTTTATCGTCGGTGCCGACATTACTGAATTCCATAGCCTGTTCGACAAGGGCGAAGCGTACCTGGTGGAGATGAACCTCAAGGTTCACGACATCTTCAACGCCATCGAAGATCTGCCGTATCCCACCGTGACGGCGATCAATGGTCTGGCGCTGGGCGGCGGCTGTGAAGTGCTGTTGACCACCGACTATCGCGTGATGAGCGAGAAAGCCAAGATTGGCCTGCCGGAAACCAAGCTGGGCATTCTGCCAGGCTGGGGTGGCTGCGTGCGCCTGCCGCGTCTGATCGGGGCAGACAACGCCGTGGAGTGGATTGCCGGTGGCACCGAAAATCGTGCCGATGCCGCCTTGAAAGTAGGCGCCGTTGACGCTGCCGTTGCCCACGAGCTGCTGGAAGAGGCAGCGCTGGACATCCTCGACCGCGCCAATGCCGGTGAGCTGGATTACCAGGCCCGCCGCGAAGAGAAAACCTCTCCGCTGAAGCTCAACGCCATCGAGCAGATGATGGCCTTCGAAACCGCCAAAGGCTATGTGGCCGGTAAAGCAGGCCCGCACTACCCGGCACCCGTGGAAGCCATCAAGGTCATTCAGAAAGGGGCCGGAGAAACCCGTGCGCGTGCCCAGGCCATCGAAGCCAAGTCCTTCGCCAAGCTGGCGCTGAGCAGCGTTGCCTTCAACCTGGTGGGGCTGTTCCTCAACGATCAAGTGGTCAAGAAGAAAGGCAGCAAGTACGAGAAGCAGTCTCAGCCGGTCAAGCAGACTGCCGTGCTGGGCGCTGGCATCATGGGGGGCGGTATCGCCTACCAGAGTGCCAGCAAAGGCACCCCGATCCTGATGAAAGACATCAAGGACGATGCCATCGAGCTTGGCCTGAAAGAGGCTCGCAAACTGTTTTCCAAGCAGGTGGAGCGCAAGAAGCTCACCACTGAGCAGATGGCCGAGAAACTCTCCAACATCCGCCCGACGCTCTCTTACGGTGATTTCGGCAATGTCGATCTGGTGGTCGAAGCGGTGGTGGAAAACCCCAACGTCAAGGATGCGGTGCTGACCGAAGTAGAGGGCATGGTGGGTGAGAACACGATTCTTACCTCCAACACGTCCACCATTTCGATCAACCGTCTGGCGAAGAACCTCAAGCGCCCGGAAAACTTCTGCGGTATGCACTTCTTCAACCCCGTGCACCGCATGCCGCTGGTGGAAGTCATTCGTGGCGAGAAAACCTCCGACGCCGCCGTGGCCGCCACCGTGGCTTACGCCCGCGCCATGGGCAAGACGCCCATCGTGGTCAACGACTGCCCGGGCTTTCTGGTCAACCGCGTGCTGTTCCCTTACTTCGGCGGCTTCAGCTTCCTGGTAGAGCAAGGGGCCGACTTCCAGCGTGTCGATAAGGTCATGGAGAAGTTTGGCTGGCCCATGGGCCCGGCCTACCTGCTGGACGTGGTCGGCATGGATACCGCCGTGCACGCCAACGAGGTAATGGCCGAAGGCTTCCCTGACCGCATGGCGCGTGAAGGCAAAACCGCCATACAGGTGATGTATGACAACCAGCGCCTGGGCCAGAAGAACGACAAGGGCTTCTACGCCTACGAAGAGGACAAGAAGGGCAAGCCGAAGAAGGTCAGCGATGAGCAGGCCCATGCCCTTGTGAAAGACGTCGTGAAAGAGCAGAAAGAGTTTTCCGACGAAGACATCGTGGCGCGCATGATGGTGCCGCTGTGCCTGGAGACCGTACGTTGTCTGGAAGACGGCATCGTCGAGACGCCCGCAGAAGCCGATATGGCACTGATTTACGGCATTGGCTTCCCGCCCTTCCGCGGTGGCGCGCTGCGCTACATTGATGCGCTGGGCGTGGCCGAATTCGTCGCTCTGGCCGACCGTTTGGCCGAAGAGTTGGGACCGCTCTACGCACCTACCGAGAAACTGCGCGCCATGGCCAAGAACAACGAGCAGTTCTATGCCGGTTCTACTGCTAGCGCTCAGGCCTAAGTCACCACCCACAGGAGAAATATGATGAGTTTGAATCCGAGAGATATCGTGGTGGTGGACGGTGTTCGTACCGCCATGGCAAAAGCAAAGAACGGCGCTTTCCGTCACGTACGTGCCGAGAACCTTTCCGCTGCCGTGATGCAGGCGCTGTTCAGCCGGAACCCCAACCTGGACCCGTCGGAAGTGGACGATGTGATCTGGGGCTGCGTCAACCAGACCCTCGAGCAGTCCATGAACATCGCCCGCAACGCGGCGATCATGACCGGCATTCCCCGTAGCGTGCCTGCGCAAACGGTGAACCGTCTGTGTGGCTCCTCGATGACCGCGCTGCACATTGCGGCGGCCAACATCAAGGCCGGCATGGGCGACTTCTATGTGATTGGTGGCGTGGAGCACATGGAGCACGTGCCCATGGCCCACGGTGTGGACGTGAACCCGGCAGCCAGCAAGTACGCTGCCAAGGCGGCCATGATGATGGGCCTGACCGCCGAACTGCTGGGCAAGATGCACGGCATCTCCCGCGAAGACCAGGACAAGTTCGGCGTACGCTCGCATCAGCGCGCCCAGGCAGCCATGGAGAAGGGCTACTTCGATAACGAGATCATCGGTGTCGAAGGCCACGACCAGCGCGGCTTCAAGATACTGATGAAGAACGATGAAGTGATCCGTGCCGATGCCAGCCTGGAGTCCATGGCCAACCTGAAGCCGGTGTTCGACCCCCGCAGTGGCACCGTCACGGCCGGTACTTCATCGGCGCTGTCGGTGGGGGCCTCTGCCATGGCGGTGATGAGCTACGAGCGTGCCCAGGCGCTGGGGCTGGAGCCGCTTGCCCGCGTGCTGTCGACCGGTGTGGCAGGCTGTGATGCCTCCATCATGGGCTACGGCCCGGTGCCCGCGTCCAAAAAGGCCTTGAAGGCCGCTGGCCTGTCGGCAGCGGATATTCAAACCGTCGAGCTCAACGAGGCGTTTGCTGCCCAAGGGCTGCCGGTGCTCAAGGACCTGGGCTTCCTTGATGCCATGGACGAAAAGGTCAACCTGAACGGCGGTGCCATTGCCCTGGGCCACCCGCTGGGCTGCTCCGGTTCGCGCATCTGTACCACGCTGCTCAACGTGATGCAGCAGCGCGATACCACCCTGGGCCTGGCGACCATGTGTATCGGTATGGGCCAGGGCGTTGCCACGGTGTTCGAACGCTTGAAATAACCGCCCGGCAGCCATGTGATTGCAAAACGGCACCTTCGGGTGCCGTTTTGCCGTTTGGCAGAGGGCGCTAATACGGCATCAAAACATGCCGCTATCCAGCCCGGCCGCTAGCGTCATGGCCAGCTCCTCGACCTGTGTGGCAAATGTCTCCTGCCACTCGCCTCGCAAGACCACCGGGTGCTGAACCCAGCGCCAGCGCAGCCCGGTCACGATGCTTTCCACGGCTCGCTGGGTGCCCGTGCCATCGTGGCCAGCGCGAATGTAGAGCGCGCAGGGCAAGCCCTGCTTCTCATCCAGTACTGGGTAGTAGCTACGGTCGAAAAAATCCTTCAGGGCACCGCTCATGTAGCCGAGGTTTTCGGTGGTGCCGAGCAGAACGGCATCGCAGGCCAGCAGGTCGGCGGGGCCTGCTTCGAAGGGAGTTTTCACCGTACAGACGACATGCTCGAGATTGGGGTGCTCTGCCCCTCGTCTGGCAGCTTCCCTCAAGGCCTGGGTATTGACGGAAGGGGCGTGAGCGACGATTAATAGCTGTTTCATGGCAAGGACCTGCGCAGTGGCGATTGGCGATGTGCCCCGTAGGTGCCACACTAAAGGCAGCATAACGGCTGGTAAAGCACTGCTCAAACGTCGTGCTGATGTCATGACTAGCCAGACGAGTATCACGATAAAGGGACAATCTGTTGAAAGCTCAACAAGGGAAGCGAGTCATGTATCTGCAGGCCAGGAGCGTGGGGAAGAGAGTAGGGAAGGTGGCGGGGAAGCGCGTGGGGAAAGCGGCAGCATGGGCAGCCGTGCTGCTGTTGGTGGGGTGTGCAGGCCAGTCCTCGCCCTCCAGTAGCGCAGGGGAGTCTCCTTCGACGATGGAGCCTGCGGTATCGCCCGTGACACCCTCGGCCACGCGTGCGTCCACCTCGCCGGTCACGGATTGGGTGCCGCCGCTGCTGGCCAGCCCTGAAGAAGAAGCGGCTTACTATGTCAGCCGCTTGGCAGACCGCAGTTTCGTTTCGCAATATGGTGGTCCGGATAACCCTCGCCCCTGGTACATCGCCGCTGAGCGGCTGGGTGAGATCGGGGCGCCCGCAGTGCCACTTCTGCTGGCCAGGCTCAATACTCAGGATGCCTACGAGCTGATGCTGGTGCTATATGCCCTGCACCTGGCCACGCAAGATCCGCTGATCACTTTCAAGACCCGCGGCGAGTCCGTGCAGCTGCCGGGGGTGCTGGACGAGCGCATGAATGCCGACAATCGGCGCCTCGTCGAAGAGTGGCAGCAGCGTCATGCGGCGGCGTTGGATTTAGGTTAAGGGCCTGGCTACATTGATGAGTTGAACCTACGAACGACGACTTGGAGATGACAATGGGATTTGCACTATCTTCCATGCAGGTCAGCAGCACCGCCTTTGGCCAGCATCAGGCCATTCCCGCCAAACACACCGGTGAAGGCGAGGACATCTCACCCGACCTGGCCTGGCAGGGTGCACCTGAAGGAACCCAGGGCTATGCGGTGATCTGTCACGATCCCGATGCCCCGTTGGTGAAAGAGGGCAGCTACGGTTTCGTACATTGGGTGCTGTATAACTTGCCGGGCGATATGACGTCGCTGGAAGAGAATACCACCCAAGGAACCGTGGGCATGTCCGATTTCGGCAAGCCCGGCTATGGCGGCCCAATGCCCCCGGAAGGCCATGGTAGCCACCTCTACTATTTCTGGGTACTGGCGCTGGACCAGGCAACCACGCTTCCCGAAGGGCTGACGCTGCCCGAGCTGCTGCGTGCCGTCGAGCCGCACCTGCTGGGCATGAATCGGCTGGTCGGTACCTATCAGCGCGACTGACCTCTCTCTTCAGGCTGGAGCATTGTGCCCAAGCCGTGTAGGCTCCACTGCTTTCTGCGTCCAGTAGATGACCCGATAGCGATGGAGCCTTTGCATGAGTGACCTTCCCAACTGTCCCGCCTGCGCCTCTGAATTCACCTATGACGACGGCCTGCAATTCGTGTGCCCGGAGTGTGGCCATGAGTGGTCGAAAAGTGGTGAAGAGGAAACCGAATCAGCCAGCTCCGGTATCCGGGATGCCAACGGCAACCCGCTGGTCGATGGCGACACGGTAACCGTGATCAAGGATCTCAAGGTGAAGGGCAGCTCGCTGGTGGTCAAAGTGGGAACGCGGGTCAAGAACATCCGCTTGGTGTCCGGTGATCACGACATCGACTGCAAGATAGACGGCATTGGCCCGATGAAATTGAAGTCCATGTTCGTCAAGAAAGCCTGACCCCCAACGCCTGCGATCAGTTCGCGGGCGTTTTCTTGACAGACTGTCATAGCTTTTATGAATGAGAATGATTGGCTTTTTTGATGTTATCAGCGGCGAACGTGTCACGAAGTGGTGACTTTTGCGAAGGATTTTGCAGAAGGGCTTCACATCATTTTTATACAGGACTAAAATGGTCCCCAATTGACGGGTAAGCCTTTAAATCACACGGGTCATCACACACGGGAGTCACCATGCTCAAGCTTTCTCGGCTGACCGACTATGCGGCGGTGGTGATGGCGCAAATTGCGCGCCATCCGAACACTTCCCATGCCGCCGCCGATCTGGCCGAAGCCGTTCAGCTGCCGCACCCGACTGTGAGCAAGACGCTTAAAATGCTGGTCAAGGCCGGGTTGCTGGAGTCCCAGCGCGGTGCTCAGGGCGGGTATCGGCTGGCACGCCCCGCCTCGCGGATTACCGCCGCCGATATCATCAGCGCCATCGAAGGCCCCGTGGCCATGACCGAGTGCAGCCAGGCGGAAGGCGAGTGCGACCTGGTGGCTACCTGCGGTGTGGCCGACAACTGGCAGCGCGTATCCCTGGCCATTCGTACGCTGCTGGAGAGCGTCACCCTGGCGCACCTCGCCGACACTGCTCCCATCAAGCTGCCCGTTCAGCTACCCATTCAAAGCATTACGCTATCGGCGGCTTCCGCGTAAGTCGCAACCACATTCACTCATATTGACGGCGAGCTCAACTCGCCACCCAACTGCCCGGAGGGTATCACCATGGCAAGCGAAGAAATGGAACAGTTGGTTCGTCGCGAGTACAAAGATGGCTTTGTCACCGATATCGAAAGCGACACACTGCCACCTGGCCTGGATGAAAACACCATCGCCTTCATTTCCAAAAAGAAGGGCGAGCCGGAATGGATGCTGGAGTGGCGTCTGGATGCCTATCGTCAGTGGCTGAAAATGGAAGAGCCCTCCTGGGCACACCTCAACTATCCGCCCATCGATTATCAGGCGATCTCCTACTTCAGCGCGCCAAAGCGCCCGGAAGACCGCCCTCAAAGCCTCGATGAGGTAGACCCCAAGCTGCTGGAAACCTATGAGAAGCTGGGTATCCCGCTGCACGAGCGTGCTGCCCTGGCAGGCGTGGCGGTCGATGCGGTATTCGATTCGGTGTCGGTAGCTACCACGTTCAAGAAAGAGCTGGCGGAAGCCGGGGTCATTTTCTGCTCCATCTCGGAAGCCATCCGCGACTACCCGGAGCTGATCAAGCAGTATCTGGGCACCGTCGTACCGGTCGCCGACAACTACTTCGCTGCGCTGAACTCTGCGGTGTTCACCGACGGCTCGTTCGTCTTCGTGCCGGAAGGCGTCACTTGCCCGATGGAGCTGTCCACCTACTTCCGTATCAACGCGGCCAATACCGGGCAGTTCGAGCGTACGTTGGTCATTTGTGAAAGCCGTGCCCAGGTCTCCTATCTGGAAGGCTGCACGGCGCCCATGCGCGACGAAAACCAGCTGCACGCGGCGGTGGTCGAGCTGGTGGCGCTGGATGATGCTTACATCAAGTACTCCACCGTTCAGAACTGGTACCCCGGGGATGAAGAGGGCAAGGGCGGTATCTACAACTTCGTGACCAAGCGCGGCGACTGCCGTGGTGAGCGCTCGCGTATCAGTTGGACACAGGTGGAAACCGGCTCGGCGATTACCTGGAAATACCCCTCTTGCGTGCTGCGCGGCAAGGACAGCATCGGTGAGTTCTACTCGGTGGCCGTGACCAACGGGCGCCAGCAGGCGGATACCGGCACCAAGATGATCCATATCGGTGAGGGCACACGCTCCTACATCGTGGCCAAGGGCATCTCGGCGGGCAAGAGTGATCAGTCCTATCGCGGTATGGTCAAGATCGGCCCGCGCGCTAAAGGCGCACGTAACTTTACCCAGTGCGATTCGCTGCTGATTGGCGACAAGTGCGGTGCCCACACTTTCCCGTACCAGGAAATCGGCAACAGCACGGCGACCATCGAGCACGAAGCCACCACGTCGAAAATCGGTGAAGACCAGCTGTTCTACTGCCAGAGCCGCGGCATCTCGGAAGAAGATGCGGTGAGCATGATCGTGAACGGCTTCTGCAAGGATGTCTTCCAGGAGCTGCCGATGGAGTTTGCGGTAGAAGCGGAAGCACTGTTGAACGTCACTCTTGAAGGTGCGGTGGGCTAACCGCGCAGGCATCCCCCTATTTTTTAAAAGGCGATTACTATGTTGCAAGTGAATGATTTACACGTCACCGTCGACGGCAAAGAGATTCTGAAAGGCCTGACGCTCACCATCAATGCCGGTGAAGTGCACGCCATCATGGGCCCCAACGGCGCGGGTAAATCCACCTTGTCAGCGGTCATTGCGGGCAAGGATGGCTACGAAGTCACCCAAGGCACCATTACCTTCGAAGGCCAGGACGTGCTGGAAATGGAAATCGAAGAGCGCGCCCAGGCAGGCCTGCTGTTGGGTTTCCAGTACCCCGTTGAGATTCCGGGGGTGAAGAACATTTACCTGCTGAAGTCGGCGCTGAACGCGCAGCGCGCTGCCCGTGGTGAAGGCGAGATGCCCGCCCCAGAGTTCATGAAGCTGGTCAAAGAGAAGCTGAACTTCATGAAAATGGATGCCAGCTTCCTGCAGCGCGCGGTCAACGAAGGTTTCTCCGGCGGTGAAAAGAAGCGTAACGAAATCCTTCAGATGCTGGTGCTGCAGCCCAAGCTGGCCATGCTGGACGAAATCGACTCCGGCCTGGACATCGACGCCATGAAGGTGGTGGCCGATGGGGTCAACAGCCTGCGCGCCGAAGAGCGTGCCATTCTGCTGGTCACGCACTACCAGCGCCTGCTGGACTACATCGTGCCCGACAAGGTCCACGTCCTGATGGATGGTCGTATCGTCAAGACCGGTGATGCGGCGTTGGCCAAAGAGCTGGAGGCCAATGGTTACGAAGGCATCGAGGAGTCCGTGGCATGAGCGAGACACAAACCTTTCTGGATACGCTGGCGGCGCGCAGCCAACAGCGTGGCGCAGAGCCCAGCTGGATGGCCGCACGCCGTCAGGCGGGGGCTGCACGCTTCGAGGCGATGGGCTTTCCTACCCGTCGCGATGAAGAGTGGAAATACACCGACGTACGCGCCATTGCTCAGGGAAATTTCGCCCTGGCCGATAACGCCGAGTTCTCCCAGGCGCAGGCGGCTGCGCTGACGCTGCCACTGGAAGCCTATCGCCTGACCTTCGTCGATGGCGTATTTTCGGCGGCGCTGTCTGACCTGGAAGGCCTGCCTTCCAGCGTGCAGGTCATGCCGCTCTCCAAAGCGCTCAGCGACAACCATGAAGCGGTGGGTGGCCCGTTGGGTCGTTTGACCGGCGTGGAATTCTCGCCCTTCTCGGCGCTCAACACCGCGTTCGTGGAAGAAGGTGCCGTGGTGCGTATTGCGCCCGGCACGGTAGTGGAAAAGCCGATTCTGCTGCAGTTTCTCTCACGGGCCGGAGCGCCGGTCATGAGCCACCCGCGGGTGCTGGTCGAAGCGGCTGGGCGCAGTGAGGCCACGCTGATCGAGCACTACGTGGGGGAAGCCGATGCTGCCAACTTCACCAACGTGGTCGGTGAGCTGATGCTGGACCGTGGTGCGATCCTCAACCACTACAAGCTTCAGGAAGCTCCGCTGGGCGATCTGCACATTGCCAGTATCCACGTGGAGCAGAGTCGCGACAGCCGCTACACCTCCTACAACCTGAATCTGGGCGGTGCGCTGGTGCGCAACGACCTGATTTGCGAGCTGGACGGCCAGGGCGCCGAAAGCAACCTGTACGGTCTGTTCTTCGGTCAGGGTCGCCAGCACGTGGATAACCACACCAAGGTCAACCACAACGCGCCGCTGACGTTCTCCAACGAGAACTACAAGGGCATTCTGGATGACCGCGCGCAGGGCGTCTTCAACGGCCGGGTATACGTCAAGCGCGACAGCCAGAAAATCGAAGGCTTCCAGAGCAACCAGAACCTGCTGCTCTCCGACCGCGCGCAAATCAACGCCAAGCCGGAGTTGGAAATCTACGCCGATGACGTCAAGTGCTCCCACGGCACCACCACGGGCCAGCTGGATGAAGAAGCCGTCTATGCGCTGCGTACACGGGGTATCGACGAAGCCACGGCGCGCGGCCTGCTGACGCTGGCCTTTGCCGGTGAAGTGCTGGAACAGGTCACGCTGGATGCCATTGCCGAGCGAGTCGAGCTGGCGGTGGCAGGCAAGCTGCCCGAGCGCTTCAACCTGGCAGGGCTGGTGGAAGCAGCGGCTGCGCTGAACGATTAATCAAGGAGTCCCCCATGCCCCAGAGCGTGATTGAGAAAGCGACCACGGCCAGCACAGCCGCCTACGATATCGAGGCCCTGCGCCGCGAATTCCCCGTGCTCCAGCGGGAAGTGCACGGCAAGCCGCTGGTCTATCTGGACAATGCTGCTACCAGCCAGACTCCCCAGGCGGTCATCGACGTGTTTGGCGACTACTACGCTCGCTACAACGCCAACATCCACCGTGGGCTGCACACCCTGGCGGATGAGGCGACGGCCGCGTTCGAAGCGACACGTCATCGCGCCAGGGACTTTCTCAATGCCGAAGATGCTCGCCAGATCATCTTCACCCGGGGCACCACAGAGGCGATCAATCTGGTCGCCCAGAGCTGGGGCAGAAGCCAGCTGCAGGCGGGCGACGAAGTGCTCATCTCGATGCTGGAGCACCACTCCAACATCGTGCCTTGGCAGCTGTTGGCCGCCGAGCGTGGTTTCACCATCAAGGTGATCCCGGTAGACGCTCATGGTGCGCTGGACATGGACGCCTATCGAGCCCTGCTCAACGAGCGGACCCGGCTGGTGGCGGTGAATCATGTGTCCAATGCGCTGGGTACCATCAACCCAGTCAAGGAAATGGCCGCGTTGGCCCATCAGCAGGGCGCACTGATTCTGGTCGACGGTGCCCAGGCAACGCCGCATCAAAAAGTGGATGTTCAGGACATCGACGCCGACTTCTACGCCTTCTCCGGCCACAAGGTGTACGGCCCCACGGGCGTGGGCGTGCTGTATGGCAAGGCAGCGTTGCTGGAGGCCATGCCGCCTTGGCAGGGTGGCGGTGAGATGATCAAGACCGTCTCGTTCGACGTGGGCACGACCTTCGCGGACACTCCCCACAAGTTCGAAGCCGGCACGCCTGCCATTGCGGAAGTGATTGCGCTGGGGCGTGCGCTGCAGTGGATAGAGGACGTGGGGGTCGAGGCCATTGGCGACTGGGAAGCCGTGCTGTTGACCCATGCCACTCAGGCCGTCAGCCACATCGACGGACTGCGTATTCTAGGCACGGCGCCGCACAAGGCGGGAGTGCTGTCGTTCGTGGTGGACGGTGCCCACTCTCAGGATATCGGGCTATTGATCGACCAGCTGGGCGTGGCGATTCGCACGGGGCATCACTGTGCTCAGCCACTGCTCCACCATTTTGGCGTCGAGGCTACCTGCCGAGCCTCGTTTGCAGCGTATAATACCCTGCAAGAGGTCGATGCGTTCGTTGCGGCGCTGAACCGTGTGATCCAAATGGTACGCTAAGGACATCTATGGATATCGAGCAAGTGGCCAGCCTCGAACGAGGTCAGAAACTGCCGCTACAGCGTGATGTAGAAGCCATTGCCATTCCGTTCGGCAAGACGGATACGCTGGCAGAAGATAGCATCGTCAGTGTCATGCAGGCGAAAGGCAGCTCTGTCAGCGTTGGATACGAAGGGCGGCTGTATCTGATCGAGGGTCGCAATCTCGATGCCTTGGGGCTTGAAGCATTGCCACGACCTACGCTGCCTGAATCCGCCAGCGATGACGAGATCGAGCAGTTCGTCTGGGATCAGCTGCGCACCTGTTTCGATCCGGAAATTCCGGTCAACATCGTCGATCTGGGGCTGGTGTACGGGTGTCGTATCGAGCGCTTGATCAGCGGTGAGCGCATCGTCACCATTCGCATGACGCTGACCGCGCCTGGCTGCGGCATGGGCGATGTCATCGCTGCCGATGCGCGCAACAAGATTCTGGGAGCGCCGCAGATCAGCAAGGTGCATACCGAAATCGTCTTCAGCCCCGCCTGGAGTCGTGACATGATGAGCGATGAAGCCAAGCTTGAGCTCGGCATGTTCTAACCCCTGCTGGGGAGCTGGATGCACAGCCTGTTATTTCGTTGGGTAAAACGTTGTCTGCTGTCGCTGGTAGCCATGGTGCTGCTGGCGGCTTTGCTATTGGCGGCAGGCAACGCCTGGGTACTGCTGAGCACCTCACGCTATATCCATACGCAGCTGCAAGAGTGCCGTCCAACGGATGTCGCTATCGTTTTTGGCACCTCTCACTGGACGCGTAGCGGGCTGCGTAACCCTCATTTTCATGCGCGTATGCGCACCTCTGCGCGCCTGATAGCCGATGAGCGCGTGCAGCATCTGCTGCTCTCCGGGGATAACCGCACCCAGGCCTACAACGAGCCCCGAGCCATGTGGCGAGACCTTTATCGACGAGGCGTGCCGGCCGACAGGTTGACCATGGATTTCGCGGGCTTCAGTACCTACGACACCATGGTGCGAGCGCGGCATGTGTTTCAGCTGGAGCAGGCGCTGTTGGTGACCCAGAGCTGGCACTTGCCACGAGCGATTTTTATCGGCCGTTCGCTGGGCATGAACGTGACGGGTTGTGTGGCCGAAGAGCAGCCCTCGGCGGGCGAGTGGCGGCTCAAGGTGCGTGAGTGGCTGGCGCGTATGGCGACGCTGGGGGATCTGTACCTGTGGGGCAGGGAGCCTCACTTTCTGGGGCCGGCCGAGCCTATCGTGCTGAGCCGTGATCGATTGCCTCTGGAGCCGCCACCCGTGACCACTGATGTGCTGATCGACCTGGAAGGCGTGCGCCTGCTCTATCCGGAACTCCCTCTGCTCGGAGAGCCAGCGCGGCAGCTAGAGCCGTCGGCGGCTCCTTGAAGGTGCGCGAAAGGAGCGCTTAGCGGCGAGCTTTGCGCTTTTGCAGGCTATACAGCTCGCGGATCAATTTACGGCAGCCCTGCATGCACTCTTCCACAACGGGTTCGATGGGGTCGGGCAGCGGGTGGGTAAACAGGGTCGAGAGGGCTTGCATCAAGACACGCTCTTGTTCCAACAGTTCATTGATCAGAACCTGACTATCGTTGCCCACGAAGCTTTTCAGGCGGCTCCACAGCCACAGAAAGTCATCGCGCTCCACGTCGGCATCCCTGGGAAGCATTTTCAGATGGGCACGGGCCAGCTCCTGCAGCTTGCGCATCTGTTTCAGTCGAGCCGTGTAGTGAGGCTTCAGCGCGTCGCGCAGCGAGGGGCGCAGGCGTTCGATATTGTCCTGGAAATAATCAATGCTATCGGCCAGCGCTTCCAGCACGCTGTCCATCGCCACTTGGCGATTGTCGAGAAACATGAGCGTCTACCTCCTTCGGTGACGCAGATTGTGGGGGTGGCAGCGTTGATTTGCCACCCCTAATGCGGATTATTTTTACCTTTGGACGTTAGCCTTTAGGCTTGGGGGGCGCTTTTCGGGCAGGCGTTGCGTTTTTTTCGATATGTTCGATGATCATGCCCGCGATGTCCTTGCCTGTGGCACTCTCGATTCCCTGCAGCCCAGGAGAAGAGTTGACCTCCATGATCACCGGCCCATGGTTGGAGCGCAGCAGATCGACACCGGCAACGCGCAGGCCCATGGCCTTGGCTGCCCGGATGGCGGTGGAGCGCTCTTCAGGGGTAATGCGAATCACGCTGGCCGTGCCGCCACGGTGGAGGTTGGAGCGAAATTCGCCTTCGGCCGCTTGACGCTTCATGGACGCCACGACTTTGTCGCCAATCACGAAGCAGCGAATGTCGGCGCCTTTGGCTTCCTTGATGTACTCCTGCACCATGATGTTGGCCTTCATGCCCATGAACGCCTGCACCACCGACTCGGCAGCCTGGTTGGTCTCGGCCAGTACCACGCCAATGCCTTGGGTGCCTTCCAGCAGCTTGATGACCAGCGGCGCCCCTTTGACCATGGTGATCAGGTCGGGAATGTCGTCTGGCGAGTGGGCAAACCCCGTGATGGGCAGCCCCAGCCCCTTGCGGGAAAGTAGCTGCAGCGAGCGCAGCTTGTCGCGTGAGCGCGTGATGGCGACCGAGTCGTTGATCACGTAGGTGCCCATCATTTCGAACTGGCGCAGCACGGCGCAGCCGTAGAAAGTCACCGAGGCGCCAATGCGGGGAATGACCGCATCGAAGGGCTCGATCTCGGCCCCCTTGTAATGAATCGAGGGGTGATGAGAGGCGATGCTCATGTAACAGCGCAGCGTATCCACGACACGAGCCGTATGGCCGCGCTGCTCGGCGGCTTCGACCAGGCGGCGGGTCGAGTATAAATTGCGGTTACGCGAAAGTAGGGCAATATGCATGCAGGGCTCCGGGCCAAAACAGGAAAGGCGTGTTAAGTATATTCAAGGCTCGCCGTGCAAAAAGGCAGCGCCGGGTGCGACTAACAGACGACGCATGGCGCGCCTGCCCAATAGCATGGGGTGGCGCATATTGCTGCGGTCGGTCAAGGTAAGTTCGACGGGAAAGCTGAGCTGGCCCAGTTCCATCTGTGTGCGAATGACGTAGCGCCATTCGCTGTGCCCATTCGAGCTGGTCACCCGTCTTCTGTCATGTAAATGTAGACGATAACGATGCCCCGGCGTCTCGGGGCCGCCACTGTGGGTGACGAAACTGACCCACAGCTGCCCATGGGCATCTTCTTCCGTCTCGATCTCTTCGGCATGCAGGGCAGAGGTGCGCGCGCCGGTATCGGCCTTGCAGCACAGGTGAAGGCCAAGGTCGGTCAGCGTGACCATTTCACGGCGGCCAATCACGGCCTTGGCCTGATAGGGTAATTCCTTCACGGTTGACTCCTGACATCTAGTTGGAAGAACAGCATGATGACCGTCACCTGTTACGAATTTATGCGCGGCGCGGCATCAGGCCTGCCAGGCGTGCGTGCATGGGTGAACCGACAGGTGCGTCACGCAGGGTCAACATGACAGGCAAGCGTAGCCTGGGAACGAGGGCGATATCACGCACGACGGCTGAGAAATCGGCACGTTCGTCTTCGGCCAGTCGGTTCAGGAACAGCGGCAAGCGCGTCTCGTCTTCCAGCAGTTGCCAGCCGCGCCCGGCCATGGCAGCCATCAGGTCAGGGCCGCAGGCAGCGCTATCCTCAAGCAAGCTCGTGTACCAATCGCCTACCGTGGGTTCTGGTGAGCTGCCGACAGCCCTTACGCAGGCGCACACGGTTTCCACGTCTCCCTCGCTGGCCGCCTGCTCGCCACGCGCCTGAAGCGCTTCCAGCAGGCAGCCTGGCAAAGGCTGGTGCTCGAGGCAGTAGCATAGCGCACGCGTAACGCTGGCGGGCAGGTCAGACAGCCGTTCGGCCAGCGCTCTGGCGGCATCGTCGTCCATGCGCACCGCAAAGTCAGCCAGCCCCTGCACGCCGAGCGCTTGCCAATCGATCGACTGCTGGCCGCTCAGATACGCTTCTACCGGTTCCAGGTGCTGGCTGGCAGGTAGCCCCAGGTGCAGTGTGGCACGGGCATTGAGCATGGCCTGAAAGGTGACGTCGGGCGTGAAGGCCAGCGGGTTGTCCTTCATCAGGTCGTCTACGCCAGCGCTGGCGTCAGCTGACAATGTCTGCTCTGACGCCAGGGCATTACGCCCCAGAGTTTCCAGCAAGCGATTGATGAAGCCATCCCGCTGTGCAGGCGAGAGCATGCCCTGCTCGTCCAAGGGCAGGGCGAGGAACCAGATGGCCGGTTCAGGCATCGCACCCAGCCGAAACACGATGCCCAGACGCGCCTGACCCAGCCAGGGCTCGGGCCAGGCGTGTTCGGCCTGCTCGAAGCCGCGCAGGGTATCCCGCGAGCAGGGCACCACACGACGCCCCATATGGTAGAGCGTCACGTCGGCACCGCTGCGGGTAAAGAACTCGTCGAGGGTAGTAATTGGTTGCATGACATCCTTCCGCATTTCAAGCGTGCACTCTACCTTGATGCTCGGTCACTGTCAGCCGTAACCGTTGATAAAACCATACCTTATCGTCGAAGTGGTCAAAAAGTGAACAACATTCCCCAGGCCCCGTGGGAGTAGCCGTTGCGACACCTTTCCATAGTTTATCCACAGTCTCTTGCAGGTTTTCTGTGAATCTGTGCATAAACGCGTTGGCCATGCCTCTCGGTGGCAAGTTACCCACAGAGTTGGGATAATCACGCCGACCATTCCTTATGAGTAGACTGTTTATGAGCGTCCATCAACAGCTTCAAACCGCGCTTCTCGAGCTTGAAGCCGCGATGAAAGCCGCCAACCTATGGCGAACCCCCCTTCCAGAGGCGAGTGCGTTTGCCAGTCAGGAGCCCTTTTGTGTGGATACCATGTCGCTGCCCCAGTGGGTGCGCTATGTGTTCGTAGCCCGGTTGACCGCGCTGGTAGAAGCCCAGGCGACCCTGCCCGCCAAGTGTGAGGTGGCGCCCGCCATGGCCGCTTATCTGATGCAGGAAAAAGTGCGCGCCAGCGATCAGGTGCTGGTGATTCGCGCCATGGAAAGAGTCGACCAACTGGTGACGGACAACTGAACAGGTGGCCGTCAGCGCGGCGCTGCCGTGCTTCTCAACCGAACAGGCCCGGAGCTAATGCCCCGGGCCTGTTCGGTTTGATGGGTAGCCCCGTATCTTCTAGAAGCGGTAGCTGAGACCCGCCATGACCACGATGGGGTCGATTTCGACGGTGCCCGCTGCGGCGCCGTTCACCGTGGCGTCCGTATCGATGTCCAGGTACCAGGCGGCGGCGTTGAGCGCCCAGTTGTCGTCGATCAGCAGGTCGATACCCAATTGGCCTGCCAGACCCCAGGAGTCGTCCAGATCCAGCTCACCAATCGCCAGCTGTTCGTCCGAGAAGCGCGTGTAGTTGATACCGGCGCCAATGTAGGGCTGAACCCGTGCCTGGGTGCCGCCCAGCGGGTAATACTGCAGCGTCAGGGTGGGTGGCAGGTGCTTGGTCGAGGCAAGGTTCTCGCCGTTCAGGGCAATGTCGTGCTTGAAGGGCAGTGCGGCCAGCAGTTCGACGCCCACCTTGTCGTGAAAGCGATAGCCCAGCGTAAAGGCGAAGTCGGTCTTGTCCTGAACGTCCACCGCCAGTGCGCCGTTGGCCAAGGCGCCGTTGTCGCTTTTGGGTGTCACTTGTGCCACGCCCACGCGGGTAAAGAAGTCACCTGCGCCGTAGGCAAAGGCCTGGCTGCTGGTGGCCAGCGTTGCAACGGCCATGCTGGCAGCGATGAGAAGAGAGGGTTTGAACGGGCGCATAATGTTGCTCCTGACCATGATGAGGGTGAGTGGTTCGCGATCCATGGCGCCACTATAACCAGCCAGAAGCGGTGCGTTATTGACCTGAGGCAAAGAGCGGTGCGCAAGCGGCCAACAATGCAAGAGACCTCCTGCAAGGCGGCGGGGCCTTGACGAGGAGGTCTCGGATGACTGCTTGCCGATGCTCACCGCCTGCCGAAGCAGGCGGTGAGGGTGGCATGCTGGCCAAGAGCCGTGGCTAAAAATCGTTGCCAGGCGTAATGATCAGGATCAGCGTTCGATGTGCTGGTACTCACCGGCATCGGCGGTCATGTTGCTGACGACCAGGATGGCGATGAAGGAGGCGATGAAGCCGGGGATGATTTCGTAGACACCCGGGCCGCCCATGAAGGAGCCGCTCCAGCCCAGCGAAATCCAGATCATCACGGTGGCGGCACCGACGATCATGCCCGCTAGCGCGCCGGCACCGTTGGTGCGCGGCCACATCAGCGCGAGGATGATCAGCGGACCAAAGGCGGCGCCAAAGCCTGCCCAGGCGTTACTGACCAGCCCCAGCACCTGCGAGTCTTCATTGGAAGCAATGATGGCGGCCACGATACCCACCAGCACGACGCACACACGGCCCACCGCGACGCACTGCTGCTCGGTGGCATTCTTGTGCAGGAACAGGCGGTAGAAGTCTTCCGTCAGCGAAGAGGAGGACACCAGCAGCTGGCTGGAGATGGTGCTCATGATCGCTGCCAGCAGCGCCGCGTACAGGAAGCCGGTGATCAGCGGATGGAAGAGCAGGTTGGCCAGCACGATGAAGATGGTTTCAGGATCCTGGATGTCCATGCCGTTACGCACTGCGAAGGCGCGACCCGCCAAGCCCAGCGACACGGCACCGATCAGCGAGACCAGCATCCAGCCCATACCGATGTTACGCGCTACAGGCACGTCTTCTTGTGAGCGAATGGCCATGAAGCGAACGATGATATGCGGCTGACCAAAATAGCCCAGGCCCCAGGTCACCGCCGACAGCCAGCCTACGAACGTCAGCCCCGTGGTCCAGGAGAGCAGCGTGGGATCGACACTGTTGAGCGTCTCCGACGCCTGTGAGAAACCACCGCCGCCGTCACCGAACAGCACCACCGCAGGCATGATGATCAAGGCCAGCATCATGATGCAGCCCTGCACGAAGTCGGTCATGCTCACGGCCAGGAAGCCGCCTACCACGGTATAGATCAGCACCACGCCGAGGGTAATGATGACGCCCATGGCGTAATTGCTCATGTCGCCAAAGTTGTACACTCCGGTGAAGGCCGTTTCGAACAGCTTGCCACCGGCTACCAGGCCCGAGGCGGTATACACGGCAAAGAAGATCACGATCACGATGGCCGACACGGTGCGCAGTGCCAGCGCACGGGTCGGGAATCGGTTGGCCAGAAACGCCGGAATGGTAATCGCGTTGCCGTAATGAATGGTCTGCTCGCGCAGGCGAGGCGCGACCAGTATCCAGTTGAGCAGTGCGCCCACCAGCAGGCCAATGCCGATCCAGGCAGAGCCCAGTCCAGACACGAACATGGCTCCGGGCAAGCCCAGCAGCAGCCAGCCGCTCATGTCGGAGGCCCCTGCCGAGAGTGCCGCGACCTGTGGGCTGAGGGTACGGCCCCCCAGCATGTAATCTTCCGAGGAAGAGGTCGCTTTGCGCATGGCATAGATGCCGATGGCGATCATGAGCGCAAAATATCCAAACAAGCTAATCCAAACACCAGTAGCCATAACACTTCTCCAGTTCGTCAGAACGGAGTCAGGTCACCTACGAAAGCCCGCGCGTGCTGGCCGCTCTTTCGTACATTCCTGACTCCGACAGCGTCAGCGCTTTGGCGATAGGTGGCCAAAGCGCGTTGATCTTGTTGTTAATTCCCCTGCCGGTTCGTCGTGGCCAGTGGCTGGCCACGGCTCGAACCGTCAAGCAGGGCGCCGGAAAGGGTATGGAGGTGTATCGATATCGAGTTCCCTGTGCCTGGTGCACGGCCTGGGGGGGCCGTGGCAGCGCAGGCAGTCACGCTATTATTGTCAACCATGAGACGGATCCTTTTCAGGAGTTCAGGTTAGTTTATGTCGATGAGCGTTCTACTCATCCCCTAGCGCCAATAGCGACGCGTTGCCACCCAGGGCGGCGGTGTTGTTGGTGATCGTCTTTTCAGTCACGAAGCGCTGCAGGTAATGCGGGCCACCCGCTTTGGGGCCGGTGCCCGAAAGTCCCTGACCGCCGAATGGCTGCACGCCGACCACTGCGCCGATGATATTACGGTTGATGTACACATTGCCTACTCGAATTTTCTGCGCTATTTCAGCGGCAAAGGATTCGTTACGGCTATGCACGCCAAACGTCAGGCCATACCCCCGGCCGTTGATGTCGTTGATCACCTTGTCGATCTCGCGGGCCTTGTAGCGCACGATGTGCAGCACGGGGCCAAACTGCTCGCGGGTCAGCGCATCGATGCTGTCGATGGTAAAGGCGACCGGAGCCACGAAAGTGCCGTGCTGGGTGTGCTCGGCGGTCATCGGGGTTTCGGCGACCAGCCGGTTCTCGCCCTTGAGCTTGTCGATATGCGCCAGCAGCCCTTTGCGCGCGTCTTCATCGATGACCGGGCCCACGTCGGTGCCCAAATCGCGCGGATCACCGATCCGCAGTTCGCTCATGGCGCCCTTGAGGATCTCGATGACGCGGTCGGCCACGTCATCCTGCAGGTAAAGCACACGCAGGGCAGAACAGCGCTGCCCGGCGCTCTGGAACGCTGACTGGATCGAGTCCATGACCACCTGCTCGGGCAGGGCGGTGGAATCCACGATCATGGCGTTCATGCCGCCGGTTTCCGCGATCAGGGTTGGCAGCGGCGCGTTTTCGCGGGCGGCCAGGGCGCGATTGATGATCTGAGCCGTATCGGTGCCGCCGGTGAACACCACGCCGGTGATGCGCGGGTCGGAGGTCAGCACGCTACCCACGGTGGGGCCGTCGCCCGGCAGCAGCTGCACTACATCGCGGGGCATGCCCGCTTCGTAAAGCAGCTCGATGACGCGATGCGCGACGATGGAGGTCTGCTCGGCGGGCTTGGCCAGCACGGTGTTGCCTGCCACGGCGGCTGCGACGATCTGACCGCAGAAAATGGCTACCGGGAAGTTCCAGGGGCTGATGGCGGCAAACACGCCCTTGCCGCCCATGGATAGCCGGTTCGATTCACCGGTGGGGCCAGGCAGCTCGATGGGCTCGCCGAACGACTCTTCGGCGCGCATGGCGTAATAGCGGCAGAAATCCACGGCCTCCTTGATCTCGTCCACGCCGTCGGTGAGCAGCTTGCCACCCTCCCGGGAGCAGAGCGTCATCAGCTCGGCCATGTGCTCTTCCATCAGGTCGCCCAGGCGGCGAATGATGGCCGCGCGCTCGGCAACCGGCGTGGCATCCCAGCGCGGGAACGCTTCCCAGGCAGCGTCCAGTGCCTTGGCCGCCTGCTCCTTGCTGGTCCACTGCACGCTGCCCACGGTCTGGCGACGGTCAAAGGGCGATGTCACGCGATGGGTATTGCCCGCATCTTCGGCCACGTCGAACGCCAGCAGTGGCCGGGTGGGGTACTGCTTGTCCATGAACGTGGCCATTTTCTCCATCAGCGGATAGTACTGGCTGCGGATATTGAGGTTGACGCCACGAGAGTTGCGGCGTTTCGCACCGTAGATGTCCTTGGGCAGCGGAATCCGCTTGTTGTAGAAGCTCTTCTGCTGGCGCAGGGTTTCGATGGGGTGCTTGCAGAGCGACTCCACCGGCACTTCGGGATCGACGATCTGGTGCACGAACGAGGAGTTGGCGCCGTTTTCCAGCAGGCGACGCACCAGGTAGGGCAGCAAGTCCTTGTGGGCGCCCACCGGGGCGTAAATGCGGCAGTAGGTGCCTTTGGGGGCACGGGCCAGGGCGGCGTCATACAGCGCTTCGCCCATGCCGTGCAGGCGCTGGAACTCGAACGGGCGGCTGTCCTGGTTGGCCAGCTCCAGAATCGTGGTCACGGTATGCGCGTTGTGGGTGGCGAACTGCGGGAAGATGCGCCCGCGGGTGTCGTCGGAGAGCAGGAACTGGGCGCAAGCCAGGTAGGCCACATCGGTACACGCTTTGCGCGTGTAGACCGGGTAGCCATCGACCCCCAGCTGCTGCGACTCCTTGATCTCGCTGTCCCAGTAGGCGCCCTTCACCAGGCGCAGCGGAATTTCGTCGCCTTGCTGGTCGGCCAGTCGGTTCAGGTAGTGCAGCACGGGCAGCGCACGCTTCGAGTAGGCTTGCACCACCAGGCCGAAGTGGCCCCAACCCTTGGCAGCACTGCTTTGGTAAATGGCGCGGAAGACCTCCAGCGAGAGCTCCAGGCGGTCTACCTCTTCGGCGTCGATGGTGACGGCCACGTCCAGCTCGCGCGCCTTGGTGACCAGCTTGATCACGGTGTCCACCAGCTCGGCCAGCACCTGCTCGCGACGGCCAAACTCATAGCGCGGATGCAGGGCCGACAGCTTGATGGACACCGAAGGTGCAGGGGTCTTGTCGCCCAGGGTCTTGCAGGCTTTGCCCACCTGCTCGATGGCACGGGCGTAGTCGTCGAAGTAGCGCTTGGCATCGGCGCGGGTGCGGGCGGCTTCCCCCAGCATGTCATAGGAGTAGGTGTAGCCCTTGTTGAACAGCGGCTTCGAGCGCTTGAGCGCTTCGTTGATATCGCGGCCCAGCACGAACTGCTTGCCCATGATTTTCATGGCTTCCATCATCGCCCGGCGAATCACCGGCTCACCCATACGGTTGACCATGCGATTGATGAAGTGAGCAGGCTGGCCCTCTTTGGGGTGGTCCAGCTTCAGTACCTTGCCGGTCATCAGCAGGCCCCAGGTCGAGGCGTTGACCATCCAGGACTCGCTCTTGCCCACGTGGGACTGCCAGTCGGCCGGGCCCAGCTTGTCTTCGATCAAGGCGTCGGCGGTGGCGGTGTCCGGGATGCGCAGCATGGCTTCGGCCAGGCACATCAGCATCAGGCCTTCATGGGTGTCCAGGCTGTACTGCTGAAGCAGCTCGTCGATGGTATCGACGGCGGTATCCATGTTGCGTACTTCTCGCACCAGCGCGGCCGTGTTGGCTTCGATGCGGGAGAAGTCGTCCGAGTCGGCGTTCAGTACCTTGATCAGCTCGCTGACGTAGGCATCCTCATCCACGATGTAGTGGTCGCTAATACGCGCCATCAGCGTATCAAGGTCGGTTTGCCAGATGGCTGGGTCACGCATTTTCTTGGCATTAAGCATTGAGGCCCCCGTAAGACAGGTCTGAAACAGGCTGCTGAAGCGAATGGCTGGATTCACCAGCGTTTAAAAACAGTGATAGCAGGGCAGGTGCCCAGTATGTTGTCGAATGTAGAGCGCGCGCCCGTCAGTTGTATGTCGTTTTCATGGCAAAACGTGTCAAATTCTCGGCAAGAAGCGCCTGGTTACGACTTTAGTAGAGCGGTTGACGACTTGCCAGCACCGCTCTCAACGCTGCCGGGCCGTCATAGGGGAATGCCGGCCTGTGCCAGCCGAACCGAGCCTAGCGTGAGGGAGCAGCAGCAGAGGCAGTGCTCGGCGTTCCATTGGTCGTGGGGAGGGTGGCGCTGGCAGTGCCCTGGCGCAACTGGCGAGGCGACGCGCCGTAACTGCTCCGAAAGGCATGAGAGAGCGCGCTCTGATTGGCAAAGCCGGTCTGGATGGCAATGTCGGTCAAAGGCAGGCGGCTTTGCAGAATCAGCTGCCGAGCGGCGTGCAGGCGCTGTCGACGCACGTATTGCCAAGGCGACAAGCCTGTCTGGGCACGGAAGCGTTCCGAGAAGTGGGCCTCGCTCAGGCAGGCCAGCTTGGCCAGGTCGGCAACGCGCAGCTCATCGGCCAGATGGCGACGAATGAAACGGTCGATCTGGTGCAGGTCGATGCGCCGTTGGGCAGCGGATGGCTCTGCCCCCAGGCGGGCTTTCAACGACCCCAGCAGCGTCGCGGCCAGACGGTCCTGTTGAAAGGAGGTGGCCGAGTTGTCGAATCCTCGGGCCAGCTCGCTTTCGACGAAGGTCAGGTAGTGGCGTAATGCGCTGTCCAGCGCAAAAAAACGCGGCGCATCGAACAGCGCCACCAGCTCGCGATGCTCTCCCGTCAGTGCGGGGGCGTCTTCCGGCAGGTCCAGAATCAGCTGGCGGTTATGGCCGCTGCCGGAGTAGTAATGCTCGTGATTGGCGGGCACGATACAGCCTGAAAACGCATTGACGCGTCCGCCCAGTCCCTCGATCTCGAACTCGGACGAGCCGCACAGGGTAATGACGATCTGATGAAAGTCATGGGCGTGGTGGCGGGTAGCGCTCTCCAGCGGGATTTGGCGAATGGTGCTGGGCATGAAGGTCTCCTCGACGATGCAAGGCTAACGCTGGCGTAGCGCGGTATGGGCCACCAGATGATCGCGCAGGGCCTGAAGCTCTTCCTGCCCGGTGGCGTTGAGCAGCGGTTTGCCTTGGGCGATCTGCCAGCGTCTGCCGTGGCTATCCATCAAGTGCGAGGCGCGACGGCGTATGTTATCCAGATATTCGTCATGACGAATGGGGTAACCAATGATGGTGTTCCACTCGGTTTCGCTCACCTGACTGGCCAGGGCCTTGTCGAAAAGGGCGATCAGATCCTGAGGCTCGGTGCGGTAGCGCGGTGTGCTGGCGGTCATCAGCGCCAACAGCACGCCGCCAATCACCACGACGCAAACGCCAAAGACCAGTAAATAAAGTGCCATGTCACGCTCCCTGTGTCGCGGTGAGAGAGGAGTGGCTAGTATACGCGTCCCTTGGGGAAGACGAAAATTTTGACCTTTGTGCGAACTTTTCCTCTGGGCAGTGTCTGATAGTGTACAGGCAACATCGCGATGGCAGTCGCTAATAGTGTTGTTCTGGCTATTGTTTTCGATCCCTTGCTTCCGCTGCTTTTTCAAGCAGCGGTTTTTTTTGCGATGAAGAAAATGTCGGCTCAATGACGTCGAATGGTCAACAGGGCGATCAGGATGTCGCGACGGGTAACGATGCCGATCAACCGCTGTTGTTCGACCACCGGATAGATCTTGGGCTTTTTGCCCAGCATCTCCTGAGCCAGGTCGGTGATGCTCTGGTTGGGCGACGCGGTCAGCACATCCTGGCGCATCAGCTCTTTGACCAGTGGGGCTTCGTCGTCATGGTATATGCTGTCCAGTACGCGGCCAAGCACGTCCTGTTCGGAAATGAAGCCGATCAGCCGGTCGGCTGCATCGACGACCGGTGCGCCGGGCAGGCGATGCAGCGCCAGGCCTTGCGCCAGGTTGGTGATGGACGTCTCCCCCGAGACGCGGTAGCAATCGCGGGACATGATATCGCGTACGGTATCCGGAATCTTGTTGTTCATGGGCAGTCTCCTCGAGCGTGACGCAGTGGCCGCCAGGCACGGCCAACTCTTTTACTGTAGGAGATTTAACTTGCCCTGCCTTGCCCCCATACTTCAGACATTCAACGGTTGACCATGGTCGAATCGTCAGCGACGTAGTCAGGAGCTTTTATGGACGCACGTGAATACCTCAACCGCAAGGGAGTCGGTCTGGAGCGAGAGCCGGAGCGCCCCAATACCCTGGAAGAGAAGGCCTGGGAGCGGGCGCGCGGCTCCGGTAACCAGCGCCCCAAGGCGGGTACGCCCCATGACTGGGAAGACTGGGAGCGTTTTCACGATGACCTGACCGAAGGCGTCGAGACCCTGGAGCAGAAAATCAACAAGGAAGCGCACCGCAAAGCGCTGGCCCGCGCTCAGGAGAAGGCCGAAGCGTCAGAGGCGAAGGCCCCAAATACGCAGGTCACAAACACGCCAGCCCATGCCCCGGACCCGGTAGGGCACTACACGCCGCCAGCGGTGGCGCAGCCTGCGTCATTGAACGCATCGCAGGCATCACCTGGGCAGCCCACCGTGCAGGAACCAGCTGCCTTGCGCCTGGCCTATCGCGCGCTGGCCATATTGCTGCCGCCTTTGGCGGTGGGGCTGACCGATGGAGGCGGGCAGCGGGTGGCCACGGCGACGCTCCTGACCCTGTTGGGCTGGGTACCTGGGGTGATCTACGCCTGGCGCTGGCTTGGCAAACATCACGCTGAGCGCTGATTTCCTCGCCGTGGCCATTGGCAGCCAACGATAACTGCGTATAATCTCCGTCAACTTTTATGTTTTTCGGGGTTTACTGATGAGCTATCTGGTCGGTGTCACGGCGCTTTGGGCTTTCTCTTTCTCCTTGATTGGCGTCTACCTGGCGGGGCAGGTGGATAGCTACTTTGCCGTTCTGATCAGGGTGGCACTTGCTACATTGGTGTTCCTGCCGTTTCTACGGCCGGGCCTGCTGCAGGGTAAGCAGCGGCTGGCACTGATGGCGCTGGGCGCCATTCAGCTGGGCGTCATGTACACCTTCTTCTACCAATCCTTCCTGCTGCTGTCGGTGCCGGAAGTCCTGCTGTTCACCATTTTCACCCCCGTGTATATCGCCCTGCTGGATGACCTGATGTTCAAGCGATTCACGCCCATTTATCTGGTCACTGCGCTGCTGGCGGTGCTGGGTGCCGGGGTGATCCGCTACGACGGCATCGACAGCGGCTTCTGGCTGGGCTTTCTGGTCGTTCAAGGGGCCAACCTGTGCTTTGCTATTGGTCAGGTGGGCTATCGGCGTCTAGCGGCAGACCTGCCGCCCACCCTGGCCTGGCACAACGTGTTTGGCTGGTTCTTCATCGGCGCCATGCTTGTGGCGCTGCCGGCCTTCCTGCTGTTCGGCAACGTGTCAGCGCTACCCAGCACTCCGATGCAGTGGGGCGTACTGGCGTGGTTGGGCCTGGTGGCTTCCGGGGTGGGCTACTTCGCCTGGAACCAGGGCGCCACCCGGGTGGATGCGGGCACCCTGGCCATCATGAACAACGCGCTGGTGCCTGCCGGGCTGGTGGTCAACCTGGTCATCTGGAACCGCGATGCAGACCTGGGCAAGCTGTTGCTGGGCGCTGCCATCATGGGGGCGTCTCTGTGGCTCAACCACTGGTGGCTGCAGCGCCGCAAGGTTGCCCTGGCCTGACCCAAGCTGCTGATTTTACGGCGTGGCAGGGGGTATCGCCACGCCGTCGGATTTGCCCGATACCCCGTGACTCCCCATAATGTGGGCTGATGCCAGCGAGAGTCGCCCATGTCTCATACCTCAACCTCACAAACCGCCGCCGGGCGCCAGCGTCCAGCCACGCCGCCGTTCAAGACCATTGGCCTGATTGGCCGCCTGGGCAGCGACAAGGTGCTGGACTCGCTCCAGCGCTTGGTGGATTACCTGGTTGGCCATGGCTACAAGGTGCTGATCGAGGACCGTACCGCCACCGCGCTGCCGCATCATGGCCAGCCGGAAGCCAGTCGTCGCATGCTGGGCGAGCTGTGCGATCTGGTCATCGTGGTGGGCGGCGACGGTAGCTTGCTGGGCGCCGCCCGTACCCTGTGCCGCAGTGGCACGCTGATTCTGGGCGTCAACCGCGGGCGGCTCGGCTTCCTGACCGATATCTCCCCCGACGAGCTGGAGCAGCGCGTGGGGGAGGTGCTGGCAGGCGAGTTCGAAATAGAAGAGCGCTTTCTGCTGGATGCCGTGCTGTACCGCAATGGCGTGGCGGTGGGTAACGGCGAAGCGCTCAACGAAGTCGTCGTGCACCCTGGCAAAGCGGTTCGCATGATCGAATTCGAGCTGTTCATCGATGGCCAGTTCGTCTACAGCCAGCGCAGCGATGGATTGATCGTCGCTACGCCGACTGGCTCGACGGCCTATGCGCTTTCCGGTGGGGGGCCAATCATGCACCCCAAGCTGGATGTGGTCACGCTGGTGCCCATGTTCCCGCATACCCTCTCCAGCCGTCCGATCGTGATCGATGCCGCCAGCGAGATTCGTATACACATCGGCGAAACCAACCAGACCTACCCGCATATCAGTTGCGACGGGCAAACCCGCGCGGTGGCCAAGCCCGACGATGTGCTGGTGATTACCCGCAAACCGGAGCGCGTTCAACTGGTACACCCCTTGGGGCATAACTTCTATGAAGTGCTGCGCAGCAAACTCGGTTGGAGCCATCGGCTAGGAGATTGACATGGAGGGGTACGATCTCATTGGTGATGTTCACGGCTGCGGTGCCACCCTGGCCGCGCTGCTGGAGAAGCTTGGCTACCATCAGCGCAAGGGCGTGTATCGCCACCCGCGCCGCAAGGTGATCTTCCTGGGGGATCTGATCGATCGCGGCCCACGCATTCGGCTGGCGGTGTCCATCGCGCGGCGCATGGTCGAGGAGGGCGAGGCGCATATCGTCATGGGCAACCATGAATACAACGCCCTGGCCTATATGCACCCGGCCCCGCCAGGCAGCGCCAAGCGCTGGCTGCGCGAGCATACGCCGCGCCATAATCGCATCATTCAGGATACCCTCGACCAGTATCGTGACCATACCAACGAATGGGAAGATACCCTGGCCTGGTTCAAGACCATTCCGCTGTGCCTGGAACTGGACGGTATCCGGGTGGTGCACGCCTGTTGGGACGACGAGCTGATTCGCCAGCTCCGTCAGCGTTCACCGTCTGCCCAACTGGACGACCGCTTTCTGGTGGAGTCCACCGACCCCTCGACCCAGGCGTTCCGAATTCTCGACCGCCTGACCCGTGGTCCGCACATTCGGCTACCGGAGGGCGTGGCCATCCACTCGGGCGACGGCTTTACCCGGCAGACCTTTCGCGCGCACTTCTGGTCGGCCAACCCGCAGCAGTGGGGTGATGTGGTATTCCAGCCGGATAACCTGCCGGGCGACCTGGAGACGCGGCCATTGACGCTGCAGGAGCGCGAGCGGCTCAGCTATTACGGCCCGGAGCAGCCGCCGCTGTTCATCGGCCACTACTGGTGCGAGGGCATTCCCGCCTTGCCCGCCGCCAATATCGCTTGCCTGGACTACAGTGCGGTAAAATTTGGCCGACTGGTGGCCTATCGCTGGAGCGGTGAACGCCAGTTGAATGCCGATCATTTCGTCTGGATTCAAGTGCCTAGAGAAGAGCGGGCATTGCCCAAGCCCTGGGAGATCGATTTTGATTGACCCTTTTGAGCAATCATTACAATTGGTTACATAATTTTTGCAAAACTGCTGAACTAACCCTGCTGCCGGCTATCAGAGTAAGTGTTCCCTTGAATGATCCCTTGCTTTTATCCGGCGGCCCCCTCCGCCGGATTTTTTTGCGTATCCGATGGCAAACGTGCGCGTAAGCGTCATGACCACTGGTTAAAAGGAAGATGTCATGCACCCCGTCATGCTCTTGCCCCCCGATGCAGACACTCAAGCGCTGCGCAAGGCCCTATGGCATTACCGGATAGGCCATCGCATCACCGATGAAGAAGACGGCCAGCTCCTCTGGGTGGCTGACCCGCGCCAATACGATGAGCTCCGTGCCCTGGTGGCTCGCTGGGAGCGAGGCGACGAGCTGATCAGCGACGCTGCGCCACCCAAGCGCTCGCTGCCCACCCAAGGGCTGGTCGCGACTCTGCGACAAGTACCGGTGACGGCGCTGATGATTCTGATCAGTCTGGCCGTATTTGCATTGACCGGGATCTGGGGCGACCTGTTGATCGTCTCTTTGACCATCGTGCCGGTGGGTGTCTCTGGGGGGCAACTGGTCTACGGTTCGCTGCCCGATACCTTGCTCAGTGGTCAGGTGTGGCGCCTGCTGTCACCGGCTTTTCTCCACTTTGGCTGGATGCACCTGATCTTCAACCTGATGTGGGTGTGGTATTTCGGCCAGCAGATCGAACGGCGCCAGGGCAGCAAAACGATGCTGCTATTGCTGTTGCTGGCGGGCATCGGAGCTAACCTTGCCCAGTACATGACCGGCACGGTGCTGTTTGGTGGCATGTCCGGGGTCGTCTATGCGCTTTTGGCGCATGTGTGGCTGATGTCCCGGCGTGCCCCAGGCAGCGGTTTTTTCGTGCCGCAAATGCTGGTGGTCTTCATGCTGGGCTGGATGGTCTTTACCATGACCGGCATTGCAGGCACCGTGGGCTTTGGCAACGTTGCCAACGAGGCGCATTTGGGTGGCCTGCTCGTGGGGCTGGCAACCGGCTGGTATTATTCTTCCCGCTTCAAAAAGCTTTGAGCAACCCGCAAAAGAGGTGCTGACCGTGAGTGACATGACGTTCGACAAGATGATTCATCAAATGACGCCCACCATCTATGAAAGCCTCAAGCAGGCGGTTGCCCTGCGCAAGTGGCCGGATGGACGTCGCCTGACTGCCGAGCAGACCGAGCTCTGCCTGGAGGCGGTGATGCGCTATGAAATGGAAAACAACGTGCCCGAAGCCAATCGGGTGGGTTACCTGGAGCGCCGCACCTGTGGGGCGGGTGCCACGGGGGCGGGCGTCAGCCCGGAAATGGCAGGCCTGGCTCGGGATGCCACCCGTGACTGATGATTTGTTTGCCACCGATGCTACGCCGGTGCAGGGGTGTCTGCAGAAAATGGCGGCCAGTGTGCCAGGCCGCAAGGATGCCGAGGTGGTGTACCACCTGCGTGCCGGGGAGCATCGGGTTGGCCTGAACGAGCGGGTGGGGTCGTTCATACGCCTGCACTGGAGCGGGGCCATTGCCTGCACTCACTGCGGGCGCGCCACCAACAAGAGCTTTGCTCAGGGGTATTGCTACCCGTGTTTCAAGCGCTTGGCCCAGTGCGATACCTGCATCATGAAGCCGGAAACCTGCCACTACTACCAGGGCACCTGCCGCGAACCCGAGTGGGGCGAGGCCCACTGTTTCCAGCCCCATATCGTTTATCTTGCCAACTCCTCGGGGCTGAAGGTGGGCATCACCCGCAAAACCCAGATGCCCACCCGCTGGTTGGATCAAGGGGCCATTCAGGCGCTGCCCATTCTGGAGGTCGATACGCGGCAGCAGTCCGGCATGGTCGAAATGCTGTTCAAGGGGCAGGTCGCCGACCGCACCAACTGGCGGGCGATGCTGAAAGGCGAGGTGGCCACGCTGGACCTGTGTGCAGAGCGAGACCGTCTGTTGAGCGTATTGGCCGATGGGCTGGCGCAACTGCGCCAGGTGCACGGTGAGGATGCCATTCGTGAACTGGATGAAACGCCTTACCACTTCCACTACCCGGTGGAGGCTTTTCCACGCAAGGTGGTGTCGCACAATTTCGATAAGCAGCCACAGGTAGAGGGTGTCTTGCAGGGCGTGAAAGGGCAGTATCTGATACTCGATACCGGCGTGATAAATCTTCGTAAATTCACGGGTTACGAGATTATCGTTAGCTAAACGCCTAGCCAGAGTGGCCAGTGTTGTCTAAGGTTAACGGAGTTATTTCTCCCCCTGCCCAATGCAACGCAAGGAAGCCGCAATGCCCTGGCTAAAATTGCTTCACATTGCCGCACTGGTTATCTGGTGCGGTTCGCTGCTTTACTTACCTGCGCTGCTGAGTCACGCCCTTCAGCTGCGCAAGGACGCTGGATTTGCGCAGGGCTCACCGCCCATGCCGCGCTACTTCTACAACTCCGTTGCCACCCCTGCGGCGCTGCTGGCCATTGCGTCGGGCACGCTGCTGTTCCTGCTTCACGGGCTAATGGGTGGGTGGCTGATCTTCAAGCTGGCTGCGGTGGTCGCCATGGTGGCTGCCCATGGCTGTTTTGGCTGGCTGATTCTACGTCTGGAAATGGGCATCTATCGCGGTGTGAAACCCGCCAACCTGCTGGCGCTGTTGCTGGCAGTGGCGGGTATTCTGGCCGTACTGGGCTTCGTGCTGGCCAAACCACTTGATTGGAGTTAGCCGATGCCCATGAGCAGGTGGTCAGTCGACATCCACGCCCACGGCGTGTTCATAAACCAGTTGGCCGCCCAGCCAGCCGGCCAGCGCAATCAGTCCTCCGGTCAGCAGCGATACCGCCAGCCCCCAGGGCAGGATCGCGTCGGGCTCGTTGAAGCGCAGCAGCCAGTTGAACGACGCCAGCGAGAGCATCACCACCGCCACGATGGCGTGGCTCCAGCCGGTAATCAGACGCCGAATGCGCGACACCGTGACCAGATCGATGATACCGGCTATCGAGGCGACCCAGCCGCCAAAGGCGCCGACGCCCGCCAGCCACAGGCCGCTGCGCATCCAGAAGGGGTCTTCGGTATACCAGTAGGCCAGGTCGCTTGCCACCAGGGCCATCAGGGCTGCAACGGGGAAGTGAATCATTACGGGGTGCAGCGGGTGGCCAGCCAAAGAGGCTCGGCTTTTGATCGAACGTTGGGGAGTTGGCGCCATGGTCACTTCCTGTGGGCAGACTAAAGGGAAACAGCATATGAGGGAACGCAACAGCAATATAGCCTCGCCCAACATTCAACGCGTTACGGGTCGGCGGGTCAACCGGATAGCCATTTTGGCGGTTCTCGGACTGGCCCTGTTGACCGCTGGCTGTGCGGGCGATAAGTCCATTCTAGACCCCGCTGGGCAGGCTGCACGAGATGTTGCCCTGATTTGGTGGATCATGTTGACCTTCAGCACCGTGGTGCTGGCGGTCATCACGGGGCTGTGGCTGTTTGCCTTCAAGCCTAGGGACGTCACCCGCACGCCTTCCCAGGAGCGCAAGGTGGCTCGCCACTGGATTCTGGGCGGCGGTATCCTGCTGCCCGTGGCCAGCATCGTGGCGCTGCTCGCCTTTGGCGTGCCCGCCGGTCAGCGCATGCTGGCCATTGGCGAACCCGGCGAGGTGATCGAAGTCATCGGCCACCAGTGGTGGTTCGAAGTGCGCTACCCCAATGCCGAAGGCGGCGAGGTGGTCACCGCCAACCATCTGGTGATGCCGGTCGGCGAGCCGGTGGACTTCCACGTGACCGGCGCCGACGTCATCCATGGTTTCTGGATCCCGCGTCTGGGCGGCAAGGTCGACATGATTCCCGGCCGGGAAAACCGCATTCGCCTGCAGGCAGACATTCCTGCCGTCTTCGGTGCCCAATGCGCCGAGCTGTGTGGCATCGGGCATGCCCATATGCACCTGTTCGTCGAAGCCCTGCCCCGGGAAGAGTACGACGCCTGGCTGGCCGAGCGCCAGCAGGACGCGCTGGCAGCAGCGGCTACGGCCAATGCCGCCGACGACGAGGCGCGCAGCGCGTTCATGACCCACTGTGCCAGCTGCCATACGGTGGCCGGGGTCAGTGGTGGCACGCTGGGGCCCGACCTTTCCGACGTGGGCAGCCGAGCGACGCTGGGCGCTGGCGTGATGGCCATGGACGATGGCGCCATCAGCCAGTGGCTGCAGCATCATCAGACGCTGAAGCCCGGTAACCTGATGCCGTCCCACGATGATATCGACACGGACACCCTGGACAGCCTGGGTGCTTGGTTGGAGACCTTGAACCCATGAGTAGCGTTAGTCAAAAAGCCGTTGAGCAGGACCCGAAGCAGCTCCACGAAGACCTGCACGATATCTGGGGCAACCCCAAGGGGTTGAAGGCACTGACCATCGTCAACCATACGACGCTGGGCCTGCGTTTCATGATCACCGGGATGGTGTTTTTCCTGATCGGCGGCATCCTGGCCATGCTGGTGCGTACCCAGCTGGCCATGCCCGATCAGGATTTCATGTCGCCGGATATCTACAATCAGGTCACGACCATGCATGGCACGGTCATGATGTTCCTGTTCGCCATCCCCATGCTGGAGGGCTTGGCGATCTACATGATCCCCAAGATGATCGGCGCGCGAGACCTGGTATGCCCACGGCTGACCTCGCTGGGCTACTGGTGTTACCTGTTCGGCGGCATCATTCTGACCTCCAGCCTGATTCTGGAAATCGCTCCTTCCAGCGGCTGGTTCATGTATACCCCGCTCAGCAGCAGCGAGTTTTCCCCTGACCTCGGCCCTGATTTCTGGCTGTTGGGGATTACCTTCGTGGAAATCTCGGCGCTTTCTGCCGGGGTGGAAATCGTCGTCTCCATCTTGCGCACACGTACCCAGGGCATGGCGCTGCATAAAATGCCGCTGTTTGCCTGGTACATCCTCGCCATGGCGCTGATGATCGTGGTGGGCTTTCCGCCGCTGATTCTGGCCAGTGTCATGCTGGAACTGGAGCGCGCCGTCGGCATGCCGTTTTTCGAGGTGGCCAGTGGTGGCGATCCGATTCTGTGGCAGCACTTGTTCTGGCTGTTCGGACATCCTGAGGTCTATATTATCTTCCTCCCGGCGGCGGGGATCATCTCGACCCTGATTCCAGTCTTCGCCGGCAGGCCCATCGTCGGCTACGGCTGGGTGGTCTTTGCCATTATCGTCACGGGGTTCATCAGCTTCGGCCTGTGGGTTCACCACATGTTCACCGTGGGCATTCCCCAGCTGGCGCAAGCCTTCTTCTCGGCGGCCAGCATGCTGGTGGCAGTGCCCACGGCCATTCAGGTGTTCGTGTGGCTGGCCACGCTATGGCTGGGCAAGCCCAAAATGAAGCTGCCCATGCTGTGGGTGCTGGGCTTTCTGATCATCTTTGTCTGCGGTGGCTTGACTGGGGTCATGCTGGCGCTGGTGCCGTTCAACTGGCAGGTGCACGATACCCACTTCGTGGTGGCGCACATGCACTACGTGCTGGTGGGGGGCATGTTCTTCCCGCTGATTGCCGGGCTCTACTACTGGCTGCCGCTGTTTTCTGGGCGCATGCCCTCTGAGAACCTGGGCCGCTGGGGTTTCTGGCTGACGTTCCTGGGCTTCAACGGCACTTTCCTGATCATGCACTGGACTGGGCTTCTGGGGATGCCGCGCCGGGTCTACACCTACGATACCGGCATGGGCTGGGATATCTACAACCTGCTTTCGTCGGTCAGCAGCTTCGTCATGTCTGCCGGTATTGCCATGGTGCTGCTGGATATTGCGCTGCACTTCCGCTTTGGCAAACCCGCCAAGCAGAACCCCTGGAACGCCGATACGCTGGAGTGGGCCAACACCATGCCGCCCAGTGCCTACAACTTCGTCAGCCTGCCCAAGATCGAAACCCGTCACCCCCTGTGGGATGACCCCAACCTGCCTGTCACCATGGCAGAAGGGAAGCACTCGCTGGCGGTGGCCACCCACGGGCGGCGTGAGATGTGGGGCACTGACCCTATCTCCGGCAAGGTGCGTGAAATCATTCACCTGCCGGGTAACTCCTGGTGGCCGCTGTTTGCTGCCATGGCGTTGGCGGTGGTGTGTATCAGCCTGCTGGTGCGGGTCTATGCGCTGGCCGGTGTCTTCGTGCTGATTGCCGGGGTGTTCCTGCTGCGCTGGTCCTGGGAGAACGGCGCGCATCCCAAGGCCTCGCCGGATGCCGATGTGTCACCCGGTGACCCGCCGCTGCACTCTCGCACCATGGATGGCCCGGGTGTGTGGGCCATGGGCACCTTCCTGATTGCCAACGGCTCGTTCTTCCTCTCGTACCTGTTTGGCTGGTTCTATCTGTGGACCGTCTCCCCGGAGTGGAGCATGCCCGACACATCGCCACTGTCGTTGGTGGGGCTGGTGGTAGCGGCTCTGGCCATGACGGCGGGCTACATCGTGATGGTCAAAATGATTCGCGGGCTGCGCCGCCAGCAGGATGCCGGGCTTGCCAGCGGTTTCTATCTGGCCGGTGCGCTGGGAGCCGTTCAGGTGGCCGTGACCACCTGGGTGATGCTGGCCGCCGATTTGGCTCCCACCGAGACCACCCACGATGCCGTGCTGCTGTTGGGCCTGATTTATGCCCTGTTCCACGGTGGACTGGCGGTCGTGCTGACGGTCATGCAGGCGCTGCGGGTGCGCTACGGCTACGTGGGTGCCCACGCGCCGTTCGAACCTGCCGTGGTGGTACAGCTGTGGCGCTACAACGCCGTGGTGTTCTGGATCCTGGTGGGCTCACTCGCTGTGTTGCCCCGCGTCATTGGAGGTTGAGGCCATGTCACCTTTACTCGAGCGCTTGAGGTTGACGCATCCCATCCACTTCGTGGTGGGCCTGACCGTATGGTGCATCTGGTTCATCGCCGTTTATGGAGGCCACGCCGTGGCCTGCGAGGTGGCGGCCCCCGCCACGGAGCGTGGCGTGTTCACGCTGCTCAATGGCTGGATGCTGCTGCTGAGTCTCGTCACGACCGCGCTGCTGACGGCGCTTACCTGGTGGTGCTGGCAAGCAGGTCAGCACCACCAGGGGCGTGCTCGGTTCAATGCCGTGGTCTCGGCGGGGCTGTATCTGTTCTCCGCGCTTAGCGTGGTGTTCGTGGCGCTGCCGATCATAGGCATTCCGCCTTGCGTGTAACGTGGCCTTGAGCGACGCATCGGCCACGCACGCGGCCCAACTCGACGGCCTGGAAGCACCGCTGTATACGCTGCACGGCATGTGGTGCACCAGCTGTGCGCTGGCGGTGGAAGGAGCGCTCAAACAGCAGCCGGGCGTGCTCGACGCCAGCGTTCACTACCCGACCGCCACCGTGTGGGTGAAGGGTGAGCCCGATGCCACGGCGCTGGACGCACTGGCGCCCAACGTGGCGCGGCTGGGCTATCGGCTGGCGCCGTTGGAAGACCTGCAGGACGCCCATGCCCGGCTGGAGCAGGAAAGCCGTTACTTGACCCTGCGCTTGATCGTCGGCTCGGTTTTCGGCATGTGGACCATGCTGGCCTCGCTGCTGATCTACGCCGGGGCCATGCCCACGGCCGCGCTGGAGAGCGTGCTGGCCTGGGTGTCGGGTGCCTTTGCGATTCCCGTGGTGAGCTATGCCGGGCTGCCTTTCTACCGGGCGGGCTGGCGCACACTGCGGGCAAGGCGGCCCGGCATGGACGTGCTGGTGAGCCTGGGCGTCCTGGGCGCCGTGGTGGTATCGCTGGGCCTTTTGTGGCGTGGCTCGGTAGAGGTCTATTTCGATACGGCGGTGATGCTGATCGTCCTGCTATTGGTGGGGCGACTGGTCGAAACGCTGTGTCGTCAGCGGGGCTTGAAAGCCTTCGATGCGCTGGCGCTGCCCGATACGTCGGTGCAGGTGCTGCATCAAGGGCAGGTTCAGGAAACCGCCATCGAGGAGGTCACGCTGGGCCAGCGCATTGCCGTTGCCCCAGGCGACGTGGTGCCGCTGGATGGCACCCTGGAGACCGACGGCTGGCTGGACACCGCCACGCTGTCCGGTGAAAGCCAGCCGCGCTTCGTGGGTGCCGGGCAGCCAGTGTATGCAGGCTGTCGTTTTATGGGCCGCGGTGGGCAGGGCGGCTCGCTGGAACTGACCGTGACCGCCACGGCGGGCCAGCGGCGAATGGACAAACTGTGTGACCAGATGCGTCGCTTTCAAACGCAAAAAGGCGAGCTGCACACCCTGGCCGAACGGTTTGCCGCCTGGCTGAGCCCCGCCGCGCTGGTGTTGGCGGCAGTGACTCTGCCCATTGCCTGGCTGATGGGCGTGGGGTGGGACGAGGCGAGCGTGCGCGCGCTCTCGGTGCTGGTGGTGGCCTGCCCCTGCGCCGTGGGTCTGGCTGTGCCGCTGGCAAGCCTGGCGGGCAGCAGCCAGGCCACCCAGCAGGGTATTGCGCTGCGCGACCCCGCCGCGCTGGAAGTGTTGGCCAAGGTGCGCTCGGTGGCGTTCGACAAGACCGGTACTTTGACCCAGGGGCAGCATCGCGTGCTGCACGCGATGCTGCGCGAGGGGGCTGACGACGCAGGGTTTCGCCTACAGTTGGCCGTGGCAGTCAGGCAGAGTGAACACCCGCTGGCGAACGGACTGCGCCACTGGGCAAGCGGCACCTCGCGGGATCAGGTGGAGGTTCATGAAACGCCGGGGGCCGGGCAAACCATCACATTCGCCGATGGCCACACCTGGTGGCTGGGCAGTAACGCGTGGCTGGCCCAGCAGGGCAAGGAGATCCCCGCCGATGCAAAGCACCCGGCATATGGCTTTGCATCCGAGGTGCTGGTGGCGGATGAGCAAGGATGGCTGGCCACCCTGTACCTGGCCGACCAGCCCGTGCCGGATGCCCAGGCCACGCTTGCCCAGCTGCAGAGCGCCGGTTACGTGCTGGCGCTGATCAGCGGAGATCGCCAGGGCCCGGTGCAGTGGCTGGGCCAGCGTGTTGGTCTATCGCGGGAAGCTTGCTATGCCCAGCGCTCCCCGGAGGCCAAGGCACGCCTGCTGGAGGCGCTGCCATCACCCACGCTGTACGTGGGAGATGGGGTCAACGACACGCTGAGCCTGGCAGCAGCAGCGGTGGGCGTGGCCCCGCTGCACGCCAGCGACGCTGCCCGGGAAGGGGCCGCTGCGCAACTGCTGTATCCTGGTATTGCGGGGGTCGCCAGGCTGTTGAGCGTTGCCCAGCGAACGCGTCGCATCATGGTCCAAAACCTGCTGTTATCGGCGCTCTATAACACTCTGGCGCTGGGGTTGGTGGTCACCATGGCCATTCCCCCGCTGGTCGCCGTGCTGGCCATGGCCGCCAGTTCCCTCAGCGTCACACTCAACGCCGCGAGGCTGACCTGGGCCGAGCCCGATGCGCTTGGGCCTACTCACGGTAGCCCAACGCCTCACCCAGCCGCTGAGCATGTTGCGCCACCCAGCGCGGATCGATCGCGCCCCACTGCTTGATGACGTAGTGGCCGATGTTATGGCGCTCGCCGTCGCCTTTTTCGAACACGCACTCGATGTCCAGTTCGCTCAGCGAGGCGATGGTATCCTGAGCCGTGCGCCTGGGCATGCCGGTGGCTTCCATCAGCGCAGGCACGCTGGAAATGCCTTGTTCGATCAAGTGGGCCACGTATAGGCGGCGGTAAAAGCTGGATTTTGTTTTACTGAGCGACATAGCGAGGGCGTCTTCTTGGTGATGTGTACTCCAGCAGTCTAATCAAATAAGTCCCCCTGTGCCCGCGGTGGTCGAAAGTCGCGGGTGTTCAAGCCCTGCTCGGTGCGCGATTGCATGTTCCATTGACGGCTGGCGCGCTGGAAACGCTGGGCGATCAGGTCGGCAAAGACCCCTTCCCCACGAAAGCGCTTACCAAACCGTGCATCGTAGTTCTGGCCGCCTCGACACTGGCGCATCAAGCTCATGACCTTGGCGGCACGTTCCGGGTAATGGGCGTTCAGCCAGGCTTCGAACAGAGGGGCGACTTCATGGGGCAGTCGCAGCAGCATCCAGGTCGCGGTACGCGCCCCCGCCCGGCTGGCCGCTTCGAGGATGCGCTCGATTTCATGGTCGGTGAGTCCCGGGATGATCGGTGACACCAGCGTGCCTACCGGTATGCCTGCCGTGTTCAGCTCGCGAATGGCTCTCAAACGTGCCTGGGGCGATGCCGCCCGAGGCTCCAGCGTGCGCTTGAGGTTGGCGTCCAGGCTGGTCAGGCTGACGAATACCCGCACCAAACGGTGCTCCGCCATTTCCGCCAACAGGTCCAGGTCGCGAAGAACCAGTGTGCTCTTGGTCACCAGGGTGACCGGGTGGCGACAGGCCAGCAGCAGCTCCAGCAGGCGCCGGGTCGTCTGGTAAGTGGCTTCCAGCGGCTGGTAGCAGTCGGTGTTGCCAGACAGGTTGATAGGGCGGCAGACATACTGCGGATGGCAAAGCTCCTGTTTTAGGTGCTCGACCAGGCCGCTGCGGGCGATCAGTCGGGTTTCAAAATCGAGCCCCGGCGACAGGTCCCAATAGGCGTGGGAAGGGCGGGCATAGCAATACACGCAGCCATGTTCGCAGCCACGATAAGGGTTCAGGGAGCGGTCAAAGGGCAGATCGGGTGAGCGGTTCCAGGAAAGCGCGCTTTTGCTGGGCTCTTCGCGCACTTCGGTAGCCAGCGATGGGCGAGCTTCCTCTTGCCACCAGCCATCGTCCTCCATGACGCTGCGGGTCGGTGAAAAACGGTTATGGGGGTCGTACGTGGCACCGCGACCTTTATGCACGGCGGATAGAGGAAGGTTATGGGGCGTCATCGGGAGCCTCGCGCTGAGCTACCTGAGGTATGTGTATCCATACAGTATAGGGTGTTTGTCATGCTCTGCAAGCAAGGGACATCGGTGCGCCATCAACTGTTTGCGCACCGCAGGCAATCTCGGTTTCGATACCTGGGTCGTGAGCGACGCGACGTTTACGTTTGCCAAGTGCGATTATGCGGGCACGGAGCGTACTGCCAATGAGGTGCACGCCATGTCGCTGGCCAATCTGGCGGGGGAGTATGCGCAGATCGTGGATACGCAAGGAGCGCTGGCGCGGTTTACCACTCGCCGCGGCGAATGAGCGATGCTTCCTCGACGGCGGGGTTGTAGAGGTAGCACCAGGCATCGCCATGAGAGGTCGCCAGCACCGTCCGGTCGTACATCCCCTCTGTCGGAGAGTGGTGCAGGTAATCTTCCAGCTCATCGAGCCGGGCTAGCCGCTCGACATCAATGGCATACACTTCCACCAAAACGCCTGTGGAGGGCATGAGCTTGGCGCCGGGGTAGGGGCCCAGGTCGTAAAGCGTAATCGACGTTAAGCAGTCCTGGCCCAGCATGTCTGCGCCGCCCAGCCAATGATGATTGCGATGACCGTGCTTTAACGTGCCGTATACCGCCACGCGGGAGCAGCGTTGGATTGCCTGTTGTAGATGCTGCATGACGTTCACACCTTGTAAAACATGAGACGAGCCATTGCGAAAGCGCCTGGGCAGGTTGCCGAGGCGCTTTGCTTACTGAGCCATAAGCCTACCGCTTCTTGCGAGCGGGCTTTTTGTCTCCGGCTTCGGGGTCTGTGCGGTGTGAGGTGCCCGGGAAGTGGGCTCGGACGAGTTCCAGCAGGCCCTGGGTGGAGGCGTCGAAGTCGGCGGCGTTGGCGTCGATGCGCTCGCTGATCTCACCGGCAATGCGTTTGCCGAGCTGCACGCCCCACTGGTCGAAGGAGTTGATATTCCAGATCACGCCCTGAACGAACACCTTGTGCTCATACAGCGCAATCAGCGCGCCGAGGTTCTTCGGAGTCAGCTCGTCCAGCAGCAGCGTGCTGGAAGGGCGGTTGCCGGGGCAGCTGTACGGGTCCAGTTGGCTCAGTTCTTTGCTGTCGCCCTGGCTGCCTTCCATGAAGGCGTTGGCCTGGGCCAGCATGTTGGTGAGCAGGGCAAAGTGGTGGTCTTCCACGCCCGGCTCCGGCTTGAGCGAAGCGATGAAGTCGATGGGCACGTAGCGGGTGCCCTGGTGCAGCAGCTGGAAGAACGCGTGCTGGCCGTTGGAGCCGGTTTGCCCCCACACGATGGGGCCTGTCTTGTAATTCACCGGGTGGCCGAAAATATCCACCGACTTGCCGTTGGACTCCATGTCCAGCTGCTGCAGGAAAGAGGGCAGCTGGTTCAGCGCCTGGTCGTAGGGCACGATGGCCTGGGTTTCGGCGCCAATGAAGTTGATATACCAAATGCCGATCAGCGCCATCAATACGGGCATGTTCTGGGCGAACGGCGCTTCGATGAAGTGGCGGTCCATCTCGTGGGCGCCTTCCAGCAGCTCGATAAAGCCTTCGAAGCCAATCGAGAGCGCAATGGGCAGGCCAATGGAAGACCACATGGAGTAGCGCCCGCCCACCCAGGCCCAGAATTCGAACACGTTCTCTTCACGAATGCCGAACTCCATGGCCGCTTTGCGGTTGGTGGAGGCGGCAATGAAGTGCGCCCCCACGTCGGCGTCTTCCCCGGCGTTCTCCAGGAACCAGCGCCGCGCAGTCTTGGCGTTGAGCAGGGTCTCCTGAGTGGAGAAGGTCTTGGTAGAAACGATGAACAGCGTGGTGGCGGGGTCGAGCCGTGAGAGCACCTTCTGAATGTGAGTGCCGTCCACGTTGGACACGAAGTGGAAGTGCAGCTCCGGATGCCGGTATTTCAGCAGCGCCCGCACCGCCATGTTGGGGCCCAGGTCCGAGCCGCCAATGCCGATATTGACCACGTCCTTGATACGCTGGCCGTTATAGCCTTTCCACTCGCCGTTACGCACTGCCTCGGAGAACACCTTGATCTGCTCGCGGGTGCGGGTGATTTCGGGCATCACGTCTTCGCCGTCCACGTAGACCGGCTCGTCGCCCAAATGGCGTAGCGCGGTGTGCAGTACCGGGCGGTTTTCGGTGACGTTGATGATGTCGCCGGAGAACATCTGAGCGCGGCGCTGTACCAGGGCCGAGTGGTCGGCCAGTTCGATCAGCTTGGCCAGTACCGCATCAGACACCTGGTGCTTGGAGTAGTCCAGAAAAAGGCCTCCGACACGCAGGCTCATTTTTTCGAAGCGCTTAGGGTCGTGGGAAAAATAGTCGCGAATGCGATCGTTGGCGGTTTGATCGCGCAGGCGCTCCAGGGCCTGCCAAGTAACGCTGCGGGTGAGTTGAAACATAACGGGCGGTCCTATTTGTTTTTACATCGTTGTTCCGAATCAGAGGGCGTGCCTCCAATCGTGATTCTTGTTTATGTAAAAATACTACATATTGAGCGACATGAAAGCGCTGTACGGCTTGAATCGCTTGAAAATGAGTAATAAAACGAGAGTTTGGGCCAGCTGAAGGACTTGGCTACAAAAAGGGCGGGCCTGGGCCCGCCCCTGGTAAGGCCAGTGTGCAACCGTTAGCTGGCCACCGCTACCTGTGCAGCACCGCGCTTGATGAACGCATAGCCCAGGCCAGTAATCAAGGAGCCCGCAATGATCGCCCCCAGGTAGAGGAACGCCGGGGTGATGGCGTTGGGGATCAGGAGCACGAAGATGCCGCCGTGGGGCGCCATCAGCTGAGCGCCGATCAGCATGGAGAGCGCGCCGGTCACCGCGCCACCCGCGATACAGGCCGGAATCACCCGCAGCGGGTCTTTCGCGGCAAAGGGAATCGCGCCTTCGCTGATGAAGCACAGGCCCAGCACGAACGATGCCTTGCCCGCTTCCCGCTCAGGGGCAGAGTACTTGTTGCGCGCCACAAAGCTGGCGATGCCCATGCCAATGGCAGGCACCATGCCTGCTGCCATGATGGCCGCCATGGGCGCGTAGGTTTGCGATGCCAGCAGGCCCACGCCGAAGGTGTAGGCGGCTTTGTTGACGGGCCCACCCAGGTCGAAGCACATCATGGCGCCCAACAGAATGCCCAGCAGTACGGCGTTGGTAGAGCCCATGGAGGAGAGGAAACCGGTCAGGGCGGCCATGATGGCGGCCACGGGTTCGCCGATCACGTAGATCATGGTCAGGCCGGTGACCAGGCTGGCCACGAACGGGATGATCAGAATCGGCTTGAGGGATTCCACGCTGGCAGGCAGCTTGACGTACCGCGTCACGGCCAGTGCCACATAGCCGGCCAGGAAACCGGCCAGAATGCCGCCGATGAAACCGGCATCGATATTGGCGGCCAGCATGCCGCCGATCATGCCGGGGGCGATGCCGGGGCGGTCGGCAATCGAGTAGGCAATGTAGCCTGCCAGCACGGGAATCATCAGTGCAAAGGCGGTGCCGCCACCGATCTGCATCAATGCTGCCGCCAGGGTGCCCTCTTCCTGAAACGCTTCGATACCAAACACGAACGACAGGGCAATCAACAGACCGCCCGCCACGACCATGGGCAGCATGAAGGAAACGCCGGTCAGCAGGTGCTTGTAGACGCCTTTTTCCTTGATACCCTTTTTGGCCGAGGCACCGCCAGCGGCGCTGGTGCCATCTTCCACCGCTGCGTCAGTCAGCGCGGCTTCCAGCGTCGGGCGGGGCTTTTTCAACGCGTTGCTGGTGGAGGTGCGATAAATGCGCTTGCCCGCAAAGCGAGAGGGGTCCACTTCGATGTCGCAGGCCAGCACGACCACGTCAGCAGCGGCGATCTCTTCATCGGTGAGTTTGTTTTGTGCGCCCACCGAGCCCTGGGTTTCCACGCGAATCTGGTGGCCCATGGCTTTGCCCGCTTCGGCCAGCGCTTCGGCGGCCATGAAGGTGTGAGCAACGCCGGTGGGGCAGGCGGTGACGGCAACGATACGTTGGCCGCCTGGGCTGCCAGCGGGGGCCGCTGCGGTGGTGGCCGGGGCGCTGTACAGGGGGGCGTCGCGTTTTGCCTGGGTCAAAAACGCCGTAGGATCGGGAAGGGCGCTGGCAATCGGCGCCTTGAACAGCCGCTTACCTTCGAAACGCTCCGGGGCCGGTACCTGGTCGGCGGCGACCACGATCAGGTCGGCGTTGGCGATCTGTTCGGCGGTGGCCGCCTGCAGAGGGGCAATTTCACCATGCATTTCCACATGGACGTGCCAGCCCAGCCGGGTGGCGGCTTGTTCCAGGCGCTTGGCGGCCAGGAAGGTGGTCGCCATGCCGCTGGGGCAGGCGGTAATCAGGATCAGGTTCATCGCGTGGCTCCCTCGGTGTGGGTGTCGTCAAGACGCCGTACCCGGGTCTGTTGTTGGAGTGAGTCGAAATCGTCGGCGTGGGGGTTGCCCACGCCAACATGGCGAACGGCTTCGGCAGACAGCGCCGTGGCGAAGCGCAGCGTGGCGTCGGGGTCGTGCTGGCTCAGCAGCCCATGCAGCATGCCCGCCACGAAGGTATCGCCCGCGCACACGGTGTTGACTGCGTGAACGCTGGGCGGCGTCGAGTGCCAGGTGCCGTACTGGCTGGCCCACAAGACGCCTTCGGCACCGGCGGAAATCAGCGCGTGTTCGATACCGCTGGCATGCAGACGCTGGGCAGCAGCTTGGCGCTGGGCATCGGAATCGAGGGCGTGCCCCGCCCACTCGGCCAGCTCGGTTTCATTGGGCTTCACCGCCGCAGGCTGGGCGGCGATGGCCGTCAGCAGTGCCGGACCGCTGGTATCCACCCACAGCGGCACGCCAAAGCCTTTCAGGAAATCGAGTAGCTCATTGAAGATGGCCGAGTCGATGCCCGGCGGCAGACTGCCTGCCACGACGATGGCCTGCGGCGCAGTGTCCTCGAACAGGCCGTTGAGCGTCGTACGCAGAGCGCTGAGATGAGCTGCTTCAATGGGCATGCCGGGGCCGTTGATATCGGTCACCCGGCCGCTCTGCTCGGCAAGCTTGGCATTGATACGGGTGTTGCCCGGTACCCGCACGAAGGCGTCTTGAACGCCGTAATGCGGAAAGGCCAGACGAAAGGGGGCGTCGTTGTCCTGGCCCAGAAAGCCGCTGACGACCACCTCATGGCCAAGGCTGGCCAGCACCCTGGCGACGTTGACCCCCTTGCCCGCCGCCTCCAGCAGGGCGTGAGTGGGGCGATTGACCTGCCCCAGCGTCAGCGTCTCCAGGTCGAAGGCGAGGTCCAGGGCCGGGTTCAGCGTGATGCAGACCACTCGTGCCATCAGCGAGCCTCCAGCGCATCGCGCACGTCATCGCTGGTTGCCTTGCTCAGGGCCAGCTGCGCCGTGGCCTGCGCTTCTGCCAGGTCGAACTCCCGCAGGCGGGCCTTGACCAGCGGGATCTGCCGCGCGCTGACCGACAGCTCGTCGACGCCGAGGCCCACCAGCACCGGAACCGCCATGGCATCCGATGCCAGCTCGCCACAGACGCCGACCCACTTGCCGTGGGCGTGGGCTGCGTCGACGGTCATCTGGATCAGCCGCAGTACGGCCGGGTGCAGGCCGTCGGCCTGGGCAGACAGCTCCGGGTGGCCCCGGTCGATGGCCAGGGTGTACTGGGTCAAGTCGTTGGTGCCCACCGAGAAGAAGTCCACTTCGGCGGCCAGCGTCGGTGCCAGCAACGCGCTGGAGGGCACCTCGATCATCACGCCAAGCTGCACGTCGGTGGCGCGCTGCTGCTCCGTGATCTCCTTGAGCAGTCGGTCGTAGATGGCTTTGGCGGCGCGGAATTCGGCCACGTCCTTGACCATCGGCAGCATGATGCGCAGCGGTTTGCCTACGGCGGCCATCAGCAGGGCGCGAAGCTGCGTTTCCAGCACGTCCGGCTGGGTCAGCGCCAGGCGAATGCCGCGCAGGCCGAGGAAGGGATTGTCTTCCTGGGGGACTGGCCAGTAGGGCAGGGGCTTGTCGCCGCCCACGTCCAACGTTCGGGCGACCAGCGGTCGGCCAGCGAGTGCATCGGTGGCTTCACGGTACTCGGCGATCTGCGTCGCCAAATCCGGAGCACTGGCGTAAGCCATGAACAGAAACTCGGTGCGCAGCAGACCAACGCCCTCGGCGCCACGCTCGACGGCATCGGCGGCGTGGGCCGTATTGCCCAGGTTGGCAGCGACCTCTACCCGGTGGCCGTCGCGGGTCTGGGCCTGCTCGAAGCGCAGCTCCCAGGCGTCGGCTTCACGCTGCTGCTGGTCGAGCAGCTGCTGTTCGGCGCGCCGCAGGCGCTCTTCGGAAGGTTGCGAGATCACGCGGCCGCGCTCGCCATCCAGAATCATCATGCCGCCGTTGGCCAGCGCCATGACCGACTCGCCTGCGCCCACCAGCGCGGGAATGCCCAGCGCACGGGCCAGAATGGCGCTGTGCGCGGTGGCGCCGCCGCGAACGGTGAGCAGGCCTCGCACCCGAGAGGTATCCAGGCGCGCCACATCGGAAGGGCCAATGTCGTCCATCACCAGAATGTAAGGGTGGTCGGGTGGCTCGGGCAGAGTCACGTCGCACAGCACACCCAGCACTCGGCGGCCGACGTCGCGCAGGTCGGCGGCCCGCTCTGCCAGCAGCCGGTCGGCCAGCATCTCCTGAGCACGGGCGGCGGTGTCGATGGCTTCCCACCAGCCAGCCTCCGCCGAGCGCCCTTCGCCGATGGCGTCCAGCGCCGCCTGACGCAGCTCGGGGTCGTCCAGCATCTCTTCATGCATGGAGAGGATGTCGGCGACTTCACCGCCGGGCGCGTTATGCACCAGCGCCTGCAGCTGGGCGGCGCCTTCCTGCAGCGCTGCACTCAGGCGGCGCGCTTCGGCCTCGGGGTCGTTGGCGTGCTCGGGATAGTCGAACGCCAGCGGACGAATGACGAACACAGGTGCAATGGCCAGCCCCGGAGACGCCGCCACGCCGGTATGCGGGGTATCGGCCGCCAGCGGCGTGATATCGGGCTGGCGGGTGTCAGTGGAGGGGCGGGTCTCGCGGCCGCCATCGAAGGGCGTGACTTTCTCGCCCAGGCCCTCTTCCACGGCGGCGGCGAGGGCATCCAGGGCGTGGCTGGCTTGCTCGCCTTCCGCAGAGAAGATCAGCCACTGGCCACGACGTGCGCCAAGGCCGATGACCTTGGTCAAACTGGCCGCCGAGACGGTGGTGGCGCTGCCCTCTTCCAGCCGAACGTTGATGGGCATGGTCTGGGCGCGGGCGATTTGCACCAGCTGTTTGGCCGGGCGGGCGTGCAGGCCGTGGGGGTTGAGAACGCGCACACGGCGTGTTTGCGTTTGGGCGGTTTCTCCCGCCAGCAGCGCCAACAGCTGGGCACTGCTCTTGCCCATCAGGCTTTCACTTTGGCCACTCTCCACCAGTGCCAGCAGCTGTTCGAGCAGCGGGCGGTGGCTGTCGCCGCTGGCCGCCAGGCAGAAGAGGGCGTGAACGGCGCGCCCGTCGTGTTCGATGGCATCAGCGGGCGTGGCCACGCCCAGCGCGGGCTGGCGTACCCCCGTTGCCTGGCTGGCGAGCCAGAGGCCTTTGCCCAACCACTGTGGCGCAGAGCTGGCCACGGCGCTGATGAAAGCATTGTCGACGCAGCCGCTTTGGCGCAGCCGGGCCGCGGCGGCCAAGGCCAGCTCCTGCGGGTCTCGGGCAGGGAAGTTGACACACAGGGTGTCGGCGTCCAGCTTGGGAGCCACGGCGGGGCGGGAAAGCAGCCGGGCCACGTCGGCGGCTGAACTGGCGTTGGCCAATTCGCTGGCCACGCCGTCTCGGTCCAGCACGTGGGTCAGTTGGCGCAGAATGTCCAGGTGCTCGTCATTTTGTGCAGCAATGGTGACCAGTACATGCACGGTGTTGCCGTCATGCCACTGAACCCCTTGGGGGAACTGCAGCACGCGTACGCCGGTACGCTTCACCAGATGGCGGCTTTCCGGGGTGCCGTGGGGGATGGCAATGGCGTTGCCCAGATAAGTAGAGGACTGCGCCTCACGGGCATGCAGGCCATCGCGGTACTCGGCCTCCACCAGGCCAGCCTCGGCCAATGCCTTGGCGGCGCTATCGAGTGCAGCTTGCCAATCCTGCGCATGGCGGTCGAGCAAGATGTCATCAGGGCCGAGGGTCAGCATAGGGTTCTCCTGTAAACGCGGTCAGGTAACGGCAACGTCTGCGATTGGCGGCGAATGTGCGCGCATAAAACGTTAGTCGTAGAGCGTTGAGGTTAGCTGGATGAATCGTGTCACCTGTGTATAGTGGCTATGCTGAATCGATTCACTTTTAGACACAAGGGTTGTCTTTTTAGACTTTGGTCTGAAGAGGGTGAAACGGCTGCTAAACTGCCGTCTTTATTAGGGGGGAAACCAGCATGACACTTGCCGATATTGCCCGGCTGGCCGGGGTCTCGCGCACCACGGCAAGCTATGTAATCAACGGCCAGGCCGAACAGCGGCGAATCAGTGCCGCCACCATCGAAAAAGTCATGGCGGTGGTGCGCCAGTATCGCTACCACATCGACCCACAGGCCGCTGCCCTGCGCCGTGGCGCAAGCCGTTTGATTGGCTTGATCGTTCCAGATCTTGAAAACATCAGCTATGCCCGGCTGGCCAAGCGGCTGGAGCGGGGCGCTCGTGAGCGGGGCTATCAGCTTTTGCTGGTCAGCTCCGATGATTGTGCCGAGAGCGAGCGAGCGCTGGCGCTGGCGCTACGGGCCCAGCGTTGTGAAGTGCTGATCACCGCCAGTTGCCTGCCGGAAAACGACCCCTTTTATGCCGACCTGGCGGAAGAGGGTTGGAGCGTGGTGGGCATGGACCGTGGGCTTGCACCGCACCGCTTTGCCAGCGTGGTCAGCAATGACCAGCAAGCGGCGTATGCGTTGACCCGTTCGGTCATCCGCCCCACCACGCGCACGGTGGCATGGCTGGATGCGATGCCCGAGCTGTCGGTGAGCCGGGAACGGCGGGCCGGATTTCAGCAGGCGCTGGCCGGTCGGAATATCCAGGCGCTGACGTTCAGCGGCGAGCGCTACGAACGCGATGTCGGGGTCGCGTTGGCACGTCAGGCGTTCGAGAACGGCTCGGTGGATGCGCTGGTCACCGCGTCCTATGCCTTGATGGAGGGTGTCTTCGACGAGCTGCTGGCCAGGGGCGGATTGTCCGCGTCGCTGCGGCTGGCCACGTTTGGCGATCATCGGCTGCTGGATTTCCTGCCTCAGCCGGTCAATTCGGCACTGCAGGATTACGACCGCATTGCCGAGCTGACGCTGCAATGTGCACTGGATGCCATGAACGGGCGTTACCAGCCTGGCCAGCAGGTGGTCGAGCGCCACCTGCGTTCCCGCTGAATACTCAGATGTGAGGCGAATGCCCGGGTGGCGCTCACACCGAGCGCGCCTGGGCCCAGGCGTTGGCATCGGGAATGGCCATGTCGTAGTGCTCCCCCAGGTAAGGGGAGGAGAGCAGGAAATCGGCGCTGGCGGCGTTGCAGGCCACCGGTACGTTCCACAGGGCGGCCAGGCGCAGCAGGGCCTTGACGTCCGGGTCGTGGGGTTGGGGGGCGAAGGGGTCCCAGAAGAAGATCAGAATATCGAGCTGCTGCTCGGCAATCCGAGCGCCAATTTGCTGGTCGCCGCCCAATGGCCCGCTCATCAGCCCTTCCACCTGCAGGCCCAGCGAGGTGGTCAGCCGACCCGAGGTCGTGCCGGTGCCCACCAAGGTGTGCTGGCTGAGCGTATCCTTCCAGCGCTCCGCCCACGCCAGCATCTCCGTTTTCTTGCCGTCGTGGGCAATCAGCGCGATGCGCTTGCGCGCGGGCAGCGTACGTACGGCTTGGCGGGGTGGGCGGGCATCGGTCATGTCAGGCTCTCCAGAGCTAGGATTAGTCGGCGTCAACGGCCAGCACTTTCATTGTGTTAGTGCCGCCATGGGCGTTCATGTGGTCGCCTCGGGTAAGAATGACATGCTCGCCCGGGCGTGCCAATCCGTGGGTCTTGAGCAGTTTGATGGCTTCTGCATTGACCTGGTCTGCCGCCATCTGGCTGGTATCGAACGGCAGCGAGACCACGCCGCGATAGAGCGCCATGCGGCGCTGGGCAATCGGGCTATGGGCCAGGCCGACGATCGGCAAGCCGGAGCGGATGCGTGACGCAATCAGCGGGGTGTAGCCGGTGGAGGTCATGCAGGCGATGGCGCGCACGCCCGTCAGGTGGTTGGCGGCGTACATGGCCGACAGGGCGATGGTTTCATCGATGCGCTCGAAGCCCTCGTGAATCCGGTGCCCGGACGCCTGGGCCACCCGCTCCCGCTCGGCCCCCAGGCAGACGCGGTTCATGGCTTCAATGGTTTCGACCGGGTAGTCGCCTGCGGCGGTCTCCGCCGACAGCATCACCGCATCGGTGGCATCCAGCACGGCATTGGCCACGTCGAATACTTCGGCGCGGGTGGGCAGCGGCGACTCGATCATCGACTCCATCATCTGGGTGGCGGTGATCACGGCGCGATTCAGCGTGCGGGCGTGCTTGATGATGCGTTTTTGGGTGCCAATCAGCGCTTCGTCGCCAATTTCCACGCCCAGGTCCCCCCGGGCAACCATGACCGCCTCGGAGGCCACGATGATGGCGTCCAGGGTTGCGTCGTCCGCCACGGCTTCGGCCCGCTCCAGCTTGGCCACCAGGCCGATCTCCTTGCCTGCTTCCCCCAGCAGGGCGCGGGCTTCCTGCATGTCGGCCGCGCTGCGGGGAAACGACACGGCCAGGTAATCGACGCCAATCTCGATGGCGGTCTGCAGGTCCTGCTTGTCCTTGTCGGTCAGCGCCGGGGCGGAAAGACCGCCACCCTGCTTGTTGATGCCCTTGTTGTTGGAAAGCTTGCCACCCACGTGTACCCGGGTGTGCACTTCCTGCCCGCTAATCGAGGTGACGTCCAGCACCACGCGGCCGTCGTCGAGCAGCAGCCTGTCGCCCGGGCGCACGTCCTCGATCAGCGCCTTGTAGTCGCAGCCAACTCGCTCGGTGGTGCCTTGCTGGGCATCCAGCGTCATGTCGAGCACGAAGGGCTGGCCGACCTCCAGCTGCACGGACCCTTCGATAAAGCGCGAGATGCGAATCTTGGGCCCTTGCAGGTCGCCCAGCGCTGCCACGCTGCGGCCCAGGCGTTGGGCAATCTCGCGCACGTCGTTGAGCCGACGACGATGGTCATCTGCCGAGCCGTGGGAGAAGTTGAGGCGCACTACGTCCACGCCCGCCTTGAGCATGGCCTCCAGCACGCCGGGGCGGTCACTGGCCGGGCCTAGCGTGGCCACGATTTTAGTACGACGAAGCGGCGAAGAGGGCGCTGGGGTGGTCATGGGGCAGACTCCTGAATAGGTAGGGGCAACGCTCGAAACAGGCAGCTGCGGTGCGTTGCCGCGCAGGCCGATGAATCGGTCATTAAGTATTGGACTACGATAGCCTTTATATAGTAATTTTACTACATATTGGATAGTTATTAGCCTTTTGGGGCGGTTATGGCAGGTTTTAATCGGCCTTCAGGTGATTAAAGACGTATTTTTAGTAATTTTTTTACTGAATACGCCATCGACGACCACTGCTTGATAGAGGTGCTACCATGACAATAAGAGTTGCCATTAACGGTTTTGGACGGATCGGCCGCAACGTGCTGCGCGCACTGTATGAAAACGGCTACCGTGACCGCGTTCAGGTGGTTGCCATCAACGACTTGGGTGACCCTTCATTGAATTCCCACCTGCTGCGCCACGACACGGTGCACGGCCACTTTCCCTTCACGGTAGAGCACGACGCCGAGAGCATCACCGTGGACGGTGACCGAATCGCCATTTCCTCCGAGCGCGACCCGGCCAATCTGCCCTGGTCAGCCCTGAACGTGGACCTGGTGATGGAGTGTACTGGCCTGTTCACCAAGCGTGACGCGGCGGCCAAACACCTTGCCGCCGGTGCCCAGCGGGTGCTGATCTCGGCGCCCAGCCCGGATGCCGATGCCACCGTGGTCTACGGCGTCAACGACGACGTGCTCACTGCCGAGCACAAGGTCGTTTCCAACGCTTCGTGCACCACCAACTGCCTGGCCCCCGTGGCGAAAGCGTTGAACGATGCCGTGGGCATCGAGAACGGTCTGATGACCACCGTGCACGCGTACACCAACGACCAGAACCTGTCGGACGTCTATCACTCGGACCCGTACCGGGCACGCAGTGCCACGCACTCGATGATTCCCACCAAGACCGGTGCGGCTCAGGCGGTTGGTCTGGTGCTGCCGGAGCTGGCGGGCAAATTCGATGGCCTGGCCGTGCGAGTGCCCGTGATCAACGTGTCACTGGTCGACCTGACATTCACCGCCGGGCGTGACACGACCAAGGAAGAGATCAACGCCATCGTCGAGAAAGCCGCTGCAGGCTCTGCAGTGCTGGATGTCAATGCTCAGCCGCTGGTGTCGATTGACTTCAACCACAACGCCCACTCGTCGATTTTCGATGCCAATCACACCCGTGTGAACGGTCGGCTGGTGAAGATCATGGCCTGGTACGACAACGAGTGGGGCTTCTCCAACCGTATGCTGGATACCGCCATCGCCATGCAGAAAACCGCCTGATCAGGCGTTTCAAGGGCAGGTGTCGCCCAGCAGCAGCTCGGTCTTGAGCAGCTGCTGGGCCTTGGGGATGCGACCCAGAATCATCTTGGCCGCCGTACGCCCTTTGCCAGCACTGTCCTGGCGCACCGTGGTCAGTCGCGGTGCCCGGTACTGCCCTTCGGCAATCCCGTCGAACCCGGTAATGCGCAGCGTGTCGGGCACGCCGATACCGCGTTGCTCGGCCATTGTCAGCGCTGTCAGCGCGATGCGATCAGACATGCACAGCAGCAGGTCGGGGCGTTGGCTGGCGGGCTGATCGAGTATCTCGGTGAGTACCGGGGCGCACACATCGAAGACATTTTCCTCGATATTCCATAACGGAATCTTTTCGGTATCGAAGCCATGTTCGGCAAGCGCTGCGTGAAAGCCTGCCAGCCGCGCGCGGCTGATGGTGCTGCTGTCGGGCAGCAGCGTATGCGCAGCGGTCACCCGTCCATTGCAGTGCTCTTTGGTCAGCCGCAAATTGATGATGGCAGGGCGTTCGGGCCGTTGCTGCAGGGCGTGCATGGCCATGGCGTAGCTGGCGTCACGGTCGTCGATATGCACCGTCGGGCAGCCGTCGATGTCGAAATCCACTGAAACCAGCGGCCGCTGGGTGGGCAACTCATCGATCATCTTGCCATTGGGCATCAGCCCGTAGACGATGAAGCCATCGGCAATGTTGGCGGAATTGGGTAGCTGTGACGCGTGTCCGCGCCCCGGCAGCAGCAGCAGGGTATGCCCGTGGGCATCGAGCACCTCTGCCACGCCGGAGAGAAACTCGCTGGCCACGGCATCGTTGAGGCTGTAGGTCAGGCTCTCGGCCAGGATGACCGCCACGATGCTGGAGCGGCCGGTGCGCAGGCTGCGTGCCTTGGCATCGGGGCCGTTGTAACCCAGCCGCTTGGCTTCGCGCAGGATGCGTTCGCGCAGCAAGGGGGAGAGCTGGTCCGGGCGATTGAAGGCATTGGAAATCGTCGCGGTGGAAACGCCAAGTTCCAGCGCCAGGTCTTTTAGGGTCATTCGACGGGAAACGGTCACGGTGCTTCCTGAGCAGGTTAAGTAGGACGCAGGCTAATTATTCGAGTGTTGCACAGGATAGCGGCCCTGAGGGGGCCAAGACTACCCTTCATTGAAGGGCGCTTGGGTCAGGGCCGAAGAGGGCGATCTGGGGTTCAGGCCGCCGAACGTCTGGCCGACAGCGTCAGTGCGCTGCCGCTTTCATCGAACAGGTGTACATGCGCCTGGTCGGGCACCAGCGACACTTGCTGACCCTCCTGCCATTGGCTGGGGGCCTCGCTGCGATGAATCAGCAGCGTACTGCCTTCCTTGGGCTCCAGGTAGACATACACCTCGTTACCCAGATACTCGACATTGACGATGTCGAAGCAGTTGTCGCCTTGCGGGGCTTCCAGGCGCAGGTGTTCGGGGCGTACTCCCAGGGTCAGGCCCGTGCCGGGCGAGTAGCTTTCTGCCGATTGTGGCAGCGCCAGTTCGCCAATGCCCGTGGCCTTGACTCGGCAGCCGTCGGTGGAGCCGCTGGTCAACTGGGCCGGCAGGAAGTTCATGGTGGGCGAGCCAATGAAGCCTGCCACGAATTTGGTGGCCGGGCGCTGGTAGAGTTCGTGGGGGCTGCCCACTTGCTCCACATGGCCACGGTTGAGGACCACGATCTTGTCGGCCAGGGTCATGGCTTCCACCTGGTCGTGGGTGACGTAGATCATGGTGGAGCCCAGCCGGTTGTGCAGGCGGGCGATTTCGTTGCGCATCTGCACCCGCAACGAGGCATCCAGGTTGGAGAGCGGCTCGTCGAACAGCAGTATGCGCGGCTCACGGGCCATGGCGCGGCCCATGGCCACCCGCTGGCGCTGGCCTCCCGAAAGCGCCTTGGGCTTGCGGTGCAGCAGCTCTTCGAGCTGAAGGATTTTGGCGGTGGTCATGACCCGCTCGTGTACCGTCTCCTTGGCAGTCTTGGCCAACTTCAGGCCAAACGCCATGTTGTCGTAGACGGTCATGTGGGGGTAAAGGGCGTAGGACTGAAACACCATGCCCACCCCGCGCTCCCGTGGGGGCAGGTCGTTGACCACCGTGCCGCCAATGTTCAGGTCGCCGTCGGTGATCGACTCGAGCCCGGCGATCAGGCGCAGCAGGGTGGACTTGCCACAGCCGGAGGGGCCAACGAACACGACGAATTCACCGTCACCAATCGCCAGATCCACATCCTTGATGATGTGGTCACGTCCAAAGACCTTGTTGACCTTTTCAAGCGTAACACTTGCCATGGTAACTCCTTGCCGACCTCGACCCGCGATCGGGTCGGCTATCATTATTGAAGGTAACGGTGGCGGTCAGGCAACCTGCATGAAGGCAGCCTGGTACGCCGGTAGCGTCAGCGCGCTGCCGTCCCGGGTGGCGGTGAAGTTGGCCACGGCCAGGTCATTGGTCACTTCGACGGGCAGTGAAGCTCGCTGGGTCTGGCCGGTCAGGTTGAAGACACACAGCAGCGTTTCATCGCCTTTTTGCCGGGTAAAGCCCAGCAGGTCGTCGCCGACGTCCACGAGGTTCAGGTCACCATCGAACAGCGCGGGGTGCTGGCGCCGGAAGGCCAGCAGGGCGCGTACGCTATTGAGCGTGGCGTTGGGGTCATCCTGCTGGCGGCTTACCGATAAGGCCAGATGGCGGGGCTCCATGGGCAGCCACGGCTCGACTGCCGAGAAGCCGCCCTGTTCGCCATCGTTCCAGGGCATCGGCGTGCGGCAGCCGTCGCGGCCCTTGAACTCGGGCCACAGCACTTTGCCATAGGGGTCTTGAATGCGCTCGAAGGGCACGTCGGCTTCCGGCAGGCCCAGCTCTTCACCCTGGTAAAGGCACACGCTGCCGCGTAGCGAAAACAGCATGGCCAGCATGACTTTGGGGTAGGCATGCGGGTCTTCTTCGGAGCCCCAGCGGGTGGCGCTGCGCACTACGTCGTGGTTGGAAGTGGCCCAGCAGGGCCAGGCGTCTCCCGCCAAACGCTGGAAGCGCTCGATGACTTCGCGCAGGTAGCGCGCCGAATGGGGCATGTTGAGCAGGTCGAAGGTGTAAGCCATGTGCAGCTTGTCACCCCCGGCGGTGTACTCGGCCATGCGTTCCAGCGGATTGTCGTCGCCGATTTCGCCCACCGTCGTGGTGCCGGGGTACTCATCCATCAGCGCGCGCAGGTCCTGCAGGAAGCCCAGGTTCTCCGGGCGGCTGAGGTCGTAGACGTGGCGCTGCCAGGTGTAGGGGTTGGCTTCCGGGGCGCCCAGGGTTTTGGCTTCGCCTTTGGGCACCGGCGGGTTGTCCCGCAGCTCGGCATCGTGGAAGTAGAAGTTGACCGTGTCCAGACGGAACCCATCGACGCCCAGATCGAGCCAGAAGCGCATGTTGTCCAGCTGCGCCTGACGCGCTTCCGGATTGTGGAAGTTGACGTCCGGCTGGCTGGTCAGGAAGTTGTGCAGGTAGTACTGCTGGCGGCGGGAGTCGAAGGTCCAGGCCGGGCCGCCAAAAATCGACAGCCAGTTGTTGGGTGGCGTGCCATCGGGCTTGGGGTCCGCCCAGACGAACCAGTCCGCCTTGGGATTGGTGCGATCCTGGCGGCTCTCCTTGAACCAGGGGTGCTGGTCCGAGGTGTGGCTGATCACCTGATCTATCATCACCTTCAAGCCCAGCGAGTGGGCCTTGGCCAGCAGCGCCTTGAAGTCGTCCAGGGTGCCGAACATCGAGTCCACGTCGCGGTAGTCGCTGACATCGTAGCCAAAGTCGAGCATCGGCGAGGTAAAGAAGGGCGAGAGCCAGATGCCGTCCACGTTGAGCGATGCCACGTAGTCCAGCTTCTCGGTGATGCCGTTCAGGTCACCCACGCCGTCGCCACGGCTGTCCAGAAAGCTGCGCGGGTAGATTTGATAAATAACGCCGCCGCGCCACCACATCGTATTGTCTTGCATACCATCGTTCCTTAAAAACGGTTGCTGAGAGTCATCAGCGAATTCATTGAGAGCGTCTATCGGGTCAGCCTTTCACCGCGCCAGCCGTCAGGCCAGACACAATGCGGCGCTGGAAGATGATCACCAAAATCACTAGCGGCACGGTCACCACGACGGACGCGGCCATGATCGGCCCCCAGGGCAATTCATAAGCACTGCCGCCCGAGAGCAGGGCGATGGCCACCGGCACCGTGCGCTGGGCATCGGTGAGCGTGAAGGTCAGCGCGAACAGGAACTCGTTCCAGGCGGCAATGAAGGCCAGCAGTCCGGTGGTGGCCATGGCGGGCCACATCAACGGTAAAAACACTTTGGTGATGGTGATCCAGGGGGTGGCACCATCCATGATCGCGGCCTCTTCCAGCTCCATGGGCAGCTGCTTCATGAACGTGGTCAGTACCCAGACGGTGAACGGCAGGGTGAAGATGGTGTAGCTGAGAATCAGGCCCGCCGGGTTGTTGTAAAGGTTCAGCGCGCGAATGACCTCGAATAGCCCCGACAACACCGCCACCTGGGGGAACATGGATACCCCGAGGATCACCAGCAGCACCGTGGAGCGACCGCGAAAACGTACCCGCCCAAGCGCATAGGACGCGGTGATGCCCAGCAGCAGCGCAATGAACACCACGCTGAACGCGACGATGATCGAGTTGAAGATGGCGCGCAGGAAGCTGGTCTGGCTGAAGATTTGAACGTAGTTGTTCAGGTTCCAGTTGGAGGGCCACAGTTCCACGCGAAACAGGTCGCTGGAGGGTTTGAGCGAGGTGATCACCGCGTAGTAGAACGGGAAGACCGCGTACACCATGATGAGCGCAATCAGCGCCCAGAAGCCGACGCGTTTGGCTATTTTGGCTAGCTGACGAGTGGTCATCAGTCACCTCCCAGTTGGATCTTGTTGCGGCCCAGATAGAGGTAGGCAATGGTGGCCAGCGCAATGATCAGGAACAGCAGCGTGGAGGCCGCGCTGCCGTAACCGACATCCTGAAACTCGACCAGCTGCTGGCGGGCGTAGACCGACATCGACATCGTGCTGGTGGAGTTGGAGGTCAGTACGTAAATCACGTCGAATACGCGCAGCGCATCCAGCAGGCGGAAGATCACCGCCACCATCAGCGCGGGTGTGATCAGTGGCAGCGTGACCTTGAAGAACACACGAACCGGATGAATGCCGTCGACTTCGGCGGCTTCGTAGCAATCCTTGGGCAGCATCTGCAGCGCGGCCAGTACCAGCAGCGCGACAAAGGGAATGGTTTTCCACACGTCCACCATGATGACCGCCCACATGGAGTAGGTGGCGCTGGCGGTCCAGGCAATCGGGTTGTCGATGATGCCGACGGCCATCAGCATATGATTGATGATGCCGAACTGGTCGTTGAGCATCCATGCCCACATCTGGGCAGAGACGATGGTCGGGATGGCCCAGGGGATCAGTACCGCGGCCCGAACGATCACCCGGCCCTTGAATTCGGCATTCAGAATCAGCGCCACGATGACACCGAAGATGACTTCCAGTGAGACGGACACCACCGAGAAGTAGACCGTGTTCCAGACCGAGCGCCACCAGATGGGGTCGGCCAGTACGCCAAACCAGCGACCATCGTCATACACCAGATAGTTTTCGAAACCGATCAGGTTGGCCGCGCCCAGGTCCGATAGCGATGCGTCGGTAAAGCTCAGAAAGAACGTCCGCAGCAGCGGCCAGCCAGCCACCAGAGTCAGGGCGATCAGCATGGGGGCCAGAAACAGCCAGGCCGCCTTGACCCGTTGGCGGCGCACCTTGGTGCCGCGCTGGCGCCTTGGGGGCGCTATGGAACGCGCCCCGGAGGGCGCGTCGTGGTGAGAAGTGCTCGGCATGGGAGTCTCCGCAATTACCAGTTACGACGCTTCAGGCGCAGCAGTTCGCCTTCCAGGTCGGCAACTCCCTGGGCGCCATCCTTGTTGCCGGAAAGTACGTCATGGGTGGTGCTGAAAAAGGCGTTGCTGACCCGGCCATAGGCATCGCCGGTAGGTGCAGACGGACGCGCGACGGCATTGGTGAACGTGTCGTAGAGCGTGCCGAAGAAGGGCACCGCTTCCAGTACTTCCTGGTCCTGGTAGAGCGCATCGATGGTGGGGTTGTAGGACGCCTGAATGGCGCGACGTTTCTGCTCTTCCTCGCCCGTCAGGTAAGCCACCAGGTCGGCCGCCAGTTCGGGGTTGTCGCTATAGCGAGAAACCGCCAGGTTCCAGCCGCCCAGGCCCGCAGCGCTTTGCCCGTCATCACCACCGGCCGGCAGCTGGACCACGCCCACCTTGCCGCGTACGTCGCTGTCATCGCTTTGGGCCAGCGCCCAGGCGTAAGGCCAGTTGCGCATGAACACCGCGTTGCCGCCCTGGAAGACCCCGCGGGCTTCCTCTTCGGTGTAGTTCAACACGCCTTCCGGGGCGATATCGCCTACCCAGGAAGCCGCCAGGTCAAGGGCCTGTGCGGCGCGCTCGTTGTTGATGGTCACTTCGCCGTCGTTATCGACCACGGTACCGCCGCCAAAGCTGGCGACCCATTCCAAGGCGTTGACGGTCAGCCCTTCATAGGCGCGCCCTTGGAATACGAAGCCCTGCATGCGGCTGTTGCCTTCGTCACGTTCGGCCGCTTGAATCTCGCGGGCCGTCTCGGTGAGTGCCTGCCAGGTGGTCGGAACGTCATGACCGTGCTTTTCCAGCAGGTCTTCCCGGTAGTACAGCACGCCCGCATCGGTAAACCAGGGCATGGCGACCAGACGATCATCGATGGTGTTGTTGACCACGATCGTCTCGAAATGGCCCGCGGCTGCGTCGTCACCCAATACCTCGCGAAGATCGAGCAGGTGATTGGCCAACAGGCCGGGCCACACCACGTCGATCTGCATGACGTCGATATCGCTGGAGTTGGCCGAGAGAATCTGCTGGTAAAGCGACAAACGCTCGGTAGAGGAGTTGGGTGTGGAGACCACGTCGACCTGGTGGCCAGTTTTTTCTTCCCAGGCCCGAACGCCCTCCTGGCAGAGGGTCAGCTCTGCACCCACGGCTCCACAGGAGATGGTCAGGTCGGCGGCCTGAGCGGCACCGCTGATGCTGGCAAGGCTGGCTAAGGTAATCGCAGACGAAAGAAGAGTCTTTTTCATAACGGCGTTCCTCGACGTTTATTGTTGTGGGAGTGAAGTGACAAAGCGCTGACGGCGCCAACTTAAACGATTAAGTTGAGTGCCAGTTAGCCGTCTGTCGGCATGAAGTTCAATAGCGACTTTTGTCTAACGTGGCGGATAGTGTTTTTGCCAAGTGAAATAGGCAGTTAGACATTGGTCGATAATTAGTAAAAGCTTGTTGGTTTACTAACACTTAATCGATTAAGTTTTAGTGGCTGTCGCTCTCCGGCTCAAAACAGAAGTTGCTTTGCAACATTCAAGGGAAAGCGGTGCCTGGAGCCAGCGTCACGATCAGAACAATAGCGGTTTAAAAACAATAGGATTTAAAACAATGCACAAGACAGCATTCAAGACGCCGCTGGCCATTGCGGTGGCAGCCGCAAGCCTGGGCATGAGCGGTTTGGCCAGCGCCAACCTGTCCCTCGAAGAACGTTTTGCCGAGCTTGAGGCACGCATCGCGGCGGCCGAGCAGCGTGCAGACGCTGCCGAGCGTCGTGCCGAGCTGGCGGAGCAGGGTGCAACGCCACCCCCATCCAGCGCCCCGGCGGCCGCCACTACCGATGCCGACATCGAAGAGCGCTTGGCGCGAGTAGAGCGACAGGCCAGCGGTGATGAAGGCTTTTCGTTCAACGTCTACGCCCGCTCTGGCCTGCTGCTGGGTGAAGATCGCAAGAGCATCGATGGCGGCCCCTATGTGACTCCAGCCGGTAACCTGGGCGGTGCCGTGGGTCGTCTGGGCAACGAGCCCGATACCTACACCGAAGCCATTCTCAACTACCGCATGCAGTTCGATAACGGCGCCCGCGCCCGTTACACCACCATGCTGGCCGCTGGCACCAACTCCAGCAACGATTGGGTTGGCGACGATACCAACCTCAACGTCCGTCAGGCCTATGCCGAGTTCAGCGACCTGCCCAGCTTCACCGGGGCCTTCGAAAATGCCTCCATCTGGGCGGGTAAGCGCTTCGACCGGGATAACTTCGATATCCACTGGCTGGACAGCGACGTCGTGTTCCTGGCCGGTACCGGTGGCGGTATCTACGATATTCAACTGGCCGATAACTGGAAGTCCAACTTCTCGCTGTATGGCCGTAGCTTCAGTGACTTTGACGTCATCAACCGCGAAAACCCCGGCCTGGACGGTGAAGGCAGCAACACCGACAACCTGATTCTGACCTCCAACAACTACTTCGGTAACTGGCAGGTCATGGCGAACGTGATGTCGGCCGCCGATAACGACGAGCGCGACATCGGCGTAGGCCAGACCGCCGCCGACAGCGGCTGGCATACCATGGTGGCGTACCACGGCGACAGCTTCTTTGGCCTGGGCGAGGGTAACTTCAAGGCGGCGTTGCTGCACGGCCAAGGGCTGGGTGCGGAAGTGAAAGGGCTGGGGAGCAATGGCGACCTGACCGACGACGCCACGGCGACCCGCCTGGCGGTCTACGGAACCACTTACATTGCCCCGCAGTGGCGCATTGCACCCTCGATTCTGGCAGAGGTCAGCGACGACCGGTTTGCCGATGGCGACAGCTACTCCTGGGCCACGCTGAACGTGCGCCTGGCCAACGAAATTACCCAGAACTTCGAGATGCAGTACGAGGGTAGCTACCAGTACATGGACCTGGACCCCAACGGTTTCAGCGATCGCAATGCCGTCAGCGGCAATTTCGGCAAACTGACCATTGCGCCCACTTTCAAGCCCGATGTCGGTGGCTTCTGGAAGCGTCCTGAAATTCGCCTGTTCGCCTCCTATACTGATTGGGATGCCGAGCTGAACGGCTATACCCTGGAAGACTCGTTCGGCAACGATGGCTTTACCGGTGGCCAGTGGAGCTTTGGCGTGCAGAGCGAAATCTGGTTCTGACCCATCGCACCATGCCTGGCAGGTTTCCTTGCCTGTTTCACCAATGCCGATTGCCCGCGCTCCGTCGCGGGCTTTTTGCTCGTCAGATTCGACCCAGGGAGGCACCGATGCTGCTGCTCAAGGAAAAACTGAAGGCGCCGCCGCTACCTCCCTGTACGGTGGCGCGCCCGCGTTTGAACGACCACTTCGCGTTGAACGAGCAGGTGCGCCTGCTGGTGGTTCAAGCGCCACCGGGCTATGGCAAGACCACGCTGCTGGCCGAGCGGCTGCCCGCCCTGGAGCAGCAGGCAAGCTGGCTGCGACTGGACGATCAGGACAATCAGACGCACCGCTTTCTGACCTACTGGCAGGCGGCCATGGACACACTGTTGGCCCCTCTGGTCACGCTGACGCCGGGGGATGACAGCGAATGCATTGCCCACATGGAGCGCTGGTTGACGGAGTTACCCGAACAGCACGCTCCTTGCCGACTGGTCGTGGATGGCTTCGAGCATCTTGCCAACCCCGAGATTCTTGCCGCGCTGGCCCACTGGCTGCGCCATCAGCCGCCCTGGCTCACCTTGACGCTGGCCAGCCGGTCACGCCCGGCACTGGGGCTGGCCAGCCTGCGCCTGCGCGGTGAGCTGGAAGAGATCGACCTGCACCGCCTGGCATTCGACAGTGAAGAGGCGCATACCCTGTGTGCCGAACAGCTGAGCTTTCCGCCTACCCGGGTGAGCCTGGAGCGCGCGCTACGCTTGAGCGGTGGGTGGCCCATGGCGCTCAACTGGCTGGTCGAGCGCACCACTACCCGGGCGGGATTCGATGCCTTGCTGGAACGGCTGAGCGGCGCGCATCCCGATTTCGTCGCCTGGTTCGACGAACTGCTGGCCACTACCTTGCCGAGTGAGGAGCGTGAACTGCTGCTTCAACTGGGAGTGCTGGAGCGGTTCTCTCCCGAACTGATGGCGCGGCTATTGGAAGGGGAGCGGTTGACGCAGCGGCTGGAGGCCTTCGAGCAGGCCGGGCTGTTCATCGAGCGGCCCGATCCGCATGCCCAGTGGTATCGCTTTCATCGCCTGTTTGGCGACTACCTGCATCACCGCCGCCATGAGCTGAGCCTGGCCACCCAGCGCACGCTGCATCAGCGGGCCAGTCAGGCCTGGCTGGCGCTCGATGACCCGGTCATGGCGCTGCGCCAGGCCATTCTGGCCGACGCGCCGGACCTGATCAGCCCATTGCTCATCGCGCAAGGGCCGGCATTGCTCTCCCAAGGCGCCTACGCACTGCTGGCCAGAGGGTTGGAGCGGCTGGGCGAGCCGCAGCTCGGCCAGTGTCCCGAGCTGGCGCTGCTTTATGGCTGGGTGTCTCATGCCCAGTTCCAGTTCGATATCACGGCCCGCGTGATTGGCTGGATCGAAGCTCAGCTGTACCTGCCGGAGTGGCAAGCGCTGGGCGCCGAATTTGCCACCTTGCGTGCCCAGCTGGCGATCAATCAGGGGAACGCCGAGCGCGCCGCGCCGCTGGCCGAGCAGGCGCTGGGGGTTCCGGCGCGTTACCTGGCATCGACGCCCCTGACGGCCACCGCGATCCTCAGTGAAGCGCGTTTCGTTCAGGGGCACCTGGAGGAGTCGCTGCTGAACGTGCGTGAAGTAGCGCGCCAGGCCCATCACCACGATGATCACCAGCGCCTGATATGGGCCTTTTGCCACCAGTCGGAAACGCTGGTGGCCCAAGGGCGTTTGCAGGCTGCCTACGATATTCAGGAGCGCGCCTTCGTGCATCTCGAGCGCGCAGAGCTCGAGCATCTGCCGGTGGCCGAGTTTCTCTATCGTATCCGCAGTCAGCTGCTCTGGGAGTGGCATCGGCTGGACGAAGCCGAGCAGGCGGCGCTCAAGGGCATTGCCGTGCTGGACAGCCAGGGTGAGCGCTGGACTCTGCAGTGCCATATTCAGCTGGCCAAGATTGCCCAGAGTCGTGGCGATCAGGCCCAGTGTGCCGACCATATTCGGCGACTGCGCAAAATTCTTGCAGAAGGCGATTACCATATCGACTGGGTCGCCAACGCCCACGCGACGCTGCTTAGCTGGTGGCAGTCGAGCCAGGACCTGGAGGCAGTGGAGCGCTGGCGCCAGGAAGCGCCGCCGCCCATCACCGACAGGGCCACCAACCATTTCGCCCAGTGCAACGTGCGCAACCACGCCCGGGCGCTCACGCTGCTGGGCCAGTGCGAGGAAGCCCGCACGCTGCTGGAGGCCCTCGAAGCGCACGCTCGGCAGTCAGGGTTGGTGACCGACGCCAACCGTAACCAGCTTTGCCTGGCCGCAGCCGCCTGGCATGCAGGAAGAAAAGAGCGCGCTCGCGAGCATATGCAGCAGGCTCTGAGCCTGGCGTCGCGCACCGGCCTGGTGGGCAGCTTTTTGCGGTTGGGCAAGCCGTTGGGGGAGCTGCTGGCTGGCCTGCTCGAAAGCGACTCGCTAGGGGCCCTCGAAAAAGCGAGGGCCGAGCGATTGATGGCGCTGGCAGGGCGTCAAAAGGATTTTGGCAGCGCCCGGCGTTTGATCCTCGACGAGACGGTGATTGCCGATATCGTGGCTCGCCCGGATGTGCCGGAACTGATTCGCACCTCACCGCTGACCCGCCGTGAGTGGCAGATCCTCGGGTTGATTCATGCGGGGCTATCCAACGAGCAGATTGCCGAGCAGCTCTCGGTGGCCCAGACCACCATCAAGACCCATATCCGCAGCCTTTACCAGAAGCAGAACATTCGTCGCCGGGAGGAGGCCATACACCTGGCGGGGCAACTGCTGGCCCATATTCACGGGGATTGACCCGGTGGGGAGGCTGCCCAGCGCCCTCGGTTCGCCTCCTCCTCTCGACTACGCCCGGTACTCCCTGCGGGGGAGGATTCGATCCCGCCGCGCAGCCTGCATCATGCCCTTATCACTGATAACAACCATAAGGATTCGCCATGATGCAGACACCTTCCACTTCACACTACGTTGGCAGCCAGGGGGCCGACTGGTGGCGCGGCGCAGTGATTTATCAAATCTACCCGCGCAGCTTTATGGATAGTCGCGGCGACGGCATTGGCGACCTGAGAGGAGTGATCGAGAAGCTCGACTACATTGCCTCTCTGAATGTCGACGCCATTTGGCTTTCGCCCTTTTTTACGTCGCCCATGAAGGATTTTGGTTACGACATCAGCAACTACCGCGATGTCGATCCAATGTTCGGCAGTCTGGAAGACTTCGACCGACTGGTCGAGGCGGCCCATGCCCGCGGGCTGAAAGTCACCATCGATCAGGTCATGTCGCACACCTCCGACCAGCACGTCTGGTTCGAGGAGAGTCGCCAAAGCCGCGATAACCCGAAAGCCGATTGGTACGTATGGGCCGACCCCAAACCCGATGGCGCGCCGCCGACCAACTGGCAATCCGTGTTTGGCGGCAGCGCCTGGCAGTGGGATACCCGACGCTGTCAGTATTACCTGCACAACTTTCTGGCCAGCCAGCCAGACCTCAATTTCCGCACCCCTGCCGTGGTCGAGGCCATTCTCGAAGAAGCGCGGTTCTGGCTGGAGCGTGGGGTCGATGGCTTTCGCCTCGATGCGGTCAATTTCTGTACCCACGGCGAGTTGAAGGATAATCCGCCGCGTCAGGAGATCACCGAAAGCTTTCTGGGTGTGCGCCCCGACAACCCCTATGGCTATCAGCTCCACCAGTACGACAAGACCCAGCCGGAAAACCTGGTATTTCTGGAGCGGCTTCGGGCGCTGCTCGATGAGTACCCCGGCGCCACCAGCGTCGGTGAAGTGGGGGATGACGACGCCCTCGGCGTCATGGCGGCCTACTCCCAGGGAGGGCAGCGGCTGCACATGTGCTACTCGTTCAACCTGCTGACCGACAAGGCCGACCCGACGTACCTGCACGAAACGCTGACCGAGATGGAAGCGCGGATTGGCGATGGCTGGCCCTGCTGGGCGCTGGGCAACCATGACGTCACGCGGCTGGCGACTCGCTGGCAGGCCCAGGGGCAGCTCGATAAGCTGCGTCTGTACATGGTGTTCTTGCTCAGCCAGCGGGGCAGCGTGTGCCTCTATCAAGGCGAGGAGTTGGGGCTGCCCGAAGCGCAGCTGACCTTCGAGCAGCTGGTGGACCCGGCAGGCATTACCTTCTGGCCTGCCTATAAAGGCCGTGATGGCTGCCGTACGCCGCATCCCTGGCAGGCAGATAGCCGCCATGCTGGCTTCAGTCTTGCCACGCCCTGGCTGCCGGTGCCCGAGGCCCATGCAGCGCTGGCAGTCGATCAGCAAGAGCAGAATGCCGATTCGCTGCTCAACGCTTACCGAGAGTTCCTGGCGTTTCGCCGCACCCAGCTCGCGCTGGTCAAGGGGGAGGTACGCTACCACCCGGTGCGTGACGAGGTGCTCTGCCTGGAGCGCACCTATCAGCAAACCCGCCTGTTGGTGGCGCTGAACTTCAGCGATCAGACCATTACCCGCTCGGCGCCCGAGCATGCTGAAGCACTGGAAGGCGCCCCCCATTGGCTCAAGGGCGAGTGGCAGGCAGGTACGCTGACGCTGCCGCCGTTTGGCGTGGCAATTGCCCGCTGCCCACAGGCTCAGGAGGATGCATCATGGGACGTTTGACCCTTGGCGGCATCGGCAAATCGTTTGACGGCGTCGAAATCTCCCGGGATATCGACCTCACCATCGAAGACGGCGAGTTCGTGGTGTTCGTGGGCCCCTCCGGCTGTGGTAAATCCACGCTGCTGCGCATGATTGCGGGTCTGGAGGACATCACCACCGGGGACATGCAGCTGGATGGCCAGCGGATCAACGAGATTCCACCCCAGGAGCGGGACATCGGCATGGTGTTCCAGTCCTACGCCCTCTACCCGCACATGAGCGTGGCCGAGAACATGGCGTTCGGGCTCAAGCTGGCGCGTACCGACAAGGCCGAGATTCGCCGTCGGGTGCAGCACGCCGCAGAAATGCTGCACCTCACCGAGCTTCTGGAGCGCAAGCCCAAGGATCTCTCTGGCGGCCAGCGCCAGCGGGTGGCCATTGGTCGTACGCTGGTGAAAGAGCCGGCGGTGTTTCTGTTCGACGAGCCGCTGTCGAACCTCGATGCCGCGCTGCGCGTGGACATGCGTATCCAGATTGCGGGGCTGCACAAGCGCTTGAACGCCACCATGATTTACGTCACCCACGATCAGGTCGAGGCGATGACCCTGGCAGACCGTATCGTGCTGCTCTCAAAAGGGCGTATCGCCCAGGTAGGCGCACCGCTGTCGCTGTACCACTTTCCCAACACGCTGGAAGTGGCGGAGTTCATCGGCTCCCCGCGCATCAATACCCTGCCGGTGACGGTGGTCGACCCCGGCCAGCACCGCACGCTGGTACGCCTGCACACCGGCGACAGCCTGGCGGTGGCCGTGAATGGGCAGCAGCTCAAGGCGGGTGATCAGGCCACATTAGGGCTGCGCGCCGAAGATTTCGTCGCCCCAGAACAGGCGGATGCAACCCTGGATGCCACGCTCATGGTGGCCGAAAAGCTGGGCTACGAGACCCTGGCCCATTGGCAAGTGGCGGGGCTGGAAACCCCCTTGACCCAACGCCTGGACGGACTGGCACGGCTGGCAGAAGGGCAGGCGTCTCGGCTGGGCATCAACGGCAAGCGCTGCCATTTGTTCGATGCCCAAGGGGATGCCTGCCCTCGCCAAGTGACGGTGGACGGGGTGAGCCAATAACGTTTTTTAGATTTTTTTCAAAAAGAGTGCATCCAATCGGTCTCCTCGTGTGTATCCCCTATACAGCCACGGCAAAAGTGGCTGATACACAACCCAAGGAGACTGACATGACCATTCAACATCTAACGCGTGCCACCCTCGCTGCGACCCTGATTGCATCCTTCAGTCAAGCGGCGCTGGCCGATGTGCCTGCCGACATCCAAGTGCCGGATGGCCATAGCGTCGCTCTGGAAACGGTGGGCGTAGGCGCGATTACTTACATGTGTGAAGCCAAGGACGACGGTAGCCTGGGTTGGGTTTTCAAGGGCCCCCATGCGGCGCTGAATGACCGCGAAGGCAATCAGGTCGGCAGCTACTACGGCCCGCCCGCTACTTGGGAATCACTGGACGGCTCCAAGCTGACCGCAACGCAGCTGGCCGTATCTCCCAACGGTGACGGCAACATTCCGCTGCAGCTGGTAGAAGCCAACCCGGCCGAAGGTGAAGGTGCCATGAACGGTGTCACTTACATTCAGCGCCTGGACACCCAAGGTGGCGTGGCACCCGACGTGGCTTGTGGTAGCGATAACGAAGGCGCCACCGCCGTGGTCACCTATCAGGCCGATTACATCTTCTGGACCGCTAACTGATCTCGGCAACGCTTCTATCGTGCGTTGACTGTGGGGGCTCGCATCGAGAGCCCCCAACTATTATCCTCACTGAACTGCGGCGACAGCGACCGGCGCGTTACCAGGGAGTGATGATGTGTCTGATGAAGTTGGGTCAACGGAAGTAACCGAATTCGATCATGTCGATGCGCTCGCTCGCATTGCCCGTGGCGATCAGGCGGCGCTTCACCTGCTGTATCAGCAGGAAGGCGCCAAGTTGCTCGGGGTGGTGTACCGCATCGTCAAGGACCGAGGCATGGCCGAAGACATCGTTCACGATGCCTGCTTGAACATATGGCAGCGTGCCGCCAGCTTCGATCCGCAAAAGGGGGCTGCCCGCACCTGGGTATTCAGTATCGCTCGCCACCTCGCACTCAATGCCATTCGTGGGCGTGAGCGCCATGTCTATACCGACCTGAACGACCCCCATGAGTTTGCCGACGACGATACCTTTCAGCACGCTTTCCAGGTCGAGGAAGCGTTCGATTGGCAAACCGGCGAGCGCATGGACGAGTGCTTGCAGCAGTTGGAAGCCGAGCGTCGCAACTGCGTTCTGCACGCCTATGTAGATGGGCTCAGCCACGCCGAGATTGCGGCACACACCAGCACCCCGCTGGGGACGGTAAAAGCCTGGATCAAGCGTAGCCTGCTGCGTTTACGGGAGTGTATGGCATGACACGAGCTCATGAATCCGATGATCTGCATGCCTTGGCAGGGGAGTACGTGCTGGGCACGCTGCCGATAGCCGAGCGTGAAGCGTTCGAGGCGCGTCTCGCCAACGAGCCTGCGCTGCAAAAGGCGGTCGCCGCCTGGGAAGAGCGATTTTTCCCCTATACCGCCATCGTCGACCCCGTCACCCCCTCCGATTACCTATGGCCGCGCATCGAGCGGAGCATGAAAGCATCCGCGGTACGGCCTACTGCGCCGGTAGTGACACCCGCGCGCGCGCCGGCTGCACCGCGCCGCCGATTGATGCACAGCTTACCGTTCTGGCGGGCCGCCACCGGGGCGGGCCTGGCGGCAGCGTTGGCGATGGGCGTCATGCTGAGCAACGTCACCACACAGCCCGCCGTACCCGAGTACATGGTGGTGCTACTGGCACCACAGACGCAGTCGGCAGGCTGGGTCGTGCAAGCGGCCAACCGCCAGGAGATTCAGCTGATCCCGCTGGGCACCTTCGAAGTGCCGGAGGGCAAGGCGCTGGAGTTCTGGACCAAGGCCGATGACTGGCAGGCACCCGTTTCCTTGGGGCTGGTGGAGCCGGGCCAGCCGCTGCGCCTGCGCCTGGACCAGCTCCCACCGCTGGAAGACAACCAGCTCTTCGAGCTGACCCTGGAAGAAGAGACCGGCTCGCCCACCGGCTTGCCCACCGGCCCCATCGAGTTCATTGGCCGCGCGGTGGAGATCTGAGTTTGCCTTCAGCCTATTCGCGGCGTTAGCCGAGCGCGTCTGTCAAAAGAAGGTCAAGCCGACCTGAAACAGCCGCTCGACGTCGCGGATACGCCGTTTGTCGATCACGAACAGAATCAGGTGATCACCGCTCTCCACGCGCACGTCGCCGTGGGCAATCATCACTTCCTTGCCGCGCACTACGGCACCGATGGTAGTGCCTTCGGGAAGCTCGATCTCATCGATGGTGCGGCCCACCACCTTGGAAGACTGCTTGTCGCCGTGGGCAATGGCCTCGATGGCTTCCGCCGCGCCCCGGCGCAGGGAGTGCACGTTGACGATATCGCCCCGGCGCACGTGGGTCAGCAGGCTGCCGATGGTGGCCTGCTGCGGGGAGATGGCGATGTCGATATCGCCACCCTGGACCAGGTCCACGTAGGCGGCGTTGTTGATCAGCGTGAGCACCTTCTTGGCCCCCAGCCGCTTGGCCAGCAGCGACGACATGATGTTCACCTCGTCGTCGTTGGTCAGGGCGCAGAAGATGTCGCAATCCTCGATGTTCTCTTCTTCCAGCAGGCGCTTGCTGGTGGCGCTGCCGTGCAGCACCACGGTGCGATCCAGCCGCTCCGAGAGCGTGGTGCAGCGCTCCAGGCTGTGCTCGATGATCTTGACCTGATGGCTATGCTCCAGATGCTCCGCCAGGCGTTCGCCGATGTTGCCACCCCCGGCAATCACCACCCGGCGGAAGTCGCGCTCCACCTTGCGCAGCTCGCTCATCACCGCGCGGATATCCCGCCTTGCCGCCAGGAAGAACACTTCGTCGTCGGCTTCGATGACCGTGTCGCCCTGGGGGATGATCGGCCGATTGCGCCGGTAGATGGCGGCGACGCGGGTTTCCACGTTGGGCATGTGCTTGCCCAGGAAGGCGAGATTCTGGCCCACCAGCGGGCCGCCGTAGAAGGCTTTCACCGCCACCAGCTGCACCAGCCCCCCGGCAAACTCCAGCACCTGCAGGGCGCCGGGATGCTCGATCAAACGGCGCACGTGGTCGGTCACCACCTGTTCCGGGCTGATCAAGACGTCGATGGGAATGGCTTCGTGGGCAAACAGGCCCTTGCGGGTGAGGTAAGCCGTGGAGCGAACCNGCAGCCCGCCTGGCGCAGCACGATGGGGTAGGAACCCGCACCGGTCACCGTGCGGATATCCAGCTTGGTGTGCAGCTCGCGTAGCTTGGCGCCGTCGGTGTCGACGACGGTGATGTCGTTTTCCTCGCGGGCAAGGTGCTCCGCCAGGGTGCCGCCCACTTGGCCGGCGCCAAGAATGATGATCTTCATAGGTAGTTAGGTCACTCCAGCGACATGTTAATGCAGATACTCACCTATCTAAAGGAGGCTGTCGAGGATAGGGAGCTTGAGATCTACTTTTGGTCTACAAAAAGGGCTTTTTTTACGCCTTTTTGACGGCTAACGCCTTAAACGCCATCGAATTTTTACGCGGGTAATCTCTAAGCTCAAGGTGCCAATCACAGGAGGCACTTTCATGAATATTGCATTGCTAATCATCGCGGCCGGCACAGCGGCGTATCTATTTTACGCGCTCATCTGCCCCGAGCGTTTTTAGGAGATCACCATGAACGATATGATCGCTATTTACGCTTTGGTGGCTTTGCTCAGCGTACCACTGGGTATCTACATTGCCCATGCACTAGGTGACCAGCCGAACCGGCTTGATACGCTCTTTGGCGTAATCGAAAAGCCAATCTACCGGTTGGCGGGCGTTAACAGTCAACATGCCATGACGTGGCAAGTGTACGCGCTAGCCATTCTTAAGCTGCATGTGGGCCTGATACTGCTGGCATGGCTAGTATTTATGTGTCAGGGACTGCTGCCACTCAACCCGGACGGCATCCCAGGCATGACATGGGACACGGCGCTGCATACAGCGGTGTCGTTTGCTACCAACACTAACCAGCAGCACTACTCTGGCCAAGCGCAGCTTTCGCACTTAAGCCAAACCTTCGCCATTGTCACGCTACAGTTCTTGACGCCCGCCACGGGGCTCGCAGTGTTGCTCGCCATTGTCCGCACTTTATTAGTCGCCAAACCTGCCAAGGTTTTAAACGGCGTCGGCAACTACTACCACGACCTTACCCGCAGCGTGGTGCGCGTTATGGTGCTATTGGCAGCGGTAGTCGCATTGTTGCTCACATGGCAAGGCGTACCTGCCAGTTATCAGGCCGCTCATCAGGTAAACATGCTGGATCCTCAGGTGGAAGAGGTGCAGACGATTCCCTTGGGCCCAGTGGCGTCCATGGTGGCGATCAAGCAGTTGGGTACCAATGGGGGAGGCTGGTACGGGCCCAACTCAAGTGTGCCGCTTGAGAACCCCACGCCGCTGGCGAATGTTATCGAAACTGCCTCAATTATGCTTATTCCCGTGGCGCTGCTAATTGCGATTGCTCTGATCAGCGGTCGACGCCGACTAATGATGGGCATTGGCGCCGTGATGATCGCGTTCTCACTGATTTCCACTTCTGTGGTGGTCTATTCAGAACGCATGCCCAATGCGGCTTTGCTCGAACTCTCCCAGCCGGGGGCCAATTTAGAAGGCAAGGAGCTGCGTTTTGGCACTGACCTTTCCGCCTTGTGGGGTAGCTGGACGACACAAACCTCCAACGGCTCGGTCAATGCCATGCACGATAGCTTCAATCCCATGGGCGGCATGATGCTGCTGATGGACATGTTTGTGAACGTAACGTTTGGTGGAGTGGGCGTCGGGCTAATTGGCTTCTTCCTCTATTTGATGTTGGCGGCCTTTGTGGGCTCGTTAATGGTGGGCAGATCACCAGAGTTATTTGGAAAACCCTTAGAGACCCGTGAAATGCGCTGGATTTCACTGGCGATTCTGGCTCAGCCGTTGGTCATCCTGGGGTTGAGCGCGCTGACCGTGGCGATGCCAAACGCGGCCGCCAATTCAAACCCAGGGTTTCACGGTTTATCCCAAGTGCTTTACGAGTTTACCTCTGCATTTGCCAATAACGGCTCTGGTTTTGAAGGGCTGGGCGATGACACAACCTGGTGGAATATTGCCTGCGTGTTCGCCCTGCTGATTGGTCGCTTCTTACCCATGCTAGTGCCATTAGCCGTCGCCGGTTGGTTGGCTGCCAAGCGCACGGCACCGGCGGGCCGCGGCACTTTGCCCATGGATAGCCCTGCTTTTATGGGCTTAACGGCAGGGGTGATTGTAATCGTCAACCTGCTTGGCTTCTTACCGGCGTTAGTGCTTGGCCCGATTGCAGAATCCGTCGTGCAAGGCTTCTAGGAGAAAATAGATGTCACATACAGAGCTTACTAAACAGCCGCGTCGTTCGCTGCCCATTGGCCAGGTTGTTGCTGGGGCTGTGAAAGGGCTTGCGCCTCATTTGCTGGCGCGCAACCCGGTCATGGCAGTGGTCGCCATTGGTACTGCGGTGTGCTTTGGGCTAACGCCGATTGCTTTCGCACATGGCGAGAACGGCGGCTTTGCGCTCGCCATTGCGCTACTGCTGCTTGCTACCGTGCTGTTTGCCACCGGTGCGGAGTCGCTGGCGGAATCCCGGGGTAAGGCCCATGCTGGCGCGCTGCGCAAAACCAAAGGAGAGCTCAAGGCGACCAAGCTAAACGCTGACGGCACCACCAGCGCCGTGACCGCCGACTCGCTGCGTAAAGGTGACCGAGTGAAGGTGGTGGCGGGTGAGCTGATTCCGGCAGATGGCGATATCGTCGAGGGCGCGGCGTCTATCAACGAGTCAGCGGTCACCGGTGAATCCGCGCCGGTGCTGCGTGAAGCGGGCACCGATAACAGCGGCGTCAGCGCGGGCACCAAAGTGCTCTCGGATCAGCTTGTCATTGAAGTCAGTGCCAACCCCGGTGAATCCCTGCTGGATCGTATGATTGCCTTGGTAGAGGGGGCTAGCCGTCAGAAAACACCTTCCGAGCTGGCGCTTTCGGTGCTGCTTGCAATGCTGACCCTGGTATTTCTGATTGTGGTGGTGACGTTGGTACCCATGGCCGCTTTCGTTGGGGTAGAAACCTCAACGGTCATGCTGGTAGCGCTACTGGTGTGCTTGATTCCCACCACTATTGGCGGTCTTTTGCCTGCCATCGGCATTGCCGGTATGGAGCGCGCGATGCGTGCCAATCTGGTCGCCAAATCAGGCAAGGCAGTAGAGATCGCCGGTAGCATCGACACGCTGTTGCTGGATAAAACCGGCACCATTACCTTGGGCGACCGCCGCGCGACGGAGTTTGCCCCCTGCCAGCAGGTGCCGCGTCAACGGGTACGCGATGTAGCGTTTTTAACCTCTCTGGAAGACCCTACGCCGGAAGGCCGTTCGATTGTGACGCTGGCCACTGAGCAGGGTGTGGATGTGCAGCTTAGCGAAGAAGCGGATGGCGCAACTTTTGAAGCCTTCAGTGCTGAAACCCGGCTTTCAGGGGTGGATCTAACCAGCGGTAAAAAGCTACGTAAAGGTGCCCCCAATGCCATCGCCGAGTGGGTAAAGGCGCAGGGCGGCGTTATTCCCAGCGACTATCACCAGGTCATTGAGCGTATATCCCGCGATGGTGCCACCCCCATTGCAGTTGCGGAAAACCATCAGATTCTGGGTGTGGTAGCGCTGTCTGACGTGATTAAAAGCGGTATCGCGGAGAAGTTTGCCGAGCTGCGCGCTATGGGTATCAAAACCGTGATGATCACCGGTGACAACCCGGTTACCGCCTCGGCGATAGCCGCCACGGCCGGTGTCGACGACTACATCGCCGAAGCCACGCCTGAGCGTAAGCTGGCGCTGATTCGCGAAGAGCAGGCCAGTGGCCGACTTGTGGCCATGGTGGGTGATGGTACCAATGACGCTCCGGCGCTGGCCCAGGCTGACCTTGGTCTGGCCATGAATTCCGGCACCCAAGCCGCCCGCGAAGCGGCCAATATGGTCGATCTGGACTCCGACCCCGGCAAGCTCATTAGCGCGGTGGAAATTGGTAAGCAGTTGCTGGTGACCCGAGGCGCATTGACCACGTTCTCATTGGCGAATGATGTCGCCAAGTACTTCGTGATTCTACCGGCGCTCTTCACGGCGAGTTTCCCGGCGCTGGGCGTGCTGGATGTAATGAACCTGCATTCACCCACCACCGCGGTGCTGGCAGCCGTGCTGTTCAATGCGTTGATTATCCCCGCGCTGATTCCCTTTGCACTGCGTGGCGTGTCCGTAAAGGCCGCATCGGCGACGGTATTATTGCGCCGCAACCTGCTGATCTACGGTCTTGGTGGTCTGCTACTACCGTTCCCTGCCATCAAGCTGCTCGACATGCTGATTGCGCTGTTTATCTAGGAGAAGCGTCATGAATATAGGTATTAAAGATCCCGCGGCGATTAATGATGAAGAACAGCAGGCACCAACGTTGGAGACTAAAGCCACTTGGGGCAGTGCGCTGCGTTTTATGGTGGTGATGGCCGTTCTGCTTGGGCTGGTGTACCCCTTGGCCACTACAGCGGTTGGCGGTTGGCTGTTTCCTGAGCAGTCGCAAGGCAGCTTGGTTCGCGACGCCGATGGTCGGGTAGTGGGTTCAAGCCTGGTGTCACAAACCTTTGTCAGCGATGAATACTTTATCGGTCGCCCGTCAGCAGCGGGTAATGATGCAGGCGAGGTTTCGGGTTCTAATCTGGCTCCAAGCAATGAAGCGCTTCGTGAGCGTGCCCAAGCCGATGCCCAGGCGATTGCCCAGCGGGAAGGTGTCAGCGTCGATCAAATCCCGGTTGATCTGATCACCGCTTCGGGCTCTGGGGTTGACCCACATATCTCGTTACCAGCCGCGGAATTACAGGTCGCAAGGGTAGCGCAGGCGCGTGAAATCGACGAAGCTAGCGTCACTGAACTGATCGACCAAGCGCTTGAAAACACGGGCTGGCTGGGGTCGCCAGTGGTCAACGTATTGCGGTTGAATGTGAGTTTGGATGAGCGTTTTCCCGTCGCCACCACCACGTCGTCTGTCATCCCTGTGGAGTAGCTAAATGTATTCAGCGGATCAGCGACCCGATCCCAATGCATTGCTAAAAGCCGCGCGCCGAGAGGCGCGCGGCTGTTTGCGTGTATTTTTGGGAGCCGCCCCTGGCGTTGGCAAAACCTACACCATGCTTCGCACGGCCCGGGAGCGGGCAGAGGAGGGTGATGATATCGTGATTGGCGTGGTGGAGTCCCACGGGCGCGCCGACACCGAAGCGCTCTGTGAGGGGCTGTCACGTATTCCACTAGCGCCTTTACAGCACCATGGACGAACGTTTTACGAATTCGATATCGATGCGGCCCTGAAGCGGAAGCCCACTATTCTGCTGGTAGACGAGTTAGCCCATCGCAATATCCCCGGCAGCCGACATCCACGGCGTTATCAGGATATTGAAGAGTTGCTGGATGCAGGGATCGATGTCTGGACAACAGTGAACGTCCAGCATTTGGAAAGCCTTAACGACGATGTTGCTCGGATCACCGGCATTCGCATGCGCGAAACCGTCCCCGATGCACTGTTAGAGCGCGCTCGGGATGTATCGCTGGTGGACTTAACCCCGGAGGAGCTGCTCGAGCGCTTAAGACGCGGCAAGGTGTATATCCCCGAGCAGGCACGCGCCGCCATGGAGGGCTACTTTAACGAGTCAAACCTTAACGCGCTGCGCGAGCTGGCGATTCAAACCATGGCCGAGCGGGTGGATGCCGATGTAAAAGTGGCTATGGACGCCAGCGGTAGGGCAGGCCCTTGGCCGGTAAGGCCCCACCTGTTGGTGATTGTTACCGGTAATGAAGACGATATGACCCTTGTGCGTGCAGCCCATCGAATGGCCGAGAGGCGTTTGGCCGTATGGCGGGCGGTCTATGTGGATAAAGGTGTCGCCTCGCCGGAGCAGCAGCTTACGATTGAGAAGATATTTAGTCTGGTGACCCGGCTGGGAGGCGATTCACTTCGCTTGCAGGGGCATAGCCAGCTAGGTGAGATGCTCAACTACGCCCGCTCGATTAATGCCACTACGATTATGGTGGGACGCGACGCAAAACGCCGCTGGTGGCCTTGGTCAAGGCCGCTCGCCCAACGCTTGATTGCGCATGCCGACGTCTTCGATATCGTGGTAGTGGCTCAGAGCAGCGTGAAGCAAGGTAGGCACAAACGGCAGCCAGGCTGGAGGGTGCGACCACCTCAACTACTCGCCACCAGCTTGGCGGTGATGGTATCTCTCGGAATTGCTCACGTGCTAGAGCCCTGGCTGGAGCTTGCCAATCTTTCACTGGTATTTTTAGCCGCCGTGCTTTTCAGCGCTGCCTCGGCGGGCACCGCAATGGCGATGTTCAGTGCCGTTGCGGGTTTTTTGATCTTTAATTTCTTCTTTACAGAACCACGTTTGACCTTTGCCATGGTGGAACGAGGGCAACTGTTGACGGTGGTGTTCTTCTTTTTGGTAGCGCTAGTGGTGGGGCAATTAGCGGGTCGTGGGCGCCAGCGCTTAGTTGCACTGCGGTCTAGCCGCGATCAGACACAACTTCTGCTCTGCTACGCCGAGCAGCTCTCAATCGCCACCGACAGTGCCAGTGCCGCCAAAGTGGGTGTCGATACCCTGGTGCAGTGTTTTGGCGTCCCCGTTATTTTTATTGAAACAGCGGAAAGCGCTAGCGAGGTGCGTGTGGTCTACGCACTGTCGGATGACGAGCATCTGGACATGGCCGCCAAGCAGGCAGCGGTATGGAGTTGGCAACACCAAAAACCCAGCGGTCATGGCACTCAAACATTAAGCCAACAGGCGTGGCGCTTACTACCGCTCGCGGTACAAGGAGAAAAAGTGGGGATGCTGGCACTCAAGCTCTCTGCAAGCCCGAAGGCCTTGACTCATGAAAGTGAAGCATTAATCGATACGTTGGCGCGCCAGCTTAGCATGGCGCTGGAGCGGACGCGTCTGGTAGCAGAGCTTAACGCTACGCGGGTTTCAGAGGAGAACGAGCGTCTGCGTTCTGCGTTGCTTTCCTCCGTGTCCCACGATCTACGCACCCCGCTTGCCTCGATTATAGGTTCCACTAGTTCATTAATTGAGTTGAAGCCACAGCTCAGTGATAGTGATCAGCGTGAGCTGCTGGACGGTATTTTGTCTGAAAGCGAACGGCTCAATCGCTACATCCAAAATCTGTTAGACATGACTCGTTTGGGGCATGGCACACTCAAAATTGAACGTGACTGGGTCTCGTTTGATGATTTGATTAATGCGGCGCTCAAGCGACTAGGCCAATCACTCAGGCACGTGGTGGTTCGCAAGCAGTGGTCTGGCAACTTGCCGCTACTTTACGTGCACCCTGCGCTGGTAGAGCAAGCGCTGGTGAACGTTCTGGACAATGCCCAGCGCTTTTCGCCTCCTAATGGAGAGCTATTGATTAACGCATACGTAAGCGACGAGGACCCCAGCGCGTTGGTGGTTAGCGTTGAAGACGAAGGCCCGGGTATCTCACCAGCGTTACGTGAGCAGGTATTCGATATGTTCTACAGTGGCGGTGACGGTGATCGCAGTGCCCATGGTAGTGGATTGGGATTGGCGATTTGCCGCGGCATGGTTGGGGCACATGGTGGCACGATCACCGCTGGTGTGGGTACGAATGGCAAGGGAACTGCGATCATTATCAAGCTGCCACTGCTAGGTGCAGATATCAGGAGGATGAATGAAGAGTGAAGGGAACGGGCGCATTCTGGTCGTTGATGATGAACAGCAGATTCGCCGCTTTTTGCGCATCAGCCTCGCGTCCCAGGGTTACGGCGTGATTGAGGCAGCAAACGGTGAGCAAGCATTGGCAGCCGCTTATACCCAAGCGCCAGATGTCGTACTGCTCGATTTAGGCCTGCCTGATATAGATGGTCATGACGTGCTACGTGGTATTCGTGAGCAGAGTAGCGTGCCGATTATTGTAGTATCGGTACGCGACAGGGAGGAAGAGAAAGTACGTTCGTTGGATAACGGTGCCAATGACTATGTCACCAAACCTTTCGGTATTCAGGAACTGCTGGCGCGTATTCGGGCAGTGCTGCGCATTGCTCAAAAAGTCAAAGGAGAAGAGAGTGCCAGCTACTTCGCAAGCGCTAATGTCACCATCGATGTGGAGCTGAGGCACGTCATGGTGCACCAGCAGGAGGTTCGTTTAACCCGTAAAGAGTTTGCAGTCCTGGCGAAGCTTTGTCGCTACGCCGGTCGGGTGGTGACGCAAACACAACTGCTGAAAGAGGTATGGGGCCCGACACATACCGAAGATACTCACTACCTGCGTATTGTGGTGAGCCGCTTGCGACAAAAACTAGCCGACGATCCACAAACGCCGACTCTGCTGCAAACAGAAGCTGGCGTCGGCTATCGATTGCTAGTGGAAGCCTGCGCTCGGCCTACAAAGGCATCCTGACGCCCCCAAACCGCGGTCAACGCCGCCAGAACATGGGGGTCATCAGTACCACGACCGTCAATATCTCCAGGCGGCCCATCAGCATGCCCACACATAAAAGCCACTTGGCCGCATCGGGCAGGGTGGCGAAGTTGCCTGCCGGGCCAATGGTATCGCCCAGGCCAGGGCCGACGTTGGCGACGGCTGTCGCTGCGCCCGAAAGCGCTGTGACCAGGTCCAGCCCCAGCGCGGCAAGCCCTAATGCCAATACGGCAATAGTGATAAAGAAAAAGAACGAGAAGGCCACGACGCTGCGCGAGATATCGCTGGTGACTGGCTGCTGGTTGTAGCGGGTGGTAAAGATGCCGTTGGCATGAATCAGGTAGCGTAGCTGATTGCGCAGCATCAACATGGCGATCTGGAAGCGGAAGATCTTCATACCGCCGCTGGTGGAGCCGCTACAGCCGCCAATGAACGTCAGGTAAAAGAAAGCTGCAATCGGCAGTGTGCCCCACAGCGTATAGTCATCCGACGCATAGCCGGTAGTGGTGACCACGGACATGACGTTGAAGGTGACGTGAGTCAGGGAGACAAACCAGTCGTCGCCTTGCAAGACGCGCCAGGCGGTCAGGATGACGATGGCTGCCAACAGCAGTTTGAGCAGCCCACGCACCTGTTGGTCTTGCCATAAGGCGCTGCGCGAAGAGCGGATGAAACGGATGTACAGTACGAACGGTAGCGCACCGCAGAGCATGAAGAAGCTGCCCATCCACAGCAGCCAGGGCTGTTCTGCATAGGCGCCAAACGAGGCATCAGAGTTGGCAAAGCCGCCGGTGGAGAGCGAAGACATGCCATGCACGATGGCATCCAGTGGCTGCATACCGCCTAGCCAGTAACTGACCATGGCCGTTAGCGACAACATCACATAGATCGACAGCGTGGCTTTGGCAATGCCGCCGGTGCGGGGCATGACTTTATCCGACCAGTCCGAAGATTCGGTATGAAACAGGCGCATACCGCCCACTTTCAAAAACGGCAGAATGGCGATGCCCATGACGATAATGCCGATCCCCCCCAGCCACTGCATCAAGCCGCGCCAGAGCTTCAAGCCGTCTGAGAGATTCTCGATGCCCACCAGCACGGTAGAGCCCGTGGTGGTGATGGCCGACACGGATTCAAAGACGGCATTGGCAAACGTTAGCTGCGGTGCGCCAAGAATCAACGGCAGGCTGGCAAAGCCGCTAATGCTTACCCAACTGCCCGCCGTAAGGATAAACATCTGCCACGGTTTGAGTTCTAACGACGCACGATAAGTGAGCAGCAGTGTGGTAGCCACACAGGCGAGCACGAGCATGATAGAGAGGCCGAACGCCCGGGCGTCCGGGTCGCGTTCAATGAGCAGCACCGCCCAAGGCACCATCATGAACAGTGCGAGGATAAGCCATAGTACCGATAAAATCTTGAACACCGGTGCCCAGTGTCGGTAAAGCTCATTGCTGCGATAGAACCTTGCGTTTGTCGTATGCATTGCCTTGCTCATCGTTCATTTTGCTTAAGCATGGCCTATAACATCATGCACCTGCATAAAAAGTCCGTAAAAAATAAAATCCCGGCGCAGATTTCTCAGACGCCGGGGATGAGCAAGCCGCTCAAGCGAGGAAACAGCGCGTCAAGTACGCATCAACCTTTCACACCCCCAGCGGTCAGGCCGCCGATGATCCAGCGCTGGCAGATCAGGAAGGCCACGGTAATCGGCAGGCCAGATAGCACCGCCGCGGCGGCAAAGTTACCCCAGCGCTGGTTGTGGTCGGCCAGGTACTGCTGGGCGCCCACGGCCAGGGTCAGCTTGTGCTCGTCCACCAGCAGTACCGACGCCATGGGGTACTCCATGATGCTCATCACGAACGCCAGAATGAACACCACCATCAGGATCGGCAGCGAGAGCGGCAGCAGGATGTAGCGAAACGCCTGCCAGGTGCTGGCGCCATCCACCATGGCGGCCTCTTCCAGCGAGCCGTCGATGGATTCGAAGTAGCCCTTGATCGTCCAGATATGCAGCGCCACCGCTCCAAGCGACGCCACGATCAGTGCGCCGTGGGTGTTGATGCCCAGCCAGCCCACGAACTGCCCCAGCCGGTCGAACAGCGCATACAGCGCCACCAGCGAGAGCACCGCCGGGAACATCTGAAAAATCAGCATGCCTTTGAGCAGCGGCTCCTTGCCCTTGAAGCGCATGCGCGCAAAGGCGTAGGCGCTGGTGGTAGCCAGCATCAGGATCAGCACCGACGACACCACCGCCACCTTGATGGAGTTCCACAGCCACAGCAGTACCGGGAAGGGCGGCTGCACGACGGTGCCATCGGCGCGCTCCCAAGTGATACCCAGCGCCAGTGACCAGTGCTCCAACGAGACGTTGTCGGGGATCAGGCTGCCGCTGGCAAAGTTGCCCTCTCGAAACGAGATCGAGATCACCAGTAGCAGCGGAAACACGATCAGCGAGACGAAACAGATCAGTGCCAGATGTGCTCCCAGGCGGCGTACGCCCACGGAGCGTGGTTGAACCATTGCCATCAGTAACCTCCTAGACCTTCACTTTGGAAAGGCGCAAATTGAGCAACGACATACCGGCCACCAGCAGGAAAATCAGCGTGGCAATGGCGGCCGCCAGGCCGAAGTTCTGTCCGGCATCTTGGAAGGCAATGCGGTAGGTGTAGCTCACCAGCAGGTCCGTGGTGCCCGCCGGGGTACTGGCCCCCAGAATGTCCGGATTGCCACCCGTGAGCAGCGCAATCAGCACGAAATTGTTGAAGTTGAACGCAAAGGCAGCAATCAACAGCGGCGTCAGGGGCTTGATGATCAGCGGCAGGGTGATGTGGAACAGGTTGCTGATCGGGCCGCCGCCATCCACCGCCGAGGCTTCGTACAAATCCCGAGGGATCGCCTGAATCAGCCCCATGCAGAGCAGCAGCATGTAGGGGTAGCCTAGCCACGTATTGACGATGAGCAGCATGCTGCGGGCCAGCCACGGGTCGGTGAACCACTCGGGCCGCACGCCGAACAGGGCATCCAGAATCATGTTCACTTCACCGAAGTGCTGGTTGAACATGCCTTTGAAAATCAGAATCGAAATGAACGCCGGGACGGCGTAGGGCAGAATCAGCAGCGTGCGGTATATCGCTTTGCCGCGCAGCTGATCCCACTGCAGCAGGGAGGCCAGCACGAAGCCTACGGCCAGGGTGAACACCACGGTGAGGCTGGCAAACACGAAGGTCCATACGAAAATTTGCATGAACGGGCCGCGAATGTCCGGATCGGTGAAGATTTGCGTGTAGTTCGAGAAGCCCACGTTGACCGGCCAGCCCGGAGTGATGCGCTGGCCATCGTCGGCGACGAAAAAGCCGAGGGTGTGATCCGGTGTCAGCACGCGATCGTCTCGGCGGTCGTATAGCGTGCCATCCTCCCGGGCCTCGTAGCGGTCGAGCATGGGCGCAAACTGGCGAATACCGGCCATGCGCAGCTCGGTGCCTTCGGGAGTGATCAGGCGTAGCCCCTGCAGGGCACCGCGCGCTTGAATGATGTCGCGCATGGGCAGCGGGTCTGCGGTGGGGGCGTCACTGGCCGCCTGCAGGCCTAGCTGGCGAGACTCCACATTGGTCAGATTCAGCGGTGTCGACATCCAGCGCTGGCGCTCGTTTTCCAGCCGCAAACGCACCAGGTCGCCTTCGGCATAAAGCGTAAGATCGAAAGCGTCATCGTCCTCCTGATAGGTCTGGCTCATCAACTGGCTGCGCACCCGCTCTTCCGAGAGCAGATTGGTGGAGCTGTAGTTGCTGAAGCTGATCCCGAAGGTGTAGATCAGTGGAAAAATGACGAACACCCCCAGCCCTGCCACGGCTGGGAAAATATAGCGGTGGCTCATCAGCGAACGCTTGGTGAAGACCACGCCCAGCGAGCCGCCGAGAAGCAGAAACAGCAGTGCGAACATCCACTGCCCGTTCAAATGAAAGGCCAGTACCAGCCAGAGCAGAGCGATGACCAGGGCCGCTATCACGCCGCGCAGGGCCCAGCGGGTGTAGCGTTCGGCAAGATGACGAGGGCGGTGGCGGGGCAGGCCACGAGACGCATTGGTGATATACATGATGGCTTCCTGAAGGCTGCCCGGCGCTTACACCGCCGGGCAGCAAGGGCAAAAGAGTGGCTACTGGCGCATCCGGCGAGCAGCGGCATCCAGCGCTTCCTGGGGCGATTGGCGCCCGCTGCCGATGTTCTGCAGCGCGGGCTCCATGGCCGCCCAGAAGGCTCCCATTTCAGGAATGTTGGGCATCGGCATGCCCACTTCGGCGTTGTCGAGCGTGGCGGCAATGTTGGGGTTGTCCGCCAGCGCTGCCTGGTAATCGATATGCGCCACTGCGCCCAGCGAACCGTCGCTGTTGAAGGTGCGCATGCCCGCTTCGCTCAGCAGGTAGTTCTCCAAAAACTCCACCGCCAGAAAGTCGTTGGGCGTGGCGGAGTTGATCATCGCGGTCATCACGCCAAACATTGGTCGGGCGCGCTCGTCGCCTACCCGGGGCAGCAGCGCCACGCCATAATCGATGCCGCTGCGCTCCAGGTTGGGCCATGCCCAGGGGCCACTGATCATGGTGGCGACTTCGCCCCGGTTGAAGCGAGTATCCATCAGGTTGTAGTCGGTGCCCCGGGGCACTACGCCGCTATCGATCAGCTCCACCAGCAGCTCGGCCCCCTGCAAGGCACCGGCATTGTTGACCCCAATGTCGCTGACATCATAGCCGCTATCGGTTTGCTTGAACGGGTAACCGCCGTTGGCGGCCAGCAGGGTCCAGCCATAATAGGGCTCGCTGTAGTCGAACAGGATGGCCTTTTTACCCTCGGGGGCCAGGGTGGCGTCCAGTTCGATCAGTTCCGCGAAGCTGTCGGGTGGGGTATCCACTAACGCCTTGTTATAAATCAGGCCAAGGGACTCCACGGAAATCGGGTAGCCATAGGTATCGCCGTTCCACAGCGCGGCTTCCCAGGTGAAATCGAAAAACCCTTCACGGAACGCGCTGCTGGGGGATACCTGCCGGAGCAGGCCGCTTTGCGCCCATTCCCCCATGCGGTCGTGGGCCCAGATGACGATGTCCGGCCCCTGGCCGCTCCCCGCCGCCTGCTGAAAGCGGTCGGTGAGGTTGTCCGGAAACACCACCTCTACCCGGATGCCGGTCTCTTCCAGAAACTGCGCGGCCACCGCGCGAATGCCTTCCTGCCCCTTGTTGTCGCCCATCCAGATCGTCAGGCGGTCCTCCTCGAAGGCCAAGGCGGGGGTAGCGATGCCGGTGACCAATGCCGTGGCGAATAGCGGCGTGAAAAAGCTGCGTTTCATTGTCATGATGTGCATACCTCGTGTAAGGCCATTGTTATTGTCGTGCACGATGCCGTCAGCGCGTGCCTTGTCGTGCCAGCCTCGCCAATCTGGTGTTGTGCCGCCTCCTCCCTGCGGGGGAGTAGGATGGCGTATGTCGGGGGCGTAGGGCCGAGCGCTGCAGGCACCGCCTGACAGGAAAAGCAGCCATGGTGATTTTTTTGTAGTAAAATTACACGAAATATTGCGTATAATGCCCGTTATCAGATAGATTTTAGGTAATCTAACTACATAAGTTGGATCACCTAATTATAAACAGGAGCTGAGATGAGCCAGTCACATGCACCGCTAGGCGACCCCAATCATGCGATTGATCTCGCGCTGTTCGGGGCGCTTGGTGATCTTGCCATGCGCAAGCTGTTCCCTGCGCTGTATCATCTTGACCGCGAAGGGCTGATGCCTGAAAGCACGCGGATCATGGGGCTGGCGCGTCAGGAGCATGACACGGCCGAGTTTCGTCAGCTGGTCAGCGCCGCGTTGCAGAAGCGCCTGAAAAAGGACGAGCAGGACAAGGCCAGCATGGAGCGCTTCCTGCAACGGCTGGAGTACCTGAAGCTCGACTTCACCACGGTGGACGGCTACGACGCGCTTCGCCAATGGCGTGAAGGCGCACGGCGCCCCATGGTGGTCTACCTTTCCGTGGCGGCGCGGATCTATGGCGATATCTGCCACAACCTCCAGGCCAGCAATAGCCTGGATGACGACACCCGAGTGATCGTCGAGAAGCCGATTGGCTATGACCTGGCGTCGTCGGAAGAGATCAACGACGCCATTGGTGCCGTGTTCCCCGAGTCCCGCATCTATCGTATCGACCACTATCTAGGTAAAGAGACGGTTCAGAACCTGATTGCCCTGCGCTTTGCCAACCCGCTCTTCGGCACCCAGTGGAACCAGAACCACATCTCTCACGTCGAGATCACCGTGGCTGAAAAGGTCGGCATCGAAGGGCGCTGGGGCTACTTCGACGACGCGGGCCAGCTGCGCGATATGGTGCAGAATCACCTGCTGCAACTGCTCTGCCTGATTGCCATGGACCCGCCTTCCAATCTGGATGCCGATGCCATCCGTGATGAGAAGGTAAAAGTGCTCAAGGCGCTGAAGCCGTTTACCGGCGAAGCGCTGGGCCGCGACGTGGTGCGTGGCCAGTACATTGCCGGTACCAGCGATGGCCAGGCCGTGCCGGGCTACCTGGAAGAAGAGGGCGCCAACACCCAGAGCCAGACCGAAACCTTCGTGGCCATGAAGACCGAAGTGTCCAACTGGCGCTGGGCAGGCGTGCCGTTCTATCTGCGTACCGGCAAGCGTATGCCGGAAAAGCTGTCGCAAATCGTCATTCACTTCCGTCAGCAGCCGCACTACATCTTCGACCCGGACCAGCGTGGCATCGCTTCCAACAAGCTGATCATTCGCCTGCAGCCGGAAGAGGGCATCGCCCTTCAGGTGCTCACCAAGGATAGCGGCCTGGACAAGGGCATGCGCCTGCGCCCCGGCCCGCTGCACCTGGATTTCAACAGCGCCTTCCCGAAATCGCGTATTCCGGATGCCTACGAGCGTCTGCTGCTGGAAGTCATGAAAGGCCAGCAGTACCTGTTCGTGCGGCGTGACGAAGTGGAGCACGCCTGGCGCTGGTGCGACCAGCTGATCAATGGCTGGAAATCACGCGAAACTCCGCCGCGCCGCTACCCCGCAGGCTCCTGGGGGCCGGTGGCCTCGATTGCCATGATCACCCAGGATGGCCGCAGCTGGTACGAGGATTATTGAAATGAGCACTACACGACAAGCGCTGGCCGAGCAGCTGGCCGAAGCCGTTTATCAAGCCCTGGCGGCAGACCTTGCGCACCAGGAGCGTGCCCTGCTGGTGGTATCGGGCGGTTCGACGCCGGTGCCGTTTTTCAAAGCGCTGGCGCAAAAGCCGCTGGCCTGGGCGCGGGTGGACATCACCCTGGCCGATGAACGCTGGGTGGATGAGCAGAGCAGCGACAGCAATGCCAAACTGGTGCGCGACAACCTGCTGCAAGGCCCGGCAGCAGCGGCTACGTTCGTACCGTTGACCTCGGCACACGGCACGCCGGAAGAGGGCGTGGCTGCCGTGGCCGAGGCCACGGCAGGCCTTGCCTGGCCCGCCAGCGTGGTGATTCTGGGCATGGGCGGAGACGGCCACACGGCCTCACTGTTCCCGGATAGCCAGGAGCTGGGGCTGGCGCTCTCCACCGACGAGCCGCTGGTTGCCGTGCGCACCCCCAGCCAGCCGCAGCCGCGTATTACTTTCTCGGCGGACCGCCTGCATCAGGCAAAACGCCACATTCTGCACATTACCGGCGATGACAAACGTGCCGTATTGGCCAACGCCATGAGTGGTGACGACGTTCGGACACTGCCGATTCGCGCCTTTTTATCTTGCCCGCTGGCGATCTACTGGGCGCCCTGACGGCAGGCCTTCGCCAATAACAATTTGCTTGGAGATTCACTGATGACCATCGATAAACAGTTACCCTCAACGCGCACCGCCGAGCTGGACAGTATTTGCCTGAAGGCCGAAGTCATTCCGGTCATTACCATCGAACGCATCGAGGATGCCGTGCCGCTGGGCCGTGCGCTGGTAGAGGGCGGCCTGAGCGTTCTGGAAGTGACGCTGCGCACCGACTGCGCGCTGGAAGCCATCAAGCGCATGAAAGAAGCCCTGCCGGGGGCCAGCATTGGTGTCGGCACGGTGCTCACGCCTGCCCAGTACCGCCAGGCCGAACAGGTCGGCGCCGATTTCGTGGTGACGCCGGGGGCCACCGAGGCGCTGTACCGCTACGGCGTCGAGAGCCCGGTACCCATGCTGCCGGGCGTTTCTACCATTTCCGAGCTGATGACCGGCTGGCAGTACGGCTACCGCCGCTTCAAATTCTTCCCCGCGGAGTCCAGCGGCGGTGCCAAGGCAATCAAGGCGTTCGGCGCGCCGATCCCGGAAGCGCGTTTCTGCCCCACGGGCGGCATCACCGTGGACAATGCCGAATCCTACCTCTCGCTGCCCAACGTGATGTGCGTCGGCGGCTCCTGGCTGACCCCGAAAGCCATGGTCGACGCCGAAGATTGGGACGGCATCCGCGAACTGGCCCGTCAGGCCGCCGAGCGCTTCCATCACTGATGTAACACCGTAATACCGTACCGAGCACTCTCGTCACTTGCTTCACTGATGTCGGGTCATGTGAGCAGGACGCTTGCCCGAGCATGTTGCCATGCTCGGGCTTTTTTGTTGGACTTGACTAGGACTAAAGACGGATAACGTCGATATATTCGCGTCAACTAAGATGAGGCTTCGATATGTCAGACATTTGGCGCGCGTCTCGATGTATGGCGCGTTCTTTATATAAAGAGGAAAGCGAGCATGCATATGTTGACCCTGGCGTCGTTCCTGTTTTTCACAGGGCTTGTCGCCTTCATTACGTGGCGCATCACTCGGCGCGACGATCACTCCAGCACTAGCGGCTATTTTCTAGCAGGGCGCACGCTTACCTTTCCGCTAATCGCAGGCTCGCTGTTAATGACCAACCTCTCTACGGAGCAGATGGTAGGCCTCAACGGTGCGGCGTTTGCTGATGGGTTAAGCGTCATGGCTTGGGAAGTTGTGGCAGTGATTGCTCTGGTCGCTCTGGCGTTATTTTTCCTTCCGCGCTTTCTGAAAAGTGGTATTGCCACGCTGCCTCAACTACTCGAAATTCGTTTCGATAAAACAACGCAGCTGATCACCAACGTCATTTTTCTTATTGCCTACGCGGTCATTCTGCTGCCGATCATTCTCTACTCGGGCGCCATTGGTTTGCAGGGAATGCTCGATCTTCAAGGGCTGACGGGCATTGAGTCGACCAATACGCTGCTTTGGCTGACGGTATGGATCGTTGGCATCATTGGGGCCATCTATGCCCTGTTTGGCGGGCTGCGCACGGTTGCTGTATCCGATACGCTGAATGGCGTCGGGCTTTTGATTGGCGGTTTCGTCATCGTCTATTTCGGCCTGCAGGCGGTCAGTGACGGCAGCGGCGTGATGGAAGGTTGGAATATTCTCAAAGAGAGCGATCCGGATAAGCTGAATTCGATTGGTGGCCCTGAACAGCAGGTGCCGTTCTTCACCCTGTTTACCGGCGTCTTCCTGATTAATCTCTTCTATTGGAGCACCAACCAGCAGATCATCCAGCGCACTTTTGCCGCGAAGAACCTGGCCGAAGGGCAGAAGGGCGTACTGCTGACCGGTCTCTTCAAACTTCTGGGGCCTCTGTATCTGGTGCTGCCGGGTATCATCGCTTATCACTTGTATGCCGATCAGGGCGTACGTGCCGACGAAGCTTATGGCCATCTGGTATTTAACGTGCTGCCCCCTTACCTCACCGGTTTCTTTGCCGCCGTGATGGTCGGGGCCATTCTGTCGTCGTTCAACTCTGCGCTGAACAGCACCACGACGATTTTCAGCATGGGTATTTATAAGGGTGTGCTGAATAAAGACGCGACCGAAGCGCAGGTGGTGAAGTCCGGCAAGGTGTTTGGTTGGATCATGGCTGTGACCACCATGATCATCGCGCCGCTGTTGGCGGGCCAGGAGAGCCTGTTCGGCTATTTACAGAAGATGAACGCGATCTACTTCATCCCCATTCTGGCGGTCGTGCTGGTGGGATTGCTGACCAAGCGAGTACCGCCGATGGCCGCCAAGGTGGCGCTGATCGGTGGCTGTTTGCTGATTGCCGCAGGCTACTTCGTTCCGCCGTTCACGCTATTGCCGCAGGTGATGCACGAGTTCCACTTTGTCGCGCTGGTGTTCGTGCTGCTGGTGGCGGTGATGCTGGTGATTGGTAAAATGCGTCCCCGCGAGACCGACTGGGTTCAAGAGCACAGCGGTGATGTGGATTTGACGCCTTGGAAAGGCGCTGTGCCTGCCGGAATCGTATTGGTGGTGCTGGTCATCGTGATGTACATCAGCTTTGCGGCTTAAGGCCTGGCATTCATAACGCAGTGAACAAGGCCCCGCTATGGTTATCGAGGCCTTGTGCTTTAAGGCTATTGGCTGGTCAGGTCAGTCGCAGAGGTAATTCTGCTAGGCCTGCAATACCGGTTTCTACCACGTAAAGCGAGCCTGCGGTCGGCTCCTGAGCTAACTGCTCAGCGCTAAATCCTTCTTGTGCTGTGGTGATATAGAGCTTCGTAAGGCCGGGGCCAGCAAATGCTGGGCAAGAAGGTTGGCTCACTGGTAACTCAACGCGACCAATAATGTCGCCATCAGGGTTTAAGCGCACGACCTGTCCTGCCCCCCACAGGGCTAGCCATAGGCAGCCTTCGCTATCGACGACTGCGCCATCGGGATTGCCAGCGGTAGAGGAGAAGTCTGCCCAAGGCTCTGGGTTGCCCTGGGGCCAGCCTTCCCTGTCTAGCGTCCAGCGCATCACGACGCTTGTGGCCGTATCGGTAAACCAAGCCAAGTGGCCGTCTGCCGAGAAACAGAGGGCATTGGGAATGGTTAGCCCGGTGCGTAAGCGTGTGAGTTCGCCTCGATGCAAGCGATACAGTGCTCCGGCCCCCGGTTCGGCAGCCTTACCCATACTGGAAAGCCACAGACTGCCGTGGCGGTCCACGCGGGCGTCATTGCTGCGAGTAAGCGGGTTATCGGTTTCAAAACTTCCCCATCGCTTGACGGTTCTAACGTGCGGGTCGAAGAGGCTCAAGCGGTCTTCACCCACCAGCAGCAGGCCGCCGGTGTCGAGCGGAGTAGCCAACGAGATTTTGTGATCGAGCGCATATTGACCGCTATTCTGGCTGGCAGGGGCTAGCCAGTGCAGCCGCTGCTCAAGAATGTCGCACCAATAGAGCCGCTCGTTCGCTGCGTCCCACTGTGGGCCTTCTCCTAGCGTGCAACGGCAATCAAGGGCCAATTCCGCTTGCCAGGTTGAGGTATGCTCGTTTGGACTCATCATTGCCTAGCTGCCTGCCAAGCGTCGACCAGCGCCTGTGCCTGTTGTCCAACTTGAGCGGCGCTTTGGCCGGGTTTATACAGCGCGCTGCCAAGGCCCGCTCCGTCCACGCCAGCAGTGCGCCACTCGGCAAAGTTCTCTACTCCTACGCCGCCCACGGCATATAGCAGCGTCCCTTTGGGCAGTACCGCGCGGACTGCCGTCATGCCTTCTAGACCCACCTGGGCCGCTGGAAATAGTTTTAAGCCGGTAGCGCCGGCGTCTAATGCATCGAACGCTTCAGAGGGGGTGACGATGCCCGGCCAACTGGCCATGCTAAGCCGATAAGTTTCTTCGATGACAGCCGGGCGGCAGTTGGGGGATACGATCAAACGGCCCCCAGCGGCGTGAACATCCCGCACTTGCGCGGTGGTTAAGACCGTTCCAGCACCAATCACGGCGCGTTCGCCAAAGGCATCCACTAGGAGACGGATGCTGTCTAACGGTTCGGGTGAGTTCAGCGGCACTTCAATCTGAGTAATCCCAGCGGCAAGCACCGCGCCTGCAATCTCAACAACGTCGGTGGGGGTGACTCCACGTAGAATACCGATTAAGGGCAGTGACATAGGCGATTTCTCCATATATCGGTTCGGCAAGCAAGGGCAGCGTTAAGCCGTTTCCTTGAGTGCATGGTGGGCGAGGCTTAGGCCTGCCAGTACGGCGGTGTTGCCGTCCAGATGCTGAGTAGGGTGGCCGATGGTATTTAATGCCAAGGTGTAGCGCTGGCAAAGGGCTTGATTGCCAATCAGCGTAATGGGCTCATTTGACGCGTACTGGCGGGATGCACTGGATAGTTCTAATCCAATCACCAAGCCCGAGAGCCTCGCCGCCAGGAGATTGTGTCGTAGGACATCGCTGGGCGGTTTGGTGTCCAGCAAGTCCTGTGCGCGTAGGCCAAACAGGCGGCTGCTAAAGGCGTCTGGAGCCTCATAGCTTTCACGCACCGCTGCCAGGAAGATGTCACGCCCTATCTCGTCATCCAGGTCGTCGCTGCCGATGGAGTGCCGTAACACCGATTGACGCGCCAGCAAATGGTAAAGCTCCCCTGTTAAATAGGTACTAAAGCTACCCACCGTTCCCGCTTCCAGCTGGGCCCATTTAGAGTGAGTGCCCGGCAGACAGGCGAGACCTGAAAAGTGGGGGTGATCAGCCAGCAAGCCCGCCAGTTGGGTCTCTTCGCCGCGCATAACATCGAAATGGGTAGCGTTAGCGCGGGTTTGGCTCAAGCCGGGGAGTAAATAAACTCGCAGCTGCTGGTTAGCCAGTTGAGGCGTCACTGCTCCCATGCCTAGTTGATGAAGGGGCGTGGGCACTGGTAGGTAGGCGGCTTCCAACCAGCCTTGGCGTGCCCCTGCCATACCGCACACCACCACGTCCACCTGGCGGTTCGCGGGCAGCCAGTCGGCGATCAAGCGCAGTAACTCAGCTTCATACTGAACTGGGGTTAACGCGAGCATTCCCTTACTGCTACTGGCTTGGGCAATGACTTGATCGTGCTGGTCCAGTCCCCAGACGCGAAGATTACTGGAGCCCCAGTCTGCGGCAACCCATGCTAGGTGTTGTTCAAGGGCGCTCTTCATGTGCGCTCTCCATCCACGGCGATGAATACGCTTTGACCAGCTAAATTATTAAACTCCACTTTATTGATTGGATCTGTCATGCCGCTCTCCATTGGCTAGCTCAAGGTTACCACTCGGCGATTGAGCCATCTTCATGGGTCCACAAAGGGTTGCGCCAGCGGTGCCCGGTTTTGGCCCGCTCTTTGACAAAGGCTTCATCGATTTCCACTCCTAACCCTGGGCCTCGAGGGATGGCACAAAAGCCGTCTTCAATGGCTAACGCCGTTTTATCCACTAGGTAGTCCAGCACATCGTTACCCTGGTTGTAGTGGATCCCCATGCTTTGTTCTTGGATAAAGGCGTTATGGCTCACCGCATCCAACTGCAGAGAGGCGGCCAGGGTAAGAGGGCCCAGCGGGCAGTGGGGCGCTAGAGCAACGTCGTAGGAAGAGGCGAGCGCCGCAATTTTTAGCCCTTCACTAATACCGCCGCAGTGGGAAATGTCCGGCTGCACGATATCGATCATGCCGTCTGCCAAGAGGTCGCGGAACTGAAAGCGGGTGTGCAAGCGCTCGCCGGTAGCTAGAGGGTAGCCAAGGCCTCCAGCGATATTTTTTAAGCAGGCCAGGTGTTCGGGAGCCACTGGCTCTTCGACAAACATGGGATGAAACGGCTCCAGTTCGCGTAGCAGCGCTTTCGCCATTGGCCGATGTACGCGGCCATGAAAGTCGATGCCAATACCCACGTCAGGCCCTACCGCGTCCCGCGCTTCTGCTACTCGGGCGACCGCCTCATCCACTTTGCGATGGGAGTCGACGATCTGCAACTCGGGCGTGCCGTTCATTTTGAAAGCGGTGAACCCTTTCTCTACCAGGGCTTTAGCACCCGCGCCCACATCGCTTGGGCGGTCGCCGCCAGTCCAGGCATACATCCGCATCTTATCGCGAACGGCCCCGCCTAAGAGTTGATGGACGGGCACACCCAGATCGCGCCCTTTTAAATCCCATAGCGCTTGGTCGATCCCTGCAATGGCGCTCATCAGAATCGGGCCGCCTCGGTAGAACCCCGCGCGATACATGGTGTTCCATAGGTGCTCGATCCGGTGAGGGTCTTGACCAATCAAGTAGTCGGCCAGCTCGTGCACGGCGGTTTCTACCGTGGCGGCACGCCCTTCAATGACCGGTTCGCCCCAGCCGTAGCACCCTTCATCGGTTTCGATTTTGAGGAAAAGCCAGCGGGGCGGCACTTGCCAGGTTTTTAAACGGGTGATTTTCATCGATCTTCTACCTTTGCTAGCGAGATAAGTGATTAATGAGTGAAGGAGGGCTCGTCGACAATGCCCAAATCGACTGCCGTACGGCGCAGGACTTCTTTGGCAGCCGCCGCTGCGGCTTCCGGGTCGCGATGGACGATGCCCTTTAAAACGGCCTGGTGCCTCGTTAAGCTGTCATCAAGCGTGCTGGTTTGGTGTTGGGAGCCGTGCACCAACGCCATTATAGAGGGGCGTAATAAGTGCCCCATTTGCCGCCATACAAGGTTGTGGCTAGCGCTGTAGGTGGCATCGTGGAACATCACGTCGTATTCCGCGTGCTGATGGCGACCCGCCGGGTCCGTTGCCGTTCGCTTCATGCCTTCAAAAGCGGCTCGCAAACGGTCGAGGTCTTCTTCATTAGCGGCTTGGGCCGCTAAACTGGCCACGATCGGTTCTGCCGAAAAACGAAAGGCGTAAATGGCGCGGATCAGCTCGGGATCTAGGTTGGTAAGCCCAGTCATCCATTCGCTCATCAGCGGGTCGAGTAAGTGCCAATCGCTCATTTGTCTGATTTGCGTTCCTCTACCTGCTGTGCGCTCTAAAAGCCCGGCAGCCGTTAAGCTGGCTAAGGCGTTGCGTACTTGATTGCGGCTGACGCCAAAGTGGTTGCTGATATCCATCTCTTTGGGGAACAGCTCGCCTGGTTGCCATGTTCCCGCCAGCAACGCTCTGGCTAGCAGGCGCGCTAAATTGATGGCTCCGCCGGAGTGAGGCGGTAAAGCATTCAGCGACATGGATAACTCTCTTTGAAATAGTTTGAAAAAGTCTATTAAATGTCTGACATTTTAACAAGTCAGCCAATAGTAGCCAGTAAGGCTATTGGATGAAAGATTAAGAGAAAGCATCGTGATACGCTAACTTAAACGATTAAGTTGACCGATTAAGTTAAGGTTTTAAGCATGACGTTAGCGGATTTTGAGCCCCAGCGGCCTGTGGTGCATTTCACCCCTCCGATGGGATGGATGAACGACCCCAATGGGCTGGTGTTTTTCGAAGGCGAGTACCATCTGTTTTATCAGTTCCACCCCCTGGGGACCGAATGGGGGCCGATGCACTGGGGGCATGCGGTCAGCCGTGACCTGTGCCGGTGGCAGCATTTGCCCATTGCGCTGGCGCCCGATGAAGAAGGGGCCTGCTTTTCCGGCAGCGCCGTGGTGGATGAGCACGATGTCACGGGGCTGTTCGATGACAAGCCTGGGCTGTTGGCGTTCTATACCTGCCACAAGGTGCTCTCCGATGACCCGCAGGATTACCAGCAGTCCCAGTGCTTGGCGTACAGCCGCGACAAGGGGCGGACCTGGCAGCGCTATGCGGGGAATCCCGTTCTGCCGCCGCCCGGTTTCAAGGATTTCCGCGACCCCAAGGTGGTGTGGCATGCCCCCAGCCAGCGCTGGGTGATGGCGTTGGCCTGCGGGCAGGAGATTCACTTCTATACCTCGACCAACCTGCTGGCGTGGCAGTTTGCCAGCGCTTTTGGGGCGGGCGAGGGCGCACACACCCAGCACCCCTGGGAGTGCCCGGACCTGTTCGAGCTACCGGTGGAAGGCGCCGAGCCCCATGAGCCCGCATGGCGTTGGGTGCTGGTGGTGGGCATTGGTGCTACGTCGGATAACCCGTTTGGCTCGTTTACCCAGTACTTCGTGGGTGATTTCGACGGCCAGCGTTTCACCAATGACAACGCTGCCGACACCGTGCTGATGATGGACGAAGGGCGGGACTTCTACGCGGTACAGAGCTGGTCGAATACCCCCGGGCGGCAGCTGGCACTGGCATGGCTGAACAATTGGCAGTACGCCAACCATGCCCCTGAAGCGGGCTGGCGGGGCACCATGAGTCTGCCCAGGGAGCTTGCGCTGCGCGCAACGCATCGCGGCGTGCGCTTATACCAGCGCTTCACCCGTGAGGCGGTTCGAGCGCTCGGCGCGTCCCGTCACCTCTCGCCTCGCTCGCTGCAAACGGTGGGGGAGCACTGCATCGCCCTACCGGAAGGCACGGCCGTGCGGGGGCAGATGACCCTGACGCTGCAGCCGGGGACGCGGCTGGCACTCTCGCTGCAGCAGGGCTACCAGCAGCAGTTATGGCTATCGGCGGGTGAAACGCAGACGGCGCTGCACTATGCGCGCCAGGGCAGTAACGGCCAGGCCGCTTTCGATGAGCACTTCGCCTGCGACCATGCGGCGGGCAGCGTCGATGGATTGACCGTCAAGATCCTCTGGTGGTGCGATCACGGAACGCTGGAAATGTTGATCGAGGGCGCCACCGAGCAGCGCAGCATCAGCCAGGTGAGCCTGGTGGATCATCGCCGTCAGCCGACCACGCTGAATCTGGTCAGCGGTCGGGTGGCGATCATGGAAGGCCTCACTCAGAGCGTCGCCGAGTAGACTGCTCGGCGACGCTGAGGGCTAGCCTGCGGAGCCGCGCAGGGCTTCGATATCGGCGTGGGTGGGCAGGGCGGCGTAAGCGCCGGGTCGGGTTACGGCATGGGCGCCACAGCGGCAGGCAATGTCCACCGCGCGGCTGAGAAACGCGCTGTCCTGATGCCAGTTGGAGCGGATGCCGAACCGGGAAAGCTCCGCCAGCAGGCCGCCAATGAAGGCATCGCCACCGGCGGTGGTGTCCACGGCCGTCACGCTGGGCGGGGTGATGGTCTGCTCGATACCAACGCCTTTCAGCACCACGTCATGGGGGCCGTCAGTGATCACGATGACTTTCACACCGGCGGCCATGCGCTCGGCGAGCCACGCCTCCCTAGGATGGTCGCCGCGCAGGTAGTCCAGCTCTTCCAGCGAGACCTTCACCAGCTCGGCGCTATCGATCAGCTCGGTGACCCGCCACACATCCGCCGAGCCGTCCGCCCACAGGTTATGGCGCAGATTGGCATCCACGCTCACCAGGCAGCCCGCTCGCTTGGCCATGGCGGCAATGGCCAGGGTGGTGTCGGCGATTTCCGGGTCGGTCAGGCTGTTGCTGCACAGGTGCACGATGGCAGGCTGCTCGAACACGCCGTGGGGCAGGTGCTCCAGGCGGTAGAGCAGGTCGGCGGCGGGTGGGCGGTAGAAGTCGAAGGTGCGCTCGCCATGGCTGTCTCGGGAAACGAAGGCCAGCGCCGTGCGGGCCTCCCGGGTCAGCACCACGCCTTGGGTGTCCACGCCGTGGCTTTGCAGCTCACGGATCAGAAAGTGCCCAAAGGTATCATCACCCACCATGCCCAGAAATTGGCTGGGTACGCTCAACCGGGCGCAGGCCACCGCCACGTTGGCTGGCGCACCGCCTGCGTAGGGGGTGAAGGTCTCTGGCCCCGTGTCGTCGCCCAGGCGGCTGGAGAGCATGTCAATCAAGGCTTCACCGAAAGCAATCACCGGCGTCATAGGTCGTTCCTTGTCATTATTGGCATTGGATGTGAAACAAGCGCGTCACGCGACGCAGTGGCCGCGGGCCGCCTCCAGCAGTTCGTACCAGGCTTCTCGGGGCAGGGCTGCCGGGCCATTGAGCATATCGGCAATGCGCTCCGCTTTCACGCTGCCCACCACCGGCGCCGGGCGGCCGGGCAGGGTGCGCAGCCACGCCAGCGCCAGCGCGCCGGGGGTGCTGCCAAGCTCGCCTGCCAAACGGTTCAGCACGCGGCTGACCTCGCCCTGCATCAACTGGCCGCCCGCCAGCGGCGACCAGGCCATGGGCGCATGGCCATCGGCGTTCAGCTCGTCGAAGCTGCCGTCGAACAGCGGCGCGCTATGGGCAATGGAAAGCTCGATCTGGTTGGCCCGCAGCGGCTGGTGCATATGGCGTTGCAGCCTGCGCCACTGGCTGGGCAGGTGGTTGGAAATGCCCGCTGCGCCTATCTTGCCCGCGTCGATGGCATCGTCCAGCGCACGGCCGGTGGCCTCGGCATCCATCAGCAGGTCCGGGCGATGAATCAGAAAATGATCGAGGCGCTCGACGCCCAGGCGGCTCAAGGCATCGTCGATGGCCCGGCCGAGATATGCCGGGCTGGCATTGTAGTGCTTTACCTTGCCGGAGCCCGCGGCCGGGTTGTCGTTGGCAATGCTGGCTTTGGTGACCACGTGGAGCCGCTTGGCCAGGGCCGGGCGGGCACGCAGCGCCTGGCCGAATAGCGCTTCGCAAGCTCCGCTGCCGTAGATATCGGCATGGTCGAACCAGTGCAGGCCTTGTTCCAGGCGGGCTTCGATCCAGTCGGCCAAATGGCTCGCCTGGTGCATCTCTTGCGCTTCATGCAGGCGCATCATGCCGAGTACGAACGGCGCGTCAAAGGTCACAGCAGCCATGGTGTATTTCCGTCGGTTTAAAAGACTTCTTCGTTATGCAGCGCTTCGGCGGCACCCAGCAGGCCGGTCCACGGGTGGGTCACGATCCACACCGGAATATCGGCGTTGTACGCTCCCATGCGCCCCTTGTTGACGAAGCTGGCGCGCAGCTCGCATTTAGGCAGCCACGCCAGCAGCCGGGGCAGAATGCCGCCGCACAGATACACGCCGCCGCGTGCGCCCATGGTCAGGGTGGCGTCACCGCAGACGTCGCCGAGGATTTTCAAAAAGCGCAGCAGGGTGGCCGTGGCCAGGGCGTCGCCCTGATTGGCCGCCTGGGTCACCTCGGCCGGGGTTTCGCAACGTGGCGCTTGGCCTTCCAGCGCGCAGTGGGCCTGGTAGAGTTCCAGCAGCCCCTGGCCGCACAGGATGCGCTCGACGCTGACCCGCTGATGGCGCTGCAGGAAAACATCCAGCAGTGCGCGCTCGGTGGTGTCGGTAGGTGCAAAGGTGACGTGGCCGCCTTCGGTGGGCAGCGGAATCCAGGCGTGCTGGCCGGGAAACACCCCGGCCACGCCCAGCCCGGTGCCCGGGCCGATGACCAAGCGAGTCGAGTGCGACTGGGCGACGCCGGGCTGCACTTCGACGAGGTTGTCTTCACCCACGTGGGGCACGCCCAGCGCCTGGGCAGTGAAGTCGTTGATGACCTTGAACAGCGACAGGTTCAGCGCCTGCTGAACGTCGCTTTTCATGAAGTCCCAGTGGTTGTTGGTCATTTTCACCCGCTCGGCGTGCACCGGGCAGGCGAAGGCCAGGCAGGCTTCCTCGGGGGCGTTATCCCCGGTCGCGCCCACGCGGGCGAGGTAATCCTGAACCGCCTCGACCACGCCGGGGTAGTCTGCGCAGGGCAGGTTGAGGATATCGTGGGGCGTCACCTCGCCCGGCGTCACCAGCGCCAGGCGAGCGTTGGTGCCGCCAATATCACCGATCAGTGCCGGTCGCATCAGGCGTCCTCTTGAAAGATCTGACCTTCCTGGCGGGCCAGGTCATCGGCTTCGAAGCCCCCCAGCGAACCGGCTCCCTCTTCACCGCGCATGGCGAGATGACGGAAGCCCGCAAACAGCTCGCGGCCCAGGCCGACGTGGTAGTGGTCGAGATTGGCAACGGCCAGCGGGCGCTCGGCCCAGGTAGCGGCATCCACCTTGGCTTCCAGGGTGCCGGCATTGGCATCCAGCCGCACCACGTCGCCGTCGCGCAGCTTGGCCAGCGGGCCGCCGTCCAGCGCTTCCGGGCTCATGTGAATGGACGCAGGCACTTTGCCCGACGCGCCGGACATACGGCCATCGGTGACCAGCGCGACCTTGAAGCCACGGTCCTGCAGCACACCCAAAAACGGGGTGAGCTTGTGCAGCTCGGGCATTCCGTTGGCTTTGGGCCCCTGGAAGCGCACCACCACAATCACGTCACGGTCCAGCTCGCCGGATTCGAAGGCGGCTTTCATTTCGTTCTGGTCTTCGAAGATCTTGACCGGCGCTTCGACCACTCGATGCTCTTCGGCCACCGCCGAGACCTTGATCACGCCTCGGCCCAGGTTGCCTTTCATGACGGTCAGGCCGCCGGTGGCGGCAAAGGGCGTGGCGACCGGGCGCAGCACTTCTTCGTCCAGGCTCTTCTCCGGGCCTTCGCGCCAGACCACTTTGCCATTTTCCAGGAAGGGCTCCTGGGTGTAGGCGGTCAGGTCGGTGCCGAAGACGGTGGGAATGTCGCCGTGGAGCAGGCCAGCGCCCAGCAGTTCGCGGAACAGGTAGCTCATGCCGCCTGCGGCCTGGAAGTGGTTGATGTCCGCCTGGCCGTTGGGGTACACCTTCATCAGGCTGGGGGTCACCGCCGAGAGGTCGGTGAAGTCGTCCCAGTTCAGGGTGATGCCCGCCGCTGCCGCCATGGCAATCAGGTGCATGGTGTGGTTGGTCGAGCCGCCGGAGGCCAACAGGCCGACCACGGCATTGACGATGGCGCGCTCGTCGATCTGCTTGTAGAACGGGCGGTACTCGCCGCCCGCTTCGGTATTGCGAATGGTCTGTTCGGTGGCGTAGCGGGTCAGCGCTTCGCGCATCTCGGTGCCGGGGTTCACGAACGACGTGCCCGGAAGGTGCAGGCCCATGACTTCCATCATCAGCTGATTGGAGTTGGCGGTGCCGTAGAAGGTGCAGGTGCCGGGGCTGTGGTAAGAGTCGGACTCTGCCTGCAGCAGTTCTTCGCGGCCCACCTTGCCTTCGGCATACAGCTGGCGAATGCGCGCTTTCTCCTTGTTCGGCAGGCCGCTGGGCATGGGGCCTGCGGGCACGAACATGGCGGGCAAATGGCCAAAGCGTGCGGCACCGATGAACAGACCCGGTACGATCTTGTCGCACACGCCCAGGTAAATGGCGGCGTCGAACATGTTGTGCGACAGCCCCACCGCAGCGGCCATGGCAATCAGGTCACGGGAGAACAGCGACAGCTCCATGCCCGGCTGGCCTTGGGTCACGCCGTCACACATGGCCGGTACGCCGCCCGCAAACTGCGCAGTGGAGCCCATGGCTCGCGCTGCCGCCTTGATGGTTTCCGGGAAGGTTTCAAACGGCTGGTGGGCCGACAGCATGTCGTTGTAAGACGAGATGATGCCCAGGTTGGCGCTGTTCATCAGCTTCAGGGCATCTTTTTCCTGGGGGCTGCAGGCGGCAAAGCCGTGGGCCAGGTTGCCGCAGGAGAGCTCGGCACGATGCACGCCACGCTTGTGCTGGTCGGCCATGCGGCGCTCGTAGAGAGCGCGGCGCTCGGCAGAGCGTTCACGAATGCGTTGGGTGACTTCCGCGACCTTGGGATGAAGGGCTGCGGGGGTAGAACCAGACGTTGAACCAGGCATAGAAACCTCTGCATGAGTAGAGACGGTGAAAGTATCTTGTAGTTATTTTACATTTTATGGCGCCAATAATAGAGACCTTACGGCAATAAAAAGCCGATTTATAGCTTAAGTTGTAGTTTTATTACCCGAAAGGATGAGCCGGATGATCCCGGCGTCCAGCCCATGATAGCCAAAAAGCGCTCATGGGCCGAACGCGCCTGCTCAGGAGTCGACCTCGTCGCTGCTGATATGGAACAGCATGGCATACAGGGTGGGCACGGCAATCAGCGTCAGCAGCGAGGCAAACGCCAGGCCGCCCATGATGGTCACGGCCATACTGTTGAAGAAGGCGTCGGCCAAAAGCGGCAGCATGCCGAGGATGGTGGTACCAGCGGCCAGGAAGACCGGACGCAAGCGGCTGACGCTGGCGTCCACCAGTGCAGAAAAGCGTGCCTTGCCCTCCTTGATCTGCCCGTCGATCTCGTCCACCAGCACGATGGCGTTTTTCATCAGCATGCCCGACAGGCTGAGCATGCCCAGCAGGGCGGTAAACGAGAAGGGCAGGCCGGTCACCAGCAGGCCAATCACCACGCCACACACCGACATGGGCACCACCAGCCAGATGATCAGCGGCTGCTTGAGCTTGCCAAACAGCAAAATCGAGGTCAGCAGCATCACCAGCAGGCTGATGGGCAGCTGCTGGGCCAGCGCCTCCTGGGCATCGCCGGAATCCTCGTGTTCACCTCCCCAGTTCAGCTGGTAGCCCGGTGGCAGCGTCATGGCCTCGATCTCTTCGCGAATACCGTCGAAGGCCTGGGCGGCGGTGTAGCCCTCGGCGGGGTCGGCCCCGACGGTCAGCGTGCGCACTCGGTTGCGGCGTTGAATCAGCGCTTCCTCGCTATCGGTATCGAAGGAGGAGACCACCTGGCTGATGGGCACGAAGCGCTGCTGCGCGGCGCTCCACACGTTGCGGTTTTCCAGCAGCGCCACATCGTCCCTCTCGGCCGCCGGTGGGCGGGCGACGATGGGCAGCAGGTGCTCGCCTTCACGGTAGGTGCCTGCCCGAATGCCCGACGAGGCAAACTGCAGGGTCTGGGTGATGTCTTCACGGCTGACCCCGGCAATGCGGGCGCGCTCCTCGTTGATGCGCGGGCGCACTACCAGTTCCTGCTGGCGCCAGTCGGTGCGCTGGTCGATCAGGTAGGGGCTGTCGGCCATGATGCGCTGGGCCTGGTCGGCCAGCGAGCGCAGCACTTCCGGGGAGGGCCCCTGAAAGCGCGCTTCGATGTCCGCGCCATCGCCCGGGCCAAATTGCAGCCGCTGGGTGCGTACCTGCGCGCTGGGAAACGCTTCGTTCAGCTCTCGGTAGAAGCGCTGGTCCAGCGCGGGAATGGCGTCCAGGTCTTCGGTGCGCACGATGAACTGGGCATAGGCGGTGTTGGGCTGCTCCGGGGCGTAGGTAAGCATGAAGCGGGTAGCGCCTTGGCCGATGAAGCTGGCCACCGATACCACGTCTTCCTGCTCCAGGATATACGCCTCGATATCGGCGGCGTAATCGGCGGTCGAGCGAATGTCGGTGCCCTGGGGCAGCTCCACATTGACGAAGAACAGCGGCGTGTTGGAGTCCGGAAAGAACGACTGGGGAATCAGGCTGAAGGCCCACAGGCACACGGCGGTGATCAGCACCAGCGCGCTGACGGTGACGATGCGCATGCCCAGCGCCAGCAGCAGCACCCGGCGATAGGCGCGATAGAGCAGGCCGCCGTACAGCTCGCGCTTGCTGGGCTCGTCGTCGTTCTCCTCCTCGTTCTCGTCCTGGCGCTCGCCTGCTTGCTGCTCGTCAGCGGGCTGCTCCTCGTCGTCGCCTTTCTGGCGCAGCAGGTAGTAGCCAAACAGCGGGGTGACGGTGATCGCCAGCAGCCAGCTCAGCATCAAGGACACCAGAATGACCATGAACAGCGAGTAGAGAAATTCGCCGGTGACATCGTCCGACAGGCCAATACCGGCAAAGGCCATGATGCCGATCACCGTGGCGCCCAGCAGCGGCAGCTGGGCACGCTTGGCGGCGCTGCCGGCGGCCTCCTTGGCGCGCTGGCCGCGCTTGATGTTGGTGACCATGCCTTCGGCGACCACGATGGCGTTATCCACCAGCATGCCCATGGCGATGATCAGCGCCCCCAGCGAGATACGCTCCATCTCGATGTTCAACAGCCCCATGAACAGCAGGGTGCCCAGCACGGTGAGCAGCAGGGTACTGCCGACCACCACACCGATGCGCCAGCCCATGGCCAGGCACAGTACCCCGATCACGATGGCCACCGACATGGCCAGGTTGAGCAGGAAGTCGTTGATGGCATCGTTGACCACATGGTGCTGTTCGTAGAGAGGATGCAGCTCTACGCCCAGCGGCAGGCGGCTTTTTAGCTCTTCCATGCGGGCTTCGACGGCTTCGCCCACTTCGATGATATTGTCGTTGGCGGCGCCCGCAATGCCGAGCGTGAAGGCATCTTCGCCGTTATAGCGAATCAGCTGGTTGGGCTGGTCGCTGGGCTCGCGGTAGACGGTGGCGATATCCACCAGCGACACCTGCTCGGTGGTGCCGGGGCGGCCGATGCGAATGGCTTCGATCAGCGCGGTGCTGTCGATGTCGCTACGCGCCACCAGCCGCACCTGGCGTTCCCCCACCCGCAGGCTGCCCGCGTCTTCCACGGCGTTTTCGGTCTGGATGGTGTTGATGACCTGATCGATGGGAATGCCCAGGGTGGTCAGGCGCTCGTTGGAGATGTCGATGTAGATGGTCTCTTCCCGCTCGCCTGCGGTGGTCACCCTGGCCACGCCGGGTACCGCCAGCAGCTCGCGCTGAAGAAACGTCGAGATGTCGCGGATCTCACGCGTGGTGAACCCATCGGCCGTGACCGCATAGAAGAGGCCGTACACTTCACCGAAATCGTCGTTGACCTGGGAGCCCAGCACCCCGTCGGGCAGATCGCCCTGGGCATCGTTGATCTTGTGGCGCAGCTCGTCCCAGATTTGCGGCAGTTCGTGGCTGCGGTAGCTGGCGTGGACTTCCACCTGGATTTCCGAGCGCCCAGGCAGCGACTTCGACTCGATGACGTCGATCTGCTCCATCTCCTGGATGGCGCGCTCTAGACGTTCGGTGACCTCTTCTTCCACTTCCACGGCGGTGGCGCCGGGGTAGGGCGTGTTGATGATGGCGTTGGGGATGGTGAAGGCGGGGTCTTCGAGTTTGCCCACCGTATTGAATCCCCAGATACCGCCCAACAGGCAGATCACCACGATCAGCCAGGTATTGAGAGGCCGTTCGATGGACAGCTTGGCGATGTTCATGGCGGCTCCTAGAGGGCGTTGTCCAGCGGTTTGACGCGCATGCCGTCGCGCAGCAGGTGTACCCCGGCCGCCGCAATCGACTCGCCAGGCTGAACGCCTGCCACCAGCATCACGGCGTCGTCGCTCAGCTCACCCACGGTGACCTCCCGGGGCGATACCGTGCCCTCGTCGGGGTCGTAGACCCACACGCGAAAATCACCGCTCTCGGTGGTGTCCAGGGCGCTGGCCGGAATCATCATCACCCCGGACACCAGCCGCTCGGCGGGTTCGATGAACACGGTGGCCGTGGTGCCGGGCAGCGCCACCAGGTGCTCGCCTTCGGCGGGCGCGAACTCCACCTGATAGGTCTGGGCGACCTCGTCGGGCTCGGTGATGTGTTCGCGGTACTCCAGCGCAATGCGCTCGCCGGGCAGCGTGGCGATCTCGGCTTCGGCGTTGAAACCGTGTTCGCCATCGAGATGCCGCATCAGCGCTTCGGGCACGTTGATGCGAATGCGCAGCTCCGAGATGTCCTGAACGCGGACCACTTCGGCATTGGGGGGCAGCGTGGTGTGGTTTTCCACCAGGCGGCGGGCAATCAGCGCATCGAAGGGCGCGTGCAGCGAGGTGTAGGCCAGCTCCTGGCGGGCGCTCTCCAGCTGGGTGGCGGCCAGCTCGGCATCGGCCCGGGCCGCTTCCAGCACCGAGGCGGAGACGGCGTTATGGCGATACAGATTTTCCTGCCGCTGAAGGTGCTGGCGGGCCTGGGTCAATTCCGCTTCCGCGGCGCGCACTTGCAGGGCGTAATCGGTTTGATCGAGCTGGGCGATCAGCTCGCCTTTGGCCAGTGTGGTGCCCTGTACGGCCGGAAAGGTGGTCAGGCGGCCGCCCACCTGAAAGGCCAGGTTGACGGTGCTCACGGCATCGACGCGACCCACGAAACGGCGGCCCGAAAAGGCCTGCTGCTGGCCGGTTTCGAACAGTTTGACCACCTGAGCCGGAGGCTCGGGGGGCTCTTCGTCGTCTCCGCAACCTGCCAATAATGTCACGCATGCCAGCAACCCGACCAGAGTGGGTAGCCACTTCCCTTTGCGGATGAACCTCATCCAATGCCTCCCTGCAAGCCAATGGGGATCACGGTGGTGTGATGTATCCCCCTGTTTCGTTGATCCCCTATAATAGGTACTCTTAGCCACTTCGAACAGGTGTTTGGTTTAACGCCGCCCTAAATCGGTATTCACCCGAACTGCAAGGATGATCAGCGTGCACAGGAATCGCCCGTGGGGACCCCGCCTCAAACCGTTCACCGCTGCCTCGGCGCTGGCCTTGCTGCTGGCAGGCTGTGCGGTCGGCCCGGAGTATCAAGCGCCCGACATCGAGCTGCCGGAGAGCTGGCCTGCCCATATCACTCTGGAGCAGCAGGCCCGTGACGACTGGCACCGCTGGTGGCAGCGCTTCGAAGACCCGGCGCTGAACCGGCTGGTCGAGCGCGCCAGCGAAGACAATCTCGAACTGGCGATTCAGTTGGGGCGCATCCGCGAGGCCCGTGCCCAGCTGGGGTTTGCCGATGCGGAGCGCTTTCCCACCGTGGGCTATCAGGCCGAAGCCAACCGTGAGCGCACCCCGGGGGCGGCGCTGCCCATCGATTTCCAGCCCGTGCAGGAGCTGCTGACCTCCACCAACAACCAGTATTCCCTGGCCGCCAGCCTGGAGTATGAAATCGACCTGTGGGGGCGGCTGGCCAACCAGCGCGCTGCGGCCATGGCCGCCCTGCAGGAGAGCCTGTTTGCCAGAGACGCCGCCGAGCTGGGCGTGATCGGTGACGTGGTCACCACCTACGTCAGCCTGAAAAGTGCCGAAGCCCAGCAAGCGCTGATGGAAGAGACCCTGGCCGCGTACCAGGAGACCTATCGCCTTCAGGCGCTGCGCTTCGAGCATGGCGACATCAGCGAACTGGAGCTGCGCCAGGCCGAAGCCGAGTGGCGCAACCTGCAGGCAGAGCTGCCGTCGCTCAAGCAGCAGGTGGAAACCCTGCGCGGGGCCCTGGGCACGCTGGTGGGCATGTCCCCCGATGAGCTGCTGACCACCCTGGACACCGGCACGTCGCGGCTGGATGACCTGGCCCAGCCGGTGGGCATACCTGCCGTGATGCCGTCGGCGATGCTCCAGCGCAGGCCCGACATTCGCTCGGCAGAAGCGGCGCTGATCGCGGCCACCGCCCAGATCGGCGTGGCCGAGGCCAACCGCCTGCCGTCGCTCAATCTCAGCTCCTTTTTGGGCACTACGGCCGCCAGCACCAGTGATCTGTTCAGCGATGTGGCCCGCACCTGGGGCGTCGGGGCCTCGGTGATGGGGCCGCTGTTCGACTTCGGCCGTAGCCAGTCCGGGGTGGAAAGCGCCGAAGCGCTGGCCGAACAGGCCGAAGCGCAGTATCGCCTGACCGTGCTGACCGCCTTCAACGAAGTGCGCGATGCGCTCTACAGCTACGACTTCAGCGAGCGGCGGCTGGCCGCCATCGACGAACAGCTGGAGGCCGTTGCCCGTACCCGGGAGCTGGCCGTGCTGATGTACGACCAGGGGCAGGTGAGCCAGCTGGAGCGCCTGGACGCCGAACGCAACCTGCTCTCTGCCCGTTTGGCCCAGGCCGATGCGCGCCGTGAACAGCTGGCGGCCACGGCGACGCTGTTCAAGGCGCTGGGCGGTGGCTGGCAGGAAACCCCCGTTTACTGATTGCCGGTACGGTAACCACAGCCCGGGCGGCTCCGCTGGCCGCCCGCATCTGTTACCATGCTGCGCTTGCGATCACTTCATCTCTGGTTTTGCTGCCACTGGAGCTGCCATGCCTCCCTGCGCGTCCTCTGCTGCCGCTTCTGACTCCCTTGCCGCTTACCCCTGGCTGCCCGACATCGGCCCCGTCGATGCCGCCGCCGCTGAGCGCACCCGTGCCTATCTCGATACCTTGACCAAGCCGCCCGGCAGCCTGGGCAGGCTCGAAGCGCTGGCGATTCAGCTAAGCGCCATCACGGGCAGCGCCCGCCCTCGGGTGGATAGCCCCGCCGTGGTGGTGTTTGCCGCCGACCACGGCGTGGCCGCTGAAGGCGTGTCGGCGTTTCCCCAGGAGGTGACCGCGCAGATGGTCGCCAATTTCGTTCAGCAGGGCGCGGCCATCAACGTGTTTGCCCGCCAGCTGGGCGCTCGGGTGGACGTGGTGGATGTCGGGGTGGCGTCGCCGCGACCGCTGCCGGGAGCCACCGATGCTCGCGTGCGTTCGGGCACGGCCAACATGCTGAACCACGATGCCATGCCGCTGGACGACGCGCGCCAGGCCATGCAGGCAGGCATGGCAGCGGTCGAGCGGGCCGTACAGGCGGGGGCCAATGGGCTCATCGTGGGCGAAATGGGCATCGCCAACACCACCGCCAGCAGCGCGATGCTGGCGGCCTTGTTAGGGGTGCCTGCCGCCCAGGTGGTGGGGGCGGGCACCGGCATTGACAGCACCCAGCAGGCCCACAAGGCGGCGGTCATCGAACGGGCGCTGGCCAATCGCCAGGCAAACCCTGACGACCCGCTGGAGGTGTTGTGCAAGCTGGGCGGCTTGGAAATCGCCGCCATGGCGGGCGCGTACCTGGCGGCGGCGGCCCAACGCCTGCCGGCGGTGGTGGATGGCTTCATTGCCACGGTGGCGGCCCTGACCGCCTGCCGCATGGCCCCAGCACTGCGCGACTACCTGGTGTTTGGCCACCGTTCGGCGGAGCCGGGCCACGCCCTGGCGCTGGATGCCCTGGCGGTGCAGCCGCTGCTGGCCCTGGAAATGCGCCTGGGCGAGGGCAGTGGGGCGGCGCTGGCTTACCCGCTGCTACAGGCTGCTGCCGCCATGCTCAGTGACATGGCCACGTTCTCCCAGGCGGGGGTGAGTGGCAAGGCACCATGAGCCTCGACTTGCTGAGCCTGCCCGCTCTGGCCGGCTGGGTCGCGCTGGCCATCGTCATTGATCTGATCGTGGGGGACCCGCGCGCGCTGCCCCACCCGGTGGTGATCATCGGCAAGGCGATTAGCGCCCTGGAGCACCGCTGGAACCACGGCAGCCCCCAGCGGCGGCGGCTGCTGGGCGGGTGCCTTACCCTGGTGGTGGTGCTGGGCACCTTTTCGGTGGCCTGGCTGGGGCTTGCGCTGTTGTCGTGGGTGCACCCCTGGCTGGGGCTGGCCGCCGAGCTGTGGCTACTGGCCACCACGCTGGCCATCAAGGGGCTGGCGGATGCCGGGCGGGCCATTGCCGCCCCGTTGCGGCAGGGCGACTTGCCCGGCGCGCGGCAGGCGCTTTCCAGAGTGGTGGGGCGTGATACCCAGGCCCTGGATGAAGCCGAGATTACCCGAGGCGCGGTGGAAACCGTGGCGGAAAACACCGTCGATGGCATTACCTCGCCGCTGCTGTTTGCGCTGCTGGGGGGCGCGCCGCTGGCGCTGGCCTACAAGGCCATCAATACGCTGGACTCCATGGTGGGCTACCGGAACGAACGCTACGGCGACTTCGGCTACGCCTCGGCCAGGCTGGACGACCTGGCCAACTGGCTGCCTGCCCGGCTGACTGCCCTGTGCCTGTGGCTGGCGGGCGTGCTGTATGGGGTGTTTCACCGCTCACCTCTGCGCTGGCGGGGCGCCCTGGCGGCCACCTGGCGCGAAGCACCCCGTCACCCAAGCCCCAACGCGGGCTGGCCCGAGGCAATGGTGGCGAATTTGCTGGGCGTCCAGTTGGGCGGCACCAACGTCTACCAGGGGCAAGTATCACACCGGGCCACGCTGGGCACCGCCCATGATTTACTGAAAGCCAGCCACATCACTACCACGATTTGGCTGATGCACGGGGCTTGGTTGATGTTCTTCCTGCTGCTGTTCTTCCTGCAGCTGTGCCTCGTGATGGCTACGGTGGCCGGGTGATGCGCGACCAGCCCGGCAACCTTCCCCTCGACCATTGGCCAAGCCACGGTGGCCAGGCCGCCGCGCTGCTGCAGCGCTTTGGCTTGCCTGCCAACCAACCGCTGGAAGATATCAGCGCCAACCTGAACCCGCTGGGCCCACCCGGCTGGGTAACCGGCTACCTGGCCCAACGCCTGGCTGGGCTGGGCCGCTACCCCGAACCGGACTACCGCGCCGCCAGGCAGGCGATTGCCGAACACGCAGGCGTGGAGCCGGGGCAGGTACTGCTCACCAACGGCGGCGCGGAAGCCATCTTTCTGGCGGCGGCGCACCACGCTGGCCAGCAGGCGCTGATCGTCACCCCCACCTTTGGTGAGTACGCCCGGGCCTGCAACGCCCACGGTGTGCGCATCAGCGAGCTTGGTCTGTTGCCGGGCACCTTCGACCCACCCGCGGCCGCGTTGCTGCAGGCGGCGGCCAGCGCTGATGTTGTGTTCGTCTGTCGCCCCAACAACCCCACCGGCACGCTGCTGCCCGTGGCGCTTATCGAGGCGCTGCTGGACGCCTTGAAACCGGGGGCCTCGCTGGTGGTGGATGAAGCCTTCATCGACCTGGCGCTGGAAGCTGCACCGCTGACTCCGCTGCTCCAACGCTACCCGGCGTTGATCCTGCTGCGCTCCATGACCAAATTCTTTACCCTGCCGGGCCTGCGGCTGGGCTACGTGCTGGCCGATGAGGGGCGTATCGCTCAGCTTCAGGCGCAGCAACCGCCCTGGAGCGTCAATCATCTGGCCGCCGAACTGGTGCCGCCGCTGCTGGCGGATGAGGACTTTGCTCGGCGTACCCACCAGTGGTTGGCCCGTGAGCAGCCGCGCATGGGCGCTGCCCTGGCCGCGCTGGGGCTGGAGGTGGTGCCTAGCCACAGCTGCTTTCATCTGGTGCGGCCTGGGGCCGCCCAGCGGCAGCGGGGCATTTCCAGTATCGTGCTGCTTGAACGCCTGCTTCACCAAGGTATGCTGGCGCGACATACCCATGGTTTTGCTGGCCTGAAGGGTGGTTGGCTAAGGCTGGCACTGCGCGATGGTGTGACCAATGATCGGTTGTCAAAGGTGCTGAATGATTGTCTTTGTTAGTGGAGGGGCTCGGTCGGGCAAGAGCCTGGTGGCGGAGCAGTGTGTTCAGCAGTACGCCGACGGTAAGACGTGTTACTACGTGGCCACGGCCGATATCTACGATAGCGAAATGGCCGAACGGGTAGGCCATCATCAGGCCCGCCGCGCCAACCACTGGGTCACCCTGGAAGCTCCGCTCAACATCGAACAGGCCGTCGCCCAGGTGCCCAACGGCCATGCCGCCCTGTTGGACTGCCTGACCCTCTGGGCCAGCCAAGTGATGTTCAATACTCAGGAGGACGCCGCCCCGGTCAGTGAAACGGAAGCCTTTGCGCTGTTGGTGCGTGCACTTCACGATGCCCGCCGCCGGGGGGTGACGCTGGTGGTGGTCTCCAACGATCTCAACGAAGCGCCTTTGCCTGCCTCGGCAGAGGTGTGGCGCTACGTGGAATTCCTGCAAGGGTTGCACCGCTGGCTGGCGGCCCAGGCCGACCAGGTGGTGGAGGTGGTGGCCGGGCAGTCCATCGAATGGAAGGCGGCTGGCGCACCATGAAACACGCTCTGTACGGCATGCTGCTGGCGCTGCAGTTTCTGACGCGCCTGCCGATCCCCGTTGCCTGCCCCTGGACACCGGCCACCCGGCGCTGGGCCATTCGCGCCTACCCGCTGGTGGGCCTGATGGTGGGAGCGCTCCTGGCCTGTGTCGCCCTGCTGTTGGGCCAGTGGCAAACCCCATCGCCCATCACGGCGCTGGTACTGCTTAGCCTGTGGGTGGCCATTTCCGGTGGCCTGCACCTGGATGGCGTGATGGACCTGGCCGATGCGCTGGGCAGCAACCAGCCCGTGGCCCGCCGATGGGAGATCATGAAAGACCCGGTGGTGGGCAGTTTTGGCATGCTGGCGCTGGTGTTTCTGCTGGCCTGGAAAGGGGTGCTGCTATGGGCGCTGGTGCACTATCAGGCGCCGCTTGGCTGGCTGGTGGTGGCCCCCGCGCTGGGTCGGCTGGCGGGGGTGGCCCTGCTGGTGTTGACGCCCTGTGCCCAGCCCAGCGGCCTGGCCTTTAGCTGGCAGCAGTCGCTGGGCCGAAGGGACGTGGTGCTGGCCCTGCTGCCGCTGCTGCTGGGGGCACTGTTCATGCCTGGGCTGTGGGTCTGGCTGGTAGCCACGGCCTTGTGGGTCGTGCTGGTTCGTCAGGCGCTGCTGCGTTTATTTCACGGCATCAACGGTGACATGGTGGGTGCCACTATCGAAGGAGGAGAGCTTTGGCTACTGGTCTTGATGTGGAGCTGGTGGCAGTTCGCCACGGTATAACGTCATGGAATCTGGAGCGTCGGTACCAGGGGCAGCGCGATATCCCGCTGCTGTTCCCGGACGCGGAAGCGGGCCTGCTGGCCCTGCGTGACGCCTTGGCAAGCGAGCGTTTCGATGCCATTCATGCCAGTGACCTGGGCCGCTGCCAGGAAACCCTGGCGTGGTCACAGGCGGCCAGGCCCGGCATGCCGGTGTACCGGGAGCCGCGCTTGCGAGAGCTGGATTTTGGCGAGTACGAAGGAAAGGTTTACGATGAACTCAAGGAGCTGCCGCACTACCGCGCCTGGATAGACAGCGCGGGCGAGCTGCAGATACCCGGCGGTGAGTCGTCTGGCCAGCTGCGCGAGCGCCTCGATGGCTGGCTGGAAGAGGTGGCGCAACAGGCGCGCGAACGGGGCCACCGCAAGGTGCTGGTGGTGACCCACGGCGGGGTGATTCGTGAGCTGCGCCGCCGGTTCGAAACGCTGGATTTCTGGGCGGGCATCGTCCATCAGGCCCAGGGCCGTCGCTGGCAGCTGACCTATCAGCCCAACGATGCAGGCAAAGGAGAGTGGCAATGCAACTGTTCATCGGCGGTGCCAGCGCAGGCAAGCGAGACGCAGTAAAACAGCGCTTTCCCGGCGCGGTCTGGTGGCGCCTGGCGCCGGGCCAGCGCTTGCAGGAAGTGTCCCACGTCATGCACCCCGGCACTCCGCTGGTGCTGCATGGCCTGTTCGAATGGCTCTCGGCGGCCATTCACTCCGACTTCAGCAGCGACGAATGGCGCGCCCACTGGCGCGAAGATCTGCAGCGCCTGGACGAGGCAGCGGCAGGCCAGCACGCCACCCTGGTGGTGATTGCCAACGAGCTGGGCCGAGGCCTGGTGCCCATGGCAAGGGACCAGCGCCGCCTGAGGGACCTCAGCGGTTGGTTCACCCAGGACGCCGCCGCCCAGGCAAGCCATGTGTGGTACGTGCGCCATGGGCTCGTGCAAGCGCTGAAAAGCACGGCATAAAGCACGTCGTAAAGTCCGACATAGTGCAGCATGCCCCGTCTGGCCAAAATTGACCTGATTAGCGCAAGTTGCTAGTTTACGCGCACTCTTAGGTGCTGATGGCGACCCTTCGCCCTCAGTTAAACGGGAAGTTGGTGAACGCAACTGCGTCAATCCAACGCTGCCCCCGCAACGGTGATCGAGACAAGAACGGCCAAGACGCCACTGTGCTCAGGCATGGGAAGGTGGTCGTTCGGAAAGGGTCGGCGCTTGAAAAAAGCGCCTCCTTTCGCTCGTCAGCCCGGAGACCGGCCCAGGAGTGACGGCTGAAAAGCCACGGATTACCGGCATGCGGCGGGCATGTGCAGGGTGTAGGGTGGGCTGCCAACGCAGCTTGCCTGCCTTGCGTGTGCGCCTGCACCGGCCACTAAAAAACACGCTGTGCGGGTGAGCACAGTGCGCAAGGGATCCATCATGCAACGTTTATCTCCTACCGCCACGCTGGCGGCATTTGCCATGGCCGCCGTGCCCATGGCCGTTCATGCGCAGGCGCAGCAGCAGGCCTCGGCCAGTCACGATACGCTCAATCCTGTCGTCGTGACAGCGGCGCTGGCACCGCGTACCGCCAACGAAAGTCTCTCTTCGGTCACCGTTCTGGATGAAGCGACGCTTCGCCGCCAGGACCCGGTGAGCATCACGGACCTGCTGCGTGGCCAGCCGGGCGTGGACGTTTCCAGCAACGGCAGCTTCGGCAAGAACAGCAGCGTCTTTCTGCGCGGCACCGGCAGCGCCCAGAACGTGCTGCTGATCGACGGCATTCGCTTACGTTCGGCCACCAGCGGCGGCGCGGCGTGGCAGTACCTGGAACCACGCATGTTCGACCGCGTCGAAGTCGTGCGCGGCCCCCGTGGCAGCCTCTACGGTGCCGATGCCATGGGCGGCGTCATTCAACTGTTTACCCCCGAAGGGCGTGAGGAAGGCCCGCAGCCGCGTATTTCCGCAGGCGGTGGCTCGTTCAACACCCAGCGGCTCAGCGCGGGGATCAGCGGCCGAGAAGGCGGCACCCGCTACAGCTTTGCCGGTAGCCACTTCACCACCGATGGCCAGCCCGTGCGCCGCGATGGCGACGACAAGGGGTACGACAACACCTCGGCGCTGGCGCGGGTATCGCACACCTTCGATAACGGTGCCGAAGCGGGCGTGCTGGCCCTGCGTGCCCGTGGCCACAACGAATACGACGGCGGCGAGAACGACTTCGTGCAGCAGGTGGCCGGGGTGTATGGCGAGCTGCCGCTGACAGACAGCTGGCGTAGCCGCCTGACGCTCAGCGAATCCCGCGATGAAAGCGATAACTTCGATGGCTTCAGCGAGTCTGCCTTTAATACCAGGATTCGCGCTGCCCGCTGGGAAAACACCTTCACCGCTGGGGCCCATGAGCTGGTGGCCGGTGCCGAGTACAGCGAAGACCGGGTAGACAGCACCACCGCCTACGATGAAACCAGCCGCAGCAATGCCGCCGTGTTCACCCAGGCCCTGCTGGACTTCTCCCCGCTGCTGGTACAGGCGAGCCTGCGCTTCGACGATAACGAATCCTACGGCGAGGAAGTGACCGGCAGCCTGGGGCTGGGCTACCAGCTGGACGACCAGCACACCCTGCGCGCCAGCTACGGCACGGCGTTCAATGCGCCCACCTACAACCAGCTCTACTTCCCTGGCTTCGGCAATCCCGATCTGGAAGCGGAAACTTCAGACACCCTCGAAGTAGGCGTGCGCGGCCAGTATGCCCAGTGGTTCTGGGATGCGGCGCTGTACCAGACCGACATCGACAACCTGATTGCGGGGCAGGGGCTGCAGTTCAACGTGCCGGAAAGCCGTATTCGGGGAGCCGAGCTGAGCGCCGGGCTCGAACTCGATGCCTGGACGCTGGCGGCGGCGCTCACCTACACCGACCCGGAGAATCGCCTGACCGGCATGCGCCTGCAAAACCGCGCTTCCCAAAGCCTGCGTCTGGACGTCGACCGTGAGCTGGGCGAGTGGTCGGTGGGCGGCTCCTGGCTGGCCCAGAACCACCGCTTCCGGGATGCCGCCAATCAGGACCGCCTGAGTGGCTACGGCCTGGTAAACCTGCGCGCCGGTTGGCAGTTTGCGCCGCTGTGGAGCGCCCGGGTGACGTTGGAGAACGTGCTGGACCAGGAGTACACCACCACGCGCTCCTTCGACGGTGCCGACTACATCAACGCTGGCCGGGCAGGGTTCCTGAGTGTTCACTTTGGCCAATGACACACTGACACGCGGGGCCCTGGGCCTCGCGTTTTCGTTCATGGCGGCCGCCGCCCAGGGGGATGACCATTCGCGCTGCGCGGTGGATGACCGTGACCGGGAGGTGTGCCTGCACGCCTCTGCCAACCGTATCGCCACGCTCTCGCCGGGGGCCACCGAGCTGACCTGGGCCGCCGGGGCGGGGGATCAGGTGGTGGCGGTGGTGAGCTACAGCGACTACCCCCCGGAAGCCAAGCAGGTGGCCTCGGTAGGCAGCCACACGCGCATCGACCTGGAAGCGCTGGTGGGGCTGGCGCCGGACCTGGTCATCGGCTGGGTGACCGGCAACCCCGCCGAGCAGATGGAGACCCTGGAAGCGCTGGGCATGCCGGTGTTCTACATCGAGCCGCGCAGCGTGGAAGCCGTCGCCCACACCATCGAACGACTCGCCCGGCTGGCCGGTACCGAGCCAATAGGACGGCAGGCGGCCAGCGAGTTCCGAGACGGCATGGCCGCGCTCACCGCGCGCTATAGCGAGCGCGACCCGATACCCACCTTCTACCAGGTGTGGGACGAGCCGCTGATGGGCGTCAGTGACGAACATCTGATTGGCCAGGTGGTGACCCTGTGCGGTGGCGAGAACGTGTTTGGCGAGCTGGAACGGCTGGTGCCAAGACTGGATGACGAAGCTGTGCTGGCCGCCAACCCGGAAGCCATCATCGCGGGCGGCATGGGCGAAGAGAACCGCCACTGGCTGACCCACTGGGAGCAGTACCCCCACCTCGATGCGGTGGCCAAGGAGAACCTCTACTTCGTGCCGCCTTCACTGATCCAGCGGCCCACCCCGCGGCTGCTGGAAGGCGCACAGCTGCTGTGCGAAAAACTCGACCAGGCGCGCCAGAAGCGCGAGGACGCCTGATGCCGCTGCGCCGCTGGACACCCCTTGGCCTGCTGGCCCTGATGGCCGTGGCGGCGCTGCTGTTTTCGCTGACGGTGGGCAGCGCCTCGCTTTCCGTGGCTCAGCTCTGGGGCGTGGTTCAGGGGCAGGGCGATGCGCTGGCGCGCACCCTGGTGGTGGAGCTGCGCCTGCCAAGGGCGCTCTCGGCCTTTGCGGTGGGCGGGCTGCTGGCCGTGGCCGGGGCGCTGATGCAGGTGCTGCTGCGTAACCCGCTGGCCGACCCCTACGTGCTGGGGCTTTCCGGCGGCGCCTCGATTGGTGCTTTGGCGGCCATGTTGGCGGGCCTAGGCGGCCTGCTGGTGTCCGGTTCTGCATTCGTGGGGGCGCTGGTATCGACGCTGCTGGTGTTTGGCTTGGCCCATGGCCGGGGCGGCTGGACTCCTGACCGGCTGCTGCTGACCGGCGTGGTGGTGGCCGCCGGATGGGGCGCGGTGATTACCCTGATGCTGGCGCTGAGCCCCGCCGAGCGGCTGCCCGGCATGCTCTACTGGCTGATGGGCGACCTTTCCTACTCCCGCACCCCCTGGCCGCCGCTGCTCCTGCTGCTGATGACCTGCCTGGTGCTGGTGCCGCTGGGGCGCAGCCTGAACGTACTGGCTCGAGGCCCCCAGCAGGCGGCCGCGCTGGGGGTCGATGTGCGCCCGCTGGAGTGGGGCATCTACATCGCCGCCAGCCTGCTCACGGCCGCCGCCGTGACCAGCGCGGGCAGCATCGGCTTCGTGGGTCTGATCGTGCCGCACATGCTGCGCCTGGTGCTGGGCAACGACCAGCGGCTGATTCTGCCCGCCTGTGCACTGGCCGGGGGCACGCTGCTGGTGCTGGCCGACACCCTGGCCCGCACCCTGATTGCTCCGGAGCAGCTGCCCGTTGGGGTAATCACCGCGCTGCTGGGCGTGCCCACGTTCCTCTTTCTGCTCTACCGGAGCCGCTGATGACCCGCTTGGCCACCCAGGAGTTGATCATCGACGTGCCGGGGCGCCGTTCAGGCACCGCGCTGAACCTCACCATCGAGCCGGGGCAGGTGTGGGGCGTGCTGGGCCCCAACGGCGCAGGCAAGACCACGCTGCTGCACACTTTGGCCGGGCTTCACGCTCCCCGCTCGGGGCAGGTGCTGCTGGACGACACGCCACTTGGCCAGCTACGCAGGCGACAAGTGGCCCAGCGGCTGGGGCTGGTGTTTCAGGAGCGGCTGGACGGCTTTCCCGCTACGGTACTGGAGACCGCGCTGATAGGCCGCCACCCCTACCTTTCATTGTGGCAGCGGGAAGGTGCCGACGACTACGCCCGCGCCGAGGCCGCGCTGGCCGCGCTGGACGTGGCCCACCTGCGCGACCGCCTGGTGAACACGCTCTCCGGCGGCGAACGCCAGCGGGTAGCCGTGGCCACGGTACTGACCCAGGCCCCCAGCCTCTGGCTGGCCGATGAGCCCACCAACCATCTGGATTTGCACCATCAAAGTGCGGTGATGGCGCTGATGGCCGAACAGGCCGCCCAGGGCAGCGCGGTGATGATGTGCCTGCACGACCTCAACCTGGCCGCCCGCTGGTGCGACCACATTTTGCTGCTATACCCCAGCGGCGAAGCCTGCTGGGGCCCCCGGGACACCATGCTGGTACCCAGCGCCCTAGAGCGGCTCTACCGCCAGCGGCTGGCCACGGTAGAGGTGGATGGCGCGCCGGTGTTCGTGCCCATTCAAGCGCCATTGACCGATCATGAATGATTCAAGGAAGCCACATGTTGCAAGGTGAAGCACACGCCGCGTTGATCAGCGCCCCCGGCTCCGGCCAGGGCAAATCCATGGTGACGGCGGCACTGGCCCGGCTGCACCGCAATGCCGGGCGCACCGTGCGGGTGTTCAAGCACGGCCCCGACTACCTGGACCCCATGGTGCAAGAAGTCGCCTCTGGCCAGCCGATGTACCAGCTTCACCCCTGGATGACCGGCGAACACGAGTGCCGCTGGCGGCTGGCCAAAGCCGCCCAGGAAGCCGATGTGATTCTGGTGGAAGGCTCCATGGGGCTGTTCGATGGCTCGCCCTCCAGCGCGGACCTGGCCATGCTGGCGGGTATTCCCGCGCTGCCGGTCATCGATGCCTGGGGCATGGCGCAAACCTTCGGCGCGGTGGCCCAGGGCCTGGCCAACTACCACCCGGATCTCGCCATTCACGAAGTGATCGCCAACCGCGTGGGCAGCCCCGGCCACGGCAAACTGCTGGCCGAGAGCATGCCGGAAGGCATTGCCCTGCTGGGGGCCATTCCCCGCCACGAGGCCATGCAGATCCCCGACCGCCACCTGGGCCTGGTGCAAGCCAGCGAACTGGGCGGCCTGGATGCCCAGCTGGATGCCGCCGCGAACGTGCTGGAAGAGGCCGGGCTGGGCCGCCTGCCCAAGCGGGTCACGCTCAGCGCTGAGACCCCCACGCCTGCCCCGGCACATCTGCGCGGCGTGCGTATCGCCATCGCCAAAGACGACGCCTTCGCGTTTCTCTACCGCGCCAATCTCGACGTGCTCGAAGAGATGGGCGCCATGCTGCGCTTCTTCTCGCCGCTCAATGACACAGTGCTGCCAGAGTGCGATGCCCTGTGGCTGCCCGGCGGCTACCCGGAACTCCATGCCGCCCGCTTCAGCGCCAACCAGCCCATGCACGACGCCATTCGCGCCCACCACTGGGCAGGCAAGCCCATACTGGCCGAGTGTGGCGGGCTGATGAGCTGCGTAGAGCAGCTGGTAGATGGCGACGGCAACGGCCACGCCATGCTGGGGCTACTGCCCGGCACCGCCAGAATGGCCGGAAAGCTCACTGCGCTAGGGCTGCAAAGCCTGCACACCCAACGCGGCGAACTGCGCGGCCACACCTACCACCACTCGCTGCTGGACACCTCCCTGAAGCCGCTGGCCCGCACCCGCAAGCTGGCAGGCAGCGAAGCCGAACCGATTTACATCGAGGGCGCGCTGGTGGCCAGCTACTTCCACGGCTACTTTCCCTCCGCGCCCAGGCTGGTGGCGGACATTTTCACCGGCCAGGCACTGCAGCCTAGCCCGTAACGGGCAGGGGAGGCGGGTCGCCGCAAATCAAATATGGAAGGTTTTTCCATAAAGCCCAGTGGGCTATGATAGGGCGACACACACTCCCCAACCCCAAGGAGCCACCATGAGCTTTTACGTCTACCTTTCCGGCGAGATTCACACCGACTGGCGCGAAGAGATCCAGCGCGGCGCAGAAGCCGCAGGCCTGGACGTGGTCTTCACCGCCCCGGTGACCGACCACGACGCCTCCGATGCCGCTGGCGACCACCTGGGCAAGCCGGACAACGGCTTCTGGCGTGACCACCAGTCTTCCAAAGTGAACGCCATCCGCACCCGCACCCTGATCGAACAAGCCGATCTGGTGGTGGTGCGCTTCGGCGACAAGTACAAGCAGTGGAACGCCGCCTTCGATGCAGGCTACTGCGCAGCCCTGGCCAAGCCCTACATCACGCTGCACAGCGAAGAGATCGTTCACCCGCTGAAAGAAGTCGACGCCCAGGCCCAAGCCTGGTGCACCACCACCGATCAGGTCGTGGAAACCCTGCGCTACGTACTGAAAGCGTAAATGTAGAACACCCCAAGGAGCCCCCATGCGCGAAAATGCCAAAACCCCGGAACGCCATGCCCAGCGCATGGCGGCCAAGCAAAAAATCATGAACGAGCGCATTGCCCGCGCCGACAAAGAGCAGGGCATTTTGCTGGTGCTCACCGGCCCCGGCAAAGGCAAAAGCAGCTCCGGTTTTGGCATGCTCGCCCGCGCCCTGGGCCACGGCATGAAAGTAGGCGTGGTGCAGTTCATCAAGGGCGCGTTCAGCACCGGCGAAGAAGCCTTCTTCCGCAACTTGTCCAACGTGGACTACCACGTCATGGGCGAAGGCTACACCTGGGACACTCAGGACCGCGAACGCGACGTCGCCGCCGCCAACGCCGCCTGGGCACAAGCCAAGCGCATGCTGCAAGACGACAGCTACCACATGGTACTGCTCGACGAACTCAACATCGCCCTGCGCTACGAGTACCTCGACCTGGACCAGGTCCTCGACGACCTGCAAGCCCGCCCCCCCATGCAACACGCCATCGTCACCGGCCGCTACGCCCCCCAACCCCTCATCGACCTCGCCGACACCGTCACCGAAATGAAAGTCGTCAAACACGCCTTCAAAGACCAAGGCATCAAAGCCCAAAAAGGCATCGAGCTTTGAAGTGAGGAGAAAAGTGGAAGGGGAGAGGAGTGGCTGGTGACTCGTGAGTGTTAGGCTTCGGCCCCCGTAGCGCGGCGTAACGCCTGAGCGAGAGCAACGAGCGAAGAAGGCACCCGCGAAGGCGGCGACCAGCCGCCCCGACCCTGCCACATCCCCCAAAGCGCCACCAACCCCGTAGCGCGGCGTAACGCCCGAGCGAGAGTAACGAGCGAGGAAGGCACCCGCGAAGGCGGCGCCAGCCGCCCCGACCCCGCCACATCCCCACACTCACACTCCCCAAACCACCCCATCCCTTGACCCAGCGCAATTTTTCCAAAAATCTGCGTGACCAAAGCCAAATTTATCAATAGAGTATGATTAAATCGTAAAAAGCGGCGGTCACGCTAATTTTGGTTATGCTGCCATGCGCCAGACATGGTCTATTAGAAACAGTGGTTTATGATTGTTTGAGTGGCTATATAACATCAATAATCATGCTGGCGCGTTCAAAAGTGTTATGTGGAAGAGCGTATAATCACACTGTTATGTGTAATCCCAATGCCGCCATGGCAGTAGTACATAAGGAATCGTCGAATGTTTAAGACTGGTGTGAAGAAAGAGGCATTGAAGTCGCTTGAAAAAGTGCAAGCTGATTACGCTGATCTGTGCGAACGAGCGCAGGTCAAAGCAGAGGAGCTTTTCAAACTGAGGCAGTCTACAAGCTTGGAGCTGATTCCCGAGGTGGAGGCGTACATCAACAGTCTCGCTAATAGCCCTAAGGATTTCGACAAGAGCTTTGTCGAGTACAAAGCCGAGTTCACAGTTTTCAATAGTATCCTGCATGAGCTAGAGCTTGCTGCTAAAGAGGCTCAGGTCAAGGCAGGTGGCGGCGCTGCAGTTGGCGTAGCAGCAGGAGTTGGTACCGCAGCTTTTGCACCTACTGCCGCTATGGCAGTGGCTACCACATTTGGTACCGCATCAACTGGAACTGCAATTTCTACTCTGTCTGGTGCTGCAGCCTCTAAAGCAGCCTTAGCGTGGCTGGGTGGTGGAGCCTTGGCCAAAGGTGGTGCGGGTATGGCCGGCGGTAAGGCCCTGTTAGCGCTAGCCGGCCCAGTAGGCTGGGCAGTTGGCGGTACTGCTGTTGTTGGTGCAGGTCTGTTTGCCCGAAGCAAGAACGGAAAAATCGCAGATCAAGCCAATGCTGCCCGTAAAGAGCTGGAAGTTCATACGCGTACAACCCGATCAGCCATCCTGGAAATCGGACGAATGCTGGAGCAGACTGATAATCATACCAAGGGTATGCGTGAGATGCTGACCAAGCTGAAGCAGGAGGCACCGCTAGACTATGATCAGTTTGATCTGGAAATGCGCCAAAGCATCGCAGCACTGATTAACCATGTTCACTCACTCTCCGAGCTGCTGAACAAAAAGGTGGATGTGAGCTGATATGGGCTCTAAGAGCAGTGTCGTTCGTGACCAGATTGTCGGGGTGGCTGTGCAGCACCTCAATGAGGTGCGCGAGGCCTCAAAAGAAGCTGCACTAAATGCTCAAGAAGCTTTGCTAGAAAAGGCATTTGAGCAAGTTGATGGTGCTCGGGCGTGGCTCGTAGATCCTTCAAAACTCCTCGGATCTGAGGGGGCGAAGCATGGTGAATTTGCTGAAATAGTGGAGGTTCAGATTCGCAATGCTTATTCCATCGTTGATGGAAACGATCCTGTTGCTACATTTGAGGGAACTACGCGTACTGGTGCTGCAGACTTCTTTGTTGATGGTCAGGCATTTCAGTCGAAATTCTACGGCAACATATCGCAAGGGTTGCGCGCATTTGTCGAGCACCTAGAGAAGTATCCTGACATGGCCCAGGATGGCGGCCTGATGTTTCCGTCTGACAAGTACGAAACTGTCATGCGGGTGCTTAATGGGGAAGAAACTGAGCTTGCTGATAAAAGTCAAAGAGCGATCAGGGAGTGGGCAGGCAAGATCGAGGAGCTAACTGGGAAAAAATTTGAAGAGGCAGTTACCCCCAGTGTATCTACCTACTCAGATGTCCAGTTGGGAGTAGCGCATGACACACTTGACAGCCATGAAGCCGAACTTGAGGAGATAAATTCTGATCGCCAAGAGCAGATCAGGTTAGATCACGGCCCATCTTGGGCTGGGGCTGCCCAAGCCGCCGCAGTGGCCGGTGCTGTCAGCGGTGTAATCACTACCGGGATGGCGCTATATACTAAGGCCCGAGAAGGTAAGAACGTTTTCCGGGGTGAGTTCACAACTGACGACTGGAAGGATGTGGGCTTTGCGGGAGCCAAAGGCTTTGGTACTGGTGCCGTCACCGGTGGTGCAATCTATGGCCTGACCAACTATGCCGGCATGGCTGCACCTTTCGCGGCAGCTGTGGTTAGCGCCGGCAAAGGCCTGGCTACGCTGAGCAATGAATACATGGCAGGGGAAATCAGTTCCGAGGAGTATTTTGATTTAGGCATGTGTCTGTGTGCCGAATCAGCCATCGTTGGCTTGGCGACAGCAGCTGGACAGACCATTATCCCGATACCAGTGCTTGGCGGCATCATCGGATCAATCTCAGGGAAAATGATGTTACAACTGGCGCAGGGTCTTGATGCCAAGCATACGGAATCCTTGAAGGCGGAAATGGATAGCTTCCTGGCTTCTCTGGACAAGACTTATCAGCGTGTTGTCGATGAGATTAATGCCGAGTTCGATAAGTTGGGCAAGCTTACTGATGCAGCCTTTGACTTCGACCTGAACTACCAGCTTGCCCTATCGGCCAGCGTTGATCTTGCCATTGCTTACGGTGTTCCCGAAGAGAAAATCTTGCGCAGCGTAAGCGATGTAGATGATTTCATGCTTGGATGAGTTAGTTGCAGCTAACTGAGCGTAAAAAGAACGCGATACTTTGAAAGGCTGGCGCTACTTTATTTGCATGAATATCTTGCCTCGTGGAGTAGGCGCACATAACAAGTAGCTGCACGAGGAAAAATTACTCGCTACGCTCACAATTTTCCGGTGAGCAAGGCGTTCTGTCGACGTTTTATACTCCAAGGTGTTCCATGAAAGCTAAAGAGTCGGATCGCATAGGCCGGCGTGGGGTTGCCCTTGTAATGGCAGCGTTCGAATCCTTGGGGTTTGCGTTCCGGGAGCAGGCTGAAAGCGATTATGGGATAGACGCTCACGCGGAACTAATTAATCACGAGGAACCCACTGGTCAATTGCTTGCCATCCAGATCAAAGCAGGGGAAAGCTACCTAGAGGAACGTAATGGTAATGGGATTGTGTTTCGCACGGATACCAACCATACCGACTACTGGCTCAACCATGCATTGCCGGTAATCGTCTGCATCTGCGATGTTGACAATGATGTGGCATATTGGCAATCCGTGACAATGGAAACGGTATCGTCCACCGGGAAGGGCTGGAAGGTTGTCCTCCCAGAATCCCAGATATTGAATGCGGCGTCGCTCCCTAAACTTCGTGACCTACTTACGCCAATAGTTGCGAAAAACCGTTACACGATCGCCAGTACAGCGGATGTGAGTCACGGGCTGGCGAAACGGTACTCAATTAAGGTTCTGATAAATGGAACCGCCTCCAAGGACGAAATCGCTGCGATCATCCGGCAGGTTACTTCGGAGGGTGCGAAACGTCGCTATCATCGTAACCATCTGCTCAAGGGAGCATGGGGCGACGCCGACGCGCACGTGGTGTGGACATTTGTATATCCGAGCGCAGAAGATGAAGCAAATTCCAATCATATCTGTCGCTCGATCTGGATTCACGAGTCTTTGCCGGAAGCGGCTCGCCCGATGGGATTCAATGGGGAAAACATCGGTGACGGAATCATTGCAGACTGGAACGAAATGTACTCGGCAATCGGGGAACTGACCGCGACCCGCTCTCAGACTAAAGAGGACTACTTGGGATTCGTGGAACCTCGTATTGAGGAAATGAAGCGTCTGCGCATCTCCATGACGGACTTACTCCAAGCAAGGTTGGCTGGTGACATCAATGAACATGAATTCATGTCCAAGTCAAAGGAATACCGAAGTCGCATTGAGACTCTCCAGGACGAGATGGCTGGGCTTGATTTTCCTCCATTTGAATGTCACGAGGTAGACGGCCCTCTCCAGTCCCTGTTCGCTTGCATGGGAAACGTAGCCCTGCATTATTCGGAAAGGGGTATGGAAATGTGGGATGAACGAACGCGACACTTCCTTGCTGGGAAACAGCTTGAGAACGCGAAAGGCTACGAGGCTGATTTTGGCTACGAATTGAAGAAGGTGAAATAGCATTTGTCGACAGAACAAGTCGTTCCACCTGACCGCTCGGCTTCGCCTCACGGCGGGTGAACTCTGCCGTTAAAGATGCTGCTCCACATCCATACTGTTGTGGAGAATTCGGATGACAACGATCCTGGATTCCGTACCGGCTCTGTAAAAGATAACATGACTGCCCTGACTGAACTTTTTGTACCCTGGTTTTATGTCACCCGCATCGCGGCCAATATCAGGTTGGCGAGCGAGCAGCTTGAAAGCATCGTCAAGCTGCCTGAGGTACGTATCGCGTTGGCGCTTTCCCCACTTTTCGGTGGTGAAGCGGCCTATCTCGACAACGTCTTTTCGGGCAGAGGCAGTGAGCAGGTATGGACGCATCAGTGAGCTTCGTTGTCCAGTTCTGTAATAACGCTTTCAAGGGAATACTCTGCGATTCCACTCTGCTCGCCTTCATCCAGGAGGCGTTGGAGCCGTTCAAGCTTACTTTCCGTTTCTTCAAGCAGACGCAGTCCGGCACGTACCACCTCGCTCACCGAGCCATAGCGGCCCTTTTCAACCTGAGTGGCTATAAACTCGTCAAAGTGGGGGCCGAGTGTAATGCTGGTATTTCTAGCCATGGGGAAACTCCTGTACCAAATATTGGTATATCATGGCAAAGCACCCATAACAAGGCAAGGCAGGCCGACGCGATAAAGTCGCGCCGCTGCGAAGCTGGCCTACCGCGGCCTCAAACCAAAAGCGCAGGGACGGCTAGCGCTGGTAGCGGAAGACCCATACCGCAAGCCGCCCCCGTTTGAGAAGCTCGTGGGTGATCTTGCAGGGGCCTATTCACGCCGCATCAATATTCAGCATCGCCTGGTATCAAGTGCTCGATGACGAGCGAGTGGTGAAAGTTCTCAGGCCTGGAGCCACTACGAATAATGCATCACCGACGGCTGTTGCGGATGTATTAGCCTTTATTCACGGCCCGACGTCGCCGAGATAGAGCGCACGATTCGTGCGACGACCTGAAATACGCCAGCACTGGTGACGGCGATGGCATGCCAACGGGTGCAAGAGGGAACGGTGGCGCTTTTGGAACAGCGCATCAGTGTCTACCGCTGCTCCCTTTTCAACGGCAGCCCAGGTGCCCCATGCCATCCGACTTGCGCTAGCATCGGTAGATATTAAGCAGCTCGAAAGGGCACTGTGTGCCGTCAGAGAGGTCGTTGAATACCATGCCTACGTTTAACATCCGCCGTCGAGTCACCACGAACACGGCCAACCACGAACCCTCACTTTGACAAGACGGCTCCAACCATGACCCGCAAAACCCTAAGCCTCAAAACGAAACGGCCCCCAGAGGCCAAGCCCGCCGACACAGTGGCCGATTCCTCACCCGAAGAGCAATCACACACCGACCCCGAAAAGCGCTTTCTCAACGGCACCGCCATTCATCCTTCCCCGCGCCTTTATCTGGCCAATGGCGTTCATGAGCACAGCGTGCGGGCGATGGATTTGATCACGCCCATTGGCATGGGGCAGCGCGGGCTGATCGTGGCGCCGCCGGGGGCGGGGAAAACCACGCTGTTGAAGCATATCTGCCAGGCCGTGGCGGCGGCGTATCCCGAGATCAAGCTGTATGCCCTGTTGATCGATGAGCGCCCGGAGGAAGTGACCGATTTCAAGCGCAGCGTGACCGCCGAGGTGCACGCTTCGTCGTCTGACGAAAGCTACGCCCACCATGTGCGCGTGGCCGATAACCTGCTGCAAACGGCGCGCAGGCAAGCCGGGGAAGGGCACGATGTGATGATCGTGATCGACTCATTGACGCGGCTTTCCCGGGTGCACAACGCGGGGCAGCGGGGCAGTGGCCGTACCATGTCGGGCGGGTTGGATACCCGGGCGCTGGAAATCCCCCGCAAACTGTTCGGGGCGGCACGGAACATCGAAAACGGCGGCTCGCTGACCATTCTGGCCACCGTGCTGGTGGAGACGGGAAGCCGCATGGATCAGGTGATCTTCGAGGAGTTCAAGGGCACCGGCAACATGGAGCTGGTGCTGTCGCGGGAGGTGGCCAGCCAGCGCATCTTCCCGGCGCTCGATATTGCCAAAAGCAGTACCCGCCGAGAAGAGCTATTGATCGAGGCCCACGAGATCGAGAAGGTACGCAGCCTGCGTAGAGCCTTGACGCCGCTCAAGCCAACCGACGGCGCGCAGAAGCTGCTGGCGCTGATGGAGAAGTACCCCACCAACGCCGAGCTGCTGGCGGCGTTTTCACCCGCTCAGGGGTAAGGCCTGCGCCTGCCTGCGGGCCATCGCTCGCCGATGTTGCGTACAACTTCTAGCGGCTGCCTTTCTTGGCATGTTTCAAATTGGAGGCCGGGACGGCCTTCTTGACCGGGAATTCCGCCACTTCCCGGCGCTCGATGAGCTGGTTCATGCGCCGTTCGATGGCACACAGGTTCTTGAAGTCGCTGATATCCACCAGCGAGATTGCTTCCCCGGAGGCCCCGGCGCGGCCGGTGCGGCCAATGCGGTGGATGTACTCTTCCGGCTGGAAGGGTAGGTCGTAGTTCACCACTCGGCTCAGTTCGCCGATATCCAGCCCCCGCGCGGCGACGCCGGTGGCCACCAGGTACTTGAGCTCACCGGTTTTGAACTGGGCCAGAATCTTTTCGCGCATGGCCTGGCTTCTGCCGCCATGGATGGAGTCCGCGACGATGCCGCGTTTCTCCAGCTGGGCCACCAGCTTGGCCGCGCTGTGCTTCTTCTCGACGAAGATCAGCGCCTGGTCCCAGGCCTGTTCGTTGATCAGGTGGCTGAGCAGGGCGGATTTGGTGTCCTTGTCGACCGTGATCAGCCACTGTTCGATGGTGTCGGCGGCGCGAACGTTGGGGGTGATCGCGATGTTGGCGGCCAGGTCGGTCATCTTGCTGTCTGAAAAACTGCGGGCGAGGGCGCGAACGTCCTGGGTCATGGTGGCCGTGAACAGCAGGTTCTGGCGCTGTTCCGGCAGGCGCACGATGATCTTGTGAATATCATCCACAAAGCCCATGTCGACCATTCTGTCCGCTTCGTCCAGCACCATGACCTGAAGCTCGTCGAAGTGCAGGGCGCGCTGATGGGCCAGGTCCAGCAGCCTGCCCGGTGTGGCCACCAGAATGTCCACGCCTTCGATCAAACGCTCCTTTTGGGGCGCGGTATCCACACCGCCATACGCGGCCATCGAGGTGAGCTGGGTATGCTTGGCGTATTGCGCCACGCTGGCGTTGACCTGTACCGCCAGCTCGCGAGTGGGCACCAGAATCAGCGCGCGGATGCGCTTGGCCCGCAGTGCTTCTGCCTTGCTGAAGCGCTCCAGCAGTGGCAGCACGAAGGCGGCGGTTTTGCCGGTGCCGGTTTGGGCGGTGGCGACGAGGTCCTTGCCCGAGAGAATGGCGGGAATGGCCTGTTTCTGGATGGGCGTGGGCGTCTGGTAACCGAGTTCGGTAATCGCCTGAACGAGGGGAGTGGATAAACCGAGTGTAGAAAAAGGCATAAGGGGCCCTGACAGCGAGTCGTAGGTGGGTCGAACGTAAAAAGTGGTGCAGCATAGCGTAAAATCGGCCCGCCGTTGCTCGAATATTGCCCACCGCGTCACCGTACCTCGCCTCACACAAGGTATAATGCCCCCCTTCCCGGCGAAGCCTGTGTGCTTTAGCCTGCTGTTTTACGTCGATAAGGTCGTGGTTTGATGATCAACACCAAAATTTACAAGGCGGTGTACGAGCTGGCCGAAAAGCTGATGAAGGCCGCGTCCAAGGATGACCGCGCCACCTTTGAAGCGCTTTACGCCGAGCTGCAGGCGATCTGCACCGAGCATGAGAACACCGAGAAAGACCACCCCGAGCAGTGGGAAACCCTGGCCGACTTCACCGAAGAGCTGGAAGACGCGCTGCCGATCTACCAAAAGGCGCTGGACAAGGCAGTGGCCAAGCAGTCGAACGACCATCTGGCCTCGATTGGCTTTTCCATGGCCACCCTGCAGGTGGAGCTGGGCGAGCCCCAGGCCGCCATCGAAAGCTTGCAGCGCGCCCAGGCCAGCGCCCAAACGATTGAAGACAACGAGCTGAAAGCAGAGATCGACGAGCTGCTGGCCACGCTCACCAACGGTTAGGAGTCCCCTTGACCAATAACGATATTTTTCGCCGTATTCGCTATGCCTTCGATTTGAAGGAAGCCACCATCGTCAATATCTTCGCCCTGGCAGAGGTGGACGTGACGCCTGCCCAGGTAACGGCCTGGCTGAAGAAGGATGAGGACGAAGCGCTGGTACCCATGAAGAACCGTGAGCTGGCGGCGTTTTTGAATGGCTTCATCAGCTTCAAGCGAGGCAAGCGCGAAGGCCCGGTGCCTGCGCCGGAAACCCAGCTGAACAACAACATGGTGTTCCAGAAGCTGCGTATTGCGCTGAACATGAAGGCCGAAGACGTGCTGGCGGTGTTCGAACAGGTGGGGCTACCGCTCAGCCCCCACGAGCTGAGCGCGTTCTTCCGCAAGCCAAGCCACAAGAATTACCGCGAGTGCAAGGACCAGATGTTGCGCAACTTCCTGATGGGCGTGCAGCAACAGCAGCGCCCCAGCCAGGAGAGCTGACGCCTGAGGTAAATACCTTAGCCGTCGCGCTTCACGCACACGAAGATGGCATTGCCAGACGCGTTGTCCCACGGGGTGATGGTCTGGTAGTCGTGTTCGAACACGTGCACCTCGAAGTAGGGCGTCAGCAGGGCGATGAGTTCGCCAAAGCTGACCGCCACCATGGGGTGCTCGTCATTCCATACCTGGGTGACCGCAGGCGTGCTCTTTTCGATACTGAGCCGCAGCGTTTGCCGTTCCCCTTGCCCCGCATAGTGCCAACCCGAACGAAACGTGAAGCGATCCTCGCCCTGCTGGGCGGTGTGCTTGACGAACAGCGCGTTGTCGATGCGCTCTTTGTCCACGCTGTTGAAGCACAGTACGCCGCCGGTGCGCAGGGCGCGGTGGGCGCTGGCGATGCAGGCGCTCAGCTTTTCCAGGTTGGCGTTGTAGTGGATGGAGTATAAAAAGCAGGTGATCAAATCCACCGGCTCATCCACCTGGAATTGGCCCATGTCTTGCAGCGAAAAGTGAGCTTCCGGGCAGCGGGTGGCTGCCAGGTCCAGCATCGGCTGGTGAATGTCCAGCCCGCTGCTGGTGTAACCCACATCCAGAAAATGGCGCACGTGGGGGCCGGTGCCGCAGGCCAGGTCCAGGTGCTGGCTGCCCGCGTTGCCAAACAGCTGATGCAGGCGATGAATGGCGTTACTTTGCGCGCGGTAGTCGATGTCGACGCACATCAGATCGTAATAGCCGGAAAGGTCGGTGTAGAGCGCGTTGACGGACATGGTGGCCTAACGGTGAACGCTAAAGGAAAGAGGTGGCGCATGGTATACGAGCGCTTCGTATTTGAGAAGCCGGGTTTGGCTAGCCAACGGAGAGGGCGATGATACATATCGGAATTGAAACGCTGGAAGCGCAGGATGTGGTGGCGCTATTGGAAGAGCACCTGGCTGACATGCACGCCACCTCGCCGCCAGAAAGCGTGCATGCGCTGGATGTGACCGCGCTTAAGGCAGCCAACATCACCTTTTACAGCGCCCGCCAGAACGGCCAGCTGTTGGGCTGCGCGGCAATCAAGGCGCTGGGGGAGGGCCAGGCGGAGCTGAAGTCCATGCGTACCACGCCCGCTGCCCGCCAGCAGGGCGTGGGCGCTCGGCTGTTGACGCACGTGCTGGAAGAGACCCTATCACACCGTCTATCTGGAGACGGGCTCGATGGCCTTCTTCGAGCCCGCTCGCCGTCTATATGCCCGGTTCGGGTTCGAGTATTGCGGGCCGTTCGGCAGCTACCGGCTTGATCCCAATAGTTGTTTCATGCGGCTATGCCTGACGGAGGGCTAAAGAATCCTGGCGATTTTCCGATAATAGAAAGGTACGTCTTTTCTTAGCCACTAACGAGTCTGCCATGCCCAAATTACGTGCTCTGTTGTTGTCCGCTGCCCTGTTGATGCTTACCGCAACGGCTCAGGCATCTGTGCAGGCGGCAGAGGAGGCGGCGCTGGCGTGGTTGGCGAAGATCGATAACAGCGAGTATGAACAGGCATGGGAAGCCGCTTCGCCACTGCTGAGCACACCGCTTTCTGCCACTATGCTTGAACGCACCGTTGCGCTGTCGCGCAAGGACTTTGGCTCGGTGCAATCGCGCCGCCGAGTGCGCGTTTCGCAGTACACCTCCATGCCCGGCGCTGAACGGGGCGACTTCAAGGTCGTTACCTTCCAGACCCAGTTTGCCAACCGCCCCCGAGTGGTCGAGGTAGTAACCCCACATCTGGAAAACGGCACCTGGCGGGTCAGTGGTTACTATATCGAGTGAGGGCTGGGCCAATCAGCCGCTAGCCCATCACACGATCATTCCCGCCAATGCCTGCATGACCAACACGATGACCAGCACCGCGCTGCCCAGTGCGAGGCTGGTCATCAGCGCATGACGCTTCCACAGAGTTTCAACCCGTTTGCCATAGCGTTTCACCAGCCAGGCCAGCCCGTAGTAGCGCAGCCCGCGTGAGAGCAGCGCCGCCAGCACGAATAGCAGGATGGGGTAACCGGAGAGCCCGGCGGTAATCATGGCCACCTGGAAGGGGATGGGAAGAATGCCGATGGCTAGAATCGCGGCAAACCCGTAGCGGTTGAAGAAGCCCTGGAACGCCTGATAGCTCTCCTCCATGCCCATGAACTCGATAAACCAGGTTCCCACCGATTGGTAGAGCACCATGCCCACGCTATAGCCCACCAACGACGCCACCAGGCAGCCCAGCGTGGTGGCCGTGGCAATCGCCCAGATCCGCTGTTTGTTCACCGCCATCAACGGGATCAGTACCAGCTCGATGGGCACGGGCAGTATGATGGTTTCCAGAAACGAGAGGGTGGCGATCAGCCAGAGCATGTGTTTGGAGCCGTTCAAACGCTCCAGCCAGTGCTGGGTACGGGTAGAGATCAGCGCCATCGTGTCCTCCTGACGTAAATGGCATGGCCGACTGGCGGCGGCGCACATGATGAATGTGCGGGGTTGTCGTGTAGAGTAGACTGTTGCGTATTCATTGACCGACGCACTTGGACCGACTCACACGGAGTGACTCACATGAGTGATCATCATATCGTCATCATTCCGGCAGAGCCTCACTATCTGCCCTCTGCGCAGCAGGTAGCCCAGGCCAAGGCTGCGTTGTGGCAGTGGATGCCCGAGGCAGAGAGTATAGACGAGCAGGTATCAGAGCATGTGATGTTTCATGACTGTGGCAGCAACTTCGAGTACGTACGCTGTCATCTGTGCGCGCAAGAGCTGACCCTTCCTGATTGGCATCTCCTGATGGATCAGGATTACGACGCGCAGCGTGGCTTTGCGCTCCTTCCCCAGACGCTACCGTGCTGCGGCAGCGTTGCCAGCGTGCACCAGCTCGACTACTCCTTCCCCCAAGGGTTCGCTCGGTTTTCGCTCACGGCCATCAACCCCAGAACAGGGGCCATGAGCCCCCAACAGACCGAGTCGCTGCAACGCCACCTGGGGCAACCCTTGCGGGTGATTTACCGGCATTTGTAGTGCGCAAGATTCGGGTAGGTGTCGGGCCTTTCACTGGGTAAGCTTTAGTGAGCATCAGCCTCTTTTTGCCCCTTTGCCCGTGAGATGGACGCGATGAACGACTACGCCCGTATCGAAAAAGCCATGGCCTTCATGGTGGCCCACGCCGCCCAGCAGCCGAGCCTGGAGGCGGTGGCCGAGCAGGTACACTTGAGTGCGTTCCATTTTCAGCGGCTGTTCAGCCGCTATGTAGGGGTGAGTCCGAAGCGCTTTTTACAAGCGTTGACGCTGGCGCGGGGCAAGCAGTTGATTGCTTCTTCCCAGAGCCTTGCCGACACCGCCGAGGCGCTGGGGCTGAGCGGTGGTTCGCGGCTTTACGATCATTTCGTGACGCTGGAAGCGGTCACGCCGGGGGAGTTCAAGCGCCAGGGGGAGGGCGTGGAAATTGCTTATGGGGTTCACCCCACGCCGTTTGGCCAGGTGCTGGTCGCTACCACCCCGAGAGGCATTTGCCGCATGGGCTTTCTGGCAGCGACACCCGAAGCGGAGATTCTGGCGCAGCTGGCCGCCGAGTGGCCGCGCTGTACCTTGCGCCACCAGCCGGACGCCACGCGTTACGCCGTCGAGGCGCTGTTCGAACCGCCGCGCCGCGCAGCGCCTGGGGCACTTTCGCTGCATGTGCGGGGCACCAACTTTCAGCTCAACGTATGGCGGGCGCTGCTGATGATTCCGGATGGGCAGCTTGCCAGCTACTCCCACATCGCCCAGTGGCTGGGGGCGCCGAAATCGTCTCGGGCGGTGGGTAACGCGGTGGGTGCCAACCCCGTGGCGCTATGGATTCCCTGCCACCGGGTGATTCAGCAAAGCGGCGCCCTGGGTGGCTACCGCTGGGGGCTGGAGGTGAAACGCCAGGTGCAGGCCTGGGAAGCGGCCCAGCATCTGGAATCCTCGGAAAGCGCTTGAAGCGAGTGACCGGCTAGAGCCCAGCTAGCGCAAGCTAATGTCCAAATATGGACCAGCCCGTGCGCTGCACGAACATCTCCAGGGCGCGCACTCCCAGAAGGCTGTTGCCGTAGCTATCCAGCCCCGGCGACCAGACGGCCAGCGAGCCGCGCCCCGGCGCAATGGCCAGAATGCCGCCGCCCACGCCGCTCTTGCCCGGCAAGCCCACGCGGAAAGCAAACTCCCCCGAGGCATCGTAGTGGCCACACATCATCATCAATGAGTTGATTCGGCGTGCCCGCTGGGGCGACACCACCCGCAGGTTGCTGGGGCGGTTGACGCCGTCGGAAGCCAGAAACAGCCCGGCGTGGGCCAGTTGCTCGCAGCTCATGGCGATGGCGCACTGGTGAAAGTAGGTGCCAAGCACTTTGTCCACGTCGTGGCGCAGCCGCCCAAAGGCTTTCATGAAGTGCGCCAGCGAGGCGTTGCGGTCCTTGTGCTGCATTTCCGAGGCGGCGACCTGATGGTCGAAGCAGATGCTGTTGTCGTCGGCGATATAGCGCACGAAGCTCAATATTTCGGCCAGGGTTTCCTTGGGGGCATGGCCCATCATGATGGCGTCTACCACCGCAATGGCCCCGGCATTGATGAACGGGTTGCGCGGTTTACCGCTCTCGTGTTCCAGCTGCACGATGGAGTTGAAGGGGTCGCCGGAGGGTTCGCGGCCGACGTTGGACCACAGCGCATCGCCGAGCTTGCCCAGGGCAATGGTCAGGGTGAAGACCTTGGAAATACTCTGAATCGAGAACGGCGTGGTGGCGCAGCCCGCCGAGAAGCGCTCGCCCTCGACGGTGGCCAGGCTGATGGCAAACTGGTTGGGATCGACCTGGGCCAGCTGGGGAATGTAGTCGGCCACCTTGCCGCGCTCGGTGGCGTGGGATAGCTCGTCGGCAATCTCGTTCAGTAGCGTTTGCATCTCGGGGTCATCGCTCGTTTCAAGAGCCGCTACCCTAGCGGAAAACGAGCAGTCTGTCTGCCCGTTATCCGGCCCTTCCACGCCGCACCTTGTGCAGCCTGAGGACGCGCGATTTAATGGACGGATATTCAGCAACTGCGTAGGCCGAGAAGACGCCATGACCACACTGATGATTCAAGGCACCACCTCGGATGCAGGCAAAAGTACCGTGGTGGCGGGGCTATGCCGTGTTTTGCAGCGCCGGGGGTTCTCGGTGGCTCCGTTCAAGCCCCAGAACATGGCGCTCAACAGCGCCGTGACCATCGATGGCGGAGAGATTGGCCGCTCCACTGCGCTTCAGGCCCAGGCGGCGGGGGTGATGCCGCACAGCGACATGAACCCGGTACTGCTCAAGCCGGAAACGGACCGGGGTGCCCAGGTGATCCTGCGGGGCAAGGTACATGGCCATATGGATGCGCTGGATTATCACGCCTTCAAACGTACCGCCCAGGCGAGTGTGATGGCCGCCTGGCAGGCGTTGTCCCAGCGCCATGAGGTGATCATTGCCGAAGGGGCGGGGAGCCCGGCAGAAATCAACCTGCGCAAGGGGGATATCGCCAACATGGGCTTTGCCGAAGCCGTGGATTGCCCGGTACTGCTGGTGGGCGATATCGACCGTGGCGGGGTGTTTGCCCAGCTGGTGGGTACCCTGGCGCTGCTGAGCGACAGCGAGCAGGCGCGGACCAGGGGTTTCATCATCAACCGTTTTCGGGGCGATATCGGGCTACTGGAGCCGGGGCTCGAGTGGCTGACGGCGCGCACCCGCAAACCGGTACTGGGTACGTTGCCCTATCTGCCCGGGCTGCTGTTGGATGCCGAAGACAGCATTGGCACGGTGCAGGCAGAAAAACAGCGCGACACCCTGAGCGTCATCGTGCCTGCCTTGCCACGCATCAGTAACCACACCGACTTCGACGCCTTGCGCCTGCACCCGCAGGTATCGTTGAGCTTTATCGGGCCGGACCAGCCGATACCGGCAGCTGATGTGATCATCCTGCCGGGCAGTAAAAGCACCGCCAGCGACCTGGCCTGGCTGAAGCGCCAAGGGTGGGAGGCTGCCATTGCCAGGCACTTGCGTTACGGGGGCAAGGTGCTGGGCATTTGCGGCGGTTTTCAGATGCTGGGGGAGTGGGTGGACGACCCCGAAGGGCTGGAGGGAACCGCCGGGCGGGTGGCGGGCCTGGGCTGGCTGGCGCTTTCGACGCGCATGGCCCCGGCCAAGCAACTGCGCAACGTGCACGGAGTGCTGGCCGGTAGCCAGGTGGCGGTGAGCGGCTACGAAATCCATCACGGCGTGAGTGAGGGCAAGGCGCTGGAGCGCCCGCTCTTCGACCTGGGCGGCCATTTTGATGGGGCCATCAGCGAGGATGGGCAAGTGTTGGGCACCTACCTGCACGGGTTGTTCGACCACCCCGAGGCCTGTCAGGCCTTGCTGGAACGGTTGGGGCTGGCCAGCGCCAGTCGTATCGATTACACCGCCCACCGTGAACAGGCGCTGGACCGCCTGGCCGATACGCTGGAGGCGCACCTGGATATCGAAGCAATACTGGCCTTGCTGAGGTGAAGGCAAACATTTACTTGTCAGGGCTTGCTTTGCGTGCCCGCTTGGCCATCAGGGTAATTTCTACCTGGCTGCCACCGCAGATATGCGGGGATTCGGTGCAAGTTCGTGCGGGGTAGCGTCCTGGTTCAAAGAAGTCAGCATAGACGCTGTCCAAAGCGCTAATCTGTTTCAGATCCGCCAAGTGAACATCTACCCTCACGACATCCGCGAGGCTACCGCCTTCCTGCACCAGCATGCGTTCCAGCTCACGCATCACCAAACGGGTCTCTTCTTTCACATCACCACGGGCTACGTCGCCATTGGAGAGATCGGCCACGGTAAGGCCAGAGATAAACGCGTAGTGGTCGTCGATTACCATGTGGCTGCCCGGAAAGTCGGGTTTAGGCAGAGTAGGATCGTTGATGAACTGTGTCATGTGTTCTCCTTGGCAATACAAACATGCCTTGCCCATAGTGCGACTGTGCCATAACCACTGGGTTCCATCGAAACAGGCTGGTGTCTCCCCGCGCTTTGCTCTACGCTGGCGGGCTTTTATAGCCCGCCAGCGCTTATTGAAGGGCGGGGTAGATGAACGCAACGAGAGGGCGTCATGAAGGTAGTCCATGTAAGTGAACGTGCCCAGCGGGATGCGTGTTTGGCCAAATTGTGTGCTGAAGTCTATGGCCAGGCGGCAGGGTTGACGCCGCTGGTGGTCTTCACCGGTACTCGGAACGTGCTGTTTGCCCAGGAAGGCGCGCGCTTGCTGGCGGGGGTGGATGGCAACGGCAAGCCGCTGGCCCTGGCGCTGCTGGTGCTGGACGAGAAAGGCCAGGGCATGACCGTCACCCATGCCTGCGAGCTGGTGGAAGGGGCCAAGGCCCGCCTGCTGAGCGAACTGAGCCTGAAGGCGCCGCTACGTGTCGAGGTGAGCAGTGAGCAGGAAGAGGCGTTCTACCAGCAGTGCGGGTTCAAGCGCTGGTGGACCACGGCGCAGGGCCAGCGCGTTGGGCTCGTGGCGCGCCATCCTGCCAGCCATGTGGATGAGCTGGCGCCCACCCTGGAGCTGGACGAGGCGTTGATTCTGCGTCGTTTCAAGCACGACGCGGCCGCTTTCGGCCAGGCCAAGGAAGCCTTCCTGGCGGGCTTGAATCAGTTCCCGACGTCTTTGTAGCCTTCAGGTGGAGCGGCGTGTTCCATGTTTGAGAACCTGTTTGCACGTTGTTGTCACGAAGCGTCGTCAAGTTCAGGGTAAAATGGCTTCCTCAATAGTGATAGTTATGAGGAATTTGCATCATGGCGCTTGCGATCATGGATTCGACGTCTCGTTACGGCCTGGTGAGTCGGGCGTTGCACTGGGGCATGGCCCTGCTGTTCGTTTGGCAATTCAGTGGCGCTGGGGCACGGGTGCTACTGGAAGATACGGCCATTGAAAGCTTCTTGTGGGGCACTCATCGAAACGTTGGCGTGCTGCTGATGACGCTGGTGGTACTGCGGGCGCTCTGGGCGTTGGCCAATGCCTCGCGCCGCCCGCCTGCCGTGAGCGTCATGGCCAAGCTGGGCCATCTGGCACTCTATGGCCTGATGATCGCGGTACCCACCATTGCGCTGATTCGTCAGTACGGCTCGGGGCGGCCGCTGGAGGTATTCGGCGTACCGCTGATGTCGGGAGGCGGTGAGCGCGTGGAGTGGATGATCAACCTGGGGGGCTTGCTGCACGGTGAGCTTGGCTGGGCACTGCTGGTACTGGTGCTGGGCCATATCGGCATGGCGGTGTTGCACCGCCGTTTGACAGGCCACAGCCTGATGACCCGCATGGCATAGCCTGCGCGCCCGTTCGACATGGCGTCCATAAAAACGGCGTGCCTCCTGGGCACGCCGTTTTTTGTGCGCTGCAGTTTTGGTGAATAGTTGAGGCGGATAGTCGTGGTGAATAGACGTCCGCTACTTGGCCAGGTCACGCATGGCGTTTTCCAGCCCCTCCAGGGTCATGGGGTACATGCGGTCGTCGATCAGCTCGCGGATCAGGGTGGTCGAGTAGGTGTACTCCCAGGCGCGGGGTGGCATGGGGTTCAGCCACGCCAACCGGGGGAATTTATCGGCCAGCCGTTTGAGCCACACTCCGCCCGCTTCGTCGTTGAAGTGCTCCACGCTACCGCCACGGTGGGTGACCTCGTAAGGCGACATGGCGGCGTCGCCGACGATGACCACCTGGTAGTCCGCGCCGTAGGTGTGCAGTACGTCCATGGTAGGGATACGCTCGTTGCCACGGCGCAGGTTGTTTTTCCAGACGCCTTCGTAGAGGCAGTTATGGAAGTAGTAGTGCTCCAGGTGCTTGAACTCGGAGCGTGCCGCAGAAAAGAGCTCTTCGCATACCCGGATGTGGTCGTCCATGGAGCCGCCCACGTCCAGAAACAGCAGCACTTTGACCGCATTGTGGCGCTCCGGGCGCATCTGGATATTGAGCAGCCCGGCATCGCGGGCGGTTTCGCGAATGGTGCCGTCCACATCGAACTCGTCCCTGGCGCCCTGGCGGGCGAACTTGCGCAGCCGTCGCAGGGCCATTTTGATGTTGCGGGTGCCCAGCTCCAGAGAGTCGTCGTAATCGCGAAAGCGTCGCTCGTCCCACACTTTGGTGGCGCGGCGGTGGCGGGAGCCGTCTTGCCCAATTCGAATGCCTTCCGGGTTGTAGCCGTAGGCCCCAAAGGGGCTGGTGCCGCCGGTGCCAATCCACTTGTTGCCCCCCGCGTGGCGCTCTTTCTGCTCTTCCAGGCGCTTCTTGAAGGTCTCGATGAGCTCTTCCAACCCGCCCAGCGACTCGATCCTGGCTTTCTCTTCATCGGTGAGCTGTTTCTCGAATTCGCGGCGCAGCCACTCGTCGGGAATCAGCGCTTCGATGGCGGCGTCCATGTCCTCGATGCCCTTGAACCAGGCGGCAAAAGCCCGATCGAAGCGGTCGAAGTGGCGCTCATCCTTCACCATGACCGTGCGCGCGACCTGATAGAACGCCTCCATATCGGCAAACACCACGCCGCGCTCCACCACCGCGTGAAGGTCCAAAAGCTCCCGCAGTGAAACGGGTACGCCTGCGCGTTTGAGGGTCTCGAACAAGCCGATGAACATGGCTTAGCGCCCGCTGTTCTTCTGGCGGCGCATCATGAACGCCAGGCGTTCCAGCAGGTGGGTATCCTGCTCGTTCTTGACCAGCGCGCCGGCCATGGGCGGTAGCGCCTTGGCGGGGTCGCGATGATACAGCGCTTCCTGAGCCAGCTCGTCGGCCATCAACAGCTTGAGCCAATCGACCAGCTCGGAAGTGGAAGGCTTCTTTTTCAGCCCTGGAGCACTGCGCAGGTCGAAAAAGACCTCCAGCGCCTCGCTGGCGAGCCTGGGAGCAATGTCGGGAAAGTGAACGTCGACGATGGCCTGCATGGTCTCGCGGTCGGGGAACTCGATGTAGTGGAAGAAGCAGCGGCGCAGGAAGGCGTCCGGCAGCTCTTTTTCATTATTGGAGGTGATGACGATGATCGGACGCTGCTCGGCACGGATGGTCTCGCCGGTTTCATAAACGTGAAACTCCATGCGATCCAGCTCCTGGAGCAGGTCATTGGGGAATTCGATGTCTGCCTTGTCGATTTCGTCGATCAACAGCACGACACGCTCACCGGCGGTGAAGGCTTCCCAGAGCTTGCCGGGCTTGATGTAGTTGCCGACGTTCTCGACGCCTTCCACGCCCAGCTGCGAGTCGCGCAGGCGGCTCACCGCATCGTATTCGTAGAGCCCCTGGGCTGCCTTGGTGCTGGACTTGATATGCCAGGTGATCAGCCGAGTGCCCAGCGAAGCCGCCAGCTCTTCGGCCAGCAGCGTCTTGCCGGTGCCCGGCTCGCCCTTGATGAGCAGCGGGCGCTGGAGTACCACGGCGGCATTCACCGCCTGCTTGAGTGCATCGGTTGCGATATACGAAGAGGTAGAGTCAAACGCCATGCTGGGCCTCGGCTTGTCGAAAGCGTGATCAGATTCAAACAAGTGTACGTGAGGCTGGCCCTCCCGGCCAAGCGCCCACGGTTCAGGCCTTGTTGGGCGGTACCAGCCCAAGACGATGCATCTGGCGGTACACGGTAGGGCGTGACACGTCCAGATGGCGAGCCACGGCACTGACATTCCACTGGTGCTGGTGGAGCAGTTCGGCCAGCGGGTGGTGCTGTGGGCTGGCCTGCTGGGTCTGGTCGAGACGACGGCGGGTGATGCGTGCGCCCAGGCACTGCTCCGGCAGGTCATGCACGGTAATCTCGTCGCTTTCGGCAGTGGCCAGTGCAAACGCCAGGGCATTCTTGAGCTGACGTATGTTGCCAGGCCAGGTGTAGGCCAGCAGAGCGCTGATGGCATCGGCTCTCAGGCGGGGCGTGTGTGCGCCTTGGCGCTCGTTGACGACCTCATCGAACACCTGACGAATCACGAAGAGCCGGTCGGCTCGCTCACGCAGCGCGGGCAGGCTGAGCTGGGCGCCGTTCAGGCGGTAATAAAGGTCTTCGCGGAACTCGCCCTGGGCAATCATGGCGTCGATATGGCGGTGGGTGGCGGAAATGACCCGAATATCGACTTTTTCGGGTTTGTTCGCCCCCAGCGGCATCACTTCGCGCTCGGCCAGTACGCGCAGCAGGCGGGTTTGCAGCGCCAGCGGCATGTCGCCGATCTCATCCAGAAACAGAGTGCCGCCATGGGCCTGGGGGATCAGCCCGCGCATGCCTTTGGCCCGGCCACCGGTAAAGGCGCCGGGTTCGTAGCCAAACAGCTCGCTTTCGATCAGAGCTTCGGGAATGGCCGCACAGTTCACCGCCACGAAGGGGCCGTTGGCCCGGTGGCCGCTGTCGTGCAGGGCTCTCGCCACGACTTCCTTGCCGGTGCCTGTTTCGCCGGTGATCAACACGTTGACGCTGACCTCATTGCGCAACCTATCGGCGAGCTTCTGGACTTTGCGCATGGCGGGGTCGTCGCCACCCAGCCGTGCCAACGGCGCGGCCAAGGGAGTCTGGGAACGCTCTGCTGCCTCTCGGCGGGGCCGTTTTGGCTCCAGCAGGCTGAGAAAATAGATGGTATTGCTGGCACGGGCACGAAACGCTCGCAGTTGGTCGTCGCTGGCGCCATTGATGCTCAGTACGTCGGCCATGTCGCACTCGAACAGTTCACCCAGCATGGGGGCGTGATGGCTTGACCAGGGCGGCCAGCGGCGCTGGTGCGCACTGATCAGCTCGCGGCCCACGGCGTTGGCGGCAATCACTTGGCCGTTCTCTTCCATGGCGATGAGACCGCGCCCGTTGACATGCACGAATTCCCGCGAGGTATCCAGGCGCACCATCAGACAGTCGCGGTAGCGCTGCAAGAAGTAGGCATCTTCGATCATGCGGGCGTAAAGGGTGACCAGCGAGAGGCTGAAGTTCTGGCTTTCGTGCTGGGCCGGGGAGTGGAGCGCTGAAATGTCCAGCACGGCCATGACGTTGCCCTGCGGGTCGGCGATGGGGGCAGCGGTGCAGGTGAGTGAAATATGCGTGGCGTCGAAGTGCTCCTGGCGGTGGCAAATGATCGCCTGGCGGTCGTGCAGGCAGGTGCCCACCGCACAGGTGCCCGCGAAGCGCTCGTCCCAGTCGGCACCCAAATAGAGGCCCGCCTTGCGTAGCTGCTGGTCCTGGCTGGGGTTGCCGCGAAACTCGACGGTAATGCCCCGGTGGTCGGTGAGCAACAGCACGTAGCCGAGCTGGGCGATTTGCCCGTAGAGCTGGTCGACCCCGGCTCGGGCAACGTGCAGCAGTTCATCGACGGATTCGCGATGCTCGAGCAGTGTTTGCTGGGGCACTACTCGGGCAGGGCGGGGCTGCGTGGGGTCGAGCCGATACTCGTTCAAGCAGCGCAGCCAGGAGCGGCGGATAGTGGCCTGCGCCGGTAGCTGGGGCACATCCAGCCCTTCGCCGAGCTGAAAGATGTGTTCGATGTGCTGGCGCTGCATCGGGGCCAGGCGGGTCGGTGGCAGTGATGGCGTTGGCATGGCGTATCCACACAAAATTCTTGTTGTGTCTCCAGCCTATGCGCTTTGTGGTGGGTGTCAACGAGGGCGTATTACGCCGTTGGTCGCGCGTTACACCTGTAACGTGGCGCGTACACAAGGCGTGACAGCTGTACGCGGTTGGCGCGGTTTTATAGCGCTTCGAAGATGCTTGATTGATGATGTTTTTCAGTCATTTATGACCGGTTTTGAGCGTTTGGCACGGCGGGTGCTTAGGGGTGGGTGTCTTATCGACAGCTCAACAATAACAACGACCCTGGAGTACCCACGATGACTCACACCGAGGCAAGTACACCCTCTAACGCCACCACCTCCGTTCAGGCATGGCTGCAGGCCCTGGATGACGCGCTGCAGGCGCAGGATATTCAGCGCGTATTAGCGCTGTTCAACGACGAGTGCTATTGGCGCGACTTTTTATCCTTTACCTGGAATCTCAAAACCTGCGAAGGCAAACAGGAGATTCAGGCGATGCTGGAGGCCACCCTGGCGAATACCCGGCCTGGCCAGTGGCAGATAGACGGCGACGCCAGCGAGAACGGCGATACCGTGGAGGCGTGGTTCACGTTTAAAACGGCCATTGCCAGCGGCAAAGGCTACCTGCGGTTGAAGAACGGCAAGTGTTGGACGCTGCTCACCACCCTGCAGGCGCTGGATGATTTTCCCGAACCGCGTAACCACCACCGCCCCAAAGGTGCCGAGCATGGCGCCAATAAACAGCGCGAAACCTGGCTGGAAGCCCGCGAGCGTGAAGAGGCTGAGCTGGGTTACACGCGCCAGCCCTACTGCGTGATCATCGGAGGAGGACAAGGCGGCATTGGCCTGGGGGCGCGGCTAAAGCAGATGGGCGTGCCTACCCTCATCATCGAGCGTAACGAACGCGCGGGGGACTCCTGGCGCAAGCGCTATAAATCCCTCTGCCTGCATGACCCGGTGTGGTACGACCACCTGCCCTATATTCCGTTTCCCGACAACTGGCCGGTGTTTGCCCCGAAAGACAAAGTGGGCGACTGGCTGGAAATGTACACAAAAGTGATGGAGCTCAACTATTGGAGTTCCACCACCTGCGACAATGCACGCTTCGATGAAGCCGCAGGCGAGTGGGTGGTGAACGTCAAGCGCAACGGTGAGCAGATCACGCTACGTCCGAAACAGCTGGTGATGGCCACCGGCATGTCGGGCATGCCCAACATCCCCAAATTTCCGGGCGCGGAGTGTTTCGAAGGCGAGCAACAGCACTCCAGCCAGCATCCGGGGCCAGACGCCTACGCCGGTAAAAAGTGCGTGATCGTGGGGTCGAACAACTCGGCCCACGACATTGCGGCGGCTCTCTGGGAGCACGATGCCGATGTCACCATGCTTCAGCGCTCTTCGACGCATATCGTCAAGTCGGACTCGTTGATGGAAGAGGTGCTGGGGCCGCTCTATTCGGAAAACGCGGTGGCGGGTGGCCTGACCCATGACAAGGCCGACCTGCTGTTTGCATCGATTCCCTACAAGGTGCTGCCCGATTTCCAGCGGCCCGCCTTTGCCGCCATCAAGCAGCGTGATGCGGCGTTTTATCAGAAGCTGGAAGACGCAGGCTTTCTGCTCGATTTTGGTGACGACGACTCAGGCCTGTTCCTGAAGTACCTGCGTCGTGGCTCGGGCTACTACATCGATGTGGGGGCCTGTGACCTGGTTGCCAACGGCGATATCAAACTACGCAGCGGCGTCGGCATCGAGCGCATCAATCCTCACTCCATTACCTTGACCGATGGCAGCGAACTGCCGGCGGACCTCATCGTATACGCCACGGGCTATGGTTCGATGAATGGCTGGGCGGCACGGCTCATCTCTCAGGAGGTGGCAGACAAGGTGGGCAAGTGCTGGGGGCTGGGCTCCGACACCACCAAGGACCCCGGCCCCTGGGAAGGCGAGCTGCGCAACATGTGGAAGCCCACTCAGCAAGAGGCGTTGTGGTTCCACGGTGGCAACCTGCATCAGTCCCGGCACTACTCGCACTACCTGGCGCTGCAGTTGAAAGCGCGTATGGAAGGCCTGGAAACCCCCGTGTACGGGCTTCAGCCGGTACATCATGTGTCTTGATAGGAAGGGCTAGTCATGAGTCAAACCAATATGCAAGCAGCGGTATGGTATGCGGCCAAGGATCTTCGCGTGGAGCAGGTGCCTGTGCCAGCCATTAACGACCCTCACTCGGTGAAGGTGAAAGTGGCCGCCTGTGGGATTTGCGGCAGCGATTTGCATGAATACGCCGCCGGGCCGATTTTCATCCCGGTGGGCAAGCCGCACCCCATCAGCGGCGAACAGGCGCCGATCATCATGGGCCATGAGTTTGCGGGGGAAGTGGTGGAGGTCGGTGAAAAAGTCACCCGCGTGAAAGTGGGGGATCGCGTCGCCATCGAGCCTATTCTTTCGCCCAACAAGGATGGCGCTTACCAGATGGAGCGCTACAACCTGACGCCGCTGCTCGGCTTCCACGGCCTTTCCGGTGGCGGCGGTGGCTTTTCCGAGTTCACCGTCATGGGCGAGCACATGGTACACAAACTGCCGGATGACCTGAGCTTCGAGCAGGGGGCCCTGGTAGAACCCGCCGCCGTGGCGCTGCATGCGGTGCGCCAGAGCTGCCTGAAGGCTGGGGATAGTGCTGCGGTGTTCGGCGCCGGGCCGATTGGCCTGATGACCATCGAGGCCCTCAAGGCCGCTGGGGCTGCGCAGATCTACGCGATAGAAGTCGCGCCATCCCGCAAAGCCAAAGCCGAAACGTTGGGAGCCATCGTGGTCGACCCACAGCAAGAAGACGCCGTGGAGAAGCTGCACGCATTGAGTAAGGGTGGGGTCGATGTGACGTTCGAAGTCACCGGCATTCCCGCCGTGCTCAACCAGGCGCTGCACAGTACCCACGAAGGCGGCGAAGTGGTGGTGGTGAGCATTTGGGAGGGGGACGCCAGCTTCCAGCCCAATGACCTGGTCATCAAGGAGCGCACCATGAAAGGCATCATTGCCTATCGGCATGTCTATCCGGCGGTGATGGCGTTGATGCAGCGAGGCTACTTCCGGGCCGAAGACATGGTCACCCAGCGTATTCCTCTGGCCAACATCGTCGAAGAGGGCTTCGAGGCGCTGTTGAGCGACAAGGCGCAGGTGAAAATCATCGTCACGCCCTAGGGCCGCCTTTCGTCACCCGCAAAGGCCATCTTCGGATGGCCTTTTTTGGTATGAGGGTTTGACTACTCGGCGTAGATCATTTTGCGGGTCATGCCGCCGTCGGCCACGATGTTCTGACCGGTGATGAACCCGGCCTCGTCGGATAGCAGAAAGCGCGTCAGGGCAGCGATGTCTTTGGGCGTGCCCACGCGCCCAGCCGGGTGCTGGTCACGATCGATGGCGCGGTGCTCCACCGGCTGCTGGCGGCTGGGCTTTTGCCAGTCGCCCACTTCGATCCAGCCTGGGCTGATAGCGTTGACGCGAATGTTCGGGCCAAGGCTCACGGCAAGCGCATGGGTGAGGGCCACGATGCCACCTTTGCTGGCCGCATACGCTTCGGTGTCGGGTTCGGATTGCAGGGCTCGGGACGAGGCCATCAGCACGATACTGCCACCATGAGGCCGCAAATACGCCACTCCATGCTTGGCGCACAGGAATGCGCCGGTGAGGTTGGTATTCAAGTAGGCTTGCCAGGTTTCCAGTGGCAGCTGTTCGATCGTGCCATGAAACGGGTCGGCGATGCCCGCGTTATGGACGATACCATCCAGCCTGCCAAAGTGTTCCACGGTGCGTTCAAGCGTGCGGGCAATGTGTTCCTCTTGGCTGACGTCAGCTTCCAGAGCCAGTAGCTGGTCGTACTGTTTCAACCGCTGCGTCGCAGCGCGCAGCGCTTCTGCATCGATATCGACGATGGCCACCTGGTGGCCGTGGGAGAGTAGCTCGTCCGCGATGCCCAAACCAATCCCCTGGGCACCGCCGGTCACATACACTGTTTTACGCTGCATCATGATGATTTTACTGCCTGAAGGCCTAGTGAGTGGGGGAAACGTGCGTGCGCGGAGCCAAATGTAAAATATCTACACAGCTAAAGACAGCACCTACTTTAAGGAACCGCTGATCAATTCGTCTCTGAGCGGCTAAAGCACTCTGGGCGGCATATTCACCGCGTCAACGGTCACTTTCTGGCCACGGAAGGTGGCCTTTTTAC
>NZ_BMXN01000008.1 GCF_014651775.1 Vreelandella hamiltonii
CTGATGGTCATATCGCCGCATAGGTGTGCCGAATGATGCTGTGCACTATGCCAGAAAAATCAGGTGGTTGTCGACAGGCTATCCGCAACCACCTGAATAGTTACTTTTCTTTTTCCTTGGATCTTCCCTTGCCCACCCCGTAGGAAATCCAGGCCGCAATATCAGCTCCTGCGCCGGGCAGAGCTCCAATTAAAGTACCGATTGAGCTACCACGCACCATGTTGCGCCAATAACGTTTCATATGCTTAGGTACACTGCGAAAAACACTGTCTTTATCGGCAACGCTAATAGTCTTTTTCTCGGATTTGGAACCGTAGTAGCTCATTAGCTCGTTCAACGCAAACATACCGATCATGACTGGAATGAAGTTTATGCCTGCCATTAAATCCGGCACTCCGAAGGTAAACCTAGGGGCACCGCTCATCATGTCCAACCCAACCGTTGACAGTAATATACCGAATAAAAGCGATAGAAAAGCCTTTATTCGGGAGCCAACAGAGATGAAGATCGAACAGCTTAGTCCCAACACCGCCAGCCAGAAATATTCGAAGGCACTAAATTTCAACGCAACCTCAGCAAGCGACTGAGCCACCACGATCAAGATGATGGTACCGAAGATACCGCCAAAGACTGAACAGGCAAGATTGATTCCTAAAGCCTCCCGCGCCCTTCCTTTTTTGGCCAGCGCATGAGATTCCCCGACATAGGCCGCCGACGCAGGTGTGCCAGGGATATTCAAGTAAGTGCCTGGAATATCCCCGGCAAAAATCGCCATGGCAGAGGTCGTGACAATTGCAGCAATGGCGGGGATGGTGTCCATGTAGAACGTCAACGGCACCAATAAAGCAACAGCCATTGTTGCCGTAAGTCCTGGCACAGCACCTACAAATATTCCAAAAAGCGACGCTAGCAAGATAACCAACAAGGTTTCAAAATTCAAAACCAAACCAACCCCATTCATTAGAATATCCATGGTACACGCCCCTCTATTAGCGTTCCTTGCGGTAGCGGAATAAGTAAGTAGCGCGAAAAGATGAAATAGATTGCTAGCGCCACGAGCAGAGAGGCAATCAATGCTAACCAAGGAGCCGTTTTCCTAAACACCATCAAGACAAACATGATGCCCGCCATCGTAAGCATAGCGCCGATGTAGTCACTCGCAAAGATGTAAAAAAGAATGGCGATGGGCGGTAGCATCATTACCAACCCAGGTTTTTCAGTGATGGACTCTTTCAAGGAAGAGGCTTTGGTGGGCGCCATTTGAGCCGTTGCTTTTTTTCCATTCCATAACGCATTGGCTGCCAGGATCGTACCTCCAATGCAAAATCCCGCTCCAACGATGGAAGGGAAAAGCGAGGGCCCATATTGAAGACTGGGGAGCGTTGGAAATTGCTGGGCGGTAACAATCGTTGCCACACCAGCCATAAAAAATGCCACCCCGGAAAAAAAATCCCTCATGGTCATTCCTTAGTTGGCTAACCCAACTTGCTCGACGATTTCACCTAAAACCGTATCCATCTCTTGCATCAATTGGCCAAACTCTTCGGCATTACGCCATTCGGTGCCGAACCCCCGTTGCGCCATGAAATCCTGGTATGTGTCACTTTGGTAGGCCGCTTCGAGTGCCGATTCAAGCATGGCAACCACTTCTGTATGCATTCCATGTGGGCCGACAATTCCACGCCACGCACCAACCTGATAATCACTTCCCACTAGCTCTTGAGTGGTAGGAATGTCTCGAAAGGCTGCAAGGCGCTCCGATGCCATGACGGCAAAACTTTTGACGCGCCCGGCATCGATCATCGAACGAGCTTCAGGCACTGATGACGAAACGATATTCACCCCCCCTGATGCCAGCTCAGTCATCGCGGGTGCCGCACCTTCACTGGGAATCCAGATAACCTGATCAGCAGGAATATCCTGGTTCATCAAAAAACCCGCAAAGGCCAAATGCCAGATACCACCCTGCCCTGTTCCCGACGCTGTGAAGCTCCCTTTAGGCTCAGTACGAATGGCCTCCATCATCTCTTCAAGACTCTCAAATACTCCATCGGTGGCAACCTGGATTCCTGGAGAGTCGTAATTAATTTGCGCGATAGGGGTAAAATCTTCGTATGTCAGATCCGTCAACCCTTGCCAGTGCATGGTATTGACCTCAACGGTGGCCAGGCCGATCGTGTAGCCATCAGGGGCTGCATTACGCATGGCAGTATGGCCCACCACCCCACTGCCACCGGTACGATTCACTACATTAACGTTTTGCCCCAACTGCTCTTCTAACGCACGTGCAATGGTGCGTGCCGTTGCATCCGTTCCACCACCAGCCGCCCAAGGTACAATCAAAGTGAGAGGACGTTCTGGATAATCGGCAACAGCCGGAGTTGATACTAACGAGGTTGCTACTGCTAGAACAGAGTATTGAAGGATTCTGGAACCAACACTTTTTGTATTCATTATTCTTATCCTCAAGTATTTATTGTCTATTTAGTCTTTCTTGTCACAGCATGCACACACTAAACTCTTCATTCTCCATACTGTTCAGTTACGAGTTCAATACGTTTTTGATGGAGTCCCAGCAGACTGTTCCTTATATAGCCCAACGGTCGTTATTGCACCCTGTCGAAGCAGGCTGATGTCAATTCCAACGGCGATAAAACGACAGCCCAACTTCTGATAGCGGCGTGCATCCTCTTCGATGGGTGCTAGGATTCCTACCGGTTTGCCGGCAGCAAGTACCGCTTTTATTACTTTCTCTATGGCGCTTTGCACGTTGGGATGGGTCGGATTACCGGGATAACCCATTCCAACTGAAAGATCTGCTGGTCCAATGAATACCGCATCAACACCCTCAGTTGCTGCGATAGCTTCTATCTCTTCAACTCCTTGGGGAGACTCCACCTGCACGATTAGGCAGAGCGACTCATGTGCCTTCTTCAAATAGTCATCAACGCCATCCCAACGCGTGGCCCGCACTACCCCGCCACCCACACCGCGCATCCCGTGCGGCGGATAGCGTGTGGCCCGTACCAATGCGGCTGCCTGTTGGCCACTTTCCACCATCGGAACCATCAGCGTTTGTGCCCCTATATCGAGCAGTTGCTTGATCAGCGCCGGATCCTGATTAACGCTACGCACTACGGGCGCTGTCGAATAAGGGGCGACCGCCTGTAGCTGGGCCAAGATAGAAGGAAGGGTATTAGGCGCATGCTCGCCATCTATCAATAACCAATCGAAACCGGTACTGGCGACAATCTCAGTGGCGTAGCCTGAGGCAAAACCAGCCCAACAGCCCCATATCGGGTTTTGCCCTTTCAGTGCCTGTTTGAATGTATTGGTCGGTACCTGCATCCCATTACTCCTGCAGAGAAGTGGATGTCGGTCACTTTTGCCTCTGGCGGCAACAGTGCCCTTCAAGCGATACGCTCTTTTCCCTCGATAAGTGAGGGAAAAGAGCGAGCCTTTTAGTTTGCTAGCCCCACCTGTTCGACGATGTCACCAAAAACACCGTCCATCTCTTGCATGAGCTGGCCAAACTCTTCAGCGTTACGCCATTCGGTGCCAAATCCTTGTTGGTTCATGAACTCTTGATAAGTATCACTGTTATAAGCGGCCTCAAGAGCTGCTTCGAGCGTAGCGACGACATCAGGCTCCATACCTTTAGGGCCAGCGATGCCACGCCACTCACCAACCTGGTAACTGCTGCCAATTGCCTCATGAATAGTCGGAATATCGGAGAAGCTTGGAATGCGCTCCGGCGACATGACCGCAAAGCTTTTAACGCGGCCGGCCTCGATCATTGAGCGAGCTTCCGGCACAGAACTTGGAACGATATCGATTCCTCCCGAGACCAGCTCGGTCATCGCAGGTGCCGCACCTTCACTGGGAATCCAGGTCACTTGGTCCGCCGCGATGCCCTGATCCATCAAGAAACCAGCAAACGCTAGATGCCAGACACCACCCTGGCCAGTGCCGGAGGCAGTGAAAGTACCCTTAGGCTCCGTTCTGATAGCCTCTAAAAGCGCCTCCAGACTTTCATAGGGAGAGTCGGCGGCGACCTGTATACCTGGAAAGTCGTAGTTAATTTGCGCGATCGGCGTGAAGTCCTCAAAAGTGAGGTTGGTCAACCCCTGCCAGTGCATCATATTGACTTCACCTGTCGCCAAACCAATCGTGTAGCCATCAGGTCTGGCATTGATCATAGCGGTATGCCCCACCACACCGCTGCCTCCAGTACGATTAACTACGTTGACATTCTGGCCCAGCTCCTCCTCTAGTGCCCGCGCGATGGTACGCGCCGTGGCATCCGTTCCACCACCTGCGGCCCAGGGTACAATCAGTGTAAGAGGTCGTTCTGGGTAGTCCGCCAGAGCAGCGCCCGAGGTAACAATCAGGGTGGCGGCGAAACCTGAAACAACAGCGTTCTTGATAGATGAGTTTATAATTGTCATGCTCATTTTCCTTTGGCTTTGTTAGCAATGAGTGTCATTCAAAGTAGTGTGTCGGTTTAGCTATTACTGTCTTAACGATTACTCCTAGTGCTGTTTGATAAATGTACGACCAAGCGTTCTCAATCAGAAAACATCTCTGAGCATGCTGTAAAAATCTTCTCTAGAAGGTGTACGTGGGTTAGTGGCCGTCGAATGGTCTTCTAACGCCCATTGGGAAAGCGGCTCCAGATGCTCTTCAGTAACTCCCATTTCCCGCAAGTTAGCTGGCATCCCGAGCTTTGCATTGAGCTTTTCGAATTCCATTGCAAGATCATCTTCAGGGGTGAGTCCCATAACAGCTTTTAACCGCGTATATTTCTCTTCACACTCGGGCTGGTTGAACCGAAGAACGGTTGGCATTAACACCGCATTGAGCGTGCCGTGATGGAGCTTCAATTCGTTTATGCCACCCAACGCATGTGACAGGGAGTGCACCGCACCAAGCCCCTTTTGAAATGCCATGGCTCCTTCAAGGGCAGCCATCATCATTTCAGTTCTTGCTGACAGGTTTTCACCGTTTTCAACGACCTCGACAAGGGAGCGGCGGGCACGCGCCAGGCCGTCAAGCGCAATCGCATCAGCCGGTGGGTTAATTTTCGGGCTCAGAAAAGTTTCTACACAGTGGGCAATCGCATCCATGCCCGTCGCAGCTGTTAAGAACGGCGGCAGGCCAACCGTCAAGCAAGGATCACAAATAGCCACCGAAGGAATCAGATATGGAGAAAGAAAACCGAGTTTGCGATTATTCTTCATGGTTATCAGCGAAGCTCTACCTACCTCGCTCCCCGTACCAGCTGTTGTGGGTATGGCGATCAATGGCATTACATCGGCACTAATTTTCGCAACGCCACCTTCGATCGCTGCATATTGACGAAGTGGTGCTGGATGGTCGAATAGCAGCGAGACCGCTTTGGCTAGATCGATACTTGAACCTCCGCCAATAGCTACAATGCCATCACAGGCATTCTCGCGTAAGAAAGCCAGCGCCTGTTCTACAGCTGCTTCCGTCGGGTTGGACGGCGTTGCATCAAAAATGCAAACGTCACCACCAAGTTTTGATGATGCAATGACCCGAGCTAGCAGACCATTCGTACTCAAGGTCTTGTCTGTTACAAACAGTGGTTTTGTTATCTTGAGTATTTCCAGCTCACTGGCTAGTTCGTCAACAGCGTTTTCGCCAAACTGAATTTTTGTTAGGTAGTTAATCATGTAGGGCATGCTGGTTTCTCATTATTGTTGGCATCGTGAACCAAATAGCCATTCCATAAGGTGTCATACAGCATGATAGTATGACAATACTTTTTTGGCATTTTTCTGGCTGCCTAAGCACTTCCTGGAAATGCTTGGCAGCGCAGAGGGTTTTACGCGGTATTGTGCTCACGTTTACCGTCGACCAACCGGGCTATCTTCAAAGGATTATCGTCTTTTAGAGCTTCCGGTAGCAGTGTCATGGGCATATCCTGGTAACAGATCGGCCGTAAGAAGCGATTAATCGACGCGCTACCTACTGAGGTAGTTCGTGTATCCGACGTGGCCGGAAAAGGCCCGCCATGTACCATCGCATGACATACCTCAACACCTGTAGGCCAGCCGTTCACCAAAATTCGCCCTACCTTTTGCTCAAGAGTAGGAAGTAAGGTGCGAGCAAGCTCCATATCTTCTTCGTCCATCTGCAAGGTGGCTGTCAGTTGACCTTCGAGATGTTGGGCGACCTGTTGCATTTCTTTTTCATCGCTACATTCGATAATTAATGAGGCAGCACCGAATACTTCTTTTTGCAACGCTGCACTGCTCAGGAAATCTACTGCTGGCGTGGTATAGAGCGCCGTTTGGCATTGATATCCTTTCTCGCCCGGCCTACCACATGCGATTTCACGAGCATTGACACGTAGTTGCGCGATGCCTTCTTCGTAGGCTTGATGGATACCCGGCGTTAGCATCGTTTGCGCAGCACTTTCGTTCACCGCAACACTTGCCGCTTCGATGAACGTTTTTAGGCCGTCCCCTTTTATCGCAATGACCAAACCTGGATTGGTGCAGAACTGGCCAGCTCCCATATTGAGTGAGCCGACAAATCCCTCACCCAGTGCCTTGGCGCGAGCGCTGAGTGCCTCTGGGAGTATAAATACCGGGTTAATCGAGCTCATCTCTGCGTAAACAGGAATTGGCTGGGGCCTTGTCTGAGCGGTCGCCATCAGCGCCATGCCGCCTGCCCGCGATCCCGTAAATCCCACCGCCTGAATGTTCGGATCAGCAACTAGTGCTTGACCGACTTCTCGGCCCGATCCAAACAGTAAGGAAAAAACGCCTTCCGGAAGCTGACACCGGGAAATCGCTTTCTGTACGGCCTGACCCACAAGCTCCGAGGTGCCGGGGTGCGCGGAGTGAGCCTTGACGATCACGGGACAACCGGCCGCCAGGGCCGAGGCGGTATCTCCCCCCGCCACGCTGAAGGCCAACGGGAAGTTGCTCGCCCCGAAGACCGCAACGGGTCCGACCGCGATATGGCGCTGACGAAGATCGGCGCGGGGCACCGGCTGGCGGTCCGGCAATGAAGGGTCGATACGCACATCGAGCCACTCACCTGAGCGAACGACACCGGCGAATAGACGCAGCTGGCCGCAGGTGCGCCCGCGCTCGCCTTCCAGGCGGGCGCGTGGAAGGCCGCTCTCAGCCATGGCGCGCTCAATCAGTACATCTCCAAGCGCCTCGATTTCGCTGGCAATGGTCTCCAGAAATGTCGCCCGCGCGTCAAGCGAGGTTTCCCGATAGTTGTCGAAGGCCGATCGTGCCAGCTCGCAGGCCTTTTCCACGTCCCCCTCAGAGCACCCCTTGTAGGAAGGGTCTAACGTATCACCCGTTGCGGGATTGATGGCACGAATCTCTTTACGCGTGCCGTCTATCCATTGCTGACCGATCAGCGACTGACCTTTAAGTGAACTCATAGCGTCATTCCTACCGTTGTGAATCAAGATAATTGTGCCTCTATTCCGCCGTGCCGTTTTCCTCTTACAAGGCCGTTACACCAACGCTCTCTTCCGGCATCACCTTGATACGATTGATCAATGGCTTAGTCATCAGATTGCATTCGATGCGCATTTCATCGCCATCCTGAAGCTTCACGGCGTCGGCGAAGCTCAAGATCGCAGCGCCGAAGAAATGCACGTGGAGCTGCCCAGGAACGCGAAACGTGGCGTACTTGAAGTGGTGGTGCTCAAGGTTTTCGATCGAGTGGCACATATGCTGTTCGCCACTGGCAAAATCGTGCTGCCATACCACCGAGCCGTCACGATGAATCGACACGTTACCGCGGACTTCCTCAGGCAGCTCACCGATGACGATCTCGGGGCCGATACTGGCATCACGCAACTTCGAATGAGCCAGATAAAGGTAGTTCTGCTTTTCCGTGACGTGATCGGAAAACTCGTTGCTCAACGCATAGCCGATCCGAAACACACGGCCTTGGGCATTGACGATATAAACGCCCGCAAGCTCAGCTTCTTCGCCGCCATCCAGCGCAAAGGCAGGCATCTGAATATCCTGGTGCGGCGCGCGAAGCGTGTGCCCCGTTCCCTTGTAGAACCATTCGGGCTGTACGCCTGGGCCGCCGCCCGCCGGCTTGCCCCCCTCCACGCCCCAATCGAAAATGCGCTGGGTGTCGGTAATGGTTTCCTCACGACCGCTTTTCTCGCCTTCCTTGCCATGCATCTTGTTGCGTGGTGCGGCACTGCCCAGATGCGTAAGCCCGGTACCGGTAAGCAGCAGGTGGGCGGGGTCCGGATGGGTAATCGGCGACAGCAACCGGCCGGACTCGATCATTTCGTTGTAGTCGAGCGTCTCGCCGGCAGCGGATGCCTCTAGCACATCGCTCAACGAGCGACCTTCGTTGGCCGCCACCAGCGCCAAATCGTAAAGCGAAGCCGAAAGCGGCTGCAGCCTTTCCCCTTTCACCTGGGCGGCAATGACAGCGCCGTTTTCGGAGCTAATCTGAACAACATGGATATTATTTTTCATAGGAACCTCAACGAATTAACACAAGCGATAGCCAGGGCACGTACGTCACCAGCAATAAGGCGATTAACAAGGTAAGAAAGAAAGGTGCCGACGATCGTAGAAACTGCAGGGTGCCCAGTTTGGCGATATTGCAGCTGACAAACATCAGAACACCCAACGGCGGGGTAATCTGGCCGATAAGCAGATTGAAGAGCATGATGATGCCGAAGTGAACCAGATTGATGTCCAGGGAATTCAGCAGAGGAATCAGAATGGGCACCAGCACGATAATGATCGCAATGGTCTCCATGAACATTCCAATCGCTAGAAGCGCAACATTCAAAAGAAGCAGCACAGCCCAGGGGTTGTCTGTCAGTCCCGTGATCCAGCCCACGACCTCCTGAGGCGCCTGCAGAATACTCAATGACCAGGCCAAGGGGGCTGAGGCGGCGATGATGATCAGAATGGATGCCGCCTCTCGCGCCGTTGACACCAGCAGCTCACCCATGTCACGCCAGCTCAGTGACCTGTAGACGTACTTACCTACCACGAAGGAGTACGCCACGGCGATGGCAGCCACTTCGGTAACGGTAAACACGCCCAGCCGGAACCCCACGATAATGATGATCGGCATCAGCAAGGCCCAAGCGGCAGTTTTGGCGCTTGAATAGAGTCTTTGCTTATTGAAACGCTCATCCTTGGGGTACTGCTTGAGGATACTGATCAAGGTAATCAAAAGCGTCAGGCAAAAAGCAATCAACAGCCCAGGCAGAATACCCGCAAGAAACAGATCGCCGATCGAGATATTGGCCTGCCATCCATAGACCACCATCAAGATCGACGGTGGAATGATCGGAGAGAGCGTGGCAGACGAGGTGGTGAGTGCGACTGAAAAGCCACGGTCGTAACCGTGTTTTTCCATTTGCGGCACCATTACGCGGGTCGTTGCCGCACAGTCAGCAAGCGAAGAGCCTGATATACCGGCCATCAGCACGCTCGACAAGACGTTCACGTGCGCTAAACCGCCTCGCAGATGACCAACCAATGATCGACAAAAACCGAACATCCGCTCGCTGATGCCGCTGTTATTCATGATACCTCCCGCCAGCATGAATAGCGGAATGGCCAGCAAGGGAAACGACTCGACACCCGAGGAAACACGCTGCGCCAGAACATTCATGGGAATGTCCAAGGCAATAATCGCGACGATAGAGGCTCCCATCATGGCGACAGCAATCGGCATACCCAACAAGATCAGTACAAATAGAAGTAGAGCGATCGCGGCTAACATAGTGAGAACCTATATTTCATCCAACGCTGATTCGAAGACTAGAAAGTCACGCTTTAGAAAGACGTTGACGAAGATGTGTAAAAGCCCAATAAAAAAGGTGATCGGCATGGCCATCGAAAAATAGGCGAGTGAAATACCCAGCATGGGGGACGTGTTACGAGAGACACTTAGGCAGTACAGGTAGCCTAGATAGGTCATGTAGCCAAGCGTTACCGCCACCAGGACAAAGATGCACACCCGGATCACGGGCCTCGCCATGCTCGGAAGAAAATAGAGGATGGAGTCCACGGTGATATGCTTCTTCTCGGCAAAAGCGATACTGCTTCCGACGAATGTCAGCCAGACGATCAAAAGCCTCGAGACGCTTTCACTCCAGACGAATGGCGTTCCAAGCACATAACGAAAGAGCACTCCTGCCACGAGCAATAAAGCCATGGCGCCCAGTAACGATCCGGCAATCCACTTTTCCACCGTCAAAAGTTGCGAATCAAGACGCAGTAACGCTGATTTCATAACAATGCCTTTAGAGTTTTCAGCCCCGCCTTTCATGGCGGGGCATCACGTCATCAGTCCTGCTGGCGGTAGCTTTCGACAGCATCCAATACGCGCTGAAAGTGCTCTTCGCCCCAACGGCTGGTGAGGTTGTCGTAGGCACTTTGTGCGGCTTGCTCGAAAGGTGCCCTGTCAATATCGTCCACCACGTCGATCAGGCCGGAATCCTTCATCTCTTGAAGCATTTCTTCTTCCCGCGCGCTCTGCATGGCGTAGTTTTCGTCGGCAAGCGCAGCCATGATGTCCTTGAGCGCCTCTTGCTGGTCGCTGCTGAGCGAATCGAAGCGGTTGCTGTTGATCAGCACTACCTGGCTTTGAAGCATATGGCGGCTCATGACAAGCTGGTCTTGAACCTCGAAGAACTTGCGCGCGTAGATAGTGGGGATAGGGTTTTCCTGCCCATCGACGGTGCCCTGCTGAAGCGCCAGGTACACCTCACTGAACGGTATGGGTGTTGCCGATGCGCCGAAGGCGTTGATCATTTCGACCCAAGCGGGGGATTCCGGCACGCGGATTTTCAAGCCCGTCATATCGTCAATCGAGTGAACGTCGGCGCCTTTGAAGGTGAAGTTGCGCCACCCCCAGTACCAGGATTTAGCCAGCGGCTGTAGACCGTATTGTTCATCCAGCTCATCGAAGATCGGCTGGTAGGCGTCTCCTTCCAGAATATGACGCGCTTCGTCCCAGCTTTGAAACATGAAGGGCGCATTCGATATTTCGAGGGCGGGTACCAGCGTGCTGGCACCTGAATAGCCGGGGACGACAATATCCACCGACCCGTTGCTCGCCTGTTGAAGAAGCTGTACCTCAGAGCCCAGCTGCTCACTTGGGAAGACCTGAATACGTACCTCACCATCAGTACGCTCTTCGATTAGTTCCGGCAGTTTTGCAAACAGCTCGTAGCTCGCTTCGCCCGGGTTGAAGGTATGGGCAAGGCGCAAGGTGGTGGCCGCGTTCGCTGTAGACAAGCTCCCCAGCACCCCGCCCACGCACAGGGCCATTCCTAGCAAGCGCTTGTTCTTGATTATTGAAGCCATAGATCACTCCGTTTTTTTATTAAATATAAGCAAGCCTTGTATAGGTAATTCAGCTTGCTTGGTGGCTGCGCGCTTAATGCATGGAAGCAATCTAGATCAAATGAACATTGCGTTCAATGAGCATTATATAGGACGATAGTCTAATCGACGTGCACCGCCCGCTTGCTAGAGTGCATCCACAATGACCGCTTTTAGATTGCGCCTACCCCGTGCATCGAAAGCCCTGACATCAGCTCGAGGTAAACGATGGATCTCATCAACTCCCCCTCCGTAATCATTCATCTCAATTCGAGGGACAACGTGGGCGTTGCCTCGAAAGCGGTTCCCCAAGGCATTCCGATCGACAAGGACGGCACGCCGGCTCGGGAAAATATCGATGCAGGGCACAAAGTGGCGCTTGCCGCCATTCAACAAGGCGAGGCCGTCTTCAAGTATGGCCAGCTGATAGGGCTTGCCGCGCGGGATATAAAGCCTGGCGAGCATGTGCATACCCACAACCTCACCATGATCGAACTCGATTCATCGCTGGACGATTTCAAGGCGCATCCAAGAACCGGCACGACCAGCCACACCCGAACGTTTCAGGGGTATCAGCGCTCTGACGGCGGCGTGGGTACGCGCAATTACATCGGCATTCTTTCCACCGTCAACTGCTCGGCGACCGTCGCAAAGGCCACGGCCGATGAACTCAACCGGTCCGGCGAGCTGGACAAGATGGGATTCGATGGCGTGGTGGCCATTACCCATGGCTCAGGCTGCGCCATGAACACCGATTCGGAAGGCTTCGACTTTCTCGAGCGCGTCATCGCAGGCTATGCCCAACATCCCAACTTTGCGTTTGTGCTGATCATTGGCCTTGGCTGTGAAACCAATCAGGTCAAGACACTGGTCAAACGAAAGGGGCTGGAAGATGCCTCCAGGCTGGGCTACTTCAACATTCAGGACGCCGGCGGGACCCGCAGCAGCATCAAGAGGGCCTGCAGCCACATTCTGGAAATGGCCGCCCGGCACGGTCAGCAAGAACGCACGCCCGTCTCTCTCGAACACTTGGTCGTTGCTCTTCAGTGCGGGGGGTCGGATGGCTACTCGGGCATTACCGCAAACCCAGCACTTGGCCATGCAGCGGATTTGATCGTTCAGCACGGAGGCAGCGTCATACTCGCCGAAACCCCGGAGATCTACGGGGCTGAAAACCTGCTGATTGATCGCGCCATCGACGAAAACGTTGCACAAAAACTGCTCGATCGCATCAGCTGGTGGAAACATTACACCGAGATAAACGGGGCCGAGTTGAACAACAACCCTTCCCCGGGCAACAAGGCCGGCGGGCTCTCCACGATTCTTGAAAAGTCGCTGGGGGCAGTTGCCAAGGGAGGCACATCGAGTCTCAACGATGTCCTGCTCTACGCGGAGAAGATCTCGACGCGCGGGTTCAACTTCATGGACAGCCCCGGGTACGACCCTATTTCCGTGACAGGCCAGATAGCCTCGGGATCCAACGTGGTCTGCTTTACCACGGGCCGAGGTTCGGTGTCGGGTTTCAAGCCCGCCCCTTGTCTCAAGCTGGCAACCAATACCGCCATGTATGAGAAGATGCACGAGGACATGGATATCAACTGCGGCGTCATCGTTGACGGAACCGACAGCGTGGAGCGTGTTGGCGAACAGATTTTCGAGCGTATCATCGCCATTGCCTCGGGCGACATGAGTGCCAGCGAGTCGCTTGGTTACGGTAACAATGAGTTCGTCCCCTGGCTTGTAGGCGCCGTCACTTGATCGTCCACGAAACCAATCGACTGATTATGACCAATGGTTACCCATGACAAGAACGCTACGCGATCAGCTTTATACGGCTCTCAAGCAAAGTATCGTCGAAAAGCGCCTCGAACCTGGACTGGTGTTGCTTGAAGGCAACATCGCCACCCTCTTTGGCATTAGCCGATCACCCGTGCGCCAAACGCTGAGTCAGTTGCATGAGGAGCGGTATATATGCCGTTTCGAGGGGCGCGGCTATCTTGTCGGCGCATCGCCAGGCGATATCGTGCGGCGCTCTCTCAGCGAGCGTGACTTCAAGCAATCAGGCGACGCGCCCAAGGTTGATCGTACCGTGTCCTGGCGGGCTCATATCGATAGCGTGGAGCACGATATCGTTTTGTGTTCGATCAAGGGCGCTTTTGAACTCAATGAACTCAAGCTCTCCAAGTCGCTGAATGTCAGCCGTACGGTCACCCATCAGATTCTTCTCTACCTGCAGTCGATCGGTCTGGTCGAGAAGACGAAATACAATAGCTGGAGCGTGGTGCCGCTGGATGACCGGCGGCTGCACAACCTTTATGAAGCGCGTCGCCAGCTCGAGCCCTACATGATCGAACGGGCCGCCAGGAATATGCCTGAAAGCACCATCGACCGTTATATCGGAAGACTCGAGCATGCGGCCCAAAGCTACCCCGATATCGAAGGCGAGCTTTTGGATGAGCTGGAGAATGACCTTCACCATAGCGCTGTAAGTCAGGGGGATAACCAAGAGGTTATGAATATGCTCCGCCGCACACACCCCATCCTACTGGTTAGCAAACACCTTCTCGGCCGGGTACTCAAGCTTCCTGATCAGGACCCATTCTTCGACGAGCATTTACGGATATTCGAAAAAATGCGGCAACAACAACCGGCATTAGCAGGCAAGGCGCTGGCGAGCCACTTGGAACGATCGGAATCCAAGGTGCTTGGACGTTTGATCAATTTTCGCGAATCCGGAGAGATCTCGGTACCGCCTTATTTGCGCTAACTATCCAACCCATGCTGCTTCCGAGCGTACAGCAAGTACTGAAGGATAAACGATAGAGGAATCAATAATGACAAGATCACGCACTATCGGCTTCATTGGCACTGGCATCATGGGCGCTCCAATGGCAGTACGTCTAGCGGACGCAGGCCATCAAGTACGTGCCTGGAATCGAACGAAAAGCAAAGCGGATCGTTTGGCAAACCATGGTATCGAAGTCGTCGACATGCCCAAAGAAGCTGCTGCTCAATCCGACATTGTCATCGTAATGCTAAGTTCTGGCCCAGTCTGCAATGAAATATTACTCGGCTCGAAGGGAGTGCTTAAGATCATGCAGCGTGGTGCCACGCTTGTCGTCATGAGTTCAATCCCGGTCGAAAGCGCTCGAAAACAGGCAGAAGAAGCCGCTCAAAAGCTCGTTCATTATTTGGATGCACCGGTTTCAGGAGGCGAACAAGGAGCCATAGATGGCACATTAGCTATTATGGTGGGCGGCGACGCTATGACTTTTCAAGCCATTGAGCCCGTTCTCAATCTACTTGGCCGGCCTGTACGGGTCGGACCTGCCGGAAGCGGGGAACTGGCCAAGCTCGCCAATCAAATGATCGTGGCCAATACCATTGCGACCGTAGCCGAAGCCATCCTCATGGCAGAACGAGGCGGGGCCGATCCTGGGAAAATGCTGGCCGCCCTGGAAGGAGGGTTTGCAGACTCAACCATCTTGCGAATTCACGGTCAGCGCATGATTCACAAAACCTTCCAGCCTGGCGGGCCTGCAAAATGGCAGTTGAAGGATACCCAAACCGCTATGGAGCTTGCCAAAACAATGAACCTTGAGCTTCCGGTATCCTCACTGGTTAATACGTTGTTTGAAGAACTCGTCAATCAAGGCGATGGGGAGCTTGACCACAGTGTCCTGATTAAGCACCTCAGAAGACGGAATACGTAAAAACAACTGACAATAACAATTCTTGGAGAATCAAAACGATGAGCAATTACTACGACGTTCAGCACATCACCCAGTTTAGCATTGACCTACTGGGGGCCGCTGGGCTTGATCACGAGAAGGCAAAGGCCGTCGCCGATGTGCTCGTTGAGGGCGACCTGATGGGGCATACGACTCACGGGCTTCAGCTACTATCCCCGTACCTTGAAGAAATCCATTCAGGTAGGATGCCAGTCACGGGCGAGTACGAAACGATCTCCGAACGCACAGCCGTACAGACTTGGGACGGTCGATATCTACCCGGCCCCTGGCTGATTCTAAAAGCGATGGACGCCGCCGAAACCATGGCACGCACTTGCGGCACAGGCACAGTTGTTATTCGCCGCTCCAATCACATAGCCTGCTTAGCCGCTTACCTCAAGCGCGCCACAGATAAAAACCTGTTGGTCATCATCGAATCCTCTGACCCAGCAACCAAATCCGTTGCACCCTACGGCGGGTTGCAGGCTACTCATACGCCCAACCCGATTGCTGTGGGCTACCCGACGGATTCAGGGCCGGTCCTTCTGGATGTCAGCACCTCTATTACCACGAATGGCATGGTTGGACGACTCCACAAACACAATAGTCAACTGCCGTTCCCGTGGCTTAAGGACCATCAAGGGAATGCGACCAACCAGCCTTCCGTGCTTTTCGATGCACCTAAGGGGAGCATCATGCCAATTGGTGGTCTTGACCATGGTCACAAGGGATATGCGCTTGGGCTAATGGTAGAAGCACTAACGTCTGGGCTCGCTGGATTCGGCCGCGTGCAGAAACCTTCACAATGGGGAGCCTCTGTCATGGTTCAGATCATGGATCCTGGCGCTTTTGGTGGTCTTGACGCCTTTAAGCGCGAAACCGGTGCCCTAGTGGATGCGTGCCGTAATAATCCTGTAGCAGAAAACAGCCCTCCCGTTCGAATACCTGGCGAACGTGGTCTTGCACTGCACAGGCGTTATATGCAAGAGGGAGTACCTCTTCCAAACGGTGTACCCGAAGCTCTTATCGACTGGTCAAAACGGCTGGGAGTAATCTTCCCTAATGCACTGGAATGACAATGGTCTATTCCGAGGTCTAATGGGCAACAGCATAAATGTGTTGAATCACTTATCAGAGATAACCATGAAAAAAGAACGCATAGGATTTATCGGGCTCGGTTTAATGGGCAAGGAGATGGCCAGATATATTTTAAACAATGGTTACCCATTAACAGTGCTGGCCCATAGAAATCGATCTTCAGTTGAAGCACTATGTCAGGAAGGCGCCACGGAAGTCAGCACTCCCGCTGAGATGGCAAAACATAGCGATATTGTTTTCATCTGTGTACAGACATCCGAACAGGTTAGCGAAATTGTGTACGGCACTGACAGCTTAATAGATGGATGCCATGAGGGGCTTATCATTATTGACTGTTCTACGGCCAACCCTGAATCAACTGAGCACCTGGCTAAAAAACTAGCACACCACGGCGTGGTATTTGTAGATGCGCCTTTAGCTCGCACCCCCAAGGAAGCGAAAGAGGGGCGACTAAATGTGATGGTGGGTGGCGATGCTTCTAGCGTGGCCCGTATCACGCCTGTCATCAAAAGCTTTGCGGAAAACATTTTTCATGTGGGTAAGATTGGTACAGCACACAAGCTAAAACTAATTAACAACTTTATATCCTTAGGGTCTGCAACGCTAGTAAGCGAGGCTGCCGCTATGGCAGCAGGGATGGGTGTATCACAAGAAAAACTGCTAGAGATATGTTCACAAGGGGGGGCCAATAGCGCAATGCTTGCTCCTGTTATGGAGTGGGTTCTACAGAAAGAATGCCCAAGCTTACAGTTTAGTCTTTTTAATGCTGAAAAAGATATGCACTACCTTACAGACACGTTAAAAACTAATCAACTAGCCACTCTTATGCTACCGCCACTTTGCAAGTTTCTTGCATTAGCGCGAAGTGACATAGGTGATGAGGCCTTCGTACCTCAAGCATATGACAGCTGTATAAAGCGAAATGAAATCTCCACTTTTCCCGCCAAAGATAGCTAGGGCCTCAACATTAAGGTAGCGATAATAACGGAGTTAATGCGGCATCTGACAAACCAGGTGTCGCGCTTATTAATTAAAAACGCTTACTGACAGGCTACGGAATATTAGATAGACGCTTTTTAAGCTGCATATAAGTACCATAATGACGATCAAGGTGGCGCCGCATGGCTATTTCGGCCGCATCTGGGTCGCGGGATTCGATAGCAGCAATAATGTCCGTGTGGGCATCCGTCGCAGCTTTGTCTTCACCCTTTTGCTGCAGCACTTGGGCACGGCGATCATCCAACCACTCAGAAAGTGCAACATGGATGGCATCGAAAACTGGGTTACGTCCAATGCTGGCCAACACACCATGGAAATTATTGTCGGAGCGCTTGAAGCGCGCCTCATCACCAATGGAGTCGCGATTATCCGCCAAGGCGTTGCGTAGCCGAACAATATCCTCCTCGCTGGCATGACGAGCAGCGTAGCGCGCCAACGATATCTCGAACATGGCTCTCGCTTCTTGGAAATACTGCTGACCATCAGGCTGGGAAAGTAGTTGCCGTGTCACACCAGAAAGCCTTGCCATGACTGCCTCGGCAGTGGGACGAATCACCCTGGCCCGGGTGCCGCTATTGATCGCTATTAGCCCAAGCTGCTGAAGGTGAAATAGCGCCTCTCGCACTGCGGGCCGACCAACGCCAAACTGCTCCATCAACTCCCGCTCTGAAGGAAGTTGGTCATTTTCACTCACTCTCCCTTCCAGAATGTCTGCTTCAAGCTGTTCGGCGACTTGCTCAGACAGTGTTTTACGTTCGATCCGGTATCTACTGCTCATGGCAGTTACTCCTGATGAATCTTGGATTAATCGCCATTTTACGGCATTTCCGTGCATGGTTTGCAGCCAGTTTTCGCTCATAAGAGTGGGGCTACTCATGGCATTAGCTGTTTACCGTTAACTTCAATGTTTTGCTCCATGAAATAGCCAATGAGCGTATCTGCTGGCCCAGAAGCACGTACACGCCCACACACCTCTGCAGCACCCAGACGGCCCCTGTAAAATGATACACAAGCCGCGTCACGGCGAGCATCTCTGGAGTGGCGATCATAAAAACCAGTGGCAATTGTGCCGGGCTATGGCATTTACGCGGATGTTATACTTAGTAAGCTCCTAGGCCATATTTCGGGTAACCGTGCTCACAAACCCTTTGGTGGAAGCGTATAACCCAGCCCCGCCGCCATCGAGTACAGCAAGCGAAGTGCTATGCATAATATTGCAGCCTCCAGTACGCTGAAAATGCGACAGCGCCACGCGACTGGCCATAGTCATAGAGTGGCTATTGAAATCCACAACCCGCTCATACTGCTCTTCGTTCCTCTCATCCAGGCCAAAACGGTTCGACATATCTCCCGCGTTATTCATCAACAAGTCTAAACCGCGTCAGCGCTCGGCAGCATCGTCGACAATTTTTTGGGTCTCGTGGGTGCCAATGATATCTGCTTTCAGGGTAAAGCGCTCTCACCAGCCGATCACCTACCACAAAAAAAAACCAAAATCAACACCAGTGTTTCCACTCGTCTCACATGGAATTTTCCTTACTTTTATTTTCCATAAGAAAGACGCACATAGCGACATTACCTACCTCTAGATCTATTTAACTATCGACCTGAAACGAAACGGTGCGATAAAGCAAACCATGAAATAGCATACCTGTCATACAGCATGACATTCATAGTATGCTAGGCAGTAACCATGTTCAGCGCTAGTCGCCCGCAAGGGCAATAATAAAACTAATTCCAAGAACGAATGGAGATGCGCATGCAGGCACTTTCATTAATGGACACACTCCCAACCGACCTGAACAAGGCCCTTCTAGTAGGCAGAGTTTGGTTGGAAGGTAATCATCCAGGCCCCGCACTCGTAACCATCAGCAACGGCCAAGTGATCGACATTACCGCGTTCGGCCCCACCATGGCTGACCTTCTGGAACACGACGATCTACAAGCGGTAGTGGAACAGGCGGAAGGCCCACTGCTTTGCAGTGTCGAGGAACTCATTGAAAACTCTCAGTTATCTCAACCACAAGTGCCCTACCTGCTCGCGCCTTGTGATGTGCAGGCCGTCAAAGCGTGTGGCGTCACCTTCGCCGTAAGTTTGTTGGAGCGAATGATCGAAGAGCAAGCGGGCGGCGACCCGGCGAGGGCGGTGAAGCTTCGCGACGATTTGCAGGCACTGATCGGCACCGACCTTTCTAAAATCGCACCGGGCTCAGAAGAAGCGATGTCGCTGAAAAAGGCGCTTCAGGCGCGCGGTGGCTGGTCACAATATATGGAAGTGGGTATCGGCCCCGATGCGGAGGTGTTTACCAAAGCCCAGCCGCTCTCATCGGTAGGCTTTGGCACGCCGGTGGGTTTGCATCCCTCCTCTCAGTGGAATAACCCCGAGCCGGAAATCGTCCTGGCCGTCGATAGCCGCGGCCAGGTGCGCGGCGCCACCTTAGGCAACGACGTCAATCTGCGGGACGTCGAGGGGCGCAGCGCCCTGCTGTTAGGCAAGGCGAAAGATAATAACGCCTCCTGCTCAATCGGCCCGTTTATCCGTCTGTTTGATGATCACTTTACTATCGACAGCGTGCGCAACTGCCAAGTATCGCTACGTATCGAAGGTGTGGATGACGACTTCTTGCTCCAGGGTAAGAGCGATATGCGCGAGATCAGCCGCGATCCGCTGGATCTAGTGCAGCAAACCATTGGCGATCACCACCAATATCCAGACGGTTTTATGCTGTTCCTGGGCACCATGTTCTCGCCGATTCAGGATCGCGACGGAGAAGGCCAGGGGTTTACCCACCACCTGGGTGATCGCGTTACTATCGCCACCCCTGCTCTGGGCGCACTGGTCAACCGGGTAGGCCGCAGCGATCAATTGCCGCCCTGGACTTACGGTATTCGCGAACTGATGCGCCACTTAGCGCGCCGCTGATACTGACACTCAATACGCCCCTCATCGCACCGCCAAGGAGAGCACAATGACAACGATTACTCGCGTCGACATTCAAGACATTCGCTTCCCCACCTCGCGTTCGCTGGATGGCTCGGATGCCATGAATGCCGCGCCGGACTACTCCGCCGCCTACGTCATCCTACACACCGATGACGGCAGCCCAGAGGGGCACGGTTTAACCTTTACCATTGGCCGCGGTAACGAGATCGTAGTCACGGCGCTGCAATCGCTGGCGCCTCTGGTTGAAGGGCGCACGCTGGCCTCGATTACCGATAACATGGGCACCTTCTGGCGGGAAATCACTGGTGACAGCCAGCTACGCTGGATTGGCCCCGATAAAGGCGCGATTCACCTGGCGACCGCCGCCATCGTCAACGCCGTGTGGGATATGTGGGCGAAAAAAGAAGGCAAGCCGGTGTGGAAACTGCTGGTGGATATGACGCCCGAACAGTTGGTGCGCTGTCTCGACTTCCGTTTTGTGACGGATGCATTAACGCCAGAAGAAGCAATCTGTCTGCTACGCCGCCAAGCCCCCGGCAAAGCGGCACGAGAAGCCGAAATGCGCAGTGACGGCTACCCAGGCTATACCACCTCGGCGGGCTGGCTGGGTTACAGCGACGAGAAAGTGCGCGGCCTGGCACGTGAAGCGCTGGCCGAAGGCTGGACGCACTTCAAACAGAAAATTGGCGGCGACATCGAAGAGGACGCCCGCCGTGCAGCGCTGCTGCGCGATGAGATCGGCTGGGACAACGTGCTGATGATGGACGCCAACCAGGTGTGGGAAGTCGACGAGACGATCACCAAAATGCGCCGCCTGGCCGAGTTTGACCCACTCTGGATCGAAGAACCCACCAGCCCTGACGACATTCTCGGCCACGCCGAGATCCGCCATCGAGTGGCACCGATTGGCGTCGCCACCGGCGAACACTGCCACAACAAGGTGATGTTCAAGCAGTTCTTCCAGGCGGATGCCATCGACTACTGCCAACTTGATGCAGCACGCTTGGGTGGGCTAAATGAGGTTATTCTCGTGGTGCTGATGGCCGCTAAATTCGGCGTACCGATTTGCCCTCATGGCGGCGGCGTAGGGCTATGCGAATATACCCAACATATCTCGCTATTCGACTATATTGCGGTATCCGGCAACCTTGAAGGCCGCGTGCTGGAGTACGTAGATCACCTTCACGAGCACTTTATCGACCCGGTAGTCATCAACCGTGGCCGCTATCAGGTGCCCGAAGCGCCGGGGTACAGCATTGCCATGCACGCAGAATCCCAAGCACAGCACCGCTTCCCTGAGGGTGCAGCCTGGCAGGAAGAGCGTTAATGACCAACACCACCACCTTCCTAAATGAGTTAACCAGCCTGCTCGGTGAGCGCGGTTTACTGCGCGAACCGGATGCCATGGCGCGCTACGTGAGCGACTGGGCAGGCGATACACTGGGCATGCCGCTAGCCGTGGCTCGCCCAGCCAATACCGCTGAAGTCGCAGAAGTAGCAAAGCGCTGCTATCAACAAGGGATCGCGATGACGCCCCAAGGCGGCCATAGCGGTTTAGTGGCAGGTGCCTTGTCCGCCGCCAATGGACAGGAGCTGGTAATCAGCTTAGAGCGCTTAAATAGCGTGCGGGCCATTGACCCGATCAACTTCACCATCACGGTAGACGCAGGCTGTATTCTTGAGAACGTTAAGCTGGCCGCCTTTGATCATGATTGCGACTTTCCCCTCTCGCTCGGCTCGCAAGGCAGTTGTCAGATTGGCGGCAATATCGCCACCAACGCAGGCGGGCTTAACGTGTTGCGCTACGGCATGATGCGCGAGCTAGTGCTGGGCCTTGAAGTAGTACTGCCTGATGGACGCGTTTGGGAAAGCCTGAATGCGCTGCACAAGGACAATCGCGGCTATGACATTCAACAGCTGTTTCTGGGTAGCGAAGGTACCTTGGGCATCGTCACTGGGGCAGTGTTAAAACTATCACCGCGCCCCACCCAAAATCGGACGGCGCTGCTGGGGCTGCCCTCCGTTCAGTCCGTGATTGATCTTTATGGTTTGGCACGCCGAGAGTGCTGCGATCTGCTAACGGCTTTCGAGCTGATTCCTCGTCGCTGCATTGAGTTAGCGATTGAAGCGACGCCAGAGCTACGTGATCCACTTGGAGACGCCTACCCCTGGTACGTACTGATGGAGGTTGCTGCCACCGGGCCAGTCGATCTTAGTGCCTTGCTGGAAGCACTGCTAGAAGTCGGCATGGGGCGCGAACTGGTACTGGATGGCGCGCTAGCCTCTAGCGACACCCAGTCCGCCCAGCTGTGGCAGTTCCGAGAAAGCATGCTGGAAGGCCAACGGCGGCGCGGAGAACATTTGCGCACCGATATCTCGGTACCCATCTCGGCGATTTCGAACTTCGTGAGCCGGGCAAGCGAGGTGGTGATGGCAGCATCCCCCGAGTGCGAAATCATTGCCTACGGCCATGTGGGCGACGGCAACCTGCACTTCAATATCCTACCCCCCGCGGCCATGGCGGATAGCGATAAGAAAGCCCATTTGCACGAGCTTGAAGAGTGTATTTTTAAGGTGCTGGATGATTTCCACGGCAGCATCAGCGCTGAACACGGCATTGGCCGCACCAAGCAAGCGCCTTATTTGGCGCGCCTATCGCCGATTGAGCGTGAGATGGTCAGAGGCGTTAAAACGCTGTTCGATCCTAAGGGGCTGATGAATCCAGGAAGGATTTTGCCTACCGTGGATTCGCCACACTGATTTATACCTAAGAGCCTGGACCGACTTGAGAACCTACAAAACATTTTAGTTAAAACCTGGTTATCGATGCCAACTCCTCCGGTTACTGGAGGAGCTGTTCTGCCAGTTTTAATTATTTACACACTTAGGCGGTATGGCCTAATTGTCTACTCAATACCCCATCATGCTCGGCAGCCAGGTCGCCAGTCCAGGCACGGCGATCAACAGCAGGACCGTGGCCAGGATGGGCAGCAGGAATGGCAGCACGGCTTTGACCACCTGGCCGTACCTCAACCGGGTAATCCCGACCATCAGGAACAGTACCGTGCCGAAGGGCGGCGTGATGACGCCCACCGAGAGCGTGATGACCATCACGATACCGAAGTGAACGGGGTCCAACCCCGCGCTGAGGGCGGCCGGTACAACGATGGGCGTGAAAATCAGGATGCTCTCGATCACCGACATGAAGCAGCCGATCAGCAGGAAAAACAGCGCAAAACAGAGCAGCAGCACGATGGTGGGCATATCGATGCTGGCGACCTGGCCTGCCAGCGCCTGGGGGATACCCATACGGACCAGAATCCAGCCGTAGAAGCTCGATACCGCGATGATCAGCAGAATGACCGCGCTGAACATCAGGGTTCTACGAAACGCCTGGAATAAATCCCGCCCGCTCAGGTCACGGTAGATCACCCCGCCCAGGATCACCGCGTACAGCGAGGCAATCGCACCCGCTTCTGTGGGGGTGAAAAAGCCTCCCCAAATACCGCCCACGATAATGGCGGGCATCATCAGGGGCAGGATGGCCCGTTTGCCCGTGCGCACGACTTCGCAGGCATCGAACGCGGTCGGTGTGGGCATCACCACCCGGCCAGTCATGCCCAGCACCACCGTCATGCCCATCAGTAACAGCGCCATCAGGATGCCCGGCAGCAACCCCGCCATGAACAGCCCACCGATACTGACATTGGCCAACCAGCCATACACCACCAGCGCAATGCTGGGCGGCAGGATAGGGCCGATGACGCTGGAGGCCGCCGTAATACCGGTGGAATAGCCCAGCTCGTAGCCGCGCTCCTTCATGGCCTTGATTTCGATGCTGCCAAGCCCGGCGGCATCGGCGACTGCGGTACCCGACATGGTGGCAAAAATCGAGCTGGCCACGACATTGGCGTGCCCCAGCCCGCCTTTGGTGAACCCCACCAGCGCCGTGGCGAAGTCGAAGATACGGGTGGTCGTGGAGCCCACGTTCATGATGTTGGCCGCCAGAATGAATAGCGGGATGGCCAGCAGCGTGAAGTTGTTGAGGGTTTGCACCATGCGCAACGGCAGCAGCTCCACCGGCAGGCCCCCCGCCCCGGTTACCGCCAGGGCAATGAACGAGGTCACGCCAATGGCCACCACCACGGGCAATCCAATGGCCATCAGGGCCAGCAAGCCCCCTACGAATACGAGCAATTCCATCATGGCTGCGCGGGCTCCTCTTCACGGGGCGCTTCCAACCAGGCCACGGGGCCACGCAGGGTCTGCCACGCGGCGATCAGCGCCATGCCCGAGAAACTGAGCAACACGCCGTAATAGAGAAAACTGAAGCTGATACTCAGCGATACGGTCTTGTTGTTGGCACTCATGTCGGACATGATCCAGGCGCCCCAGGCCGCCAGCACGAAAAATCCGCAGGAGATCATGGCCGTCAAGCGATACTGAAGATGCCTGCCCACGTTGGAGAGCCGGTGACTAAACAGGTCCACGACCAGATGCTCACTACGCACCCACGCCGAAATGGAGCCAAAACCAATGGCATAAATGGCCAGCAGCGACGCGACTTCTTCTGTCCAGGGCATTCCCAGCCCCAGCAGGTCACGAGCCACCACGGCGGCCACCAGCAGCACCAGAATGGCCACCATCAAGGTCACGCCCACCACATCGCACAGGCTCGTAATGACACGCAGCACACTTTGGGCGGCTCTATCCAGCCCCTGCACGGGTGCCGCTTTCTCTTCCGAGGGAGCATTCATCGATCATTTCCTGAGGTGATCTCGCAATCCACGGCCACGGTGGTGTCGGGCACCCCCGTGGCTGAACCCAACGCGTTGGCGCTAGCGCGTCATTCGCCCTGATGCCCGAGGGCGTCCTCGCTCACGCCATCGGCCATATCGGCCATGACCCGCTCGATGGCAGGCAACGCAGCGTTTCTGAACGCCTCGATATCCGGTTCGATGATGGTCATGCCCTGCTCTTCCAGCGCGCCGAGGTAGTACTCGTCCAGCTCGCGCTCACGCTCGGAGCCATGGGCTCGCGCCACGTGAATGGCCTCTTCGATCAGCGCTTGATCGTCTTCTTCCAGGCCGTTCCACCACCGCGAACTGGCCACCCAGTTCCACGGGAACTGCACGTGGCTGGTCAGAATGATGTGGTCCTGCACTTCCCATAAGCGCCGGGTATATGGCGAAGAGAGCGAGTTTTCATGACCGTCTACCTGGCGCGTCTGCATGGCCAGGTAGATCTCCGGAGCAGGCACGTTGACCACCTGGGCACCTATCTCTTCCCATACCGCCAGCCACACGGGCAACGAAGGTAGGCGCATGCGGAAACCGCGCAGGTCTTCAGGGGTTTCGATGGCCTTGTTGGCGGTCATGTGGCGCGGCCCACGATGCTGGGTGCCAAAGTACTTGAGCCCGCCCTGGCTTTCGGCCTGCGCGATCAACGCCTGCCCAGAGGGGCTCTCCATGTACGCATCCACCTCTTCCCAGGTGGCAAACACGAATGGCACGGTAATGGCGTCGTACTCAGGCGCATACTGCTGGCGCCAGTTCCCGCCGGTAATGGAAAGCTGGGTCTGCCCGAGGTTGAGCAATTCCAGAATGGCATCCTCGCCTCCCAGCGAGCCCGCCAGGAAAGGGCGAACGTTGAAGCGGCCCGGCGCCTGCTCTTCCAGGTACTCTGCAAAGCGCTCCACGGCGGCGCTTTCGGAACCGCCTTCGCTCATGGTGTTGTTGACTTGGATTTCGATCGGGTTAGCCAGAACGAACGGTACTGTCGTCAGCATGCCCAGGGTCGCCAGCGTGGCAAGCAGTTGTTTCCGCATGGGAAGGCTCTCTACGGTTGTCGTTATTGGGTGTGGTACTGCTTCGATCTTGAAACAAGCCGCCAAACGGCTCAAATCGGCGTTCGAGAAGGCAGGCTTCGTCAATGACGATGGCTGCAATGTCCCTCATAGCGGCACTTTTTCCAGGGCGCTGCGAAAGGCTGCGACTAAAGATGGATACTCAAGGGCTCGGGTTCGTTACCCAATGGCGCTACCCCGAGAGGTTCCATAACAATTCAATGTGGGAGTATTCTCCATGCACGAAACCGAGCAGGTCGTGTTCATCACCGGTGCGACGTCCGGCATCGGGCTGGCATGCGCGCATCTTTTTGCCGACGCGGGCTGGGCACTGGTATTGACCGGGCGGCGCCAGGACCGCCTGGCGCAGCTGCAGGCCACCTTCGAACGGCGCGTGCCTACCCATACGGCGGCTTTGGACGTCAGCGACGCCGAGGCGGTGGCCGAAGTTGTGGCGGCCTTGCCTGAGCGCTTTCAGCGCGTGCAAACGCTGATCAACAATGCCGGGCTGGCGCTGGGCAAGGACCCGGCGCCGCAAGCATCGCTGGAAGACTGGCATCGCATGATCGATACCAATATCAAGGGGCTGGTCAACGTCACCAAGCACCTGCTGCCGCTGCTGAGCGCTTCCACCCCAGGGGCCACGATCATCAACCTGGGCTCCATTGCCGCCAATACGCCCTACCCAGGCGGCCATGTATACGGTGCCACCAAGGCCTTCGTGGAGCAGTTCAGCTATAACCTGCGCTGTGACGTGGGCCCGCTGGGCATTCGCGTCACGGACCTGGCCCCCGGCATGACGGCCAGCGAGTTCACCCTGGTGCGCATGAAGGGCGACCAGAGCGTCGCAGACCGCTACTACGAAGGCGCCCAGCCGCTCCAGCCAGAAGACGTGGCCGCGCAGGCGCTGCACGTGGCCTCCCTGCCTGCCCACGTCAACATCACCCGCCTGGAAGTCATGCCCGTGTGTCAGCAGTGGTCAGCGCCGACCATTTTGCGCCACCAGACGTAAGCGTTGGCCTGGCGACTTACGCCGGGCCAACCACATGCTTCACTTCCAGGTAGGCACTCAACCCCCAAGGGCCCAGCTCGCGCCCGATTCCACTGCGCTTGAAGCCACCCCAGGCGGTTTCGGGCAGCACGAGCTGCTCGCTGTTGTACCAGATACTGCCCGCTTTCAGCTGGCGGCCAATCCGCTTGGCGCGTTCTGGATCACCGCTGATCACCGTGGCGGCGAGGCCAAAGTCACTGTCATTGGCAAGCCGAATGGCTTCGGCCTCGCTTGCCACGCTGCGACCGCAAAGCACGGGGCCGAAGATCTCTTCTTTCCACAGACGGCTCTCTACCGGCACATCGCGGTAAAGCGTGGGTGCCAGAAAATAGCCTTGGGTGGGTAGCGTGCGATGCCGCCCATCGCGCACTACCGTCAGCCCTTCCTGCTCGGCAATATCGAGATAGCGCTGTACGGCATCGCGCTGCCTGGCGCTGGTCAACGGCCCCAGGTCGGTGCCTTCAGCGAGCGGGTCTCCCAGCGTCAGCGCGTCCATACGCTCGGCAAGCGCCGCGTAGAGCGCCTCGGCAACGTCTTCGTGCACCAGCAGTCGCGAGGTGGCAGAGCAAATCTGCCCGGCGTTGAAGTAGATACCCGCCATCACCCAGTCAGCGGCCTGGGCGGGGTCGGCATCGTCCATCACCAGGATGGGGGATTTGCCGCCCAGCTCCAGCGATACGCTCGCAGTGCGCGCGCTGGCGGCCTGCATAACGGCCTCGCCAACGCGGTTACTGCCGGTAAAGGAGATTTTATCCACACCTGCATGGTGAGTGAGCGGCGCGCCAATGCCTTCACCGTCGCCATTGAGCAGATTCAGCACGCCTGCGGGAAGGCCAATGTCCAGCGCGATCTCCGCCAGCACCCGCTCGGGCAGCGGGGTGACTTCCGAGGGTTTGAACACCACCGTACAGCCTGCGGCCAGCGCGGGCGCCAGCTTCCAGGCGCTGGTCACCAGCGGGAAGTTCCAGGGCGCAATCAGCCCCACGACGCCGACAGGGTCATGATAGGTGCGGGCTTCTACGCCTTCCATTTCGAGACTGACGCGCTCTCCTTGGCGCGCATCCAGCGCTTTGGCTTGGGCGGCGTAATAGCGGTAACAGGCAATCGCATCGTCCAGATCGATCCCTGCCTCGGCCAGCGGTTTGCCGTTGTTGGTCGCCGACAGCTGCATCAAGACCTCACGACGTGCCTGTAGCGCCTCGGCCAACCTGGTCAGATACTCGGCCCGTGCCGCCCCACCCAACGCCTGCCACTCGGGCTGTGCCTGCCGGGCAGCGGCCACCGCCGCATCGACGTCTGCCGCATCGCCACCGGTCACTCGCGCGATCCGCTCTTCGCGGTAAGGGTTCATCACATCGAGCAGGCGAGTGCCCGCCGAGGCGACCCATTGATTATTGATGAACTGCTGGTCGAGAGTCTGCATGGGAACGTCCTAGTCGGGAAGTGAGCACGCCCGCTGCCAGGCAGCGGCGTCGATTTCAATCAGTAGCGGGCCGCTGGGCACGCGCTGAGCAAGCGCTCTGGAAAGCTCGTCGGGGCTCTCTACCAGCATGCCGGGGCAGCCGAAGCCTTCGGCCAAGGTGAGAAAATTGGGCGCTTGAATATCGACCCCCAGGCGGGCCACGTCGTTGGCATCCATGTAGCGGCGAATCTCTTCATAACCGGCGTTGTGCCATAGCACGATGACCACTGGCAGGCGGGCTTCCACCGCAGTGGCAAGCTCCGAAAGCGTAAACATCACCCCGCCGTCTCCCACCAGCGCGACGACGGGGAGATCAGGCCGGGCTAGCTGTGCTCCTAGTGCCGCAGGCAGCCCATAGCCCAGGGTGCCGTAGCCGGTAGAGGCGTTGAAGTAGCGCCTGGGCGCAGGCTGGCTAACCAGATGGTTACCGGCATACACCGGCGCGGTGGAATCACCGACCAGGATGGCCTCAGGCAGGTGGTCGGCCAGCGCGGCATAAAGCGGTACGAAATCGCGAAACGCAGGATCATTGGCCAAATCCAATGCGTTTAGCGCAGCGGCCGTTCGCTCGGCGCCCTGACGTTTCAGCGGCGCTGAAAAGTGCTCAAGCAGAAGCTCTAAACTGCGCCCGGCATCACCCACCAAACCCAGCGTGGTGCGCTGATTGCGCACCAATTGCTCGGGGTCCAGGTCGATTCGAATCAGCGTGCCGTTGAGGTGAAAACCGTCGTCGAAAACGACGTCATAGTCGGTTTCGCCCAGCTCGGTGCCTATGGCCAGAATCACATCGGCACTGGCAGCCAGCCCCCTGACGGCAGGCAGCGCGGCATTGGCCCCCAGGTCCAGCGGGTGATCACGGCCCAGCAGCCCCTTGGCGTTGATGGTCGTCACCGTGGGCGCATCCAGTTGCTCAACCAGCGCTCGCGCGGCTTCTGGCGTTGACACACAGCCACCCCCCAGCAGCACCAGGGGCTGCTTCGCCGCCTGGAGCAAGCGAGCCGCTTCGGCCACGCCTTCCGGGTCGGGGGCCGCTCGGTATAGCGTTGGCGCTTGCCAACTGGTCGGCACGGGTACGGGTGCATTGAACAGATCGATGGGGATTTCGATATGCACCGGGCCTGGGCGAGCACCGTTGAACACGGCAAAGGCACGGGCAAGTACCTCCGGCAGCGTGCTGGCATCCAGCAGGGTGTGGCTGAACCGCGCCACGCCGCTGATCATCTGCTGTTGGCTGGGCAGTTCGTGCAGCCGCCCTTGGCCCAGGCCCAGCGTATCGCGACGATTGACGCTGGAGATCACCAGCATGGGGATGGAGTCCGCCAGGGCTTGGCCCATGGCAGTGGCCATATTGGTCATCCCCGGCCCGGTGATGATCAGGCAAACACCGGGCTGGCCACTGGCGCGGGCATAACCATCGGCCATGAACCCCGCGCCCTGCTCATGGCGCGGGGTGATGTGCGCCACCTCGCTACCCTCCAGGCCACGGTACAGCTCCACGGTATGCACGCCGGGAATGCCAAACAGCGCTCGCACGCCGTAGGTATCGCGCAGCAGGTGGATCAACAGGTCGGCGCAGGACATCGTCTTCGACTCGTTCATGCATCGCCCCTTAGAAGAAAAACGTGTGGGCCATGAAGGCAATGATCGGCAGCGTAATGGCCGTACGCAGCAGGAACACCACGGCCAGTTCCCAGAACTTGATGGGAATCTTCGACTTGAGCAGCAGCGCACCGATCTCGGACATATAGACCAACTGGGTCATGGAAAGGCAGGCAATCACGAAGCGGGTCAGCTCGCTTTCGATGTTGGTAGCCAGCACCGCAGGCAGGAACATGTCCGCGAAGCCTACCAGCGTGGCAGGTGCAGCCGCCTGGGCTTCAGGAATACGCAGCAGCTCCAGCACCGGCACCATGGGGTACGAGAGCCAGGTAAACAGCGGCGTGAACTCGGCCAGAATCAGCGCCACGGTGCCAATCGCGAATACCAGCGGCAACAGCGTCAGGAAGATGTCGATGACGTTGAGCAGCGCCAGCCGGGCCAGCGCTTTTGGCCCGGGTGCGCCCGCCGCACGGCAGGTGGCCTGCAGCAGGCTGTAACGCAGCAATCCCACGTTGTCAGTGCGCTCTTCGCTCAGCTGGCAGCCCACCGGCTCGTGGTAGTCATCGGATTTACGCGACAGCGGCGGGATACGCGACACGATCACCGCCGCGATCAACCCGGATACGACGACGGTAAAGTAGAACGGTATGAACAGGTGATTGAGATTGACGAAATTGACCACCAGCAGACTGAACGCAATCGACGCTACCGAAAAGTTGGTGGCAATGACCGAGGCTTCACGGCCGTTGTAAAAGCCCTGTTCGTACTGCTGCGAGGTGATCAGCACGCCCACCGTGCCCGAACCCATCCAGGAAGCGGTAGCATCGATGGCACTGCGACCCGGCAAGTTGAAGATGACGCGAAACGGCTTACGCACCATGGTGCCAATGAACTCCATGAAACCAAACTCGACCAGAAACGGCAGCAGCAGCGCAGCGAAAAAGAAGAACGTCAGCAGCACCGGTGCCAGGTCGTTCAGCATCACGCCGCCGGTAAAGGACGCCGTCACGAACTCAGGGCCGACCTGAAAAAAGGTCATGATGACGAAGACGGCCCCCAGAACGCGCATGGCAATCCATACGGGGCCCACATCGAACATCTCCTTGAAGTGGCCTTGCCGTGCCCAGGCAGGCTTTGCCAGCTTGACGTACAGTGTCACCATCACGGAAACGCACAGCACGCCTAGCGCAATGGAAGGCAGCGCCCCACCCAGCAGGGTCTGCAGGCCATCGGCCATCAGCCCCATGCCGATATTGACGGTCTCACCAAACTGAAAAGGGATCAGAAACAGCAGCACGCCGATCAGCGAAGGAATCAGAAACTTCAGCAGATGCGCGCGGGGTATCGACGTGGACGAAGCGGATGCTTCCGGCGTCGCTTTAGAGTGTGACATACGGTTCACCTATTGGATGTGATTATTGGAGGTGGGCTGGCGGCGTCCTGAAGGGGAGCACCACTCCCCTTCCTGTGTATTGTCATCCGCGCCTTGTCAGGTCGGCGCTTGGTGCAGGGCACTTTTGCAGGCAGCGCTTACGGGCGGCGTTGCGCTGCGGGCAGTACGCAGAGCATTTCATACAGCAGCGTGGCGCCCATCAGCGCCGTGTTGCCGCTGGGGTCGTACGGCGGCGACACCTCGACCAGATCCCCGCCCACGATGTTCAAGCCAGCGGCACCGCGCACGATTTCCAGCCCTTGGGCAGAGGTCAGCCCGCCCATTTCCACCGTGCCGGTACCGGGGGCGACCGAAGGGTCCAGACCATCGATGTCGAAACTGATGTACACCGGGGTATCGCCCATTTGCTCACGCACTTCAGCCATCAGTGGGGCCAGCGAGCGGTACCAGCACTCTTCGGCGGGCACTACGCGGAAACCCTGCTCGCGGCACCAGTCGAAATCTTCCGGGGCATAGCCGGTTCCACGCAGGCCGATTTGCACGACCTTGTCACGGGCCAGCAGCCCTTCCTCCTGGGCACGGCGGAACGGCGTGCCATGGGCAATGGGCTCACCGAACATGTGCTCGTTCACATCCGCATGGGCATCGATATGAATCAAGCCCACCGGGCCGTGCTTTTTGGCCATGGCGCGTAGAATCGGCAGCGTCAGCGTGTGCTCGCCCCCCAGCGTCAGAGGAATGCAGTCGTGCTTCAGCACGTCGTCGTAGAAGGCGGTGATGATGTCGACGCTTTTCGGCAGGTGAAAGGTGTTGATGGGCACGTCACCGATATCGGCGACCTGAAGCCGCTCGAAGGGAGCCGCCCCCGTGGCCATGTTGTAGGGGCGCAACATGCACGACTCATCGCGAATCTGGCGTGGCCCCAGGCGGGTACCCGGGCGATTGGAGGTGCCGATATCCATGGGAATGCCGATGAACGCCGCGTCCAACCCTGCTGCGCTCTGTTGCGTGGGCAGGCGCATCATGGTGGCAGGGCCTGCAAAGCGCGGCATGGTGTTGCCGCCCAGCGGCTGATTGAATTCCGACATCGTTCTCTCCTTGGATTTATTGTGGCCAGCCTGACGGGCCTGGCGCTTCAGCGATTTATCCAGCTCATGCATCGTTGATGCACAGATCAATACACAGACCACTGCACAGACCATGCCAAGTCACCTGCGCTGATAAATAGGGAGGTTTACCGCCCCATTGATGCAAAAATGAATCGCAACGCTAATGAAACGATGCAAAAATGAATCAATGAGTCATATTTGCATTACCCTGTTCATCCAACGATACAAAAGCGGCTGCGGTAGATAAGGAGGAACGCATGAGTGAAATCGACAGGCGCGTACTGCAAACCATCGTGGAAACCGCCAATGACCACTTCTTTATCGTCAGCGGCGACGGTCAGATTATGGATATCAGTCCCGGTGCCGAGGCGGTATACGGCGTATCACGGGAGGAGCTGCTTTCCAGCAGCGTTCAACAGCTCCAGGCCGCCGGTATTCTGAAACCGTCCATCACCATGGAAGTCATCCGCACTCGCCAGCCCGCTCAGCTAATGCAAATCACCGGCACGGGCCGCCGCGTCATTGCCGAAGCCTACCCCGTGTTCGTCAACGGCAAGCTGGAGCGCATTGTCAGCCGCTCACGGGATTTGACCGACCTTCAGCTGCTGCAGGACGAATACGCCTTGCTGCAAAAACGTTTTAGTGAACACTTGAAACGCAGCCAGGCCGCCCCCGATGCCGAAGAGCAAGCGCTGGATGACGCGCTGGACCACCTTCAGGTCAGAAGCCATGTGATGCGGGAAATCGCCCTGTTGCTCAAGCGCGTGGCACCATCGGATGCCAACGTGCTGATGCTGGGGGAGTCCGGCGTGGGCAAGACGGCCTTTGCCAAGCAGCTCCACCGCTGGAGCGAGCGCCATCATGGCCCGTTCATCGAGGTCAACTGCGCGGCGATCCCGGAAAACCTGTTCGAGTCGGAGATGTTCGGCTACCAGCCCGGCGCCTTCAGCGGTGCCGCGCGGCAAGGCAAGGCCGGACTGCTGGAGCAGGCCGAAGGGGGTACGCTCTTTCTGGATGAAATTGGCGAGCTGCCGCTGCTGATGCAGACCAAACTGCTGAAAGTGATTCAGGATGGCAGCCTGACCCGGTTGGGCGACACGCGGGCTCGTCGCGTCAACTTCCGGCTGGTCGTGGCGACCAATCAGGACTTGGCCAAACGCGTCGAAACCGGCCTGTTCAGGCTGGACCTCTACTATCGTCTGAACGTCATCCCCATCACGCTGCCCCCGCTACGCGAGCGCCGCGAAGACATTCCCGTGCTGGTGGAAGCCTGCCTGACCCGGCTGAACCACCGCTATGGCCGCCAAAAAATCATCAGTAACCCGGCCTGGTCGACGCTGATGGGCAGCGACTGGCCCGGCAACGTGCGGGAGCTGGAAAACTGGCTGGAAAGAGCCTGGCTCTCAAGCCCCGGCGACCAGATCGAAGCGCCCGCGGCACCTTCGGCCTCTGAGCCACCCGACACACCGCTGCCCACTGCGTGGCTGACGTCCCCAGCAGCGTCTCTGCAACAGGACGAAAGCCTGAAGGAGTACCTGGCGCGCATCGAGCGCGAGACCTTGAGCCAACTGTGCAGCACTCTGCCCAGCACGTATGCCATCGCCAAACGTTTGGGCATCAGCCAATCCAGCGTCGTGCGCCGCCTGCAGCGTTACGGCATCAAGATCACCCCGTGACCGCCTCACGACATCAACCTGACATCCAGGCGTCATACAAACGCAACACCTTGCTCTCACTCTAGATCGTCGCCACGCATGACGGATGAGAGCCATGAACCAATCGCGCATTCGCCTGGCAGGCGTCTCCAAGCACTGGGGCGCGACCACGGCAGTCAACGACATTTCCTTCGATATTCAGCCCGGGCAGTTCGTCATTCTGCTGGGGCCGTCAGGCTGTGGAAAATCCACCACCCTGCGCATGCTGGCAGGGCTGGACGACGCCAGCAGTGGCCGCATCCATATCGGCGAACGGGACGTGACCCACCTGCCGCCCGGCGACCGTGGTCTGAGCATGGTGTTTCAGTCCTATGCGCTATTTCCGCACTTGAGCGTGGCCGACAATATCGTCTTTGGCCTGCGCAGCCGCAAGGTAGCGAAGGCAGAACGGCAGCAGCGCCTGGCCCAGGTGGCCGAGCTGGTGGACCTGACGGATTACCTGCACCGCAAACCGGCACAGCTTTCCGGCGGCCAGCGCCAGCGGGTAGCGTTGGCGCGCGCCATCATTTCCGAACACCCCATCTGTTTGATGGACGAGCCGCTGTCCAACCTGGATGCGCGGCTGCGCAGCGATATGCGCAGGGAGATCAAAGCCCTGCAATCACGACTCGATATGACGGTGGTTTACGTCACTCACGACCAGGTAGAGGCCATGAGCATGGGAGACCGTGTGATCTTGATGCAACAAGGACATATCGTGCAGGACGGCACACCCGACGAGCTTTATAACCAGCCCGCCAGCGCCTTCGCGGCCAGCTTCATCGGCAGCCCGGCCATGAACCTGCTGCCGCTGGTGGCCGGGGAACAGGGAGCGGTGATCGAAGGTGAACCCACCACCCCCGTTGCCCCGTTGCCCGCGGCAGGCGGCCTGTTGGGCATTCGCCCCGAGGATATCGAACTGCGCGGGGCCTCGGCGGCTGGCCTGCCCGGCCAGGTGGAAAGCGAAGAGTATCTGGGCGCCGACACCATTGCCCATGTGAGCGTCGGGCAGCACACCCTGCGTGTGCGGCTGGGCGGCAAACACAGCCTGACGGGCCAGCCCTGTCGGCTTTTCTGGTCGGCAGACAAGGCTCACCTGTTCGCCCCCTCCGGCGCACGCCGGGACGACCTGTCGGCGCTGGAACTCACGCCGTATCGCACCATTCCGCGCCCGCCGACGGTGGGCTCTTTTCAGCACTGAGTTTGCTCACCACCCCACAACCCTTGCGACATCACCCACTCTTCGAGGAGTCAGCCATGCGAGTTTCTCATCCCTTGATGTCCGGCGCCCTGCTTGCCAGCGCACTGGGCGCCGCTCAGGTTCAGGCGGATACCATCGATTTGACGATGTACTACCCGGTGTCGGTGGGGGGCGCACTGACCGACGTGATCGATGGCCTGGTGGCTGAATTCGAAAGCGAATATCCGGACATCAACGTAGAAGCCATCTACGCGGGCAACTACGACGACACCCGAGTACGCGCCATGTCCGCCATGGAAGCCGGGGATGCGCCTCAGCTCTCGGTGCTGTTCTCCATCGACCTGTACGAGCTGATCGAGCAGAACGCCATCGTGGCCTTTGATGACCTCATTGACACCGAGGAAGAGCGCGCGTGGCTGGATGGCTTCTACCCCGGCCTGATGGAGAACGGTCAGTTGGATGGCAAGACCTACGGCATTCCCTTCCAGCGCTCCACCATCGTGCTGTTCTGGAACAAGGACGCCTTTGCAGCCGCTGGCCTGGACCCGGAAACGCCGCCGGAAAACTGGGAAGAGATGGCCGAGATGGCCGCCGCCGTGCGCGAAGCCTCGAATGGTGAACAGTGGGGCGTGATGGTACCGTCCACCGGCTACCCCTACTGGATGTTCCAGGCCTTTGCCTTCCAGAACGGCCATCGTCTGATGAACGACGATGGCACCGAGGTCTATTTTGACGACCCGGCCGCCATCGAAGCCCTCGAATACTGGGTGTCGCTGGCCACCGAGCATGACGCCATGCCCAGTGGCACCATCGAGTGGGGTACCCTGCGCCAGAACTTCCTCGAGCAGTCCACCGCCATGATGTGGCACACCACGGGTAACCTGACCGCGGTACGCAACGAGGCCAATTTCGAGTTTGGCGTCGCCATGCTGCCCATGAAGACCCAGCGCGGCAGCCCCACCGGTGGCGGCAACTTCTACATCTTCGAAGATGCCAGTGAAGAGGAGCAGCGCGCAGCGATGACCTTCATCCGCTGGATGACCGCCCCCGAGCGTGCCGCCGCCTGGTCCATCGAAACCGGCTACATGGGCGTCAGCCCCGCCGCCTATGACACCGAGGCATTGCAGCATTACGTGGAAGAATTCGCCCCTGCCGCCGTGGCCCGGGACCAGCTCGAACACGGCACTGCCGAACTCTCTACCTACCAGGGTGGCCGCGTGCGCCGAGCCCTGGATAACGCCGTGCAAGCCGCACTGACAGGGCAAATGAGCCCTGCCGACGCGCTGAGCCAGGCCCAGCGTGAGGCCGATGCGGCGCTGCGCCGCTATGCCCGGTAAGCGCCGATAGGCGGACCTTTCCATGCTCGCCGGGGTTCGCCCCGGCTTTTTCTCATCACGGCGGCTCCATGAACCTGAACGCCCATCGAACGATGCAGCTTTACGGCGCCCTGCTGCTTCTGCCAGCGGCGCTGCTGCTCACTGCGTTTGCCTACTTGCCCACGGTCACCACCGTGATCAACAGCCTTTTTTTGCCCGGCTTTCGCGGCGAGCCCGCCGCCTTCGTCGGGCTCGACAACTATCGCGTGCTGATGGACGACCCGACGTTCTGGAAAGTCGCCCGCAACAACCTGCTGTACGCGCTGGGCACGGTTCCCACTTCCATGGCGCTGGCACTGGGCATGGCGCTGCTGGTCAATGCCCGCCTACCTGGGCGCGGGCTGGTTCGCATGGCCTATTTCACGCCCACCATTCTGCCCATGATCGCCGCCGCCAATATCTGGATGTTTTTCTACGCCCCGCAGATAGGGCTATTCAACAAGCTGCTCGGCGCCCTGGGGTTTGCCGGGGTGAACTGGCTGGGCGACCCCGGCGTGGCGCTGGGGTCGGTCATCGTCATGTCGGTGTGGAAAGAAGCAGGCTTTTTCATGATCTTCTACCTGGCCGCGCTACAGGCCATCCCCCCGGAGCTCAAGGAAGCCGCTGACCTGGAAGGCACGAGCCGCTGGAGCTTCTTTTGGCGAGTGACGTTTCCCCTGCTGATGCCCACCACGCTGTTCGTGCTGATCAACGCGCTGATCAATGCGGTGCGGGTGGTCGACCACCTGTTCATTCTGACCAAGGGCGGGCCCAATAACGCCACCAACCTGCTGCTTTATTACGTCTACGAGAACGCCTTTTCGTTCTTCGACCGCACCATGGCGGCCACCATCACCGTGGTCATTCTGCTGGTGTTGGCGGTGGTGGCCACACTGAAGTTCACGATTCTGGACCGCAGGACGCACTACCAATGAGCACCTCCTCTTTTACGGTGACGCCACGGCGCACCCTGGCGCTGCCCCGCCTGGAAACCCTGGCGGCCTGGCTGCTGGCCGTGATCTGGATCTTTCCGCTGCTTTACGCGGTGTGGGCCGCGATTCACCCGCCCGCCTACATGGTACGTTTCGACCTGCTGGCGCCTTTGACGCTGGACAACTTCACGAACGCCTGGGTCCAGGCCCCCTTTGCGCGTTACTACCTGAACACCTTCGCGCTGGTGACCGGCGTGGTACTGGCCCAGTTCGTGGTCTGCACGCTGGCCGCCTTTGCCTTTGCCCGCTTTCCGATCCCCGGCAAGAACCTGCTGTTCATGCTGGTACTGATTCAGCTGTTCGTGTTTCCCGAAGTGCTGATCGTCGAAAACTACCGTATCGCCAGCGAGCTGGGGCTGATCAATACCATCACCGGCATTGGCCTGCCCTACGTGGCCAGCGCCTTCGGCATTTTCCTGCTGCGTCAGACCTTCAAGACCATCCCCCGAGAGCTGGAGGACGCCGCTCGTATCGAGGGCTGTGGCTGGCTGGAAATCCTGTGGAAGGTCTACGTGCCGCTGGCCAAGCCCACCTATCTGGCCTACGGGCTGGTGTCGATCAGCCACCACTGGAACAACTTCCTGTGGCCGCTGGTAGTGACCAACTCCGTGGAGAGCCGCCCGTTGACGGTGGGATTGGGCGTGTTCTCCGCGCCAGAAACCGGCGTCAATTGGGCCACCGTCAGCGCTGCCACGCTGCTGAGTATTGCGCCGCTGCTGGTGGCTTTTCTGCTGTTCCAGCGCCAGTTCGTGCAGTCGTTTTTACGTGCGGGGATTCGCTAACCCAACTCACTCGGGTTTTCGTGCGACAATTCTCCTTCACGCACACGACAAGGAGAGCAGCGATGCACGGCGACCCGGCAGCCCTCAAGGTACTGCAAGAAGTCTTTGGCTTTGAGCGCTTTCGTGGCCCCCAGCAGGCCATCATCGAGCACGTGACGGGCGGCGGAGACGCGCTGGTGCTGATGCCCACCGGCGGCGGCAAATCGCTGTGCTATCAGATCCCGGCGCTGCTGCGCGCCGGCACCGCCATCGTGGTCTCACCGCTCATCGCGCTGATGCAGGACCAGGTGGCCGCGCTAATCCAGAACGGGGTGCGCGCCGCCTACCTCAACTCCAGCCTCGAGATGCATGAGGCGATGGAGGTGGAGAACCGCCTGCGCGCAGGCGAGCTGGACCTGCTCTACATCGCACCCGAGCGGCTGGCCACGGCGCGCATGCAGATGCTGCTCGAGCAGACACGCATCGCGCTGTTCGCCATAGACGAGGCCCACTGCGTTTCCCAGTGGGGGCACGATTTCCGCCCCGAGTATCGCCAGCTCTCCCACCTGCATCAGCGCTTTCCCGACGTGCCGCGCATCGCGCTCACCGCCACCGCCGACGTGCCTACCCGGCACGACATCATGGAGCATCTTCAGCTTCAGGAAGCCGCGCTCTACAACAACGGTTTCGACCGCCCCAATATTCGCTACCACATCGCTGAAAATCAGGGCAATGCCAAAGAGCAGCTGCTGAGTTTCATCCGCGAACACCACGACGGCGAAGCGGGCATCGTCTACTGCCTCTCTCGGCGCAAGGTGGAAGAAACCGCCGCCTGGCTGGCGCGCCAGGGGCTCACCGCGCTGCCCTACCATGCAGGGCTGCCCGCCGAGCAACGCCAGCAGCATCAAACCCGTTTTCTGCGCGAAGATGGCGTGGTGATCGTCGCCACCATTGCCTTCGGCATGGGCATCGACAAACCCGACGTGCGTTTCGTGGCGCACCTCAATCTGCCCAAAAGCATCGAAGCCTACTACCAGGAGACCGGCCGCGCCGGACGCGACGGGCTGCCCGCCGATGCCTGGATGGCCTATGGGCTTCAGGATGTGATCACCCTGCGCCAGATGCAGCAGGACTCCAGTGCCGCCGACCAGCAAAAGCGCATCGAGCAACAGAAGCTCGATGCCATGCTGGGGCTCTGCGAGATCATCAGCTGCCGTCGTCAGGCGCTGCTCCACTACTTTGGCGATTCGCTAGATGAACCCTGCGGCAACTGCGACAACTGCCTCACCCCGCCTGACACCTGGGAGGCCACCGTGGCCGCGCAGAAGGCGCTGTCGTGTGTCTACCGCACCGAACAGCGCTTTGGCGTCACTTATCTGGTGGATGTGCTGCTCGGCAAGCGCAACGAGCGTATCAGCCGCTTTGGCCACGACAGCCTGAGCACCTTCGGCATCGGCCAGGAGCTCACCGCCAGCGAGTGGAAAGCGCTGTTTCGTCAGCTGATCGCCAGCGGCTATCTGAGCGTGGACATGGAGGGCCATGGCGCGATCAAGCTCACCGCCAACGCCAGGCCCATACTGCGCGGTGAGCAAAGTCTCACCCTGCGCAAACCCAGCAAGCCTGCGCGGCGCGGAGCCAAAGGGTCATCCGCCGCCAAGGGCCACGGCGTACTGTGGGAAGCGCTGCGCCAGCATCGCAAAGCGCTTGCCGATGCCCAGGGCGTACCCGCCTACGTGATCTTCAACGACGCCACCCTGGCCGAGCTGGTAGCGCAAAAACCGCAAACGCTGCAGGCGCTGGGCGCCATCTCGGGCATCGGCGCACGCAAGCTGGCCGATTACGGCGAAGGATTTCTGGCAGTGGTACTGGCGCACCCCAATGAGCCCGAAGCGCCCACCGACATCGGCAATAGCGCCATGGAATCCGCCACGCTGCTGCGCCAGGGGCTAACCCCCGCACAAGTCGCCGAGCAGCGCGGGCTGGCCGCCAACACGGTCTACCGCCATTTGAGCGATGCCATTCAAGGCGGCGAACTGACCCTGGAAGAGGTGGTCAACCTGGACCCGGCGACCCTGGCGCAGATTCACGCCGCCTTCGAGAAGTTTCCAGGCCAGGGGCTGAAAGTGGTGTTCGAGGCGCTGGAGGGGCGTGTGGATTATCCGATACTGCATTGCGTGCGGGCTTCCATGGCTGCCCGACGCTAGCAGCCACCAGTTGAGCGTTTTTTTTATAAAACCGCTCAATTGGTGTACTCTCTATACAAGAGAGGAGACGCGATATGGCCATTCAGCACAACACCGCTACCAAGCGCCGCGACATGGGAGCTGCTGCCATGCGCACGTATCCCAACATATCCCGCCGCTGGGGCCTGAAAGAGAGCGAAGCCGCCTTGTTACTCGGCGTGCCCGACTCGACTTACCGACGCTGGAAGCAAGCCCCCGAGCAAGCCCGCCTGGATGCCAACCATCTTGAGCGAATGTCGTTGATTCTGGGCATCTACAAGGCGCTGCATATCCTGCTCCCCAACCAGGAGGCCGCCGATAGCTGGCTAAAACGAGCCAACAGCAATCCCCTGTTTGCTGGCCACACGCCCATGGAGCGCCTGTTGAGTGGTCACGTTTCCGACCTCTATGTCGTTCGCCAGCACCTGGATGCCGCACGTGGAGGGGGCCATGTATGAACTTCCCGCTCAGCAACGTCACATGGCGGCCAAGCTATCGCGTCATCCCTTCACGTTTCCCACCGATCGACCTGTTCGAAGGCGTCAACAGCCACACGGACGACTGGGATTTGCTCAACGAACTGGAAGGCGAGACCTCTGCCAGGCTTCGTGAAGAGGCGGGCGCGATTCATCTGGTGCGCGACGGCGACCGCCGTTATGGGCCAGGCTGGTCTCCCGTCATGGCGGCGTTTTGCCACTTCTCTGCCTCCGGTTCACGGTTCAGCGATGGCACCTTTGGTGCCTACTACTGCGCACTTACCGAAGCCACCGCCATTGCGGAAACCCTGTACCACGCAGAGCGCTTCATGGGAGAGTCCAACGAGCCGCCCATGATGCTGCAGCAGCGCGTCTATCTCTCCGATGTGATGGGCCAACTGATTGACTTGCGGGGCCACCGCGACGCAGCGCCCCTGCTCGCCCCAGATAGCTGGTCTGCCGGGCAAGCTCTGGGTAGAAACGCCTGGGATCAACAGGCAGATGGCATCGTGTACCCCAGCGTTCGCGACCCCAGCGGCCAGTGCGCGGCCGTGCTAAGGCCCCCGGTACTCTCCGCCACTCGGCAAGGCCGTCATCTCGGGTACGATTGGGACGGTCAGCGAATTCGCCATGTGTACGAGCTGACGCTGCTGGAATGAGGCTGCCGGAACGTTAACACCATCCTCGCAGATGCTCGCCCTGGGCGATGGCGGCGGCGTCGAACACGCCGGTATCCAGAATCCAGGCGGTGACCAGTGAGGCCGGGGTCACATCAAACGCCGGGTTCCACACCGGTGCATCGCTGGGCGCCCACACCACCTCGCCAAACGCGCCGGCGGCACCGCGCACCTCCGCGCCATCGCGCTGCTCAATGGGAATCGCCGCGCCGGTCGCGCAGGCGGGGTCGACCGTGGTGTAAGGGGCCACCACGTAGAACGGTACCTGATGGTAGTGTGCCGCCACCGCCAGCATGTAAGTGCCCACTTTGTTGGCAAAGTCGCCGTTGGCGCAGATGCGATCCGCCCCCACCATCACTTTATCCACCTTGCCCGCCGCCATCAGGCTGGCCGCCATGCTGTCGGTGATCAGCTGGTAGGGAATGCCTAAATCGGCCATTTCCCACGCGGTCAAGCGGCCGCCCTGGAGCAGCGGGCGGGTCTCATCCACATAGACCTGCAGCGCCACGCCGCGCTGTTTGGCGATGGCCAGCGCGCCAATCGCGGTGCCTACGCCCGCCGTGGCCAGCGCGCCGGTGTTGCAGTGGGTCAGCACCCGGTCGCCGGAGGCCAACAGGTCAGCGCCCCGTTCGGCCATGCGCTGGCACAGCGCGCGGTCCTCTTCGAACAGCGCTTTGGCACGCTCGGCCAGGGCGTCCGCGCCTTGGGCAAAGCAAGCTTCCATGGCGTCCAGGCAGTACATCAGGTTCACCGCCGTGGGGCGCGTCGCACGTAAGCGATCACTCACCCACTGCCACTCACTTTGCGGATGGCGAGCCGCATACTGGGCCAGTACGAACGCCGCGCTCAAGCCAATCAACGGCGCCCCGCGAATGGCAAGATGCTTGACGGCGTGCTGCCACGCCTCGGGAGAGTCGCAGCGCACCCACTCTTCGGCCTGGGGGAGCCGGGTCTGGTCCAGGTATTCGAGGGCGTCGGCATGCACTCGTAAACTGCGTGACTGTAACGTAACCATGAAGGGCTCCTTGAGGTCTTGAACCGGTGAACTCGGCGCGCGGCTTATCAGGCGCGAAGCTTATCATATAGAATGATGCCCATTGGATGAGACGATGCAGGCCTTATGACTACCTTACACACCGAACTGCTGGACGCCATTGCCTGGGCAGCGCAGCAAGGCTGGACCCCCGCCACCGGCGGCAATTTTTCCGCGCGCACCGAGGCTGGTTACTGGGTCACGGCGTCCGGGCGGGATAAAACCCGCATCCAGGCCGATGACCTGCTGCTCTGCGACCTGGAAGGCCGCGTGCTGGAAGGTAGCGGCAAACCCAGCGCCGAAAGCGACCTGCACGCCGCGCTGTACCGCTTAGACCCGAACATTCACTGCGTGCTGCACACCCACACTGTCGCCAGCACCGTACTGTCGCGACGCTTTCCCGATGGCATCGAACTGAGCGGTTTCGAGATGCAAAAGGCGTTGGCGGGTAACGCGACGCATGATGCAACGGTTCGCCTGCCGGTGGTGCCCAACTCCCAGGACATGGAGGAGCTGGCCAGGCACGTTCGCCAGGGCTGGCCGATGCCTTGGGGCTTTCTCGTGGCGGGACACGGCATCTACGCCGTGGGCGACAGCATTTCCAGCTGCCGCCGCCACCTGGAAGCCATCGAATTCTTACTTGCCTGTGTACTGGAAGAGAGCCGGTGGTCCCAATGAGTCAATCAACCGTTCGCGCTATCGTGACCGATATCGAAGGCACCACCACCGATATCAATTTCGTTCATAAAGTGCTGTTTCCCTACGCCTACGCCAAGCTGCCTGATTTTCTGCGCCAGAACGCAGCCACGCCTGCCGTGACCGAGCAAATCGACGCCGTGCGCAGCGACATGCAGGCCCCTGAGGCCACGCTGGAAGCGGTGATTGCGACACTGCTGCACTGGATCGATACCGACCAGAAAGTGACGCCGCTGAAAGCCCTGCAGGGCATGGTATGGGCCGACGGCTACCAGCGTGGCGACTTCACCGGCCACTTATACGCCGATGTGGCTCCGGCGCTACGCCAGTGGCAGGCCGCAGGTGTGGCGCTGTATGTGTACTCGTCCGGCTCGGTGCAGGCGCAGAAGCTGCTGTTTGGCTACAGTGACGAGGGAGATTTGACCCCGCTGTTCAGCGGCTACTTCGACACCCATGTTGGCCATAAGCGCGAGGCCGCCTCTTATCAGCGTATCCTCGACACCCTTGACCTGCCGCCCGCATCGGTGCTGTTCTTGTCAGATGTCGTCGAAGAGCTGGATGCCGCTGAACAGGCGGGCATGCAAACCCGGCAGCTGGTACGCGAAGGCACCCAGCCGGGAACACACCACGCCTGCGTCGCACGCTTCGACGAGCTTGCCGTCTAGCGGCAACGGTTGACCATTGCTTATTTCAGGAGTCATTAATGTCACAACTGAAAGTCTTTGCCGATCAAAACCCTAACGATGCGCTTCTGGATACCACGGACGGCGCGCAAATCGCCGCCGAACTGAACCGCGTGGGCGTTCTGTTCGAACGCTGGGCAGCGCCGGGCGAGATTGCCGACGATGCCACCCAGGAAGAGATCCTGGCGCTCTATCAGGAAGATATCGACCGGGTCAAAGCCAAGGGTGGCTACCAGACCGTCGACGTGCTGCACATGGTGCCCACTCATCCGGACAAAGAAGCGATGCGCCAGAAGTTCTTGAACGAGCATCGCCACCACGAAGACGAAGTACGCTTCTTCGTCAAAGGCCAGGGGCTGTTCTGCCTGCACATCGACGACAAGGTCTACCAGGTGCTCTGCACCCGCAACGACCTGATCAGCGTGCCCGCCAACACTCCGCACTGGTTCGACATGGGCCCCGAGCCGGAATTCACCGCGCTGCGCTTCTTCGACAACGTGGAAGGCTGGGTCCCCCACTGGACCGAAAGCGACATCGCCGGAAAATTCGATCGTTTAGATCAGCTTTGAGCGATGAAGGGTGAAGGGTAAGCCGTAGCGCGGCGTAAGCGGAGCGCACCCGCGAAGCACCGCACAGCGGTGCCGAAGTCGCCACCGAGCGTTGATCATTCACTCTGGCCCCATCCCGGCGGCTACCGCCGCCCCCGCGGGTGCCTCATTTGCTCGTGCCGAGCAAGATTCGTTACGCCGCGCTACAAGGCTTCTCAAAACTCAAGCAGAGCACCCGTAGCGCGGCGTAAGCGGAGCGCACCCGCGAAGCACCGCACAGCGGTGCCGAAGGTGCCACCGAGCGTTGATCCTCCACAGCAGCCCCACCCAGGCGGCTACCGCCGCCCCTGCGGGTGCCTCATTTGCTCGTGCCGAGCAAGATTCGTTACGCCGCGCTACGGCGTTTCTCCAAGCTCAAGATGGGCACCCGTAGCGCGGCGTAAGCGAAGCGCACCCGCGAAGCACCGCACAGCGGTGCCGAAGGTGCCACTGAGTCAATGGAAAGACGCTTACAACACCGTTTTCTGATTGAACGTTTTGGCGAGTTGCGTCAGCGCGTCGAGGTCTCGGTAGGCTTGCGGTTCCATGATCAGCGTTTGGCCCATCAACACGTTGCGTGCTTCCAACTCAGCGCGCAGGGCGGTGTCTTCGATCTCTTCGAAATCGGCGTTGTGGGCCAGCGACAGTACGCGGCGATGCATTTCGATGCCGCAGTAGGCCAGCGCATCTTCACGAATCTCATCCAGCAGAGCATCGCAGGCGTCGTCGGCGCTGTTGCCCTGCTCTTCGAATAGCGACCTGGGGAACAGAATACCGGTCCGCTCGGTTTGCCAGAGGTGACGAAACTCCTCATCGAAGCGGGTAAAGCAGTCGCTGATCACCGAGAGAATCCAGGCTTGATACGCTTCCAGCTCGTCTGCCTGGCGGTGGGCTGGCTGGCTGAAGTAGGCCATGAAGAAATTGGCCACGGCCATGCCCAGGTCGAACGCCAGGGGGCCATACTGGGAAAACTCGGGGTCGATGACCCGCACGCTGGTGTCGGTGGCCATGATGGAGCCGGAGTGCAAGTCACCGTGCAGCATGGTTTCGGTGTTGGCGGTGAACTTCATCAACAGCCGCTGCACTTTGGCTTTCAAAGGCGCATTGCGGCGTAGTGCGTCCACCACGGGCGAGAGCTCGGGCGTATGGCGGTTCATCTCGGCGCCGTAGTAGGGGTCGGTGAACACCAGTGATTCGGTAATCGCGGGGATCGCGACGTTGCCCGAGAACAGGCCCACATCGGCTTTTTTCTCTGGGCTGGCCATGGAAAGCTCCGAGCCGCGAAACGCCGTGCGGGCGCAGAACTCACCGATGGCCTCCCCTAGCCGAGCCACCCGCTCGCCGCTGATCAGCTTGCGCCGCAAAATCACGTGCGGGTGAAGATACTCCATCACGATCAGCGCCTGGGGCTTGTCGAAATGGTACACCTCTGGGGCCACGCCAGGCGCACGCGTAGCTTGGCGTACCAGCGCGTAGTATTCGAAATGGGCACGATAGAGCGGCAGCGGCCAGCTCTCGCCGACCATGCGCACGTAGGGCAGCGCCTGCTTGACCACCACGCTACCGGTGCTGCCGGTGACGATGAATACCAGATTGAGGTTGCCATCGCCCACTTCACGGATCTGCCACTGTGCCGGGTCGCCGCCCACGCGGCGGGCGACCGCTTCCACTCCCCCCAGCCGCTGGCCAAGGGTGTCCACTGCCAACGCCTGATAGCTTTGCTCGTCTGCCACGTTCAATCCCTCACCTGAAAGGGTTGTGTGTTTGTCATACCGCGAGGAGGTTGTCAAATTCATGGCGGCTTCTTGCCATGACCGACTGTCCGGGCAGGAAAATGTTAAACAATGCAACACCACTGGATAACTCTTGTAGCAGATTTATAGTAATACCTGACCAACCCAATCAGGTATTCCTCCCACAGGTACTCCATCATGAAAAACAACGGCCCTGTTACCCAAGTGGAACACCCTCTACGCGATGATGATGTGCTGATTTCCAAAACCGACCGAAGCAGCCACATCGCCTATGCCAACCATCGCTTTGTCGAGATCAGCGGCTTCGACTATGAGGAGCTGGTGGGTTCGCCTCACAACATGGTGCGCCACCCTGACATGCCTGCCCCGGTGTTTGCCGATATGTGGAGCGACCTCAAGGCGGGCCAGTACTGGACCGGGCTGGTCAAGAACCGGCGCAAGAACGGAGATCACTACTGGGTGCGTGCCAACGTGGTGCCCATCCGTGAAAACAATCAAATCACCGGGTTCGTGTCCATTCGGGTAAAACCGGAACAGGCAGAAGTGGCCGAGGCGGAGCGTATTTATCAAGACATTCGTGAGCAGCAGGGTCGCTACACGGTCAAGCACGGTGAGATCATGGCGCGTAACCCGCTGAAGCGCTTGGCAAGTGCCGCCTGGTGGGCGCCGCGACTGGCCAGCATTTCCGGCGTTCTGATGACGCTGTTCACCACTGGGCTACTGATGGCGGGATGCGCCTGGTGGCTAAAGGGCCACGTGACCACCTCGGTGACCCTGCCGCTGGTGATGATGGTGCTGGCCAGCGGGCTGCTGCTGAGCGCGCTGCAGTGGCGCCAGGCGCGCCGGTTGCGCCGCTTCTTGCACAAGGCCAACGACTTTGCACTGCAAATCGCGGCAGGCGACCTGAACGCTCAGGTCCCTACCGTGGGCAACAAAGCCATGGACAACACCCTGGCCACCATGAACTTCATGCGCCGTTCGCTGGATGCACTGATTGGCGACCTGGACCAGCGGATTGCCCAGGTCATGCCCTCGGTGGAGGAGTTATCTCGGCATAACCAGGCCATGGGCCATCGAGTGGATCAACAAGCCTCTGCGGTGCGGTAACTGTCAAGGTATCTGTCGCCCTGTTTGATTTTTATGCAGCTATTTTCTCTACCTCCCTAACTACTCGGCGCTCTGGGTTTAGCGATACTAATGTCACAGGATGCCAGTTGCGGGTGTCCCCACTCCAGCGCTCAGGATGCACAGCTCTGGCTGCAAGGTTGAGGGCATGTCTCTTGGCCAATATGACTTTGTCTTCTCCTGTGTGGCGCTGCATCGGCGTCACGAAGCGGATAGCACTGTGGCGGTGCTCATAGTTGTACCACTGGACGAAGCCGTGCACCCAACGCTGGGCAGCTGATAGGTCAGCGAAGCCACTGACAGGGTAGTTCGGCACATACTTGCAGGTGCGGAACAGAGCCTCGGAGAAGGCGTTATCGTTGCTCACACGCGGTCGACTGAACGAAGGCTGGATCTGCAGATCTCTCAGCTTCTCAAGCAAGGTAATGCCTTTGAAGGGGCTGCCGTTATCTGCGTGCAGCACCAGAGGCTGGCCTACCATGTTTTCGGCCAGCACGGCTCGCTCAATGACACGGCGTGAGTTAGCTGCAGACTCCCCCAGAAAGGCTTCCCAGCCCACGACTTTACGGCTGAAGATGTCGAGGATCATCACCAGATAGTAGTAGGTACCCTTGGCTGGCCCAGGAAGCCAGGTGCAGTCCCAGGACCACACCTGGTTGGGGGCGGTTGCTGTATGTGTAGTCGGCGCTGGCTGTGATTTGCGGGCTTTGGCGCGTCCCCGGTGTGCCAGCTGGCCATGTTTACGCAGCACTCGATAAAAGCTCGATACGGAGGCAATGTAACGCTGCTCTTCATCCATCAGCCGAATAACAATTTGATCCGGCGGTAAAGCAGCAAACTCGTCACGGTGGCATTGCCTCAAGATCTCGGCCTCTTCTTCTGGGGTCAGCGCATTAGCGGGGGCTGGGCGTTCGGCTAAAGGGCGTTTGTCGCCTGTTAGCTTTCCCGCCTGCATCCAGCGTTGGTGAGTCCGGATAGAAATCCCGACAACTTCACAGGCAGCCGCCAAGGTGGCGCCCTCGTTGCAGGCAACAGCAATCAGCTCTACGGCATGTTGGCGATCCTCGATGCTGATCATGACTCCTCGTCCCCCCAGATCGCCCGTGCTTTTTTTGACAGCGTCAGCAGTGCAGCTGTCTCCGCGAGTGCTGTGTTCTTGCGCTGTAGCTCTCGTTCCAGCTCTTTGATCCGCTTGCGCTGCTGCTTGGCTTCATCCGCTTCTCGACGGCGGTCCTCATGGGACAAGCTGGCGGCTTGTTCGCAGTCATGACGCCAGCGTTGCAGCTGCTCGGGATACAGTCCCCGTTGACGACAATAGGCAGCAACGTCTTCGGTGTTCATCGCTGCGGTCTCAACCACCGCTGCAAACTTGTCTCGGGACGACCAGCCGGTCGTACCCTGGTCACTTGCATCGGGCAGGCAGCGTCCCTCCGCACGGGCTTCTTTACGCCACTTGTAAACAGTTGCTGGCGAGATCCCCTCCTGCCGAGCGACCTCTTCTACGCTTTGGTTATAAGGCGGTAACAGCTTGGCCACAGCGGCCTGACGTCGCTCATCGGAATAGCGAGGCATACAGATCTCCAAACGCCCCTGAATATTTAAGAGAGTGTAACAAGGGACACGACATCAATCCTGACAGAGGGGGGGTGCAGCAAACGGCTGCCAGCGCCGAGCAGATCGCGTCTACCGTGCGGCAAAGTTCGGAGAATGCCCAACTGGCCAGCCAGGCGTCGGTGGGTAACGTGGGCGAAGTGGACAAGGCCGTGGCCATCATGCAGGAACTGGATGATGCCATGGAGGGCATTACCAGCACGTCCCAGGACATGGCAGGCATCGTCAAGACCATCGACCATATTGCCTTCCAGACCAATATTCTGGCCCTGAACGCCTCCGTCGAAGCTGCCAGGGCCGGTGAACATGGCCGAGGCTTTGCGGTAGTGGCCGAAGAAGTACGCCGCCTGGCCCGCCAATCAGCCGAGGCAGCCCATCAGGTACAGACACTGATCGAAACGGCCCGCCAGCGCATCGAGGCAGGCCAGCACAAGGCAGGCTCCGCCGGGGATGCCATGAGCCGCATCCGTCAGGCGAGCCACAACGTCAACGACCTGATGGAAGAGATCCGCGCCGCCGCCCGCGAACAGAGCGAGGGCATCGCTCAGATCAGCCAGGCCATCGCTCAGATCGACCAGGGCACCCAGGAGAGCGCGACCAGCATGGATGCCTACATCAGTGCCGTCGACCTCCTCTCCAGAGAAGTGGCTCACTTGTCCCACAGCGCCCACGCGTTCATGCCCATCGGCGAACGCCAGCATCCGGTGACGATGCGGCAAGGCGCACAGCCACGCCAGGATAACGTGCTGGCACTGCCGTCGCGCAAGCCCGTACACAGCCCACTCGCCAGCGCGGCTTCGTTCTAGACGGTCAGCTTTCTGCCAGGGGCGTCATGCAGACGCGATTACGCCCCTGGCGCTTGGCGTCGTAAAGCGCCTGATCGGCGGTCGTGAAGAGTATGGCGTCTTCCTGCCCCAAGGTCGGCTGCATGGCAGCCACCCCAATACTGACCGTCACCACGGAGGAAGTACCGCACCCGCCATGGGCAATGGCCAGCGCTTCGACACTCTCGCGAATACGCTCTGCGGTTTGATGCGCCGTATGTGGTTCGGTGCGAGGCATCAGAATCACGAACTCCTCACCGCCATAGCGCACCACCAGATCGTCGGATCGGCTGTTGGCTTGTAACGCGGCGGCCACCTGACGAAGGCAAAGGTCTCCTTGAAGGTGGCCGTAATAGTCGTTGTAGGCTTTGAAGTGGTCGATATCGATCACCATGATGGCCAAATGACTCTGCTCCAACCGAGCCACCTGCCAATGCGCGGGAAAAATGGTATCGAACTGGCGGCGGTTGGCAATGTCCGTCAGTGGGTCGGTCACCGAGAGCCGCGTCAACTGGTGATTGGCACTCTGCATATGGCCTGCCTGAATTTTTTCACGCATCAGCAGCAGAAAGGAGGTTCGTTCGCTGTACTCCAGGCGGTAGTTGGCCATCAACGTAAACACCGCCTTGACCAGAATAGCGAACATAGCCAAACGTTTGGCCTCGATTGGCATAGGCTCGTAATAGAATACGAAGACACTCATGACTCCGATACTGATCACCGTGGACATCAAGGCATAAGGAAAACGCAACGAAAAAACGATGTTTCCAGCCACCAGGATCAGACCAAACGAAAAGACATCCAGATAAGAGTGCGGCGAGCTGGAAATGTAGAAAATGGTGCTGGAGCCGATCATGGCAATCACGACCAGTCCTGCCATCAGCGTTTCACGCAGCCATGGCGGCACCCCACGATAGACCCACCAGAAAATCGCCAGCGCCATGGGTAGCAAGATGACACCGCGAATCATCACGGAGGCCAGAAACGCTTCGGGTCGAAAGCTGTAGTCGTTGATCAGGAACAGGACATAAAGAAGAGCGGTGATCAGGCCCATGATCACCAGATGGCGTTGGCGTGTCTGGTGCGTTTCCTGTTCGAAGAGCGCCTCTAACTCCTGCCTGAACCGTAAGCGGCAGCGTGGTCTGAGCTCATATTCGATGGCGTTCAGCAACCTATCACTCTTCATTGTCCTTGCTCCTGCGCTGCCCAAGGGCAATCGTTGCCATTTCGGTTAGGCGTTCGTTTCATACACTTGTCGAGCCTTCAATTTAGTTTGCCACCTCTTGACGGCGTCGTCGCCTGCCGAACACGTTGGCGAATCCAACGCGTAGAGGTTCCCCCCGCTGGTCAAGGGCGCTAAAATGCCGCCCCTTATCTTCTCGCCATGTTCTTTTTGGGGCCTCTGTTCAAGGTGATCGCCCCTCAGCTCTCTTCCTCGAGGCCCATTATGTCCACACCCAAGGTCGGTTTTGTTTCGCTAGGCTGCCCTAAGGCACTGGTCGATTCCGAGCGCATCCTGACGCAGCTTCGTACCGATGGTTACGAGATCGTACCCACCTACGACGATGCCGATGTGGTGGTCGTCAATACCTGCGGTTTCATCGACAGCGCCAAGGCCGAGTCCCTGGACGCCATTGGCGAAGCCATTGCCGAAAACGGCAAGGTGATCGTGACTGGCTGCATGGGGGTGGATGAGTCCGTGATTCGCGACGTGCATCCCAACGTTCTGGCGGTGACGGGCCCACAGCAGTACGAACAGGTGGTGAACGCCGTGCATAGCGCGGTGCCCTTCGTCAGCGAGTACGACCACCGCATCGACCTGGTCCCCGCCCAGGGCATCAAGCTGACGCCGCGCCACTATGCCTACCTGAAGATTTCCGAAGGCTGCAACCATACCTGCAGCTTCTGCATCATTCCCTCCATGCGGGGCAAGCTGGTCAGCCGCCCCGTGGGTGAGGTACTGCGCGAAGCCGAAGCCCTGGCGCGGGCCGGAGTGAAAGAGCTGCTGGTGATCTCCCAGGACACCAGCGCCTATGGCGTCGATGTGCGCTACGTGGAGAACGAGTGGCACGGGCGCCAGGTCAAAACGCGCCTGACCGAACTGTGCGATGCGCTGTCCGAGCTGGGCATTCGCGTGCGCCTGCACTACGTCTACCCTTACCCTCATGTGGATGAGCTGATTCCGCTGATGGCCGAGGGCAAGATCCTGCCGTACCTGGATATTCCTTTCCAGCACGCCAGCCCCAAGGTGCTCAAGGCGATGAAACGCCCCGCCTTCGAAGACCGTACCCTGGAGCGCATCAAACGCTGGCGCGAGCAGTGCCCCGAGCTGACCATCCGCTCGACCTTCATCGTCGGCTTCCCCGGTGAAACCGAAGAAGATTTCCAGTACCTGCTGGACTGGCTGAGCGAAGCGCAGCTGGATCGGGTGGGCTGCTTCCAGTACTCCCCGGTAGAAGGTGCCCCCGCCAATGAGCTGGGCCTGGCGCAGGTACCCGATGACGTGAAGCAGGACCGTTGGGAGCGCTTCATGGCCCACCAGCAGGAGATCTCGGCAGCTCGCCTGCAGGCCAAGATCGGCCGTGAGATCGAAGTGCTGGTCGACGAAGTGGACGACGAAGGCGCCATTGGCCGCAGCGAAGCCGACGCCCCGGAAATCGATGGCATGGTCTATCTGGAAAGCCGCCATGCGCTGCGCGCCGGCGACCTGGTCAGAGCACGCGTCACCCATGCCGACGAGTACGACCTGTGGGCCGAGGTGATCGATACTCCCCAGCCGCTGAACTTTGTCAATAACATCGTCAACGCGGGCTGATGCTATCCCAGTAGGGCGGGCTCCCAATGACCTGCTCCAGATGGGTCATGAACACAGAGACCTTTGACGAGCGAAGACGGTTGTCTGGATAAATCGCATAGATATTGTCCAGATGACCGTCATCGGAGGCTTCCCACTGCGTCAGCAAAGGCACCAGCGTTTGCTGACGCAGTGGCTCAAACAGCAGCCACGAGGGAAACATCACCACGCCCTGCCCAGCGATGGCCGCTTCCACCAGGCTTTCGGCATTGTTGGCCACCAGATTTCCCGCCAAAACATGGCGCACCGCACGCGCCTCTTCAAACGCCCGAAAATGCCATGACTGCGTCCCTTTGCTGCCTTTGTAAAGCAGGCAGTTATGCTTTCCGAGCGCATGGGGTGTCGTTGGCACGCCCTTCTCCGCCAGATAGCTCGGCGCAGCACAGACGATGAAACGCTGGCGAGCAATGCCACGAGCCACCAGGCTGGAGTCAGCCAAGGCTCCCACGCGAATGACCACATCGGCCCCCTCCTGCACGGGATCGATGAAGCGATCTTCCAGCGTCAAATCGACTTCGATTTCAGGGTAGCGCTGCTGAAACCGGGCCAAATGGGGGGCGATATGGCGCCGACCGAACGCCACGGGCGCATTGATTCGAAGCACCCCGCGAGGGTGCCGAGCCCCTCCCATGACTTCCTCGGTGGCAAGCTCCAGTCGCGCCAGCGCCTCGTGCACTTCATGGAAGTAACGTTCCCCTGCCTCCGTCAGCTTGACGGCTCGCGTATGGCGATAAAGCAAACGCTGGCCCAGCGCTTGCTCCAGACTGGCGATATGCCGCGACGCCGAGGACGTCGGCAACCCATAGTAGCGTGCAGCCTCTGAAAAACTGCCGCTGGTAGCCACGCGAACAAACAGCCGCAGTGCCAGCAGGCGAATCGAGTTGTCCAAAATGCAATAGTCCTTTGCCCGTTTAACGCATTGTAGCAACAAGCGTGTCTCTTTAGAGTGCGGCCTCTTTCTGAATCGGGGAACGACACATGCAACACGCGTTGATACTGCTCGGCGTATTGATCGCCGGGATGGGGTTATCGGTGGAGGCAGGGCTGCTAGGGCCTCTGGGGGAACAGGTGGGGTACTTTTCTGCCACGCTCTCCATCTTCCTGGTAGGTGCCCTGTTACTGTCGCTTGCGCTGCTATTCGCGCCCAAACGCCAGCTGGGTGCGCTGTTTCAGCAGCCTCGCTGGCTATTGACGGGCGGCTTGCTGGGGCCGATCTACGTCATTGTGTTGACCCTCGCCACGCCGCTGGTGGGTGTGGGCATGACCATGGTGGGTATCTTGTGCGGCCAGGTCGCGGCCAGTCTGGCCATTGACCACTTTGGCTGGCTGGGTAGCGAACGGCGTCGCGTCGATGGCTATCGCCTGGCGGCACTGGCCATGATTCTTGCTGCCCTTTGGTTGATGTAACAGGAGACCCACCATGCTATTACCCATTGTCTTTGCCCTGCTACTGGCGGGCGGTGCAGTCCTGGCCGCCCAATCCTCCATCAATGGCCGTCTGGGCGCTCATACTGGCGTCATGGAGAGCGCTTGGCTGACGTTCGCCGTGGGTGCCGTGCTGACCTTTTTGCTGGTGCTCTTTTTCGAGCCCCCTCAGGAAGCAACGCTCATGAGCGTGCCCAAGTGGCAACTGACCGGGGCGCTCTTCGGGGTGGTCTACATGCTGGCCATCGTCTTTGCAGTACCGCGTGTCGGGACGGCTGCTGCCACGGTATCGGTGATTTCGGGCCAGCTGCTGATGAGCCTGCTGATTGACCACTTTGGCTGGCTCGATAACGCTCAGCGTGAACTGGATGGCTCACGCTACCTGGCCATGGCACTGTTGCTCGTGGCGATCGTCCTGATCTACCTGAGCCACCGGCAGCAGCAACGCGACTGACGCTCAACATAGAAATCTCACCCCCTGGGCCGCCAGGGGGCTTCTGAGCCGGTCGGGCAAGGGGCTGTCGGTGATCACTGCATGATAGTCGGCCAGCGATCCGGCGGCGCAGCGCAGCGGCAGGTCGAACTTGGTCTTGTCCAGTACCAGAATACGGTACGCCGCGTGGGCCAGCAGCGCCTCCCGGGCCATGACTTCGTCGTCGTTGTAGTCGTACAGCAGGCCCTGGCTATCCATCCCGCCCACCGAGACGATGCCCACATCGACCCGATAACGCTGAAAGAAGCGCCAGGCATCACCGCCTATCACGTCCTGGTCGCGACGTCGCACGCGACCACCCGCCACGACCAGCTCGCACTCCAGGGCACACAGTTTGATCAGCGCATGCAGGTTGTTGGTCATGATCTGCAGGCCCTGCTTGCCGTGCAGCGCATCGGCCAGCTGCTCCACCGTTGTGCCGGTGCCTAAAAACAGCGACTGGTGATCGGTAATCAGCGAGGCTGCCTGACGGGCAATGTGCCGCTTGCCTGCCTGATTGACGATCTGGCGCTGGTCATAGCCGACATTTTCCTGGTCAGGAAACGCGATCACCTCACCGTGCCGGCGCAGCAGCAGCCCTTGCTCGGCCAACGAGCGTATGTCGCTGCGCACGGTTTGCACCGAGACCCCAAACCGTCGCGCCAATGCCTCCAGGGTCTGCCGCCCTTCGTCCCGCACGCAGGCCAGCACCGCCCGCCGACGTTGATTGACGTCCATGCTTCCTCCCGGTTTTCCCTTCAAGGTTGACGCCAGCAAAACGAAAACCATTTTCTGCTCGGCGAAAGTCATTCGCTTTCAAACGAAAGCGTAGTGTCACGATGTTGTAAGGCGATGACAGTAGTGTGATCACTGTTCACCTACTGGAGGTTTCCCCGATGTTGAAGCGTTCGTTGTGTCGTGCCGTGACCCTTGCAAGCTTTGCCCTGTCCACGCCTCTGTTGGCCAACCAAACGCTGGTGCTCTATACCAGCCAGCCCAACAGCGACGCCCAGCAAACCGTGGATGCCTTCCAGGCGGCCTATCCGGAGATCGAGGTGGAGTGGGTGCGCGACGGCACGACGCGCCTGATGACTCGCCTGCGTTCGGAGCTGGCCGCGGGGGTGAGCAACCCCGACGTGCTGCTGATCGCGGACAGCATGACCATGGAGTCGCTGAAGCAGGAGGGCCATCTGCAACCCTACCTGAGCCCCGAGCGCGACGCCTACGATGAGGCGCTCTACGACGCCGACGGCTACTTCTACGGCACCAAGCTCATTACCACCGGGATCGTTTACAACACGGGTGCCGAGCACCAGCCGCAACGCTGGGCCGACCTGATTGGCCCGGAATACGAAGGCCTGGTCACCATGCCCAGCCCCCTCTACTCCGGCGCAGCGCTGATCCACATGGCCGCCATCGGTGAAACGTCGCTGGGCCTGGAGTATTACGACGCCCTGCACGCCAACCGCACGGAAGCCCAAAGCGGTAACGGTGGCGTCTTCAACGCCGTGGCAGCAGGCACCAAGCCGTACGGCATCGTGGTGGATTTCCTGCCTATCCGTGAAGCGGCCAAGGGCTCCCCCGTGGCGTTCGTCTTCCCTGAGGAAGGCGTCAGCGCCGTGACCGAGCCCGTCGCCATCATGGCAGAAGCCCAACACCCGGATGCTGCCCAGAAGTTCGTCGATTTCGTGCTCTCCCAAGCCGGGCAGGAATTGGTGAGCCAGCAGGGCTATCTGCCTGCGCACCCGGACGTTGCCCCGCCGGAAGGCTTTCCCGAACGCGACTCGATTCAGCTGATGCCGGTCGATATCGAGCAAGCGCTGTCCGAGGAAGAGGCGCTCAAGCAGCGCTTCAATGAGCTGTTTGGCGGTTGATGATGACCCCTTCGCTGAACGTTGGCAGCCAGCATCGCTGGCTGCTTACCCTGCTCACGCTGTTGGTGGTGTTGCTCAGCCTGGCGCCCAGCCTGCGGCTTTTGATGGAAGCCCTCAGCGATCTGGGCCAGGGCAGCAGTGCCCCGCTGTGGAAAGTGCTCAACGCGGCCAGCACCTGGCGCGCCTTGTGGCACAGCCTGTACACCTCGGGCCTGGGCATGCTGATTGCCTTGGTGCTGGGCAGCCTGTTCGCCTTCGTGATCACCCTGACGGACATTCGCGGCAAGGCCTGGCTGGTGTTCTGCTTCATGCTGCCCATGATGATCCCGCCCCAGGTCACCGCGCTGAGCTGGCTACAGCTGTTCGGCCCAGCCAGCCCTTTACTGAAAAGCATCGGCATGGCGCCGCCGCTGGGCAGCCCCCAGCCGCTCTATTCCGCCGAAGGCATTGGGCTGCTGCTCGGCATTCAAAGTGCACCGCTGGTATTTCTGGCGCTGCGCACTTCACTCATGTCGCTCCCCCGTGAGCTGGTCGAAGCCGCCCGCATCAGCGGCGCCCGCCAGAGACAGGTCTGGGGGCATATCATTCTGCCCGTGACCCGGCACGGCCTGATCGCCGGAGCGGCCATGGCCTTCATCTCCAGCCTGGGCAATTTTGGCATTCCCGCCATGCTGGGCATTCCCGCAGGCTATTACGTGCTGCCCACCTTGATCTACCAGCGCATGGCCAACTTTGGCACCGGCGTGCTGGCAGAAATGGCGGCGCTTTCTCTGTTGATTGGTGTGCTGGCCCTGGCCGGGGTAGCCCTGCAGCAGTACTGGATGAATCGCAGCCGCTTTGGCCTGGGAGGGCACAGCGGCCGCGCCCACGACTTTTCACTGGGGCGCTGGCGTACCGGCGTGACGACCCTGCTGATCATGGTGCTGCTCTTGATCCTGGTGGCGCCGCTGCTCGCGCTGGTGGTGAGCTCGCTGGTCCCGGCCATGGGCGTCCCCCTGAGCCTGGATACCATCACCCTCAACGCCTACCACGAGGTCATCGGCCGACAGGGCGCCACCTGGCGGGCCGTGCGCAACAGTGTCTGGCTGGCAGGCGGTGCCGCGCTGGTGCTGATGCTGTGCAGCCTGCCCCTGGCGTACCGTCTTCAGCGCCTGCCGCCTCGGCTACAGCAGCTCACTCTCAGCGTCATCGAGCTGCCCTATGCCCTGCCTGGCGTGGTGCTGGCGATTGCCTGCATTCTGCTGTTCGTGCGCCCGCTGCCACTGATCAATCTGGCGCTGTACGGCACCCTTGGGCTGATTTTCGTGGCCTACCTGGCGCGCTTTCTGGTGGTCTGCCTGAAGCCGGTCAGCGCCAGCCTTGCGCAGCTCGACCCCTCGCTGGAAGAAGCCGCCCAGCTGGCCGGTGCTGGCCCCTGGCGGCGGCTGGCCACCATCGTGATGCCGCTGATCGCGCCCTCCCTGTTTGCCGGTGGGCTGCTTGTATTCCTGCTGGCCGTCAACGAGCTCACCGTGTCAGCGCTGCTCTGGAGCGCAGGCAACGAAACCCTGGGCGTATTGATCTTCAACCTGGACGAAGGGGGCGAAAGCGTGCTGGCGTCGGCGGTGGCCGTGCTGGTCGTGGCCATGGTGGCTACCTTGATGCTGCTGCTGAGCCTGATGGCCCCTCGCTTACCCAAAGGAGTCGTGCCATGGCAAGGCTAATGCTCGACCGCGTTACCAAACAGTTTGGCCAACACACCGCGGTCAATGGCGTCACCCTCGATATCTCTCCCGGCGAATTCGTGGCGCTGCTGGGCCCCAGCGGCTGCGGCAAAACCACCATGCTCCGCATGCTGGCAGGGTTCGAGCAGGTGAGTAGCGGCACCATGACACTCGGTGAGACGCTGCTGGCCAGCGCCCACCACCATGTGCCCCCCGAGCAGCGCAACATGGCCATGGTGTTTCAGTCCTACGCGCTATGGCCCCATATGAGCGTGGCCGACAACGTGGGCTACCCGCTGAAGCTGCGCCGTATTCAAGGCAGCGACTACCAGCGCCGAGTCGCCCAGGCGCTGGAGCAGGTGGCGTTGACCCCCTATGCCCAGCGCTCGCCCCAGGCCCTCAGCGGCGGCCAGCGCCAGCGGGTGGCACTGGCCCGATGCCTGGTCACCGACCCCGACGTGGTGCTGCTGGACGAACCGCTCGCCAACCTGGACCGCAACCTGCGGGCCGCCATGGAGCACAGCTTCGTGGATTTCCACCGGCGGACCCAGGCCACCATGGTCTACGTCACCCATGACCAAAGCGAAGCCATGGCCATGGCAGACCGCATTGCCGTCATGCGGGAGGGCGAGCTGGTGCAGTGGGCCACGCCCGAAACGCTCTACCGAGCGCCGCGCAGCGAATGGGTCGCGAGGTTCATCGGCCAGGGTAGCCTGCTTCACATTGCCAGCGGCGCGCCTGGCCAGCGTCTCACCGAAAGCGCTTTGATGAGCGGGCTGGCCGCGCCGCTCACCGCGCGTTCGCAGCCCGTGCTGGTGCGCCCGGAGCACGTGCATCTGGATGCCACGGCCCCCAACCCCCACGACCTGACCGCCCGCGTTGAACGGCTGACGTTCCGCGGTGAGCGCTATGAGCTACACCTGCGCCTGAGCACCGGCGATGCCCTGCTGGCGTATCATCCCCACGCCCTTGGCGAAGGCCAGCAGGTCGCGGTGCGCCTGCTGGAAGGCTGGTGCCTGGAGCCCGACCAATGAGCGCCTTGGTGGAGATCCTCAGCGGGCTGGGCGACAAGGGCCCGGCCGCCATCGTGGTCGAGGCCCAAGGCAAGCGCCTGCTGCTGGATGCGGGCGGCGCACTGCATCCCGGTGAGGCGATCACCTGGGCGGCGGGGCTCGCGGTAGACGCCGTGCTGATCAGCCACGATCATATCGATCATATTGGCGGGGTGGCCGAGCTGCCCGAGCAGCTGCCGCTCTACTGCACGCCGCTGGTCGCCAAGGCGCTGCCGCCCCACAGAGCGTGGCGGCCACTGCCCTATCGCGGCCGTCTCGAAGTGGAAGGCATTACCGTCACCACCGGCCAGGCGGGCCACTCGCTGGGAGGTGTCTGGCTGCACCTCGACGTGGCGGGCGGACTTTTCTATAGCGGTGATGCCTGTTTCGAGTCGCGGCTGTTTCCCTTCGATACGCCGCCACCTGCCCGTACGGCACTGCTGGACGCCTCCTACGGCAGCTACGACCAGCCCCAGGCACACTGCATCAGTACCCTGGGCAGCGCCCTGGATACGCCACTGGTGCTGCCGGTACCGGAAACGGGACGGGCGCTGGAAATGGCGCTATGGTTGGCAGAGGAAGCAGATCGCCGACAGCTCCCCCTGGCCATCGACCCCATCATCCGCGACAACCTGGCCGCTCTGCTGGCGCTGCCACGCGGTTTACGGCGTGACGGGCTGGACGACGCCATCGGCACCCTGCTCCAGCGGCCCAGCGCCAGTCATCCGACACTCTGGCTGGTCAGCGACCGTGACGACCAGCCCGCCGACTGGCCCGACCACCGTCTGCTGCACACCGGCTACCTGACGCCACAGCGCTGTGCGCAGCTGGCTGCCAACGAGGTGCTTTGGCAACGCTGGAACGTCCATCTGCGAGCCTCGCATCTGGTGGCACTGGCCCATCAGCTCCAGGCTGCTCAGGTCGTGCCTCTGTTTACGCGACTGGACGATGAAGCCATTGACCACTGGCGCGAACGTCTAGGCACGCGGCTGACGACCCAGGCACGGCTTGTCCTCAGCAGCCGTTCTCAAGGTTCGGCCGTTTCACTCTTTTCATCTCAGGAATCCATGTCATGACCGCAGTCATCGTTGACGTCGACGGCACGCTTGCCGAATTTCACCCCCAGCAAGTCCACGAGTGGGTGCTGGGCCCCGCCAAACAGTGGGACCCCTTCTTTGCCCACATGGCCCAAGCGCCGGTCATCGAACCCGTGGCCAAACTGGTCAAGCTGCTGAAGGCCCAGGGCCAGCAAATCGTCATTTGCAGCGGCCGCCCGGACAGCCACCGCGAGCATACCCAGGCCTGGTTAGACCGCCATGCCATCCCCATCGATGCCATGTACCTGCGCCCCGAGGGCGATGACCATGTGGACGATGAAGAGGTAAAAGCCGCGCTACTCGATCAAATGCGCAGCGACGGCTTTGCGCCCTGGCTGGTACTGGACGACCGCGACGCCGTGGTCGCTCAGTGGCGCGCCCTGGGGCTTACCTGCCTGCAGTGCGCACCGGGGGATTTTTAGCCTAGCCTGTAGCAGCTCTCAACGAGCTGCTCTAAGCTGACGCATGGTGAGTCTGACCACACAAGGAAGTGACCTATGCCATTACACCGTTTGCTGTTACCTGCCGTGGTGGTGCTGCTGGCTGCCTGTAGCGATGACCAAACCCCCGTGGCCGAGCCCATGTCCCAGGAAACGCTTTATGGCGATTGGGCAGCAGAGCCCGAGTGGTGTCACGCAGGGCAGGAAGGCGCCCCAATCCGCCTGGCAGCTGGCCGCTTCGAAGGGCTGGAAAATCACTGCGAAATGGGGCTGGAAGCGAGCAGCACGCCGAACGCATGGGAGGCGACACTGCACTGCCATGGAGAAGGAGTGACCAGCGAAGAACAGCTCCAGCTCACCCTGAACACTCAGGAGACGCTGACCTTGCGCTATCTGGATCGCGAGACATCACCCATCACGCTATATCGCTGCGACTCTTAAAACCACCGCTGACAAACGCCAACGCCCCGCAAAGCGGGGCGTTGGCGTTGGCGTTACTACACGTGGCCGATGATCAACCGCCTGCAAACGAGGCGTACATGATCACCACCAGCACCACCAGCACGATGCCGGTGGGCACGGCACCTTTCCACGGGGTGAGGTCGACATCGCCCGAGGCTTCCTGGACCCAGTCCGTGGCGCGGGGGCGCAGCTTGCCGATCACCAGCATCACCGCGACCAGCAGCACGAACACCGCGGCGACGAAGTGGAACTCGTGCATGACCAGCGGCAGTTTGTTGAACGGCGGCACGAAGTAGCCTGCCGCGATCAACAAGCAACCGCCCACCAGGGCCACTTTTGCGGCCATGGGCGGCACACGCTTGGTCAACAGTCCTACCAGTACCACGGCCAGAATCGGAATGAAATAGATGGCGTTCATGCGCTGCAGGTAGCCGAACAGGCTATCCTGCCCCGCCAGCAGCGGCGCGATGATCATGGTGCTGATGGCCATGATCCAGCCAAACACCTTGCCGGATTTCACTACCTGCTCTTCCGTGGCGTCCTTTTTCAGCACGCCTTTATAGATCCCCAGGCTGAAGATCGTGGTGGTGCTGTTCAGCGCCGAATTGAACGAGGAGAGAATCGCACCCACCATCACCGCCGCAAAAAAGCCCGTCAGATAAGGCGGCAGCACGTTGAATACCAGGTGCCCATAGGCTTCATCGGCGCGCACGCCCTGGTCGGCATACAAGTGGTAGGCAATGATGCCCGGAAGCACCAGATAGAGCGGCCCCAACAGCTTGAAGAAGCCGGTCAACAGCACCCCTTTTTGGCCTTCCGCCAGATTTTTCGCTGCGAAGGTGCGCTGGATGATTTGCTGGTTGGTGGTCCAGTAGAAAAGGTGCAGCAGCAGTACGCCGGTAAAGATGGTCGAGAACGGCACCTGCTGGTCGGGGCCACCCATGGAGTTGAACTTGCTGGGGTCGCTCTCCTTCAGGATGCTCCAGCCTTCCATGACGCCTGTGCCGCCACTCACCGCCTGAAGGCCGAAGTAAACGATCACGAACCCGCCAATCAGCAGCCCCACGCCGTTGAGGGTGTCGGACACCGCCACCGTGCGCAGGCCACCGAACAGCGCATACACGGCGCCAATCAGGCCCACGACCCAGACGGTTGCCCACAGCAGAGCCGTGCTGGACTCGATGCCGGTCAAGCCCTGCAAGTCCAGCATGCCCTGCAAGCCAATGGCGCCGGAATAGAGAATGATGGGCAGCAGCACCACCGCGTAGGCAATCAGAAAGATGACGTTGGCAATGAGCTGGGTACCGGCATCGAAGCGAATCGCCAGCAGCTGCGGCAGCGTGGCAATCCCGCTTTTCAAGAAGCGCGGCAGGAAAAACAGCGCCAGAGCAACCAGCGCAATCACGGCGATGACTTCCCAGGCCATGACGCTCAGGCCGTCGGTAAACGCCGAGCCGTTCAACCCTACCATCTGCTCGGTGGAGAGGTTGGTCATCAGCATCGATGCGGCAATCAACGGAAACGTCAGCGTGCGCCCCGCCAGAAAATAGCCGTTGGTGCTGCGATGGTCATCGCGGCGTGTAATACGCCAGGTGACGAAGGCCACCAGGCCCGTAAAAAATAGAAACGATGCCAGGGTAAGGGCATGCATGAGGGAGGTCCTTCGAAGCGGTCGCGTCTTGGGCAGTACCCTGTGCGGGCACGAGGCGCAGTCTCTACACGATACGACACGGTGGATGTTGGTAAAAATACCAGGCTTCGCGGGATTCTAAGGAGGTGACACGATTCATCTATTAGCCTTTAGTCTTACTCAAGTGGCGCAAACGCTGTTTATTTACGTCATTCTGCGTACTGCCTGCCCCTCGATCGGGAAATCACGTCGCGGGTAACGCAGCCACGCCCAGCTATGTCACAATACCGACCCTCAAGGATCACAAGGGAAGCACATCACCATGTTGCACTACCTGCAGGGATTACCGCACTTCTTTGCCTATCTGCTCAGCGCGCTGGGGATGCTGGTCGCGTTCATGTATTGCTACAGCCGACTCACGCCGCATCACGAATGGACACTGATCCGTGAAGGCAATGCCGCTGCCGCACGGGCCTACGGCGGTTCCATCCTCGGCTTCACGCTGCCGCTCTATAGCGCCATGGCCAACTCCATCAGCTACCTCGATTTCATTCTCTGGGGCATCGTGGCCTTCGGGGTGCAGATCGCCACGTTCTTCGGCTTGAAGCTGATGCTGCGCCGCCAGGGCGAGAGCCTTTCCCAGCACATTACCGAGGGGCACCAGGCTTATGGCACGCTGGTGGGCAGCGTTTCCATCGCGGTCGGCCTCATCAACGCCGCTTCCATGACCTGGTAAGGAGTTCGACATGGCAGATCAACATCTTCCTCGCCGCAAGCGCAGTGCACGGCTGTCGCTGGCCATGATGGGTACCGGCGCCTTTGGCCTGACCGCCTGTACCGAACCCGCCCAGGACGAACACATTACCGACGTGAATTTTGACGAACCGCGCAGCTTCCAGAGCGTCGAAGACTGTGTGGCCGCCAATATCTATACCCGCAGTGCCTGTGAGGAGGCCCATATGGCGGCGCTGGAGTCGGTACCGCGCTTCAATACGCTGGAAGCCTGCGAGGCCGAGCACGGCGAAGGCGCCTGTGCCGCGCCCAATGAAGAGCAGGCCCAGGCCAGTGGCGGCGGTAGCTGGTTCATGCCCGCCATGATGGGCTACATGATGGGGAGCATGCTGTCGAACACCAACCGTGGGCGTTCCTTCGAGCGGGTTTACCAGGAGCCGGTCTATCGCAACCGTGACAACCAGGGCAACTGGAATGCCGCCGCCAGCCAGGCGACCCAGCGGGTCAATCAACGCAACGACGCCATGCGCAACTCGGTGGTCCAAAGCCGTCAAACCACCACGCGCCGTGGCCTGGGCACGCGCTCTGCCTCCTGGGGCTCCTGACCCACACCCGGAGCCCTCATGCTAAGGATCACCGTTCCTGAACGACCCCAGTGGCAAGCCCTGGCACAGCAGCTGGGCTTCCACTTTCACACCATCGACGGCGAGCCCTACTGGAAAGAGAGCGCTTACTACCAGTTCACGCTGGAGCAGGTCGAGCGCGACATAGAAACACCCACCGAAACGCTGCACGAGATGTGCATGGCGCTGGTCGACCGCGTATGCCGCTCGGAAGCCCTGCTGCAGCGGCTGGCGATCCCCGCACATATGTGGGAGACCATCCATCGCTCCTGGACCTCCGGCCAACCGCCGCTGTATGGGCGCATGGATTTTGCCTACTCAGGGGACGGCCCGGCCAAACTGCTGGAGCTGAATTACGATACGCCCACCTCGCTTTACGAGGCGGGGTTCTTCCAATGGGTATGGCTGGAACAGGCCATTGCCCAGGGCATCCTGCCTCGCCATGCCGACCAGTACAACTCCATCCAGGAGCGCCTGCTGAACGCCCTGGCACACCTGGGCGACCGGCTCCCCGACCGCACGCTGCATTTCTCTTGTGTGAAAGGCAGCGACGAGGAGCGGGCTACCGTCCGCTACCTGCAGGACATCGCGCTGCAAGCGGGGCTTCACGCGCCGTTCGTCTACATCGAGGATATTGGCGTGACGCCGGGGCAGTCCCACTTCGTGGACCTGGAAGACCAGCCGATGAGGGCGATTTTCAAGCTGTACCCGTGGGAAGAAATGGCGGTGGAAGCGTTCAGCCAGCAGATCACCCAGCTGGACACCCACTGGTTCGAACCGCCCTGGAAGGCGATTCTGTCCAACAAAGGTATCCTGCCGCTGCTGTGGGAACAGTTCGAAGGCCACCCCAATCTGCTGCCCGCCTATTTCGAGCCAACCGAGCACGCCTCGCCTGCGCCGGGCTGGGTTCGCAAACCGTTTTTCTCTCGGGAAGGCAGCAACGTCAGCCTGACCACCCCCGATGGAGTCTCGGAAAACGTCGGTGGGCCTTACACCGATAGCCCGTGGATTCGTCAGGCGTACCATCCGCTCCCCAGGTTTGGGGAGCGGCATGCCTTGGTCGGCAGCTGGGTGGTGGGCGACCGCGCCTGTGGTATCGGCATTCGCGAAGACGTGGGCAGAATTACCAAGGACACGTCCTGCTTCGTACCTCACGCGATCGTGTAAGCGTGCGTTTGTGAGCGCACGTCGCGCTCAGGCGGCGCTGCTGCCTTGGTGATGCTCGGCTGCAGGCTGCCACGTGGGCGCCACCCGAAGAGCAGCGCGATCCACACGGACCGTTTCGGCCCAGGCATTCTCTTGCGGGCGAAAGTGGCGCGCCCCGACCCAACGCAGCGGCTGCGCCAGTTTCACTTCTTCGGGTACGCCGCCCTTGATCAGCTTGAGCAGAAAATTGTCGCTTTCGGTGGGGTGCCAATGCGGCAGCAGCTCGAACGGCGCATTCTGGGAACGGCGTGCTGCCAGCACACCCAGCCCCGGCTGGCAGTGCAGCTCGATGATGTGAGCCACGCCTTTGGCCAACAGCGCGCGATAGGTTTTCTTGTCCAATGGTGCGGTCGATACGGCAGTAATGCTCATGGGCAACGAAGGAAGGCGCTGGGCCAGCTGGCGCCAGCGGTCTTCGCTGGTCACCATGATATCACCCGCCTTGAGCTCCCACAGAGCGTTGGCATGGTCGAACAGCGAACGAGGCTGCCACCCTGCCTGCTGAGGCAACAAAGCACCCAGCACGAACCCTGGCGCCGTTTGCTTGGAAAGCCAGCTCACCAGCGAGCGCTGAGGTTGGGTATCGACGGTCAGCAGCGTTTGCAGCGCGATGGCTTCCTGCTGCAAGAACGCAGCTTCGTAACGATGCTGACGCTGCAGCTGATGGCTGAACGCACCACCAATAGCGGTATCGAAAAGCTGGAGATGAGAAAAATCACCCTGTTCACTCAGCGCCGTGGCCCACTCTTCAAGCGTGATGCAAGTAGGTGACAGCAGCTCTCCATCAGAGAGACCAAAAAAGCGCGTAACAGCCTGTACCAAACTGTCACGCTCAGCAGTGCCTGCCGATGGCAGCATCTCTGAGTGCGTGATGCCGTGGCGAGACATGATGCCCTGAAGCACCGCGAGCACGGTTGAAGAGGTGAGTGACAACATGATGCTTCCTTAGCAATTTGTCGTATCCATTTCGTTAACAGGCTACCTGCATGTATCACTTTTGTCAAAAAAACACTTGCTACTTATACAAAAAATGATCTTTGTATAGAAAAAACGCCATCTTGGGCAGGTAAGCTACATCGAACCGTTGGTCAGGCTTCTCAGCGCTGCGCAAATATCACAAAAAGCTCTATTAATCGTTGCTATCATGCTGATGAGCGACGTACGCGTCGTGCGATATTCATACCATAGACGATTTATCCTCATCATGAGGCCTTTGGGTTCACCTGGAGCAAGCCTGCCCATGACTGCGCGCTGGAAATCCTTGCCGTTACGGCTTCGACTGTTTGTCTCGTTCGGAACGGTGCTGGCACTGTCCATGCTGCTTGCCCTGTACCTGCAGGCTCGCACCCATAGCGAAGCGCGGTTAGAGCACTTGCTCGATAGCGAACTGCCCGCCCAGGTCGAAGGCTTGGCCACTCGCATCACCTTGGGCTTGAGCCCAGCCCTCGCCGTTTCGGAAAGCCTGGCCAATAGCTATTTTATCGAGCAGTGGGTGACAGAGGGCTTGCCCGTCGAACAGCAGATCGAAGTCGAGCGTTATCTTTCACGCTTGATGGGGCAACTGGACACCGAACTGCTCTTCATCGCAGCGCAGACACCCAACCGGCAGGTCTACTTTCAGTATCGTGATGGCACTTTCCAGCAGCGCCCGCTGCAAGGCCCTGACAGCAGTGACGCCTGGTACCACGAGTTCACTCAGAGCGGTGCCGATTACAACCTCAATCTCGACAGCGACACGTTCAATCCGGACGATGCGTTTGTCTTCTTGAACTTCCGCAGCCAAGCCAATGCAGCCAACGGCCTGCCGGTGATCGTGGCCGGAGCGGGGCTCAACCTTGCTCGCATGGCCCAGTTCATCGACGACTACCGCCTGGGTGAAACCGGCCGTGCGGCCATTCTCAGCGCGGAAGGCGATTTTCTGATGAGCAGCGAGGAGGCCACTATTTCGGCGCTTCGCGAGCAGGAATCGGCAGGTTTGCTGCACACCGACAGCGAACTCAGAGTGCATGAAATCGAACGCGATGGGCGCGCCTTTTTTGTGGTGACCCGCTGGCTTCCCGAGGTGCAGCGCTACTTGATGGTCGAAGTCGCCAAGGACGAGTACACCACTACCGTCAGGGAGCGTTTCTTCAACTCCATCAAGCTGGGCCTGTTGATTCTACTGGCGGGACTGGTGCTGCTTTACCCCCTGACCGGTAGCCTGATTCGGCCATTGACCCGTTTTCAGCGTCAGCTCAAGGAGATCACCCACAGCCTGGATCTCTCCAAGCGGGTAGAAACCGATGACCGTGCCGAGCTTGGCGACCTGGCCGCTCAGACCAACGAACTGTTGGCCAGGCTATCCCGCGCGATTCAAGCCGTGTCGAACAATGCCCTTGCCCTGACCCAGGTCGCAGACCGTTTGGCCCAAACCGCCGGGCTTTCTGGCGTTCAGGGGGGCGATATACGCCATGAGGCCAATCAGACCATGGCGGCCGCCGTGGAGGAAATGGCGTCGTCCGTGGCCGAAATCACGTCGACCATGGAGGAGCTGTCGACTTCCTCGACCCAGATCGCCGACCATTCGCAGTCGGTGGTGGACGTGGCCAACCAGACGCTGGAGCGCAGCCGCAAAGGCAGCACGGCCATGCAACTCCTGCAGGCGCGCATGTACGATATCCGCAGCGATAGCGAGCAGAGCTTGGCAGAAATCATGGCGTTGGGCGCCAAATCGAAGCAGATCAGCAAGGTCATGGAGCTGATCAACACGCTGGCCGCGCAAACCAAGCTGATCGCGTTCAATGCGGCCCTGGAAGCCTCCAGCGCAGGGGAGTCTGGCCGCCGGTTTTCCGTGGTTGCCAACGAGATACGCCGTCTGGCCGATAGCGTCACCGACTCCACCCATGAAATAGAAGGCCACACCGACGACATTCAGCAGGCCATCAACCGGCTGGTGGTCGCCTCGGAGAAAGGGGCCACGTCCATCGAACAGGGTGTCGAAGCCAGCCAGAGTACCGCTCAGGACCTCGAAGCCCTGCTCAAGGCAGCCAGCCAGACCAGCAGTGCCGCCCAGCAGATCTCGCTGTCGACACAGCAACAGAAAACCGCCAGCAATCAGGTGGTCATTGCCCTGCGCGATATCGATACCGCCAGCGCACGCAATGCGCAGTCCGTGCGCAGCATCACCGAGATCAGCCAGGACATGATTCAGATGTCCGCCGAGCTGAACAGTCTGGTGCAGGAGTTCACGCTGGCAGCGCAACCCGACAGCCGCCGCCAGACGCAACCATGATCACCGGCATGGGAGGCGCTTCATGAGTGTAATCCGGGTGGTCATGGCCGACGACAGCCCGCTCGCCAGGGAGATACTGCGCGATCTTCTCACCTGTGAGGGCGATATCGACATCGTGGGCGAAGCCAGCAACGGCAAGGAGGCCGTCGAGCTGGCCAAGCAGTTGGCCCCTCAGCTGATCACCATGGATCTCAACATGCCGGTCATGGATGGCTTGAGCGCCATCGAAGAGATCATGCACACCAAGGGCGTGCCGATCCTCGTCATCAGTGACCGCGCCGATGCCCAGAGCGCCTACAAGGCGCTGGAAGTGGGCGCGCTGGAAGTATTGCCCAAGCCCACCCTGGACGAAGAGACCGGGGAGTGGCTACGCGCCAGGGTACGCTTGTTGGCGGGGGTGGCGGTCATTACGCGGCTACGCCGCCGTCTCATTGCACCACTCCCGGAGCAGCCCCCTGTTCTCGCACCGACGGCCGCGCCCACCTTTTCGCCACGAGTCTTTCAACGTGTCATCGTCATCGCCTGTTCCACGGGTGGCCCCCAGGCATTGGCACGCCTGCTCAGCAAGCTGCCCAGCGGCTTTCCTGCCCCGATCCTGATTGCGCAGCATATCAGCCATGGGTTTATCGAAGGCATGGCCACCTGGCTTGGCTCGCTGTGCTCCCTGCCCGTGAGCGTGGCCACACAAGGTGAGCGTCTCGAACCCGGCCATGTTTACCTGTCGCCCTCGGAGCGCAACCTGTGTGTGACGCCTGAGCACTGCGTGCGACTGGTGCAGAGCCCACCCGATGCCTTGTATCACCCAAGCTGCGACGTGCTGATGCACAGCGCCGCAGAAGTCTACGGCGCGGATGCCATCGGCGTGATCATGACGGGCATGGGCAGAGACGGCGTCAGCGGCATGCGCGCCATCCAGCAAGCAGGTGGCACCACCTTGGCGCAGGACGAGGCCAGTTCCGTGATTTATGGCATGAACCAGGAAGCCATCAATACTGGCGTCGTACAACACATCATCGGCCTCGACGATCTGCCCCCGCGCTTGATGCGCTTGGTGGGCATGGCGGCACCACGGCATCTTTCTCCATGACCGTCCTCACTCCGTTCAAACAGCTGGTACACCAACGCTGCGGGCTCTCTCTGGAAGGCATGGCAGAAGCGCGCCTGGAGCGTGCCATCGAACAGCTTTGCCACGCCCAATCCACCCAGGATCATGCAACGCTACTCGACAAGCTGGCCAAAGATGCAGCGCTGTTCGATCAGTTCATCAGCCAGCTCACCGTCAATGAAACTTACTTCTTCCGTGAGGTAGAAGCCCTGCAGTGGCTCGCCGATGAACACCTGCCCCGCCAGTTGGCCAAGCAGGGAGGGCCACTGCGGCTACTGAGTGCGGGATGCTCCTCGGGAGAAGAACCCTACAGCCTGGCCATGCTGTTGATGGAAACGTATGGCGAACGCGCCAAGTCACTGTTCCGCATCACCGGTGGCGACGTGGATCAACAGGTGCTGCACAAGGCCAGAGCCGGGATTTACAGCGGCATGGCATTTCGCGCGCTGCACCCCGCCCTCAAGGCCCGCTACTTCACTCCGGTGGGGCGCGCCCATCAACTGGTGCCCGCATTGACCGAATGGGTCAGGTTCTGCCCCTTCAACTTGCTCGCCACGGACCACCCGGCGCTGGGCGGTCCTTTCGACGTGATCCTGTTCCGTAACGTATCGATCTATTTCGATGAAGCCACACGCCGAGACATACAGCAGCGCTTGAAGCCGCTGTTGGCGCCACAGGGCATACTGCTGTGTGGCGTCACGGAAACGCTGGGCAATGATCTGGGGGTTCTATCGCTGCAAGAAGAGCAAGGGGTGTTTTACTTTCAGCATGCGGCCCCCGAGCCCTCTCGCCCCCCTCTGCCCCTTCCTGCTGCCACCGTCACGGCACCCACCATGCTGGAAACAGCGCCATGGGAAGCCGTCGAGGTACGGCCTTTGCCTGAAGCGCCACCCGAGCCGTCGGCACCTCCACCGCCTATCCCGCGTGAGAAAGTGCTGAAGCAAGCACATGAACTGCTCGACAACAATCACTTCGACGCGGCCCTTCAGCTCATCAGCCCACTCCTGGAGCAAGACCCATGGTGCGTGGATGCCTTGCTGCTTGCCGGGCTGGCGGTACGCTGGCTGCAACAACCACAGCAGGCCTACGAGTTCTTCAAACGGGCCGTCTACGTCGCCCCGGAGTGCTGGCCTGCGCACTTCTACCAGGCAGAGCTGCTGCGCCAGGGTGAACTGCCGGACAACCCCGTTCAGCGCCAGCGAGGCTATGCCGCCGTAGTACGCCTGCTGGAAACCACGCCACAGGCCAGTGGTGCACTGCAGGCCATCCAACCGCCGCTGCCCCCAGGAGATGCCTGTTTCCTGGCCAAGCGCTATCTGGATGAGCCGATCGCCATACAGGGAGTGGGCTAATGGCACTGGATATTCGTCGTTTCATACAGCGCTTCGTGGAAGAAGCCGCCGACCACCTGCCGCGCTTGCGTGAGGGGGTCCTTACCCTGGAACAAGACGCCACCGGCAGCGCTGCTGGCACGGCCAGCAAGGAGCATATCAATGAGCTGTTTCGGTCGGCGCACACGCTCAAGGGCTCATCCCGAATGCTCAAGCTGGCGCCGATCACGGCGCTCGCCCATAGCATGGAAGAGCTACTGAGCGCTTTTCGCGAAGGCAGCACGCTACCTTCCGCCGCGTCCTTGGGGCTGTTGAATCAGGCCATCGACGCTCTGGACGACTATGTCGGCCAATTGGCCCAAGGGGCAGCACCCGAGGCGCTGGCGGCCGCTGACCCCGCGCTGTGCCAGGCGCTGGAGTCGGCGGCGGGCTCGTTACCGGAAGCCCCTCTTTCTGACGCCCCACTTTCTGCTCCCCCGCTTTCTGACGCCTCCACCGGGCCCACGGCTGTGCCTTCCCCATCGTCCACGAAGGCGCCACCCGCCGCGCCATCATCGGCATCACCGGCATCAGCCTTGGCCTTGAGCGATACGGTGCGGGTTCGCCTCGACCGGCTGGACGATGTGATTCGCCTGATGGGTGAAGTGCTGTCGGGCCATCACCACCTGCATGGTCTGGTCGAACAGGCGCGCCAGCTCGGCCTGTCGCTGCCCGCCCAGCATCAGGCCGAGTTTCACGATTTTCAGCGCGAGTTCAAAGACAGCGTGCTGAGCCACGACGCCCTGATGAGCGATCTTCATGACCGCGCCCTGCAAATGCGCATGCTGCCACTGAGCGTCGTGTTCGACCCCTTGGCGCAGATGACACGTGAGTTGGCCCAGTCGCTGGGCAAGCAGGTGGACTGCCGTGTCCGTGGGAGCGAGATCGAGCTGGATCGACAGATGATCGACCGTCTCTCCGACCCGCTGATTCATCTGCTGCGCAACGCTCTGGATCACGGTCTGGAGGCCCCGGCACAGCGTCAGGCGGCAGGTAAAGCCCCCAGAGGGCAGCTCACGCTGGAAGCATGGCAGGATGGCGGCTGGGTCGTGGTGGAGATGCGCGATGACGGCGCCGGTATCGACCTGGCAGCCGTTCGCCAGAAAGCGTTATCCCGGCAGCTGCTCGATGAAGGCCAGCTGGCCTTGCTGAGCGAGCAGGAAACGCTGGAGCTGATCCTGCTGCCCGGCTTTTCCACCAAGAGCCTGATCACCGACTTTTCTGGCCGGGGCGTCGGCATGGACGTGGTCAAGCGCACGGTGGTGGATGAGCTGAGCGGCGACCTTCACCTCACCAGCTCGCCCGGCAAGGGCACGCACTTTTCGCTGCGCCTGCCCCTTTCATTGGCGCTGATGCGGGTGTTGCTGGTGGAAGTCAGCGGCGTGACGCTAGGCGTGACGGCCCCTCACGTGGCCGAACTGGTGGAGCGCTCTCCCGAGGAGTTCATCGACGCGGCGGGCCAGACCACGTTGATTCTACGCAATGAGTTCGTACCTGTGGTCGCCCTGGCCACGTTGCTCGACCTGCCCGTCGTGCCACCTGCCGCAGACAAGGTTCTGCTGCTGGTGGTACATCAGCGTCAGCAGAAGCTGGCACTGATCATCGATGTGCTGGTGGACGAGCGAGACATGGTCATCAAGCCGCTGCCCAACCACCTGCGCTACCTGCCGCTGGTGTCGGGAATGGTGTCGCTGGGGCGCAACACCTTGGCCAGCCTGCTGCATGTGCCTGCGCTGCTGGAGCGCTCTCGCCAGACAGGGCTGCGCCAGACGGCACCGATACCCACGGATACACCACGTCACCGTATCCTGGTGGTCGATGACTCGCTGAACACCCGTGAAATCGAAAAGGACGTGCTGGAAGCCTGGGGGTATCAGGTCACCCTGGCCGAAAACGGGCGCGATGGCTTGAACAAGGCGCTGGCCGACTCCTTCGACGCAGTCTTGACGGACGTTGAAATGCCCGTCATGGACGGCTTTGCGCTGACTGCCAGTCTGCGCGAAAATGAGCTTTATCGTCACAAGCCGATCATCATCATCACGTCTCGCGAAAAAGAGGCCGACCGGCGGCGCGGAATCGAAGTGGGCGCTGATGCCTATATCGTCAAGGGCAGCTTTGACCAAAACAATTTAGTGGAAACCCTGCGAGCCCTGTTGGGCTAGGTTTCCCCACAAGACAGAGAGTGATCATGCGAATACTGGTCGTAGACGACGACCCACTAGCTGGGGAAATGACCGCTGCACTGCTGGAGTTTCAAGGCCATGAGACGGTGCTGGCCGAGGACGCCATGGAGGCCATTCGTCAGTTGGAAGCGCATGAGGACGTGGCACTGATCGTCAGCGACATGCACATGCCGCTGGTGAGCGGCGTCGAGCTCCTGGACATGCTTCGCGAGCAGCAGGTGGACCTGCCGTTCATCCTGCTCACCGGCGATACTCCGACGGCAGCCCTGATGCAGACACCTGGCCTGAGCGCCTGTCTGCAGAAGGACGCCGAGCTAGAGACGACGCTAGGGCAGGCCGTTGCCCAGGCCTTCAACAGGTAGCCCAATGTCTTCTTCGCTGCACGACAAGCTCAACCAGTTGCGCCAACGGTTCATTGCCCAGCTGCCTGGCCGCCTTCAGCAAACCGCCGAACAGTGGCAGCAAAGCCGCATCTCGGCAGAAGCGGAAGCACGCCTGGCCCCCGAGCTGCACCGTTTCTTCCATAGTTTGAAAGGGACCGGGCGTTCACTGGGGTTCGAGCGTATTGCGGTACTGGCCGACCAGGGTGAAGCCGCACTCAGCGAGGCGTCACCGCAGGAAGAGCTGATCGTCCAGATACTCGAACAGCTGGCCGAAGAGCAGCAGCGTTTGCAGTCACTGCCGGGGCAGCAGCGAGCGCTGGCCGCGCAGCAGAGCGTGGAGTTCTCGCCGACGCCAGCGCAAACCCGCAGCAAACGCCAACGGCTGATTTACCTGTGCGACGACGAACCTGACCAGGTCAGTCAACTGCTGCATCATTTGCGCTGCTTCGGCCACGAAGTGGTGCACTTCGAGACGACCGATGCGTTCTTCAACGCCGTGATCACGCGTCGTCCGGATGCCATCATCATGGATGTGCAGTTTCCCCAGGGCCACACGGCTGGCACGGAAACGCTCACCAGCTTGAACAAGCTCACCGGCGAACGGCTACCCTCCATCGTGCTGTCGGCTCATGGCGATTTTCTGTCGCGTCTGAGCGCCGTGCGCGCCGGTTGCAACGGCTATTTCACCAAGCCCGTGAAGCCCCTTGACCTGATGCTGGCCGTGGACGAGCTGACCACCCCCACCGAAGACGAGCCGCTACGTGTCATGGTGGTAGACGACGAGCCGGAGGTTGCCGCGTATCATGCGCTGCTGCTGGAAGAAGCGGGCATGGTGGTGCAACAGGTGAACCACCCCGCCGACGCACTGAGCGCGCTCGAACGCTTCAGCCCCGACCTGCTGCTGGTGGATGTCTATATGCCGGTGTGCTCCGGTGAAGAGCTGGCCAACATCATCCGCCAGCAGCCCGAGTACGTCGGCCTGCCGATCATCTATCTCTCCAGCGAGACCGACAGCCAGAAACAGCTGTCCGCCATGACGGCTGGCGTCGAGGCGTTCATCACCAAGCCCGTGGTGCCCGACGAGCTTGTCTCGGCGGTGAAACTGCGCGCCGAACGCCTGCGGCTGCTACGCTCTCTGATGACCCGGGACAGCATGACCGGCCTCTACAACCACAGCACCACCACCGAGATGATCAGCAAGGCACTGGCTCAGGCTTACCGAGAAAAGACCCAGCATGCCATGGCCATGATCGACATCGATCACTTCAAGGCGGTCAACGATACCCACGGCCATCTGGCGGGGGACCAAGTCATCATCACCCTGGCACGGCTGCTGAAAACACGCTTGCGCATGTCGGACATCATTGGCCGTTATGGCGGCGAGGAGTTCGTGGTACTGCTCAAAGGGGTCGACGACCAGCGGGCAGGAGAACTGATCGACGAGCTGCGCCGTGACTTCGAACAGGTGGACTTTCACGCGGGTGGCAAACGCTTCCGCTGCACTTTCAGCGCAGGCATCAGCAGCTTCCCCGAACACCCTTCTACCGAATCGTTGCGCCTCAGCGCCGACCAGGCGCTGTACCGTGCCAAGCACCAAGGGCGCAACCAGGTGGTCATCAGCACGGAGCAGGATCATGACGGATTCGCGCCCCGCGGGGCATGACGAAGCAAGCATATCCCTTGAAGATGCCATCCATGCCGAGGATGGCGGTATCGTCGATGTGGAAGAGCCCTGCCAGCAGGTGGTGCTGTTCACGCTGTCCGGCCAACCCTATGCGTTGCCGGGTACGGCCGTGACGGAGATCCTCAAAGGCGACACGCCGGTCTATTTCGTGCCTGGCCTGCCCTCCTCTACCGAAGGCGTCATTCATCTGCGTGGCACCATCGAGTCGCTGGTTCGGCTACAGCCGCTCCTGGGGCTGACCGAGAGCAACGCCGAAGGCATGCTGCTGATGGTACGCAGTGCAGGAATACGCACCGCCGTGCGTATCGACCAGTTGAACGACGTGTGCGACTTGCCCCTCAGCGCCTTCAAAGCGCCCCCCGAAACGCTGCCTGACGCACTGCGCCCTTTCGTCAGCGCGCTTTGGCAGCCCGAAGATGCCCGTGTGGCCACGGCCCTGCTCGACCCCGATGCCCTGCTGAAAGCCTACCAGCAGGGGCTGGGCTGAGCCGTGAACAGCGAGCAAACAGGCCACGATGGCACTCGAACCGTGACCTGCGTGGTCTTTCAGGCAGGCGGTTATCAGGTGGCCATCGACGCGCGCTATGTTCAGCGCATCGATAGCCACTGTTGTCAGCCGCGCCACGCCAATGCCGACATGCTGTTATTCCAGCTTGCCAGCTCCCCAAGCCGCTGGCTGACCCTGCGCGACGCCGCAGGCCCATGGCAACTGGGCATTGGCTCGGAGAGTCGGCTGGCACGCCTGCCGGTCGTCCAGCTGCATCCACTGCCCGCGCTGGTGGCGGCCCGCACGCGCATGCCCGCGCTGTGCGGGCTGATGCTGGAACAGCAACGTCTGACCTTGCTGCTGGATGGCCAACGGCTGTCGCCGTCAGTGCTCCAGCCATAGGCAGCGCACGGCCTCCCCTGGGGCTATCTGCTGGTGAGCATCGATGACGGCCAGCGCATCGGCCTCGATACACGAGGAGAGCACCGCCGAGTTCTGGTCTTCAAACGCCACCGCCTCGATTCCCTGAACGCCAAAGCGCAGCGCCACGCGCATGTAGTGTTGCCGTGGCCCTGTCTCGGTGGTGAACTGCGCCTTCGCGGTGATCTCTGGCAGTGACGCAAGCGCAGGGCACCCCGACAACGCTCCCATCAGCGGGCGTAAAAAGAGCCAGGCGCCGACGAACCCCGACACCGGGTTGCCCGGCAGGCCGACAAAGCGCGCCTCGCGCCCTGCCTCGGCCGGCAGGCGTCCCAGCGCCAGCGGCTTGCCGGGGCGGATGGCCAGCTTCCACATATCCAGCTGCCCCAGCGACTCCAGCGCTGCCTTGACGTGATCCTCTTCCCCCACGCTGACACCACCGGTGCTGACCACCACATCGGCCACGGCGGCTGCCTGTTCGAGAATCTCGACGGTGCGGGCATAGTCGTCGGGAACGCTGACCCGCTGCACTACCTCGGCACCAAAGCGCTCCAGCAAACGCGTCAGCATCGGGCGATTGGAGTTATAGAGCTGGCCAGGCTGCAAGGGCGTGCCCGGGTCGACGATCTCGTCGCCGGTGCAGAGCAGCGCCACCCGGGGACGACGGCGCACGCTGACCTCGGTCACCCCTTGCCCCGCCAAGTGCCCTAGCGCAGCCGCTTCCAGGCGCTGCCCCGCCTTGAGCAGCACGTCTCCACGCTGCACGTCACGCCCCTTGAGCCTGACGTTGTCACCCGCGGGTACGTCATGGGGAATCACCGCGTGGCCGTCGTCCAGGGTGACGCGCTCTTGCATGACCACGCAATCCGCGCCTGCCGGGATCTGGCCCCCGGTAAAGATCCGCGCGCAGCTGCCTTCTGCCAGCGGTTGGGCCAGGCTTCCGGCAGCAATCCGCTGACTGACCGGCAGCCGCTTGCCCGCGTCGCTGGCGCGCAGCGCGTAACCATCCATGGCGCTGTTATCGAAGGGCGGCACGTCCAGCGTTGCCATCACCGGCTCGGCCAGCACCCGACCCGCCGCCTCTTCAAGCGGCACCTGCTCGGCGGTCAGCGGTACCAGCCCCGCCAGTAGCGCATCGAGAGCGGCGCTGATGGGTTGCAGTGGCGGTGGCTGATGTTCTGCGCGTTGCTCAGCCATGCTGCCCCCGGCCGGGAATGACCAGGTTGGCAAAGTTGCAGGGCTTATGGCGGCTATCCAGCTGCTCGGCCAGAATGCTGTCCCACCCGGTGCGGCAGGCACCGGTGGAGCCCGGCAGACAAAACACCACCGTGGCGTTGGCAAAACCGCCCAGGGCGCGGCTTTGAATGGTTGAGCTGCCGATTTCGTCGCCACTCAGCTGGCGAAAGCGCTCGCCGAATCCCTCGATGCGCTTGTCCAACAGCACCGAGACCGCTTCTGGAGTGGAGTCACGACCGGTGAAGCCGGTGCCACCGGTGGTCAGCACCACCTGCACGCCGGGGTCGGCGATCCACTGGGCCACTACGGCACGAATCTGGTACACGTCGTCCGGCACGATACACTTGTCGGCCAGCGTATGCCCGGCCTCGGTCAGCCGCTGAACCAGCGACTGACCCGAGCGGTCGGTCTCTTCGGTGCGGGTGTCCGAGACGGTGAGCACCGCAATATTCAGGGCTTCCATGGCATCCATTGGCGCTACTCCTTTGGCTCGTTCTGTGAAGGGGACTCGTTCTGTGAAGGGGCTTTCTTGCGCGCCTGGCGAGCGTCGAGTGCCGCCAACTGCTCCGGGGTGGCCTCGCCCTGGTGGTTGGCTTTCCATTCACTGTAGGGCATGCCATAGACATACTCGCGGGCAGCGTCCATTTCCAGAGGCGTGCCGCGCTCATCGGCTGCGCTGACCAGCCACTTGGAGAGACAGTTACGGCAGAAGTCCGCCAGAATCATCAGGTCGATGTTCTGCACGTCCTTGTTGTCATCCAGGTGCTTGAGCAAGCGACGAAATGCAGCGGCTTCCAGCTCCGTGCGGGTTGCGGTATCCAGTTCATCGAACGTAGCCATGCGGATTCCTTTTTCAAAACAGGGTTGATATGCAGCATAACAAAAGACACCGCCCGAGGGCGGTGTCATGGGGCGTTCTCTTGCCATGACAGGCAGAGGTGTCAGCTCGGCCTTGTCGATGGCTCGCTGCTGTCGCCCGCCTTCTGAGCAGCCACCTCTTCCTCGCTCAGCGACTGTCCCTTGACCTCTTCGTACCACAAGTTGTGGTGCTCCTTGGCCCAGGTTTCGTCCACGTAGCCGGTGGTCATGCCCTCCAGCGACCCTTCGGTCCCTACCGTACCGATGTAGATGTGCCCCAGCGCCACGGCAGTCAAGCCCAGCGCGCCCACGGCATGGATGATGTTGGCCCACTGCATGGTATCGCGGCTCTGCCCGTAGTTCGGGAAGTCGAGCACGAAGCCACTGGCCACGACCAACAGCCCTGCGGTAGCCAGCAGCCAGTACCAGGCTTTTTCACCGCCGTTGGCAAAGCCTGCATCCGGGTGGCCTTTACCGACCAGGCCGCCGCCCTGCTTGAACCACTGCAGGTCATGCTTCTTGGGGATATTGTCCTTCAGCAGCTTGACCAGCAGCACGATCAGCAGGATGCCGAACAGTGGCCCCAGGTAGTTGTGGAGCACCTTGGAGGCCGCAATCATCCAGGCCCATACCGCGTCGCCAAACAGCGAGCGGAAGACGAACTTGCCATACAGCAGGTTGAGACCGGTCAGCGCCAGGGTGATGAACAGCGTCGCCACCGTCCAGTGCAGCGCGCGCATGAACAGCGGCCAGCGCAGCAGCTTGCGGCCGGTACGCGGCTCGTCCAGATGCTTGCGGCCAATCACCAGGTAGAACAGCGTGATCACGCTGGCCATGCCCAGAATGGCAATCAGGCCAAATGGCGAGACCCAGCGATTGCGCAGAATCCGCCACGTTTCACCGCTGGCGTTGATCAGATTGTAGTTGCTGTCGTGACGCGAATCACGATAGTTCGGGCCGGTTTCACCGCTGCGTACCTGGCGCCACTGCTCGGCCGTAATGCCAGGGGCGGCGGTGGACATTTCCCGTTGCGGGTCCGCCTGGGCCACGGCCAGCTGGCTCACACCGAGGCTGGCGACCAGCAGTAGCAGCATCAGGCACAGGTGCCAGATACGCTTCAACCCACGGGCGGCATGCCCGTTGGCCGATGCAGGCATTTCAACGGTGGTCATGGTCATTGTGGTCATGACACGCCTCCTTAGCCTTTACGGGCAGCATCGTAGGCAAGGTTGTCGGTGCTGGCCTGGGGATTGTTCGACCACGCTCCATCCGGGTGGCCACGATGGACGACACGCTGACGGAAGATGTCGGCAACGTCCTGCGCATCACCTGCCAGCAGCGCTTTGGTCGAGCACATCTCGGCGCACAGCGGCAGCTTGCCTTCGGCAATACGGTTGGAACCGTACTTCTGGTACTCCTCTTCCTTGCTTTCTGCCGGGCCGCCTGCGCAGAAGGTGCACTTGTCCATCTTGCCGCGCTCGCCAAAGGCGTTCTGCTTGGGGAACTGGGGTGCGCCGAAGGGGCAGGCATACAGGCAGTAGCCGCAGCCGATGCACAGGTCCTTGTCGTGCAGCACGATACCGTCGTCGGTCTTGTAGAAGCAGTCGGTGGGACAGACAGCCATGCAAGGGGCGTCGTCACAGTGCATGCAGGCCACCGAAATCGACATTTCGCTGGCTTCACCGTCGTTCAGCGTGACCACGCGGCGGCGCTGAATGCCCCACTCGACGTCGTTGGCATTTTTACAGGCGGTGACGCAGCCGTTGCATTCGATGCAGCGCTCGGCATCACACATGAATTTCATTTGAGCCATGGTGTTCTCCTCTTGCCGATGCGGACATTGCCGCATCGGCCTGCTATCTGGTCGGGTCGCGCGTTATCGGTTCAAGCGCGCTCAATACGACAAATGGTGCACTTGGTCTCTTGCATCAGTGTCACCGGGTCGTAGCCGTAAGTGGTCGCCGTGTTGGCTGCCTCGCCCTGAACATAGGGCGCCGTGCCTTCCGGGTAGCGATCATGCAGGTTCTCGCCCTGGAAGATGCCGCCAAAGTGGAACGGCATGAAGGCCACCTTGCGATCCACCCTGGGCGTCACCAGGGCTTTCACCTTGACGCGGCCGCCCTCGGCGCCTTCGACCCAGACATCGTCTCCGTCACGTACGCCGATATCGTTGGCATCGGCAGGGTTCATCTCGACGAACATTTCCTGCTGCAGCTCCGCCAGCCAGGACATGGAGCGGGTTTCTTCACCCCCACCTTCGTACTCGACCAGGCGGCCAGACGTCAGAATGATCGGGTAGTCCGCGCTGTTGTCACGATCCTGGATGGTCTTGTAGAGCGTGGGCAGGCGCATGATGGAGTCGAAGTCGTCCCACGTGGGATAACGCTCGACCAGATCACGCCGCGTGGTGTAGAGCGGCTCGCGGTGCTTGGGCACGGCATCCGGGAAGGTCCACACGACAGCACGGGCCTTGGCATTACCGTAAGGGGCACAGCCGTGTTCGATAGCAACGCGCTGGATACCGCCGGAGAAGTCGGTTTTCCAGTTTTTACCTTCAGCAGCCTCTTTCTCTTCGGCCGTCAGGTCATCCCACCAGCCCAGGTCTTTCAGCAACTGGTCGTTGAACTCCGGATAGCCGTCGTCGATGTCGCCACCTACCGGGGCCGAGCCTTCGGCCAGCAGGTTGACGCCGTTACGCTCGATGCCAAAGCGGGCGCGGAAGCCCATGCCGCCTTCCATGACCGGAATACTGGTGTCGTAGAGGTTCGGTGAACCCGGGTGACGGAATTCCGGGGTGCCCCAGCAGGGCCACGGCAAACCGTAGTAGTCGCCATCCGAGGGGCCACCCTGGGCACGCAGATTTTCAAAGCTGAAGGTATGCCAGTTTTGCTGGTGCTCTTTCAGACGCTCCGGGCTTTGGCCGGTGTAACCCACCGTCCACATGCCGCTGTTGATTTCACGCAGAATATCTTCGATCAGCGGCTCGTCGCCGTTCATTTCATAGTTCTTGACCAGCTCATTACCGAAGCCCAGCTTGCGGGCAAACAGGTACATGATTTCATGATCGGGCTTGGACTCGAACAGCGGCTCGATGACCTGGTCACGCCACTGGATCGAGCGATTGGTGGCGGTAACGCTACCGGTGGTTTCGAACTGGGTGGCGGCAGGCAGCAGGTAGACGCCGTCGGTGCGGTCGTGCATGACGGCCGCGACGGTGGGATACGGGTCGACGATGACCATCATCTCGAGCTTCTGCATGGCCTTTTGCATTTCAACGCCGCGGGTTTGCGAGTTGACCGCGTGGCCCCAGTAGAACATCGCTTTCAGCGCGGTGCGCTGGGAGATGTTCTCGTCCTCTTCCAGTACGCCATCCACCCAGCGCGACACGGTGATGCCGTTGGTGTACATGGGTTTGCCGTCGGCGTACTCGGTATCGTCGAAACGCCCTTTCAGCCACTCGTACTCTACATCCCATACGGTAGCCCAATGCTGCCATGCTTCTTCGGCCAAACCGTAATAACCCGGCAGTGAATCAGACCCCAGGCCCATATCGGTGGCACCCTGTACGTTGTCGTGACCACGCAGGATGTTGGCACCACCGCCCGACTTGCCGATGTTGCCCAGTGCCAGCTCCAGGATGCAGTAGGCGCGGGTGTTGTTATTGCCGGTGGTGTGCTGAGTACCGCCCATACACCAGATCACACAGCCCGGACGGTTGTCGGAAAGCCGCTTGGCCACCTCGAACATGTCGGCTTCCGAGACGCCGGTGATGTCTTCCACGACGCTGGGCGGGAACTGGGCGACTTCGGCACGCACTTCATCCATGCCGTAGACGCGCTGGTTGATGTATTCGCGGTCTTCCCAGCCGTTTTCGAAAATGTGCCACAACAGGCCCCAGATGTAGGCCACATCGGAGCCAGGGCGGATGCGCACGTACTTGTTGGCCTTGGCGGCCGTACGCGTGAAGCGCGGATCGGCAACGATGATGTCGCAGTTATTGCGCTCTTTGGCAATCAGGATGTGCTGCATCGCCACCGGGTGGGCTTCACTGGGGTTGGAGCCGATGAACAGCATGGAGCGGCTGTTGTGCATATCGTTGAGCGAGTTGGTCATCGCCCCGTAGCCCCAGGTATTGGCCACACCCGCTACCGTGGTGGAGTGGCAGATACGCGCTTGGTGATCGGTGTTGTTGGTACCCCACATGGAGGCGAGCTTGCGCATCAGATACGCCTGCTCGTTGTTGAACTTGGCCGAGCCCAGCCAGTAGACGCTATCGGGGCCATAGGCGTCCCGCAGTTCCAGCAGCTTGTCGCCGATCTCATTGACGGCGTCGTCCCAGCTCAGGCGCTGCCATTCACCCGCGACCAGCTTCATCGGGTACTTCAGGCGGCGCGTGGAGTGGCCGTGCTGGCGCAGAGAGGCGCCTTTCGCACAGTGGGCGCCACGGTTGATCGGGTGGTCGAAGGCTGGCTCCTGCTTGGTCCAGATGCCCTCCTGCACTTCTGCATACACGCCACACCCCACTGAACAGTGGGAGCAGATGGTGCGTTTGGTTTCGACGGGGGAGTCGAGCACCGGGGTCTTGTTCGCCGCTTCGGTGCGCTGCATCATCGGCGCGCCCATGAAACCAACCGCCGCAACACCGGCCGTACCCGCGCCGGTACGCTTGAGGAATTGGCGACGAGAGATACCCAGCCCAGACGCGGCCGGAGCTTGAGTTTTACGAGTTAAGCGCATGGCAAATCTCCTGATGGTCGCCGTCAGTCACGCAGCGAGGCGTAGTAGGCACGAACGTGATCCGTCTCGCGGTAATTCACCGACTGGGCTTCACGTTGGCTGGGCGTCTTGTCGCTCGCCTGTACGAGGGTAACGTGACCGACCGCCGCTGCCGCACCTGCTGCTGCGGTGCCCAGGCCAACGGTCTTCATGAACCGACGCCGTTCAGGGTTATGTGACGTGTGCATAGGGTTCTCCACTGTCATGCTTGTTATGCTTGGGCCGCTGGCCCGGCTATTCACTGACCGCGAACCAGGGTCAGGTCACGAGTCGTACTGGCTGATGGGCGGCTCGGTCGCTGATACGCGCCTGCTCGCTCTCCATGAAGGCACTGCCTAGCGCGCCCAGCGCGGCATAGAAGGCAGTCTCCACGTCAGCCACATCGTCGAAGCAGCGCTTTGCCCAGGGGGCCAAGTGCTGCTGAAAAAAAGCTACCTGCTCATGTGCCTGGGCTTCTACCAGCATGCCCATGACTTCACACACGGCGGCAAGGTGATCCTCGGGCTCATGGGTGCGTTCACTGCGCTCGAAGCCCAGCACCCTCAGGTCACGGCGCAGCGCCACCAGCGCGGCTTCCATGAGCTCACCCTGCTGATACCAGGAGGCATAAGGCACGATATCGCCCTGAATGACGCCCACCAGATGGCGAAAGTGGGCGCGCTGCAGTCGCTCGGGGTCGGCCTGGGCGGCTGCCTTGGCAAGGCCAGCCCAGCATTCGGCCAGCCGCGTGCCGTCCTGTTCTACCTCCAGCTCGGCCAGCCAGGCCAGGAGCTCGACGTCGGGCGACTGGCGCAACAGCCGTGCCAGCAGCTGGTAGATATCCCCGCGCAGCGCGTCGACCTCGCTGAGCATCGCCTCGGTTTCACTCATGGCGTTACACCTTCAACTGCGCGTCAGGGTCGCGCATCATGGTTTTCCAGACGTCTTTCACGCGGCAGTCTTCACACATTTCCAGACGCGCCAGCGCATCGCCGGCAAAATAGGGGTGATTGGCCAACTTGGTTTTCATGGCGGCCACCGTGCTGACCGTCGCGAACGGTTTGCCACAGCCGATACACTCAAAGGCAGGCTCTTCATGGCACACGTGGCGCGTTTCACGGGCAGGCGCGGCCAGAAAACCAGGCACCAGCGTGATGGCATTTTCCGGGCACGCCTGTTCGCACAGGCCACACTGCACGCAGTCGGCTTCCAGGAAGCTGAGCACCGGCGTATCGCCGCCTGCCTGCAACGCGGGTGTCGGGCAGTTGCTGACGCAGGCATAGCACAACGTACAGGCGCTGCTATCCACGTCGATGCCGCCGTAGGCCGCGCCTTCCGGCAGCGCTTGACGCTCGCCGCTGGGGGTTCCCAGCGCGGCCAGGCGTGCCAGTACCTGATTCAATCGCGTGCGCTTGTTGGGCTCGCGAAAGCTGACGGCAGTGTCACTCAACGGCAGCAGGCTGGGCAGAGCATCGCGCGCGTCAGTGGCGTTGGCCGCCACCAGCTGGATACGTTCGACGGCGTGGCCAAGCGCTGCCAGCAACCCATGGGCCAGCGCTACCTGATGGTTCAGAAAGGTGCTCAAACGGGGCGGCATGCCCTCGTGAAGCTGAATACGTACTTCAGAGGCGCCGCTGGCCAAGGCCGTCAGCCACTGGTCGTGGCCAGCCGCGCCCAACTCTTCCAGCGGCACATCGATGAGATGGCCTGGCGTGACCACGCCCGCCTGGCGCTCTTGCTCCAGAGTATCGTGAGTAACGAAGCGCAGCACGGGCACTTCGCCCCCCGCTTCGCGGTAGGCGTCGAGCCACGCGGCCAGCGTATCCTGCTGACGGCGCGTTTCGGGCAGCCTGAACTCGATGGCACCGGTGGGGCAGGCGCTGGTGCAACTACCGACGCCCTGGCACAGAAAGGGATCTATCTCGATGCGGGACTCGATACGCCCCTTGATGCTGGTGATGGCATCCGCCGGGCAGACGTCCAGGCAGCGGGTACACCCGACGTTGCCACTGGCCGAATGCGCGCACAGGTCGGTATTGACCTGGAAGTAACGGGGCTTGTCGAACTCGCCTACCAGCTCGACGGCACTCTCCAGCACTTGCTGGCGCTGCTCATCGGCAGCCTCGGGAGCGAGTCGTAAATAGCCAGGCGGCGGCAGTTCCCATGGCATCGCGGGCAGCATGTCGGGGGCCGTCAGGTCCAGCACGACATCGAAGGCGTCACGCTCGACCAGCACTTGTGCCAGATCCAGCGTTTCACCCTGTGAAAACGGCACCTGAAGATGAAACGCGCCCAGATGCCCGGTGATAGTGAGCTGCGCCAGCTGCTCGGCACTCAAGGGCTGCTCGATGACGGGCTCACTGCCCGCCGGCAGCTCGGCGGCGTCGTTCAAGGTCAGTAGCGTCAGAGATGCCAGCCCCTGATGCTGCAGCGCGCGAGCGGCGGCTATCACAGGTTGAACGGCACCGATCAGCACCACGTGTCCACGACTATGGTAGGTAACGTTGGCGGGGGTCAGATTGACTGGCCAAGAGATACGCCGACGCACCGCTTCACGAGCGGCCGCGTTGCGCTGGTCGTCAATCGACGCCAGTTGGATTCGTTGGTTCATGCACGCTCACGGTCAATGGGTCGTTCTTATTATTTGAATGGTCGTTTTAATGGTCATTTTGACACAAGTGCGGTGTAACGCCACCTCCCTTATGCCTTCAGCGTATGGTGCTATGCCGCCTTTTGCCACTTTCATTGGTCGTATCACTGTCAACGGTGGCCCGCTAGGCCAACGCTAACTCCATGATAAAAAAGACAACTATCGTTCAGGACGCTCACTGTGAGCGTGATGAGGCAAATCAGACTGGTCGTCTAGATCGAGTCTTTGTACAAAACTGTCATCACTTGTGCAAGTCGTCTCCTCCTGGGCAAGGGACGTCGCCTGCGTTTCTTGCGGTCCTGCTGCGCGCGCCTCGTCTTCCTGGGGCGCCTCGATGGCCTCTTCCGCCTGGTGAGCCCACCGCCGGAGCTTGCCTGCCAACTCGCTGGCCATGGGTTTCAACTGCTGCGTATAGTCGGCATCGTAATCATCCAGCCCGTCACGCACGTTGTAGTTGCCGGTAGCCCACAGTCGGCGCAGGGCACGGCGGCGCAGCGTCGAACTGACCCCCGCCGCCATGAAGACACTGAAGTCGCTTCCTGCGGGCAAGGTATCAGGGTCGGGGAGCGTATCGTCCAGGCTGCCGGGCGCGGGTGCCGGGGGCTCAGCGGGGTCGGCCGGGGCTTCCTGCTGCTGGTGTGCTTCAGGCAGCACAGACGCTTCCTCGCTTGCCTGGGCAGGCTCGGGTGCCATGACGGCATCGCTCTCAAGGCCACGCTTTTTGCGCGACCAACGCTCTAATCGGCTCATTGGATCACTCCTTGTCGGGCAGCGTCTGGGCGCGGCCTGCCCCTTTGCGTTTTTTCTTGCGCTGCTCCACGGGGGCTTCTCCATGACGGGCCAGATAGCGTTCGATCCATACCTGAATGGCCAGCGGCATGGGCGCCTCCAGCACCTGCTGTTCGCCATCCAGCCAGCCCGCCGCCACGTCCTGGCTCGCGGTAATGGCATCCGGCCTGGCTGGCTGCCCGGTAAACCCGGCGCGCACGAAGAGCCGCGGGGTAGCGGAGGTCAGATTGAAGCGGTAAGCCGCGCGTTCGGTCATGGAGAGCTGCAGACGCAGCACATGGTCGCCCTGATCACCGGGCACCAGCTCGGTGATACGCCACTGGGTGACGGTAAACGCCCCCATGGTCTTTCGTTCGGCCACCAGGGTGGCACTAATGGCACGCAGATTATCACTCATGAGTTGCCCCTTTAGACCTTGAACGGGTAGACAAGTAAGCCTTTTGAGCGCCATCATCGTCAACTCAGACTATTTTACTCAACTATTACGTTAAACGCCGCGCCCATCGGGCGAGGCAGTGACGCGGAGCAGTGAGGATTGCGCATGCCCGCCCTTCAGTTAAGCCGTGCCCGGCTGCCAGCCACCACCACCATCAGCGTGATGGATGCCTACGGGGCGACCTGCCAACAGGCCATTGCCGCCGAACGCGCCCTGACGGTCTACCTCAACAAGCGTGAAATCGTGACGCTGATGACCCTGGGCGATGACCCCGAAGCGCTGGTGGTCGGCTACCTGCGCAACCAGGGGCTGTTGTACCGGGCAGAAGACCTCACGGCGGTGCAGGTGGATTGGGAGGTAGAGGCTGCCGCCGTGGTCACGCGCCACCTGCCCGACGACCTGGAAGCACGCCTGGGGACCCGCACGGTGACCACGGGATGCGGGCAGGGCACGGTGTTTGGCAAGCTGCTGGAGCAAACATCGCTCACGGCGCTGCCCGCCACGCCGCTGGCCCAGTCGACCCTCTATCAGTTGCTGACCAACCTGAACCACTATAACGAGACGTATCGTAGCGCAGGCGCCGTGCACGGCTGCGCGCTGTGCCAGCAGGCCCAGGTGCTCGATTTCGTCGAGGACGTAGGGCGGCACAACGCCGTGGATACCCTGGCAGGTCGCCAGTGGCTGAATCAGGCCAACAGCCAGCAGGCCGACATCTTCTACACCACCGGCAGGCTGACCTCCGAGATGGTGCTGAAAGTGGCACAAATGGGCATCAGCGTGCTGGTCTCACGCTCGGGGGTGACCCAGAAGGGTGTCGAGCTGGCCGAACGCTTCGGCGTGATGCTGATTGCCCGCGCCAAGGGCAAAAGCTTCCAGGCCATCAACGCCGAGGGGCGCTTGACGCTGGATGACATTCCCCCCAAACCGCCGAGCGCTCGCTCGTCCAAGGAGGCAGGCATATGATCGCGACACACGACCTTACCGGCATGATTCTCGCGGGGGGTGAGGGCCGCCGCATGGGCGGCCGTGACAAGGGCCTCGAGCCCTTCGCAGGCCTGCCGCTGGTGGCGCATACCGTCAAGCGCTTCGACGGCCACGTCCATGAGCTGATGATCAACGCCAACCGCAATGGCGATGCATACGCACTGTTTGCCGATCGAGTGATCGCCGATGCCGAAGGCGGCTTCAAGGGCCCGTTGATGGGCATTTACAGCGGCCTGCGCGCCGCCCGCACGCCGTGGCTGCTGGTTGCCCCCTGCGACTCCCCCGCGCTGCCCCATGACCTGGTGGCGCGCATGGTGGCAGGCATCGTCACGCAGGATGGCGCGCACGATATCGCCGTGGCCTTCGACGGCGAGCGCCTGCACCCCGTGGTGGCGCTGCTGCGCACCTCGCTGGCCGACGACCTGGCCGCCACTCTAGCCGAGGGCGAACGCAAGATCGACCGCTGGTACGCTCGCCACGCCTGGTGCCGCGTGGACATGTCCGACTGCCCTGAGGCGTTCGCCAACCTGAATACCGAAGAGGAAAAAGCCCGTCTGGAACAGGCGCTGGCAACGTCCTCACGGGAGACCCCATGAGCCTGTCGTGTTTCGAGCTGGGCGAGCAGATGCTCAGCGTCGATGCTGCCCGCGAGGCGCTGATGACGCTGGTGGCGTCGCCGGTGGCCACCGAGCAGGTCGCCTTGAGCAGCGCTTTTGGTCGTCGGCTGGCAGAGGACATCATTGCGCCCATCGATGTACCGCAAAACACCAACGCCGCCATGGATGGCGTGGCCCTGGCCTGGCCCAAAGCGCCTCCCTACACCACCCATTTCCCCATCGTGGGGGACGCCTTCGCCGGGCAGGCGTTTGCCGGCGAGGTGCCTGCGGGCCAGTGCGTGCGCATCACCACCGGTGCGCCGATCCCCCGCGGTACCGATACGGTGATCATGCGTGAACAGCTGATCGACGATGGCGCCAGTGCCACCATCGATGCGCCCGAACGGGTCACGGCCGGGCAGCACGTGCGCCAGGCCGGGGAAGACATTGCCAAAGGCAGCGTAGCCCTTGCCGCAGGCGCGCGACTGGACGCCGCTCGCATGGGGCTGGTGGCTTCGCTGGGCCATGCCGTCGTCACGGTGTATCGGCGCCCCCGGGTGGCGATTTTCTCCACCGGTAACGAGGTGACGCCACCGGGCGGCCCACTCCCCAGCGCAGGCGTCTACGACACCAACCGATTTACCCTGATGGGCCTGCTCGCCGAGCAGGGGGCCGAGGTGCTGGATCTGGGCATTCTCCCCGACGACCTCGACGCCATCGAAACCGCACTGGCCAGCGCCGCCACCCAGAGCGATCTGGTGATCACCAGCGGTGGGGTTTCCGTGGGCAATGCCGACTACACTCGGGCGGCGCTGGAAAAGCTTGGCCGCCTGGCCTTCTGGCGGGTAGCGCTACGCCCCGGACGGCCCATGGCCTGCGGACAGCTGGGCGCTACACAAACGCCCCTGATCGGCCTGCCGGGCAACCCGGTAGCGGTCATGGTGACGTTCCTGCAATTCGTGGTACCGCTACTGCGGCAGTTGCAGGGCCTGCCCCCGGCGCCGCCGCCCCGGCTCGAGGCAATTGCCCAAACCACGTTGAAGAGCCGCTTGCAGCGCACTGACTTCATCCGCGGTGTTTACCACTGCGATGCGCAGGGTACGCTGCATGTGCGCAGTACCGGAGCCCAGGGCTCGGGGATTCTGACCTCCATGGTGGCCGCCAACTGCCTGATCGAACTTGGCGATGACCAGGCAGGCGCCCAGCCAGGCGAGGTGGTCTGCATACAACCGATAACGAGCTGGCAATGACCGAACAACTGATCGACGATTTTGGCCGCCGAGTTCGCTATGTGCGGCTATCGGTGACCGACCGCTGTGATTTTCGCTGTGTCTACTGCATGAGCGAAGAGATGACCTTTCTGCCGCGCGCCCAGGTGCTCACTCTGGAGGAGCTGGCCCTGGTGGCCCGCGCGTTTACCGAACTCGGCGTGGAGAAAATTCGCCTGACAGGCGGTGAGCCGCTGGTGCGCAAGGGCATCGAACAGCTGGTGGACGACATTGGCGCGCTGCCGGGTCTGGATGACTTCACCATGACCACCAACGGCGCGAGCCTGCGCAAGCATGCCAAGCGGCTTTACGCGGGCGGCTTGCGCAGGCTCAACATCAGCCTCGACTCGCTGCACCCCGAACGCTTCAAGCAGTTGACCCGCACGGGCGAGCTGGCCCGCGTGCTGGACGGCATTCAGGCAGCCAAAGAGGCTGGTTTCACTCGGATCAAGCTCAACGCGGTGATCCTGAAAGGGCGCAACGAAGACGAGGTGCTCGACCTGGTGAGCTTTGCCCGCCGCGAGCAGCTGGACATCAGCTTCATCGAGGAGATGCCGCTGGGGGATGTATCGGACCACTCTCGAGCAGAGACCTTCTACTCCAGCGATGACGTGCAGGCGCTGATCGAAACCCGCTACCCGCTGACCCCCACCACCGAGAGCACGCCGGGGCCTTCACGCTACTTCAGGATGGCCGACAGCGACAGCCGCGTGGGCTTCATCTCCCCCCACAGCCATAACTTCTGTGACAGCTGCAACCGGGTACGCGTCACCGTGGAGGGCCGCCTGCTGCTGTGCCTGGGCAATGAACACTCGGTGGACCTGCGCGCGGTGCTGCGCCGTCATCCCGGCGAGATCGCGCCGCTCAAGCAGGCCATCATCGACGCCCTGCCATTGAAGCCCGAGCGCCACCACTTCACCACCGATGGTGATATTCAGGTGGTGCGCTTCATGAACATGACCGGAGGTTGAGCCGTTGGCGCTTGAGGCACTCGTACCCGTGCATATCGTGACCGGCTTTTTGGGCAGCGGGAAAACCACGCTGATTCATCAGCTGATCGAGCAGAAACCCTCCCATGAAAAATGGGCCATTCTGGTCAACGAGTTCGGTCAGATCGGCATCGACCAGACCATGTTCGCTGCCCGTGATGACGTGGTGGTCAAGGGCCTGCCTGGCGGCTGCCTGTGCTGCCAGCTGGCGTTCGTGCTGCAGGCGGCGCTGGTCAATCTGCTGGCACGCCAGAAACCCGACCGGGTGATCATCGAGCCCTCGGGGCTTGGGCACCCCGCCGGGCTGATGGATTTGCTGCAGGGTGAGGCTTTTCAGGACGTGGTGGCGGTGCAGGACATCATCGCCACCCTCGACCCGCGTCGGCTGGACGAAGCCCGCGTGCGAGCGCATGAGACTTTTCAAGACCAGTTGACCATGGCCGATGCCGTGGTCATCACTCTGGCCGACATGGCCAGCGACGAACAACATGCACGGGCCGAGCAGTTCATCGACACGTTCTGGCCGCCGCGCAAATGGGTGCATAGCACTCAGCAAGGCCCCCTGCCCATTGACCGCCTGCTGAGCCCTTCGGCCCCTCGGTCTGCGGCGCCAGCCGCCATGCCCGCCGCGCACCAGGCACTGGTTGCTCAGGGGCCCAGCCTCGAAGGGGCGTTTTTCGACTTCCCACCGCCTCCCGGCAAGGCGCAGCAGCAGGCCGCCAGCGCCCTGGGCTATACCAGCACCGGCGTGCGTTGGCACCCCGCCGAGCGTTTCGACCTGGACCGTTTGGCGCTATGGATGAGCGAGCTACCCGCCACCGCCAGGGTGAAGGGCGTCTTTCATACGGACGATGGCTGGAAGCAGCTCAACCGCGCCGAAGGTACCCAGAGCGTGGCCGCCAGTGCCTGGCGACAAGACTCCCGGCTGGAGGTGATTATCCCTGAGGGCACGCTGCCTCTGGCTGATACGACGCTTCCTGATCAGCTACGCGCTTTGGGGGCCTGGCGGTAAGGGACGTTGCGCGCGTACGGCCTGCTCCATTTCTTCGACCGGCATGGGTCGCCCGAACAAATACCCCTGAAACGCATGGCACCCATGGGCCATGAGCCAGGCCTGATGCGCCGGGGTTTCGACCCCCTCGGCGATGACATCCAGGTTCAGGCTCTTGGCCAGGGCAATGGTACTTTCGACGATGGCGGCATTGGCACTGCTCTCGAGCACCTGCTGGACGAAGGACTGGTCGATCTTCAACTGATCCAACGGGAGCTGTGCCAGATACGCCAGCGACGAGTAGCCGGTGCCGAAGTCGTCCAACGAGAAGCGGACGCCGCGCGCTTTCAGGCTCAGCATCTTGTCGCGGGCGTCGTCTCGTGCCTCGACGAAAAGCGTCTCGGTAACTTCCAGCTTCAACCGCTCGAGCGGGGCCTGGGTGCGCAGGAACACCTGCTCCACCCGATCAAGAAAGTCGTTTTCGCGGAACTGCAAAGGGCTGATATTGACTGAAATGGTCAACTGCTCGAACCCCGGCTGGTGCTGCCACGCTGCCAGCTGATGGCAGGCCGCCGCCAGCACCCACTCGCCTACGTCGTTGATCAAGCCGGTGCTTTCCAGTAGCGGAATGAACTCGCCGGGCGACACCAGCCCGCGTTCAGGATGGTGCCAGCGCAACAGCGCTTCGACGCCCACGATGCGCCCCTGTTCATCCACCTGGGGCTGATAGTGCAGCTGCCACTGCTGGTGATCCAGCGCCAGACGCAGGTCAGCCTCCAGCCTGACTCTGGCCAGCAGCGCGGCCTGCATGGAGGGGTCGAAAAAGCGTAACGTGCGTCGACCACTGGCCTTGGCCTGGGAAAGTGCCATGTCCGCCTGCTGCAGATAATCATCGGCACTGCGCTGGCTGTCGGCCATGACGGTGATGCCCACGCTGGCCGTGACCGACGCCTGCTCATCCCCCACCTGGATCGGGATATCCAGCGCTGCCATCAGCTTGTTGGCAATGTGCTCGGCCAGCGCCTGCGTTTTACGCGGGCTGCCGTCCACTCCCTCGACCAACACGGCAAATTCGTCGCCGCCCAGTCGCGCCAGAGTGTCCGTATCGCGCAGCATCTGGCCAAAACGGCGTGCCACGTTCTGCAACAGCCGATCACCGATATGATGCCCCAGGGTATCGTTGACATGATTGAAGCTATCCAGGTCCAGCAGAATCAGCGCTCCGCAGCGCTGGTGGCGATTCAGCTCCTTGAGGGCCACGCCGATTCGGTCGATGAACAGGCGACGGTTGGCAAAGCCAGTCAGCGGATCGTAGAACGCCAGCTGATGAATTTCCTGCTCGGCCGCCTTGCGTTCGCTGATGTCACTCATGGTGGCCACATAGTGGGTCAAGCTGCCGTTGCGGTCGTGCACGGCACTGATGGTCAGCCACTCGGGAAACAGCTCGCCGTTCTTGCGCTGGTTCCAGATTTCTCCCTCCCAGCTTCCCGTGGAGAGCACGCTGCGCCATAAGCGTCGGTAGAAGGCGGCATTGTGGTGCCCAGAGCTGAACATGCGTGGGTTCCTGCCCACGACTTCCGCATCACTGTAGCCGGTGATGCGCTTGAAAGTGTCGTTCACTTTCAGGATCGTGCCCCGTGCATCGGTCACCATGATGCCCAAATGTGCCTGAAATGCAGCGGCAGCAATTTGCAGCTCCACTTCGGCGCGTTTTGCGTCAGTTACCTCACGGGTCACGGAAAGCACTCCTTCCAATTCGTCCGGTTGTTGGGTGCTGCTCACCAGAGGGCTCAAGGTGGCATGAAAATCGCGCGACTGCTGGCCCAATGGCAGCGAATACTCGAACGTGGCCACCTGACGAGTGCGCTGCACCTGCTGGAACACGTCATCAAAGGCCTGTGCCAACGGCATGGGCAGTACCTCGGCGTAGGATTTACCCAAGGCCTGGGCACTGTCCAGCAGCAGCTTATCGGCATCCAGGGCGTGGATATAGGTAAACCGCCCCTGGCCATCGAAGACGAAAATCATATCCTGGACGGAATGAATCAACGCATCCAGGCGAACCTGTCGAGCCTGAAGCTGATAGCCCAGCGCCAAGCGGTGCAGGTAATGCCGAGCCACCCACGCCCCCAACGCCCCCAGCAAAGCCATGACACCCGACAGCAACCAGGCACGCTGACGCCAGCTGGCCAACAGGCGCTGAACATCGACCCCCACCACTACCATAACAGGGTAGTCGGCCACACGTTTGACGTGAAACAAGCGCTCTTTGTCATCCAGCGGTGACTGCATGGTGAAGACGTGCAGACGATCATCGCTGACCAGCCAGTCCCGATAGGCCGTTGCATCGATCTCACGCCCCAGCGCCACGCCTTGGGCAGGTTCCGGATGGCGCGCAATCAGTTTCAGGCTGGCATCGACCAGCGCAACACTCTCGCCCTCCTCGACCCCCATGTGGCGCAACGCAGCGCTGAACATCTCGGGCAACAGCCGAGCAACCACCACACCATTGAACGCCCCCTCGGCAGTGCCTAGCCGCCGCGCATGGTACAGATAGAAGCGCTGATCCAGGGCCGACCAATAAAGCGGCGTGACCACTTCGTCATACGCTGACTGGCTGAAACCTCGAAACAGTGCCGTCTGGCTCAGGTCCCTGCCCGCATGACGGTTGTCGCCACTGCTTACCCAGGCGCGCCCGTCTGCATTCAACACGCCAAGCTCATCGATCAACGGCAGATAGCGCGTCAGGTTCTCCAGCGCTACCTGAACCTGCACCTCACGGTCAGGCACGCCTGCCGTCTGACGTTCGAGCAGCTCTTCGAGCCCAAACAGCGCCTGCGCGCTCTGCCCCAGTACGCCATTCGCCCATTCAGCCACCACGCTGGCGCGGGCAGCAGCCCGCGCTTCTGCGGCCTGCAGCTCTTGCTCGTACTGCCCTTTCAACAGCCAGCCAAACAGTACCAGCATCACGCACAGCGACACGATGTAAATGGCAATGACGCGATGGCGGTAACGACGATGGCGAGGCAGCGTATCAAGGTGTCGGGAGAGTCCATCACTCGGCGGGAGCGACATCATGCATACCTTAGTCAGGCATCCCGTGGGCGCACCTGATAGAGTGAAAAAAGACAGAGGAAGATACACCAGCCCGAGACATGGGTGGGACTGTTGAAGTGTGGCGCGATGTTTTTTTGATGTATATCAATTTTTGGCAAAAACCGTCATCAAAATCCTCATATCGGTATGACCGGCAGGGCAACGAGGCAGCCATGGCATCTCTGGGACAAATGAGCGATTACGAAATACGCCTGGTGCGTATCTTCAAGACCGTGGTGGAGTGCGGTGGCTTCACCGCAGCAGAAACGACGCTGGGCATCAGCCGCTCGGCCATCAGCCAGCACATGAGCGACCTGGAGAGCCGCCTGGGGTTTTCGCTTTGCCAGCGAGGTCGCGGTGGGTTCAGCCTGACCGAAGAAGGCAAGGAAATTTACCAGGCCGGCCTGACCCTGCTGACCGCCCTCGAAACCTTCAAAAGCGATGTCAATGCACTGCATCACACCATCAAGGGCGAGCTGAATATCGGCATCACCGATAGCCTGGTGACGCTACCCGCCATGAACGTTACCCACGCCCTGGCGGCGCTGACGGCGCCCAACCATGCGGTGACCGTGAATATTCATATGGAACCCTCGGACGCGGTGATCCGGGGCGTCATGGATGGGCACCTGCACGTCGGGGTGGTGCCTGCCGTGAACCTGCCGACCAGCCTGGAGACGCGCTGGCTTTACGACGAGCCGTCATACCTGTACTGCTCGGCAGAGCACCCCTTGTTTCCACAGGCCGATGAGAGGCTCGAAGCAGGCGACATTGCCCAGTACCCCGCCATACAGCCCCGCTACCCACTACCGGAAAAAGCCCGCCAGGCCCACGAAGCACTCAACCGTCGAGCCTCTGCGTCAGACCGGGAAGGCGGCGCCTTCCTGATCCTGACCGGGCACTTCATTGGCTTTCTCCCCGAACACGTGGCCGCCCAGTGGGTCAGCGCAGGCAAGATGCGCGCCCTGCTGCCCCAGCACTACGCGTATCGCATCCCGTTCGTGCTGATTACCCGCCACGACCGCCGCCCCAACCGCGTGGTGGATGCCTTCCTGGGGCTGGTGAAGGAAGCCAACTAGGCTTTGTAAGAAAAGTCGGCGAGCGATGGCCAGACAAGGCAAAAATCGGCGAAAAGACGGAGTTTACAAGGTGTAAATGAGTACTTTGAGCCGATTTTTAACGCCGTATGGGCGAGCATAGGCAGTTTTCGTACAAAGCCTAGCGGCGCAGCCCGCCAGGCTCTGCCCGACAGCTGGCTGCGCCATGCGCTACCGCATCAAGGCTGGCGAGCCGCCTCGCTGGCCATCAGCGGCACAGGGCCTGCCTGGGGAGACGACGCCAGCGTACGGCTGGCGACGTAGTACACCACCGCCCCCAGCGCCGAGCCCGTGAACCAGCCGTAGTCATAGAACCAGTTCATGGTACCGGTCAGCAGCGACAGCAGGGTCAGGCTCACCGGAATGCCGAAGGCAATGAATCCGGCGATATTGACCGCGGGGTAAGCCTGGTGGTCCATGTACAGGCTAGGCACATCCAGGCGCTGGCGTTTGATCAGGAAATAATCCACCGCCATGATGCCTGCAATCGGGCCCAGCAGGCTGGAGTAGCCCAGCAGCCAGTTGGAGTACATCTGCTCCAGTGAAACGCCCTGGCTCACCACCCCCGCCTTTTGCAGCAGGTCGTAGCCCATCAGCAGCACCCCCACGGCGCCGGTCATCAGCACGCCACGGGTTTGATTGATCAGCTTGGGGGCAATGTTCTGAAAGTCATTGGTGGGTGAGACGATATTGGAAGCGGTGTTGGTCGAGATGGTCGCCACGATGATCAGCAGCATGGCCATGATGACCCAGAAAGGGCTGTCGATATAGCCGATCAGGCGCACCGGGTCGGCCACGGTTTGGCCTACCAGCGTTTCCGAGGCGGCGGTCAATACCACGCCCAAGGCAGCAAAGAAGAACATGGTCAACGGCAAGCCCAGGATCTGCCCGACGATCTGGTCCTTCTGGCTCTTGGCGAAGCGGCTGAAATCAGGAATGTTCAGTGACAGCGTCGCCCAGAAGCCCACCATGGCCGTCAGGCCAGCAAAAAAATAGCCATATACCGAAGCCCCTTCCGGGCGCGACGGCGGCTGGGCCAGCAGTTCGGTCATCGACATGTGCGGCCACGCCCACATCATCAGTCCGATCCCCACGGCCAACAGCAGCGGTGCCGCCAGGGTTTCCAGCCACTTGATCGACTCGGCCCCGCGAATCACCACGTACAGGTTCATGGCGCCAAACACGAAGAAACCAATCACCTCGCCGACGCCTCCCAGCGCCGCCCAGGCGGGAAACAGCGCCGACAGCAGCAGGTGAATGGCCAGCCCGCCAAACATGGTTTGAATGCCAAACCAGCCGCAGCCCACCAGCGCCCTGACCAGGCAGGGCACGTTGGAACCCAGGATGCCAAACGAAGAGCGCAGCACCACCGGAAAGGGAATGCCGAATTTGGTGCCGGGAAAAGCGTTCAGCGTCAGCGGAATCAGTACGATCACGTTGGCCAGCAGAATGGCCAGCAGCGCCTCGCCAACGCTCAGCCCAAAGTAGGCCGTGAGCACGCCGCCCAGGGTGTAGGTGGGCACGCAGATCGACATACCGACCCACAGCGCCGCAATGTTCCATTTGCTCCAGGTACGCTCTTTTGCTTCGGTAGGCGCAATATCGTCGTTGAAGCGTGGGCTTTCACGCACATCGTCTTCCACTGCCAGTTCGACCAACCCCTGCTGATCGATCATTCGAGATTTAGCTGCCGTCATCGTTGTCTCCTCAGCCTCGCCATTGCCTTTTTATCTTCAAAGGTTCAACAGGTTGCGCAGCAATAAGCGTGCCCAAAACCACGCGCTCACCGCTAACTCATTGAACACAAAGCTGACTAAACAGACATATATAAAGAAGAAGCCCTCTGTATCATTGTTGTTATAGTCACGGGTATTAAAACCTCCTAAACAGGGTATCGACATATTCATAAAACGCACCATCAGAATGCAAAACACCAATATAAAAACCAAAAAATAAAACACAACTTATTGATTTAAAAAATAAAAATGAAACACCATAATAGTGCAACACCTCACCAAATTGATAAAAACGGCCAATAAAAAACTTAAAAAACAGCAAAAACAGTCACTTGAAAGACAACCAGGCTTTTCATAAAAACTTCTTGCAAAACGTCTTCAACCAGCGCTATGTTCAAAAAGCTGTCTATCTTGACAGCTTTGCTAACAATTATAAGTTTCGACCATGAGTCGATGTCATGACACGCCTAGCGATCTTTTCCGCCACTCATCGATACCGGCAGAAAAGCCACCCATAGCTGGCCTCCCATCCATTCGGAGGTCGTCGCGTTATGACAAAAGAGGGGTAGTCCATGCAGAAAATGAAGATTGGCCTGATCCAGATGGCCCTGAATACCAGCACCGATCAGGAACCCGGCGTCATTCGTGACGCGATGAACGAAGCGCACCTGCCCATGATTCAGCAAGCCGCCGAGCAAGGCGTGCAGGTGCTGTGCTTCCAGGAAGTGTTCAATCAGCCCTATTTTTGCCCCAGCCAGGACAGCAAATGGTACGCCGCCGCCGAGCGAGTGCCGGAGGGCCCCACCTGCCAGATGATGCAAAAGCTCGCGGCCGAGCACCGCATGGTGATCATCGTCCCTATCTATGAAGAGACCGAGACCGGCGTTTACTACAACACCGCCGCCGTGTTCGATGCCGACGGCAGCTACCTGGGCAAATACCACAAGACACACATTCCCCAGGTGGCTGGCTTTTGGGAGAAATTCTTCTTCAAACCAGGCAAATCCAACTGGCCGGTTTTCGATACCGCCTACGGCAAGATCGGCGTGTATATCTGCTACGACCGCCACTTCCCGGAAGGCTGGCGGGCATTGGCGCTCAACGGCGCCGACGTGATTTTCAACCCTTCGGCCACGGTGGCCGGTCTTTCCCAATACCTCTGGGAGCTTGAGCAACCCGCCTCTGCGGCTGCCAACGGCTGCTTCATCGCCGCTATCAACCGGGTTGGCACCGAGGCACCCTGGAATATCGGCGACTTCTACGGCTCCAGCTACATCGTCAACCCACGCGGCAAGATCGAAGCCCAGGCCAGCGCCACGGAAGACGAGCTGCTGGTGCATGAGATCGACCTGGATATGGTGCGCGAGGTGCGCAACAACTGGCAGTTCTTCCGCGACCGACGCCCCGAGACCTACACCCGCCTCACCGACGGTGAATGATTCTGCTGGCTAAACACAACGACAGGAGCGAACCATGAGCTTATTGATCAAGGGCGGCACGGTGGTCACCCACGCCGATACTTACCGCGCCGATGTGCTGTGTGTCGATGGCAAAATCCACGCCATTGGCACCGACCTGGACGTGCCGGAAGGCTGCGAGATCGTCGATGCCAGCAACCAATTGGTGATGCCTGGCGGCATCGACCCACACACCCACATGCAGATGCCCTTCATGGGCGCGGTGGCCAGCGAAGACTTCTACACCGGCACCGCCGCCGCCATGGCGGGCGGCACCACCACCATTATCGATTTCGTGATCCCCAGCCCCGGCCAATCGCTGCTGGAGGCCTTCGAGACCTGGCAGGGCTGGGCGGAAAAAGCCGCCACCGACTTCGCCTTCCACGTGGCGATCACCTGGTGGGATGAGAGCGTCAAAGAGGAAATGGGCACCCTGGTACGCGACCACGGGGTCAACAGCTTCAAGCACTTCATGGCCTACAAGGGCGCCATCATGGCCACCGATGACATTCTGGTGGAGAGCTTTTCCCGCTGCCTGGAGCTGGGCGCGGTGCCCACCGTGCATGCCGAAAACGGCGAGCTGGTCTACCACATGCAGCAAAAACTGCTGGCCCAAGGCATCACCGGGCCGGAAGCCCACCCGCTTTCCCGCCCACCTCAGGTGGAAGGCGAAGCCGCCAGCCGCGCTATTCGCATTGCCTCCACCCTGGGCGCGCCGGTCTACCTGGTGCACGTCTCCACCAAAGACGCCGTGGATGAAATCGCCTACGCCCGCCAGCAGGGCCACCCGGTGTTCGGCGAGTGCCTGGCGGGCCACCTGGTAATCGATGACAGCGTTTACCAGCACCCGGACTGGGCCACCGCCGCCGCCCATGTGATGAGCCCGCCATTCCGGCCCAAAGGCCACCAGGAAGCGCTCTGGCACGGTCTGCAATCTGGCAATCTGCAAACCACCGCCACCGACCACTGCTGTTTCTGCGAAGAGCAGAAAGCCGCCGGTAAAGATGACTTCACCAAGATCCCCAACGGCACTGCGGGTGTGGAAGACCGCCTGGCCGTGCTGTGGGACGAAGGGGTCAATACCGGCAAGCTCTCGCCCCAGGAGTTCGTGGCGGTCACCTCCACCAACACCGCCAAGATCTTCAACCTCTACCCGCGCAAAGGGGCGATTCAGGTGGGTGCCGATGCCGACCTCGTGGTCTGGGACCCCAACGGCACCCGCACGATTTCCGCCAAGACCCATCATCAGAACGTCGATTTCAATATTTTCGAGGGCAAGACGGTGCGCGGCATTGCCCGCCATACCATCAGCCAGGGCAAATGGACCTGGCGGGATGGCGAGCTGCACGCCGAGCGCGGCGCAGGGCGCTACTTAGAACGCCCCGCCTACCCCGGCGTGTTCGAGCTGCTCGCAAAACGCGCCGAGCTGAATGCCCCCGTGGCGGTCACTCGCTGAGCCTCGCCCCACAAAGAACAGACGCCCCACGAAGAACAGAACGATCCAGAAGGACCAGGGAGAAACGACCGTGACCCATTCACTTGATCATCTGCCCAGCGCAAAAGAGGTCGGCACCTACGACCCAGCGACGCTGGCAAGCAACTTCAGCGACCTGCATCCGCCGCTGACGCCGCGCCAGGCCATCATCGAAAGCCAGCGCTGCCTGTACTGCTATGACGCGCCCTGCGTCGAGGCCTGCCCGTCGGACATCGACATTCCCAGCTTCATTCGTCAGATCAGTGACAACAACATTAATGGCGCAGCAGAAACCATTCTGGAAGCCAATATCCTCGGCGGCAGCTGCGCCCGGGTGTGCCCCACGGAAATCCTTTGCGAACGCAGCTGCGTGCGTAACCACGACGCCGAGTGCCAGCCGGTACTGATCGGTTTGCTCCAGCGCCACGCTACCGACCATATGCAGTTCGATAGCCACCCCTTCAAGCGGGCCGCCAGCACGGGCCGCCATGTTGCCGTGGTGGGCGCGGGGCCTGCGGGCCTCTCCTGCGCTCATCGCTTGGCCATGCTGGGCCACCAGGTCACCCTCTTCGAGGCCGAGCAAAAGCCTGGCGGGCTCAACGAGTACGGCATTGCCCGCTACAAGATGACCGACGATTTTGCCCGCAAGGAAGTCGAGTTCCTGCTGGACATTGGCGGCATCGACCTCCAATACGGCCAGCGTCTGGGCGACAACCTCACTCTCGATACCCTGCGCCAGCAGTACGACAGCGTATTTCTGGGGTTAGGGCTGGGAGCCAGCCGCACGCTGGGGCTGACCGGCGAAGATGCACCGGGCCTGATGCCCGCCGTGGACTACATCAAGACCCTACGCCAAACCGATGACCTGGGCAGCCTGGCCGTGGCCAAGCGCTGCATCGTGATTGGCGCTGGCAATACCGCCATCGACATGGCCACGCAAATGGCGCGTTTGGGGGCCAAAGAGGTCACTCTGGTGTATCGCCGTGGCACTGAGGCGATGTCCGCCACCGACCACGAACAGGAGATTGCCAAGGCCAACGGCGTGCGCATGGTGACCTGGGCCCAGCCGGACGAAATTCTGCTGGATGCTCAAGGGCGAGTGGCAGGCATGCGTTTTGCCAACACCGCAGAGCAGCAGGGCCACCTCTCCACCACGGGCGAGACCTTCGAGATCGCGGCGGATGCCATTTTCACCGCCATCGGCCAGGGCTTCGAGGGCGACAGCCTACGCGATGCCACCGCCTCCGAACTGGCCCGGGATGGGGAGCGCATCCACGTCAATGAGCTGTTCCAGACCTCATTGACCAACGTTTATGCCGGCGGCGACTGCGTCAAACCCGGCCAGGACCTCACCGTGCAGGCCGTGCAGCACGGCAAGCTGGCCGCCCACGCCATCCATCAAGCGCTCGCCGCCCAGCAGGAGGCCGCATGAACACCACACCTTTCAACACCCTCTCTTTTCCAGGCAAGAAACATAGCGGCGACAGCGTAGTGAACGGCGTCGATCTGTCGGTGAACTTTGCCGGTATCAAAGCCCCCAACCCCTTCTGGCTGGCCTCGGCCCCGCCTACCGACAAAGCCTACAACGTGGTGCGCGCCTATGAGGCGGGCTGGGGCGGCGTGGTATGGAAAACCCTTGGCGAAGAGCCCGCGGCGGTGAACGTCTCCTCCCGCTACTCGGCCCACTACGGCAAAAACCGCGAGGTGATCGGTTTCAACAATATCGAGCTGATTACCGACCGTTCGCTGGAGATCAACCTTCAAGAGATCACCCAGGTGAAGAAGGATTGGCCGGACCGGGCGCTGATCGTCTCCATCATGGTGCCCTGCAACGAGGAGGCCTGGGCGTATATCCTGCCGCGGGTGGAAGCCACCGGCGCAGACGGCATCGAGCTCAACCTGGGCTGCCCCCACGGCATGCCGGAACGCGGCATGGGCGCGGCGGTGGGCCAAAACCCGGATTTGATCGAAAAAGTCACCTACTGGTGTAAAAAACACTACTCCAAGCCGGTCATCGTCAAGCTCACCCCCAACATCACCGATATTCGCGTGGGGGCCCAGGCGGCACTGCGAGGCGGCGCGGATGCAGTCTCGTTGATCAACACCATCAACTCCATTACCAGCATCGACCTAGACAACATGGTCGCCAAACCCACCGTGGGCCATCAGAGCACCCACGGCGGCTACTGCGGCAGCGCGGTGAAACCCGTCGCCCTGAACATGGTGGCGGAAATTGCCCGTGACCCAGCCACGCCCACGCTGCCCATTTCCGGTATTGGCGGGATTTCCACCTGGCGGGATGCGGCGGAATTCATCGCCTTGGGCGCGGGCAGCGTGCAGGTCTGCACCGCTGCCATGCTCAACGGTTTTCGTATTGTTGAAGAGATGAAAGATGGCCTCTCCCGCTGGATGGCGGAAAAAGGCTACGACTCCATCGAAGCGTTTTCCCGCAAGGCGGTACCACAAACCACCGACTGGAAGCACCTGGACATCAACTTCAAGACCATCGCCCATATCGACCAAGACCTGTGCATCGAGTGTGGCCGCTGCTATATCGCCTGCGAGGACACCTCTCACCAGTCGATTGCCAAGCTCACCGAGCAGGACGGCGCGCGCCGCTACGAAGTCATCGAAGACGAGTGCGTGGGCTGCAACCTGTGCCAGATCACCTGCCCGGTGGAGAACTGCATCACCATGGTGCCTCAGGAAACCGGCAAGCCCTTCCTCGCCTGGGATGACGACCCGCGCAACCCCTTCCGCGTCGCCTCTTAGTCGCCTGGTTGCTTGATCACCATGCGCCACCACGACCGCCTCTACGGAGGCGGTCGCATTTTCTGCAACGTGCCGTTCCCCTTTCAACACGCGACAACGCCGCTGCTTGCTGCAATGATGAGAAACTATTGCATATAGCTATATTTCTCAAAGAACAGCTGTGTTCCTCAAAAAAGGGCCTCTCATGAAAGTAACCGCCATCGCCACTGCACTACTGCTGACCAGCGCCGCCGCGAGCGCCGACCAGCGCATTGCCACGTTTGATCTAGGCAGCCTGGATACGCTGGACGCCCTGGGGGTGAGTGAACAGGTGGTGGGCGTGCCCAAAGCCAGTTTACCGAGCTACCTCGAACAGTATGCCGCCGACCGCTACACCGACATCGGCGGCCTGCGCTCCCCCAACATGGAGGCACTGGCAGAGGCCAACCCGACGCTGATCGTACACACCGGCCGCCAGGCAGAGTGGGCCGACGCGCTGGGCGAGATCGCCCCGCTGTTCGATGCCAGCGTGGCCGGTGAGGCGTATCTTGACTCCGTCGAGCGCAACGTGCGTGAACTGGCTAGCCAGCTGGCGGTGGAAAACGCGGCCGAAGAGGCCCTGCAGACGCTGAATAGCGAAATCGAGCGCCAGCGGGAAGCACTGCAGGACGCCCCGACGACGCTGGTGGTCACCCATAATGGCGGCAACCTGATGCTCAATCAGCATCCGGTGGTTCATGAAGTATTGGGCATTGCTGCCCTGGAGATGCCCGAGAGCGTGACCCCCGAAGTACGCGGCGAACGCACCTTTACGCCGCTTTCCGCTGACGCCATTGCCGAGATCGACCCTGAGATCGTGCTGGTGATCGACCGCAGTGCGGCCATTGGCGACGAGCCCGCAGACGCCGAGCAGCTTCGCCAGCAGTGGGCGGAAGCAGGCACGGACGCCCAACTGGTGATGCTCACCCCTGCGCTTTGGTACCTCTCTGGCGGCGGCCTGCAGAGTCTGGCCCTGCAAATCGAGGAAGTGGCCAGCGCGCTCAACTAGGCTCTGTCTGAAAAGTCGGCTTGCTGCTTGACCATACAGGCGCAAAACACAGAGCCCCGCCACCGGTTTACGGTGGCGGGGCTCTGTGGCTCATAGAGAGAACGTCAGCTTATCAAAACGCTTCCCACTCCTGCTCGGCACTGGCGGCCGCGTTGGGCTTCGGCTTACCCGTAAGCTGGGGGCGCAGCAGCTCGCCGCGGCGCGGCGGGGTAGCCAGCGCGGGCTGACGGCGCTCACTCCCCTGCTCCAGGCGGAATGCCGCCACCACGCCCTCCAGCCGCTCGGCCTGCTCCTCCAGCGAGCTGGCCGCCGCAGACGCTTCTTGCACCAGCGCCGCGTTCTGCTGGGTGACCTCATCCATCTGGGCGATGGCCTGATTGACCTGCTCGATGCCCGCGCTCTGCTCCTGGGAGGCTGCCGATATTTCATCCATGATGTCGGTGACCCGGCGTACCGACCCGACGACTTCCCGCATGGTGGCACCGGCTTTTTCTACCAGTTGAGAGCCTTCATTGACCTGCGCCGTGGAAGCATCGATCAATCGCTTGATCTCCTTGGCCGCCTCGGCACTGCGGCTGGCCAGGTTGCGTACTTCACTGGCGACGACCGCGAAACCGCGCCCCTGCTCGCCTGCCCGGGCAGCCTCGACCGAGGCATTGAGCGCCAGGATATTGGTCTGGAAGGCAATCGAGTCGATCACGTTGATGATATCGGCCACCTGCTGGGAGCTCGAAGAAATCCCGTGCATGGTCGAGATGACCTGATCGACCACGTCGCCGCCCTCTACCGCCTTACCCGAAGCATCGTTGGCCAGCGTGCTGGCCTGACGTGCGTTATCGGCGTTCTGCTTCACGGTTTGGGTCAACTGCTCCATGCTGGCGGCGGTTTCCTGCAAGGAGGCTGCCTGCTGCTCGGTGCGCGACGATAAATCCGCGTTGCCCCCGGCAATTTCCCGTGCGCCGATGTAGATCGAGCCGCTGCTGTCGCGCACGGTCGCTACCGTGGCCGCCAGACCACTCTGCATGCGCTGCATGGCGCTGAACAGCTTGCCAATTTCATTGCTTCCACGCAGATCCACGCGGGATGACAGATCGTTTTCGGCAATACGCTCGAAGTGCACCACGGCCTCGTCCAGCGGCTTGACGATGGACCCCACCATCGCCATGCGCACCAGCACGATAATGAACAGCGCAGCCACGATCACGGCAATATCGATGTAACCAAATACTTGCATATCGCGATCGTAGCGGTCGATCAACTGATCGGCATACTCGGCCAGATAGCCGTTAAAGGCCATGCTAGTCGTAACAAACGATTGATTAAGTGGAATAATGGCTAAACGCACCGCGTTTAACTGAGCACTATCACCCGACTTTACCGCCGCCTCCATGGGAATCAAGCCTTCCTGCATCACCGCGTAAAAGGCGGTAATCACAGCCTCGGCCAACTCGTTGTTCATACCACGTGGGTCGGAGGCTTCAAATTCGGAGAAGTAACTCTGAGCAGATTGTTGAAACGTTTCGGCCTCGGCCAGATAGGTTTGCGCCTGCTGATGCTGACCATCTTCGGAAGCCACGACACTGTTCAAATACGCCAATTGGGCAAAACCTACCGAGCGCTGAGTACGCGCCAGCGGCAACATTTGATGCATCGACAGCTCGTCCATGGCTTCTAATGAGTTCCCGCCTTTCGTCCCCGCCCAATGACCAAGAGCAGCAATAGTCATGATCAACAAAGCAAAAATGACCAACGTGAACGTCAGACTTGTTTTTATCGAGATATTTGCCAGTAATCGCTTCATGCCACCCCCTGCCGACAAAGCGTCGTTTGCCAGTCAATTAGAGAAACGTCTTTTCTTTAATATAGTGCTCGCTACGCAAGCCTCAATGTGTGGCTGGCATTCTATGGAAGGTAACCGATGAGACAATAGAGTTCACATTATTTGACGTTATCGATAACTTGCTAACAATCCTGCTTCTTTTTCGTGCAGCTTCGCCAAAACTGCACCATTTCTACGCTGCACCGCACCATCCCCGCCTCCTTCGATAACCAGACAGCTCTTCGACTATTATGACTAACCTTTTGAAAAGCTGATGTTTCACAAAAACGACTCCGCCATTTGGCATGTTAGCTGCACAAGTCAAAAGGATAGCGAACTGGGTCAACGTGGGCCCGGCGATAAAAAAAGATGATCAACAGACAACGGCGTCTGCAACAGCTCCTCAACGGGGCTGATTGCAGGCGCCGTTTTTGTCTCCAAAGGGCAGGAACCGTGTCATGCGCAAAAAAATCTCTTCGTCCCACTCACCGGAACGTCGCCACTTTCTCAAAAGCTCCGCTGCCGTGGTGGGAGGCTCTGCCGTGCTCAGCAGCCTGCCCATGAGCTGGGCTTTTGCCAACGGCGCTTTAGAAACCACGTCGGCCAAACTCGGCTTCATTGCGCTGACGGATGCAGCGCCGCTGTTCGTGGCCGATGAAAAAGGATTTTTTGCCAAGCACGGCATGACCGATGTGGAGGTCCTCAAGCAGTCTTCCTGGGGTACCACCCGAGACAACCTGGTGCTGGGTTCCCAGCGTAACGGGATCGATGGCGCACACATCCTGACGCCCATGCCTTACCTGATCGCCAGCGGTGCCATGACCCCCAACAACATTCCCGTGCCGATGAGCATTCTGGCGCGTCTCAATCTCAACGGGCAGTGCATCTCGGTGGGCGATGAGTACGCCGACCTCAAGGTCGGACTGGATACCCGGGAGTTTGCCCAGGCCCTGGCGGAAAAGCGCAGTGGAGGCAGCGAAGTCAGCGCTGCCATGACCTTCCCCGGCGGCACCCACGACATGTGGATTCGCTACTGGATGGCCGCCGGGGGCATCGACCCCAACCGCGACATCTCCACCATTACCATCCCGCCGGCCCAGATGGTGGCCAACATGCGGGTGGGCAGTATGGACACCTTCTGCGTGTGCGAACCCTGGAACCAGCAGTTGATCAACCAGGGCATCGGCTACACCGCCAATACCACCGGCGAGCTGTGGAACGATCACCCGGAAAAAGCCTTCGCCATGCGCAGCGACTACGTAGAAGCCCACCCCAACGCTACCAAAGCGCTGCTGATGGCCATCATGGAAGCGCAAATGTGGTGCGAAGACCCGGCCAACCACGAGGAGATGGCCCAGATCTGCTCACGCCGCCGCTGGATTCATGCGCCTTATGCCGACCTCATCGACCGTATTCAGGGCAACTTCGATTACGGCACCGGGCGCGTCGTGGAAAACCATCCGCACATGATGCGCTACTGGGACAAGCACGCCTCCTACCCCTTCAAGAGCCACGACCTGTGGTTCCTGACCGAGAACAAGCGCTGGGGCTACTTGCCGCAGGACTTCGACAGCGCGGCCTTGATCGAGCAGGTCAACCGCGAAGACCTGTGGCGAGAAGCCGCTCACGCCCTCGGCGTGGCCTCGGCAGACATTCCGGACTCCACCTCTCGCGGCGTCGAAACGCTGTTCGACGGCAAGGTCTTCGACCCGGAAAACCCGCAAGCCTACCTCGATAGCCTGGAGATCAAGGCGCTGGCCTGAGCCAGGCAGCCTGGGAGAACCTCATGACGACTTCATCAAGAGCGAATACGCTATCTACCCCCATGCCAGGCGTGCACCCTGTGCTGCTACGCCTGCGCGATACCCTGGTCAAGAACGTGCTGCCGCCGGTGGTCGTGCTGGCCATTCTGATCGGCCTGTGGGAAGCGCTGTGCTCCCATCCTGGCGCGGCGCTGCCGCCGCCCTCGCAGGTGCTCAACGATACCTGGGAGCTGATCATTCATCCCTTCTACGACTACGGCGGCAACGACAAGGGCATGGGCTGGCAGATTCTGGCCAGCCTGGAACGCGTGGCCTATGGCTACCTGCTGGCGGTGGTGGTAGGTATCAGCCTGGGCGTGCTGGTGGGCCAATCGACCTGGGCCCTGCGTGGCCTCGACCCCGTGTTTCAGGTGCTGCGCACCGTGCCTCCGCTGGCCTGGCTGCCGATTTCACTGGCCGGGTTTCAGGACAGCACTCCTTCGGCCATTTTCGTGATTTTCATCACCGCCATCTGGCCCATCATCATCAACACCTCGGTGGGGGTGCGTAATATCCCCGAGGATTACCGCAACGTGGCCCGCGTGATTCGCCTCAACGGCATGGAGTATTTCACCCGTATCATGCTGCCCGCCGCCGCACCCTATATCTTCTCGGGCCTGCGCATTGGAGTAGGGCTTTCCTGGCTGGCCATCGTGGCCGCCGAGATGCTGATTGGCGGCGTGGGCATCGGCTTTTTCATCTGGGACGCCTGGAATGCCTCCATGCTCAGCGACATCGTGCTGGCACTCATCTATGTGGGCATCGTGGGCTTCATTCTTGACCGCATCGTGGCCTTCATCGGCCAGTGCGTGACCCGTGGCACCACCCAAAGCTAACCCAGGAGATTGGATCATGGCTTCACACTATTTAAGCATCGAGCAGGTGGACATGACCTTTGCCACCAAAGGTGCCACTACCAACGTGCTCAAGGAGATCGACCTGGGCGTCGCCAAGGGTGAGTACATCTCGATCATTGGCCATTCGGGCTGCGGCAAGTCGACCCTGCTCAACATCATCGCCGGGCTCACCTCCTCGACCTCTGGCGCGGTCATCCTGGATGGCAAGGAGGTCAATGCGCCAGGCCCCGACCGCAGCGTGGTCTTCCAAAACCACTCGTTACTGCCTTGGCTCACGGTGTACGAGAACGTGGCGCTGGCGGTGAACAAGACCTTTGCCCGCCGCAAGACCAAGGCCGAACGCCACGCCTGGATTCTCAAGAACCTGGACATGGTCGGTATGTCCCATGCCCTCGACAAACGCCCGTCGGAGATTTCCGGCGGCATGAAGCAGCGGGTAGGGATCGCCCGCGCTCTGGCCATGGAGCCCAAGGTACTGCTGCTGGATGAGCCGTTTGGCGCCCTGGATGCGCTGACACGCGCCCACCTGCAAGAAGAGGTGATGCGCATTCAGGACGAGCTGGGGAATACCGTCATCATGATCACCCACGATGTGGATGAGGCCGTGCTGCTGTCTGATCGTATCGTGATGCTGACCAACGGCCCCTCGGCGCGCATTGGCGAAATTCTCGACATCGACCTGCCGCGCCCCCGCAACCGTATCACGCTGGCCGACGACCCCCGCTACAACCGCTACCGCCAGGAAGTGCTGCGCTTCCTGTACGAAAAGCAGCGCAAGGTAGAGCACCTGGCCGAACGACGCGAGAAAGCCCCCAGTACTGCCACGGCTAAAAAAGCCCGCGCCTAGTCCTGTAAAACAGCCTGAGGGGTGATCTGAGGGGAGGCCTGGGGATTGGCAAAGTGGTTTTTCAGCGTTTCGCTCAGCGGCACGTTCAGAGTAAGTTCCTTGCCGGGCAACGGCTGCAGGAACCACCGCTCGTAAAGCGCCAGCATCTCATCGCTTTGATAGATCTGGCGCAGCGCCTGGTTCACCTGCTCGACAAAAGCGTCATCGCCTCGGCGCATCAGCAGCCCCAGCGGCTCCTCCGCCGTTATCGCCTCTTCCGACAGGCGATAGGCCGCGGGGTTGCCGGTTTCTGCCATCATCGTGCTCAGCAGAATGTCATCCATGGCAAACGCCGCCACCCGCTCATGGGTGACCAGGTCAAAAGCCTCCTGAAGCGTTTCCACCGGCACCACCGACAGGTTCAAACGCTGCTCGCGGTTGGCCAGATTGATCTGCCCCACGTTCACCGTTCCGCGCGCCACACTGACGCTGCGCCCCGCCAGATCCTGCAACGTGGCAAACCCATGTTTGGCCAGCGCAACATAGCGCACGGAGACGAAAAAGTGGCTCAGCGAAAAATCCGCACTACGGCGGCGCTCTGCCGTATTCGTACTGGCATTGCATTCGATATCGATCACACCGCTGTTCAATAATTGAACTCGGTTACCCGGGGTACGGAAGACGTATTCGATCTCCAGGTGGGGAAGTGCCAGTTGCTGCTGTAAATGCTCGGCCACCCGCTGACACAGCTCGATGGAATACCCCACCACGCGGCCCTGATCATCCGCATAGGAAAAAGGCGCCGTATCGCCATAGCCAACTCGCAGCGTGCCGGTTTCCCTGAGGCGTTCCAAGGTGTCGATCTCGGCAGCGAACGCCAACGCACTGGCGCCCAAGGAGGCCATCAACCCCACCCACCAGCGCCTGTATCTTCGTGACATGACTCACTCCTTACTCAGCGAATGCTTCCGGGTGTGCCAGAACGGCCTCCAGCTGAGGGCTCATGGGTAGCCCCACCACCTGCTGGTCGGGCGGAATGGGAGACAAGAACCACTTCTCATAAAGCGCCAGCATGTCGCCACTCTGATAGAGCGCGCGTAACGCTTCATTGACCCAGGCTAAAAATTCGGGGTCGTCACGGCGCAACATCAGGCCATACGGTTCGGGGTCACTCAGCGCTTCCGACGAGATATGAAAGCGCTCGGGAGAGGCATCGGACGCCACCAGGCCCGCCAGCAAGATATCGTCCATCACGAACGCAGACGCCTGCTCGGCAGCTACCATGGTGAACGCTTCGTCGTGGGAGCGACTCAGCATGACCGAGATATTGAGGCCTTGCTCCCGGTTCATGGCATTGAGCTGCTCGATATTGAGCGTCCCTGTGGTCGATACGACGCTGCGCCCTGTCAGGTCTTCGATGCGATCCAGCGCATTCTTCGCCAGCGACACATAGCGGGTAGTACTGAAGTAATGGGGGTAGGAAAATGCTGCCTGCCGACGCCGCTCTGCGGTATTGGTCGTCACACCACACTCAAGGTCGATATCGCCCTTGCTCAGCAGGATGAAGCGGTTGGCGGGCGTCACCGGCACGAAGGTGACTGCCAGCGCAGGCCCACCCAGCCGAGCGCTGATGCTGTCGACCACTGCTTGGCAAATATCGATGGAGTAGCCGATGGGCCGCCCTTCCACCACGTAGGAGAACGGCTCCTCGTGTTCTCGGTGCCCAATCAGAATGGTGTGATCCTGCTGAATACGCGCAAGCGTCGGGCCTGTCTGGGCACTGGCCGTGCCCATGGCCAGCAGCAGCAAGCCCATCAACGCGATATACCGCCCGATCACGCTACACGTCATGGCTGGCTCCCATGGTCATGCCGCTACTGAACACCTGATAACGCCCTCGCCCCATGGCCTTGGCGGCGTAAAGCGCCACATCGGCACTGCGCAACAGCGTATGGCTGCTTTCGCCATCCCGTGGGGCCAGGGCAATCCCGATGCTGACACCGATCTGGACGCGCTCTCCCTGCAGGTCAAAGGGTTCGCGCAGCGCAGCGACCAGCCGCCCTGCCCGCACACTGGCTTCGTCCAGCGCATGGTGGTGAACAGGCTGGAGAATCGCGAACTCATCGCCTCCCAGGCGCGCCACCAGCTCACGCTCGGCCAACAGCCGCTGTACCCGTCGGCTGGCCTGGACCAGCAGTTCATCCCCGGCGGCATGCCCTAACGTATCGTTGACGGCCTTGAAGCGATCCAGGTCAAAAATCATCACATTGAAGCGCTCGCCTCCCGACAGCTGCGCGACGGCGACCTTCAAGGCCTCGTTGAACTGAACACGGTTAGGCAGCTTGGTCAGCGCATCGTGGTGCGCCAGGTGCTGGAACTTGAGCGCCTCCTCCTTGACCTCCAGCAGCAGCTCGCGCTCGACGACTTTTTTGCGTAACGCTTCAATGGCCTGGGCCATACAGCCAATCTCATCCTGGCGCTGTGTGTAGGGCGTTGTCTGCTCGGTTCGATTATGAGAAATATGCGTCAACGCCTTGATCAGACGCGGCACGGGCTTGAACAGCTGATGCATCAGCAGGCTCAACAGCAAGGCCGTGGCCAACAGCACGATGCCCAGTGAGGCGACGACTTTCAGCAGAAGCTCGCGGTGCACCTGGTACAGCGTCGCCTTGGTGCCAATGGTGGCAACCGACACCCCCCATAACTCCCCCTGAGGAGACACGATGGGCAATGCGCTGATGAAGTGCTCCTGTTCGCCAAGCCGGGCAAAGCCCACGTACAGCTCACTGCCAGAAGCAGCCAGCGACAGCTCTGGGACGTGGGGGAGTTCGAGCGTGGTCTCTTCACCGTGGTGGGCATCGGCGACCATGGCGAAGCCGCCATCTGGCAAACGTGAAAACAGCCAGACGTTGTGGCGCGTTTGCGCACTCGCCAGCGCCAACACATCCACGGGGCTGAACCCCGTGCTGAGCACCGAGTCTTCATCACCAATGGGCTGTTCGGACACCAGGTGCGTCACTTGGCCTGAGAGGTCCGTGCGTACCGCGACATTCGTGTAGATACGCCGAATCGTGGCGCTCACGATCTGGGCATTCACCAGCGCTTCCCGGGCCCACTGTTCGCGTGCACTGCGCTCCACGATGGCAAAGCCCAGCAAGGCCCCCATGGAGTAGGCAAAGACTACCCCCAGCACCATGAATACCGCCACTTTACCGACCAGCGTCCGGTACCAGGGCAACCGGACGGCTGGCGACGGTGGCTCTTCCGAGCTTGATGGTTTCATATTGGCCGACTCCCCCTCAGCCACGTCTTGCCACATCGCCCATTGCTGATCATCGATCCTGTCAATGGCACGTTAGCGCCACGCCATGCAGAGCGCTCGTTACCTTGTGGTGCGCGTGCGCGCTCGTTATTCCTGTCTTCTTTTCGCAAACTACCATTAAAGACGCGCACGAGTAGCTAAAAATTTAAACGTTTCTTGTTACCTGACCACGCCTGATTGGCATGCAGCTTGCTGCATCTTCACATATGCGCCCACCACGCTACGCTGGGTGATAGCTTCCCATCGACGGCCAAACAATAAGTGAGCACCTGTTTATGAACATGCAGATCATCAATGCCCGCCTTCGCCAACGCCCTGGGCTTTATCGGCTGGACATCGAGAACGGCGTCTTCACCGCAATCACCGCTCAGGATGCGCCGCAAACGGCAGGCGAAGGCCAGAGGGATGCGGGCGGCAAACTGCTGTGTGCGCCGTTTATCGAGCCGCATATCCACCTGGATGCGGCCCTGACCGCTGGCGAGCCTCACTGGAACCAGAGCGGCACGCTGTTCGAGGGCATCGAACGCTGGGGGGAGCGTAAACCGTTGCTCGACGAGGCGGACATTCGGGAGCGCGTGCTAAAGACCCTCAACCTGTTGATCGGCAACGGCGTGCAGTTCGTGCGCACCCATGCCGACACCAGCGACCCCAGCCTGGTAGGCCTGAAAACCCTTTGCACACTGCGAGACGAGCTGAAGGACAAAATCGACATTCAGGTGGTGGCCTTTCCACAGGATGGCCTGCTCTCTTACCCTGGCGGCGACAAGCTCATGGAAGAGGCGCTGGAGTTTGGCGCCGATGTGGTAGGCGGCATTCCTCACTTCGAGTACACACGAGAGTTGGGCGTGACGTCCATGAAGCGCGTCATCGAACTGGCCATCAAGTACGACCGCCTGGTGGATGTACACTGCGACGAAATCGATGATCCCAACTCGCGGTTTCTCGAAGTGCTCGCCTGTGAGGCACTGTTTCATGAGCTGGGCAGCCGCGTGACCGCCAGCCACACCACCGCCATGCACTCCTACGACAACGCCTACTGTTCGAAGCTGTTTCTGCTGCTCAAGCGTTCGGGCATCAACTTCATTTCCTGCCCCACCGAGAGCATCCACCTGCAAGGGCGCTTCGACACCTATCCCAAACGGCGCGGCGTGACACGCGTCAAGGAACTCAACGAAGCCGGTATCAACGTCTGTTTTGCCGAAGACTCCATCTTCGACCCCTGGTACTCGCTGGGCAACGGCAAACTGCTGCGAACGCTGGATTTTGGCCTGCATATCTGCCAGATGATGGGCTATCAGGACTTCAGCCAGGCGCTGTCGCTGATCACCGACAACAGCGCCCGCACGCTCAACATCGAGGCACGTTATGGTATCGAGGTGGGCAAACCCGCCAGCTTCAACCTGCTGGATGGAGAAGACGACTACAGCGTGCTACGCAACCAGGGTGACGTACTGCTCTCCGTCCGCCACGGTGACATCATCATGCAGCGGGAGCCCGCACGCATCGTGACGCCACCGTGGCTTGGTTAGGGCTTGCGGCAAAAACCATCCACTAAGTGGGAGTGTAAAAACGTTTACTTTATGTCGAGCAAATAGCCATAAAACGCCGTATTGCGCTGCCAGCCCAGTGACTCGTAAAGCGCTTGGGCGCGCTGATTCTCTACCTGTGTCATGAGGATCAAGCGTGCGACTCCATGCTCCTGGGCCAGCCTGGCGGCGGCTTCCATCAACGCTCTGCCGGTGCCTTGCGTGCGCGACGCTGGCTGCACGAAGAGGTCATTGAGCGTCCACCGAGCATTCAGCCCCACGGTGGAAACACCCGGATAGAGCTGCACGAACCCTGTCAGTGAGCCATCGCTCGCCTCACTGACGAGAATGTAGGAGTCGCCCAGCCCCATCCGCAATTCGAGAAACCTCCGTGCAGCCGGCAAGTCGCTGGGCTGTTGGTAAAATTGGCGATAGCCATCGAGCAGCTCACTCAAGGGAGCCAGGTCATCAAACACCGCTGGACGAATCTGGGTCATGTCATTGCCTCGATAGTCATGGAGTAATGCCCCAGTCTGCCGCTATAGTGGTTCCTTAAAAAGAGCCACTTTGCACCCTTTAAGGAGAACCAGTGAAACAGAGCGCCAGCGACAGTGACTGGATCATCGACGCATTGGCCTTGCGCATGCATCAACACGCAACGCGATCACTCAGTCAGCGGCTATACCATCCGCTCAAGGAGTGGGTACGCCAGGGTAAACTCACGGCGGGCCAGCGGCTGCCTTCGTCACGTCGCATGTCGGATGCGCTGGGCGTCAGCCGCAATACCGTCCTCGCGGCAACGGACAGGCTGCTGGCCGAGGGGCTGCTGGTGGCACGCCAAGGGGCGGGGCTTTACGTAGCGCAGTTGCCTCGCGTGCTGGATACCGAGACCGCACCGCCTCCAAAGGCCGTTCACTACTCTTCCCGCGGGCGCACCCTATTGGCGCTGAGCAAGACGCTCAGCAACGGCTACCGGGCGTTCTCACCCGGCGTACCCGCCCTGGACCTGTTTCCTGAAGCGCAGTGGCAACGGCTTGTGCGCCAGCATCAGCGCAACGCCGATGTAGCGTGGATGGATTATCAGACCGGCGGCGGGCTGGCAGCATTGAAAGTGGCGATCAGCGACTACCTGAGGCTCTCTCGAGCGGTACGCTGCCAGCCTGAACAGGTCATCATCACTCAGGGGGCACAGCAAGCCTTCGAGCTGATCACCCAGCTACTGACCGACCCTGACGACGCGGTCTGGATGGAAGAGCCTGGCTACGGCGGTGCCAAAGCCTGCTTTCTGGCAGCTGGGCTCGATGTCACGCCCGTTCCCGTTGATGCCGATGGGCTCGACCCGGCTCTGGGCGAAAAGAGTGCTCCCGCCCCTCGACTGATCTATACCACCCCCTCCCATCAATACCCCACCGGCGTGACCATGCCCGTCACTCGTCGGTTGGCACTGCTGGACGTCGCCGAACGCTGCGGCGGATGGATCATCGAAGACGATTACGACAGTGAGTTTCGCTATGACACCCCACCGCTCCCATCACTCCAGGGGCTGACCGAGCAGGCGCCGGTCATTTATGTGGGCACGTTCAGCAAAGTACTGTATCCCGGTTTGCGTCTGGGCTATCTGGTCGCCCCGCCTGAACTCGCTCCCGATGTGTGCCGGGCCCAGGCCCGTTTACATCGAGAGGGTCACTACCCACTCCAGTCGGCACTGGCCGCCTTCATGGCCAGTGGCCACTTCACCCGCCACATCACCCGCATGCGGACGGCCTACCGTCACCGCCAAAGCTGTTTACGCGCCGCCCTGGCCCCCGCCGTTGCGGCAGGTTTACGGTTATCGGAGGGGCATGCTGGCATGCACTTGCTGGCCGAGCTGAGCAGTATCGAGGAGGAAACGGCTCTGGTCAGTCATGCTGCCCAGGCGGGCATTACACTGTCGCCACTGTCACATTACTACCTTTCCGCCAACAAGCGATTCGGTTTGGTGCTTGGCTATGCCAGTGCCAACGAACAGACCCTGGCCTGGGCAGGACAGTGGCTGAGCAACGCGTATCTGGCCCATCAAACCCGCACTCCCGACACGCCACTTTCCCGCGATGGTCACAAGACCAACGTATTCTAGGGGGGCACTCTTGTAGTAGTGTAGCGTTCTTTATACGCTCATTTATAAACCTGATAGAAAGGGAACGGCCGTTCCCCATGGGGTCAAGGTGGCTCAATTGCTCTCTTCACACACAGAATCGCGCGCCTCGGTCTACAAGGCCTGGAGCGTGCATGTCTTCACTGCCAGCGGTGTCTTGCTGGGCACCATGGCGCTGTTGGCGCTGATCGATAACAACCCCGTGGCCTGCCTGCTGTGGCTAGGCGCCGCCATGATGGTAGACGGCCTGGACGGCACCCTGGCGCGCAAGTATGAAGTGAAGACCATTCTGCCCCACTTCGATGGCTCCACGCTGGATATGGTGATCGACTATCTCACCTGGGCATTCATCCCGGCGCTGTTCATCTACTTTTTCGTCGAGCTGCCCACCCACTTCGAACTGCTCTCGGTCTTCATCATCCTGCTCTCCTCCATGTTCTGCTTTTGCAACGTGAACATGAAAAGCCAGGACAACTACTTTGTCGGTTTTCCTGCTGCCTGGAACATCATCGCCGCCTACTTCTACATTCTTGATTTTCCGCCGTTTGTCACCTTCGCGATCATTCTGCTCATGGCGGCCCTCACCGTCACCCGCATGAAGTTTCTGCACCCTTTCCGGGTACGGCAATTCATGCCGCTGAACATCACGGTCACGCTGGTGTGGTGTGTCTGCACGACTTCACTGATTCTCTCGAACCCCGCCCATGCCGCCTGGGCCTTATGGGGCTGGGTGCTGACATCGGTCTACTTCACCGGCATGTGCCTGTGGCGCACCGCTCGGGAATGGTTTGCCTGATCCACTGACCACCACGGTACACGACTGATGACGAACGGCTTTATCGCCCCGGATGGGCAACCCCGCTGCCAGTGGTGCGCAGGAGCGCCGGAATTCCTGCCGTACCACGACCAGGAGTGGGGGTTTCCGGTCGATAACGACCAGCGCCTGTTCGAAAAACTTTGCCTGGAAAGCTTTCAGTCGGGGCTCAGCTGGCGCACGATCCTCAATAAGCGCGACAACTTTCGCGCCGCTTTTCACCACTTCGATTTTCATCAGGTAGCCCACTTTGGCGAACAGGACGTGGAGCGCTTACTGCAAGACGCGGGCATCATTCGTCATCGTGGAAAAATCGAAGCCACCATCAATAACGCCCAGCGCGCCCAGGAGATGGTCGAGCAGGAAGGGTCGCTGGCGGCGTTCTTCTGGCGCTATGAGCCCAGCGACACCGTGGCCCCCCAATCGCAGACCACCTCGCCAGAATCCATCGCCATGGCGAAGGAGCTGAAAAAACGCGGCTGGAAATTCTTCGGCCCCACCACGGCGTTCGCCTTTATGCAGGCCATGGGGCTGCTCAACGACCACTCGCTCCACTGCATCACACGCGAACAGGTGGAACAGGCGCGCAGGCAGTTTCAGCGCCCGGGCTGACTTGCTACGGTCATCATCGCCTACGCCAGGCGAGTAAAGTCCAATAGGCTTTTCTGGCTCTGTGGCTGCAGCACCGCCTCGACCGCTCGCTGCCAATCCTGCCATGCAAACACGCGATAATTCGGCATCTCTAGCTGGCTCAGCAGCTTCCAGATGGCCAGGAACTGATGCTGCCAGGTGTCTGCAGGCATCCTGGCCAAGCTATCGCGCAGATGAAACCTTCTGTAATGAGCGCGAGGTTTGCCATCCAATTGAACAGCCTGCCCCGTCAATAACCCATAGGCGATAAACATCGCACCAGGCGCCATTGACTGCAGAATGTTCGAGGCCACTGGACCGCCCAAGGCGTCAAAGACCACATCGGACACGCGCGCCACATGGGTGATCTGCGACGTATCCTGAAGGGATAGGGGCCGAATACCCAGCTGTTCGAGGCGGGCGGCTCGGCTCTCGGAGCGGTATACCCCAATGACTTCACGAGCCCCATGCTGGTAGGCCCACGTTCCCAGGTATTCCGCGCAATTCGAACCCGCGCCAGTGAGCAGCACACGCTTGCCCCTGACAGGCCACATTTCCAGCATCGTCAAGGCTGCCAGGGGATTGATGTAGGCCCGTGCTGCCACGGCATCAGGAATGTCATCCGGGACAGGCACGGCAAGCGCAGGGTCACAATCCACAAGCGTCTGCCAAGTGCCTTCACCGCGTAGTGGAAGCACACGTTTTCCGATCAGCGAAGCATACGCTTGTGGTGCCTCCATCACGCGCCCTACACCTTCGTAGCCCGCAACGGCGGGCAGTGCTATGCGATGCGAGTACGCTCCGTGGATAGGAATCAGGTCAGAGGGATTCACGGAAGCACACAGCATACTGACCCTGAGCTTATTCGCGCTTAGTTCAGGCACCTCAGCCGTTTCCATGTTCAATGTTTCAAGCGGATTACCGAAGGTCCGGTAGGTGAGAGCATGGCGATGCATGGCCAGCTACCTCGACGAGCATATAAATGAAAACAAGCGGATATAAAACTATACCGTCTCATGCGCCTGCACTTCTTCCACCATCTCTGTCGCCATATTCCCGACGGTGCGCACCGCTTCTTCGATGGCGGGAGTGAGCGTAAACGCATAGTTCAGCCGCAGGCACTGGCGGAACTTGCCGGAGGCGGAGAACAGCGAGCCCGGCGCCACGTGGATGGCATGCTGCGCCAGACGCTGATTGAGCTTCACGCAATCCACCGCGGCGGGTAACTCTACCCAGAGCAGGAAGCTGCCCTGGGGGTAGCTGATGCCCGAACCAGGCGGGAAGTAGCGCTGCACCCAACCGATCATGACGTCTCGCTGGCGCTGGTATTGCCGGGTCACGTGGCGCAGGTGCCGCTCGTAATGCCCTTTGGCAACGAACTCCGCCACGGCCAGTTGGGGCAGCGTGGCTGAAGCACCGGTGGAGACGTATTTCATGTGCAGCGCCTGATCGCGATAACGCCCCGGCGCCAGCCAGCCCACCCGTAGCCCCGGCCCCACCGTTTTGGAAAAGCCGCTGCACAACATCACGCGGCCATCGTCATCGAAGGATTTCACGGTGCGCGGTCTTGGCAGGCTAAAGGACAAGTCACCGTAAATATCGTCTTCGATAATCGCCACATCGAAACGCTGGGCAAGCTGAAACAGCGCCCGCTTGCGAGCCTCCGGCATGGTGTACCCCAACGGGTTATTGTAGGTGGGCGTGACCTGTATGGCGCGGATCGGCCACTGCTCCAGCGCCAGTTCCAGCGCCTCAAGGCTGATGCCCGTTTGCGGATCAGTGGGGATTTCCAACGCTTTCAGGCCATTGGCTTTCAAAATCTGCATGGTGCCGTAAAAACTGGGCGAGTCGACGGCCACGACATCGCCGGGCTGCGTCAGCGTGCGCAAGGCAATGGCCAACGCTTCCTGACAGCCCGTGGTGATCAGCAGATCATCTGGATGCAGCAGGCAGCCAGACGCGACCGCGAGCCTGGCGACCTGCTGACGCAGCTCGGGGCTTCCGCTCAGCTTGTCATAGTTGAAACCATGCAGATCATTGCGACGGTGAAGACCCGCCAATATTCTGGAGAGCGGGCGCAGCGTCTCGTACTCCAGGTTAGGCACTCCCCGCCCCAACAACAGCCGCTGATCATCGCGCTGGGTAGCCACGAGCTCCAGCACCTGACCCCATTGAGAGATGTCCAGCGGCCGCTGGGCAGGCCGCGACATGGACGGCAGCACCGAGGGTGCTCGGCTCGGCAGCACGAAGTAACCCGACTTGGGCCGCGACTCGATCAACGCCACATCCATCAGTTGCCGGTAGGCTTCCTGGGCCGTCGAGATACTCACGTCCAGCTCCTGGCACACCGCTCGAATGGAGGGCAGGCGGTCGCCCACACGGTAGATACCGTGCTCGATACGCTCGCGCAGGATAGCGGCGATTTCTTCATAGCGCGTCATGACAATTCCCTTCTTATAGCCCACCCCACCATACAGATAACGTACCCAACTGCCATACAGAGGTATAACACGCCCATCTGTATCTTAAAAATAAAAAAACCTATGTCTGTATCAAAGAAACGGCGCCGAATATTCTAGTCCTGCAGCCCACCGCCATGCCCCTGGAGGATTCGCCATGCCACGCTTCAGTCTTGCCCAGCTCCGCTGTCAGCTACGTCTCCAACTGCATCAGTACCGCCACTACCGCCGTAGCCGCCGCCAGCTACTGACCCTGGATGACCGGCTACTCGAGGATATTGGCATCACCCGCGCCCAGGCAGCCCAAGAAGGCCATAAAGCGTTCTGGAAACATACGCCCCTTGAGGAGACTCCCCATGAAAAGTGCTGACTACTACCTGCTGGACGTCTTTACCGAGCAGCCATTTACCGGCAACCCGCTCGCGGTTTTTCTGGCGTCCGATGAATTGGACACCTCCACCATGCAGGCCTTGGCCAATGAACTGAATCTGGCAGAAACGGTTTTTTTGAGTGCCGCCACGCAACCGAACCACTATCCGATGCGGATTTTCACGCCGACGAGAGAACTCCCGTTTGCAGGCCACCCAACAGTGGGTACCGCACACTTGCTGGCAGCATTGGAACTCGCCACCCCCGCGCGCCCCCTGGTGCTTCACCCACCCATTGGTGCGCTGACGGTTCGCTACGAAAACGGCCAGGCCATGTTCACGACGTCGCAACCAGCCCTACTGGCCGCCAGCCCGATCGACCGGCTGACGGCCGTTGAGCTGCTGGGGCTCGATATCCATCAGGTGATAGGCGACCCCGTCATGGCCTCCCTGGGGCTGCCCTTTCATTTGATCGAGCTGGCCGATGTGAAGGCGCTGGAGAGCGTCCGCATTTCATCGGCACTTTGGGCCAGTGCGGTGATGACCAGCGAGGCCCCCCAGGTTTATCTTTACGTCATCGAACGACACGAGGCGAGCCGCACGGTGGTTCGTAGCCGCATGTTCTGCATGCATGCCAGCCTTTGCGAAGACCCCGCAACCGGCAGTGCCGCCGCCGCCCTGACCCACTATCTGGCATCGCTCACCAGCGACGCACTGCATTGCACGATTCATCAGGGCATTGAAATGGGCCGTCCCAGCATCATCGAAACGGCTGCGAATGGCCATCTCGAAGCTGGGCATGTGCAAGTGGGAGGGCACGCCGTTCTGGTGGGCAAGGGAACCATGAGGCTCAATGCCCATTAGGGGGCGGTTTATCAGCCATCGTGGCAGCATGAGCCAGCAGTTCATCTCCTGTCATTCCCATCAACGGTGCAGACTGTGTGCCTGTCGAGGTACATTTCGAAGTCTACAAATAACAAATCCGTCAGGAGAGCCCCATGCAAAGCCATACCCCGTATCCAGCTGACCGCGCATTGGCCGACATCAAGGCGATAGCAGGCGCAGTCGACCCAGAGCGTTTAGCCAATGACTTGGCAACGGTGGCCAAATTTGGTGCTCGTTCAGATGGTGGTGTGGCGCGCCTTGCGCTCGACGATAACGATACCAGGGCCAGGCTGTGGCTCATTGAGCAGGCCAGTGCACTGGGGGCAACGGCAAGCGTGGACGCCATCGGCAACGTGTTTCTCGACGTACCCGGTAGCGACCCTACGCTCGATCCCGTCGTCACGGGAAGTCACTTGGACAGCCAGCCGACCGGCGGCAAGTACGATGGGGCGCTGGGCGTGCTGGCCGGGCTGGAGGCGCTTCGCGCGCTAAAACGAGCGGGGTTTGCTCCACGCCGCCCGCTATCACTGGTGAGCTGGACCAATGAAGAAGGCGCGCGCTTCTCACCAGGCACCTCCGGTTCCGCAGTCTTTTGTGGTGTACGTAGCCTGGAGGAAACGCGCTCAGTCAAAGACAGCGAAGGCGTAAGTCTTGGGCATGCTTTAGATACTTGCCTGGCAGAACTGGACGCCGCCGGTGTACCGCGCCGCCCTTTGGCAACGCCCATGCACTCCTTTCTGGAATTGCATATTGAGCAAGGCCCCATTCTGGAGCGCAGCGGTGCTGCAGTGGGCGTTGTCGAAGGTATTCAAGGCGTCAGTTGGTTTGAAGTCACGGTCATTGGAAACGCTAACCACGCAGGCACCACCCCGCGTGCCATGCGCCGCGATGCGCTAGAGGGCGCCTGCGCACTGGCCACGGCATTACGAGAAAGCGCGAAAGACAGCGAAGACCGAGTACGCTTTACCATTGGCAAGTTCACCGTTGGCCCTGGTTCGGTGAATACCATTCCCGACCAAGTGACCTTCAGTATCGACTTACGCCACCCAGAAGCGGCCACGCTAAAAGCGCTGGAAGCCGAATTCAATCAGCTCGCTCAGCAAACCTGGGCGGGGTGCCAAGCCACCCTGACACCGCTATCGCGCGTCGAGCCCGTCGCCTTTCCCACGACACTCACCACCTTGCTTGATAACACAGCAAACGCACTGGGCATGGCTGCGCCACGTTTGGTATCAGGAGCCTTTCACGACGCCATTCATCTCGCCAGGCACTGCCCGACGGCCATGTTGTTTGTACCCTGCCGCGATGGCCTGAGCCATCACCCCGATGAGCACACCGACCTCAGCGACGCTGTCGCAGGCACTCAGTTACTGGCCGCCAGCCTGGCGAGCTTGAGCCAGTGAGTGCCAGCCATCATGTATGAGCTGCTGTGCTTGATGGCTGAGCAGGTGGCAACTGGTGAAGGGCACACACGATGACGCTTTAGCCATCGGCAACTTGGCGAAGCGTCATTACGCGGGTGCTACAAACATGGTGGATTACCGCCATTAATCGCCGGCACAATCTCAAGAACGCCTAATAAGTCGCTGCCTTCCGCCCCGCGCGGCGCCAACACCATCACGCCCGCTTCCGGCAGGCTGGTGCCGGAGAGGACATTTCCGAAAATCATTTGAGCCGGAGTACGGTGGCCCACGAGTACACGATTTTTTCCCGGCGCCATTGGCTCACTAAACAGACGCCGATGTTCAGACAGAACCCAGTCAAGACGACCGCGGGAATAATCATCCGCGAGCAGGCTATCGGTCACGCTCACTCTCTCGACACCGAACGCCAGTTCAGCGGTATCACGCGCACGGTACACCGGGCCAGACAGAATAGGTTCCTCGACCGGAATGCCCAGCTCCTCGATCCGTTTACCTAGCTCAACCGCCTGTTCGCGGCCCATTGATGAGATATTGCGCTGCCCCTCTCGCCCGGCGCTATCGTTATAGGTATCGCACTGCTGCCCAGAGGTATCGGCATGGCGGATATACATCACCAGCCCGCCTTCACGAAGGCGTTCCAACAGTGCTGTGCCCTCGTCGGATTCAATGCTGAATGCCCGAACGGCTGGCTGAGCATAAGCACCTTGAGCACCGACACTGCTCACAGCCAGTATCGCGAGAAGCCCAAGCAGAATTCTTGTCATCGGAACATGCCCCCTTGTTTTGGGATCACGGTACGTCACACCCGAACATCGTGACGCACTCCTCAAGCCGTCAGCCCAATTCCTCTCAAAATCACCGAGGTCACCGACTGCACGGCTTTTTCGAACTGCAGGTCGTCCAGCGGTTTATCGTCGTTGAGCAGGTAGATCTGGTAGTCGAAGTCGGCGTAGTGCTGGGTGGAGGCCCAGATCATGTAGAGCAGGTACGAAGGCTCGACGGGGTTGATTTGGCCGGAGTCGATCCACTCGCGGATTTTCGACTCTTTCAGCTTGGCCCATTCATAGAGGTTATCACGCAGCCGCTCCTTGAGAATCGGGGCGCCCTGCATCACTTCGGCCGCCCAGATCTTGGAGCCGTGGGCGCGGTAGCGGGAGTGGTTCATCTTGGCGCGAATGTAGGTGGAGAGAACCACCCGTGGGTCGTCGTACAGCTCGAAGCAGAGCGCGTCCTGCTTCCACACCTCCAGCAGCGCCAGCAGCACCTCCTGGTAGAGCGCCTTCTTGGTCGAGAAATAGTAGTGCACGTTGGACTTTGGCAGGTCGGCCAACTGGGCAATGTCGCCCATGGAGGCACCGGCGTAGCCTTTTTCGGCAAACAGCTGCTCCGCCGCTTGAAGGATTTTCTTGACGTTGGTTTGCCGTATTTCGTCCTGTGTTCTCGCCACGCTGGTATCCCTTTGCAACCATCCGCTCACAATACGCACCAAAAACTGCACCACCGCCCCACAAGGAGGCAGGCGGTGGTGCAGAGAAGATGGCGTAGTTAGCGCATCGCGTCAACGCTGGTTGGTGGGAAACGAGAACTCCGCCCGGGAGGCTTCGCTGACGGAGGGCCAGCGTTGGGAAACCGCTTTACGGCGCGTGTAGAAGCGCACCGAGTCTGGTCCGTAGGCGTGGAGGTCGCCAAACAGCGAGCGCTTCCAGCCGCCAAAGCTGTGGTAGGCCACCGGCACGGGCAGCGGCACGTTGACCCCCACCATGCCCACTTCGATACCGTCGGTGAAGCGGCGGGCGGCTTCGCCATCGCGAGTGAACAGGCAGGTGCCGTTGCCGTATTCGTGGTCGTTGATCAGCTGCATGGCGTCGTCCAGGCTGCCGACCCGCACCACGCAGAGTACCGGCCCGAAGATCTCTTCCTGGTAAATGCGCATCTCCGCAGTGACGTGATCGAACAGACAGCCACCGACGAAATAGCCCTCTTCATGGCCTGCCACGCTCAGGCCGCGCCCATCCGCCACGAGCGAAGCGCCAGCGTTAACGCCGTCTTCGATAAACCCAAGCACTTTATCGCGATGTTCGGCGGTGACCAGCGGGCCCATGTCCAGGCCTTGATCGGTACCGGGGCCCACCTTCAACTGGGCGATCTTGGGCAGCATGGTGTCGACCAGACGGTCGGCGGTTTCATCACCCACGCACACCGCCACCGAAATCGCCATGCAGCGCTCGCCGCAGCTGCCGTAGGCGGCGCCCATCAGCGTGTTGGCGGCGTTTTCCAGGTCGGCGTCCGGCAGAATCACCGCGTGGTTTTTCGCGCCACCAAGCGCCTGAACGCGCTTGCCTGCCGCCGAGCCACGGGAGTAGATCGCCTCTGCCACGGGGGTAGATCCCACGAACGAAATGGCTTTTACGGCCTTGGCATCCAACAGGGTTTCTACCGCTTCGCGACCGCCATGCACCACGTTCATCACACCTTTTGGCAGCCCGGCCTCTTGCAACAGCTCGGCCACGGCCATGGCGGCCGACGGGTCTTTTTCGGAGGGCTTGAGGATAAAGGTATTACCGCAGGCAATCGCCATGGGGTACATCCACAGCGGCACCATGGCGGGGAAGTTGAATGGCGTAATGCCCGCCACCACGCCCAGCGGCTGGAAGTTAGACCAGGCATCGATTCCCGGCCCCACGTTGTGGGAGTACTCGCCTTTCAGCAGCTCCGGCACGCCACAGGCGTATTCGACGTTTTCAATGCCACGCTTCAACTCGCCCATGGCATCTTCCACCGTCTTGCCATGCTCTTCGCTGACCAGCTGCACCAGGCGGTCGGCGTGCTCTTCCAGCAGCTGCTTGAAGCGGTACATGACCTGGGCACGCTTGGCGGGCGGCGTATCACGCCAGGCAGGAAACGCCGCCTGCGCTGCAGCAATGGCTCGCTCCACATCCGCTGCGCTGGCATCCGCCACTTGGCGAACCACCTTGCCCGTGGAGGGGTTGGTCACGTCCAGCGTACGCTGGCTTTCCACCAGCTCACCATTAATCAGGTGGGAAACAACACTCATCATGAAACTCCGAAACAGGGTGGGCCAGGGTTATGCCAGGGAATCCAGGGTACTGGCGACGGCATCGAACAAACGCTCAAGCTCGGCTTCCGTGGTGCCAAAGGGAGGGCCGAACTGCAGGGTGTCGCCGCCGTAGCGCACGTAAAAGCCGGCTTCCCACAACGCCATATGGGCATCACGGGGGCGAATCGTCGGGTCGCCGTTACGCGGCGCAAGCTGCAGGGCACCGGCCAGGCCGTAGTTGCGAATATCGACGATATGTTGACGGCCTTTCAGGGCGTGCAGTTTCTGCTCGAACACCGGGGCAATCGCACTGACCTGAGCGGGGAAGTCCTCACGCTCGAACAGCTCCAGCGCCGCCAGGCCAGCAGCACAGGCCACGGGGTGAGCGCTGTAGGTGTAACCATGGGGAAACTCGATGGCATGCTGCGGGCCACCGGCGTGCATGAAGGTGTCGAAAATCTCCCGGGAGGCGATCACGGCCCCCATGGGCACCGCTCCATTGGTGATCTGCTTGGCCACGTTCATGATGTCCGGCGTGACGCCAAACGCTTCGGCACCAGTGGTGGCGCCGCTGCGGCCAAAGGCGGTAATGACTTCATCGAAAATCAGCAGAATATCGTGGGCGGTGCAGATTTCCCGCAGCCGATTCAAGTAGCCCTTGGGCGGCACGATCACCCCCGCCGAACCCGACATGGGCTCCACGATCACGGCGGCAATGGTCGACGCATCGTGCAAGGCAATTTGATCCAGCAGCGCATCGGCCAGCTCAGCACCGGTTTCAGCCTGGCCACGGGTGTAGGCATGGCCCGCTTGCAGCGTATGGGGCAGGTGCGTCACGTCCATCAACTGGCCGTAGTGCTTGCGGTTACCGCCAATGCCCCCCAGGCTGGTGCCGCCGATATTGACCCCGTGGTAGCCCTTGGCGCGGCCAATCATGCGGGTTTTTTCCGGCTTGCCCTTCAACCGCCAATACGCCTTGGCCATCTTGACCGAGGTATCGGCGGCTTCTGAGCCGGAGTTGGTGAAAAACACGTGATCCAGCCCGGCAGGCGTTAAGCTGGCGACCTTCTCTGCCAGCTTGAACGCCAACGGGTGGGCCATCTGAAAGCCGGGGGCAAAATCCAGCGTGCCCAACTGCGCCGCTACCGCTTTTTGAATCTCTTCACGGTTATGGCCCGCCCCGCAGGTCCACAGGCCAGAGAGCGAATCGAACAGCTTGCGCCCCTGGTCATCAATGTAATAACGCCCTTCGGCGCCCGCAATCATGCGCGGGTTGGCACGAAAGTCTCGGTTGGCACTAAAGGGCATCCAATAGTGCTGATTCAGCGGCGCGGACGCCCCCCCATCACGGGATGCGTGCTCGGCGGTCTGCGTGGCGGATGGTCGTTGTACGTCCAACATGGTGTTCGTCTCCTCATATCCGGCTGCCTGGCAATATGGCATGCAGCCAGCATGCGCCACTCGACACGTATGTAAAATTACGCTTTTCTTTTGTTCACGTTAGGGAATAGATACGTAATAGCGCGCCATGAGGACTTGCCAGCGCTTGACGAAGCAGCAAAATCGGCCTAACCATTATATTTATACGAATAAATACAATAAAAAATTGGAACACGCCCAAACGTTAATCTGCGCCTGAAACTCGGCCTACAAAGACGGCTGCTAGCGCGTCAACGTTTGAAACAAAGCTCATGAATTCAATATAAACAAAGGGCTAAATCGCTATGAAACACGTAACTCCGCTCAAGCTATCGCTTTATGGCGGTATGATTTTCAGCTTCTTCATGCTGGAAAGCCCCGTCATCATGCTGGCTAATCGCATAGAGCCCATGGTGCTGGGACTCCCCTTTCTACTGGTCTGGAACCTTTTCTGGTGGTTTGCGTTGACGTCGCTATTTCTGGTGGCTTACTTCACCAACTGGGGTAGCCCTGCACCGTCGTCTGTTCACGCCACTCAGCAGCGGTAAGAAAAGGGGGTCACCATGACCGGCAGCTTAATCATCATTGCAGCCTTTATGATCATCCCACTCATGGTGGGCGTGTTATCGGCTCGACAGTCGCAAGAAACCAGCGAGGACTTCTTTGTCCAGGGTCGCGCCATGGGCAGCATCGCGGTATTTTTTACCGTGGCCGCCACCTGGTGGAGCGCGTTCGCATTCCTTGGCTCCAATGCCACGTTTTATACCAACGGGCCCGTCTTTCTTACTGCGTTAGCCTGGAACCTGCTGTTTGGCTTCATGTACTACTGGATTGGCAAACGAGTTTGGTTTTTAGGCAAACGATTCAACTATTTAACGCCTTCAGACTTGATCGGTGATTTTTATAACAGCGAAGCGCTGCGTATTACCGTGGCGGCGATTACGCTGATTTTCACCGTGCCTTATTTGCAGATCCAGCTAACCGGCGGCGCCTATTTAATCGAAGTCGCCTCCGGCGGGCTGATTCCTTTCTGGCTAGCGGCCCTGCTTTTCTACTTCATCATCATTATCTACGTGTGGATTGGCGGCATTCGTGCCATTGCCTGGACCGACGTGATCTATGGCGCGCTGCTGTTCTTCGGCATGCTCTATGCAGGCTATTACATCTCGACTCAGGTGGGTGGCCCAACGGCGCTGTTCGGCCAGCTTCAACAAAGCTCCCCCGAGCATCTCACCATGCCAGGGCCGAACGGCACGATGGGCTACCCCATGTGGTTCTCGCTGTTTGCCATTACCGCTATCGGGGCCTTCATGGGCCCACAAATCTGGCTGCGCATGTACTCGGTCAAACACGGCAAGCTGTTCAACTTGATGCCGTTTTTGCTGGGTCTGGCGGCCTTTGCCTATGTCGGCTCGGTTCTCTCCGGCTATTCGGGCGTACTGCTCGAGCCCAACATCGCCAATCCTGACCAGATTCTGCCCATCATGCTCATGGAGTATGCGCCTTACCTGCTCGCGTCGCTGATCATGGCGGCGGGCGCTTCGGCAGCCATGTCCACGGCCAACTCGCAGATTCACGCGGTATCCACCGTGGTGACGATGGATATCTACAAACGCTACGTGAACCGCGATGCCACCCAGGCACGCATCGTCTACATCGGCCGTCTCTCGCTGGTGGGCTTCTCTTTGGCTGCTTACGTCATGGCGCTGACCGTGCCGGGCGTACTGGTCACCATTGGCATTGCAGCACTGGCGGGCACAGCCCAGTTGATCATTCCCACCCTCGGTGCCATCACCTGGAAAAAAGCCCATCCCACGGCCGCACTGGTGGGCTTGTGGGCGGGGGTGGCGTGTGTCCTGCTCATGACCTTTGGCCCGCTAAGCGCCCCCTTAGGCTACCACGCTGGGGTCTGGGGCTTGCTGCTGAATGCAGCGCTGTTCGTAGGGCTCAGCCACGTGCTGAACCGCCGCGATACCGCCGTCGTGGAACGCTTTACCCAAGCACGCCATGACTACGATGCCGAGTATCACCCAGAGCGCTTGCCCGCCTACCCCCAGGCAGTATCTACCAGCGCTCATCGCAAATAAGGAGTGGGTCGATGACTCAAGCCCCTGCTGCCGCGCCGCGCAGACCCAAGCTCGCCGAGCTGATCAGTGACGACATCAAGCGCTGGATAGCCGCAGAGTCGCTGGGGGAAGGCGACCGGCTACCCAACGAAAAAGCGCTGATGGAGCTTTACGGAAGCGCCAAGGGCACCGTGCGCGAAGCGCTCAAGATTCTCGAAGTCGAGGGGCTCATCACGTTGAAGACCGGGCCCAAAGGGGGCGCGGTCATCAATCAGCCGAGCATGGAGCCTGCCAGCCGCATGCTGCGTAACTTCCTGCACTTCCAGCAGCTGGATGGCAAGCAGGTGTACCAGCTACGCAAACTGCTGGAAGTCGAGCTGGCCGCTTCGGTCGTGGGACGGCTCACCGAACATGACTTCCAGCAGCTGGAAGCCAACATGGCGGCCTGCGCCTGCTGCGCCAGTGATGAAGACGACCACCGGCACCAGCGCTTTCTGGAGCTGGAGTTTCATCAACGGTTGGCCCATGCCTGCCCAAACCCCCTGCTCGCCTTCATGTGCCAGTTTCTGAACGACATGTTGCGCGATCTCGTGGTGATCAAAAAAGCCTACGTGCCCGAACGCAAGCAGTTCGATCACGCCAACCAGGATTACCACCGCCAACTGGTGGACGCCTACCGCGCGGAAGATACCCCGCGTGTGCGACGCATCATGGCCGAGCACATGGCCGATGCCGAGCACCACATGAGCGCACTGGAAACGGAAATGGCCGCCCAGATGCTGGTCAGCACCGCACTACCGGATAACTCGCACCATCGATCCAAGCTGCACGATCTGCCAACGGAATATACCGCCGTTTGATTCGGCGAGGAGACATGAGATGAACACCTACGTTACCCCCAGCCACCGCACCGACTTACGTACCGACGGCGACCGCCTTTGGGCCTCGCTCATGGAGATGGCCAAACTAGGGGCAACGCCCAAGGGCGGTGTGAACCGTCAGGCGTTGACCGACCTGGAGCGCCAGGGCCGCGACCTGTTCATTCAGTGGTGCCGTGCCGAGGGCTGCACGATCCGCATTGATAATATCGGCAATATCTTTGCCCGCCGGGAAGGCAGCGACCCAAGTGCCAAGACAGTCATGGCGGGCAGCCACCTGGATACCCAACCCACCGGAGGTAAATACGACGGCTGCTTCGGTGTCATGTCGGGACTTGAAGTCATTCGCACGCTCAACCAGCACAACATCACCACGCGCTCGCCCATCGAAGTGGTCGCCTGGACCAATGAAGAGGGCTGCCGCTTTCCTCCCTGCATGATGGGCTCTGGCGTCTTTACCGGCGAGCTGGCGTTCGATGCCATGATGGCGCGCACCGACGCCGAAGGCATCACGGTGAGCGACGCTCTGGATGCCATTCACTATCGTGGCCAGGATGAGGTGTCGCCGGACGAGATCAAGGCGTATTTCGAGCCTCATATCGAACAAGGCCCCATTCTCGAAGATACCGAGACCACCATTGGCGTGGTCATCGGCGGGCTTGGGCAGAAGTGGTTCGACTTGACCCTGACCGGGCTCGAAGCCCATGCAGGCCCCACGCCCATGAACCTGCGCCGGGATGCCATGATGGGCGCGGCAGAAGTCACCCAGGCACTCAACCGGATTGCCCATGAGCATCAACCCCACGGGCGCGGCACGGTGGGCTGCATGACGCTGCACCCGGGCTCGCGCAACGTGATTCCCGGCCAGGTCAAGATGACCCTGGACATGCGCCACTGGGAACCCGAGGCCCTCATTACCATGGGGCAAGCCGTGGCCAGCGCCGTGGAAGAGATTTGCCAACGTCACGGGCTGGAGTATGAACTGACCCCGACGGCCGATTTTGCCCCTGAGCATTTCGATCAGGCATGCGTGAATAGCGTGCGCCAGGCCGTTGAAAAGCTGCAGCTATCGCACATGGATATCATCAGCGGCGCCGGGCACGACGCGATGTTCATTGGCCGTGTTGCCCCCGCCGCGATGATCTTCATTCCCTGCAAGGATGGCATCAGCCACAACGAGATCGAAAGCGCCACGCCCGAACACGTTCACGCAGGCTGTAACGTGCTGCTGCACGCCATGCTGGAAGCGGCAGGTATCGAGGATGGCGAATAGCATGGCAGACACCTTAGCAACCCTGACGGCCGTGGACGCTCTGGCGCGCTTCAGAGAGGGATCGCTCTCGCCGGAGATGCTGGTGGAGGACTGCCTGGCCCGCATCGAACGAGATAACCCCAGGGTCAATGCCTTCACCTGTGTCAACGGAGAACAGGCCCGCCAATTAGCCGCCGAGTCCACTCGGCGCTGGCAGGCCGGGGCGCCCTGCGGGCCGCTGGACGGGATTCCCGTGACCATCAAGGATCTGACCTTGACCAAAGGGCTGCCGACTCGGCTGGGGTCGACGACCACGGCACCGGATGGCCCCTGGGAGATAGACGCGCCCATCAGCCGCCACCTGCGCAATGCCGGGGCCATCGTGATCGGCAAAACCACCTCGCCCGAGTTTGGCTGGAAAGGCGTCACCGACAACCCGCTGCACGGTATTACCCGCAACCCATGGAACACTGATCTCACACCTGGCGGGTCATCCGGAGGTGCGGGGGCGGCCGCGGCGCTGAACCTGGGCCTGCTTCATCAGGGCAGCGACGCAGGCGGCTCCATTCGTATTCCCTGCAGCTTTACCGGCACCTTTGGCATCAAGCCCACCTTTGGCTGGGTCCCCCAGTGGCCCGCCAGCACCATGAGCACCCTGTCGCATCTGGGCCCCATGACGCGCACAGCAAGGGATAGCGCCCTGATGCTGAGCGTGATGGCCCAGCCGGATGCTCGGGATGGCTACGCTGGCAACCCCAGCGGGCCCGACTGGCTTACGCCCCCTCCGGCCAGCCTGCAGGGTTGGCGCATCGCCTTTAGCGCCAATCTCGGCTACGTAGACGTCGCGCCGGATATCGCCCAGCGCGTTGAAGAAGCCGTCGGTTACCTGGAAGCATTGGGCGCCACCGTCGACCGCATCGACCCTGGCTTTAGCGATCCGCTCAGGACGTTCAACACACTATGGTTTGCAGGCGCCACCCAGGCCGTCGAAAAGCTCGATGCACGGCAGCAAGCCGCGCTCGATCCTGGCTTTCTGGAGATTGCACGACGCGGGCAGGACGTCTCACTTTCCGCCTACCTTGCCGCCCGCCGTGAGCGCAGCGAATTGACCGCCCGCATGGCGGCCTTTCATGAGCAGTACGATCTGCTGGTCACTCCCACCATGCCCATCGCGCCTTTCGCGGCAGGCCACAACGTGCCGCCGGGCGGGCGCTACCGCGACTGGATGGACTGGACGCCGTTTAGCTACCCGTTCAACCTGACCGAGTTAAGCTCAGTTCTTGTGTATGGAGGGCAGTAGAGAGGGTGGCGTATCCTGTTGATTGATCTCGCCAGATCACAACCAACATAGGACGGATACGCCATGAGC
>NZ_BMXN01000009.1 GCF_014651775.1 Vreelandella hamiltonii
TTTCATCGGAGTGGCTCTGTCAGCGGGTGTTGGACGACAGGTCAGATTTTACCTCGTCGGTGGCTATGAGGCAGCTCCGACGGGATTTATGCAGCGTTTCCTTAAACATGAAATAGACCGTATTTAATTGACAATTCACCCACCTCTCTTTAGACTTTCGCCGCAAATGTAATGACGCCGATTTGTACCCAGATTGCGGGCGTCCACGCGGTTCCTGTAACCACGTGAAGTGCAGCTAAAAGGGTGTGTCCAGCGTTGATGGCCACCCGCAAGGGTGGCCTTTTTTTTGTTACCCTCCCTACGCTCGCCTCCCCCGCACTCCGTCTTCGGCCTAACATTAAGGCAGACGCTATGATTGAACTTAGCAACGTAAGCAAAACCTACGGTAGCGGCCCCAGCGCCGTTCACGCCCTTCAGGATGTCAATTTAACGATCCCCAAGGGCAGCATTCACGGCGTCATCGGCCTATCCGGCGCAGGTAAATCGACCCTGATCCGCTGCGTCAACCTGCTGGAGCGCCCCACCAGCGGCAAGGTACAGGTCGACGGCCAGGAAATGACTCAGTTGAGCCGCCGCGACCTGAATCAGGCACGCCATCGTATTGGCATGATCTTTCAGCACTTCAACCTGCTCACCACGCGCACCGTCTTCGATAACGTGGCGCTGCCGCTGGAGCTGATGGGCGAGAAGCGCAGCGCCATCAAGAACCGCGTCTTGCCACTGCTCGACATGGTCGGTCTGGCCGACAAGGCCAAGCAGTACCCCGCGCAACTCTCAGGTGGTCAGAAGCAGCGCGTGGCCATTGCCCGGGCGCTGGCCAGCAAGCCCAACGTACTGCTCTGCGACGAGGCCACGTCGGCCCTGGACCCGCAAACCACCAGCTCCATTCTCGAACTGCTGCGCGACATCAATCAGCAGCTGGGCATTACCATCCTGCTGATCACTCATGAGATGGAAGTGGTCAAATCGATCTGCCATCGCGTCAGTCTGATTTCCGGCGGGCGACTGGTGGAAGACGCCGAAGTCGGCGATTTCTTTACCGCACCAGCCACCCAGCTAGGTCGCGAGTTCCTCAACGACTTCCTGCAGCTGAGCCCACCCAAGGAGCTGCTGGAGCGCTTGCAAGCGCAGCCCGGCGAGCAGACCCACCCGGTGGTGCGGCTGACCTTCTCGGGCGATGCGGTCTCCACGCCGCTGATTTCACGTCTGGCGCGCGAATGCAGCGTGGATGTCAGCATTCTGCAGGCCAAGGTCGAGTCGATTCAGGAGCGCACGCTGGGCTTGATGATCGCCGAGCTGCTGGGCACTCCGGCACAGACCGAGCAAGCCATGTCTTATCTGGAATCGCATCAACTACAGGTGGAGGTACTGGGTCATGTCCAGCGCAATGTTTGATCTCGTGTTACAGGCGACGCTGGACACCCTTTACATGGTGGCCGTGTCCGGCGTCATCGCCACACTGCTGGGCCTGCCGCTGGGGGTGCTGCTGTACGTCACGCGGCCTCGGCAGATTCTGGCCATGCCGGTACTCAACCAGGCACTGGGCATCATCACCAACGTAGGCCGTTCGATTCCGTTCATCATTCTGATGGTCGCCATCATTCCTTTCACGCGAATGCTGGTCGGCACCTCCATCGGCATCAATGCCGCCTCGGTTCCTTTGACCATCGCGGCCATCCCCTTCGTCGCCCGCCTGATCGAAGGCGCGCTCAACGAAATTTCGCCCGGCCTGATCGAGTCCGCCCAGTCGATGGGCGCCACGCCCTGGCAAATCATCACCAAGGTGCTGATCCCTGAAGCACGCGGCGGCATCATCACCGGTCTCACCATTACCGTGGTGACCCTGGTGAGCTACTCGGCCATGGCAGGCGCCGTTGGCGGTGGCGGCCTTGGCGATTTGGGCATTCGCTATGGCTACAACCGTTTCAACCCGACCATCATGCTGATCACCGTGGTGATTCTGGTGGTCATGGTGCAAGGCTTCCAAAGCCTGGGCGACTATCTGGTACGCAAAAGCGATCGCAAGTAAGCCACCGACGGCTCAGCGAAATGACATAGCTTTTAGCTTTGATCAGCATAGCCACATATAGCGAAAACGAATTAGACTTGCGTTTCTTATTACCGCATCATTGCAACACGATTCACCACAACACTGGAGCAACGCCATGCAAAAACTCGTTATTGGCAGCCTGACCGCCCTGGCACTGGCCATCAACGTCGCCAACGCCGACACGCGCACCATCAAGATGGGCACGGTCGCTGGCCCGGAAACCGAAGTCATGGAAGTCGCGGCGCGCATTGCCAAGGAAGAGTTCGACCTGAACGTCGAAATCATCGAGTTTACCGATTACGTGACGCCCAACGCGGCACTGGCCGATGGCAGCCTGGATGCCAACGCCTACCAGCACGAGCCCTACATGCAAGCCATGATCAACGACCGTGGCTACGACTTTGCCATCGCCGGCTACACCTTCGTGTACCCCATTGGCGCCTACTCTGAAAAATACAGCAGCATCGATGAACTGCCGGACGGCGCTCAGATCGCCCTGCCGAACGACCCTTCCAATGAAGGTCGCGCTCTGATCCTGATGCACAACGAAGGTCTGATCACGCTGAACGATCCGACGTTCCTGGAAGCCACCCCCATCGACATCGCTGAAAACCCGCGCGGCTTCCGCTTCCGTGAAATCGAAGCAGCGCAGTTGCCTCGCGTACTGCCCGACGTGGACATGGCCTTCATCAACAACACCTTTGCTCAGCCAGCAGGCCTCAGCCTGGATGACGCACTGATCAAGGAAGGCCCCGAGTCTCCCTACGTCAACCTGATTGCCGTACGTGGCGGTGACGAAGAGCGTGAAGAGATTCGCCAACTGGTCGAAGCCTACCAGCGCGACGAAGTCATCGAGAAAGCCACCGAGCTGTTCAAAGGTGCCGCCGTACCTGGCTGGATCGAAGACTAATCCGCCGAGCAGCACACACGCTTTGCCATCAGGCCAGCCGCGAGGCTGGCCTGATGCGTTTTGATCCGAGACATTGATCCGAACCGGGAAACAACATGACCCCCATCGATTATGACCTGCTCAATCGTCAGCTCGCTGCCCTGCTGGACACACGCGACTGGCTGACCAACAGCGCCCAGACCAGCGCGTTCATCCAGCAATCGCTGGAACAGCTCAACTGGGTAGGCTTTTACCTGCAGCGCCAGCCGGAAATATTGACCCTAGGCCCCTTCCAGGGCAAGCCCGCCTGCAACCCCATTCCGTTCAACAAGGGAGTATGCGGCGCAGCGGCGCGCAGCTGCACCACCCAGCGAGTCGACGACGTACACGCCGTAGCCGACCATATTGCCTGCGATGCGGCCTCCCAGTCCGAACTGGTCGTCCCCATCGTTCAGGATGGCTGGCTATGGGGCGTTCTGGATATCGACAGCCCCCAGCTGGCCCGCTTCAGCGCCCAGGACCAGGCCGGCATCGAGGCGCTGGTCGATACCTTCATTCGCCAGACCGATCTGCCCCGCCCATAACGCAAAAAGCCCCGAGCAGTGCTCGGGGCTTTTTGGAGAATCTGGTAGGACCAGGCGGATTTGAACCGCCGACCTCCACGATGTCAACGTGGCGCTCTAACCAACTGAGCTATGGTCCTGAAACGTGGCTGCACATGATTGGTAGGACCAGGCGGATTTGAACCGCCGACCTCCACGATGTCAACGTGGCGCTCTAACCAACTGAGCTATGGTCCTGCTGTGCAACGGATGCGTATTCTACGGCTTTATAGCTGAATTGCAAGTCATTTTTACGTCTTCTTCTCTGCAAGGCTCTGGCAACCGCCTGAGCTGGAAGAATTATATCGACACTTGATAAACGTAACCACTAAGCTGCATCTACGTTAAATCGCCATATCATGATGCCAGGAGGTATCGCTTGCTCGGTCCATTACTGGGTTGTACCGCTCTGACACTCCTGTTCGCCACGCTGCTGGCCAGAGTCCGCCTACGCTGGTGGTGGATTCGCAGCGTCGAATTTCCACGTTTGCAGCTGGCGACAGCAGCGGCGCTCTGTGCGCTGCTGAGCGGGCTGATACTGCCTGCTGGCAATTGGCAGAACATTGCTCTGGCGGCTTCCCTGGTGAGCCTGCTGCTTCAACTGCGCTACATCATCCCTTGGACCCGCTGCTGGCCAGTCCAGGTCAAGGCCACCCACGCCGACAGCCAGGCCCCGACGCTGACGCTGCTGATCGCCAACGTGCTCACGCCCAACCGCCAGTCAGCGAAACTGCTGGCCATGATCGAGCGCCACCAGCCAGACGTGGTGCTCACTCTCGAATCCGACCAGTGGTGGCAAGAGCAGCTCGATAGCGTTCTCCACGAACGGTGGCCCCACAGCGTCAAGGTGCCGCTGGACAACCTGTATGGCATGCATCTCTATTCGCGCCTGCCGCTGAGCAACCCACAGGTAAAGTGGCTCATTCAGGACGACATCCCTTCCATCCACACGCGCGTCACCCTGGACAACGGCGAACAGATTCGCTTCTACGCCCTGCACCCCAGACCGCCCGCCCCCAGCGAGAGCGAAAAGTCGCTGTGGCGCGACGCCGAGTTGCTATGGGTAGGCCAGGAAGTCCACGAAGAGCCTTTCCCCACCATAGTGGCGGGCGATCTCAACGATGTGGCCTGGTCGCGCACCACGCGGCTGTTCTGCAGGGTCAGTGGCATGCTCGACCCCCGGCGCGGCCGCGGGCTCTTCAGCACCTTTCACGCCCACTACCCTGTGCTGCGCTGGCCGCTGGATCATGTGTTCGTCAGTGAGGAGTTTACGCTCACCCACATGGAGCGCCTGGAAGACTTCGGGTCGGATCACTTCCCCATCCTGGCGACGCTCAGCTACCAGCCGGCGCGCCAGGATGAGCACGACACCCCTTCCGCCAGTTCGGAAGAGCGTCAGGAAGCCAGTGCCACCATTGCGCAAGGCAAGAGCGAAGAACAGCAGACCTGACGCCAAACTGGCCTGAACCAGGCCAGAGCGCGGCTGTTTACTGAGGAATCCCCCCACGCGTGAGCACCGCCGGGTCAAGCAAGCGCTCCAGGGTCGCGCGGTCCAGGTCGGTTTCTTCCTCGGCCACGTCGATGATGGGCCGACCCGCCTGATACGCCTTCTTGGCAATGGCCGCGGCAGCGTTATATCCAATGACACTGTTCAGTGCCGTGACCAGAATCGGGTTGCGCGCCAGCGGCCCCTGCAAATTGTCCTCGCGCACCTTGAAAGTGGCGATGGCCCGCTCGGCCAGCAGCGTGGCAGTGTTGCTCATCAGCGTAATGGAGGTCAGCAGATTGGCCGCCACCAGCGGTAGCATCACGTTCAGCTGAAAGTTACCGCTCTGCCCGGCCACGGTCACCGCCGTGTCCAGGCCGATCACCTGAGCCGCCGCCTGGGCCGCGGACTCGGGAATCACCGGATTGACCTTGCCAGGCATGATGGAGCTCCCCGGCTGCAGCGCCTCCAGCTCGATCTCACCCAGCCCTGCCAGCGGTCCAGAGTTCATCCAGCGCAGGTCATTGGCAATTTTCATCACCACACAGGCAAAGCCGCGCAGCTGCCCGGACAGCTCGACGGCAGCATCTTGAGAGCCCAGGCTGGCGAAGAAGCTGTCGTTGGGCACCAGAGAAAGCCCTGTTTGTCGACTCAGGTCCTCGGCCACCCGCTCGGCAAACCCTTCAGGCGCATTGATACCCGTGCCCACTGCCGTACCGCCTTGCGCCAATCGGCACAGCCGCTGCTGGGCGCTGTCAAAACGCTCGATGGCCTGCCCCACCTGGCTGGACCAACCACCCAGTTCCTGGTCCATGCGCAGCGGCATGGCGTCCATCAAATGCGTGCGCCCGGTCTTCACCACGTGGGAAAGCGCTTCGGCACGGCGGTCGATGGTCTCTTTCAGCTGCACCAGGGCAGGTCGGAGCTGTTCATGTACCGCAATCGCTGCGGACAGATGAATGGCGGTCGGGATGACATCGTTACTGGACTGCCCCATGTTGACGTGATCATTGGGCGTGACCTCGACCCCTTCACGACTGGCCAGGGTCGCCAGCACCTCATTGACGTTCATGTTGGTCGAGGTGCCCGACCCCGTCTGGAACACATCCACTGGGAAGTGCTCATCGTACTGCCCGTCGATCACCGCCATGGCCGCCTTTTCGATGGCCGCGGCGCGCTGTTCATCCAGCAACCCCAGCGCCTGATTGCTGCGCGCGGCAGCCAGCTTGATCCGCGCCACAGCGTGAATGAACGCCGCGGGCAACGGTGTGCCCGACACCGGGAAGTTGTTTACCGCCCGCTGTGTCTGGGCACCGTAGAGGGCTTCTGCGGGTACTTCCAGCTCACCCATGCTGTCTCGTTCAATCCGCGTGCTCATGGTGCTCTCCTTTTCCAATTGGCTCATCGAGTTCAGTTCGCTCGTCAATGGCTGGCATAGCCAGCAGTGACGATCAAATGATAATGATTATCCATAACTTAAAGTGTAGCGATGTTCCGTGGATCGGTAAACAGCGTCCCCACAGCATGGAGGGCAAGAGGCGATTGCGCCATGTTGCACTGCACAAAAACAGCTGTTATGCTGCAAAGCAAGATGAGGTCAGCAGTTGCAGTAGCGATTTCAGGAACGCGGTTGCTGAGCCTTGAATATTGGATTGCCCTACTCGATCAGCAATCCGTTTGCCTAAGACTTTGCCCAAGACTTTGCCCAAGACTTTGCCCAAAACAAGGCCAGGAGATATCACCATGCGTACCTTCAACACCAACGAAATGACTCAGCAGTTCGACAACCTGTTCATGGCACCTGCCCGTGCTTACATGACCCTGAGCATCGACTACTCTGAAAAACTGCTGAATGCCCAGCTGGACGCGAACAAAGCGTACGTGGACACCGGCATCGCTCAGGTGCGTCAGCTGATGAGCGTCAAGGATGCCGATGGCCTGCGCAGCTACATGGAAAGCCAGCAAAAAGTGGCCAAGGACCTGGCCGAGCGCGTCAAGGGCGACGCTGACAAGGTGGTATCGCTGCAGCAGGATTTCCTGCAGAAAAGCCAGAAGCTGACCGAAGAAAACGTCAAGCAGGCTCAGGCAGCCGCCAGCAAAATGAGCAAGAGCGCCTGATCAAACGCCAGGCTGGTGGCACGTGAGTGAGGCCAGCCCAACGTAAAAAGCCCCGAGCACGCTGTGCTCGGGGCTTTTTCATGGTACCTGCCAATGATGTCTACCAGTTGAGTGCGCCTTTCACGAAAGGGATGGTCAGCTTGCGCTTGGCCGACAGCGACGCCTGATCCAGGGTCTCCAACGCCCGACACAGCTCGCCAAGCTCTCGGGGGCCGCGATGCAGGATATACCGCCCCACATCGTCGGGTAACTCCATTCCCCTGACCCGAGCCCGCAGCTTCAAGGCGGCCAGGCGCTCCTGGTCATCCAGCGGGTGAAGATGAAACGTCACCCCCCAGGTCAACCGTGAGGCCAGGTCCGGTAGTACGACGTCCAGCCGCCTGGGCGGCGCATTGGCGGCGATCAAGAGCGCTTTGCCAGCATCTCGCAAGCGATTGAACGCATGGAACAGCGCCTCTTCCCAACGCTTGCGCCCAATGACGTATTCGAGGTCGTCGATGGCCACCAGGTCAAGACGCTCGATATCCTCCAGCATCAGCGGTGGGAAATGGCCAAGGTCGGCCAACGGCAGGTAAAGGGCACGCTTGTCCTGATCCGACGCCGCATGGCAGGCCGCCTGCAACAGATGACTACGGCCGCTGCCCGGCGCGCCCCAAAGATAGATGAACGGCTCGGCGTCTGGCGACAGCTGTTGCGTCAGATGCTGCACCAGAGCTGCATTACCGCTCGAGGGATAGTAATTGTTCAGCGTTGCGTCATCACGCAACCCCACCCCGAGCGGTAACTGTGCCGGCAATCGGCTCATGAAGACTCCCTTTTGTCCTGGAGACCCAGTTCGTGCGGCGGTGACGTCGGCTCCAGCGTCTCATCATACAAGGCACTGTTCTGGTAACGCTCTTTGACTTCCTTGAGCAGCACCATGATGACCGAAGCCGCTGGCAAGGCCAGAAGCACCCCGGTCAGGCCAAACAGATTGCCCCCCGCGAGTACCGCAAAAATGACCGCCACCGGGTGCAAGCCAATCTTGTCACCCAGCAATTTGGGCTGCAGCACGACACTTTCGATGACCTGCCCCAGGCTGAATACCCCCAGCACTCCCAACAGCGCCCACCAGCTGTCGAACTGGAACAATGCCACCACCAAGGCACTGCTGAGCCCAACGATGAACCCCAGAAAGGGGACGATGCTCACCAGGCCAGAAATGACACCGATCAACAGGCCAAAATTCAGCCCCATCAGGGTCAGACCCACCGCATAGATAATGCCCAGGCACAGCATGACCAGCAACTGCCCCCGCAGGAAAGCCGCCAACACCTCGTCGCAGCGCTTGGCCAACCGAGTGGCGTCATCGACCCAGTGACGCGGAATCAAGTCGATCAGATTGTTCAGCAACCGGTTCCAGTCGAGCAACAGGTAAAAGGTGACCACCGGGATCAACGCCACGTAGGTCACCCACGTGGCAAACGCCATGCCCGAACGGCCGATCTGACCAAGCGCCTGGGCCAGGTAGCTACCGGCATCGCGCCAATTTTCAGCCAGGGTCTCCTGAACATTGTCCAGCTCGGAACGCAGGTCATACCCCGTCCACTCCTGCACCTGCGGGGCCAGGTAGTTTTCCACCCAGTCGAACACCCCCGGCACCATCTCCCCAAGCTGCTTGATCTGCTGGATGACCAGCGGAATCAGAATCAACAGACTGATGGCCAGCACCAGCAGTAAAATGAGGAATACGCTACTGACCGCCCACACCCGCTTGAGGCCCAGCCGCTGAAAATAGTTGGTCAACGGGTCTGCCAGGTACGCCAGAATCAGTCCGGCAATGAAGGGCATCAAGACGGCATCCAGCAAATACACAACGCCAACCAGGGCCACCAAAAACAGGATGCCCCACCACGAATGTCGCATTTCACTCTCTCCTTCCTGGATAAACGGTCAGCGTCAAGCAATGAATAGTAACAAAACCTGGCCAGCACGCATCTGATAACGTGTCCATCGGTGCGACTTACGTCGCGCAATGATACAATCGCAGGCCGTTATCGCTCCGGCACTGGCAATTTGCCAGCACAATCGCTTTGCATAGGCTTCACAGGACCCGTCATGACCGAGACCTCCTCTTCCCAGTCGACTCCCTCTCTCAGCTACAAGGACGCAGGCGTCGATATTGATGCAGGCAATGCCCTGGTGGACCGCATCAAGCATGTGGCCAAGCGCACGTCACGCCCGGAGGTCATGGGCGGCCTCGGCGGTTTCGGCGCCCTGTGCGAGCTGCCTGCGGGTTACCGTCAACCCGTACTGGTCTCTGGTACCGACGGCGTAGGCACCAAGCTGCGTCTGGCCATGGACCTGGGCAAGCATGACACTATTGGGATCGACCTGGTAGCCATGTGCGTCAACGACTTGATCGTGGCAGGTGCCGAGCCGCTGCTGTTTCTCGACTACTATGCCACGGGCAAGCTGGACGTGGATATCGCCGCCGACGTGGTCACCGGCATTGGTGCAGGCTGCGAACTGGCCGGCTGTGCCCTGGTGGGCGGCGAAACCGCCGAGATGCCCGGCATGTACGAAGGCAACGACTACGACCTGGCCGGCTTCTGCGTTGGCGTCGTGGAGAAAGAGGAGATCCTGGACGGCAGCAAGGTTGCCGAAGGCGACGTACTGCTGGGCCTCGCCTCTTCCGGCCCTCACTCCAACGGCTACTCCCTGATTCGCAAGATCCTCGAAGTCAGCCAGGCGTCGCTGGAAGAGCAGGTGGACGGCAAGCCGCTGAGCGAGGCACTGATGGCCCCCACGCGCATCTATGTGAAATCGCTGCTCTCGATGATGCGTGAAACGGAGCTGGCGGTACATGCGCTGTCGCACATCACCGGCGGCGGCCTGTTGGAAAACATTCCCCGCGTGCTGCCCGACCACCTGGCGGCACAGATCGACCTGACCACCTGGCAGCGCCCGGAAGTATTCAACTGGCTGCAAGCCAAGGGCAACGTCAACGAAACCGAAATGCACCGCGTGCTGAACTGCGGCATCGGCATGGTGGTAGTAGTGCCTGCGAGCCAGGCGGAAGCCGCCAAGGCTCACTTGCAGGCTCAAGGTGAAACCGTGTACCAGATTGGTCACATCGTGGCACGCGAGGACGAGGCCGTGGTGCTGAACAACCTCAAGGCAGGCCCGCAGGCATGAGCAGTACCGAGTACAGCACGGATACCATCAACGACCTGACCCCGGAACCCGTGGGAGCGCGTCGTGTGGTGGTGTTGATCTCCGGCAGCGGCAGCAACCTGCAGGCCTTGATCGATGCCCAGCAGCACGACCGTCTGGGCGGCGAGATCGTCGCGGTCATCTCCAACGAGCCGGACGCTTACGGTCTGAAGCGCGCCCACGAAGCGGGTATCGAAGCGGTGGCTTTGCCCCACCGTGAATACGATAGTCGCGACGCCTACGACGGCGCGCTGATCAAGGTGATCGAACGCCATGAGCCGGATCTCATCGTTCTGGCGGGCTTCATGCGAATTCTGACGCCACGTTTCGTACAGCGCTTCCTGGGCAGAATGCTCAACATTCACCCGTCGCTGCTGCCTGCCTACCAGGGCCTCAACACCCACGCCAGAGCCTTGGCCGATGGCGTTGCCCAGCATGGTTGCAGCGTGCATTTCGTCACCGAAGAGCTGGACGGAGGGCCAGTGGTCTTGCAAGCCGAGCTCGCCGTCACCGCCGAAGACAGCGTCGAGACCCTCAAGGAGAAAGTCCACGCCCGTGAACACCTGATCTTCCCGATTGCCGTTCACTGGTTCCTTGAAGGACGCTTGCAATACACCGCCGAAGGCGCACGCATGGACGGCCACCTGTTACCGCCCCACGGCATGCGTCTTTCCCATGCGGATGCCGCCGAAGAGCTGGACGAAGAAGCCAACGACGCCTGAGCCATCGTTGCGCCCAACCTAAAACGCCCTGATGCATCACTGCATCAGGGCGTTTTTTATCCTGCCATCTGACGATGACTGATCGCTAAGTCCTTCCCCATCACGTTCTGGGCAAGGTCACCCCACGCTGTCCCATGTACTTGCCGCCGCGATCCTTGTACGAGGTTTCGCAGACCTCGTCGGATTCGAGGAACAGCATCTGGGCAACGCCTTCATGGGCATAGATCTTGGCAGGCAGGTTGGTCGTGTTGGAAAACTCCAGCGTCACGTGGCCTTCCCACTCCGGCTCCAGTGGCGTCACGTTGACGATGATGCCGCAGCGCGCGTAGGTCGATTTGCCCAGACAAATGGTCAGCACGTTACGCGGAATACGAAAGTACTCCACCGTGCGCGCCAGCGCGAACGAGTTGGGGGGAATGATGCACACGTCCCCTTTCACATCGACGAAGCTCTTGTCATCGAACGACTTGGGATCGACAATCGCCGAGTGGATATTGGTAAACACCTTGAACTCATCGGCACAGCGCACATCGTATCCGTAGCTGGACGTGCCGTAGGAGATCACCCGCTGATCGTTGACGTAGCGCACCTGCTCGGCTTCGAAGGGCTCGATCATGGCATCGCTCTGCGCCATACGGCGGATCCACTTGTCTGATTTAATGCTCATCGGTTACTTCATCACTCGCTAAAGGAAATCGTCGGACCACCGGATTGATGGGCGTTGACGGACTGCGCCACCTGACGGGCAATCTCGGCAAACGTTTGGCTCACGGAACTCTCCGGCTCGGCAACCACGCTGGGGCGCCCGGAGTCGGCCAATTCACGAATCGACAGGGTCAGCGGCAGCCGACCCAACACCGCCGTATCATACTCTTCGGCAATGCGGTCACCGCCACCGGTGCCAAAGATCGCCGCTTCATGGCCGCACTGCTCACAGTGGTAAAGGCTCATGTTCTCGACTACCCCCAGCACAGGCACATTGACCTTGCGGAACATTTCGATGCCCTTGCGAGCATCCAGCAGCGCGATGTCTTGAGGTGTCGTCACGATCACCGCACCCGACACGGCCACTTTCTGCGCCAGGGTCAACTGAATGTCGCCGGTACCGGGCGGCATGTCGATCAGCAGGAAGTCCAGGTTGTCCCACTGGGTCTGGGTGAGCATCTGCTGGAACGCCCCCACCACCATAGGGCCACGCCATACCATGGCATCACGGGTATTGACCATGAACGCCATCGACATGGCTTGGATGCCGTGTGCTTCCAGGGGCAAAAATGTATTGTTCTCCCCGGCTTGAGGACGCATGCCCTCCTTGACGCCCAGCATCTGGGCCTGGCTGGGTCCATAGATATCGGCGTCCAGCACGCCCACACGGTAGCCCTGAGCCGACAATGCCAGCGCCAGATTCACGGTCACGGTCGACTTGCCGACACCACCCTTGCCCGAGGCCACGGCCACGATATGTTTCACACCATCCATCAATGGCTCTCCCGTTGTTGAATACCTGCATGGTCTGGCGGGAATGATACTCCTCCACCGCCCATTTCTAAACCGACAAAAACAAAAGCGGGCATGGGAAGCCCCGTGCCCGCTCTTGGAAGAACACGATGGCCTCAGCCATCGGAACTCCGTTTACTGCGCTTGCGTATCGTCAGCGTCAGCGTCGTCGCCCTCGCTCTCTTGATCACCTGACAGGTCAGGCACCTCATCGTTGGCAGCATCATCCACGTGCAGGCGGTCGCCTAGCGCGGCCAGCTCTTCACGCCACTCGCGCAGTTGGCTCTCCAAGCGTTCCAGCTGCTCTTCGCGAGTCTCGATATCGCTCTCGACATTGGCGACTTCCTCACGGCCAATGTCCAACGCCACCATCAGGTCATCCATTTCACCGCGCACCTGGCTCAGGCTCTCTTCTTCCTCCTCGCGCAGCTGGGTCATGGACTCGATCTCGGACTGCATCGCATCGCGCTCGCTGGTCACGCTATCGCGCTCTTCCTGCAGCGACTCCAGCTCGCTCTGCTGGCTGGCAATCTGCTCTTCCAGCTCGGCCAGGCGCTCATTGGCCTCGTTGACCTGGGATTCCAGCTCACTGAGCTCGTCTTCGGCAGCCGTCTGCTCTTCTACCGCCTGCTGGCGCTGCTCTTCGGCTTCCTGACGAGCCGCTTCAGCCTCCTGACGCGCCTGCTCCGCGCTTTCACGGGCATCTTCGATCTGTTGCAGGCTAGACTCGGCCTCATCACGCTCACTGACGATCTGGTCGCGCGCTTCGCGCAGGCTTTCCATCTCGCTCTTGGCGCCCGCCAGACGCTCTTCCAGTGACGTCACTTCCTGCTCAAGGGCATCCCGCTGCGCTTCCAACTCCTCCAGACGCGACTGCACGGTGCCTACCTCGCCCTGAGCAGACGCCAGCGTTTCAGAAGCTTCTTCCTGCTGCTGCGCCAACAAGGCAATTTCTTCACGCATGGCGGTCAGGTCGGCTTCGGCTTCTTCGACCTCGGCCAGGCGCTGGCTCAACTGGGCATTCTCCTGCTCGACACTGTTGAGCTGGCCTTCCAGCCGCTCGACGCGATCACGATGGGTGCCTGCATTGGACTGCGCCATGATGGCCCATATCACCGCAATGGCCGCGATACCGGCAATCCCCTTGACGCGGTTATCCTGAAACAGCGTCTTCATATCAGGCTTGCCAGCAGGTGTGTGCGGCTCTGGGTGGTTTGCTTCTGACATGCTGCATCCCTCTCTTCGCTTGGCTGCTGGTAATAGCAACGTGAGTGACAAATCGCTCGCTATCGTCAACGATCGTTTCTAAAAGTAGTCCTTACCAGCATACACAGCCACCCGCATATCGCCAGCGCTCAGCAAGATACGGCTTCGAACCCTGCCTCTCTCGAGTGGCCAGATACCGTCACGGGCGACGCACTTTGCAAAGATGGCTCTCTTCACCGAAGCCCTGAGCGGCTCCCTGTTCCACCTCGAACCACGAAAGGCGCGCATGCAATGTCACTACGCTTCCCACGATCAACAGCGTAGGCGGCTGGATGGCACCTTGCAGAAAAGCCGTCGGCAGTTGCCGCAGGGTGCCCGTATGGGTCTGCTGCTGGCGCGTGGTTCCCTGCTCGATCAGTGCCAGGGGCGTTTCCGGTGGCAAACCATGGGCCATCAGCCCCTCACAAATGGCCGTCAAATTACTCAGCCCCATGTAAAACACCAGGGTCTGCCCAGGCTGCGCCAGAGTAGGCCAATCGAGGGTAAACTCGCCCTGCTGCAAATGCCCGGTCACGAAACGCACGGATTGCGCATGATCGCGATGGGTCAGCGGTATGCCAGCATAAGCCGCACACCCCGAGGCAGCGGTAATGCCGGGCACGACGTCTACCTCGATACCGGCAGCCACCAAGGTTTCCAGCTCTTCTCCCCCACGCCCAAAAATGAACGGGTCGCCACCTTTCAGACGCACCACCTGCTTGCCCTGCCGAGCCCACTCCACCAATGCCTGATTGATCCCCTCCTGAGGCACACTGTGGGACGAACGCGCCTTGCCGACATAGTAGCGCGCGGCTTCCTGTGGCAGCAGCGCGATGATTTCATCACTCACCAGACGGTCATAAAGCACCACCTCGGCACTTTTGAGCCGACGAAAGGCTTTCAGGGTCAGTAACTCCGGGTCGCCTGGCCCTGCGCCTACCAAACTGACACGGCCAACGCCTGTCTGTGCGCTCATGGTTGCCATTATGGACGTATCCACCTCGTGTGATTGCTGTGCAGCCAAACCCGCCACCAAAGTAATAAGAATAATAATTCATATGCCGAAAAGTAATTTTAAACCGAATGGTGCGCTCTGCACAGGCCATCTCCGCCAAAAACGAGCCATATAGAATTTAAAATCTGCTTTTAATTCCAAAAAATTATTAATAAAAGACAATTTGTCAGCAATGGCTTACATCCCATTTACCTATTTAGGGCTAATCTTCACAGCTAACTTATAATAGGCCTATCGTCTGGAGATTCACGCATGTCCGTGAATGAGGCATCCGTTACTTCCAAGCCTGCCGCCCCGAGCACGGAAGAGTTGATCAGCAGCATCCCAGGGGTCATTTTTCAGTTTTACCGCACGCACGCTGGCCACATGCACTTTCCCTATCTGGAAGGGGGTGGCATGGCACTTGCCTATATCGACAAACACCAGCTCGCCGAAGATGCCCAGCCGCTGCTGGAGCAACTCACTGGCAGCGACTACCCAAAGATCATGTCGGCCATCGAGCGCTCAGCACGCTGGATGCTGCCGCTGACCACCCGCTTCCGACTCCCCTTTCCAGAAGAAAACCCTCGCTGGATCGCGGTCAGCGCCAACCCAGAACCTTTCACCAATGGCGTGCGCTGGAGCGGTATCATGATGGATATCACCGACCAGGTGCTGGAAGAGCAGCGCCTGCGTCGGCTTTGCGACACCGACCCGCTGACCGGCCTGGCCAACCGGCGCAAGTTGATGCTGCAACTGACGCATTTGAGCTCCCTGAGCACGCGCCACGGCTCACCACTGTCGGTCATGATGATCGACATCGACCACTTCAAGCAGCTCAATGACGCCTGGGGACATCTGCAGGGCGACAAGGTACTCAAACAGCTCGCCACGTTGACCTGCTCGCTGCTGCGCTGTGAAGACGTGGTTGCCCGCCTGGGAGGTGAAGAGTTCATGGTACTGTTGCCGCTCACCTCGCTGCAGCAATGCCATGCGCTTGCCGACCGCCTGCGTAAAACCATCGCCGAGCACGATTTCGGCATTGGCCAGAACAGCGTCACGCTGAGCATCGGGGTTGCGGAGTACCGCTGTGGCGAACCCCTGACCAGCCTGATGGAGCGCGCGGATCAGGCGCTCTATCGCGCCAAGGAGGTTGGCCGGGACTGCGTGCGTCTTCTACCCTGACGCTAGTAACGTCGCCTTCGGAGACCGACCATGCAAAGCCTCGCTCGCACTGCCTTCCAGCCCGTGTCGTCAGATGCCATGCCGCTCGCTCATGAGGCATGCCAACCCCATCTGGCCGCACTTCCAGAGTGGCAGATTATCGAACACGATGGCATCATGAAGTTGACGAGACGCTTTGCGTTTCGTGATTTCGCGGATGCGTTGGCTTTTACCCAGCGTGTCGGTGAGGTCGCCGAGCAGGCTGGGCATCACCCGGTCCTCGTGACCGAGTGGGGGTACACCACCGTGACCTGGTGGACGCATACCCTGCGCGGCCTGCATCTCAATGATTTCATTCTTGCCGCCAGAACCGACGAGGTAGTCGAATAAATGTTTGAGCAAATTGAGCGAGTCCCTGGAGACGCCATTCTCGGGTTGATCGAAGCTTTCAAGAAAGACACCAATCCGCAGAAAGTGGACCTTGGTGTCGGTGTATATCGTGACGCAGCGGGCAATACCCCGGTCATGCGCGCGGTCAAGGAAGCAGAAGCTCGCCTGCTCAAGAATGAAACCACCAAGACCTACATCGGCTCCCATGGCGCGCCTGCTTATGGCGATGCCGTGCTGCCCATGGTACTGGGTGCCGACTCAGCGGTATTGAAAGCCAACCGTGCCAGCGCCACGCAGTCACCGGGCGGCACAGGCGCTCTGCGTCTGGCGGCCGATTTCATTGCCAGCCAGTTGCCCGGCAAAGGCATCTGGGTCAGCGACCCCACTTGGCCCAACCACCACGGCATCTTCACCGCGGCGGGCATTGCGCTGCACAAATACCCCTACGTCGATGCCGAGAACCGTCTGGATTTCGCGGGCATGCTGGCAGCACTCAAGCAGATCCCCGAAGGCGACGTGGTCGTGCTGCATGCCTGCTGCCACAACCCCACCGGCTTCGATCTTTCTCATGCCCAGTGGCAGGAAGTCATGGCCGTTCTGCAAGAGCGCAAGCTGCTGCCGCTGATCGACTTCGCCTACCAAGGCTTCGGCGAAGGGCTGGAAGAAGATGCCTACGGCGTTCGTCTGCTGGCTGAAAACCTGGATGAGGTGATCATCACCAGCTCCTGCTCCAAGAACTTCGGTATCTACTGCGAGCGCACTGGCTGCCTGATTCTGGTGGCCAAGGACGCCGAGCAGATGGAAAACGTACGCTCTCAGGCGGCCATCGTTGCTCGGGAAAACTACTCCAATCCGCCCGCCCACGGCGGCGCCATCGTCAGTGAAATCCTCCACGATGCCGAGCTGTCCGCCCTGTGGCGTGAAGAGCTGACGGAGATGCGCGACCGTATCAATACCCTGCGTCGCGATTTCGTCGAGGCACTCAAGCCTTACGGTCTGGCGGAAAAGTACGCCTGCGTAGCCGAGCAGCGCGGCATGTTCTCCTACACAGGCCTGACTCCGGAACAGGTAGACCGCCTGCGCGACGAGTTCGGCATCTACATGGTGCGCTCGGGCCGGGCCAACGTGGCAGGCTTCTCCCACGAGAACCTCCCCTACCTGGCCAAGGCCATCGCGGCAGTCAACGACTGATCTCGCGCACCGACGTATCACGCCCAGGCTTTGGCCTGGGCGTTTTTGTTTAGAAAGATCAACCTCTTGGGCAATGATGTGTACAATTGCGCCTTCGCCGCCAGAGCCTGGGGCGCCCGCGCGGCGTCCGTGACAACGCAACGCTTGACCGATTAGTCAAATATTCGGCACACTCAGCGTAGCCTTGTATACAACACACCATAACCGAGAGGCACAACATGGCGGCTGCCAGCACTCCCTACCCCTGGTACAAAAAAGAAGATACCGACGCTTTCTTTGCGCTGTTCCAGAACAACATCGCCAACTTCGTCATTATCGCCATTACCATGCTGGGCATGGGTTTCCCTGCTTCCATCGTGTATGGGCAGGTGCTGCCAGGGGCGGCGGTCGCCGTCATGGTTGGCAATTTCTACTACGCCTGGAGCGCCGCTCGCTTGGCGCGCAAGGAGAACCGCAGCGACGTCACAGCGCTCTCCTACGGTATTTCCACGCCGGTGATGTTCGTCTTCCTGTTCGGGGTGCTGCTGCCCGCCAAACAGCTGACCGGCGATGCTGAACTCGCCTGGAAAGTCGCCGTGGCCGCCTGCTTCATCAGCGGCGCCATCGAAGCCCTGATCAGCGTCGTGGGCCGCTGGGTACAGTATCACCTGCCCAGAGCCGCGATGCTGGGTGCCGTGGCAGGCGTTGCGCTGACCTTCATTGCGGGTGAAATGCTGTTCAAGACACTGGAAATGCCGGTGATCGGGCTACTGGTGCTGGGGATCATCATCGTGGGCCTGGTCGCCAGGGTGAGCATGCCCTTCAAGCTCCCCACCTCGCTGTTTGCCATCGTCATCGGGACGACCATGGCCTACCTGATTGGCGATGCAGGCACCGAGCGCTTCAGCGATGCCTTCACCCACCTGGGGTTCTACCCCTTGCTGCCCAATCTCGCCTGGTTCGAAGGGCTGGGCCTGCTGTTCACCGGCATGCTGGCCGTCCTGACCGTGGTGCTGCCCATTACCCTGTACAACGCCATCGAAACCATGAACAACGTCGAGGCCATGGAAGCCGCAGGCGACAAGTACGATGTACGGGAGTGCCAGGCCGTGGATGGCGCAGGCACCATGATCGGGGCCTTGTTTGGCGGCGTGTTCCCGACGACGGTTTACATTGCCACGGTGGGTGCCAAATGGATGGGCGCCGGGCGCGGTTACAGCCTGCTGAACGGCGCCGTCTATGCGCTGGCCACCATGTTCGGCCTGATTGCTGCCCTGGCGGCCATCATTCCGGTCTCCGTCGTGGCGCCTATTCTGGTGTTCGTGGGGATGTCCATGATCGCCACTGCGTTCCAGGCCAACGATACCCGCTACTACCCGGCCATCGCCCTGGCGATGCTGCCCTACTTCGCCAATTATGTGATGACGCGCTTCAACCGGGGAGCTGGTGAGGTGGTCAGCGACATCTCCAGCGCCATCGTCGTGCTGGGGCAAGGTGCCATGTTCATGGCCATCCTGCTGGGCGCCATGACCGTGTCGGTGATCGACCATCAGTTCCGCAGGGCAGCGGCCTTTGCCGCCATCGCAGCGGGTTTTTCATTCGTTGGCCTGATGCATGCGCCCCAGCTGGCCTTCAATGCGGCCCCCGACTTCGTGATGGGCTATCTCGCCATGGCGCTGCTGTTCCTGTATTTCTCGTTTCAGGAATCACACCGCCAGCACTGAACCTGTCGTGGGGTCATGACACTCCCGCCCGCCGATGCGGGCGGGAGAGAATCTGCCGCAGCGCTCCCCAAGCCATCAGGCCTGCCAGCACATTCCCCACAGCGGCACCCGCAGCCAGCCCCGTCCAGCCAAACAGCTGCGCCCCCACCCAAAGGCACGGCAGGTAGCACACGAACAGCCGCGCACTGGAGAGCAGCATGGCCCGCAGCGGCCAGCCCAGCGCATTGCCCGCCGAGACCACCAGCATGCACACGCCCAGCGCCGCATAGCTGGGCAGTAGAAAACGTATCAGCAGCGCCAGCTCGCTCTGCACTTCCGGATTACCGGCCAGCGCCATGGCCACCCAGGGTGACGCCAGCGCCAACAACACGCCCAACGCCAACTGCCAGGCCACGGCCACGGTCAGCGCCAGGCGCATGAGACGATGAATCTGCTCCCAGTCTCCAGCCCCATAGCAGCGCCCCAACCAGGGGGGCAGCGACATGGTCATGGCAAGAATCACCATTAGCGAAAGGGTTTCCAATCGGCTGGCCAACCCCCAGGCCGCGACTTGGGTATCCCCCAGCCCCGCCACCGCCGCAATCGCCAGCATGGCGGCCAGCGGCGGCATCAGCTGGCTGACCATGGCTGGCGCGGCAATGCCGGTGAAAGGCCGCCAGGAGCGTTTGATCTCTGGCCACAGCGCCACCGAGGTCGCCCAGTCACGCCGATAGAGCTTGCGGCAGGTAAACCACAAGCCCACGGCAAAGGCGATGGCCGTGGCCCAGGCAGCACCCGGTAACCCCCATCCCTCCCAGGGGCCTAGGCCAAAAATGAACAGCGGGTCCAGCACCAGGTTCACCAGGCTGCTGACCACCATCATCTTGCCAGGTAACCGAGTATCGCCGTGGGCGCGAAACACGCTGTAGATGAAGTAAAGCAAGGCGCCCAACCAGGCGGCGAACAGCTGCGGCGCCCAGTAGGCTCGAATGTGCCCTAGCGCACGCTGGTCGGCCCCCAGCAGGCTGAACAAGGGCTCCTGCAACGCCCAAAGCACGACGGCCAGCACACCGATGACCGCACCACCCGCCAACAGCACCAGGCTGCTCAAGCGCCTGGCTCTGGCTTGCTCACCGGCCCCCAAGGCTCGGGAGATGAGCGCCGCAATGGCGATGCCCATCCCCACCTGAATACCAACGATCAAAAACGACAGCGGAAAAGTGAACGACTGCGCGGCCAGCGGGGCCGTGCCCAGCCGCGCGATGAAGGCGCTGTCGACCAGTTGAAACCCGAGCAGCGCCAGAACACCAATGGCCATGGGCCAGGTTTGACGCCACAGGGTGATAGCCAACTCACGTTGTTGCATAGCGGCTGCCAACGGCGGCCTCCTTGGTGTATTGCTCGATTTACGGGGGCTTTAAAACGCAAAAAACGCCACCACCCGTGAAGGTGGCAGCGTTCTGATCAGTCATCGCTTACTGGCGGATGCCTTCGAAGGTGACGTACAGCTCCAGCTCGTGCATGGCCTCCGGGAAGTCGCTCATGTCGATGCCGAAATCACTCAGCGTCAGCATGGTGCTGCCTTCGAAACCAGCGCGGTAGTTACCCCAAGGGTCTTCACCTTCGCCCATCAGGGTCACCGGCATTTCGATTTCCTGAGTTTCGCCGTGCAGCGTCAGCTCGCCGGTCACCACGCCTTCGTTGTCACCCGTGGCTTCGAAACCAGTGGATGTGAAGGTCGCCGTGGGGAATTCGCTGGCGTTGAGGAAGTCAGCGCTCAGAATATGACGGTCACGCTCGGCATGGTTGGTGGTCAGGCTGTTGACCTGCACTTCCATGGAGACGGAAGACGCATCCAGGTCGTCGGCATCGTAGTGGAACTGGCCATCGAAGGTCTCGAAGCTGCCCAGAATGTAAGAGAAGCCCAGATGGTTGATCTTGAACTGCACGAATGCGTGCTGGCCTTCGATATCGATCTGATAATCAGCCGCCTGAGCCTGGCTCAAGGGAACCAGAGCCGCTGCGGCCAGTGCCGTGGCAATCGCTGTCTTCTTCAACATTGCTATCTCCTCGCTTTCCTTGGTCAAAACTGCGGATCCATCATGAGTCCGCGGTGAGTAGAACAGGGGTTCAAATCTTTGGCTGGGCATGGGGCTTTGGCTGCGCATGGCGCGGGTTGACCATGCGGCGCAGCGTGTCGTGCCGCCAGCGCCAATGATGCACCAATGCCGCCAACGCATGCCCACCTGCCAATACCATGAGCGCCCACGCGCTGTACCAGTGTATGTCGCCCGCCACGCTGGCCTGATTGGGCAGGCCATGCAGGATGGCAGGGGCATCGAACCAGCCAAACACACTGATGGAACGGCCGTTGGCGGTCGAAATCAGGTAGCCACTGAACAGTACCGTCAGCATCAAAACGTAAAGTGCGATGTGGCCAAGGTGAGCCGCCAGACGCTCGAATCGCCCTCCCTCGGCCGCGGGGGTCGGCTGCATGAAACGCCAAGCCAATCGACCAAAGGTGGCCAGCAGCAGTAGCACGCCCACCGAGCGGTGTATCCAGGGAGCCTGATTGTACCAAGGGTCGTAATAACCCAACCCGGTCATCCACCAGCCTAACGCGAACAACCCAATGATGGTCAAAGCGCTCAGCCAGTGAAACGCGATACTGATAACCCCCCAGCCACTGCGTGTATTACGCCACATCCTTGATTCCCCATTGACGGCTGCACGCTGCCCCACAGCATGCTTCACTTGCTATGAAAATCATAACCTTTCGCATGACAAAACACTGCTGAAAAAAGCAGAACGCACCGTTCGGAAAAACCGTTTCATCGTGCCCGTACCGTGTCACTTTATGAAACGTCGGCGTGTTTCGCCAATAAAAAACCGGCCTCTCGGCCGGTCAGTCGTCACAACATCGTACTTCAACGAGCAGCCAGCGCATCCAGGCCACGGGCCAGGTCACGCTGGATATCCGCCTGACTTTCAAGCCCGACGGCTACCCGAATCAGCCCCGGCGCAATCCCTGCGGCGGCTTTTTGCTCATCGGAAAGGCGCCCGTGGGTCGTGGTGGCCGGGTGAGTGATGGTGGTTTTGACATCGCCCAGATTGCCGGTAATCGACAGCATGCGCGTGGCGTCGATCACCTGCCAGGCGCCCTCTTGCCCACCCAGCACCTCGAATCCCAGCACGGCACCAAAACCCTGCTGCTGGCGCTTGGCCAACGCATGCTGCGGGTGCGCTTCCAGGCCGCTGTAATACACCCGATTGACGGCGGGGTGCTGGTCGAGCCAGCGGGCCAGGCTCAAGGCGTTCTCGCAGTGGGCCTTCATGCGCAGCGACAGGGTCTCGAGCCCCTTGGTGAAGATCCACGCGTTGAACGGACTCAGGCAGGGGCCGCAGGTCCGCACGACGCCAAACACCTCTTCCAGCAGGTCATGACGCCCCACCACCGCTCCGCCCACGGCGCGCCCTTGGCCATCCAGGTATTTGGTGGCCGAGTGGATCACCAGATCGGCCCCCAGTGCCAGCGGCTGTTGCAGGGCAGGCGTAAGGAAACAGTTATCGATGGCCAGCAAGGCCCCGCTGCGCTTCGCCAACGCTGCCAGGGCCGGAATATCGGCCACTTCGGAAAGCGGATTGGACGGCGTTTCTGCAAACATCAGCCGAGTTGCGGGCGTCACCGCGGCTTCCCAGGCTGCCAGATTGGAAAGCTCCACATAGCGCGTGGTAATGCCAAACTTGCCCAGATACTTGTCGAACAGGCTGACCGTAGAGCCAAACAGCGAACGCGAGGCGACGATCTCATCCCCCGCCGACAGCAGTGCCAGGGCAGTGGAAAGAATGGCGGCCATGCCAGAGCTGGTGGCGACGCAGCGCTCACCGCCTTCCAGGGCCGCCAGTCGGCGCTCGAAGGTATGTACCGTTGGATTGGTGAAGCGCGAATAGACGTTACCCGGCTCTTGACCACCGAACTTGCGGGCAGCTTCGGCAGCACTCTCGTAAACAAAGCTCGAGGTGGGAAAAATCGGCTCGGCATGCTCCTGCTCAAACGTGCGGTGGTGCCCCGCGCGAATGGCGAGCGTTTCGAGCGACCACTCCTCCTGGTGATGATCATCGTGCATGGCAGCGCCCTCTTTTCCAAAACGTCCAGCTTCCAAAACGTCCACTCCCCCGGCAACTCCCCCTGAGGAAAATTGCCAGCGCATGCGCGTTCAGTCGTCCAGGTCATCGTCCTGATTGTGCATGTCAACCAGCGCATGGTCACCCGCGCTGTTGTCCTTGGCCGCATCGTTACGGCTAGCTTCCAGTACCGCCAGGTAGGCCTCGTCGATATCGCCGGTGACGTAGTTGCCATCGAACACCGAGCAATCGAAGGCTTCCATCTCGGGGTTGACCTCGCGACAGGCGCTCTTCAGGTCTTCGAGGTCCTGATAGAAAATGCGGTCGGCGCCGATCAGCTGACCCACTTCATCTTCCGTACGGCCATGGGCAATCAGCTCGGTGGCCGCGGGCATGTCGATGCCGTAAACGTTGGGGTAACGCACCGGGGGCGCCGCCGAGGCGAAATAGACCTTGCGGGCACCGGCATCCCGGGCCATCTGGATGATCTGCTTGCAGGTGGTGCCGCGCACGATGGAGTCATCCACCAGCAGTACGTTCTTGCCCTTGAACTCGACATCGATGGCATTCAGCTTCTGACGCACCGATTTCTTGCGCTGGGTCTGCCCGGGCATGATGAAGGTACGGCCAATGTAGCGGTTCTTCATGAAGCCTTCGCGGTAGGTGACGCCAAGGTGCTGGGCCATCTCCAGTGCCGAAGTACGTGAGGTGTCCGGGATCGGGATGACCACATCGATATCGTGGTCGGGCCACTCGTTCATGATACGGTCGCCCAGCTTGCGACCCATCTGCATGCGCGTGCCGTAGACATAAGCGCCATCGAGGATGGAGTCGGGGCGCGCCAGATAGACGTGCTCGAAGATACACGGACGCAGTTCGGGGCGGTCGGCACAGACCTGGGTGTGAATCTGACCCTGCATGTCGACGAAGATAGCCTCGCCCGGCGCCAGGTCACGCGCCAGCTCGAAACCACCCACGTCCAGCGCCACCGACTCGGAAGCGATCATCACTTCCTGGCCGTTGGGGTCCTGGCGCGTTCCGAACACCACCGGGCGAATGCCGTGGGGGTCACGGAAGGCGACCATACCGAACCCGTTGATGATCGCCACGGCCGCATAGCCACCCTTGCAGCGACGATGCACGCGACGCACCGCATCGAAGATGTCCTCGGCTTCCAGGTGAAGTCCTTGCTTGCCCAGCTCGTGGGCGAAGACGTTGAGCAGCACTTCCGAGTCGGAGCTGGTATTGATATGGCGCAGGTCCGTGGAGAACAGTTCCTGCTTCAACTGCTCTGAGTTGGTCAGGTTGCCGTTGTGGGCCAGCGCGATGCCGTAGGGGGAGTTGACGTAGAACGGCTGAGACTCGGCCTCACTGGAGGAGCCTGCCGTGGGGTAGCGCACGTGACCAATGCCCAGGTTGCCTTTCAGGCGCGCCATGTGGCGAGTATGGAAAACGTCACGGACCAGGCCGTTACTCTTGCGCAGTAGGAAGCGTCCCTCGCTCCAGGTCATCATGCCGGCAGCGTCCTGGCCCCGATGCTGAAGTACGGTCAGGGCATCGTAGATTCCCTGATTTACCGCCTGCTTGGCCAGAAGGCCCACTATACCGCACATTCCAGTTACCTCGCTTTAAAACCACGGCTTGCTGGTGCAAACCCGTATGATCATCAAACTTACTCGTGCCGCTGCCAGACAGCGGCACGACATCCACCGCTCGGCTACTGCTGAACGGGTACGCGCAATTCGGGGAGCGAGACATCGCGCAGCGACGCCGGTGGCGTCGGCAGCTCACGCTCCCACTGGTCCAGTTGGCTCACGGCCCAGTCCCGCAACTCGATGAAGGTGGGGCGCAGCGAGGCTTCCTGCCATGCCTGAAGGTCTGCCAACGGTGTCAAGGTGATCAGCACGGTCACCACCAGCAGGATGACCGCGCCACGGGCCAGCCCGAACGCAGCGCCCGCAAAGCGGTTCAACAGCCCCATGCCCACCCACTCCACGGCGGCGTGAACGATGCGTATCACGATGCCGCACAGCAGAATCACCGCAAAGATGACCAGCGCAAAGGCCAGCACCAGGCGAGCATCGAAACTCTCGATGAAGCCGGCCATCAGCTCCGCCACCGGCTCGGCCAGCACCCGCGCCACCATCAGCGCGACGACCCAGGCAGCCAGCCCTAGTGATTCTCGCACGAAGCCCCGTACGAAGCCTGCCAGCATCGATAGCGCCAGCACGGCCAGAAAAACGGCATCAATCCATGTCAGCGCCATGATCAGTCTCTTACCCGCACCAGAAGGCCTTGAACATTGGCGCGCTCTTTCACCAGCGCCAACGCCGCCTCGCCATCTTCCGAAGAGCCGTACGGGCCCACCAGCACGGTGGTGAGGTTGTTGTCACGCGGGCGCTGGAAAACGCGGAAACCCTGATTGGTGAGTTGGTCGCTGATGCGCTGGGCATTGGCGGCATCGCCAAAACTGCCTACCTGAACGGCCCACTCGCCCTGCTGCTGAGCCTGGGGAGCAGAACCATTGCTGCTGCCGCTGCCACTGCTGCCACGGTTCTGGTTAGCGGCCACCAGCTCGGCAATCGGGTCATTGGCGGGAGCGGGCGTCGGTTCGCTGCGCGGCGCTTCGGCGGGTGCCGCTGGCGGAGGCGTCTCAGCGGGCGCACTGGCAACGGCCTCGGTCTGCGGTTCCAGCGGCACGACCTCGATGGGCTCGTCCACTACCTCGGCATTCTCCAGCGGCTCGAGGGGAGACGGCGCGTTGATGGAAGCAGGCATCTCGGGCACAGGAACGTCCTGACGCACCACGCTCACCGGCTGTTCGATCACGAAGGTGGGCTGCGGACGCTCCTCCCGGGGAGCCGGGTCACTCATCAACCACGGCACGATGATCGCCAGCACGGCCAGCAGAATCACGAGACCGCTAATGCGTTCCGTTTTACCGTATTTCATATCCCTCTCCCTCCAGCTTAACGTGCCTGCGGCGATGCTTGAGGCAGTGACATCGCCAGTAGCGCTGCCACGGTAAAGAATGACCCCGTTGCCAATACCCGATCCTCTGGCGTCAGCCGTCGAGCCAGCCACTCTGCCCCGGCCTGCGGAGAATCGGCGCAATGATACACGCGCCCACCCAGCGACGTAATACGCTCGGCAAGCTCGCTGGCCAAGCGGCCACGTTCGCCTTCCAGGCTGACGCAGACCCAGTCACGGATACGCGGCAACAATGCCTCGATCACACCGTCGGCATCCTTGTCATTGAGCATGCCAAGCAGCCCCCACTGGCGACCACCGGCAGGCGGGGCGGGAAGCCTGCGCGCCAGATAGCTGGCCGCATGCGGATTATGCCCAACGTCCAGGCACCACTGCCCGCTCCACTGCATGCGCCCCGGCAGCGTCACCGTGGCCAGCGCTTCACTGACCGGCCGCACCTTCAACGGCACGCCTGCCAGCGCCAGCGCCTGCAGCGCCGTCGCCGCATTGTCGATGGGCAAGCCTGGGTCGGGCAGCGCGTCAAGAGAAAGAGTATCCCCTTCACGGTTGAGCCCATGCCAGCACCAAGGAGTTCCTGGCGGCTCGTCACCCGCGCTATGGCTGAAACCCACGCCCAGCACGTAGCTGGGCGCAGCCACGGCAATGGCCGTGTCCAGCACGCTCGTGGGCAGCGTCAAGCTTCCCAGCACGGCGGGTTTCAGGGGGCGAAAGATACCTGCTTTTTCGCGGCCGATCTGAGCCAGATCGGTTCCCAGGAAATTGGCATGATCCAGCGCGATGGTGGTCACGATGGCCACATCGGCATCGATGATGTTGACGGCATCCAGCCGCCCGCCCAGCCCTACCTCCAATACCGCCAGATCCAGCTCGGCATTGGCCAGACACCAGAGCGCACACAGAGTGCCCGCCTCGAAGTAGGTCAGACTGATGGCGGGCGCTTCCAGGCGAGCATCCTCAACCTGAATGAAGCCTTCGACCAGGGTTTGGTCACTGGCTTCGCGCCCTTCCAGCGTGACACGCTCGTTATAGCGCAGCAGATGAGGAGACGTGTAGGTACCGGTGCGCAGGCCATGCGCCCGCGCCACCGCATCGATCATGGCAAGGGTCGAGCCCTTGCCATTGGTGCCTGCCACGGTAATCACCTGGCGGGCCAGGGGACGGTCCAGCAGCCCCATGCGCCGGGCCACCTGCGACACCCGCTCCAGGCCCATGTCGATGCCTACCGGATGCAGCGTCTCAAGATGATTCAGCCATTCGGCTAACGTGCTAGGCATTGCGCGACGCGTCATCGCTCGCAGGCTTGGCAGGCTCTGCCTGAGCGCTGCTTTCTACGGCATCGGCCAGAGCTGCTTCATCCACCACTGGCTCCGCGATCTCGGCATCGACTTCCGGCTCACCACTGACGTGCAGTGGGTTCTGATGGGTCAGCTTGCGCAGCACACCACCGACACGCGCACGCATGTCATGACGATGTACGATCATGTCGACCGTGCCGTGTTCGAGCAGAAACTCGCTGCGCTGGAAACCTTCCGGCAGCGTTTCGCGCACGGTCTGTTCGATGACACGAGGGCCTGCAAAACCGATCAGTGCGTTGGGTTCGGCAATGTTCAGGTCACCCAGCATGGCCAGCGACGCGGAAACGCCACCAAACACCGGGTCGGTCAGCACGGAAATATAGGGGACGCCCGCCTGCTTGAGCTTCTCCAGTGCTGCCGAGGTCTTGGCCATCTGCATCAGCGAGAACAGCGCTTCCTGCATCCGCGCGCCACCCGAGGCAGCAAAGCAGATCAGCGGAATACCCTCGTCCAGCGCAATGGTGGCCGCGCGCACGAACTTTTCGCCGACCACGGCACCCATGGAGCCGCCCATGAAGGTGAACTCGAAGGCCACGGCCACGACCGGCAGGCCATCCAGCTCGCCACGCATGGCAACCAGCGCGTCTTTTTCACCGGTCTCTTTCTGGGCAGCCGTCAGGCGGTCCTTGTACTTCTTGGAGTCGCGGAACTTGAGGCGGTCATTGGGCTCGATCTCGGCCCCCACCTCTTCGCGCCCCTGCTTGTCCAGGAACCAGTCAAGGCGCTTGCGGGCGGTCAGACGCAAGTGATGGTCACACTTGGGACAGACGCTGTGGTGCTTTTCCAGCTCCGGCAGGTACAGCACCGCCTCGCATTTGGGACATTTACGCCAGAGGCCATCGGGCACGCTGGCACGACGGTCCTTCCGCTGGATACGCCCCATGGAGGGCACGATCTTGTCTAACCAGCTCATATCAAAAAGGCTTCCGTATACGTCAACGCTTGGCCAAGCCAAGCTTGATGAGTGTCGTCAATTCAAGATTCAGTGTAGACGATGAGAGGATGCACTCAGGCATCCATGGCGGTCCGCATTTCAGCCAACACGCTCTTCAACTGTCCGGCGATGGTTTCAGGGGCCTCCACGCTGTCCGCAATGCGGTTGACCAGCGCGCTGCCGACGATCACGCCATCGGCGACTTTCGCCACCTCGGCGGCCGTCACCCCATCGCGAATGCCGAACCCAACGCACAGCGGCAAATCGGTCATGTCACGCAGCGGCGCCAGGTGTTCAGCGACATCGGCTGCGTTCAATGTGGCCGCCCCGGTCACGCCTTTGAGCGACACATAGTAAAGATACCCCTCACCGTGGGCGCATATTGTAGCGGCACGGGCATGAGAAGTGGTAGGCGCAACCAGGAAAATCGCTGCCAAGCCGCGCGCTTTGAGCAGCGGGCCGAACTCGTCCGCCTCTTCCGGCGGCATGTCCACCACCAGCACGCCGTCCACACCGACGCTGGCGGCTTTATCGGCAAAGGCCGTGTAACCGATGCGTTCGATAGGATTCAGGTAGCCCATCAGCACGATGGGTGTCTGGGTATCGGTCTGGCGAAACTCGGCCACCATGTCCAGCAGGTCCACCAGCCGGGTGCCCTGCTTCAGAGCCCGCTCGCAGGCCTTCTGGATGACCGGGCCATCCGCCATCGGGTCGGAGAACGGCACGCCAAGCTCGATCACATCGGCCCCGGCATCCACCAGGGCGTGCATGAAGCCTACCGTGTACTGGGGCGCAGGGTCCCCGGCGGTGATGTAAGGGATCAGAGCCTTGCGGCCCTGCTGCTTCAATTCGGAAAAACGCTGGTCGATTCGATTCATGCTAGCCCTTAAAACTCGATGCCGTCGATGTTAGCCACGGTAATGATGTCCTTGTCACCACGCCCTGAAAGGTTCACCACGATATGCTGATCAGGCCGCATGGTGGGCGCCAGCACTTTGGCATGGGCCAAGGCATGGGCAGACTCCAGCGCAGGCATGATGCCCTCCATGCGGGTCAGCTCGCGGAACGCTTCCAGCACCTGCTGGTCGTTGGCGGCCACATACTGCACGCGACCGGCGTCTTTCCACAGCGCGTGCTCGGGGCCAACGCCAGGATAATCGAGGCCTGCGGAGATGGAGTGAGTATCCATCACCTGACCCGCTTCATCGGACATCAGGTAGGTGCGGTTGCCGTGCAGTACGCCACGCGGTGCATTGGAAGACAGCGGCGCGGCGTGGCGGCCGGTTTCCACCCCGTCGCCCCCTGCCTCGACACCGTACATGGCCACGGCGTCATCTTCGACGAACGGGTAGAACAGGCCAATGGCATTGGAGCCACCGCCCACGCATGCTACCAGCGCATCCGGCAAGCGGCCGATCTGCTCCAGCGACTGGCGGCGCGCCTCACGCCCCACCACGGCGTTGAAATCGCGCACCAGCAGCGGGTACGGATGCGGCCCGGCCACGGTACCGATGATGTAGAAGGTGTTGTCCACGTTGGTGACCCAGTCACGCAACGCCTCGTTCATGGCGTCCTTGAGCGTGCGGGTGCCGGACTCCACCGGAATGACCCGCGCGCCCAGCAGCCGCATGCGGTACACGTTCAGCTTCTGGCGCTGGACATCGGCGGCGCCCATGTAGACATCGCACTCCAGCCCCAGCCGCGCAGCAACCGTGGCCGTGGCCACACCGTGCTGACCCGCGCCGGTTTCAGCGATGACCCGAGGCTTGCCGGTCTTCTTGGCCAGCAGCGCCTGACCGATGGTGTTGTTCACCTTGTGGGCACCGGTATGGTTGAGGTCTTCGCGCTTCAACCAGATTTGTGCGCCACCCAGTGAGTTGGACCAGCGCTCGGCGTGATACAGCGGCGAGGGGCGACCCACATAGTGCGCCAGGTCGCGGTCGAACTCCGCCTGAAAGGCCGGGTCGTCGCGCAGGCTGAAGTAGGTCTGCTCCAGCTCTTCAAGAGCGTAACTCAGGGTTTCCGACACGAACCGGCCGCCATAGGGGCCAAAGTGACCACGGGCATCCGGCATTCGGGTCAGGTCGCTGAACTTGGTTTCAGTTGCTGAGACTGTCACAGGCATACCTCACAGGATCGCCAGAAAGGCAAAGATGAATGAATACGTAAAGGCGGAAGAAGGGTTTCACGCCCCTCGTCAGCGCTGATCGGCCCGCCCGACCTGAGCCACGAAGTCGGCCATTCGCCGAGCATCCTTTTGGCCTGGGGCGGCTTCGATTCCCCCTGATACATCAACCGCATAGGGAGCCACCTGCGCCACCGCGGCGGCAATGTTCTCGACCGTCAGCCCACCCGCCAGAATAACAGGTTTTTGCAGGGCTGCGGGGATTCTAGACCAGTCGAAGGTTTCTCCGGTTCCGCCAGGCACGCCCGGTCGGTAGGCGTCCAGCAGCAGTGCCTGGGCAGCCGCGTACTGCTGCGCTGCCTGATGCAGGTCGAGGTCGTCACGCATGCGCAGCGCCTTGATCCAGGGGCGATCGAACTGGGCGCAGAAGTCGGCGGGCTCGTCACCGTGGAACTGGATCAGATCCAGGTGCGGCAAACACGCCTCCACCAGCGCCACGTCAGGGTTGACGAACAACCCTACCCGCGTCACGAAAGCCGGTACCGGTACTGCCAGCGCCGCCAACGCATCAGGGTCGATACCCCGCGCGCTCTTGGGCCACATGACGAACCCCAGCGCATCGACTCCCAGCGCCACGGCCTGGGCCACGTCCTCGTGGCGAGTAAAGCCACAAAACTTGATACGCGTGCGACCAGGTGCGGTCATGAGGCGCTCTCCTGCTGCTCAGGGGTGGCTTGCTGGGTAAAGGTGAGCTGGCGCCGGGCGGCCACTCTGGGCGTCTCCGGCAGCGCCCGCTCGCCGGTCCACTCGCCGGTGAAGGCCAGCAGATTGGGCCCCAGCGGCTCCCTGGGAATCTCGAAACGTTCGTCGTAGAGGGAGTCGACGAAATGCAGGCCGCAGGCAGGCGCCGTGACATCGCCCTTCTGGCGATTCTTCATCGCCAGAAGGCGGGCGATATGCCCTTCGTCCTGCGCCCCCCGACCAACGCTGGCCAGCGCTCCGGCAATGTTACGGATCATGTGATGCAGGAAGGCATTGCCTTGGATATCGATCACCACCAGCGGGCCGTAACGCTTCACTTCGACGAAGTGCATCTGGCGCCAGGGGGATTTCGACTGGCAGCCCGCCGCGCGGAAGCTGCTGAAATCGTGCTCGCCCACCAGCACCTGGGCCGCACGATGCATGGCATCGGCATCCAGCGGGTCGCGACACCAGGTGACGTTGTGGCGCTCCATGACCGGGCGGCTGATCTGATTCAGAAAGATGTAGCGGTAACGGCGTGCCAGCGCGCCAAGGCGCGAATGAAAATCGTCGGATACCGGCTTCACCCAACGCACCGCCACGTCTCGGGGCAGATTGGTATTGGAGCCGAAGATCCACGCTTTTTCAGTGCGCTGTACCGGCGGGTCGAAGTGAATCACTTGGCGCGTGGCGTGCACACCGGAATCGGTACGGCCGCTGGCGTAGATATGCACGGGCGCCCCCGCCACCTTGCCCAGCGCATCTTCGATGGCCTGTTGCACGGAGGCGGCATGCTTCAGGCGCTGAAAGCCACAAAAACGTGTGCCGTCATATTCGACGCCCATGGCCAGTCGGCCAGCCAGCGGTTGTGTTTCATCAAAGTGGTAGAACAGCGTCATCAAGCCACGTCATTTGGAGGATTTGGAAGAGTCGCTATTATCCCGACGTCGCGGCTCGAATGCCACCTCTTCGATTTCCCACTCCTCTTCAGGGGTATAGCGGGTGCGCAGCGGCGCAGCGTCCGCGTTTCCTGACAAGGAGGTCTCGGCCTCGTCTGGCTCGTTGGCCTGCAGCGAGGGCGGATGATAATCGATATAGTGCGCCCGATGATCGTCCGGCACCGGTTGCGCAGGCGCCTGGGGCGTCGACGGCTCCGCAGCATCCTCCTCCTGTTCCGGCGGAGCGTCGGGCGCGGCCTGATTCACTCCGGCAGGCGTCGGTTCGACGAGCATTGGCTCTTCCAGCGCCAGCGGCGGCCGCGGCGCTGGCTCTTCGACGGGCTCGGGGGTGTCCAGGAAAGCCGCTTCCAGGGCGGCTTCGTCTTCATCGACAGCGGATTCGACTTCTTCCTCGCTTGAACTCCACTCCGGGGAGCTGGCTTGCGAAGATGGCTCCTCCAAGGGGCTATGCTCACCAGGCTCTTGAGCAACAGGCTCTTGGACAGCAAGCTCGTCGGTCACCGGCTCGTCAGCAGCAGACACCTGCTCATAGCGCTCGGCTACCTGTGGCGGCGCTTTCGGGATATCGAAAGGTGGTGGCTCGGCAAGGGGCGGCTCCGCCAGAGGCGCGCCAGCGGTGCCGGTGCTTTCCATGACTGGCTCGGCGCGCCGTGGGGGCACTTCCACGGCAGCGGCGGGCGCTGGCACGTCCTCCCACTGGCGCTCGCGGCGTTTGCGTGACCACACCAGCGCCCCCAGCAACAGCGCCAGGGCGGCACTGGCCAGCGGCCATTGATAGGCCTCCAGCCGTGCGATCACCCCCGGCCCGGACGCTCGCGCACCGGCCGCCTGACCCGCGCTGGCCGCCATGGCTTCTGCGGCGGCCAGGGCACGCTGGGTTTCCTGTTGAGACGCCTGTAGCGCCTCCGTCAACGAGGCCACCTCCTGACGCAGCGCGGCCATTTCCGCCCGCATCAGATCACGCTCTTCGAGGACGGTTTGCAGCATGGCCTGGCTTTCGCGCAGCTGTTCTGCCAGGTCGTTGAGGGTCAGCCCTGCCAGCTCGCTCTCTGTCTCGCCCTCGGCATTACCCTCGGCCAATAGGCCTTCTGGCGCGCCCTGTGGCAACTGCTCGCTCGCGGCCAGCGCCTCGTCGGCCAGCACCGGCTCCTCGCCTGACGATGGCGCCGCCGCCGTGGCCTCGGGTTCGCTCGCCGCAGGGGTTGACGCAGGCGCGGGCGCCGCCGCCGTTTGGCGCATGGCCTGCACCGCCTGGGATGCCTGGCTGGGGCTACGTGCCATGATTTGCTCGCGACCTGGCACTACCAGGGTTTGCCCGGCGCGAAGTTCATCCGGGTTACCGGAAGGGAACGCCGACGGGTTGGCTTCGACCAGGGCCAGCATCATCTGCTGGACGCTGACCTCGGCGGGCTTGACCCGCGCCGCCACGCCCCACAATGAATCGCCGCTGGCCACATAGGCCGTTCCGCCAGGCGCCTGGGCCGCACTGGCCACGGATGCGGACGATGGCGATGGCGATGGCGAAGAAGAGACTGCCTGTGGCGGGGCTTGTGCAGCCGTCGCGGACAGGCTGACATTGCTGGCCGGTGCCGCCACCGGCGCACTGGCGGCGCTCTCCGGCAGGTCGAACAGTAGCGTGAACGCCTCGGCGCTACGCCCCTCGGGGCCGCTGATGGTCAACAGCAGATCCAGCCAGGGCTCCAGCACCTCCTGCTCGGTGCGCAGCACCACCCGAGCACCGCCGGGCAGGCGCTCGATCTCGGCGCGCACGCTGGCCGCCAGCGGGGTCCACTCCAGCCCCTGGGCGGTAAAGGCCGCTTCGTCAGCGACCTCCACCCGTAAATCGCCCAGCGCAGCCTCGGAGACATCCACGATGGGTGCGGAGGCATTCAGCGGTGCCTGCAGCGGTGAGTTGACCGTCACCTGCCCTAGCCCCACGGCCAGCGCCAACGGGCTTACCGCACCTAGCGGCAGCCATGACAACCATGCCAGCTTGTTTTTCATTACGGCCCCTACTGCCTGCGATTCCCTGCGTTACATTGTGCCGAGAGGTTCACCCATCACAATGACTTAATTCGTTTTTATCATAACGTATTTAACATGCCGCTTGGGCCAATGCACCCTCGACACGCCTGACAGGCAAAAAAATGGGAAGCTGCGAACAGCTTCCCACTGGTTTACCTGACGACCCGCGCTGGATTACTGCTCGCGCAGGATCTTCAGCATGCGCTTGAGCGGCTCGGCGGCCCCCCACAGCAGCTGGTCGCCCACGCTGAAGGCGGAGAGGTATTCACCGCCCATGTTCAGCTTGCGCAGCCGACCGACCGGCACTTGCAGCGTGCCCGTGGCTGCTGCCGGGGTCAGGCCTGCCACGGTGGCTTCCTTGTCGTTGGGAATCAGGCGAACCCACTCATTGTGCTTGGCAATGCGCTCTTCGATCTCGTCCAGCGGCACATCCTGCTTCAGCTTGATGGTGAACGCTTGACTGTGGGAACGCATGGCACCGATGCGCACGCAAAGCCCATCGATGGGAATCGGGTTGTTCTGCAGACCCAGAATCTTGTTGGTCTCGACGCTGCCCTTCCACTCTTCGCGGCTCTGGCCGCTCTCCAGCTTGGTGTCGATCCACGGCAGCAGGCTGCCCGCCAGCGGCGCAGTGAAGTTTTCCGTGGGGAAGTCGCCGCCACGCATGGCCGCAGTGACCTTGCGGTCGATATCCAGAATGGCGCTGGCCGGGTCGGCCAATTCGCTGGCCACGCTATCACGCAGGTGGCCCATCTGGTTGAGCAGCTCGCGCATGTGCTTGGCACCGGAGCCGGACGCCGCCTGATAGGTCATGGAGGTCATCCACTCGACCATATCGGCCTCGAACAGGCCGCCCAGGCCCATCAGCATCAGGCTGACGGTGCAGTTGCCGCCCACGAAGGTTTTGGCACCTTTCGCCAGTTGCGCATCGATGACCTTGCGGTTCACCGGGTCGAGGATGATGGTGGCTTCGTCTTCCATCCGCAGGGTGCTGGCGGCATCGATCCAGTAGCCTTGCCAACCGCCGCTGCGCAGGTCGCCGTAGACCTTCTTGGTGTAGTCACCGCCCTGACAGGTAATGATCACGTCCAGCGCTTTCAGGTCATCCAGTGCAAACGCATCTTTCAGCGGAGGCACGTCCACGCCGATGTCGGGGCCGGGCTGGCCAACTTGAGAAGTGGTGAAAAAGATCGGCTCGATACCGTTGAAATCACCATCTTCCTGCATGCGCTGCATCAGCACAGAGCCCACCATGCCACGCCATCCCACGAAACCGACTTTCAACATGTGAAGTCCTCCAACCAAGAATGAGATAAGTATTATACACAAATATCCGACACGACGTCGGCCACCCCTTGGGGCAGCCGACGTTGGTTGCTTTGCGATGAGTCGAAGCGAATCAACCCATTAGCAGGCTTTCTTTTTGCCCATGCTCTTTTTGCAAGCCTTAGGCTGAGCGTTGTGCAAAGGCCGCCAGCACCGCATCGCCCATCTCCACCGTGGAGACCCGACGGGTGCCTTCGGAAGCGATATCCGCCGTGCGCAGGCCGTCGTCCAGCACGCTGCCCACTGCCGCTTCGATGCGCTCGGCCATGGCGGGCTCATTGAGCGAGTAGCGCAGCATCATGGCCACCGAGAGCATCATGGCTAGCGGGTTGGCGACGTTCTGGCCTGCGATGTCCGGCGCGCTGCCGTGGCAAGGCTCGTACATGCCCTGCCCGCTCTCGTTGAGCGATGCAGAAGGCAGCATGCCGATGGAGCCGGTCAGCATGGCGGCGGCATCGGAGAGAATGTCGCCAAACATGTTGCCGGTGACCACCACATCGAACTGCTTCGGTGCACGCACCAGCTGCATGGCGGCGTTGTCCACGTACATGTGCGACAGCTCTACATCCGGGTATTCCGGTGCCAGCCGCTCCATGACCTCACGCCACAGAATCGTCACTTCCAGCACGTTGGCCTTGTCCACCGAGCAAAGCTTCTTGCCGCGCTTCTGGGCCATCTCGAAGGCGACACGACCAATGCGCTCGATTTCGCTTTCAGAGTAGATATAGGTATTGAAGCCGACCCGCTCGCCGTCGCGCACTTCGATACCCCGGGGCTGGCCGAAGTAGATGCCGCCGGTGAGTTCACGCACGATCATGATATCCAGCCCGGCCACCAGCTCGGGCTTCAAGCTGGAAGCGCTGGCCAGCTGCGGATAGAGCATGGCCGGGCGCAGATTGCCAAACAGGCCCAAGTTCTTGCGCAGGCCCAGCAAGCCCTTCTCAGGACGCTTGGAGAGGTCTTCGATCTTGTCCCATTTGGGGCCGCCCACGGCACCCAGCAGAATCGCGCTGGCAGCCTTGGCTTTTTCCAACGTTTCGGCGGGCAGCGGCTCGCCGTGTACGTCGTAGGCCGAGCCGCCCACCAGGCCCTCTTCCACGTCGATGTCCAGGCCAGCATCCTGGCAGGCTTTCAACAAACGCGCCGCCTGGGCGGCAATTTCCGGGCCGATACCATCACCGGGCAGCAGTAACACCTTATGAGTCATGCTCAATCCTTAGCACAAAAAATGGAAGACTTACGCGGGCTGACGGAACAGCCACGGGCGCTGCTGACGATGCTGCGCTTCGAAGCTGCGAATGGCCTCTTCGTCTTGCAGGGTAATGCCGATATCGTCCAGGCCGTTCAGCAGGCAGTGCTTGCGGAATTCATCGACCTCGAATTCCAGAATCTCGCCGCTGGGCGTGATCACGCGCTGGTGCTCCAGGTCGACGTCCAGCTGGTAGCCTTCGTTGGCCTCCACCTCGGCAAACAGGCTATCCACCTGCTCTTCGGCCAGCGTCACCAGCAGGATGCCGTTCTTGAACGCGTTGTTGTAGAAGATATCGGCAAAGCTGGGGGCAATCACTACCTTGAAGCCAAAATCTTCCAGCGCCCAGGGCGCGTGCTCGCGGGAGCTGCCGCAGCCAAAGTTACGCCGTGCCAGCAGCACCTCGGCGCCTTTGAAGCGCGGCTGGTTCAACACGAAATCCGGATTCAGCGGGCGCTGGGAGCAGTCCTGACCGGGTTGGCCTTCGTCCAGGTAGCGCAGCTCATCGAACAGGTTCACGCCAAAGCCGGTCCGCTTGATGGACTTCAGGAACTGCTTCGGAATGATCAAATCGGTATCGACATTGGCACGGTCCAGTGGCGCGACGATGCCTTCAAAACGTTCGAACTTTTTCATGGCTCAGGCCTCCTGGGCGTGGGTGGCATCGTTGGCAGGCAAGGTACGGACATCGACGAAGTGGCCAGCAATGGCGGCCGCAGCGGCCATGGCCGGGCTCACCAGGTGCGTACGCCCGCCGTACCCCTGACGACCTTCGAAGTTACGGTTGGAGGTCGAGGCGCAGTGCTCGCCAGCGCCCAGCTTGTCGGCATTCATGGCCAGACACATGGAGCAACCCGGCTCGCGCCACTCGAAGCCCGCTTCGATGAAGATCTTGTCGAGGCCTTCGGCTTCCGCCTGGCGCTTCACCAGGCCAGACCCCGGCACCACCATGGCCAGCTTGATGGTATCGGCTACCTTGTTGCCCTTGGCCACCTTGGCGGCTTCACGCAGGTCTTCGATACGCGAGTTGGTGCAGGAGCCGATGAACACCTTGTCCAGCTTGATATCGGTAATTTTCTGGTTGGCCTGCAGGCCCATGTACTCCAGCGCGCGGGAGTGGCTGCGCTGGACGGTTTCGTCATCGGCGGCCTGGGGGTCGGGCACCTGACCGGAAATACCGGTGACCATTTCGGGGCTGGTGCCCCAGCTTACCTGAGGCTCGATCTCTTCGGCCTTCAGGGTGACCACTTTATCGAAGTGGGCATCGGCATCGGAGACCAGCAGACGCCAGTCGGCCACGGCGGCTTCCCACTGCTCGGCGGTGGGCGCAAAGGGGCGCTCGGCGAGGTAATCGATGGTGGTGTCGTCGACCGCAATCAGCCCCACTCGGGCACCCGCTTCGATGGCCATGTTGCACACGGTCATGCGGCCTTCCATGGAGAGCGATTCGATGGCGCTTCCAGCAAACTCGATGGCATAGCCGGTGCCGCCTGCGGTACCAATCTTGCCGATGATGGCCAGCACCACGTCCTTGGCGGTCACGCCCAGGCCCAGCTCGCCTTCCACGCGCACCTGCATGTTCTTCATCTTCTGCGCCAGCAAACACTGGGTAGCCAGCACGTGTTCCACTTCCGAGGTGCCGATACCGTGGGCCAGCGCGGCAAAGGCGCCGTGGGTGGCGGTATGCGAGTCGCCGCACACCACGGTCATGCCGGGCAGTGTGGCACCCTGCTCGGGGCCCACCACGTGCACGATGCCCTGGCGGGGGTCGTTGATCTTGAACTCTTCGATACCGAAGGCCTGGCAGTTGTCGTCCAGGGTCTGCACCTGAATCAACGAGACCGGGTCCTTGATGCCGCTGTTGCCCTCGGCACGCTCTTTCACCGTGGTGGGCACGTTATGATCGGGGGTGGCCAGGTTGGCATCCAGGCGCCAGGGCTTGCGGTTGGCCAGACGCAGGCCTTCAAACGCCTGTGGCGAGGTCACTTCGTGGAGCAGTTGGCGGTCGATGTAGATCAGCGCCGTGCCGTCATCGCGCTGCTTGACCAAGTGCTGGTTCCAGAGTTTGTCGTAAAGGGTTTGACCTGACATGTGGCTCTCCTGGGCAGTGCCCTGCTAGTCGTGTTGGCGGCTTCTACGGGCCGCTCTTGTCGCGGGCGTCATGGACGATGACCCGAGTGTTACCCGACTCGCACATAAAAGCAATTCATGTTATTCATACTTTAGATTCCAAACAGGAATAGATGATCAGGGAGCCGCCGTGGATACCCAAAGCCTGCAAGCCTTTCTCGCCGTGGCACAAACCCAAAGCTTCTCCCGCGCCGCCGAGCAGCTTCACCTTACGCAGCCAGCGGTGAGTAAACGCATTGCCACCCTGGAAGAGCTGCTGGGCACGCGGCTTTTCGACCGTATCGGGCGGAAAATCACCCTCACCGAGGCAGGCAACCTGCTGCTGCCCCGCGCCCAGCGTATCCTGTTCACCGTGGAAGACAGCCGCCGCGCACTGGCCAACCTTTCCGGCCAGGTGGGCGGCAAGCTCACCCTGGCCACCAGCCACCATATCGGCCTGCACCGGCTGCCGCCGCTACTCAAGCTCTACACCCAGCGCCACCCGGAAGTGGCCCTCGACCTGCACTTCCTGGACTCCGAGCTTGCCTATCAGGGCGTGGTGGATGGCACCCTGGAAATGGCCATCGTCACCCTGGCGCCCCACCCGGTGGAGCAGCTGCAGGTGGTCGAACTCTGGCGCGACCGGCTCTGCTTCGTCTGCGCCAAGGACCACCCGCTGGCCCAGCGCAGCCGCACCCAGGCCACGCTGAGCCTGGCCGAACTGTGCGAGGTGAACTGCGTGATGCCCGGCGCCAAGACCTTCACCCACACCCTGATCGGCCAGCGCTTCCAAGCCGCCGGCCTGACCCTGCCAGTCAGCATGTCCACCAACTACCTGGAAACCCTGAAAATGATGTGCAGCGTCGGGCTCGGCTGGAGCCTGCTGCCGGAAAGCATGCTCGACAGCGAACTGGTCGAGCTACCGGTGGATACCGACCCCATCCACCGCCCACTGGGTTATCTGGTGCACCACAACCGTACGCTCTCCAACGCAGCGCGCCGGATGATCGAGGCACTGGAGAATGCCCGCGCGTGATGGCCTGGTAGGGAGGTTTACAGTGCCAGGGCGTGGGGGCGTGTACTTACCTCTGGCTGTCGCGACCATCATTCAGCAGACTTGCATAATCCACCAGGGCCAGATAATCACGATTGGCGCCTTCACCTGCGTCACTACTGGCCTTGAAAAAGGCCTTTTCCAGCATTGCCTCACGCGACTCCATCAACTCCTGAGCAGCCTGCATGTGCTCGCTGACAATACGACGTGCCTCTTCCATGTTGGCAGCTCGTAGTGCGTCCACCAACCGTCGCTGATAGCGATAACCACGCTGCCGGAGTTCCGGGTAGGGTAAATCGTAGATTTTTTGGCACACCGTCAGGCTCATAAGAAGGCGAATAGGAAACCGGCACATCATGGCAAGCAGCGGATTCGGGCAGTAGTCCACCAGCACGAGATGAAACTCCAGCTCCTTGATACGCTGTATTCGCTCTTCGTCCAATGACTCAGGTGCATGGTCATAGTAGGTAATCGTCTCTTCCAAACGGGCGAAGGCCGTCTCGTCCAACTGCCCTTCCAGACTGGTGATCAACGCGGGCCAGAGTGCTTTGCGGGCTTCGTAGATATCATGAATGGTGGGCGGTTTGAAAAAAAAGTAATTGCCCAGCAATTCCATGGCGCGGTCATCGCTCACGTCGCTGATAAAAGCGCCACCACCAGGTCCTGTACGCGTTTGAATGAGCCCTTGTGCTTCAAGCCCTCTCAGGGCTTCTCTGATGGTCCCCTTGGAAGCCTGGAGCGCGTCAATCAAGTCAGACTCTTGCGGCAACCGGTCGCCAGGTTTGAGGCCATGGCGGGCGATGTACTCCTTGACCGCGTCGGCGATGACTTCGGTGCGTTTGCGCCTGATAGGCTGGCGTGGTCGATTCATGCGATTCCTGAAAGAATTAACAAGCGCGAAAGGACAATCATCCATGGCTTGAACAGTGGCGTACAGGAGACGTTGGTAGAGAACCTGGCTGAGGCGCAAGCCACCCCGCACGTCTACCCATCAACATTTTGACTATGCTGTCAGGATGATGAACGATGCTTCGTTTCCAGCGCTTTGCTGCCTTCCTTTTCACTCAGCGGCCACGAGGTATGCCCATGACCTACAGCCTAATTGCACTGGATGCAGATACCAACACCCTGGGCGTTGCCTGCGCGACGGGCGGGCCAGCCTTGGGTGGTTTTGTGCCCCATCTGCTGCCTGGCGTCGGCGCCGCCATTACCCAAGGATTTAGTACGCATGTGATGGCGGCCGAACAAGGCCTCGCACTGTTAGCACAAGGCATGGAGGTCGAAAAAGTGATAGCGCAGCTGCGACATCATGATCTGGGAGAGGCGTGGCGACAGATAGCCATCATGGATATTCATGGCCAAAGTGCAGGCTGGACAGGCGAACAGAATGTCCCCAAGGTTGGGATGCACCTTTCGACGGGGCTTGTGGTCGCAGGAAACATGTTGGCCAACGATCTGGTGATCCCGGCCATGGTAGATGCATTCCAGCAACACCAGTACTCCGAAAGCCTGGCACACGCCCTGCTGGCCGCACTACTGGCCGCGCAAAGCGCGGGTGGAGACCAGCGCGGTACGCGTTCGGCAGCTATCAAGATGCGAGCTCCCGGCGGCTTGCCGCTGGACTTACGGGTGGATGATGCACCCAGCGCGGCAACAGAGCTAGCCAAACTCTACCACCGCGTACAGGATAACGAGGAATACCAGACGTTCCTGCAGCGGCTCCCTACCGCCAGCCATCCCCATCGGCACTAGCCTTTGTGCACTTGCCCATCTGACCAGGGCTAGACATACGTCTAACCCTAGGCGCACCTCTTCCTGGTTAAGCCCCTGCCGTTACAAACGTTTTTGAAGCGCACTAACCGACTACCCTGCCATGGCCGTGAGCAAAGCGTTGACAGAGCCAAAGTGCGTCGCCTAGCCTAATTTATAATGATAAATAGACGCGACACGACACGCGCACGCTTGATAACGAGGTCACCATGACAATAACGCTGGAAGCGGCAGGTCAGCAGGCTTGGCATTGGCTTGAAGCAGCAGCACGCTGCTCGGAAACTCAGGACAGCGCTCAACAAGGCGTTACCCGCTTATGCGCTACGCCGGAGCACGAAGCAGTACTGGAAAAGCTGTCGAGCTGGATGGAAGCGCTGGGCATGTCGGTGAGGCGAGACCATGGCGCCAACCTCATTGGACGCCATGCCAGTCATTTACCCGACGCTAAAGTGCTACTGATGGGGTCTCACCAGGATACCGTTCCCAACGGTGGCAAATACGATGGCATGATGGGGATCATTCTGCCGCTTGCCTTGATCAGTTATCTCCGCGCCCAGCAAATTTCTCTCCCCTTTCATATCGATATCGTGGCCTTCAGCGATGAGGAAGGCACTCGATTTAGCTCTACGCTACTGGGTTCCAAAGTGTTGGCAGGCACGTTCGATCCCGACAGTCTTTCCGCCACCGACGACAACGGCATTTCCCTGGCACAGGCATTGCGCGATTTTGGATGCGACCCCGACAGCATTCCTGAGGACCGCTACGCTCCTGACGAGGTATTGGCCTTTCTGGAAGCTCACATCGAACAGGGGCCCCAACTGGAAGAGGCTTCGCTACCCGTAGGCGTGGTCAATGCGATTACCGGAATCGAGCGTCACCAATTCGTCATTCAGGGCATGGCTGGGCACGCTGGCACTGTCCCCATGGCTCTTCGTCGCGATGCGCTAGTGGGTGCTGCCGAAGTCATCCGGCTGGTCGATAACCTTTGTAAACAGACCGATCAGCTGGTCGGCGTGGTAGGTAAAATCACCAATGCGCCCAACGGGGTCAATGTCATTCCGCAAACCACCACACTCACGGTGGAGTTACGTTCGCCGCAAGATGCCATACGCCAGCAGGCGCGTTCAACGCTGCTCGATCAAGTCAGCCATGCACTGCCAGCGCTGAACCTCACTTACACGCATACCCAAACCTACGAACAAGCCGCCGTGCAGTGCGCCCCTTGGCTAACATCGACGTTGGAGCAAGCTGTGCAAGACAGCGGCGTCGCCCCGAAAGTGTTGTTCAGCGGCGCAGGCCACGATGGGTTGGCCATGGCGCAGCTATGTGATATCGGCATGCTCTTCGTGCGCTGCCACAAGGGGATCAGCCATCACCCGGACGAAGCCATCACCCCAGAGGACCTGATGAAGGCGATTCAGGTGCTCTACCACACCTGCCAACGCTTGGCTAAATGCTGCAATCCACCACGATAACGACCCATGGGTGCCTCATGAACCAACCACCGCAACACTCCAACAAGGCGTCTGCGACGGCGCAACGAAAATGGTACCAACAGGTACCTGACCCGATGGTCCTGATTTTCCTGATTCTGGTAGCCGCCTACCTGATGACGTTCATCGTCCCAGCAGGCGAGTTCGAGCGGGAAACCATCGATGGTCGCACCACCGTGATTCCGGGATCGTTCGATTACCTGGCCGATGTCGCCAATTTGCACTTATTCCGAATCTTTGTCGCCATTCCCGAAGGCTTGATCAACGCCTCGCAATTCCTGTTCATCGTGTTTATCGCAGGCGGACTGTTTCATATCCTGCAGCGCACGGGCGCCCTGGAAAATGCGATTGGCGTGGCGGTACACCGAGTCGGCGCAGAAAACAATCCTCGGAGCCGTAACCTCATCATTGCCGCAGGCACTTTCATTTACGGCTTTTTTGGTGTCGCAGTCGGCTTTGAAAACAATATTGCGCTGGTACCTATTGGCGTACTGATTGCCACTGCTATCGGTTGTTCACGCTTGGTCGGTGTCGTCATGGCAGTGGGCGGTATCGGTATCGGCTTCGCACTCTCTCCCATCAATCCTTATACCGTCGGCGTCGCGCAGGGCATTGGCGAACTACCCACCTTTTCGGGCTGGTGGCTCCGACTGGTCATGGTGCTGGCTTGCCTAAGCACCCTAACGGTCTTTATCTGCCGCTACGTAGTGAATGTCGACTACAAGGACGACCAGCCCGCCGAGTTGAACAAGCGCCTTCAGGATTACAGCTTATCGCGTCGCAACATCATGACGCTGGGCATTTTCATTGCTGGCCTGGTTATCATGCTGGTCGGTGTTTTTACTCGCGGCTGGTACATCAATGAAATCGCTGCGATGTTCTTGCTCATGGCCATCGTGATCGGCTTTGCCAATGGCCTGGGCGCCAACGAGCTGGTCAAGCAGATGATGGAAGGGGCGGCTTCCGTCACTGCGGGCGCGCTGGTGATTGGCGTAGCAGCCTCGATTCAGGTCATTCTTCAGGATGCCCATATCATCGATACTATCGTCAATTCGCTGAGCAGCCTGGTAGGCGACATGCCTATTGCCATGGCAGCGGTGGCTTCCAGTGTCATCCAGGGGATCATTAACCTCTTCATTCCCGGCGGATCAGGCCAAGCGTTGGTCACCATGCCGATACTGATTCCTCTGGCGGATCTCATCGGCATGAGCCGCCAGTTGATGATCACATCGTTCCAGGTCGGCGACGGCCTCACCAACCTGATCGTTCCCACCTCAGGCGGCACCCTGGCCATGCTGGCACTGGGAAAAGTGTCTTATGCCCAGTGGCTAAAGGTGATCATGCCCCTGCTGGCTCTCATTTACGTCATGTGCTGGATAGCACTCGTGGCAGGGCATTATCTCGGCTACTGATCGTGTGATCGGCCACGGGGGAGTGCTTGCCTCCCCCGTGGATACTACTCTCTTTACTCAACGCAGCGTGTGGATGAACCGCACACTACGTGATGGGATGAGGGCCAACGGCTTGCAAGAGATGCCCTCGGTTTGGCGGCTATGCAGACCACGCTATCATGTTCGCCATACACATTTCCGCGATTACAACAGCGCCTGTTTGACAGCCTCTTCCAGCGACAGCGTGGGCCTACCCAGCAACTGGCTCAACTGACGGCCCTCATCCAACAGGGCCCCCTTGGCTACCCCCCTATCGGCGTCTGCCAATACGCTAGCGAACTCCTTCGGCAGCCCCGCCTGCTGCAAAGCACTTACGTAATCGGCCTCACTCACGTTGACGTAATCGACGCGCTGTCCGCTTTGCCGCGCGATAACGGCTGCCAGCTCGCCCAGCGTATACGCGCTGTCACCTGCCAACTCATACACGGGCTCCCTGTGCTGATCGCTGGCCAGCACGATGGCCGCTGCTTCGGCGTAATCAGCCCGCCCAGCCGAGGCAATCCGCCCCTCGTCGGCACAGCCAAACAAGGCACCCTGGGCGACCGCCCCAGGAGCTCCCTGCGTATAATTTTCGGTGTACCAGCCGTTGCGCAGCAGCACATAAGGAACACCAGAGGCATGAATCAGTGCCTCGGTCTCACGGTGCTCCTGCGCTAGACCAAGCGGCGACGAATCGGCATGCAGTAGGCTGGTATACGCCAATAGTGCCACGCCCTGACGCTTCGCAGCCTCGATGACCGCCCGATGCTGATCGACACGCTGGCCAATCTCGCTAGACGAGATCAGCAGCACCTTTTCGGCTCCTTGCAAAGCCGCTTGCCAGCTATCGGGGTCATCGTAATTGGCTTGACGTACATGTACGCCTAGCTCGGCCAGCGGCTGGGCTTTTTCCACATTTCGCACGGCGGCCACAATGTGCTCGGCAGGCACGCGCTTCACTAGCGCATCAATCACCAAGCCGCCTAGCTGTCCGGTAGCACCCGTTACTACGATCATGTTTTCACCTCATTCATCTGCAATGGTTGGTGAAATGAAGCGTACCCTTTAAACTAACTTTTAGTAAGTACGCACAAAAAGGTAAGTACCATGACCCGTCACTCAACGCCCCCTGATCAAAGCGCCAGCCATGGGGCACTCGCCAATGCCATGCGCCGTGGCGAAGTACTCGCAAAAGCCTGCCCATCACGGCAGATTTTGAAACACGTGACCAGCCAGTGGGGGGTTTTAGTGCTGCTGGTGTTGATGAAAGGCACCCACCGCTTCAGCGAACTGCGCCGCAAGATCGAGGGTGTCAGTGAGAAAATGCTGGCACAAACGCTTCAGCAACTGGAAGAAGATGGCCTGGTCGCACGCTATGCGCGTCCCGTTGTGCCGCCGCATGTGGAGTATTCATTAACGTCGCCAGGCAAAGAGCTGGGGCAGCACATCGAAGCGCTAACCGATTGGATCGAACACAACCTGCCTACACTGCTTGCTGCAAGCCGAAAGCCTGACTAGCTACCCATGCTCAAGCGATGCAGGGCCGCATTACTTTGCACGATGGAGGGCGTGACCTCATCCAGCGCCACCTTGACCATGCCCGCTGCCACGGCCTCTACCGAAATAGGCCGCAGGGTAAGCGGTAGCCACCGCACTGCGGGTGCCAGCACCGCGCTCGCCCACGTCTCTGCCAAGCGCCCATCCTGAGGCCGCCCCAATAACAGCGAGGGGCGAGCAAAGAACACACAGGGCAACCCTAGCGCCTGAATATCCCGCTCCACTTCGCCTTTCACGCGGTTATAAAATATCGACGAGCGAGCGTTGGCACCGTGCGCCGTCACCACGGCTAACCGGCTCACCCCCGCCGCTTTGCAGGCACGGGCAAACGCCAGCACCAACCCATGATCCACGCAGCGAAACGCCTCTTTACTCCCTGCCTGCTTTTTCGTGGTGCCCAGCGCTACAAACGCCATGGCCCCAGCGGCCACCAGCTCGGCAACCTCAGCTTCCAACCGTTCGAAATCCAGCAGCACAGGCTGAAGCCTGGAAGCGTTCGCGTGGGGAAATTCACGGGCAACATCCAGCTCGCGGCGGGTCACGACGATGACGCTCTCCACCTCATCGCGCTAGGAAAGCTGCGTCACGAGGTGCTGGCCAATGGCGCCAGTGGCACCAAGAACGATGGCGGTGGTGGGCATGATTGACCTCTTGAAAATGTGAACGTCTGGCCAAGCCAGTACGCAGCAGTTTGCTACTGGTGTAGCGTCACGCTACAATTTTTTAAGTCCAACGACAGGAGTGACTGATGTCTACTGCAAGCATACGCTTAGATAAAGAACTGGTGGATAAAGCGGCCATCATGGCAAGGGCTTTACACCGTACAACACCCAAGCAAATAGAACACTGGGCAAAAATCGGCGAGATGATGGAAGACAACCCCGATTTGCCCTACGACTTTGTCCGCCAAGCCATCATCGCACAGGCAGAACGTGATGCTGGAAAGCTGGAGGCCTACGATTTTGATTAGCGCTACCAGCGTATTACAAACGCCTTCCTTCAAGAAAGCGGTCAAAAAACTCAAGCCAAATCAAAAAAAAGACCTGGACTCTGTCATCAGGCAGCTAATGGCCGACCCCTATATGGGAGAACAGAAGAAAGGCGACCTGGCTTTCCTGCGAGTACACAAGTTCAAAATGAACAAGCAACTGACCCTACTGGGTTATAGCTTCCATGAGGGTGTTCTTGTGCTTGAGCTGATGGCACTGGGCTCACACGAAAACGTCTACCGCGATATCAAACGACAGTAGCGCGTGGTAACGAGCGAGCAGCGAGGCACCCGCGAGGCCGCGCCACCGAGAGAACAGGTAAGCAACCCGCCACGCTCCACCATCACTGGAGTGGATAAACACCCACCTCACGAATCAGGTATCGCCCCCTACAAACCGCGACCTCACCTCTGCTGACGGCACCATACAGGCATCTTTCTTACCAAAGAGACGATAGCGATGCCGCGCGAATAGTTTATAAGCCGCGTCCCTGATCGGCCTGGGCACCCCCTTGAGCGAATAACACAGCCGCCAAGGCCCTTTCAGGTCTTTGGCAATCTCAAGGGCGGCATCCGAGAGCACATAACACTCACCCTCCTTGATCAGCACCAGGGTGTCCGTGCCCACATCGGGGACGTTGAAGCGCTCCGTCAGCTCTTGGGCCAACTCACTCTGCATCGGGGTGAAGGCAAAGACGCCCTCTGGATCTCTCTTGATGATGAAATTCACCGCGCCGTTGCAGAAGTTGCACACACCATCGAATATCACGATATGCCGATTATCCATAGGCTCCTGAAGAAAGAAGACGTTCGTTCGACATGGGCAAGTTGCCTGACACTACGGGCAACGGCGTACCATGGCAATTCGCTGCATCGGGTCGGGAAGCGCTGCCCGCTGTTCTCGCAAGATAGCGCAGAGCTCTGCACCGCACTCTTCTTCCGGATGCTTCACAAAACCATGTTTCTCGTAGAAGGGCTTATTCCAGGGCAAATGCGCATAGGTGGTAAGCCAGAGGGGCCGATGAGCGCTCCATGAAATAGCGTGATGAACCAGCATGCTACCTATCCCTTGGTGCATATGGCCCGTGCGTACGGAAAGTTGATCCAGATAAGGCTCTCCATCAACGTCACCGAGGATCATGAAGCCGACAGGCCTATTGCCAGTGTCAGCGGCCACCAGGGCAAGCCCGCGTTCAATGGCAAGAGCCCACCGCTGCTGTTCGGATACCACAAAAGGATGCCCCTGCTCGATATCGATGTCGAGCCCAGCACGAACGAACAGCTGACTCGCATCATCGTCGATGGCTACCAGCGCCCCCAGCTCATTAACATGGGCTGTACGCAGCGTTACTCCGTTCATGATGCCGCTCCTTGATTGTTCGAGCGCCTATTGGGTGGACCTATTGGATGGAAAAGGTTAACCAAAATGCCTAGCCGCTTCATGAGGAAACGTTGCCCGTCACCACCTGTCCAGCACTTTGTCGAGGTGGTGTATTGGTCGGTGAGAACCACAGCACCGTCACCATGCCCGCCAACACCAGCGCCACTCCCAACACACGCCCCATGCTGAGCTCTCTGACAGGCAAGTTCATCCAGCCGTGGTAATCCAGCAGCAGAGATGCGATCAACTGCCCTGCAATCACACACACCATGAAGCTGGTGGCTCCCACTCGCGGCACCAGTATCAGCGCCGACGACACATAGATAGCGCCTGCCACGCCGCCCAGCCATGCCCACGCGGGAAGGTGCCTGATAACAGGAGGCGCTGCCTGCATCGCCAGCGCAATGGGAATAACGACCAGAATACTCACCATCAGAGAGACCAGTGTCGCCCAAAGAGGATGGCCCAACGCTCGGCCCAATTCGGCGTTGCTACCTGCTTGAAACGGCACCAAAGCGCCCGCGATGACCGCCACCGCCGCCAGTGCCACTACGCAGAAAGATGAGTTCATGCCAAGGCTCCTGATACATCTGTAAGGTGCCTTTTATCTTGTATAATTCATTTTAAGAATTGAAATTCCATTTTTTATTTACCACTATTCGGGTTATGAATAATTTAAGACGCATCGATCTCAACCTGCTGGTTACCCTTCACGCGCTACTGGTGGAAAAGCATGTCTCGCGAGCGGCACGCCGCTTACATAAAAGCCAACCTGCCGTGAGCCATGCACTCGCCCACCTGCGTGCCATCTTTGACGACCCGCTGCTGGTGCGACGAACAGGCAAACTGGAGCTCACTTCTCGCGCCAGCGAGCTGCTACCGGCATTGACGGAAGCGCTGCATCAGCTCGGCGCACTGCTCGACCAGCCCGCCTTCGACCCCGCCCAGGCAAAGCGGGTGTTTCGGCTGGCCATGTCGGACTATGGCTCTCGGGTAATTCTGCCAGGCCTGGTACAGCGCTTGCGCTCCGACGCCCCGGGGGTCGAGCTTCAAGTCGCGCAAGGTAGCCGAGCCTCGATGCTGGCAGGGGTCCATGACGGAGAGATCGACATGGCGTTTGGCGTGTTCTCGTCACCCCTTTCCGATGAATTGCACACCCATACGCTCTTCATCGAACACTTCGTTTGTGCGGCGGATAAAAACACTCTGCCCAGCACGGGTAGCCTGGATAAAACGGCGTGGCTTTCGAGGCCCCACGTGCTGGTGGCCATGCACAGCAGTGAAAGCAACGAGATAGAGAACGCACTGCATCGCGAAGGCGTCACCCGCCGGGTCGCCATCACTTTGCCCCACTGGGGCGTCGCCAGCCGCGTGGTGGCCAACACCGACCTGATCCTGACAGCCGCCCGGCGCAGCTTCGATCTGTTTCTGGAAGACTCACCGCTGCGGCTCTTCGCGCCCCCTTACCCCATCGACCCATTTGCATACGACATGGTCTGGCACTCACGGCGAGAAAGCGATCCCGGCCACAACTGGCTAAGGCAAACGATCATTGAAATACTGCGAGAAAGCGCGTGATGTGAGCACATCGCTTCACGACAGTACGACGCGCCACCCAAGGCAATACACCCGTAGCGCGTGGTAACGAGCGATCAGCGAGGCACCCGCGAGGCCGCGCCACTGAGCTGAGCGAAATGCACCCAGCAACATTGTCACTCACGGCGGGCCAATAGCAGCCCTGCTCCCGCACTTCCCAATAACCCGGCACACACTCGATTGAACAGGCGCCGCATGGAGGGGCGCGAGAACCAGTGGCGCAATGCCTTGCCGAAGAACGCGTAACCGGCGATGGCGACCCACTCCAGCATCAGAAATAGCGCCCCGAGTATCAGGAACTGAAGCCCTACGGAACCCGCAGGGTCGACAAACTGGGGCAGGAACGCGGTAAAGATCAGGATGGCTTTGGGGTTGCCCGCTGCCAGCAGGAACTCCTGTCTCGCCAGTTGAAGCAGGTTTTTGCCACCCGGCGCCTCGCTATCGCCTTCTGCTGGGTCTGCGTTCCAGAGCTGATACGCCAGCCAGAAGAGGTACAGCCCACCGGCGATTTTGACGGCGAGAAACACCTTTTCGGAGGTATGCAGCACGGTGGCCAACCCGGTAGCGGCCAATGTAATCATGCCCACAAAGGCTACCAACCGACCCATCCCCGCATAGCAGGCCACCCGCATGCCGTATCGCTTGGCATTCGCCATGGAGAGCAGATTGTTGGGGCCGGGGGCCATGTTCAGGGCAAAACATGCAGGTATGAATAACAGGAGCGTCATCAGGGTCATGTCGGTTCCCACCATCTAAAGTGAAAAGGGTCAGCTCCCGGCAGCCAGCTCATCTGCCTTCGCCCTGAGCTGATTGGTGACACCAAACGGAATATGAACAGAAGGCACCACCGCACTGTCAGACTGCAAATGGCCAGACTGATCATCGAAGAAGATATGCGGCTTCAACACACCCAACACTCTGCCCTTCTCGATGCCGCCGAGGAAGAACGCATCGTTGGCCATGACGCCCCAGCTTTTCAGCGTTTTCAAGGCGCGCTCATGGGAAGGCGCATTGCGGGCGGTGACAATCGACACGCGTATACGGTTTTCATACTCGGGGTGCTGCTGCTTGTACGCTTCTTCCGCCGACTGGATTCTTGAAATGCGTACCAGGAACTCTTTCAGTGGCCCAGGATGGTGGGGCTGCATCACCTTATTGACTTCATGATCATGGAAGGCCGTGAGTCCTGATGCCTGCATAACCGACTCGGATTCGTCGCCCGCCAGCACGCCATCAAAGTCAAAAGCGATGCGCAGTGTCTGGTCGTCTTCATCATCGTCAAACATGGAATCCAGCACCTGCCCCGCCGGGTGCCCGCTGCCAATGGCGGCCTCCACGTCAGGCTTGTGGCCAGACAAAAATAGCGCAATGTTCAACGCGGGAATGTACTCATAGGGCGAACGCCCCTGCATAAAGATCGCCCGGGTAATGCCCAGCCCGTAGTGCTCGATGGTTTTCATAACGCGCAAGCCGGTATCCGGGTCGTTGCGTGACAGCAGCACCACCTCCACCAGCGGGTCTTCCGGGCTGGGGCTCAAGTCGTTCAACGCCAGCAGCCGCTTGATAAACGGAAACGCGATGCCCTTGGGGAGCGGAACCTCAAGATTCTTCTCCTGATATTCGCGGTACTGCTCCTCCCCCTCGCGGCGAAAGACGGCATCGGATTCGCTCAGATCAAAGACCGCACTGGAGGCAACGCCAATGACCAGACGGTTATCGAGTTCGTAGGGCATGCGCTTCCTTTGTGGGTGGTTGGCTTGTTGCGTCAAGTGCCTTATTAGCATCCTCGATGTCATGCTGGCTAAATACCTGAATATCGTGTCGGCGCAACAGCGCAGCGGTAACCCCCATCCCAGGGTTCCTATTTCCTGAGAAGTGACCGTCGTAGATGAATGAACTGCCGCAGGAAGGGCTAGCCTCAGCCAGCACGGCTATTTCAATATGAAACCTTTTGCACAGCTCCAGGGCCACCGACGCACCAGCAATAAAACTATCAGACACAATGTTGCCGCCTTTTTCCATGACGTCGGCCTCACCGTCTAACACACTGTTTCCACAGCCCTCGAAGATTTCCGCAGGCTCCCTGGGAATACTCATGCCTGCTTCCACCTCTGGGCAAACAGATACCACTCGGCCTTCAGAAATCCACCGCGCCACGATTTGATCATGTACCGGTAGGCTACCACCGTCGTACCGGACACTTTTCCCTAGAAGACAGGCACTCATTAGCACTTTTTTCACATTTACCCCCCTGTCACTGTGATGCAGACGCTTACTCTCACCAGATGCACAATGTAAGCAGAGATGTTGCATCGAATGGATGGCCTGACCCCGTAGTTGAAAACCAGATGACCATACCGCTCATCGTGATTATCGCGTGCTGGCCGCAAGGTGCGCACCCAAAGTGACGGACAAGGCATTTGAGGTGGCGCAGCCTAGGCTAATTTTCACCACCTCCATATGCGAAACAGCTCGCATATGAACACCATCGCATGCCCTGCAACACCACTTGCTTGATCACCTAAGCAGTATCTTGTGATATATTTTTACATGCTACAAACTCACCCTTACCTACGGGCAGCGTTGTCGCCGTGAATTCGCCGCTGGTGTTGATGAAACAAAAAAACTCGTCCAGTTCTTCTGCATGCGAAATCGCATTATCGCAAACAAGAAGCCCGCCAGGCCGCACAAGAGAAACGATTCGACCAGCAAGCTGAAGGTAGCTTGATCGATCTGCATCGAGAAACACCAGATCAAACAGCTGATCACAAGACTCGAGAAAATCCATAGCATCGGCTTGTACTAGTGCAATTTTGTGTTCAAGACCTGCCCGTTTGAAGTTATTTTGGGCCTGAGCAACCTTGAAAGAGGAAACTTCTAGCGTGGTTATATGCCCATCCTCTGGCAGCGCAGAGGCTATCCACAGTGTGGAATAACCGTTTGATGTACCAATTTCCAACACCCGCTTCACAGCGCTTGCCTTTATAAGCACTTCCAAAAACTGTCCTGTATGCCTAGTGATATTGAGATACTTACGGTCTCTATCTTCTACCGACGCATCATTCTCTTGACCTAGTATCTCCAACTCTTTGAGAATTTTCTTGAGCTCCACGGCGCGCCTCCTGGCAAGTAACACTGGTTATTATATCGGACTCAAAACGAGAAACGGAGGCAGACCCTAACCCCGGAACGGCAAGTGTCGTTTACCATGGGCGAGCATCGGCCTCTACAATCCTTGCCTTGCTCTTTCTATTGCAGCCGTGACCGCCGACAAGGCCTGAGGGCTATTCTTCCAGCAGGTAGCCTCAAGCATTAATGCGATTTTTTCCGCAACTACTTCTGGGTCATGGCTCGCCAACTCTGCAAAGGAGTTTATACCTATTTCCTCAAAACGTTTGACCACTGTAGGGCCTACCCCCTTCACTTCGAGTAGCGCGTTTCTTTCTGAGGTATTGAACACCATAACGAAACCCCTTGAATTACATACAGTTTGATCGCAGCAGCATGAACTACTCCAACTCGTTACACAAAAGGCTAAACATGCACTTCAACCTTACCCGCTCCGGCAGCATGACCAACTTCGAGCAGACAGCGCTCTTCTACTTCTGAAAGGCCGCCTTCCGTCATGGCCCGAGGATAAATCAGGAGCTTCGGTTTCCTTTTGAAGAGACCTTTAGCACCCACCTTTGCCAAGCCTTCCTTCATGCACTCGACGGCTGGCATAAATGTTCCTACCAGCAGCCTCGTAGTGGTGAAAGGCTCTTTTGGCTCGACGACAACCGTATTGTTATTTGCAGTGAATACAATACGATTTTTCAAAATCTCCGCTTTTACTTCCATTTTCTCTTGACCTCCCTTGAAGTATGCTTTATGTCTTTTATTGATCAGAACCATGAACCCGAAACCAGAAAATTCTCCCAACACCAGATAAAAAGGAAAGCGACGGCGTGACTCGCCACTACGGACGATAAACAACCTTCGTCACTTGGCTTCAGACTTGCCTCGGAACTCAATATAGCACTTTTCGTTACAACGCCGATAATTGATAAGTCTCATTTTTAACACCGCATCACCAATGGCAACTACGGGGCAAAGCGGAGGTTTTAACATCAATTGGATGACTTTGTTATGCGCGCTGCCGTATATCACGGATATCCTCGGCATCTACCGGCCGTGAGAGCGCAGATTTATACCTTATCAGATCTTCCCGCAGCATAAGAGGAAGCTCAAGACCCAACAAATTTACGGTATCAAAGCGAGAAAAATCTATATTGAGCGGTACCCACTGCTCGTTGCCTGAATCAAATATCTTCGGACCATCAGCGTTGCCTACCTCGACTTTAATGCCTTCATACTTGAATTGAACATAGGTGAGATCCCAGCCTTCCTCTTGGCGGTGAGCGGCAGCTTTGGATACAAATTCCTGACCAGCCTGTACCACTGATGAAAAGTGCTCACCAGGAACGAAAAGGTCGATGTCATGCAGATCACGCTCAGCGCCATAGCCTTTCGCTGCGAGCCCACCACAAATTATGAAGGGTATATTTCTATCTCTTAGTAACCCTACGATCCATTGCGTGGCTACTTGATGCATGATTCCTCCTCTACGCTAAACGCTCGGCTTACACACCAGGTTCTGGGCGCTCAATACTGGTAAGGCAGTCGTCGTGAAGTCATTGGTTAGAAAAAATTGGTCGATTGATATAACTGACCATATTTACGTCACCTAACGATACATGACTCAGCCCACAATTATCGTGCGGGAACCGTGTTCTTCGGGGCAAAGCCAGTATGCTGTTTAATAATTCGCGAAGCATGTGCCCGTGTGTTACCACCAATAACCTGGAGTGAGGCTGGGTGTCGATTAGCTTCTTCGCCTGTACCACACGCTCCATGAATGCACCTGGTGACTCATTTTCATGGGGGTAGTCATGGCCTGATACGTGGCGGAAATACTTGGGCTCCTCTCGGGCAGGAGCATCAGTTAGTAATCACTGCCCCTCAGCTAAACAAGGGTGAACCTCAATCTCTATTTTGGCAACCTCAGCAAAAGGTTGAATGGTTTGCAGGGCTCTTGGATAAGGAGAGCACAGAATGCACTAGATCTCCAATTCCAAGAGGCTTCCTATAATGCTTTGTGCCTGATCGTGGCCATGCTGTGTGAGCGCGTCACGGCTTCCTGTTGCTAACGCACCATCACGGTTCGTTTCTGTTTCTGCGTGTCTCAAGAGGAATATATGCATACTTGATTTCTTTTAACGCTTTGCTCACCGGAAAACTGGGAGCGCAGCGAGTAATTTTTCCGTGTGCAGCAACTTGTTAGAAGGCAAATAGCAATACGCTTCGGGTTGCCGCAGGTCTTTTTCACTATGAAGAAAGTCCATATTTATTGTGCTATCGATACAATCCATCTAATCCAGGCAGCGAAAAGAATTGAGAGGGATTTCCTGTTTTGGTTTCATAGTCTCGATTGAGACGACTACTGCTTGTAACTAGAACACAATAATTTTTCGCTCTAGTTATTCCAACAAAGTGTAAATTCAACTCCTGCTCCCAATTATCATATATTACATCGAAGCAACCTCGAACAAATTTTCTTTTAGGGTGAATCCAATCGTATAGATCCAGGTGATAAACAAGCCCAAACTCTAGCCCTTTAGATTTATGAAGTGTCATAATTTGAACTTCATTCTCATTGATCGGCTTATAGTGCTGAAGCAACCTAGACTCCAAGCAGATTGCATTAATGAGCTCTTTATCTGAAGCACTGATATCGACATTTAAGACTTGACCAGTTACATCCACAATCGTATGTGATAGTTCATATTGAACTTTATCACCAATAGTTGATATCATTTTACGCAATACAGATAAATTATTCTTCGAAACTAAAGTAAATGACTGTATATACTCAACAACATCATTTAAGCGATGATGCTCGTCAAATCGAAACCTTAAAAGCTGAGAAAATAAATTACAAACCTTTGTATTTCTAACTGCCAATGGGTCTTCGTCAAAGATTCGAAACGGTACATTCAATCCATTACTAAGAAATTCTAGAGATATGTTATTTCTTACGAGTATTCCTATTTCCGAGTATGATTCAACTAGGTTGTTTTTAAGCGCAAGTTCAATTGACTCATTTATTTTTTCAGTAACATCTACTTGAGTACCTGTATAGCAGCGCCTATATACTCTGATATCACTAGTTGGCAATAAATCACATTCAGCGTCGTAAAGCCGGTTAGAATAATTAGTAATTGATGGGTGACAGCGATGGTTGATATTTACGATATGATGTTCGAAGACATCAGGTTTGTTTGTTAATTCTTTAATAAATACAGGATCACTCCCACGCCAAGCATAGATAGACTGTTGTACATCACCAACTGCAACACCTACTAGCCCCAGTTCTAATAACTTGAGAAAGAGTACATGCTGTGGCTCAGAGGAGTCTTGATATTCATCTATGTATACCGAGTTGTATTTTGCTGCAATATATCTTTGACAAGCATGAGATTCCGTTATGACATGATTAGCTATCACACCAAGCAGTTCAAGCAAGACAAAACCATGATCGAATAATGTGCCAATATCATCTTCTAAGCATTTAAAAGAAGTTGAGGTTACCTCTTCGCTATAATGAGGCATTACACTCAATTTATCCATAACACATTTAGGTACTTCATCAAGCTTAATACACTCTAGCTGGTGCTTTGTCCTTTCAAGCACTCTTGCTAAAAAAGGGTGTATAATCTCACTCAAACAAAAATGATCAATAGTGCCAAAAAAGCTCATTTTAGTATCGCAAGCATTCCTCTTACATCGGCTTCTTAATTCCTTGCTGGCCTTTACAGTAAAAGTAATTCCAATAACACCTCGATAAGACGGAAGATCTTTAACTTCATTTCTTATCTTTTCTGCAACAACAGTAGTCTTTCCGCTTCCAGGGCAAGCAGTAATGACCATATTTGAATTTGAGCTTATTGCTGCTTTTTGATCTGGAGTAAACGAGAAATCACTCATGTTATTGGCCTACTAACTTAACTGCATGATGCAATGGCTTAGATAACTCACCCCCACTTACTCCTGCAAGCGCCTTTTGATTTTGTGACAAAAATTCTCGCATTCTAATGGCTTTTTTACTCTGCAAGTATTTTACTGCATCATTGATATCGGTCTTTCCGGAATAAGTTAACAATTCATTCGGAAGCTCTAAAGCCAGATCAGCTTCTAGATCAATCTTTGAAAGAAATATTCCGTGTGGATTTATTTGATCTGAAGTCGTTTTCCAAACTCCAGAATCAACTAAGTCTTTCGAAGTTGTTGTTGATGTATAGTCGGGGCCATTAGCTAGGCCAGCCAGTGATAAGCACCTATTAATACCTACAGCTCTTTTATTAACACTATTTTTAATACCTGAAACATCATTATCTGTTCTCAACACCCAAGGTATTTCCATAGCATCCAGAATTTTACTGTAAACTTTAAATTGAATTCCATCAACACTAAGAATTGAAATGTTATGAAAATCCAAATCTATCCCTAGCTGTATTGCCAACTCCTCGTAAAAGAGTTTTTCTGATGGTCCTTCAACCAAAAAAACACAGCTAGAAAAAAAGGCCTCAGCAGGAAGAATGCTCATCCTATAACCTAATTCGTCCCAGGCATCCGAAATGCATGCAGAACAGCCACCGTTAGCCGCCACACTTCCATTTTCAGCCAAGAGAATACGAACTATTGAATTTGGCTTGTATCGTTCTGTTATTTGAGGGGAATGACTTGTAATTATAGTTTGTCCGGGAAGATCATGAATTAAGTAATCAGCTAGTTTGCGTTGTTGATGTGGATGTAAATGAGCTTCAGGCTCTTCAACACAATAAAATGTAACTTCATGGTCAGGATCAAACTCTCTTTGACTTTTTGCCTTCCACAAGGCTAACAATATTTGATTGTTTCGACCGTCACCACCAAGCATTAGTTTTGAACCAGATGTAGATGCACCTAATTCTAAATTTTCAATAAACTGATTTACTTTTATAGCACCAGTATCTAAATGTACACTATAGTTTTCATTTGTATATGATAGTTTTTTCAACTCTTCATTAACTACCGAGGTGGCGTCTTTTACATAGTTAAGCTCCGCAATCTTTTCATTAACTTCATTTAACTTGGCTGATATAGCTACCATTTCAACTTGGTCATGCTCAAGCTCTTCGTCTTCAAGACTGTCTTTAGACTGCTTAAGCAACTTTCTTTTTTCTATTTGAATGAACTTTTGAAGGTCTCTTCGAGATTTTACATAGCGTAAATTTAACTGTTTCAAATAGAATCTTGATGGAATAAGCTCAAGCTCATCATCTGAGCATCCAATAGATATCTCGTAATCAAGTGTATTTCTATTTGCTGTAATAGCAATCACGGCCTTACTTTCATCACTCACACTTCCCTTCAGTGCAGAAAGAACAGCATCCTCATTGATATTAGAAAAATAGATTTTAATAGAGAAAGATTCTGCCTGATTTCCATTGCTATCTATGAAGAAATCCGTAGCTTCCGGTTCAATATCTCTATCTGACAAAGATTTATCAAGTAACAAACGGATGCCATAGAGCAAATTTGTTTTACCGACATCATTGCTTCCAATCAATAGTGTCTTATCAGTAAAACGAATAGTAGCTTCTCGGAAGTTCCTATAGCCTTCAAGACTCACCTTTTCAATTATCAATTTAAGCATCCTTTAAAACAGTCTGAAAGTTCAGGCTTAATAGGAGCAACCCTTCTCTTCAAATTCTTTATGGTTGCAATGAACTACGGTTGCCCTCTAACGCCGCGCTCTGCGGAAATTTGGGAGCGCCAGCGAGTAAATTTTCCGTAGTAGCGCTTTGTTAGAAGAGGTTCACTCTACGAAGCCGTGGTAGAAACCGACAGAGTTGACCGCCTCAACAAATCTCTTAGCTGTCTTTCGGTCCATTATTACTGTCTTTCCGTCAACAGTGATATAGATGCTGTCTTCTGGATAATAAGAGGAACGGCCAATTTCTAGCTCCATTTCCGTCCTTCCACCTTGATCTTTTATCGTTTCCTCGAAATACATGGTGGTAGCCATATAGCGCTCTCCTTGTGTAGCCCAAATTTACTGAATTGAAATTCTTCTAACGCTTGGTTCAGGTGCGCCGTAGGCGTCACTTGGAACCACTTGTTATAACTCCATGAACTGAGGTTGACCGTCATTAATATGCTCCTCAAGAACAGCATCAACCAAGTCTGAAGCTAGTAAATTTGCTTCTCCAGCAGCTTTGTAGATCTCAGCCTGAAGTTCATCATTACCGCGAAATGGATCTTCTATACCTCCAGAGTGTACAACTCTTGAGCGATAATTGTATAAGCGATAAAAATCTTCAGCTCTTTTTTTGCCCAATTTACTTTTTACTAGTTTTTTACATGAGTTGCTTATAGAAAGGCTTTTACACCCTGCAATGGCTAAGCTAAGAGATTTCTTTTTATTTTCATCGATATCTGATATTTCAACATCGCTCATAAGTTTGTCAATTAGTTCTATCTCTTCTGGGGTTCGAGTGTTTTTTGGATCAGATAACATCTCTACCACTGTCATCGATAGTATTAGTCTGACTTTGCTAGAATATTCGAACCTAATGCTATTGAGCATATCTATTGCAGGTAATAAATCAAAAACAACATTATATTTTGTATAATATTTATCAAACTGACTCACCAAATTGGCGCATTGGATTGGCTCAAATTCTTGTGATGGGTTAGGATCGAAAAATTCTGTTCTTGCTTCAAAGACACGTCGAAAAACAAGCTGCTTAAACATTACCCCACTACCTAGAAATGGCTTTTCCATGTTTTTCAACATTTCATGCAGAGGGTAATCATCATGCCCTTCATTAGATAAAGAGACACCTACGTGTTCTGACAGGGCTGACATTTTAAATGCTTGTTCCACTCTAAGCATATCAATTGCAGCCTCTCGATATGTTTCATATTGGGAGCCAACAATCTCCACGCTATTTGAGTCACATAACGGTTTATTCTTTATTGATGAAGTTAAATAGATATCTCTTTCGTCAATTAGCTTTATGCTCGTCTCTTTTGAATCCATCTGATTGTTTGATAGTCGAAATGAAAGCTTAAAGCTAAACATCTAAAAAGTCCTTAATCGCTAAGCAACCATTTGATTGGAGTTATAACAGTGGTTATATAGCCCGCTACATAACCCCAATAACTGAGCGATCACAGTCATTGATGTTATACAGCCCCAAAAAACCACCTAACCTATTGATTTAAAAAAACACTCCATTAGATCAGGCTACATATCCCCTATTATCGTGCCCGCTCGTTTTGCCTGTTAAATCATACTCTATGCATAAAATCTGCTTAGGTCACCTATCTGGCGAAAATTTTTTCGTGGTTTGGGTGGCTGTATCGGCACCGCGCTGCGGTGCTTCGCGGGTGCCTCGCTTTGCTCGTTACGCCGCGCTACGGGGTTGGCTGGCTAGGTGGTTTGATCTTTGCGGGCTGAAGTGGTCTCTTGCTTTGTGATTGGCTTGGGTGGCTGTATCGGCACCGCGTTGCGGTGCTTCGCGGGTGCCTCGCTTTGCTCGTTACGCCGCGCTACGGGGTTGGTGGCGTTGTCGTTGTTGGAGGCATTATCGTTGGATTGGTGGCTTGATCGTCGCGCGCTGAAGCGCCCTCCCACGTCACACATCCTACACCCCTCATTTCCCTCAGCTCCATCGCATCCCTCGCATCCCCTTTCCCCTTTCCCCTTTCCCAACATCTTTCATCTCGCACATGGTGCATCCCCGGCATCGGCTGTCTCAGCCCTCCCCTCGCTCTTGTTGCTGGCCTTCTTTTGCAAAGCAGCTTAGCCTGCTAACTCAACCAGTAAGGGTGTGCGATGCAAGAGACGACGAGGCGGCAGCGGGTGGCGGGCGGGTTGTTGTTGCTGGGGCTGTTGGTGCAGGTGGTGGGCTTTACCGGGGCTTTCGCGGCGGCGCAGGGGGTGAGCTATCTGCTGTGGGCGGCGGTGGTGTTGCTGTGGCGGGATATTCCTCGGCGTTCGCGGCGTCAGGCGGGGGTGTTGAGCGCGCTGGGGGCTACGATGCTGGTGGTGGCGCACACGGTGTATGGGGCGGCGGTGAATTGGCCTGCCATGCTCCAGGGCAATGTGTTCGTGGCCACCATGCTGGTGGGGGTGAGCTTTATTTCCCTGATCGGCACCCAGGGCAACAAGCGTGCGCCGGGCAGGCGGTTGACGGGGGCAGCGGGCGTGCTGCGTACCTGGCTGGGGGTGCATTTTCTGGGCACCATTCTGAACCTTTCCACGGTGCTGATGGTGGGCGACCGGCTGGCCCGGCGCGGGCCGCTGACCACGCCGCAGCTGTTGGCGTTGAACCGGGGGTTGAGCAGCGCGGCGCTGTGGTCGCCGTTTTTTGCCTCCATGGCGGTGGTCATCGCCCTGGTGCCCTCGGTGCAGTACGCCCAGATTGCCGTGGTGGGTTTTCCGATGGCCATGCTCTCGGGGCTATTGACCACATTAGAGCTGCGGCGGCGGTTCGATTTGGCCGAGGTGGATGGTTTTTCGCTATCGCCGCGTAGCCTGTTCATGCCTGCGGGCATGGCGGCGCTGGTCATGCTGTTCCATGTTTGGCTGACGCCTGCGCTGAGCATCGTCAGCATCATTACCTTCCTGATTCCCGGCGTGGCGTTGCTAAGCAACCTGCCTGCGGGGCCGCGCTTTACCCTGCGCCGTTTGCGTCAGCACACCGTCACACGGTTACCGGCCATGCGTGGGGAGATTTCGCTGTTTCTGGCGGCGGGCTTGCTGACCGTGGGGCTTTCCACACTGGTGGCCGCAGCGGCAGGCGATGCGTGGACGCTGTTTGCGCGGTTTGGCGCGCCTCAGGCCATGGCCAGCTTCGCAGCCATTGCCTTGAGCGCGCTGGTGGGGTTGCACCCGATCATTGGGGTGTCGGTGCTGGCCTCGGTGCTCAATCTCAGCGGTGCGGAGCAAACCCTGTTTGCCTTCGTGGGGCTGAGCGCCTGGGCGGTGGGTACCAGCGTGGGGCCGCTTTCCGGTATCAACCTCTCGTTACAGGGGCGTTATGGGGTCAGCGGCTACCAGATGATGAAGAACAACCTGCCCTATGCGGCGCTCATGAGCCTGCTGTCGCTGGGCGCGATCGCAGGCTTGAGCGCCTGGTTGGGCCTATAGCTCAGGTTTCGATGATCTTGTTGGGGAAGCGGTAGAAGTAGCGGTGGCCGCACTGGTGGCAGGGCTCCAGCCGGGCGACTTCGTTGAGCATCACCTGGGCGTCGCAGTGGGTGCAGGCCATCAGGCCGGGGGCGGCGATTTCGCCTTCGCAGTAGTCGGCACGGGCGGCTTCAAGGTCGTCTTCGAAGCGCTCCCGCTCGACGATGCTGCGGTCGGCAATGGAAAGCAGCGACTCTGCCACGCGGCGGGAAAGCCGGTCCAGGTCGATGCCCAGCCAACTGGCCACCTGCTTGCCGGTATCGGCCATGTAGTAGCGCATGTCTTTCAGGTCGCGCTCTACCCAGGCGCGCAGCAGGGCCAGCTCGTCCTTGGTGTACTCTTCCAGTTCGGCTTCAAAGGCAACGGCGTCGTCCAAGTCCTTTTGCAGGTTTTCCCAGGTGAGTTCGTTGGCGCCATCCTGCATGCGTTCCAGCAGGCGCTCGTAGCCTTCGCGAAGGCGATGATCGTTATGTTTTTCCATGGGTCCTCTCCTTTTGTTGCCACAGGTACTGCCTATCATCGGCTAGCCGTTCAAGGATACACCGGCATAGGATACAATCGACGTTACTTATCTGACAGTCGTCATCCACTATTCACTTTGCGCCCTTTTTTTGGGCGAATGACCCCAAGGCATTGAAAACACCGATGGACGCACACTACAGCCCCCGTGATATCGAACGTGATGCTCAGCAGTACTGGGAAAAGCACCAGTGCTTCAAAGCCGTAGAAGACGCCAACCGCGAGAAGTTCTACTGCCTATCCATGTTCCCCTACCCCAGCGGCAAGCTGCACATGGGCCACGTGCGTAATTACACTATCGGCGACGTTGTCTCACGTTTCCAGCGCATGCAGGGCAAAAATGTCATGCAGCCCATGGGGTGGGATGCCTTCGGCATGCCGGCGGAAAATGCCGCCATCCAGAATCAGGTGCCGCCCGCCAAGTGGACCTACCAGAACATCGATTACATGCGCAATCAGTTGAAGGCACTGGGGTTTGCCTACGACTGGAGCCGTGAATTCGCCACCTGCGATACCAGCTACTACCGCTGGGAGCAGTGGTTCTTCACCAAGCTGGTGGAGAAAGGGCTGGTCTACAAGAAGATGTCCACGGTGAACTGGGACCCGGTCGATCAGACCGTACTGGCCAACGAGCAGGTCATCGACGGCTGCGGCTGGCGTTCCGGTGCGCCGGTAGAGCGCAAGGAGATCCCGCTGTGGTTCCTGAAGATCACCGACTACGCCGATGAGCTGCTGGCGGACCTGGACAACGTCGAGTGGCCCGAGCAGGTCAAGACCATGCAGCGCAACTGGATCGGCAAATCCCGTGGCGTCGAGCTGAACTTCGAGATCAAAGCCGCCGATGGCAGCGCCTGCGAGCCGCTGGCGGTGTACACCACCCGCCCGGACACGCTGATGGGCGTGACCTACGTGGCCGTGGCCGCTGGCCATCCGCTGGCCAAGCAGGCCGCCGAGCAGAGCAGCGAGATGGCTGCGTTCTGCGAAGAGTGCGCCAAGGGCGGCACCTCCGAGGCGGAAATGGCCACCAAGGAGAAGCTGGGCATGGCCACCGGCCACAAGGCCATCCACCCGCTGAGCGGCGAAGAAGTGCCCGTGTTCGTGGCCAACTTCGTGCTCATGGAGTTCGGCACCGGCGCGGTGATGGCCGTTCCCGCCCACGACCAGCGCGACTGGGAGTTTGCCACCAAGTACGGCGTCGAGCTGAAGCCGGTGGTCGCCGACGAGCACGGCAACACGCCGGATATCTCCGAAGGTGCTTACACCGAGCACGGCACGCTGATCAATTCCGGTGAGTTCGACGGCCTGGAATTCCAGGCGGCGTTCGATGCCATTGCCGCCAAACTGGCCGAGCTAGGCCGTGGCGAGGTGAAAACCAACTACCGCCTGCGCGACTGGGGCATTGCCCGCCAGCGCTACTGGGGCGCGCCGATTCCGGTGAAGTACGGCCCGGAAGGCCAGACCGTGCCGCTCTCCGATGATGAACTGCCGGTGGCGCTGCCCATGGAAGTCACCGTGGATGCCTCCGGCTCGCCGCTGAAGAAGATGCCCGAGTTCTCCGAGCTGGGCGACGGCTGGGTGCGTGAAACCGACACCTTCGACACCTTCATGGAGTCTTCCTGGTACTTCGCCCGCTTCTGCTGTGCGGATAACCACGAGGCCATGCTGGACGAGCGCGCCAACTACTGGCTGCCGGTGGATCTCTACATTGGCGGCATCGAGCACGCCATTCTGCACCTGCTCTACGCCCGCTTCTTCCACAAGCTGCTGCGCGATTTCGGCATGGTCGATTCCGACGAGCCGTTCCAGCAGCTGCTTACCCAGGGCATGGTGATCGCCGAAACCTTCTACCGCATCAAGGATAACGGCGGCAAGGAGTGGTTCAACCCGGCCGATGTGGAAGTGCAGCGCGACGAGAAAGGCCGCCCGCTGAGCGCCGTGCTGATGAGCGACGGCCAGCCGGTGGAAATGGGCGGCATCGAGAAGATGTCCAAGTCGAAGAACAACGGCGTCGATCCTCAGTCGATGATCGACAAGTTCGGGGCCGACACCGTGCGCCTGTTCATGATGTTTGCCGCCCCGCCCGAGCAGTCGCTGGAGTGGTCCGATTCCGGCGTCGAGGGTGCGCACCGCTTCCTGAAGCGGATCTGGCGTCAGGTCACCGAGCATCTGGCGGCGGGCACCCCCGGCACCTTGAACGTGGATGCGCTGAACGACGACCAGAAAGCGCTGCGTCGCAAGACCCACGAGACCATCAAGAAAGCCAGCGACGACATTGGCCGCCGCACCACCTTCAACACTGCCATTGCCGCCGTGATGGAGCTTTCCAACGCGGTTGCCAAGTTCGACGACAGCTCTGAGCTGGGCCTGGCGGTGAGCCGTGAAGCGCTGGAAGCCTGCGTACTGCTGCTGGCCCCGATCACCCCGCACCTGTGCCACACGTTGTGGCAGCAGCTGGGCCACACCCAGCCTGCCATCGAAGCGCCGTGGCCAGCGGTGGATGAAGCCGCCCTCACCCGCGACAGCATCGAGCTGGTGGTACAGGTGAACGGGAAACTGCGCGCTCGCCTGGAAGCCCCGGCCAGCGCCGACAAAGCCGCCATCGAGAAACTGGCGATGGAGAGCGACAACGTCCAGCGCCATCTGGAAGGCAAGACGGTCCGTAAAGTGATCGTGGTGCCGGGCAAGCTGGTCAACATCGTGGTGAGCGGATGAATCGACGTCATTTCCTGACCCTTGGCAGCGCCGCCTGTGCGGTGGCGCTGCTGGGCGGCTGCGGGTTCCGCCTGCGCGGCACCGACTCCATGCCCAACCTGCCGCCGCTGGCCCTGGAGGGGGATGCCAACAGCACCCTCGCCCAACAGCTGCGCACCCGCCTGCAGCAGCTGGGCACCGAGGTGGAAAACGGCGCGCCTTGGCGCGTCACTCTGGGCACCCCTTCGCTTCAGGAGCGGCGCATCGGGACCGATGGTCGTGCCAGCCGTGAGCATGAGCTGACGCTGAGCACGTCGCTATCGGTGCAGCAGCGGGAAACCAATGCCTACGCCCTGAACAACGCCACGTTGAGTACCAGCACGCGGATTCGTGTCAGCGATGACGACCTGCTGAACCGCGAGACGCTGTTCCAGGAAGCCGAGCAGACCCTGACTCGCCAGCTGGCCCAGCGAATCGTCGAGCGGTTGGCCAATCTCGAGGCGCTGCGGTGAAGGTATTTGCCGACCAGCTGCCTGCAGCCCTGGCCAAGAAGCTGCCCAAGGCAGTGATCGTGGCGGGAGACGAGCCGTTGCAGCACCGCGACGCCTGCGATGCGGTACGTGCAGCGGCGCGCCAGGCCGGTATCGAAGAGCGCGAAGTGCTCGATGTGGAGCCCAACTTTGCCTGGGGGCGGCTGCTGGAAACGGCCAGCAACCTGTCGCTGTTCGCTTCCAACAAGCTGCTGGAGCTGCGCCTGGGCAACCACAAGCTGGGGCAGGATGGTAGCAAGGCGCTGGCCCAGTACGCCGAACTGATGGAAGGCAGCGATGACCTGCTGTTGATCAGCATGGGCAAGGTCGATGCCAAACAGCAGAAGTCGGCCTGGTTCAAAGCGCTGGACAAGCACGGCCTGTTCGTGCCGGTCTGGCCGGTCGATGCCTCGCGGCTGGGCTACTGGCTGCGTGACCGAGCGGCCCTGCATGGCCTGCAGCTCGACCTGGACGCCGCCAGGCTGCTGGGCGAACGTACCGAAGGCAACCTGCTGGCCGCCGACCAGGAGCTGCAGAAACTGGCGCTGATGCACTCGCCCCAGGCCCGCCTGGGGGTCGAGAGCATCGCCCAGGGCGTGGAAGACAGCTCGCGTTTCGATGTCTTCAACCTGGCGGATGCGTGCCTGAAGGGGGAACCCAGCCGTGCCTCGCGCATCGTCAACGGCCTGAAAAGCGAAGGCGTGGAAGCGCCTATCGTGCTTTGGGCACTGACCCGCGAGCTGCGCACCCTGCTCTCGCTGCATCAGCATCTGGATCAAGGGCAGAGCTTCGAGCACGCCTGCAAAAGCCAGAAGCCGATGATTTTCGACAAGCGCCGCCCGGCGTACCAGAAAGCCATCCAGCGGCTGCCCATGAAGCGGCTGCACAAGCTGTTGCTGATGGCACAGCGGCTCGATCTGGCTGTGAAAGGAGCATCGCCGGTGCCGCTTTGGGCCGGGCTTCACGACCTGGCCATGAGCATGGCAGGCGCCCGGGGCATTCTCTCCGAAACCCCCTGGACCTACCGGATTAGTGCAAATAATTAGCACTTTTCCATTTTGTCTTAAATCTCTTGACGTTTGTTTCTATACTATTGATTCAAGCGCTAAAAACGCTTGCTCCCCGACCAGTCTAAGGAAGAAGACGATGAAAACAGTGCGTGCTTACCTCTCGACCCTTTTGATTGCTGCGTTAGTGCTGGCCAGCCTGCCCGTCGTGGCGGCACCCACCGCTCCTCAAGGCATGGATCTGGTATCGACGCAGTCTGTTTTAGCAGGCGACCGTGCCGGTGCGGACCGCGAGCGTATCAATGAAATCCTCGCCCGTGCCGATGTGCAGGATCAACTGCTAAAGCAGGGTGTGAACCCCGCCGATGTGGAAGCCCGTGTGGCGGCGCTGAGTGATGCAGAAGCTCAACAGATGGCACAACAGCTGGAAGAGCTGCCGGCCGGTGCGGGCGTGATCGGAGCCCTGTTTGCGGTCTTCATCATTCTGCTGATCACCGACATTCTCGGGTTGACCGATGTCTATCCGTTTACCCGCTAAGCGCCTCGGCCTGCTCCACCGCTTGTTCAACGCCCGCACTGCGGGCGTTTTAGCGTTGGTACTGCTGCTCGGTGGCTGTGCCCGCGCCCCCGTGCTGCTGGAAAGCACCCAGCGTGACCTACCGCCGCAAGCAGAGCTGCAAGACGTGCCGTTCTTCGCCCAGACCGAGTACCAGTGTGGCCCCGCCACCCTGGCCATGGTGCTGACCCATGAAGGGGTGGACACCAGCGTCGATGAGCTGATCCCCCAGGTGTTCATTCCGGGGCGAGATGGCAGCGTGCAACCGGAAATGCTGGCCACGGTGCGTCGCCAGGAGCGGCTGGCGATCCCCATTCGCGCCACCATGGATGCCCTTCTCGGCCACCTGGCGGCGGGTGACCCTGTGGTGGTCATGCAGAACCTGGCGCTGCCCGCCTTCCCCATGTGGCACTACGCGGTAGCCATTGGCTACGACCTGCCCGATGAAACGCTGTTGCTGCGTAGCGGCGAGATCGAGCGCCACCGCCTGTCGTTCAGCCGCTTCGATGCCACCTGGGCACGCAGCCAGCGCTGGGGGTTCGTGGTCAGCCAGCCGGGCACGCTGCCCGAAGGTGTCACGGCGCGCAATGCGCTAGAGGCCATTAGTGCCTTTGAAGAGCAGCACGGATCAGAGAAAACGCTGAGCAGTTGGCAGGCATTCAGTGAACGCTTCCCGCAAAATCCTACAGGGCAATTTGCGCTAGGCAATGCCCTGTATGCCGATGGCCAGCCCGAAGCCGCCCTGGCCGCCTTCGAGACGGCCACGAGTCTCGACCCGGAGATGGGTGCTGCGTGGCTCAATCTGGCCATTTTACAATTCCAGCAAGCGCGCCTTGCAGACGCCAGAGCATCGCTTACCCAAGCCGCTTCCCTTGAAGGCGAATGGCAGCCCCGGGCTAGACAGCTTTTGGAAACGCTATAGCGTCGCCCTGAAGAGCCGTGAGAGGAAGCTTCAACTCGCGACGGTGCTGAAATGCACCCGTGGGAGGGAGCTTCAGCTCGCGACGGGGACTTGGCCAGGGCGCCTGACGGCGCCATTCGCCCGCTAAAGCGGCCTCCTACCGAAGCTGATGGCAGGGCCAACCTTTTCAGGAAGGCCCGCCCTGACCGCTTAGAACACCCGGTTCAGACCGTTTTGTGCCGCCACTCGGTAGGCTTCTGCCATGGTGGGGTAATTGAAGGTGGTGTTGACGAAGTACTTGAGCGTATTGGCCTTGCCCTCCTGCTGCATGATGGCCATGCCGATGTGCAGGATCTCCGATGCCTGGTCGCCAAAGCAGTGGATACCGAGAATCTCCAGGGTGTCCTGATGGAACAGGATCTTCAGCATACCGACCGTATCGCCGGTGATCTGGGCACGGGCGGTATCCTTGAAAAACGCCTTGCCGACTTCGTAAGGCACTTTCGCTTCGGTCAGCTCGCGCTCATTGGGGCCAAAGGAGCTGATTTCAGGAATGGTATAGATACCGGTCGGCACGTCGCTGACGAAACGGTACTCCTTCTCCAGCAGCTCGTTGCACGAGTTGAGCCCCTGATCGTAGGCGGCACTGGCCAGGCTTGGCCAACCAATCACGTCGCCTGCGGCATAGATATGTGGAATCCCCGTGCGGTAGTGTTCGTCCACGCTCAGCTGACCGCGGCCATTGGCCTCCAGGCCGATGTTCTCGAGCCCCAGGCTGTCGGTGTTGCCGGTGCGGCCATTGGCCCACAAGAAGGCATCAGCGCGGATTTTCTTGCCTGATTTGAGGCGCACCACTACCCCGGCTTCGTCGCCTTCGACGCTGGCGTACTCTTCGTTGTGACGAATCAGCACGCCGTGTTTGCGCAGATGATACGACAGCGCATCGCTGATCTCGTCGTCCAGGAACGACAGCAGGCTATCGCGGTTGTTGATCAAGTCCACCTTGACGCCCAGGCCGGAAAAGATCGAGGCGTATTCACAGCCGATGACCCCGGCACCAAAAATCACCAGGGTGCGCGGCGTATGCGACAGGCTGAGAATGGTATCCGAGCAGTAGATGCGCGGGTGGCGGAAGTTGATGTCTGCCGGGCGGTAAGGCCGGGAGCCCGTGGCAATGACGATCTTCTTGGCCACCAGCTCTTCCATGCCTTCCTGGCGGTCACGCACCACCACGGTGTGTTCGTCCTTGAAGCGGGCAACGCCATGGAACAGGTCGATGCGGTTACGCGCATAGAAGGTGGTACGCATTTCGACCTGTTTGTCGATAGTGCCGCGAGAGCGCTCCATCACTTTGGGAAACGAGAACCAGCGGGGTTCACCGATGTCGCGGAACATGCGGTTGGTGTTGAAGGCCATGATCTGCTTGACCTGATGGCGCAACGCCTTGGAAGGAATCGTGCCCCAGTGGGTACAGTTGCCCCCTACCTGCGCCTGCTTTTCGATGATGGCCACGCGCATGCCATGTTTGGCTGCGTTGATGGCAGCGCTCTCGCCAGCCGGGCCAGTACCGATTACCACGACATCATAATTGTGAACCGCCATAGGGTTTCGTTCTCCTTGAAAATAAACGGGAGCTTAGCGACGCGTGGCATCGTAGCCCAGGTCGGCACCGCGGCTCTCGTCGCTGCGGCGGCGCGCACTGTTACGTTTGCGGTTCTCTTCTTCGCATACTTCGTCCTTGCCGCCGCAGATATCGCAGCCATCTTTCAAACCGAGCTGGTTGAGCCCGCCACAGGAGCCTGCAATGGGTTTGCGTCCCATCAGTACGCCCACCGCCATTGCGGTCATTACCAGCGCCATGAAGCCAAATACCAGTAGCCAGATTGCCATGATGTTCTCCCAGCTGTGTTGCTAGCATCGTTGAATGGTCACACCTGCCGACCACGGTTGGGCCAATAAGTGCCTTGAAAGTTGGCCCTATTGTACCTCAGCCAACACAAAATGATCAGGCATAAACGCCAACGGGGCTGACCCGAAGGTCAGCCCCGTTGTGGAGCGCGTCTGCGCTACCTTAGCCGCCGAAGTCATCCAGCAGGATGTTTTCCGGCTCGACTCCCATATCAAGCAGCAGCTTGATGACGGAAGCGTTCATCATGGGCGGCCCACACATGTAGTACTCGCAATCTTCAGGCGCCGGGTGGTCCTTCAGATAGTTTTCGTACAGCACGTTGTGGATGAAGCCCGTCGGGCCTTCCCAGTTGTCTTCCGGCTGCGGATCGGACAGCGCCAGATGCCACTCGAAGTTCGGGAACTCTTCGGCCAACTGGTCGTACTCTTCGTTGTAGAAGGTCTCGCGCCAGGAGCGCGCACCGTACCAGAACGAAATCTTGCGGTCCGACTTCAGTCGCTTGAGCTGGTCGAAGATATGGCTACGCATCGGGGCCATACCGGCACCACCACCGATGAAGACCATTTCCGCGTCGGTGTCCTTGGCGAAGAACTCACCAAACGGACCCATGACCGTTACCTTGTCACCCGGCTTCAGGTTAAAGACGTAGGTAGACATCAGGCCAGGCGGATGGCTGCTGCCCGGAGGCGGCGTGGCGATACGGATGTTGAACTTGAGGAGGCCTTTCTCTTCCGGATAGTTCGCCATGGAGTAGGCGCGGATGACTTCCTCGTTGTTCTTGTGGGTAATATCGAACAGGCCGAATTTTTCCCAGTCGCCACGATACTCTTCTTCGATGTCGAAATCGGAGAACTTGATATCGTAAGGCGGTGCCACCAGCTGCACGTAACCACCCGCACGGAAGGCCACTTCTTCACCTTCAGGCAGCTTCAGATTCAGCTCCTTGATGAAGGTCGCCACGTTGGGGTTGGCGGTGACTTCTGTTTCCCACTTCTTCACGCCGAAGACTTCTTCCGGCACTTCCACTTTCATGTCCTGCTTCACAGGTACCTGACAGGAAAGACGCCAGCCCTCTTTCTTCTCACGCATGGTGAAGTGAGATTCTTCGGTGGGCAGGATAGAGCCGCCGCCCTCTTCCACTCGGCATTTGCACTGGGCGCAAGAACCGCCGCCACCACAGGCAGACGACAGGAAGATGCCGTTGGCCGCCAGGGTGTTCAGCAGCTTGCCGCCAGCCTGGGTTCTCAGGGTGTGCTCGGGGTCGCCGTTGACTTCGATCGTCACGTCCCCGCTACTCACTAGCTTGCTTCGCGCTGCCAGAATGATCGCCGTCAAGCTGATGACGATGATCGTGAACATGACAACACCGAGCAAGATGACAGATGTATCAACCATGTCGGTTTCCTATTGCTGAAGGTTTTCTGTACCTCGGCAGCCCAGGGGCTGCCGAGAAAACCGGCTCCGATTACAGCTGGATGCCCGAGAAGGACATGAAACCCAGTGACATCAAGCCAACGGTGATGAACGTGATGCCCAGACCCTGCAGGCCGCCAGGCACGTCGCTATACTTCAGCTTCTCGCGGATACCGGCCAGCGCGGTAATGGCCAGCGCCCAGCCTACTCCCGAACCGAAGCCGTACATGACGGATTCGCCGAAGTTGTAGTTACGCTCCACCATGAACAGTACACCACCAAGAATGGCGCAGTTTACGGTGATCAGCGGCAGGAATACGCCCAGCGCGTTGTACAGCGCAGGTACGTATTTATCCAGGAACATCTCCAGGATCTGCACCAGCGCAGCAATAACGCCGATGTAGCTCAACAGGCCAAGGAACGAGAGATCGATGTTTTCTGCACCGCTGATACCCGTCCAGGTCAGCGCGCCCTCTGCCAGCAGCAGGTTGAATACCAGGTTGTTCACCGGTACGGCAATGGTCAGTACCACGATGACCGCGATGCCCAGACCGAATGCCGCCGAGACCTTCTTGGAAACCGCCAGGAAGGTACACATCCCGAGGAAGAAAGCCAGCGCCAGGTTCTCGACGAAAACCGAAGCAACGAAAAGGCTTAGATAGTGTTCCATGTTACACAGCCTCCTTCGGCTTGGTGTTGTGCGTCATCTTGAACTCGTTGTCTTCTACCTGCTCGGGGTTGTAGGCACGAATTGCCCAGATCAACAGACCGATGATGAAGAAGGCAGACGGCGGCAGCAGCAGCAGACCGTTCGGCACGTACCAGCCGCCGTTTTGCACGGTGGGCAGTACGGTGAAGCCGAAGATGCTGCCCGCACCCAGCAGTTCACGGAAGAAACCAACGACCATCAGAACGAAACCGTAGCCCAGTCCGTTACCGATACCGTCCAGGAAGGACATGCCGGGAGAGTTGGTCATGGCAAAACCTTCTGCACGTCCCATGACGATACAGTTGGTGATGATCAGACCGACGAAGACCGACAGCTGCTTGGACATTTCGTAGGCGTAGGCTTTCAGAATCTGATCGACCACGATAACCAGCGAGGCGATGATCGTCATCTGGACGATGATACGAATCGACGACGGAATGTGGTTCCGAATCAGCGATACGAACAGGTTCGAGAAAGCCGTTACGAAGATTACCGCCAGGGTCATGACCAGCGATACGCTCATGCTGGTGGTCACCGCCAGCGCAGAGCAGATACCGAGGATCTGCAGGGCAATCGGGTTATTCTTGAAGACCGGCGCCGTCAAGACGCTTTTTGCATTTACGTCCGCCATGATCAAGCTCCTTCCGCTTCGAGTTCGACGTCAGCGTCCTGAACGTCTTCCTGGTCAACGCCGCTGCGGAACTTGGCCAGGTATTCACCGAAGCCTTCCGGGCTCAGCCAGAACTGCAGCATGTTGTTAACACCGTTAGCGGTCAGGGTGGCACCCGACAGGCCGTCGACTTCATAGTCACCGCTACCGCTACCCTTCACGACACGGATAGCCGGTACCAGATCACCCTCTTCGTCGAAGATCTGCTTGCCTTCCCACTGAGCCTGCCAACGGGGGTTGTTGACCTCGGCACCCAGCCCTGGCGTTTCGCTGTGCTCGAAGTAGGTGATACCGACGATGGTATTACCGTCACCTTCGACCGACAGGAAGCCGCGCATCAGGCCCCACAGGCCCTGGCCACGGATGGGCAGAATGATCTGCTCGGGGCTGTCCGGGTCGCCCACCAGGTAGACGGTGGCGTAGTTTTCGACGCTGGACAGGCCCGCCGGGTCACGCTCACCTGACAGGGTGCGCGAGGCCGCCGGATCACGACGAACTTCGAAGCCGTCGAAGGTCTCGGGATCGTGCTGATCCGAGTACTCGCCCGTTTCGAGGTTGACCACGCGTGGGGTTACCTCACGGAAAGCGGCTTCTACGTCCATGCCGCTCTCATAGAGATTGGCAACGCGCAGGATGTTGGTCTTACGGTCGAGTTCCTGATTGAGCTGCTGCGCAGGGCGCAGTGCCACGGCCGCCGTCGAAACGATGACCGAGCACACGATGCACAGCGAAAACGCCACGATCAGTACTTTCTTGATGGAGTTGTTACCTTGTGCCATTAGGCAGTCTCCTCGGCCGGTGTGCCAGTACGCTTGAGACGGCGCTTGACATTGGCCTGGACGAACATGTGGTCAATCAGCGGTGCGAACAGGTTGGCAAACAGGATGGCCAGCATGATGCCTTCCGGGAAGGCCGGGTTCACCACGCGGATCAGCACGGTCATGACACCGATCAGCGCACCGAACAGCAGGCGGCCCTGGTTGGTCATCGCGGCCGACACGGGGTCGGTTGCCATGAACACCATACCGAAGGCGAAACCACCCACCACGAGATGCCAGTACCAGGGCATCGCGAACATGGCGTTGGTGTCGGAACCGATCAGATTGAACAGCGTGCTGGTGATCACCATGCCCAGGAACACGCCCAGCATGATGCGCCAGTTGGCAATCTTGGTCCACAGCAGTACCGCAGCACCGATCAGGATCGCCAGGGTCGACACTTCACCCACGGAGCCCGGCACGTAGCCAATGAAGGCATCCCACCAGGTGTAAGTGCTGGTCAGTGCGCTCATGCCGTCCTGGAACGCCAAAGACAGTGCCGTGGCGCCGGTGTAGCCATCGGCGGCCACCCATACTGCGTCGCCGGAAATCTGTGCCGGGTAAGCAAAGTAGAGGAAAGCACGACCAGTCAACGCGGGGTTCAGGAAGTTCTTGCCGGTACCGCCGAAGATTTCCTTGCCGATCACCACACCGAAGGTGATACCCAGGGCCACCTGCCAGAGCGGGATGGTCGCCGGAAGGATCAGTGCGAACAGCACGGAAGTGACGAAGAAGCCTTCGTTGACTTCGTGGCCACGCTTGACCGCGAACAGGACTTCCCAGAAACCGCCGACCGCGAAGGTCACCAGATAGATGGGCAGGAAGTAGGTGGCACCGAGGACGAAGTTGGCCCACAGGCTACCCGGATCATGGCCACCCGCCAGGGTCATCATGATCGCTTCGCGCCAGCCGCCCATGGAAGCATAGCCTGCTTCGATGGCGGTGTTGGCTTGCCAGCCAGCGTTCCACATACCGAAGAACATGGCCGGGAAAGTACACATCCACACGGTGATCATGATGCGTTTCAGATCGACGCCGTCACGAACGTGGGCAGTGGTCTTGGCGACACTCGGGGGTGAGTAGAAGATGGTGTCTACCGCTTCGTACAGCGGATAGAACTTCTCGTACTTGCCACCCTTGTGGAAATGCGGCTCGAGATTATCGAGTGTTTGTCGAATACCCATCATCAGGCCTCTTTCTCGATCATGGTGAGATTGTCACGCAGGATGGGGCCGTACTCGTATTTGCCGGGGCAAACGTAGGTACACAGCGCCAGATCCTCTTCGTCCAGCTCCAGACACCCGAGCTGCATGGCAACCTCAATGTCGCCCACAATCAGCGAACGCAGCAGCTGCGTCGGCATGACATCCAACGGCATGACGCGCTCGTAGTTGCCCACCGGCACCATGGCACGCTCGGAGCCATTGGTGGAAGTGGTTGGCGCGTAGTTGCTCAGGCCTTTGAACTTGGACAGGTAAATGCCCATGATGGAGTGACGGTTCGCACCCAGCGAGAGCCATCCCATGAAGGTGCGCTTGTTACCCTCTTCCAACAAGCTGACCTGATTATGGAAGCGACCCAGATAGGTGATATTGCCCTCGGCGGCAAAGCCTGAAAATACCGAACCGGAGATGACACGAGTGTCCTCAGGTTGGATCACTTCGCCTGCCAGGAGTTCCTGGGTACTGGCGCCCACGCGGGTGCGCAGCAGACGAGGTTTCTCGGCGCGTGGGCCGCCTACCGCGACGATGCGGGAGACGTCCAGCTTGCCTTCCACGAACAGTTTGCCGAACGCGATCACATCCTGATAACCGATGTGCCACACTTTCTTGTGCAGCGCGACAGGCGACAGGTAGTGAATGTGCGTGCCGACCAGACCTGCAGGGTGCGGCCCGGCAAAGGTTTCGGTCTTGACGCCGCTGACATCGCTGCCGGGCAGTGATGCGTTGGCACCCGTGCACAGAAAAACGTTGCCCTCGGTCAGGCGGGTTAGCACCTTGAGGCCGTCTTCGAATGCCTGGGAGTTCTCATTGATGATGAGTGCCGGGTCAGCGCTGAGCGGATGGGTATCCACGGCGGTGACAAAGATATCGGCAGGAACGCTGTCGATGGCAGGCGTGCGCGAGAAGGGACGGGTGCGCAAGGCAGTCCAGAGACCCGACTCGACCAGTTGGTCGACAACGGTCTGACGATCCAACTGTCCTAAAGTGCCACGATCATGGGAAGCGAATGTCATCGCTTCTTCATTTTCGTCGACTTTAATGACCACAGACAGCAAACGACGTTTTTCGCCACGGTTGATAGCTACCACTTCACCAGCGGCGGGTGCGGTGAAGCGCACGCCGTCGACTTTCTTGTCGGTGAAGAGCAGTTGGCCTAGTTTGACCTTATCCCCTTCCTGAACTTCCATCGTTGGCTTCATGCCAACGTAGTCGGTGCCCAGGATTGCCACGTGACGCACAAGCTGCGCATCTTCAATACGCTGCTCAGGCGCTCCCGTGATGGGGAGATCCAGGCCTTTTTTGACTTCGATCATAGTCTCGCCCAGTTGATGGATCGGATATACGAAGGTAAGGGGTTCGATTGCTTAATTTCTGCTCAGCGAATTCTTGTTTTCTGTTCAGATTGTTACCAGTCCGGCCCAAGCAAGCTTGGACCACCCCGAAAAAATCCATCGTATTATAAAGATAAGCGCGGCCAATGACCACATCCCTGACCGCCTCCGAAAGTGCTATATACAAAAACGCCACCCGAAGGTGGCGCTTGAAAGGCATGGTGTTTCATCTAATGCTGTATTAGTCGAACACCCTCCCCGACCGCTCAGCTGGCCTGACGCGGCAGCTTCAGGAACTGCACGTTGGACATGTGCTGAAGAATGCGGATGACCTGGCAGCTGTAACCGAATTCGTTGTCGTACCAAACGTAGACCACGGCATGGTTGCCGTTGGCGATGGTCGCCTTGGCGTCCACGATACCGGCATGACGGTTGCCGACGAAATCCGACGAGACCACCTCCGCAGAATCGACGAAGTCGATCTGTTTCTGGTAGGCCGAGTCGATGGACATGCGACGCAGGTAGTCGTTGAGCGCCACTGCATCGGTGCCCTTCTCCAGGGTCAGGTTCAGAATCGCCATGGAGACGTTGGGCGTGGGCACGCGGATGGCGTTGCCGGTCAGCTTGCCTTCCAGCTCGGGCAGCGCCTTGGCGACGGCCTTGGCCGCACCGGTTTCGGTCAATACCATGTTCAGGGCAGCGCTGCGTCCGCGACGGTCGCCCTTGTGGTAGTTGTCGATCAGGTTCTGGTCATTGGTGTAGGCATGCACGGTTTCTACATGGCCGGTCACCACACCGAACTCATCGTTGAGCACTTTCAACACCGGTACGATGGCGTTGGTAGTGCACGACGCCGCCGACACGATGCGGTCGCTTTCGCCGATGGTTTCGTGGTTGATGCCAAACACGACGTTCTTGATATCGCCTTTGCCCGGCGCCGTGAGCAGCGCCTTGGCCGCGCCCTTGCACTCCAGGTGCTGGCCCAGGCCCGCTTCATCACGCCAGATACCGGTGTTGTCCACCACCACGGCGTTATGGATATCGTAAGCGGTATAGTCGATCTCGCTGGGCGAATCGGCGTAGATCACCTGAACCACGTTACCGTTGATGGTCAGCGTACGCGCTTCGGCGTCTACCGTGATGGTGCCATCGAAGGGCCCATGGACAGAATCACGACGCAGCAGGCTGGCGCGCTTCTCGAGGTCCTTGCCCACGTCGCCACGGCCACGCACCACGATGGCACGCAAACGCAACAGGTTGCCGCCACCGGCTTTTTCGACCATGACACGGGCCAGCAGGCGACCGATACGGCCAAACCCGTAAAGCACCACGTCCTGGGGCTCACCGGTGCTGGCACCGGGCTGGTAGCCATCGATGATGTCGTTCAGCTCGCCGCGCAGGAAAGCGTTCAGATCACCGCCGCCCTGGCGCTTGAACATCACCGCCAGCTTGCCCACATCGACGTGGGCCGGACCCAGGTTCATCTCGCTCATGGCCTGAACGATCGGGAAGGTGTCTTCCACGGACAGCTCGGTGCCCTCGATCTTGCGCACGAAACGATGGTCTTTAAGAATCCGAATAACCGACCGCTTGATCAGAGAACGTCCGAACATGGTGGCGACAACGTTGTTCTGGCGATACAGCTTCCCGACCAGCGGGATCATTTGCTCGGCCAGAGCTTCGTTGTTCTGCCAATCCTGAAAAACGTTGTCGAGAGTTTGCTGACTCACGGGCGGCCTCATAGGTAGTGAAGGGGATTTTCAGGGGGCATTATCCGGAGCCAGCGGCGTGGCCGCAATGAATGGATAGTCGCACAGGATGTAGGGGTATTACAGAAACAGGGCATTGACTACAAACACCAATGATGCAACGCGCGATGACGACCCTGCCCGCCCCACGGGCCGAAAGGCGCTGCGTAAAAGTGTCGTTCGTGTATGATTCTGGTTCCGTTCCAGCGCAAAACGAAGCCGACTCCATGACCTCTTTTTCTCTGCTCGAACCGCCTCAGCCGCAAGGGATACGCGATACGCTCTACCTGAAAGCGCCGCCGGGCAGCGCCACTGCGCTGGCATTGGCCCAGGTGGCGGTCAGCGCACCACTGCTGGTCATTACGCCCAATACCGCCAGCGCCCAGCGCCTGGAGCAGGATCTGGCCTTTTACAGCAGCGTGCCGGTGCTGCCGTTCCCCGATTGGGAAACATTGCCTTACGACAGTTTTTCACCGCACCAGGATATTATCTCCGCCCGCCTGCGCACGCTGAGGCAGCTGCAGGACGGCGCGCGCGGCATCGTGCTGGTGCCCATCAACACGCTGATGCAGCGCTTGCCACCGGTGTCTTACATTGCAGGCCGCGTCATGACCCTGCAGTCCGGCGCCAGGCTCGACCGTGAAACCTTCCGCGAATCGCTTTCACGGGCGGGCTATCGCGCGGTGGAAACGGTCTACGAGCCGGGCGAATACGCCATGCGCGGGGCCATCATCGATCTGTTCGCCATGGGCATGGACGAGCCGATTCGTATCGACCTGTTCGATGACGAGATCGACACCCTGCGCCACTTCGACCCAGGCAGCCAGCGCTCTACCGACAAAATCGACGGCATCGAACTGCTGCCCGCCCACGAGTACTCGCTGAGCCGCAGCGCCATTGCCTGCTTCCGCGAGCAGTTCGAGACCCTGTTCGACGTCGACCCGCGCCAGTGCCCGCTCTACAACGACGCCCTGAAGGCCATTCCTTCACCGGGACTGGAGCAGTACCTGCCGCTGTTCTTCGACGAAACCGCGTCGCTGTTCGACCACGTGACAGATGACACCCGGATCGCCCTGCTGCCGGGCGTCTTCGCTGCCGCCGAACAGCACTGGCAGGCCATCGAAGCGCGCTACGTCAATCTGGGCGTCGACCCGACACGCCCCCTGCTGCCGCCCCATCGTGCGTTCTTTCCGGTTAGCGACGTGTTTGCGGCCATCAAGGCACGGCCCCGAGTGGAGTTCACCGAGGACGAGCAGCAGCGCCATGCGCTGGCACCCCAGGCCCGCGCCCTGCCCTCGCTGGCCATCAATGCGCGGGCCAAGCAGCCGCTGGCCGAGCTGGCAAACTTCATGGCGGCGCAACCCGATACGCGCCTGCTGTTCGTGGCGGAATCTCGTGGCCGCCGAGAAGCACTCGAAGAAGTCCTGGCACCGCTCAAACTCTCGCTACCCCACGTGGAGAGCTTCCACGCCTTCCTGCAAGGCAATCAGCCCCTGGCAATCACCGAAAGTCTGGTGGCCAGCGGCCTGTTGCTGGAAACGCCCGACCTGGCGGTGATCAGCGAAACCGAGCTGTTCGGCGACGTGGTACGACAGAGCCGCCGCCGCGAGAAAGCCACCGATGACAACGAACTGGCAGTTCGCCACTTGTCGGAACTCCGCGAGGGGGCGCCGGTGGTCCACCAGGCCCACGGGGTGGGCCGCTATCTGGGCCTGGAAACCCTGGAAGCCGGGGGCCAGGCCAACGAATTCCTGGCGCTCTCCTATGCCGACGGGGCCAAGCTGTACGTTCCGGTGGACAGCCTGCACCTGATTTCTCGCTACAGCGGTGCCGACGACGAGCTGGCACCGCTGCACAAGCTGGGCTCCGACCAGTGGGAGAAGGCCCGCCGCAAGGCCGCCGAGAAGATTCGCGACACCGCCGCCGAACTGCTCGACATCTACGCCCGGCGCGAGGCCCAGCAAGGGGTGGTCTACGAAGCCCCCGGCGAAGAGTACGTGCGCTTCGCGGCCAGCTTCCCCTTCGAGGAGACTCCCGACCAACAGGCCGCCATCGAAGCCGTGATCAGCGACATGGTATCGCCCCAGCCAATGGACCGCGTAGTCTGCGGCGACGTGGGCTTCGGCAAGACCGAAGTCGCCATGCGCGCAGCGTTCCTGGCCGTACAGTCGGGCAGGCAGGTGGTGGTCCTGGTGCCCACTACCCTGCTGGCACGCCAGCATTTCGAAAACTTCCGTGACCGCTTTGCCGACACGGCGGTGAACATCAGCCTGATCTCGCGCTTTACCGGCGGCAAAGAGACGACCCAGACCCTGGAGAGCATCAAGAGCGGGCAGACCGATATCGTCATCGGCACCCACAAGCTGCTGTCCAAGAGCGTCGAGCTGCCCAAGATGGGACTACTGATCATCGATGAGGAGCACCGTTTTGGCGTCGCCCAGAAGGAGAAGCTCAAGACCCTACGGGCCGAGATCGACATTCTCACGCTGACCGCCACGCCCATCCCGAGAACGCTGAACATGGCGATGAGCGGCATTCGCGACCTCTCCATCATCGCGACGCCACCCGCCCGCCGCCTGTCGGTCAAAACCTTCGTCCAGCAGCGCGACGACAGCGTGATCAAGGAGGCCCTGCTGCGTGAAATTCTGCGCGGCGGCCAGGTCTACTTCCTGCACAACGAAGTCAAGACCATCGAAAACGCCGCCGAACAGATTCGCGCGCTGGTGCCGGAAGCCCGAGTGGCGGTGGCCCACGGCCAGCTGCCGGAGCGTAGCCTGGAACGCGTGATGTCCGACTTTTATCATCGGCGCTTCAACGTACTGGTGTGCTCGACCATCATCGAAACCGGCATCGACGTGCCAAGCGCCAACACCATTCTGATCGAGCGGGCCGACAAGTTCGGCCTGGCCCAGCTGCACCAGCTGCGTGGGCGCGTGGGCCGCAGCCACCACCAGGCCTACGCTTATCTGCTCACGCCTTCGCCGAAGGCAATGACCCGGGATGCCGTCAAACGCCTGGAAGCCATCAGCGCCTCCGACGACCTGGGCGCGGGCTTCACCCTGGCCAGCCACGACATGGAAATTCGCGGCGCCGGGGAGCTGCTGGGCGACGAGCAGAGCGGCCAGATGGAAACCATTGGCTACTCGCTTTACATGGAAATGCTCGACCGCGCCGTGAAGGCCATTCGGGCAGGCAAGACGCCCAACATCGACGCCCCCTTCAACACCGGCGTGGAAATCAGCCTGAACCTGCCCGCGCTGATCCCCGACGACTATCTGCACGACGTGCAGCAGCGCCTGGTGATGTACAAGCGCATTGCCAACACCCAGTCGGATGGCGAGCTCAAAGAGCTGCAGGTAGAGCTGATCGATCGTTTCGGCCTGCTGCCTCAGCCGCTGAAGAACCTGATCCGCCAGACGCGGCTGCGCCAGCGCGCCGAACAGCTCGGCATTGCCCGCATCGAGGCCGGTGAATCCAGGGGCCGAGTGCTGTTCGACGGCTCTACCCAGGTCGACCCATTGACCCTGGTGACGCTGATCCAGACCTCTCCGCAGCACTACCGACTGGACGGTTCCGACACGTTAAGATTTGAATTTGCGATGGAAACCGCCGAGCAACGCTTTGAGAAGGTTGAAACACTGTTAAACACCCTTAATCAAAAAGTAGCGAAGGCGTGAACCTTGGGGCAAACTTGTCATTAAGCAGACAACCCTGCCAACGCATGGCCAACCACCGCCAGGCGTCTCTGCAGTGCATACTTGATTAGGAACGACCATGAAGACTCGCAAGATCATCAACCGTTGGGGCCCCACCAGTCTGGCGGTCCTGCTGGCCGCCAGCTTGACCGGACCCGTTTATGCCCAACCCGCCTCAGAGCAGGCTGCGGTCAGCAGTGAAGCCACTGCCGGTGCCGAACAGGTCGCCGAGGCGCGCCACGAACTGCCACGCGGGCATTTTCGCCTGCCCGAGCAGGGTGACATCATCGGTGAGTACTACACGGTAACGGTGGACAACCCCGAAGAGACCCTGATCGACATCGCTCGTCGCCACAACATCGGCTACGAAGAGATCCGCATGGCGAACCCTGGCGTCAGCATGTGGGTACCTGGCGAAGGCACGGAAATCGTCATTCCGGCCCAATACATCCTACCCCCCGCACCGCGTGAAGGGGTGGTGGTGAACCTGTCGGAACTGCGCCTGTACTACTACCCGGCCAACAACCCCGGCATCGTCGAGACCTACCCGGTCAGCGTCGGTCGTGACGGTTTCGCCACCCCAGTCGGCATTACCCGCACCACCGTCAAGGTCAAGGACCCCGCCTGGTCACCGCCCGCCTCCATGCGCCGTGAAGCCGCCGCCCGTGGCGAGCCCGCCCCAGCCATCGTACCACCTGGCCCTGATAACCCGCTGGGTCGCCATGCCATCCTGCTGGCCATGCCGAGCTACCTGATCCACGGCACCAACCGTCCTGACGGCGTCGGCATGCGTGCCAGCCGTGGCTGCATTCGCATGTACCCGGAAGATATCGAGTCGCTCTACGAGCGTCTGCCCAGCGGCACTCAGGTCAACCTGATGGATGCTCCCTTCAAGGCAGGCTGGGGGGCTGACGGCACGCTGTTCGTGCAGTCGTACCCACAGCTGGAGGAGAACGTCGAAGGCTCAGAGCCCCTGCGCGAGGCCATGGAGCGTTTGAACGCCCTGGTGGAAGACCAGGTGGATATCGATGAAGCCCAGATCCAGCGTGCCATCGCCGAGCCTGACGGTCGCTTCGTTGCGCTCTACGGCCCGCAAGCCGCCGCTGAAGAGCCACAGACCGAAGCCCAGCAGCCTCAGCTGGAAGGCATTCTGGGGGATATCGAGCTGTCTACCGTGGTTCGCATCGAAGGCGACGCTTAGCGCCTCACGGGCCGTCTCTGACGGCCCAGCCCTCTGCTGATCACGCAAAAAAAACCCCGCCAGATGGCGGGGTTTTTCACATCCAACAGCAGCCGTTGGGTTCTTGACGAACCTGACGGCCCAGGCAGAATTACTTCTGCATGGAACGCTGGAACATGCGGTTCATTTCTTCACGGTTCTGCTCAGACATCTGCAGGGCAGCTTGCGCGTCGCGCTGAGCCTGGTTTGCAGTGTTCAGAGCCTGTGAAGCCATGCTGCGAGCTTCTGCAGCGTCAGCCTGTGCAGATTCAGCAGTCAAGCGAACTTCTTCCAGAGCGCTGGTAGAAGCACAGCCAGCCAGGATTGCCAGAGAAGCGGCAGCGGCGGTCATTTTCAGAGCAGTCTTAAGAGTCATGATGTTCTCCTTGAGTCTTCCTTGGGTACTACGTTTAAGGGTATGACAAAAAATAAAGCTAAATTATTAGCTTAGATTTGTCTACCTGCGATGCAGGTTCTTTTCACCGACTTGTACCAGGGCTTACCCGTGGGGTACGCAAGTCAAACGCTGTTTTATAATAGACCACAGCGGTTGTCTATAGTCGCGTGTGCAAAAACCTGGAACTTCCTTCAACAACATAAGCCTAGCGGATCACCACGCGTGTGCCAACTCCTACTAGCTCGGCAACCCGCTCGATTTGCTCATTGGTCACTGCCACACACCCTTGGGTCCAGTGGAAGTTGCCATGGATATCGGGGTCTCCTCGGCCAATGCCGTGAATCCCAATGGCTCCCCCCAGCGCGGTATCCTGCGGTGGGGAGCCGTAACGGCGATAGTGGTCGAAATAGGCCTCGTAGTCCGCCTGGGAGTAGATGCCTTTTTCGAGCGCCATGCGCGCGTGAGGTGGCGTAGGATAATCGATACCAATGAAGATATGCCACTGGCTTTCGAAATTAAATCGATTAATTCTAAACTCACCCAGCGGCGTCACGTTACCGCCGCGTATACGGTGGGTCCTGGCGCCGCCACGGCCGAGCGATACCGGCGCAAATCGCTCTACCAGGGCATGGCCGCGAAACACGCTAAGCGTCGCATCCTTGTCGTCTACCAGCACCCACACCTCGTTACTGTGGCGTGGCACGTCGGCCCTGGCCAGCAGGGTTGCGACCAGGTCGGTGGGCTCGTAATCAGGCAGGGCGCTGGTAGTCGCCGCGCTGGCCGCTACGGGCCAACCCAGTGCCAGCGCCAAAAATCGGCGACGGTTTACAGGCATCATTGTTGCTCTCGAAAATGGGTCAGCGCGAAAGGCAAGGCACGGCTGGCCAATAACGCATGGATGGGTACTGTTATACCCTATTCATGCGGCTTTTGTCAGCGTATCGACTCTTCAATAAACGCCCAAAATGCCTGCTATCTCAACCGCCAACTGTGCTTCAACGTAACACCCTGTCAGACGCCTTCCAGCTCCTGCAGGCTGGCCACCAGCTTGCGCGCTTCGGCGGCATGCCCCTGGGCCAGGGTCGTGAAGAACGTCTCTTCTGGCGCCACCTTGGCCCGCGATGCACGATGTTCATAGAGACGCTGAAGCTGATGATGTGACTCCACCGCCGTGGCGGTCAGCTCGTCCAGCGATCCGGCCACGTCCTGCTCGGCCAGCGCCTCCAGCAGCGGAGGCTGAGGGAAGTCACCCGATTCGTCGAACCATAGCTCCAGCACTTCACGCTGATCCGACCCATCATGAAACAGCGCTTCGAGCCCAGACTTCATGGTCAACTCGCTGCTGGCGAGGTAGTTGAGCGCCATGGCAAGACGCTCGTGCTCGGCGGCATCGGCCGCGGCACTGTACTGGCGCGCCATGCGCGCGTGGTAACCGGCGGCCCACTCCATGAGATCCTTCACCTGGTTGTATCGCATCCTTGCCTCCTGTTGAGTAACGTACTCCATAGCATGGTCATGATCGGCAATTTTTCAAGCCTACCACTCGACGCTGGTCTCCCTGAGCATGGCGATTTCACGCTTCGCCGCTTGCAAATGCTCTAGCAACTGCTCACCCAGCGACGCCTGGGCACCTACCGCAATCATGGCCGGGTTATGCACCTGACGACGGGCTGCGCCCTCGTCGCCATGCAGTTTTTCGAGCTGACCAACCAGCCATGCCAGCCAGCTATCCGAGCGTTGCAGCTCGTCGCGCAAGCGCTGCAGCTCGGCCAGCGCAGGGCCGTCGCTGGCCAGCAGGCGCTGCCAGTCATGGCTTGGCAGACGAGCGTGCTCGGTAACCTCTTTCAGCAGCGACGCCAGCGCCAGCTCGAACAGCGCCAGCGCGCCCTCCTCCAGCGCCCCCTGACGGGCGGGGGCATGCTCATCGTCGCCCACCGGAAGCCCAACCATCAGCTCGGCTTGATAAAGGAGCTGGTTAGTACGCGAACGGGCACTCACTTGCGCTTGTCCTCCACGTGCCATTTACCGCCTTCGTAGGTGGCTTTCCAGCCCGTGGCCTTGCCCTCTTCGTCGGTCATCACGTACTGCTCTTTATTCTTGCGCGAATAGCGAATCTGCGCCGGACGGCCATCCGGGTCTTCGCTGGGCGCCTTGAGCAGGAAGTGGTACTTCTCGGGCAGCTCATCGGCATGGGCCTTCAGCTCTTGCACCAGCGGCGGGCGAGTTTCACGGTTCTTGGGGAACTTGCTGGCTGCCAGGAACAGGCCACTAGCGCCATCACGCAGTACGTAATGGTCTTCCACCTTCTGACAGGCCAGCTCCGGCATGGGAATCGGGTCCATCTTGGGCGGTGCCACTTCGCCACTGCGCAGCAGCTTGCGGGTGTTCTTGCACTCGCTGTTGGTACATCCGAAATACTTGCCGAAGCGCCCGGACTTGAGCTGCATGTCCGAACCACACTTGTCGCATTCGATCAATGGGCCGTCATAGCCCTTGATCTTGAATTTACCGCTCTCGACTTCGTAGCCATCGCAATCCGGGCTGTTGCCGCAGATATGCAGCTTGCGGGTTTCGTCGATCAGGTAGTTGTCCATGGCCGTGCCACACTTCGGGCAGCGGCGCTTGGCGCGTAGCGCATCGGTTTCTGCCTCTTCACCGGCATCTTCAGCCACGGCTTCTTCACCGGGAATGAGATCGATGGTGGTCTTGCAACGCTCCTTGGGCGGCAGGTTGTAGCCACTGCACCCCAGGAACACACCAGTGGAAGCGGTTCGAATCTGCATCTGACGGCCACAGCTGGGGCAGTCGATGTTGGTCGGTACCGGCTGGTTGGGGCGCATTCCCTCGTCGCTCTCGGCCTTGGCCAGCTCATGACGAAACTCTTCGTAGAAGGCATCCAGCAGCGCCCGCCAGTTGCGCTCACCCTCGGCGACTTCGTCCAGGCTGTCTTCCATCCGCGCCGTGAAGGAGTAATCCATCAGGTCCGGGAACGACTCCTTGAGGCGCTCGGTGACGATATCGCCCAGCTTTTCGGCATAGAAGCGGCGGTTTTCCAGCTTCACATAACCCCGATCCTGAATCGTGGAGATGATCGAGGCATAGGTAGAAGGTCGCCCGATGCCCTGCTTCTCCAGCTCCTTGACCAGGCTGGCTTCGGTGTAACGCGCAGGCGGCTTGGTGAAGTGCTGCTGAGGGTCGAGCACTTCAAGTCTCATGGGCGTGCCGGTGGGCAGGTCGGGGAGGGTCTGATCCTCGTTCTTGCCGGTCGGCTTCATCACCCGGGTGTAACCATCGAACTTGAGCACGCGCCCTTTGGCACGCAGTTCGTAGCCATCGACTTCGACATTGAGGGTGCTGGAAAGATATTCCGCCGGGGTCATCTGGCACGCCACGAACTGCCGCCAGATCAGCTCATACAGGCGCTCGGCGTCACGCTCCATGCCCACCAGATCCGTGGACTTGCGCTCCACGCTGGAGGGGCGAATCGCCTCGTGGGCTTCCTGTGCGCTCTCTTTGCTGCTGTAGCGGTTGGGCGCTTCGGGCAGGTAGCGCTCCCCATACTCATCACCAATAAACGAACGCACGCTCTCGACCGCATCCTTGGACAAATTGGTCGAGTCGGTACGCATATAAGTGATGTAGCCAGCTTCGTAGAGCCGCTGGGCCATGGTCATGGTCTTCTTGACCGAGAACCCTAGCCGCCCGCTGGCAGCCTGCTGCAGCGTCGAGGTAATGAAGGGAGCGGTAGGCTTGGAGCGTGTCGGTTTGTCTTCGCGAGACGTGATCGACAGTTTGGCTTTGCGCAGCTTGGCAATTCGCTCCAGGGTCTCTTTTTCCGAGGTGGGGCGGAAGGCCTGACCATCCTGCCGCGCCAAAGCAAAACGCACCAGCTCGCCCTCCGGCGAGACCAGATCCGCATGCACGTCCCAGAACTCTTCGGGAATGAAGGCGCGAATTTCCCGCTCACGTTCGACGATCAAACGCACGGCCACCGACTGTACACGGCCGGCAGACAGGCCACGGGCAATCTTGGCCCACAGCAGCGGCGAGAGCATGAAGCCCACGACCCGGTCGAGGAAACGGCGCGCCTGCTGGGCTTCCACGCGAGGAATGTTCAGTACGCCGGGGGTCTTGAAGGCATCCTGAATGGCATTCTTGGTGATTTCGTTGAACACCACGCGTTTATAGCGGCTGTCGTCACCGCCAATGGTTTCCCGCAGGTGCCAGGCGATGGCCTCCCCTTCGCGGTCCAAATCCGTGGCGAGGTAGACGGCATCGGCTTTTTCGGCCAGCTTCTTCAGCTCGGCAACGACCTTCTCCTTGCCGGGCAAAATGTCATAGTTGGCTGCCCAGCCATTGTCCGGGTCGATGCCCATACGGCGAATCAGCTGGGTGTGGGCCTTGCGCTGCTTGTACTCGGCTTTCTCTTCCGCTGACATCTTGCGCGTAGCCGCGGCCTGGCGAGCGCGCTCCTTTGGGTCGGAGGCCACCTTGCCCGAGCCGCTGGTCGGCAGGTCACGGATGTGACCCACGCTCGACTTCACGATGAAATCGTTGCCGAGATACTTATTAATCGTCTTCGCTTTCGCAGGCGATTCGACGATGACCAGTGACTTGCCCATAGTGCTCCACTTTCCTGATGCCGAGGCGTGATCGCCACGGCGCTAAGTACGTTGTCGCCCCACATTATGCCTTGGCGACCATGAGAAAAATGCGCCTACCCTACCCCAGCCCTTGCCCAAGCGCTAGTAGCAACCTGCATCAGGCTGCACCCCATGGCGAGGCACATCCCGCTCGGGAAGGTGTCGGTATGACGCCTAGCGTTTTTTTATATCGAGTAGCTAGACACTAGACTGCCGCTTGACACTCGGCAACCCAAAGCCACACCCACTAACCAATTGCCCCCGCTAAAAAGCGGGGGCGTGATCGACGGTAGCGCGAGGCGGCTAGCGCTTGCGAGACGTTCCGCGCCGCCCATTGGCTGGCCTGGCCGCTGGCTTTTTAGCCGCCGCTGCAGAAGCGGGTGATGCCGCCGTGGGCTCGGCATCCGTGGTGGTTGCAACCTCGGTGCCAGTGGCGGCCTTGGCCTTGGCCTTGGTCTCAGGCCCGGCCTCAGATTCGGGCTCAGCGCTGGCGGCAGTCGCAGGCAGCGCAGGGCGCGCTTGGCCAAACAGCGCCTTGACCTGCTCGAAACGCTCGGCGGCGTGCTCGGTCAGCTCACCGCTGGCCGAGAACACATGCTCCAGATGCTTGATATGCCCATCGATGGCCACATTGTCCTCACCTTCCAGCAGCACGGGCAGCGTGCTCAGGGCCTGTTCACGATCCAGCTTGAGAATGAAAAACTGCTCGCGCACCATACGCTTGAACTCGCTCAGCGAGCTGCTGGGCTTGAGCTCCGCGCGGGAGGCCCGCAGACGCTTGAAGTTCCGCTCGTCGGTGGCAGGTGCACCGCCCAGTACGTATATGACTGCCCGCATAACGGCTTCGTGCGGGCCTCCCTGGGCGATTTTCTTGCGCAGTTTGTCCTGCTGATGCTGGATGAAGCGACGATGCTCCGGCTCGGCACCCGGACGGCGGCGATGCACATGGGCATCGCCATACAAACCAACGGCCGCCTGCAGCAGTGGCTGGCCATAGATATCCATGAACAGCCGCTCGGTGCTGCTGTCCCTGAAATCGCGCCAGGCATTGAGGCTGGCGACGATCTGGTCCGAGGCCATGGTTTCGAAGGCCTTGAACACGTTGTCCTGCCCTACCGGCTCACGGTGCTTGCGCACGTAATCAGCCATCACCGGCAACGGCACGCTCAGCGGGTTGCGGTCCGACAGCAGCTTGTAGCCCAGCCGAATGGGGTGCATGCGCCGGATCCAGCGCGCGGCTTCTGGCGTCATCACCGCCTGCAACCAGGGCTGCATATAAATCCGATACAGCCCCAGATTGATCTCCGAGATGCGTGCAACGGTGGCGAAACGGCGGTCATCTTCGGGCTTGTGCATGACTTCCCGATCCAACTCCTCGAAGTTGCGCTGATTGAATTCGAGCAGGTAGTCACGCTCGATCAGCTCGGCATCGGCTCGTTCACTGGCATGAGAAATCGTCGTTTCGTAAAGCCCTGGCGGCATCACGTCGATGTAATCCATATTGGCCGTGAATTCGGAGTGTTCCTTGCGGGAAACGCTGCCGGAAACGAAGATCCCCAGATGGCCCGTGGTGTCATGCAGGCAGTAGATGATGGTCTGGTCGTTGGCGATGATGTCCTCTTCGCCTTCGTACAGGTCACGAATCCATCCCAGCGCCTGCGGCGGCGGCGTGATGTCGTCGCCACGGGAGCAGAACACCACCACCGGCGAGCGCACGTTGCGCAGATCGATGCGTCGTCCGTCGCGGGTCACCAGCTGGGCCGTGGAGAGCCGGTTGCCCACGAACAGATTATCGACGATGTACTGGATTTCTTCTCCACCCAGCACCACGTGCCCCCCCCACCAGCGTTCGAACTCAAGATAACGCGAGGTTTCGGTGTCGATATTGGCATACAGGTGGTACTGCTTTTTCCAGTAGGTGTTGGCCGGATTCAGGCGCTCGAAGTTCTGCACCAGCCAGGCGCCATCGAACAGGCCATTGCCCATGTCACTGGTCAGCGCCGTGATCCAGCTACCGCCCACCATGCCGCCGGTATAGCGCATCGGCGCCTTGCCGTGCTCGCCCGCCCAGTAAGAGAGCGGCGCACCGGCAATCAGGATGGGTCCGAACACGTCGGGCTCCAGTGCCGCCGCCATCATGATCTGCCAGCCCGCCTGACAGTTGCCTACCACCATCGGCTTTTCAGTGGTTTCTGGATGCAGCTCGATGACATGACGCAGGAAAGCGATTTCGGCTTCGACCACATCCTCGACCGTTTGGCCGGGCTCGGGAAAGGGCAGAAAGCCAATGAAGTAGCAGGGATGGCCTGCCTTGAGCGCCACGCCCAGTTCGCTGTCGGGCTTGAAGCCGCCGATGCCTGGGCCATGCCCGGCCCGAGGGTCGACCACCACGAACGGGCGCTTGCTGGGGTCGGTGACCGTATCGCCCTTGGGCAATACACGCAGCAGTTCGTAATTGGTCGGGTTGGGCAGCGTCCGTCCGTCCATCAGCCCTTCGGTATCGAACCCCAGCACGTTGGGCTTGGTCTGCTCCATGTGGGCCAGATACTGGTTGCCCCGTTCGCGCATCACATCCCAGTACAGCACGTTGCGCTCGACGCTGTCGCGCCAGTAGCTCAAGGCAGCACGCCCAAACCCGAACGGGTCCATCATGCTCGTCAGCGCGCTGTTGCCCAGAGTGGGGGAAAGCAGGGGATTAGCGAGAAAGTTCATAGAGTCTCCCGTGGGGTTGATGCGGGGCACCAAGCCCGAAGCCTGATGCTGCAATGCAATATAGTTTAGGCCACTCCTTGCCAGACGTCGATCATTACCCATACATGAACCTGTGTAACAACCTATGTATGAACCATCGAGCGACAGCGATTCAAGGCGTTAGCGGGCAAAGGGTGGTAGCATTTCGACATGGACCCACGCGCTTGGGAGTCGCTGACGCTGACCGAGCACGTTTACCTCGAGGTGGTTATGTCATCCCCGTCGCTGCTCAACCGCTTGACGTTTCGCCAACTGCAGGTGTTTCAGGCCGTACATCGCCAGCGCTCGTATTCGCGTGCCGCCGAACAGCTAGGCCTGACTCAACCCGCCGTGAGCGCCCAGATTCGCCAGCTGGAACAGGCGCTGGGGCAGCCGCTGTTTCGCTATGCCGGTAAAACCCTGCATGTACTGCCTGCGGCGGATACGCTGGCGCTCTCCACTCGGGAAATCTTTGGGCAGCTTGCGCGCCTGCAGATGCACCTTTCAGATATTAACGGCAAGATCAGCGGCAAGTTGAGCATTGCAGCGGTTTCTTCTGCCCAATACGTGGTGCCCTATCTGCTGTCACGCTTTCGCGCCCGCTACCCCGATGTGCAGCTACGCCTGAAAGTATGCAACCGCAGCCAGGCACTGGAGCGCCTCGCCGACCAGCAGGATGACGTGGTCATCATGGCCATGGTGCCGGAGGACGATAGGCTGGTGGTCATGCCGGTATTGGAAAATGAGCTGGTGGCCGTGGTATGGCCGGAGCATCCGCTGCTCCAACTGGCCAACCCTACCCTCTCGGACTTTGCCCGCCACTATGTATTGATGCGTGAGCCGGGGTCAGGCGTGCGCAGCGCCTTCGAGCAGCTGGCGGTCGATCAGGAAGTCGGGCTGCCCCACCGTATCGAGCTGGGTACCAACGAAGCGATCAAACAAGGCGTGATGGCGCATCTGGGCGTGGCGGTACTGCCGCGCATGGCCATTCAGCTGGAGCTGGAACAGGGGCTGCTGGCCACGCTGGCGCTGCCCCACTTTCCGATCCGCCGCGCCTGGTGCACCGTCTATCGCCGCGACCACTTCCCCACGCCGGTGGCGGAGCTGTTCTTGCGTTTCACCCGCGAACACCTCAGCGAGCTGCGTGCGCATTTCCAGGCGCCCCCCAGCCCCCTCCCCAGCCACGGCGTTTCCTGCTTGCCAGGCCTGAGCGTCGAACAGACCCCGTGATGCGCGACGGTGTCTTGTTGATTGCCAGGTATGTTACATTATCTACTACCTACGTATCAGTTAGCGTGACTCGAGGCTCTCTCCTATGAGCAACACCCCTTCCCAGCGCGTGCCCAGCGGCGAAAAATTCCGCAACGAACACGGCATGACGGTGATCAAGGACGGCATGAAGCAGCGCAAGGCACAGGCCGATGCGCCCGCCCTTGAACGCAAGCCCAAATGGCTGCGCGCCCAGATTCCAGGCGGCGAGCGTTTCGAAGCCGTCAAGAAAAACGTATCGACTCACCGGCTGAGCACGGTGTGCGCCGAATCCCACTGCCCCAACATGGGCGAGTGCTGGAGCAACGGCACCGCGACCATCATGCTGATGGGCTCCGTCTGTACCCGCGCCTGCCGCTTCTGCGCGGTGGACACCGGCAATCCCAAGGGATGGCTGGACAAGGAAGAGCCCGAGAATACCGCCAAGTCCGTCGAGCTGATGGGCCTGCGCTATATCGTGCTGACCTCGGTCGACCGGGATGACCTGGAAGATGGCGGTGCCACGCACTACGCCTCGTGCATTCGCGCCATCAAGGCACGCACCCCCGAGGTCGTGGTGGAGGCTTTGACGCCGGATTTCGACGGTGATCAGGCCGCCATCGAGCGCGTGGTCGACTCCGGCCTGGAAGTGTTTGCCCAGAACGTGGAAACCGTGGAGCGGCTGACCTCCAAGGTACGCGACCCGCGTGCCGGTTACCGCAAGACGCTGGATGTACTGGCCCACGCCAAGCGCCACCGCCCGGACGTGATCACCAAGACCAGCCTGATGCTGGGGCTGGGCGAAACGGAAGAAGAGATTCTGCAGACGTTCGACGACCTGCGCGCCATCGGTGTGGATATCGTCACCCTGGGGCAGTACCTGCGCCCCACCAAGAACCATCTGGCAGTAGAGCGCTATGTCACGCCAGAAGAGTTCGAGCGCTATCGCGTGCTGGGCCTCGAAAAGGGCTTCATGGAGGTTCCCTCCGGCCCGCTGGTACGTTCGAGCTACCGCGCCGACCGCGTGTTCGAAAAGAACAACCTGGGCCTGGCCGCCCCTGCCGCAGTGCCTGGCCAGGAAACCGACAGCAACCGCATTCCGGCCTTCAACGTCGGCTGATACCCCGCACGACTGTCACCGGCATGCCCTTTCAGCATGCCGGTGAGCCCGTCTTTTGCAGCACTTACTCGATCACGACGCCGAATCCACCAGCGATCGGCCTAGCTGCTCCGCCAGCGCCAGGGCCAGTGCGCCCCCGATATCTGCGCCATCATCTAGCGTCACCAGATCGCCCAAGCGCGTTACCTGCATGCCTGCGTAGCCACAGGGGTTGATGCGCCCAAACGGCGACAGGTCGCCGTCGACGTTTAGCGCAACGCCGTGGTAGCTGGCCCCTCGACGAATGCGCAGCCCCAGCGATGCAATCTTGGCCTCCCCCATCACCGTGCGGGTATACACGCCCGGCGCATCCGGCTTGGCCCAGGCATCGACACCAAGGCGGGCCAGCACGTCGATCACCGCATTTTCCAGGGCGCTGACCAGCTCACGCACACCGATCCTGCCACGCCGCACGTCCAGCAACGGGTAAAGCACCACTTGCCCAGGCCCGTGGTAGGTCACCTGACCGCCACGGTCGGTATTGACCACCGGGATATCGCCCGGCATCAGCAAATGTTCGGGTTTGCCCGCCTGCCCTTGGGTGAAGACCGGGTCGTGCTCGACCAGCCAGAACTGGTCGGGCGTATGCTCGTCACGGCAGTCGGTGAGCTCACGCATGGCTTCCCAGACAGGCTGGTAGGGCCGGCGCCCCAGGCGGTGCAGCTCGATGGGTGCGGGGCTCATGTCACACCACCATGTGCACGCGGCCCGTGGCTTTCAGCTCATCGAACAAGCTGGACAGCTGTTGTTCACCGGTAGCCACGATGGTCACCCGTACCGATTGGAAGCGGCCATTGCGACTATCCACCACCTGCAGGGTGGTTTCGTCGAAATCTGGCGCGTGCTTGACGATGACCTGGCATACCCAAGCGGGAAAATCATCCGCCGCATCGCCTACCACCTTGAGCGAGTAGTCGCAGGGAAAAGTGACCCTGGGCGGCTCACTGACCGTGGCGGGCTGGCGCAGGTCACGCAGCGGAGATTTGGTATCTTTTTTCATGAGTTGCCTATCTATGACGAATGCTAAAACGAATGAAACCCTGACGATGACGCCAGAGCTTCTGATTGTGACAGGGAGGCTAAAACACCACAGGCAGGCCATGTTGGCCTGCCCCGCGTGCTCAAGGCTCGTCAGCTTCTGAAGTTGCCGATCAGATTGCTGAAGAAGCGCTGCACCTGATCGAAGAAGCGCTTGAACAGGCCACCCTCTTCCACGTTTTCCAGCGCCACCAACTGGCGCTCGCCGACCATTTCGTCACCCAGGTAGACTTCCAGAGTACCGACTTCGTCGCCAACGGCGACGGGCGCACTCAGGTCGCTATCCAGATTTAGACGCGCGCGCAGCTCTTCGTTGCGGTTGCGCGGTAGCGTCATGAAGACTTCACCATCGACACCCACGCGTAGCTCATTGGTGTCACCACCCCACACCCGCGGCGTGGCCAATACGGCACCGCGCTCATAGAGCTTCATGGTTTCATAGAAGCGGAAGCCGTAGCTGAGCAGCTTCTGGGTTTCCTGGGCGCGAGCTTCTTCGGAGCTGGTGCCCATGACCACGGAGATCAGACGCATATCATCACGCAGCGCAGACGATACCAAGCCGTAACCCGCTTCGGTAGTCCAGCCGGTTTTCAGGCCATCCACTGAAGGATCGCGCCACAGCAAGCGGTTACGATTGGGCTGATCGATGCCGCCAAAGGAGAAGTTACGCTGTGAGTAGATAGCGTAGTGGTCAGGGTAGTCGTTGATGATGTACTGGGACAGAATGGCCATGTCCCGCGCCGTGGAGTAGTGCTGGTCACCCGGCAGCCCTGTGGCGTTCTGGAAATTGGTATTGTGCATGCCCAGCCGCGTGGCATGCTGGTTCATCAGGTCGGCAAAGGGCGCTTCCCCCCCGGCCAGATGCTCGGCCATGGCCACACTGGCATCATTGCCGGACACGATGATGATACCGTGTAGCAGGTCATCCACCGAGACGCGGTCGCCCACCTCGATGAACATCTTGGAGCCACCGGTGCGCCAAGCGTTCTCGCTGATATTGACCATGTCGGTCAGGTTGATGGTGCCTCGGTCCAGCTCTCGCTCGACCATGTAGGCGGTCATCAGCTTGGTCAAGCTCGCCGGTGGTAGGCGGACATCGGAATTATGCTCCGCGAGAATACGGCCGCTATTGGCATCCATCAAAATCCACGAGCTGGCCGCCAGCTGTGGAGGCGCTGGAATGATGGTCTGGGGTTGCGGCTGGGGAATCACCTGAGCCGTGGCAGGTATTGCCACCACGGTCATCGCGGCAAACAGGCACAGCTTGGCGGTCCGGCGAATCGAAATCAATACACTCATCACACACGTCTCACTTACATTGAATAGCAGCACGGTGGCGCTGCTGGATGACTAAATTGGCACGCATTATCGCACTATAAACACTTGAGGAAAGCCCGCACGGCGCAGATCTTCCCGCGCCTGGTTTTCCTGGGCAGGAGTCACTGGGCCCACCTGAACCCGATGCACTTCAGCCTCGCTCTTCACATGTACACCATGCGATAACTCCCCAGAAAGGCGTTGCTGCAACTGCTGGGCACCCTCTGCCGTACCTAACGCGGCAATTTGCAGGAAGATGCCGTCACCGCTCGGCTGACTGGATACCGGCGAAGCAGAAGACGAAGGCGCAGCGGGAGCACTCACCACACTCGGCGCAGACGAGGCGGGTGCAGGTGAGCTCGCCGCCGTCGAGCGGGCCGCCTCCCCGCCTCGACCACGCTCTGCCAGCCATTGCGCCGGATCGATGGCTTCGACGCGAACAGGCCCCGTGCCATCGTCCAGAATGCCTAGTCGAGCCGCTGCGGCATAGGAAAGATCGATTTCGCGATCACTGTGAAAAGGGCCACGGTCATTGACGCGTACGATCACCGAACGGCCATTGGCCAAGCTGGTGACACGGGCAAAGGTCGGCAACGGCAGCGAGCGATGCGCCGCCGTCATCTTGTACATGTCGTAGATCTCACCGTTGGAGGTGGCGTAGCCGTGGAATTTTTCACCGTACCAGGAGGCCGTGCCCTGGCGAGCATAACCCCGCGAGTCCGGCAGTACACGGTAGGTTTCGCCCCACACCTCGTAGGTGGAGCGATTGCCTGCACGTGAGGGCTCCTCGATGCGCGGCTCGGCATCGGGCACCTGGCTGACATCCGGCGGTGCTACTGGATAGGCATCGCCGGACATGGCATAGCGTTCGCCGCTGGGAGCGGCGCTGGCCAAGGGCGAAGCGCTGGGCTGCGGCGCGGCACTGGGCTGCGGCGCGGCGCTGCCGCTGTCACGCAGCGGCGCTTGGCTGGCACAGCCGCTCACCAGCATCGCCAACACGAGAGAACCGCTTACATAACGGACATTGGTCAACAGGTTAGTCATGCTCAATCTCAAACTGATGCTGGATCGCGTCCGCCAATTCGGCCACGGCCATGCCGTAAAGGTGGCTGTGATTGTAGCGAGTAATCACATAGAAGTTGAATTCACCTAGACGGTAGCCTTGCTCATCTTCAGAAAAATCCAGCAATAGCGGCACCACGGGGGCATCAGGGGCCAGCGGCGCCTCGCTAGTGATGCCCTGCTCCACCATGTCGGCGGCGGTCAAGGTGGGGCGCGAGGTCTGGTTGAAGGCGATGCCTTCGGGGGCTTCCTGTGGGCCGTCGGCATCGTGGTAGATGGCGCCATCACGCTGCCAGCCATGCTCGGCAAAGTAGTTGGCTACGCTGCCGATGGCATCGACCGGGTTGTTCCACAAATCGCGAATGCCGTCGTCATCGAAATCGACCGCGTAGGCCTGGTAACTGGTAGGAATGAACTGCGGATAGCCCATGGCCCCGGCGTAAGAGCCGTAGAGCGTTTCCGGCTCGACACCCTGCTCGTAGGCAATGGCCAGGAAAGCGGCCAGCTCGCCACGGAAGAAGCGCCCCCGCTGGGGGTGATGAAAGGCCAGCGTTGCCAGCGAATCGAGCACCTTGTGCGTGCCTTTATGACGCCCGTAATAGGTTTCCACGCCGATGATGGCGGTGATCACCTCAGGAGCAACACCAAAGACTTCTTCGGCACGCGCCAGCGTCTCGGCATGCTCGCGCATGAACTCAGCACCTTCTTCGATACGCTGCTGGTTCAGAAAAATATCGCGATATTCGAACCAGCGCAGACGCCGTTCTGCCGCCCCCGCCATGGCGTCCAGCACGTTCTGACGAAACGTCGCCTGCTCCAGCGCTTGCGTCAGCCACTGCTCGGGAACGCCCTGCTCCACCAGTTCACTGACCAGTTGGCGCGTCTGCTCGTTGACGCGGGGGTCGAAATCGACCTCCTCGGCCGCCCAGGTGGCCGAGGCTGAACATGCCATCAGCGCCGCCAGTAAATACCCGCCCGCTCTTCTTCGCGCCCTGTTCATTTGCTTACCACTCCTGTGAAAAAGCGTCGACTGCACTTTGATCATTCAACGCGGCAATAGCCGCCGATGGGCGTGTATCGACATGAGAATACCGAACCCGGCCAGCAAGGTCACGCTGGAGGTGCCGCCGTAGCTCACCAGCGGCAGCGGCACCCCTACCACGGGTAAAATACCGCTGACCATGCCGACATTGACAAACACGTAGATAAAGAATGTCAGGATAATGCTGCCCGCCACCAAACGCCCGAACGTGTCCTGGGACGCCGCCGCCAGCCACAGCCCTCGCCCGACGATGGCCACGTAGAGCAACAGCAATAGCAGCATCCCGACCAGGCCAAACTCCTCTCCCAGCACCGCGATGATGAAATCGGTATGGCGCTCGGGCAGAAACTCGAGCTGCGACTGGGTGCCCTCCAGCCAGCCCTTGCCCCACAGGCCACCGCTACCGATGGCGGTGGTGGACTGGATGATGTTCCAGCCGGAGCCAAGCGGATCGCTCTCCGGGTCCAGAAAGGTCAGCACCCGCTGGCGCTGGTAATTGTGCATGTTCATCCACAGTAGCGGCAGGCCCGCCGCCGCCAGGGCCACTACCAGGCTAATCAAGCGCCAGGAGAGCCCCGCCAGCAGCACCACGATCAGCGCCGCGCTGGCCATCAGGAGTGCCGTGCCTAGATCTGGCTGAATGGCTGTCAAGACCACCGGCACGCCAATGATCAGGGCACACACCGCGATGTCCCGCAGCCTTGGGGGGAGCTGACAGCGATTGAGGTAAGCCGCTACCATCAGCGGGACGGCCAGCTTCATCATTTCAGAGGGCTGGAAGCGAATCACGCCGGGTATTTCCAGCCAGCGCTTGGCTCCCATGCCGATATCGCCAGCAATCTCCACGGCCACCAGCATGGCAAGCCCTACGCCATAGGCCAGCGGCGCCCAGCGCAAAAACGTGGTGGGGGAAAACTGTGCCAGCACGAACATGCCCACCAGGGCCAAGCCAAAGCGCATGGCCTGAGCAATCACGACGTCGATGCGCTGCCCAGAAGCGCTGTAGAGCACCAGTAGGCCGCCTGCCATCAGCACCAGCAGCAGGCCCACGAGCCAAGGGTCGATATGAATACGCTCCCAAATGCTCTTGCGCCTGGCGATGCCGCTATCGGGCGGACGAACCGGGTAGCCACGCCAGGAGCGCGACAGCAGTTGCAGCGGCATCATTAGTTACCCTCCACGCGGCCGTTATCGCCTTCCAGCACTTCCTTGATTTCCTCGGCCTCTGGGGCTGCTTCTTTCAGTAGCCAGGCATCGGTCATGGCGCGCGCCATGCGAGCGGCGTGGGTGCTGCCGCCCCCGGCGTTCTCGACGATCACCGACACGGCAATTTCGGGCTCCTCCAGCGGGGCAAAGGCCATGAACAGCGAGTGGTCGCGCAGCCGCTCTTCCAGCTCTTCGGCGTTGTAGCGCTGATCCTGGCCCAGCGAAAACACCTGGGCCGTGCCGGACTTGCCGCCCATACGATACTCCAGGCCTACCCCGGTACGCCTTGCCGTTCCTTCGCTGCCGGTGAGCACTTTCTCCATACCGCTGAACACCCGATCCCACCAGTTCTCGTTGGCCAGGTCGATGTTGGGTAGCGTGTCCGGCAGTTCCAGCGGGACGGGGTCTTCACCAATGCGCAGCGCCAGCCGAGGCTTGACCCAGTGACCACGGTTGGCCAAGGCCGCCGTGGCACTGGCCAGTTGCAGCGGGGTAATTTGCCAATACCCCTGACCGATACCGACCGAAAGGGTTTCCCCCGGGTACCAGGGCTGGTTGAAGCGTGCGCGCTTCCAATCACGAGAAGGCATCAAACCGGTGCTTTCTCCCTGAACGTCGTGAGCGACCCGCTGCCCAAAGCCAAAATTGGACATCTGATCATGCAGCCGATCAATGCCGAGGTCGTGAGCCAGGGAGTAATAATAAGTGTTGTTCGACACGGCAATGGAGCGCTCCATATCGACACGCCCGTGCCCCCAACGCAGCCAGTTACGATAGCGGCGAGAATCATTGGGCAATTGATAGAAGCCCGGGTCATTGATGGTGCTGTCCGGGGTGATCACCCCTTCCACCAGTCCTGCCAGCGCCAGAAACGGCTTGATGGTGGAACCCGGGGGGTAGTGGCCACGAATGGCGCGGTTGAACAGCGGCAGGTCGATGTCTTCCTGCAGGGCGCGGTAAGACGCCACATCGATCCCGGTGACGAACTGGTTGCTATCAAAACCAGGCGTCGACACCATGGCCAGAATTTCCCCGGTGCGCGGCACGATGGCCACGATGGAGCCTCGCCTACCCTCCAGCAGCTCGTAGGCAAGCATCTGAAGCGATCGGTCCAGGGTCAGGGTCAGGTTGGCACCGGGTACCGGGTCGGTGCGCCCCAGCTCGCGCAGCACCCGGCCACGGGCGTTGGTTTCGACCTTGCGAAGGCCCGCCTGGCCGTGCAATTCCGACTCGTAAAAACGCTCCACTCCGGTCTTACCGATAAAGTGGGTGCCTGCGTAGCGGCCGGTGTCCAGGGTTTGCAGCTCTTCGGCATTGATCCGCCCCACATAGCCCAGCGCATGGGCCATCATTTCGGCATCCGGGTAGTAACGCAGCAGCTGGGCTTCTACCTCGACCCCGGGCAGGCGGTGGCGATTGATCGCCAGGCGGGCAATCTGCTCTTCACTCAGATCGCTCATCAGCAGCGCGGGCTGAAACGGCCGCTGGCGCTGGCGGGAACGAACGTTGAAGGCCTCGATCTCTTCTTCCGGCAGCTCCAGAAGTTCCACCAGCAGCGCCAGGGTATCCTCCAGGCTGTCGACACGCTCACGCACCAGCGTCAGGTTGTAGGTCGGTCGATTTTCTGCCAGCAGGGCGCCGTTACGGTCGTAGATCAACCCGCGATTGGGCGGCAGCGGCTCGACCCGCACGCGGTTTTTCTCGGAGCGGGTGCTGTAGAGGTCGTGCTGGACGATTTGCAGATACCCCAGCCGACCGACCAGCAAACCGGTCAAGACGATGACCACGAACACTGCCAGCAGCGACCGAACACGGAAGATACGCAGCTCTTGCTCAGGGTTCTTTAGCGTGTCACGGCGCTTGGGCATGGCAACAGACAACTCTCAATCAAACGATGAACGCAACGGCCACAAGGGTCGACAACAGGTAACTTCTAACGGTGATAAGGGTGACCCACGAGCAGGGTCCATGCCCGATAGAGCTGTTCGGCGAGCATGATCCGCACCAGCGGGTGCGGCAGTGTCAGCGGTGACAGCGACCAGGCCTTGTCGGCCATGGCCGAGAGAGAAGGCTCCAGCCCATCGGGCCCGCCGACCAGCAGCACCACGTCCTGGCCAGACATTCGCCAGGCATCGGCCTGCTGGGCAAGCTGCTCCGTGGTCCAGGGCTTGCCCTTGACTTCGAGAGCCACGACGATTTCATCGCCGCGCAGCTTGTCGCGGATCCGCTGGGCTTCTTGAGCTCGTGCTTTGGCGATGTCGGCATTCTTGCCGCGCTGGCCCAGCGCGATCTCTTCGATTTCCAGGGCAAAATCACGCGGTAGCCGTTTGCGGTAGGTCTCCACGCCTTGTTCCACCCAGGCAGGCATTTTGGTTCCCACCGCCAACAGCCGAACCTTCATGACATGGAGGCTCGCTCTTCGACCTGACGCAGTGCATCGCCGATGGCGCCCGCATCGTTGGGCAGGTCTGCCCACAGACGCTCGAGGTCATACAGCGCGCGCGCTTCGGGAAGCATGACATGAACGACGATGTCACCCAGATCGACCAACACCCAATCCGCGTTCTCACCGCCTTCGACACCGCGAGGGTGCAGACCGGCAGCCTTGGCTTTCTCGACGAGATTCTGCGCCAGTGCTGCCACATGACGGGTAGACGTACCGCTGGCAATCAACATGAGGTCGGTGACCTCGGTCAATTTCGACACGTCCAACTGCGTAATATCACGAGCTTTAAGTTCTTCTAGCGCTTCGATGGCTAGGTTTTTCAATGTATCGATGTGCATGACTCCTGACGACAACCCCATTATTGACCTGACGATGATAGACGCCCGCCATTGGCAACGGGCGTTTGAGGCGGCCATTGTAACGGCTTCTTTCACGACTGCCAGCGCTATTCGCTGCTTTGATACCAGCCCTGTTGCAAAATGGCCGTTTCCACCGCGTGGGGCAGTAAATAGCGCACGCTTTCACCTGCTTGCAGGCGCTGGCGAATGTAGGTCGCGGAGATGGCCATTAGGGAGGGCAACTCCAGTACCAACAGATGCCCTTGAGCCTGCTGCATCATCGTCTCGACGCTGTAGACTTCGCGATTGCCCACCAGTTCCTTCAGCGGTGCTGGCCAATCGTTGCTGTACCCGGGCCGAGCGATCACCACGACGTGCCCTAGCGCCCAAAGACGCTCGGCACGGTCCCACTGATGGAGCCGCAAAAAAGCATCCATGCCGATCACCATCACCAGTCGGGCCGAGGGGCCGTAGAGGTCGCGCAGCTCCGTCAGCGTATCCACACTATAAGAGGGGCCTGCTCGGCGTAGCTCACGGCCATCGGCCAGCAGGCCAGGGGTATCCGCGATGCCTGCTTCCAGCAGGGCCAAGCGCTGCTGCGGCGATACCTGCGGCACACCGCGCAGCGGTGGCTGCGGCGCAGGCACCATGTGCAGCACTTCCAGGCCCAGCGCGTCACGCACTTCCAGGGCACTGCGTAGATGGCCGTTGTGCACCGGGTCGAAGGTGCCACCAAACATGCCGATACGCTGGCTCATTGGCGAACCTGGCCGTCTCCGAACACGATGTATTTCTGCGTGGTCAGGCCTTCCAGGCCGACCGGGCCACGGGCGTGCAGCTTGTCGGTGGAAATCCCGATCTCCGCCCCCAGGCCGTACTCGAACCCATCGGCAAAGCGTGTCGAGGCGTTGACGATCACCGAGCTGGAGTCCACTTCGGCCATGAAACGGCGCGCCAGCGTGTAATCCTGCGTGACGATGGCATCGGTATGGTGGGAGCCGTATCGTTCGATGTGTTCGATCGCTTCGTCCACGCCATCTACCACCTTGATGGCCAGGACCGGGGCGAGGTACTCCGCGTGCCAGTCCTCCTCGGTTGCTGCCAGCGCCTGGGGCAACAGCGCCCGCGTCCGCTCGCAGCCGCGCAGCTCTACCTGGTGCTCGGCGTAGGCACGCGCCAGCTCCGGCAGCAGAAGATCGGCAACCGGGGCATCCACCAGCAGGGTTTCCATGGTGTTGCAGGTGCCGTAGCGGTGGGTCTTGGCGTTCAGTGCGATGGCCAGCGCCTTGGCAGGGTCGGCGGTGGTATCGATGTACACATGGCAAACGCCATCCAGGTGCTTGATCACCGGGACACGCGCTTCCCGCGAAATGCGCTCGATCAAGGACTTGCCGCCACGCGGGATAATCACATCGACATACTCGGGCATGCTTATCATCTCACCCACCGCGGCGCGATCCGTGGTAGCAACGACCTGAACGCTGCCCTCGGGCAGGCCCGCGTCCGCCAAGCCTGCCTGAATGCATCGGCTCAGGGCCGCATTGGATGCACTGGCTTCCGAGCCTCCGCGCAATACGCAGGCATTGCCGGACTTGAGACACAGGCTGGCGGCTTCCAGGGTGACGTTGGGGCGCGATTCGTAAATGATGCCGATCACCCCCAGCGGAACCCGCATCTTGCCGACCTGGATACCGCTGGGCCGGTAGCTCATGCCATCGATGGCACCGACCGGGTCCGGCAGCGCCGCCACTTGATGCAGCCCCTCGATCATGGCATCGATCCGCGCGTCATTGAGCGCCAGGCGGTCCAGCAGCGCGCTATCAAGGCCATTGTCCCGGCCCCGCTGCATGTCCTCCTGATTGGCCTTCATGATCTCGCCGCGCGACGCCTCAAGGCGCTTCGCCATGGCATACAGCGCCTGATTCTTGGCCTGGGTATCGGCACGGCGCAATACGCTGGCCGCCGCCCTGGCCCCCTGCCCCACGGCCACCATGTAACGAGCCACATCGCCGGCCGCCAGATGGTGTTGGGCGTCTTGTTGGAATGCGTCAGCGCTGCGCATGGGATCTCCCTGTGTAAGCAATACTGAAAGTAGGTAGGCTTATATTACGCCATGAGGGCATTATACTGAGGGATTGACAGGTTCGAGCCAAGCAATGCGTTATGCTACGGCCGAGTAACCCTCGTTTATCAGCCAGATAGTAAGCCACCATGCAAAGCAAATACAAAATCAGCCCGCTGAGGGCGACGTTGTTCGCTGCCGCCGTCGCGCTGGCCTTCTGGACACCCACCGCGCCGCTGGCAGCCGCCATTGCGCTATGGCTGGCCGTGGCCTGGCTGTTCATTACGGCGCTACTGCTCGACTTCAGCCATCGACGCTCGCGAGGGCTGCCTTGGCAGTTGCTGGCCGGTACGCTCCTGCTGTCGCTGATTGCCGTTGCCCCTGAGCGTCACCTGTTGCTGATATGGGCCTGGGGCGCAGTGTTCATGCTGCCACAACCCCGCTGGGTGGCCACCTTCAATGTCTGCGCTGCCCTGCTGGCCTGCCTGATCATCCAGCCACTGCTCACCCTGCCAGAGTGGTGCCTGCTGGTGGCATCCTTGGGGACGCTGTGCCTGCTGGCCATGGCACGGACTTACCTGCTGGTGCACTTGAGCGGCACCATGCGCCAGCGCCTGCGGCTGATTCCGGGGCTCAACCTATGGGCAGGGGAGCAACTGCTGCGTGATTTGACCAAGGAGCAGACACGCTCCGAACGAGAAGCCATTCACGCCGAAGTGCTGGTCATTCATCTCCGGCTCCACCAGCTCTGGCCGGCGGCTCACAAGCTGTGCAGCCTGGTTTACAGTTTCGAAAACGTTTATCGCCTCAATGCCACGACCCTGGCCACGCTGATGCTTTCCAAGACGCCCCGTGAAGCCGAACATCGTCGTCATTTGCTGTGTGCCGCGCTGCCCGAACACGCCGTTTGCCAGCCCATGCCCTTGATGGAGCTGGAGCTGGAAGCGCTCACCCTGGAGGCCCTTGCCCAGATGGGCAAACAGCGGCCGAGCGACATCACATGACCACCAGCCAGCCCCCCAAACGGCTGATGGGCCTGGCCTACGGCGCGGGCCTGATCATCATCTGTGCTTACACTGCCTGGCTTTATGCCATCGGCAGCTACCGAGAGCTTCTGGTACCGCTGTTCATGACGACCCTGCTGCTGGCCAGCCTGATGATGCACCTGGGCCAGGGGGTCAAATCGTGCCTGCCGCGCCTTTTGCTGCTGGGCAGCCTGTTTCTGGTCGTCGTGCACGCGGTGCTCACCCATGCCAACCTGTCACTGCATTGGCTGGGGCTGCCGTTGGCCGCCGCGTTCATACTGCTGCCGCTGTGGGGAGCCCTGGCCATCAACCTGATGGCCATGGTCGTGATAGGCTGGCAACTGCCCGCACTGCAGGGAGAAACTGCGCTGGGGTTCGCCGCACTGACCCTGCTGCTGGCGCTTCCCCCGTGGGAGCACGCCCGGCGCAAGGCGCTGTTGAGGGCAACCGACCCCAACGACAACGATTGCGATGCGTACCATATCGATACGCTGAAGGAGCGCCTCAGGAATGAGTTTCAGCGCGCCGCAATGCTCAACAAGCGGCTGGCCGTGCTGGTGCTGCACTTGCCGCAGCTGGACATGGCAGAGGAGCAGTTTGGCCAACGCGCCAAGACCGCGCTGCTGGGCGCGCTGTGCAGCGAGGTCAATAGCCGCTGCCGTGATCACGACATTCTGGGCCGTGCGGGCAGTGCGACCTTCTGGCTGGTCCTGCCCGATACCAGTGAAAGCGGCGCGCTACTCGTGAAAGAGCGCCTTCAGCGCGCCCTGTCACGGCGCGTATTGGTGGAAACAGGCCAATTGGAAGCACGGCTCGCCACTTGCCTGCCCATGCGCAAGGAGAGCTTCGAGCGCTACTTGCAGCGTCTGGAAGCACGCGCAGAATCCATTACCCATTTATAACCGCAGACGGAGTCACTCTTGGCGATTGTCGATACCCTGCTCTCTCTTACTCTTTCCCCTCCTTTGCTGCTGCTTCTGGTGTTGGGTATCGCCCTGGTCGAGTCGCTGGCACTCATTGGCCTGCTGGTCCCCGGGGTCGTATTGATGACTGCGGCTGCCACCTTGGCGGGCCACCAAGGGCTCGACCTGCCCTGGCTGATTGGCGCGGCGTTCATTGGCGCGATCATCGGCGACAGCGTCAGCTACTATCTGGGCTATCGGCATCGTGAGGCGGTGTTGTCCCGCTGGCCGCTGTCGCTTCACCCCGAGTGGGTGGGTCGTGGGGCACGCTTTTTCGAACGTTATGGGGTCTACTCGGTCTTCATTGGCCGCTTCGTCGGGCCTGTCCGCCCGGTGATCCCGCTGGTGGCCGGCATGATGCAAATGCCGGCACGCACCTTCGCCTGGGCAAACATTACCTCGGCAGCGCTCTGGGCTCCCGCCTATGTACTGCCTGGCTATCTGGTCGGGCATACCTGGCAGCAGCGGCTGAACCTGCCCACGAACGTGGAAATGGCCGTCATCCTGATTGCCGCCACGGTGGTGGTATTGGCCGTGGTGTTTTCATGGGGGCGCGCCCAGGTGGACCGCCAGGGGCGCATCTATTTTGCGCTGGCACGCATCGTGCGGCGCATTCCGATCATGCGTCGCCCCTGGTTGGCCATGAGCCGTTCGGGGGAAGTGCCGCTGGGTTCCCTGCTGCTGCTCATTACCGCGATCACCGGGGCCTCCGCCTGGACGCTGTACGTGATGCACCATGTGACGCCGTTGACGGTCGATCTGGAAGCCCAGCGGCTATTCGACTGGCTCGACTCCCCCTGGCTTGCCCACGCCAGCCTGCTATTGGCCATGATCGGTGACAAGGCGGGCATCGTGGCCCTGGTGAGCCCGTGGGCGTGCTGGCTGCTGGTGGTCAAACGCTTCGATGCACTGCTGCATGGGGCTCTGGCCCTTGGCGGCATTGCCCTGATCAACACCGCAGGCAAGGCACTGTTCGCCCGGGCACGCCCCACCACCCCGGACCACCTGACCGGCTCATACGCCTACCCCAGCGCGCACACCTCTACCTGGGTGGTGATGATCGGGCTGGCGGCCGCCGTGATGGCCGCGCGGCTGCCTCGCCAGCGGCGTGCCTGGGTCTACTGGATGGCCATTGTCGTCACGCTGCCGATGGCGCTCTCGCGCTTGGCTCTGGGCGTGCACTGGCTGAGTGATCTGGTGGGAGGCGCGCTCATGGGGCTGGTGGTTTGCGCTCTGGTTCAGCTCAACTGGCAGCGGCGCTATCGCACGCCGCTACCACCCATCCCCTGGGTGACGCTCACAGGAGCATCGCTGCTGCTGGTGAGCGCGAGAATGTTGCTGTTCGGACCGATTTGAGGGCGCGGCAAAGCGTGTCTGGCACGGGCTGGCGTGATCAGCCCAGCGCCAGCCACGCGCCCACGCCAAACATCAGCGTCCCGGCAATGCGGTTCAGCAGGCGTACGTTACCGCTTTTGCCCAGCACACGACGCAGCGTCTTGCCTCCCGTGGCATACACCAGCATGCTGCCGAACTCGATGACCAGGATCAACGCGATCAACAGGCTGAGCTGGGGGGCCAGCGGGCGGCTGCTGTCCAGAAACGGCGGCAGCAGCACCATGAAAAATGCCCAGCCCTTGGGATTGGCCACGGCGGTCACCAGCCCCTGCATGGCCAACTGCCAGCGGCCTGCAGGCGGCCCTGTGTCCAGCTCGCTGGGAATGGCCATGCGCCCCCGCGAGCGCCACATCATCACCCCCAGATACGCCAGGTAAGCCCCACCAATCCACTTGAACGCAGTGAACAGCTCAGGCTGGCGCAACATCAACGCGGCCACCCCTGCCCCTGCCGCCGCGGCCACCAGCCCCACGCCAATCAACTCACCGATCATCATCCAGAGCGTACGCTTCACCCCCTGGGTCATCCCCAGCACCATGGCCAGCGTCATGCACATGCCGGGAGTCAGCGATACGAATAGAAAGGTTGGCACGAAGACCGATAGAGTAGCCCAGGACATGGTGACGCTTCCTTGTGATGAACGGTGACGAAAGTCAGTGAGATGGCGAATCGCAAACACAAAAGGGCTGTGGCACCGCCGGGATTACCCTTCGCCCCAGCGTGGCATCAAGCGGTGCTCGATGCCCAGCTGGTTGAGAATCCGCGCGACGATGAAATCGATCAGATCCTCCATGGACTGGGGGCGATGATAGAACCCGGGTGCGGCAGGCAGGATCACCACGCCCAGGCGACTCAAGGTCAGCATGTGCTCCAGGTGAATGGGAGAAAAAGGACTCTCCCTGGGCACCATGACCAGCGTGCGCCGCTCCTTGATCGCCACATCGGCGGCACGCTCGATCAGGTTGTTGCTGGCCCCGGTGGCCACCGCAGAGAGGGTGCCGGAGGAACACGGGCAGATCACCATGGCGGAAGACGCGCCGGAGCCCGAGGCCACGGGGGCCATCCAGTCTTCACGCCCAAAGCAGCGAATTTGTCCGGGCCTGGCACCGCTTTGCGCCACCAGGGCCTCCTCCAGTCGCTGAGGCTGAGCAGGCAGCGATACCTCCGTTTCCGTGGCAATGACCATATGGGCCGCCTTGGAGATCATGACCCACACTTCATGGCCCGCCTCGACCAGCACGTCGATCAAGCGCAGGCCATACTGGGCCCCCGAAGCGCCCGTCAGCGCCACCGTCACAGGGGGGTTGAACTCACTCATCGGATACTCCTGTTGCAGGGTTTGCCGCTGTCAGCGCCGCCAACAGGCGCTCATGAACACCATCGAAACCACCGTTGGACATCACCACGATCCGGTCGAGCGGTGACGCCTGGGCGACCACTGCCTGTACCAATGCATCGATATCCCGATACAGCGACGCCCGCGACCCTTGCGCCTCTACCAGAGAGTCCATCGACCACTCCACGCCAGCAGGCTGGAACCAGAAGCTGTGATCCGCATCGGCAACGCTGTCGTTCAGACGTTCACGCAGCGCGCCCAGCCGCATGGTGTTGGAGCGCGGCTCGATCACGGCCAGCAGCCGCCCCCGCGGTGTGGCGGCACGCAAGCCCTGCAGCGTGGCGGCAATGGCGGTGGGATGGTGGGCAAAGTCGTCGATCACCTGAATGCCGTTGACCTCGCCACGCACCTCCTGGCGACGACGGGGCGTCTGGAAGCGTGCCAGCGCCGCGCAGGCACGCGGCAGGTTCACCCCGCACAGCCGTGCGGCCGCCAAAGCGGCCAAAGCATTGCGAGCGTTGTGCTCCCCCGTGAGCGACCACTCCACCACGCCGTCCTCCTCGTCCTGCTCACGGCTATACAGCACCTGAAAGCGGCTGGCGTCGGCATGCTCTAGGCGCAGCTGCCACTGGCTGCCGGCTTCGCTGCCAAAGCGGGTGACCGGGCTCCAGCTGCCCATGGCCAGCACACGATCCAGCGCGGGCTGCTGGTCAGCCACCAGCAGATGCCCCTTGCCTGGCACGGTACGCACCAGGTGGTGGAACTGGCGTTCGATGGCGGCCAGGTCGGGAAAAATATCGGCGTGGTCGAATTCGAGGTTGTTCATCACGGCGATCGTCGGGCGGTAGTGCACGAACTTGGAGCGCTTGTCGAAAAAGGCCGTATCGTACTCGTCCGCCTCGACCACGAACGGTGCTGCTGCGCCTCCTAGCCTGGCCGAGACGCCAAAGTTGCGCGGCACACCGCCAATCAGAAAGCCGGGCTCCAGGCCTGCGCTCTCCAGCAGCCAGGCCAACAGGCTGGCCGTGGTGGTCTTGCCGTGGGTGCCCGCCACGGCAATGACCCGGCGGCCCGGCAGCACGTACTCCGCCAGCCACTGGGCACCCGAGGTGTAGCGCAGGCCGCTATCAAGCAGCGCCTCGACTTCCGGATTACCGCGCGAGAGAGCGTTGCCCACCACTACCAGGTCCAACGGGCCCTGCAGGTTGTCGGCGCGATACCCCTCCATCAGCGTGATGCCCGCCTCGGCGAGCTGAGTGCTCATGGGCGGATACACGTTCGCATCCGACCCACTCACCTCGTGCCCCAACTCTCGGGCCAACAGCGCAAGACTGCCCATAAAGGTGCCGCAGATACCAATCACATGTAAACGCATGGGCGAGCGCTCCTTCCATGACCCTGACAACGGACTGAAATATCAGCCTAAATGCATACATTAGGGGAAAGATTATCATGCCCGGGACGCCAGCTCATCTGGTTCCCTTCGCGACACCCGGTATCAGGGCAGGAAAGTGACAACGGGTGGCTTTTGATGCAGGATGCGGCACCTATCATGCCTTAAACACCCCGCTGCGCTGGCGAGAGGAGCTTTTATCATGCGCATTATCGTTCGTTACTTTTTCCGTGGCCTTCGCGTGCTGCTGGCCCCGGTGATGCTAGTGTCGGAAAAACTCTCCACGCCGCGCTCGGTGGAGCGCAGCGCCGAGGAGCAGGCTGAGGTCGACGCGGCCTGTGAGGCATTGGCGCTGTATCAGTTTCGTAGCTGCCCTTTCTGCATCAAGGTACGCAAGGAGATGGCGCGGCTTGGTTTGAAGATCGAACTGCGCGATGCCCAGTTGGACCCGGACCACAAGCAGTCCCTGCTGGAAGGCGGCGGCAAGGTCAAAGTGCCCTGCCTGCGCATCGCCCATGAAGATGGTCGTGAAGAGTGGCTCTATGAGTCCGATGAGATCAATCGCTGGCTGCATCAGCGCTTTGGGGCCTGATTGGGTGCTTTAGCACCTGCCACGTCAAAACTCGACCTTGCGGGCCGTCACGTCGAACGTGACGGCTAGGCTAACACCCTCTTCCACAAGAGGGTCAGCCTCCGGGCTATGCTGTAGCGCCAGCGGCCCCTCGAGGGTGCCCTGAAGATGTAACCGGCTGCCTTCGCGCTCCACCCGAGCAAGCACCACGGTCAGCTCGTCATCGGTGGCCGTGTAATACGGCGGGTGAACGGCATCGCCGATCAGGTGCAGCACTCGGGCATCGGTGAGCCGCTCGTCGGCCAGCACCAACTGAATGACCAGCGCATCTCGGGCCGCCCATTTCTCCGGGTCCCGGTAGCCGGTCATCTCCACCACCCAACGGTCTCCCTCTTCGATGAACGTGGCACTGGGCTCGCTGCTGGGATCGAGGATAAACCACTGCTGGTCCTCTCCATCCAGCGTCCCTGTGATCCCTGCAGCTAGCTCGCTGGCAGCCGCCCAGCCTGTCATGGCCAGCAAAACAGTCATTAGTAACGGTTTAACACCTTGTATTTTCATTACCTTTCCCTTGTGGCTTACCTGCCGGGCACTTTTGCACGACCGCATGATCACGACTTTAGTCTTACAGCAGATGCCGTGGCGGCCGCGCCAGCCCCGATCATTCAGTAGATGAATGAGGCCTGTCATTATTTCGATTGTGTGTCACAACCACCTGTCTCTATGTTGTCAGGATAGCTTACGAGCTGACCGTGTCTGTTTTGTGGATGGGCCATCCGTCGACAAAACGAACAATAAACAATACACATGGGAACGATCATGACGCTGAAAAAGACACTACTGGCCACTGTCGTGGGTGCTGCCATGGCAGGCACCGCACTACTGCCGCTGACTGCCAGTGCAGAAACCCTGCGCATCGGTTACTCGGCCGACCCTGAAACCCTCGACCTGCACGAACAGCTTTCTGGCGGTGTCCTGCGCTTCTCGCATTTGTCATTCGACCCCCTGGTGCGCTGGACCAAGGACTTCCAGTTCGAACCGCGTCTGGCCACCGAGTGGGAACAAGTAGACGACACCCATGTACGCATGACCCTGCGTGAAGGCGTTACCTTCCATTCCGGTAACCCGTTCACTGCCAAGGACGTGGTCTGGACCATCGAGCGCTTGAAAGAGAGCCCGGATTATCGCGCCATTTTCGAGCCGATCGCCAGCGCCGAAGCGGTCGATGACTACACCATCGAAATCACCACCACCGCGCCTTACCCGCTGCTGTTGAACCTGGCCACCTACATCTTCCCCATGGATAGCGAGTTCTACACAGGCGAAACCGAAGACGGTAACGACAAAGCCGAAATCATTAAAGCGGGTAACTCCTTCGCTTCACGCAACGTATCAGGCACCGGCCCGTTCATCGTCACTGACCGTCGCCAGGGTGTCCGCGTTGACTTCAAACGTTTTGAAGACTACTGGGATACCGAAAGCGAAGGCAACGTTTCTGAAATCGTGTTAACGCCGATTGCCGAAAACGCCTCCCGCGTGGCGGCCCTGCTGTCTGGCGGCGTTGACTTCATCGATGCCGTACCGCCCAACGACCTGGACCGTGTGCGCGATGCACAAGGCGCCAATCTGGTTGAAATCCCCGGTACGCGTATCATCGGCTTCCAGCTGAATGAAGAGCGCGTCGAGGCTTTCCAGGATGCACGCGTGCGTCAGGCCGTCGACCTGGCCATCAACCAGGAAGGCATTGCCGACCGTCTGATGCGTGGCTTTGCAACGCCCGCGGGTCAGTTCTCACCGGAAGGCTACTCCGGCTATAACGCGGACCTGGTACCTCGTTACGATCTGGAGCGTGCTCAGGAGTTGATGGCGGAAGCGGGCTACGAAGAGGGCTTCAGCGTCGACATGATCGCCCCGAACAACCGCTACGTGAACGATGCGCAGATTGCCCAGGCCGTAGCCAACATGCTGGCGCGTATCAACATCAACGTTAACCTGCGCACCATGCCGCTGGCCCAGTACTGGCCGGAGTACGACACGCGTCAATCCGACATTGCCATGATCGGCTGGCACTCGGACACCGAAGACACCGCCAACTTCTTCCAGTACCTGTCGTTCTGCATCGACACCGAGAGCGGTGCCGGTCAGTACAACTACGGCAGCTACTGCAACGAAGAAATCGATGCGCTGGTAACCCAGGCCGACAGCGAAACCGACCTGGAAAAACGTGGTGAAATGCTGCGTGAAGCCGAAGCCATGCTGTACGAAGACGTTGGTTTCATCATGCTGCATTGGCAGAACCTGGCCTATGCCGCCGCTGACGGCATCGACATCGAGCCGGTGGTCAACGCCACCGACTTCCCCTACCTGGGCGATCTGGTGATTACGCGTTAATCACCCCTTAACGACATAACCCACGCAAGGACGCTTCGCTCTCCAGGATTCTGGAGGGCGAAGCGTCGTGCATGACGCGACCCGCCGGGCAGCGTCATGCCTTGCCCTGATGTTTAGTGAAACTTTCCACACAGGTGGCGTACGCCATGATTGCTTTTCTAATCAAGCGGCTGATGCACGCAATATTGGTGATGTTTGTCATCAGTGTACTGGCCTTCGCCATCCAGGATAACCTGGGTGACCCTGTACAGCAGATGGTCGGACAGTCGGTCCCCGAAAGTGAACGTGAAGCCATTCGCGAACGGCTGGGGCTCAACGACCCCTTCCTGGTGCAATACGCACGCTTCGCCAAGAACGCCGTTCAGGGCGATTTTGGCTACTCCTATTTCTACCGTGAACCGGCGCTGGAGGTGATTGCTCGCCACTTGCCTGCTACCCTCGAGCTGGTGTTCGCGGCCACGCTGATCATCGTATTGTTCTCTGTTCCCATCGGGGTATACAGCGCCATCAAACCGCGCTCGCCCATCTCGCGCTTTTTCATGGGGGCCTCGATCATCGGCATTTCGATACCGGTGTTCCTGACCGCCATCGTGTTGATCCAGATTTTCTCCATCGGCATGACCGTTTCGCTGTTCCCGGAGGGCACCGCCTGGGGCGCCTGGCTGAACAGCGCGCTCTCTACCCAGGGCAACATGCCCTCCTTTGGCCGCGGCTATGATTTGGTCCACGTGGTCGGCCACTGGGATACCAACCTGGTCACCTGGGACGGCATCAAGCATCTGGTGCTGCCTGCAGTCTCGCTGGCCTCCATCATGCTGCCGCTGTTCATCCGCCTGATCCGCGCCGAAATGATGGAAGTACTGCAATCGGAGTACGTGAAGTATGCCCGCGCCAAGGGTATTTCCATGCGCCGGGTCTACTTCGTGCATGCGCTGAAAAACACCATGCTCCCGGTGATTACCGTGGGGGGCGTTCAGATCGGTACCATGGTGGCTTATACCATTCTGACCGAAACCGTGTTCCAGTGGCCGGGCATGGGACTGATGTTCCTGGATGCCATCAACCACGCCGACATTCCGCTGATCGTCACTTATCTGATGATCGTCGGGGTCATTTTCGTGGTGACCAACACCATCGTGGATTTGATCTACGGCTTCGTGAATCCCACCGTTAAACTGACTGGTAAGCCCGCATGACAACGTCCACTCCTCCCTCAGCCCCCAGCCGCTGGGAGCGCTTGCGCGACTCTTTCCTGTGGTACAGCTTCAAGCGCGACCGTACCGCTCAGCTCTGCCTGGCCGTGTTCATCTGCCTGGTGGTGGCGGCCTTCGCGGCGCCACTGCTAGCCCCTACCGACCCCTACGACCTGCGCCAGATCGACATCATGTCGTCGGAACTGCCGCCGTTCTGGATCGACGGAGCCGACGAGCGCTACACCCTGGGCACCGATGCCCAGGGGCGCGACCTGTGGTCGATCATTCTCTACGGCACGCGGGTATCGCTGCTGATCGGCTTTGGCGCGGTGGCACTACAAGCCCTGCTGGGCGTGACCTTTGGCCTGATGGCCGGTTATCTGGGCGGGCGAGTCGATGCCTTCCTGATGCGCCTGGCAGACATTCAGCTGTCGTTCTCGACGCTGATGGTGGCCATCGTGGTCGGTGCCGTGGTGAAAGCCACCATGGGCAGCGCCTTCTACAGCCAGTACGCCGTGCTCATGCTGATTCTAATCATCGGGCTCGCCGAGTGGCCGCAGTATGCGCGTACCGTGCGTGCATCGGTGCTGGCAGAGAAGAACAAGGAGTACGTGGACGCCGCTCGGGTCATGGGGCTGCGCAGCCGACGCATCATGTTCCGTCATGTGCTGCCCAATACCCTGTCGCCGATCTTCGTCATCTCTACCGTTCAGATCGCCAACGCGATCATCTCCGAAGCGGCGCTGTCGTTTCTGGGGCTGGGCATGCCGGAAACGCACCCATCGCTGGGTTCGTTGATCAAGGCGGGCTTCGACTACATTCAATCCGGCTCCTGGTGGATCACCATGATGCCCGGCGCGGTATTGGTGGTGCTGGTGCTGTCGATCAATCTGCTGGGCGACTGGCTGCGCGATGTCATGAACCCACGACTGTATAAAGGCTGAAGACACCATGGCACTTCTTGAAGTCTCACAACTGGATGTTCGCTTTGCCCTGCGTCAGGGTGAAGTCCGCGCCTTACGGGATGTCAACTTCACCCTGGAGCGGGGCGAACGGCTAGGCATCGTCGGTGAATCCGGCGCGGGCAAGTCGGTGGCGGCCTTTTCACTGCTCAACCTGATCGCACGGCCCGGATTCATTGCCGGTGGCAGCATCACCTTCGAGGGTAAAACCCTCAACACCATGTCCGAGCGGGGCCTGCGCAAGGTGCGCGGCAATCGTATCTCGATGATCTTCCAGGACCCGATGATGACCCTCAACCCGGTGCTCTCGATCGGTGAGCAGATGGTCGAGTGTCTGAAAGCGCACCGCCGCATCTCCACCCGCGAGGCCCGGGCCATTGCTCTGGACAAGCTCAAGCAGGTGCAGATCCCGTCGCCGGAAAAGCGCCTGGACCAATACCCCCACGAGCTTTCCGGCGGCATGCGCCAGCGTATCATCATCGCCATTGCGCTCCTGCTGGACCCCGACATCATCATTGCCGATGAGCCAACCACGGCGCTGGACGTCACCATCCAGGCGGAAATCATGGCGCTGCTGCTGGAGCTTTGCGAGCAGCACAACGTGGGCCTGATCCTGATCACCCACGACCTGGGCGTCGTCAGCCAGGTCACCCAGCGCATGCTGGTCATGTACGCAGGCCGTGTGATCGAGCAGGGGCCGACCCGTGAAATCATCAATGACCCCCAGCACCCCTACACCCAGGGGCTGATCAACGCCCTGCCCCAGATGGCCACCCCCGGCGAAAAACTGAATCAGATTCGGGGCAGCATGCCGTCGCTTTCCAACTTGCCCACCGGCTGCGCGTTTCATCCCCGCTGCGACTTTATCCTGCGCAGCGACGGTCAGCCGCGCCCGGCGTGTACTCAGCAGGTGCCCACTTTTGTGGAGTCGGGCAACTGCCGCGTTGCCTGCCATATGGTGGCTGAAATGCTCGAAGATCGCCGCCTGAAGGAGGAGAGTCTATGAATGCCCAGGCCGACACACGCCCAACGACCGCGCAAGCACCAGCCAGCGAGACGCTGCTGGAAATACGCGACCTGAAAAAGCGCTTTTCGCTATCGGGCGACTTTCTCGAGCAGCTGCGCTTCAAGGGCGGCAAGCTGATACGCCATCAGGAGTACGTGCACGCCATCAACGGGGTCAACCTGGAGATCCAGCGTGGCGAAGCGCTCTGCGTGGTCGGCGAATCCGGCTGCGGAAAATCCACCGTAGCACGCACGGTGATGGGGCTGATTACCCCCTCCGAAGGCGAAATTCGTTACGGCGGCGAGCGCATCGACCATCTCTCCACCCGTCAACTGCTGCCTTATCGCAAGCGCATGCAGATGATTTTCCAGAACCCCTACGCGTCGCTGAACCCGCGCATGACGATCCAGCAGACGCTGGAAGAGCCGCTGCGCCTGCACCACCCAGACTGGAATCGTCAGCAGATTCTCGACAAGGTGGAAGAAGTGATGCGCTCGGTGGGCATCGACCCGGACTGGGGCAAGCGCTTTGGTCATGAGTTCTCCGGCGGCCAACGCCAGCGCATTGCCATTGCCAGGGCGCTGGCCGTGGACCCGGAATTCATCGTGGCCGACGAGCCCATCTCGGCTCTGGACGTGTCGATCCAGGCCCAGGTGCTGAACCTGCTGATGGATGCCCAGCGTGACCGCCACCTCACCTACCTGTTCATCACCCACGACCTGGCCGTGGTCGAGCACTTCGGCACGCGCGTGGCGGTGATGTACCTGGGCACGGTGTGTGAAGTCGCCACCACGGCCACGCTGTTTGCCAAGCCGCGCCATCCCTATACGCAGGCGCTGCTGTCGGCCATTCCTCGGCTGGAAGATGACCGACCCCAGCACATCCGCCTCTCCGGTGAAGTGCCTACGCCGGTCAATCTGCCTAGCGGCTGTGTCTTTCATGGCCGTTGCCCCCATGCCAACGCCCGCTGCAAGCAGGAGATCCCGGCATTGCAAACACAGGATGACGGCACTCGCGTGGCGTGCCACGCTGTCGAGGAGGGACGCTTGTAATGGCCCGCTTCATTCAGGCCTCACGCGAGGCCGTCATGCGAGGTAAGGCATGGAAATTCGCTGGCTAGAAGACTTTATTGCTTTGGCCAGAACGCGACACTTCTCCCGCGCTGCCGACGAACAGCACGTCACACAGCCCACCTTTTCCCGGCGCATTAAGCTGCTGGAAGAGGAGATGGGCGTCACGCTGATCAATCGGCAAACGCTACCGCTGTCGTTAACGCCTGCGGGGGAAGAGTTTTTAACGCTATGCGAACAGGTCACCGACCGGGTTCGCTTAACGCGTGATCGCGTTCGTGAGATCAGTGCCGGGCAGCAGCGGCGCATTATGGTGGCAGCACCGCAAAGCCTGCTGGCGCACTTTTTGCCCGAATGGCTGACCCAACTGGGTTGGCAAGACCGTATGCAGCCCTACTTGCGCGCCACGGGATGGATGGCCAGCGACTATTTTCAGGCGCTGGCCAGGGCCGAGTGTGATCTGGCCATCTGCTACTGGCCCGTGGGCCGCTGCGATCTGGACATCGACACCAGCAGCAGCACCTACCGCGTCATTGGCCAGGAGCGGCTGATACCCGTGACGGGCCTGGCCAGCGATGGATCCCCCTGCACGCAGCTACCTGGCACGCGCCAGCAGACGGTGCCCTGGCTTGCCTACCCCAAACGCGGGCTGTTGGGTTCGGCGGTCAAGGCACACCTTGCCCGCCTTCCCCATACGACCTACCTGACCGCGCAGAGCGAGAACCTCTACGCCGCAGGCATCAAGGAACTGGTACTGTTGGGCTACGGCATGAGCTGGCTACCGGAACGCAATGTGGCCAGCGAACTGGCCAGCGGCCAGCTGGTGCGCGCAGGCGACAGTCGCTGGGACGTGCCCATGGAGTTGAGGCTCTACCGTCACCAACAACACCACCACGCAGAGCTGGACAGCTTATGGAGCGAGCTCCCTCCCCTACGACCCTGAAGGAAACCCCATGTCTGCATCACTGAACGCACTACAGCGTGAGCATATCGCGCATCTTTGCCAGGCTTATAGCCTGTTGCTTGAGCAGCATCGGCTGGATTGCCTGGCCATTTACAGTGGCCACGCCCGCTACCATTTCGCCGATGATCACACCACGACCTTTCAGGCCTACGGGCATTTCACCCACTGGGTAGGGTTGGCCGATGTTCAGCACAGCTGGATCGTGGTACAGCCCGGTCAGCGGCCACAGCTCTATATCTACGCGCCAGCCGATTTCTGGCACTTGCCCACCCAACTGCCGGAAGAGCCGTGGGTAGCCGAATTCGACGTGCATTTGTGCAGCGACAAGATCACCCCGCCGCTAGCGGGCAACGCAGCCGTGATTGGCGATATCGAGACCCTGGAGAGCGTTTCAGTGCTCGCCAACACCGCCAAGCTGCACCCCAACGCCCTCGTCCGTGCGTTGGATGAGCTGCGCATGTACAAGACCGCCTATGAGATTGCCTGCCTGAGGGAAGCCAATCGCCTGGCCGTTGCCGGGCATCAGGCCGCCAAGGCCGCTTTTGGGGGCGGCGCCAGCGAGCTGGATATCCAGTTGGCATATTTGCTAGCCAGCCGTCAGCGCGAGTCGGACGTGCCGTACCAGAACATCATCGGGCTCAATCAGCACGCTGGCGTGCTGCATTATCAGCGCTATGACCTGAGCGCCCCCAGCCAGCGTCACAGCTTGTTGGTGGATGCCGGGCGGCGCTTTCGCGGTTACGCGGCAGACATCACCCGCACCCACGCAGGCCCCGACGCCCCGGCCGCCTTTGGCGAGCTGATCACTGCCCTGCACCACCTGAAAGATCAATTGATTCAGCACGCCGCGCCCGGCGTGGAGTTCGTGTCGCTCCACGAGCAGATGCACCGCTATCTGGCCGAAATTCTGGTGCAGCACGGGCTGTACGAAGGCAGCGCGGAAAGCGCTATCGAGCTGGGCGTGACCCGAGCCTTCTGCCCGCATGGTCTGGGCCACTCGCTGGGCATCCAGGTGCATGACGTGGCGGGGCTGATGCACCCCGATGGCACGCCAGCGCCGCCGCCACCGCAACATCCGGCACTACGCCTGATGCGCACGCTGCACCCCGGCATGGTAGTCACCATCGAACCCGGGCTCTACTTCATTCCCATGCTGCTGGCACCGCTGCGCCAGCAGGGAATTGCCGTCAACTGGGCCACGGTGGACGCTTTGGCCGCCTGCGGTGGTATCCGCATCGAAGACAACATCGTGATCACGGAAAGCGGTTGCGACAACCTGACACAACTACATTAGTGCCAGGTAAGAAAACGCCCGGTTCCAATGAAGGAACCGGGCGTACCTTGGCGATTAACCGCCAGACTTGGAAACGTTAGGCTTAGAAACGGTAGGTAATACCACCGCCGACGGTGACGGGCTCGATATCCACTTCACCGACACGGCCTACGCCCTCCAGGTTGATGTCGGAATTGACGTCGGCATAACTGACATAGCCGTTCAGCATGATGTTTTCGGTGACAGCCAGATCAAGACCTGCCTGACCGATGACGCCATAGCTGCTGTCCACGCTCAGGCCTTCCGGCTCACCCGAGAAACGGGTGTAGTTGAGGCCCACGCCCACATAGGGCTGGACGCGAGAATCCAGGCCACCCATCGGGTAGTAGTTGACCAACAGATTCACCGGCAGGCGATCAACGCTGCCTACGTCGCCACCCGGGCGCGTATTCAGGTCATGCTCGAATTTCTCGGAGCTGTTCAGCTCCATGCCGATCTTGTCGGTGAACAGGTAACCCGCACCAAAGGTAAAGCCACGGGCGCTTTGCACGTTCAGGTCCGCATCGCCCACGTTGCCGTTACCAGAGCCGGTATCTGTTTGGGCAACACCGCCACGCACGAACACATCACCCGCTTCGTAGGCCATGACGGCTTGGCTTGCCATGACAGCGCTGGCAGAAACAACGGCGGCAGTCATCAGTTTCAATTTGCTCATCAGGGTATCCTCTTGCGTCTTCCTTGGGGGGTAAGTGCCGGATCACACCAGCTATCCTATACAACATATACCATACGAACACTGTTTCCAAATTTCCTGTGAAATTTTATTATAGGTTTTTGGTCTCTGATAGCTTTTTTTAAAGAGGCATACCATCAGGCACGCAGGTGCCCTCACGGTGGGTATCTGGGCAAGTTGCCCCGATACCCATCGTAGCCAAACGACAGGATGACAAACGACAGGCATAAAAAAAGTCCCCCGAAGGGGACCCAGGTGGAGCACGCCAGCTCACTCGTTGTACCGTGCGACAGATCGCATCGGCATGGCAAAGAAGGGAGAGCTTCAATAATCCGCTGGTCAGGCTAACGGTGAAGACTCTATTCATTTGCCGCTTGCCTAATATATAGCGAGCAACGTGCCAATATTATATAAATAAATTAAAAACAACATCTTATAAAAATTTACACCTGTTTCTCGTAGGATCCTCAGCGCCAGGAAGCATGGTTCGCACCAATGGTGCGCAGGAACTCAGGTTTATGCTTCATAACGACGCTTGCCCCCCACGGTATCAGCTGCACACCTGATTGCGCCCACCGCGTTTGGCGCGATAGAGCGCTTCGTCGGCCAGCACCAGTAACCGCTCCCTGTCACTCTCTGCCACGTCCAGGCTGCACACCATGCCCGCCGAAAGCGTACACGCAAACTCCTGCCCACCTTGGCTAAAACGCAAGCGCGAAAAGTATTCGCGGACATCCTCCAGACGTTTTCGACCATCTTCGGCACTGCAATGGGGCAGCACCAGCAGGAACTCCTCCCCCCCATAGCGACCAATCATGTCGGTTTGTCGCAGACGCTGACGCAGTAGAGTGGCTACCGAGGCAATCACCACATCGCCAATGGCATGCCCATGAGTGTCATTGACCGATTTGAAGTGATCAATATCGACCATGGCCACCACCACAGAGTAGGCCTGGCGATAACTTCGCGAGACCTCATTGATTGCGGCACTCTTGATGCTGGCGTGCTTCAGCAGCCCCGTCAGGCTGTCCTTGTTCAGCAAAGCCGATAGCGTACGCGAACGCGCCACGCGTACCCGAATCGAGGCCACCAGCTGCGCGGCCTGGATGGGCTTGGTCAGGAAGTCGTCAGCGCCATGGCTCAGGGCATCCACCTGCTTGCCCAGGTCGGTTTCCGCCGACAGGAAAACGATGGGCAGGCTGCTCCACTCATCGTACTGTCGTACCACCGATGCCAGGTCCGGGCCATCGTAGTCGGGCATGTGCACGTCCATCAGCAGCAGTTCGGGACGGAATGAATGCAGTTGGTCGAGGATATGGCGAGGGTTGTCGAGAATTCGCACCTCCATGCCCGCAGCTTCCAGCACCAGCTGGTAGTACGCCGCCAGCTGCTGGTCATCATCCACCACCAGAATGCGGGCAGGTGGCGCCTGGCGTTCTTGCAGCAGTTGCTCCAGCCGATTCACCAATTGAGGAATGTTGACCGGCTTCAGGAAGTAGCCACGGGCATTGAGCTGGGCAGCGCGCATGCGCGCATCGAAGGTATCACTGTCGCTGATGAACAGAACGGGACATGATAACGCCTGTAATGGTCCCAATTGCCCATCGTTGGTCATGGCATCGGCGATGACCATATCAGGCGTGCCCGTCGCCATTTCTTTATAGGCGTCCATTACTTGCGTAAACAGGCGTACCGAGTAGCTGAAGTTGGTCAACTGCTCCTGAATCCGCCGCCCCAGCTCGCGATCCTCTTCGATCAGCCAGATGGTGGCCGTGGCACTGACTTTTTCAGCGCTGACATCGACCGACATGCCTGGCTGCTTGTTAGGCATCAGCTCCATTTTCATGGCGTGGAGCTGATTATTGACCGCATCGATCAGCGGCAAATCCAGCGGCTGGTCATTCTCTTCCAGCCAGCGTTTGAGGCCGGCTTCCAGGGTGCGCGCCTGCTGGCCGATACCGTCAAACCCAAAGGTACCCGCCGAGCCTGCCAGCTTGTGCAAACGGCGATAGACGTTTTCCAGCACCTCTTCGTGCACCGCCCGCAGGTCAGCGTCGTTGGTCACCATGCCAGGGGTGAGCAGCTGCTGACGAACCTCCTGATGCAGCGCGCTCATGGCGTCACACAACGAGGTCAGTTCGTTTTTCAAGCTGTGCTGATAATTTTGCCGTAATAGTGTCAGCTTCTGTTCCAGCGTCTCGGAATCACTTTTCACCACACGCTTGCTCCCAGAGAGAACGCACCTGGGGTGCCAGGGTCATCGGGTCGAAGGGCTTGGCGATCACGCTTTCTGCCCCCAGGGCAATGAGCTGCTCGACTTCATGCGGTTGCACTTTGGCGGTCATGAAAGCGACCGGCACGTTCGCCAACGCCGGACGTTGCCGCAGCGCGGCCAGGGTGGATGGCCCATCCATGCCCGGCATCATCACATCCAGCAGGATCATGTCGGGGGCAAAGGCCTCGGCCTCAGCCAGCGCCTGCTCTCCCGACGAGCACACCTTTACCGTCAGCCCTCCCACGACCTCCAGCGCCAGCTTGGCCACTGTTTGGATATCGGGGTCATCCTCGACATATAAAACCCGTTCTAGAACATTCATTCCTTACCTTCCATCAGAGCCAGCTGCGTACGTTGTTGAACCGCCTCGAGCAATTGCTCAGAGGTGATACGCGATTTTAGAAATACCGCCTCGACCCGGTGTTGATCTGCCTCACTGATCGACTGTCCGGACAAAATGATGATGCTCGCCTCCGGTTGCTGCTGACGGATCTGCTCCAGCAGTTCCCAGCCATCCCCATCGGGCAACCCGATATCCAGAATCACGGCATCATAACGCCGCTGCCCCAGCGCCCGACGGGCCATGGCCACGTTGATCGCGTGCTCGCAATCCGCGTGAGGGCTCAACATCGTATTGATAACCGCATGGAGGTCCGAGTCGTCTTCGATATGCAACAGAGAGAGTCGCGTCGGCTGGGCATGCAGCTTTTCACTCAGCAACGCCAGCAGGTGGTGAACCTGGATAGGCTTGGCCAGCCAGGCAATATCTTCCAGATAGCCCTCCAACGCCACCTGCCCCCGCTCTACCGTGCCGGTCACGACCAATACCGGCGTGTGCTGGGTGGCGTGCTGTTCACGTAGCGCGTGGATGACCTCAAAGCCACTCATGTCAGGCAGCCCTAGATCGACAGTCACCGCACCGTAGCGATGCCGCGCCAGCTTTGCCAGCGCAGAAGCGCCGTCATAAGCTAGATCCACCCGGTATCCGGCCTCGGTGAGGGTGTCCTTGAGCACCCGAGCCACGGAAGGATCGTCTTCGATCACCAGCAGATTGGCCGTGGTATCGGGCTCACTTTCCCGCCCCACCCCTTCAGAGGGATGCAGCGGCAGTGTGAACCAGAAGCAGCTGCCCTGCCCCTCCTGCGACACAAAGCCAATCTCGCCCTCCATATGCTCGACCAGCTCGCGGGTAATGGCGAGCCCAAGGCCCGTTCCCCCCTTGGCACGGGAGTCGGAGGCGTCTACCTGGGCAAATTTAGTGAAGATCCTGGACTTGAAATTATCGGGTATCCCTGGCCCCTGGTCGGTCACGCTCACCCGGACCTTGTCCGACTGCTTTTCCACCACGATACGAACTTCTCCGCCCTCGGGGGAAAACTTCACGGCGTTCGACATCAGGTTGGCCAACACTTGCTGCAACCGCTGACCATCCACGCGCACTTGGCCCTCAGGGTAGGGGTTTTCCAAGGTCAGCGAGACATGGCGCTCGTGGCGATAATGACGATTCTCTTCGATGGCGCTCTCCAGCAGTCGGTGCAGCGGCTGCCATTGCATATCGAAGGCCAGCTTGCCTGCGGCAATTTTTTCGATGTCCAGCAGGTCATTGATCAGGTGGGTCAGACGCTGGCTATTCTTGTGGGCAATGGTGACCATTTTCATGATCGTTTCCGGCACGCTACCCAGAGCCCCGGCCGTCACCATGCCCAAGGCGCCTGAAATCGAGGTCAGCGGTGTACGCAGTTCATGGCTCACCGTGGAAATGAATTCGTTCTTCATCTGTTCGATGCGCTTGGATTCGGAAATGTCTTCGGCAATGCCGAGGAACCCCGTAATCCCCCCCTGCTGGTCACGTATGGCAGTGACCACCAGCTTCACCGGCAGGCGGTCACCCGAGCGGGTGATGTACAGCCACTCCTTGCCGTCGCGCTTGTCCATGGAAGCGCGGTGCGTAAACACATCAAAAGGTGCCAGTGAAATACCCAGGCTATGGCTGAGCTCCTGCAAGCGCTGTTCTACCTCGTCGGCGTCATGAAACAGCAGCGGCGTGTTCAGCCCCACTACCTCACTGGCTACGTAGCCCAGCATGTTTTCAGCACCACGGTTGAACAGCGTGATCTTGCCCTGGGGGTCCGTGGCAATGACAGCGAAATCTTCCGCGGCATCCAGCACCGAACTCAGCATGTCGTTGCTGCTCGCCAGCGCCTTCGTTCGCTGCTCTACTTCGGCTTCCAGGTTGCTTTGCGAATCTCGCAACTGCTTGAAGGCACCGCTCAGCTCTTGGCTCATCTCTCCCAGCAGTCTCGAAAGGGTGTGAAACTCATCGATACGACTGCGTGGCAGCGTCGGTACGTCGCCACTGGCAATGGAGGAACTGAGGGTCTTGCCCGCCCTGGCCAGTTGCAGAAGCGGCTGACTGATCAAGCGGCTGAGCAATTCGGCCAACACGCCCCCCACGACGATGACCGCTCCCAGCATCATGAACAGCACGATACGGTAGGCCTCCATGGCACGTACCGTGGGCAGTGCAGGGGTTTCGAGCACGACGCGATCGGCCTCTGTATCTCCCTGGAGTGGCACGTCCAGCACATAGTGGCCTTGCGAAAACCGCCACGCCGGCGTTTCCAACCTCCCCGGCAACCACATGGAGATACGCTCATTGATCGGCCTTAGCTCATCACCGAGCTGCAGGTTGAGTGACCTCAAGATACCCACTTGGCCAAGCAAACGCCCACTGGCATCCAGCACGCCGATGTCGACACCACTGGAGCCTCGCACCCGATTGAGATGGTAGGCGATGCGTTGCTCGGCCTCAGGCTCTAACAAGCGCTGCTGGAGCTCATTGGCATGGGAAGTCAGCGTCTGCTCGACGAACCCCTCCTGGGCCTGGCGCATCGAGTACCCTTCGTACAGCACCAGTGGAATTCCCGTCAACAGGGTGACCGATAGCAAGGCGCAGAACAGCAGGTGGCGCAGCGCCAGCAGTGGCGCGGCCGTAGGCAGCCAAGGCCGTTTGGACAAGCCACTCAGGACCAGAATCACGCTGGCGATGACCGTGTTCAGAACACCATTGACGGCTTGCTTCAAATAGACCAGCTGCGTTAGCTCTTCGGACCAGCCCAACAGGTAGGGGAAAAAGATGAAACCGATAGGCGCCGCCACCACGGTCCAGAAAATCAGACTCGCAATGATCAGGTTTTTGACGACATGACGATAAAGCAGTGACACCACGACGGCTTCGAGAATGAAAATCGCCACGGTGACCGGGTTTTCCCAGAACACATAGGTATAAGCCCCAGCCAGCGTGCCAATCAGAATAGCGGGCCAGGTGCCTAGCCAGGCAATGGCCAGCATCACGGCCACAGAACCGAACACGAAGTAGACGTTGAACAGCACTGATAGCTGAAGCATGTTGCCAATAATGCCAGCCATCAACAGTGCCACTAACAGCCCCAAACCTGCATTACAAGAAACACCGCTAGACCAGCGTAATTGATTAGTGAAGCGCACGACCCTGCTCCTCTCCCCAAGGAAACGAGATGTAAAACGTGCTGCCCTGCCCTTGGTGAGAGGTAAAACCGATGCTACCGCCCATATGCTCGGTGATCGCCTTGCAAAGAGTTAAGCTCAGTTCTTGTGTATGGAGGGCAGTAGAGAGGGTGGCGTATCCTGTTGATTGATCTCGCCAGATCACAACCAACATAGGACGGATACGCCATGA
>NZ_BMXN01000010.1 GCF_014651775.1 Vreelandella hamiltonii
AGCTGGTCGTGAACAACGTCCAGTTCAAGGACGGCGAACCCTTGACCGATCAGTCAGACAGGACTGCCGCCTGACCGGCCATACACAGAATTTGACAATAACTCAGCCCTGCATTGGGGATGATCATAATGGCGCCGGTTTGTTTGGCCACGCGGAGCATGCCCATCGCCACACCTGAGTGCACCGGGCCTATCACGAAGTCCACGTTGTCGCCGTTGACCAAACGACTCATGTTTTGCGGAGCCTTAGAAGGATCGGCTTCGGAGTCCAGCTCGACGTATTCGACGTCGCGACCGCCCAACTGGCCCCCTTCCTGCTCGATGGCCAGCTTCAAGCCGTTAGTGATAGCTTCGCCCAGCGCTGTGTAGGTGCCTGAATAAGGCAGCATCAGCCCTAGTTTGACGGGATCTTCATTCGCTGAGAGGCCCATGGCTGACAGCGTTAGAGTGGTACCCAGAGCGGCAACGAGAGTGGTCTTTTTGACATTTTTCATTATGGGTTCACCAGGATTGTGTTGTTTTAGATTGTTATGTCCATCGCGCTTCGCGTTGATAGAAGACACGATCAGCGACGTCCCTGTCTCATCGATGCGGCTTATACGTGATACACGTCGATGACTTGATGGATATAGTCGTTGTTCAACTGCACGACTTTTCTTGTGATTAGCGGGCGCTCACCCGAGACGTCCAGGGTGTAGAAGCTCGTGCCGAAGAAACTGTCCGTCTTCTTGTAGCGGTGGCTCAGCGTGTGCCAGTTGAACCGCAGCTCGGCCGTCTGGTCGTCTTGCGACAGGATTTCGAGGTTGGTCACCTGGTGCGTGGTCCGCGGCTCCGGCGTGCTCGCCCCGCTGCGCTCGGTCTTGATCCGGTAGACCCGATCTTCCAGCCCTTCGCGGTTGGGGTAGTAGATCAACGAGATCTCGCTGTGCGGATCGCGGGTGAGCTGATCATCGTCGTCCCAGGCGGGCATCCAGAACTCGGCGTCCTTACGATACAGCGCAAGCCACTCGTCCCACTCGCGGTCGTCCAGTAGGCGCGCTTCGCGGTATAAAAAGGCTTGGATGTCGTGATAGCTGATGCTCATGGCGTTCTCTCCTCTCTTCTGGCATCGGACGTTTAGGCGGTCGCCGTGGCGATAAACTGGCGACGCTCTTTGTCGATGGCGCGCAGCATTTCGCTGACCCAGTGTTGGTGGTGCAGCACGTAGAGCCCTTCGTCTTCGGGGGAGGCGCCGCTGAGCAGCGGTTTCATGTCGATGGCCTGGGCGTTCTCATCGGCCCCTTCGATCCATTGTTGGGCGCCGCGGGAGAGGTCGTTCCATTCGGCCAGCGCGCCGCTGTAGCCTTCTTGGCAGGCGCGGAACTCTTCGAGGTCGTCCGGGGTGCCCATGCCGGAGACGTTGAAGAAGTCTTCGTATTGGCGGATACGTACGCGACGGTTTTCGGCCGACTCGCCTTTGGGGGCGAAGCAGTAGATCGTGACTTCGGTTTTGTTGACGTCGATGGGCCGCAGCACGCGGATCTGTGTGGAGAACTGGTCCATCAGGTAGACGTTGGGGTAGAGGCAGAGGTTGCGCGTCTGGTTGACGATGGCGTCGGCACGCGCCTCGCCTAGCTGCTCTTGGATCCACTCTTTTTCTTGGTAGACCGGGCGCACCTCGGGGTTGAGTAGCCGGGTCCAGAGCATCATGTGGCCGTTTTCGTAGGAGTAGAAGCCGCCTTTACTCTTCGACCAGCCGTCGGCGTCCACCGCCTTGGTACCACCGGCGTCGTAGTTGCGACGCTCCATGGTGGAGGCGTAGTTCCAGTGCACGGAGCTGACGTGATAGCCGTCGGCGCCGTTTTCGGCCTGCAGTTTCCAGTTGCCGGTGTAGGTGTAGGAGGAGGTGCCACGCAGCACTTCCAGACCCTCGGGGGCTTGGTCGACGATGTTGTCGATGACCTTGGTGGTTTCGCCCAGGTGCTGCTCGAGGGGTAGCACGTCGTCGCTGAGGCTGCCGAACAAAAAGCCTTTGTAGTTCGCGAAGCGCGGTAGGCGCTTGAGGTTGTGGGAGCCGTCTTGCTTGAACTGGTCGGGGTAGGCGCCAGTCTTTTCGTTTTTGGCTTTGAGCAGCTGGCCGTCGTTTTTGAAGGTCCAACCGTGGAACGGGCAGGTGAAGGTGCCTTTGTTGCCGCGCTTGCGGCGGCAGAGGGTGGCGCCGCGGTGGGCGCAGGCGTTGATCAGGCCGTGCAGCTCGCCCTGCTTGTCGCGGGTGATGACGATCGGCTGACGACCAACGGTGGTGGTGAAGTAGTCGCCCGGCTCGGCCACTTGGCTCTCGTGGGCCAGAAAGACCCAGTTGCCTTCGAAGATGTGCTTCATCTCCAGCTCGAAAAAGGCGGGGTCGGTGAACATGCTGCGGTGGCAGCGGAAAATGCCGTGATCCGGGTCGTCTTGTACCGCTCCGCGCACGCGGGCTTCGAGTTGATCAAGCTGTGTGGTCATGATCGCTCTCCTCGTTAGGATGTCGCGCTGTTAGGGCGTCAAGGCGGGCCAAGGGGAAGGCCCGCCTCTTAAACAGGGGGTTATACCTTGGCCGTACCGGCCAGTTGGCTGGCCAGGTCCTGCTCGTCTTCCTTGGCGCGGGGGCGGGCGTGGCGTACCTGCAGCTCGGCGGCGTCGGTGGGCGCTAACTCGACATCGAACACCACATGGGCGAAGGGGCCGTCCAGATCACGCTGGGCGATCTCGGCGGGGTCGTCGATGCGCTCGGCGGGCACCACCAGCTCTTCGCGCGTGGCAAAGGCGAAGTCGTCGAAGGTGTAGGGGTCACCGGCGAGGTTGATCTGAGTCGTCAGGTGTTGATGGCCGGGGGCCGAGACGAAGTAGTGAATGTGCGCCGGACGCTGGCCGTGGCGGCCCAGCGATTTGAGCACGACGTCCGTGGGGGCGCCTTCGGGCACGCCGTAGCCCGACGGGACGATGCTGCGGGCGGTGTAGCGGCCGTCGCGGTCGGCATAGATCGTGCGGCGCATGTTGTACTCGTCCTGGGAAGGGTCGAAGAACGAGTAGCCGCCTTTGGAGTTGCAGTGCCAGATCTCGACCTTGGCGCCGGGGATCGGCTGGCCGTTCACGTCGCGCACTTGGCCGGTCAGCCACATGGTCTCGCCATCGGGGTCGCTGCCGTCGTCCATCCGGGCGAAGCCGTCAGCTTCCGGGGCACCGGCCACGTAGAGCGGGCCTTCGATGGTGCGCGGGGTGCCACCGGTGCGCTTGGCTTCGGCGTCGATGGCGTCGTGGCGCATGTCGAGGAAGTGGTCGAACCCTAGCCCCGGAGAGAGCAGGCCGAACTGGGTCTGGCTACCCAGCGCGTTGAGCAGGTTCACGGCGGCCCAATACTCTTCTTCGGTGACATCGAAGTCGTCGATCAGTTTGAACAGGTCGCCCACCAGGCGATGCACGATCTGCTTGGCGCGGTCGTTGCCGCCTGCCTGGTCCAGGCCGGCCACGGCGTTGAGAAAGTCTTGAACCTCGGGCGTGTCGAAGATTTTTACGGTCATGGTAAAAGCCTATTGCTAGTTTTATCGTTATTTATTTCCCAGTCACCGAATGTACGTTTGTCGATAAAGCGACTGAGTGTCTACTTAGGACATGAGGACACTGTTTCTCTGTACTCTTCACGACAATATCGAACAAACACCCATTAACAGACCAATATCGTTTGAGTTCTCACCCATACTTCGAAGGTATCTCAAGCAGCGTTCGGTTTTTGTGCGGCCGCACACCGGGCATCACAAGGAAAATACAACTATTTGTTTTTAATTAATAAAAATCCAAACAGAAAGATAGCGCGCTAACAAAGAAACCCACCCCTCAACATATGACCGAGTATGCCCCGTCGCGCAGGGAAGGATGGGCTAGGAACGGCTAACACACTCTGTCCAAAGTCGGGGTGGGCTACGACCAAAGCACAAAGGCCTCAACGGGCATCCATAGAAAAAAGCCCGCACTGCCTAAGCATGTACGGGCCAAACGCATCAAAAGAGTAAGAAAGCAGAACTTGCTATCCGCTATGTTTCTGGGCCGCCCTACGCGTAAACATGAAGTCAAAATCTTTGGTTTCAAAAATGGCCGATACTACCACTCCAAGGACCAGGGCCCAGAACGTTGCGCCGATACCAAGAATTTGAATGCCAGAAGCAGCGATCAAAAAAGCGAACAGCGCCCCTATTTCGTGCTTCTTGCCCGCAAACGCGATGGTCATGGAGGACGTGATGACGCGCATCAGCGCCAAGCCAGCGATGATGGTGATGAAGTAGCGAGGCGTGGCTTCCAGCAGGTTGACCACATAACCATAGAAAGGCGCCGCCACGATGAAAATAGCTCCGGCAATGGCCGCTGCGACCCAGCGCTTGTCATGGGCGCCTGCCTCCGGTGAGGCGCATACCCCGGTCATGGGTGCCGCGATGCAGGTACTGTGTAGATTGAAGAACGATGACACGATGGTACCGATGCCACCCACAGCCGTGATCGCGTTCGCGGGCGCGTCCTTATAACCCATTCCTTTGACCAAGCCGACACCCGCCGGCGTCTCCATCCCGACTAGAATGATCGCAAGCGGCAACCCATAGGTGAGAAACGCCTCCAGAGTGAACGTCGGCAGAATGAACTCCGGGAACCGGATGGTCGCTTGGATTCCCGAAAGATCCACTCCGGTGACTGTCAGGTAAGCAAGCCCTGCCGCCATGGCGATGATGAGCGGGGGAATTTTGCGAAAGACTCTCGCCGAGATAAAGAAAGCCAACATCATGATCGCGGCTGGCACCATCGCGTTTTCCAGCGGCTTGACCATGTTGAGCCCAAAGCTAAGCAGCATACCGCCGACCATGCCCATCACGATCGGCATCGGTATCAACCGCATCACGATGCCCATGACACCGGTCACGCCCGCTATCAGCGTAATGATGCCAGCGATAAGACCAGCGCCCAAGGCCGCTTCTAGCCCGATCACCGGAATGACCGCGGCAAACATCAGCGCCCCTGGAATGGAGTTTGCCATCGGCAGCGGTAGACGGTAGTAAGCGGGCATGAACAGCCCAAACAAACCGTTGATCATCAAATAGCTGATGACCCAGATCATGATGAAGGAGGGGTCGAGACCTGCTGACGTGCCCGCACTGATATGGACGACGCCAACGCTGAGACCTAAGATGCCGGCGACTAACCCTGTACTGGCATTGTCAGCATTGAGGTCACGTAGAAAATCGCGAGGCGCATGCCGTAGGCTCACGCCTTTTTCTATATGTTTCACGGTGTGCTCCAGGGGTTTTGTAGTATTTAGCGTTATTTTGACAACGGGTTTACGACGATGGCTAACGGTTCGATTAGCCTTGATCCCCCCCACCGACCGGTAGAACGCTCCCTGTGATGTAACTCGCCTCATCGGAAGCCAGGAACAAAATAGGCGCGGCCATCTCGTCGAGCGTGCCGTAGCGTTTCATCAGACAGCTCTGCTTGGTCTGGTCGATATGCGCCTGGAACCATGCCCGTTCGGTCTCGTTGCTAGGCTCGGGCGTGCCGCGGGAAATCCGGCGCGGCGGTGCTTCGGTGCCACCGATGGCAGCGGCAGCCACGCGGATGCCAGCATCAGCGTATTCGAAAGCCAGTGACTCGGTCAGCGCATTGACCCCCCCTTTGGCCGCCGAGTAGGGGATTCGGTGGATGCCCCGCGCCGCCACGGAAGAAACATTGACGATCACGCCGCTACCCTGCGCTACCATGGTAGGCAGTACCGCGCGGCAGCACCAAAGCGTGGGCATTAAAGAGCGGTTAATCTCTGCGACAACTTGTGCTTCAGTGAACTCGGTAAACGGCTTAAAGTTAATTGCACCACCTACGTTGTTCACTAGAATATCAATACGGCCAAAGTGAGAGAGCGTCTCCTGAATCACTTTCTCGGCACCTTCATAGGTCTCCAGATCCGCTTGTGCTGCGATCACTTCACACCCCTGCTGGCTGATTTCAGCCACTACTTCATGGATGTAATCATTGCGATCTACCAGTACTAAACGTGCCTCTTCCGCGGCTGCGCGCTCAGCAACTCGCCGCCCAATTCCCTGAGCTGCACCGGTAATCACCATCACTTTGCCTTGAAAGCGGTGTGTCATGATGTACTCCCTGCTTCATTGGGGGTGAACTTCTCGTAGTGAAAGCTCTGTGGCTCAATGCCTTCTGCGTCAAAGTATTTCAGCACGGCATCGACCATTGGAGGCGGGCCACACAGGTAAACGTCCACATCACCGTCATGCATGACAGCAGCGTCCATGTGGTGGGTCACATACCCTTTACGCGGATTCTCACTGGCTTCATCAACCACCACCGTGGCGTAGCTGAAGCTTGGCAGTTTCTCAGCGAAGGCGTCTAAGGCGTCGGTTTTGACCAAGTGATCGTCTTTATTGACGCCATAAATCATGTGAATCGGCGCATTGCACCCCTTTTCGACCAACTGCGCTAACATGGAAAGAAAAGGAGCTAACCCCGTCCCCCCCGCCAGCATTAGCACCGGACGTTTCACTTCTCGCAGGTAGAAGCTGCCCAGCGGGCCGGTCAGCGTAAGCTTTTCGCCCACCGCCGCTCGCTCGGTCAGGTAGCCGCTCATTACCCCATTGGGAATATTGCGGATCAAAAAGGTGGCGCGCTTATCACTTGGCAGTGAGCTGAAGGAGTAGGAGCGGTGTACCTCTGTACCGGGCACATCAATATGGATGTATTGACCTGGTAAAAAGGCAAGGCCTTCCTCATCATCCAGTTCAACCGCTAGCTCAATGCTATCTTCAGAGAGTTGCTCAACCGCGGTGACAGTGGCTTCAACCTTGCCCACCTGTGTTTTACACAGCGTGGAGGCCACGGGCACTTGGATAACGCAGTCCGAAAAAGGCACCATCTGACACGTGAGCACTTGGCCTTCTGCAGCTTCTTCGTCAGAAAGCGCGTCTTCCAGGTATTCGTCACCCATATCGAACTCGCCCTGCTCGCAGTGGCCTTTGCAGGTGCCGCATACGCCGTCGGAACAGTCCATCGGAAGATTCACTTTCTGGCGGTAAGCCGCGTCAAGAACGGTTTCCCCTTCTTTACAGCCGATGAAACGCGTCACGCCGTCTTCGAAGTTGAGGGCAATGGTATAGCTCATGGTTAACTCTCCTCTCCTATCAGGTCACACGTGATACACATCGATGACCTGATGGATGTAGTCGTTATTCAGCTGCACGACTTTTCTTGTGATCAGCGGGCGCTCGCCCGACACGTCCAGGGTGTAGAAGCTCGTGCCAAAGAAGCTGTCCGTCTTCTTGTAGCGGTGGCTCAGCGTGTGCCAGTTGAACCGCAGCTTGGCCGTCTGGTCGTCTTGCGACAGGATTTCGAGGTTGGTCACCTGGTGCGTAGTGCGCGGTTCCGGCGTGCTCGCCCCGCTGCGCTCGGTCTTGATCCGGTAGACCCGATCTTCCAACCCTTCGCGGTTGGGGTAGTAGATCAACGAGACCTCGCCGTTCGGGTCGCGGGTGAGCTGGTCGTCGTCGTCCCAGGCGGGCATCCAGAACAGGGCGTCTTTGTGGTACAGCGCGAGCCAGTCGTCCCACTCGCGGTCATCCAGCAGGCGCGCTTCGCGGTATAAAAAGGCTTGGATGTCGTGATAGCTAATGCTCATGGCGCTTCTCTCCTCTCTTTCTGGCGTCGGACGTTTAGGCGGTCGCCGTGGCGATGAACTGGCGACGCTCTTTGTCGATGGCGCGCAGCATTTCGCTGACCCAGTGTTGGTGGTGCAGCACGTAGAGCCCTTCGTCTTCGGGGGAGGCGCCGCTGAGCAGCGGTTTCATGTCGATGGCTTGGGCGTTCTCGTCGGCCCCTTCGATCCATTGCTGGGCGCCGCGGGAGAGGTCGTTCCATTCGGCCAGCGCGCCGTTATAGCCTTCTTGACAGGCGCGGAACTCTTCGAGGTCGTCCGGGGTGCCCATGCCGGAGACGTTGAAGAAGTCTTCGTACTGGCGCAGGCGTACGCGACGGTTCTCGGCCGATTCGCCTTTGGGGGCGAAGCAGTAGATCGTGACTTCGGTTTTGTTGACGTCGATGGGGCGCAGCACGCGGATCTGCGTGGAGAACTGGTCCATTAGGTAGACGTTGGGGTAGAGACAGAGGTTGCGCGTCTGGTTGACGATGGCGTCGGCACGCGCGTCGCCTAGCTGCTCTTGGATCCACTCTTTTTCTTGATAGACCGGGCGTACTTCGGGGTTGAGCAGCCGAGTCCAGAGCATCATGTGGCCGTTTTCGTAGGAGTAGAAGCCGCCTTTACTCTTCGACCAGCCGTCGGCGTCCACCGCCTTGGTACCACCGGCGTCGTAATTGCGGCGCTCCATGGTGGAGGCGTAGTTCCAGTGCACGGAGCTGACGTGATAGCCGTCGGCGCCGTTTTCGGCCTGCAGTTTCCAGTTGCCGGTGTAGGTGTAGGAGGAGGTGCCACGCAGCACTTCCAGACCCTCGGGGGCTTGGTCGACGATGTTGTCGATGACCTTGGTGGTTTCGCCCAGGTGCTGCTCGAGGGGCAGCACGTCGTCGCTGAGGCTGCCGAACAGGAAGCCTTTGTAGTTCTCGAAGCGCGGTAGGCGCTTGAGGTTGTGGGAGCCGTCTTGCTTGAACTGGTCGGGGTAGGCGCCAGTCTTTTCGTTTTTGGCTTTGAGCAGCTGGCCGTCGTTTTTGAAGGTCCAGCCGTGGAACGGGCAAGTGAAGGTGCCTTTGTTGCCGCGCTTGCGGCGGCATAGGGTGGCACCGCGGTGGGCGCAGGCGTTGATCAGGCCGTGCAACTCGCCCTGCTTGTCGCGGGTGATGACGATCGGCTGACGACCAACGGTGGTGGTGAAGTAGTCGCCCGGCTCGGCCACTTGGCTCTCGTGGGCCAGAAAGACCCAGTTGCCTTCGAAGATGTGCTTCATCTCCAGCTCGAAAAAGGCGGGGTCGGTGAACATGCTGCGGTGGCAGCGGAAAATGCCGTGATCCGGGTCGTCTTGTACCGCTCCGCGCACGCGGGCTTCGAGTTGATCAAGCTGTGTGGTCATGATCGCTCTCCTCGTTAGGATGTCGCGCTGTTAGGGCGTCAAGGCGGGCCAAGGGGAAGGCCCGCCTCTTAAACAGGGGGTTATACCTTGGCCGTACCGGCCAATTGGCTGGCCAGGTCCTGCTCGTCTTCCTTGGCGCGGGGGCGGGCGTGGCGTACCTGCAGCTCGGCGGCATCGGTGGGCGCTAACTCGACATCGAACACCACATGGGCGAAGGGGCCGTCCAGATCGCGCTTGGCGATCTCGGCGGGGTCGTCGATGCGCTCGGCGGGCACCACCAGCTCTTCGCGCGTGGCAAAGGCGAAGTCATCGAAGGTGTAGGGGTCACCGGCGAGGTTGATCTGAGTCGTCAGGTGTTGATGGCCGGGGGCCGAGACGAAGTAGTGAATGTGCGCCGGACGCTGGCCGTGGCGGCCCAGCGATTTGAGCACGACGTCCGTGGGGGCGCCTTCGGGCACGCCGTAGCCCGACGGGACGATGCTGCGGGCGGTGTAGCGGCCGTCGCGGTCGGCATAGATCGTGCGGCGCATGTTGTACTCGTCCTGGGAAGGGTCGAAGAACGAGTAGCCGCCTTTGGAGTTGCAGTGCCAGATCTCGACCTTGGCGCCGGGGATCGGCTGGCCGTTCACGTCGCGCACTTGGCCGGTCAGCCACATGGTCTCGCCATCGGGGTCGCTGCCGTCGTCCATCCGGGCGAAGCCGTCCGCTTCCGGGGCGCCGGCCACGTAGAGCGGGCCTTCAATGGTGCGCGGGGTGCCGCCGGTGCGCTTGGCTTCGGCGTCGATGGCGTCGTGGCGCATGTCGAGGAAGTGGTCGAACCCCAGCCCCGGCGAGAGCAGGCCGAACTGGGTCTGGCTACCCAGCGCGTTGAGCAGGTTCACGGCGGCCCAATACTCTTCTTCGGTGACATCGAAGTCGTCGATCAGTTTGAACAGGTCGCCCACCAGCCGATGCACGATCTGCTTGGCGCGGTCGTTGCCGCCCGATTGGTCCAGACCGGCCACGGCGTTGAGAAAGTCTTGAACCTCGGGCGTATCGAAGATTTTTACGGTCATGAGATAGCTCTCGACATTATTATAGATGTTATGGGTCAGTACCTTGGCGTGCTCCGCCGAGCATTAGCTGTCGTCGTCGCGTACGGACGAGGGGTGGCGGCAAAGCGGCTTGACGCTGATCTCCATGTAGGGGAACAGTGGCAAGTTGCTGACGAGCTCTTGCAGCTCGGCATTGTCCTCCACGTCAAAAATACTCACGTTCGAATAGCTACCGGCCACACGCCACAGGTGGCGCCATTTGCCTTGGCGCTGCAGGTCCTGGGAGTACGCTTTTTCGGTTGCCTTGATATTCGCGGCCTGCTCGGCGGGCATATCGGTCGGCAATTTGACGGTCATCTCGACTTGAAACAGCATATCGATGGCTCTCCTTTTCGTTTGCGGTCTTTGCGTGCGGCGCGTTGGCTAGCGCGCGTAGTGCGCCAACTTATCTTCATCCAAGGTGATCCCCAGGCCTGGCCCAGGCGGTAAGGACACCCCAAATTCGGTGTAGTCGAGAGGCGACACCACGATATCGTCTTGCAACAAGAGCGGGCCGAACATCTCCGTTCCCCAGGTCATGGTCGGTAGTGTTGCCCACGCATGCAGCGACGCGGCGGTACCGATCGTGCCTTCCAGCAAGGTGCCGCCATACAGGCCGATGCCGGCCGCCTGAGCGACATGCGCGAGCTCCAGTGCGCCGTAAATACCGCCCGACTTGGCGAGTTTCAGTGCAAAGGCTCCGCTGAATCCGCTGCACACCAAATCAAGGCCGTCGCGCGCATCCTGAACGGCCTCATCGGCGAGCATGGGCACATTGAAGCGGTTCGCCAAACGCACCAATCCCGCATGCTCACGCGCGCCGATGGGCTGCTCGATCAACTCGATGCCCGCCTCTTGTAACGCTTGAATACCGCGAACGGCGGTGGATTCGTCCCACGCTTGATTGACATCGACGCGTACGCTCGCTCGGTCTCCCAAGGCCTCCTTGATAGCCGCTACGTGGCGGACGTCCTGGCCCACGGGATTGGCGCCAATTTTCAATTTGAAGTCACAGTGCCGACGCTGCTCTAAACGCAGCATGGCTTCATCGATATCTTTCGCGGTATCGCCACTCGCGAGCGTCCATAGCACGGGGATATGATCCTGACGCACGCCTCCCAGCAGCTCGGCCACGCTCAACCCCAGGCGCTTGCCTTGGGCATCGAGCAGCGCCATTTCCAGTGCGGATTTAGCGATCATGTTGCCGCGCGCATGCCGATTGAGCAGTGCGCGGGCGTGGTGAATGTTCTGGGAAGGCTGGCCAATCAGCAGAGGTGCCAAGTACGTATCGATGTTGCGCTTGATGCTCTCGGGACTTTCCGGGCCATAGGCTAGGCCGCCGATGGTCGTGCCTTCGCCCAACCCCTCAATACCGTCTGAGTGATGCATGCGGATGATCACCATGGTCTGGCAGGCCATGGTGGTCATCGATAGTTTATGAGGACGGATGGTCGGTAAATCGACCAGAAGCGTCTCTATTCGTTGGATAACAGTTGACATGGCAGCTCCGGCATCAGGCAATCGTTTCGCTATCGAGCAGTTTGCGTGCCCGTGCAAGCCGGAACCAATATTGTTTAAGTGCGCGTCCATACCAAGGAGGTATCACAAGCGCATGACAGGCTCGGCTATTCAGCCACTTTTTCCCCATAACCCCGAGTGCGAGAGCCGCTGCACGAGACGTGCCCTCGCCAGGGGCGCTCAGCGCCGGATAAAGCGCGTATCGATACGCAACCGCGTGTTAAAGAGCCACGCAATCACTTCGCCGTGATACAGAGCGCCATAAGACAAAAGAATGATCCAAGCGTGTTGCTCGACGCGCACTCGCCTCAAGCGGAGTTTCTAGAGACGGTCTCGAGATACGGTTTCGAGATACTGCCGAGCCGCAATGACATCGTCGTGTGGATCGTGATTCCACAGCCAGTCGAAGCGATTTTCCAGATCGTGGATGAGCTTGCTCTCATCGCCCCCAATGCCTTTTCCCGAATATTCATAGACATCGCCGGCGTCGTGGGAAGTACGCTGCGCTCGACACGTGCGTGCATGGCGCACGTGCTCGAAAGCGGCCAACACGTCGCTCACACGGCGATGATCGCAGCGGACGTCTGTCAGTAGTGTCGCCAGCACGTAGGCATCTTCGAGCGCCTGTCCGGCCCCCGCCCCTTGGTGGGGCACGAGCGCATGGGCGGCATCGCCGACAACCATGACCCGCTCGCGCTGATAGAAGGGAAGCTCGGGCAACTCATGCAGCGCCCAGCGCGTTGGTTCGGCGATGGATGCGAGAATAGCCTGGCAAGCCGGGCTCCAGCCTTCGAAGACGTGTAACATTTCCTGCTGGCTGACGGCCTGAACCCACTCCTCCCCATCGGGTAGTCGCGGGTGAGGAACCGAGCGGTCCGTGATGAAGGCTACGACGTTGACGAACTGTGACTGTTTGACCGGAAACGTCAAAATATGGCGATCTTTACCGAGATACATTTGCGGCACCCATGCCAAACGTTTCTCGCTGCCATTAGCCTCGAGCGCTGTCTCTAAGGTGTGGGTGGGGATCATGCCACGATACGCGTAAGTACCGCTCCAGAAGGGCGCAATATCGCCAAACTGGTCGGGCGGTAATACATGGGAGCGAACCGCCGATTTGATGCCGTCAAAGCCGATGATGACATCCCCCGTAAAGTGCGTGCCATCATCGAAGTGGGCAGTGGCGCTAGCAGCGTTTTGCGTCACCGCGACACAGCGTTTGCCGAAATGCGCGATGTCCTCCGGCAGATGGGCAACGATCGCATCGAGGAAGTCGGCACGGTGTACCGAGGATTGACCAACCCCCGGCGCGAGGCTAGCCGTCAAGTAGGTATCATCACTGCCTCGGCGCCACTCGAACCAAACATCTTCGAAGGGGGCTGGCGAGGCGTCTGCAATACGTTGATAGGCCGCTTCCAAGCCCAAGCGTTGAATGGCCTTTACCGCATTGGGGCCAAAGGATACGCCAGCACCAATTTCTGAGAACTGCGGAGCGGCTTCGAACAGCTGGACATCAAGGCCGCTATCTCGCGACAGCGCAACGGCAAAGGCGACGCCACCGATACCGCCCCCCACAATGCCAATGGAGAGACGTTTTTGCTGGTTATTTTTGATGGTCATGCTTCACTCCCTTTCACGATGTATCGTTATCATGTCGAGCGTCACGCTCTACTGATAACGCTATTAGGAGGAGGCAATGGCCACCACACAGCCCTCTTCATTCAAACTATAAACGGCGCTAATAACTATATGAAACAAAGAGTTGAGCCACCACTCCGCGACAGAAGTAGACAATCGTCGCATGCCCGTCAGAGGCCATTGTGATGATCAAGCTTGCCGATATCGATCTCAACTTGCTGGTGGTGTTCGATCTGCTCTACCAGGAGCAAAACACACAGCGTGTCGCGCTACGCCTGGGCATTACCCAGCCTGCGGTCAGCCATGCCTTGAAGCGTTTGCGTCTTCTATTGAACGACGAACTCTTTGAACGCACCTCGCAAGGGTTACAGCCCACGCCCCGCGCGAGCCAGCTTCATCCTGGGCTGGCCGACGCGTTAGCGAGAGTGAATGACACGCTGAACCTACACAACGATTTCAATCCAGCCCTTAGTGGCCGTACCTTTCACCTCAACATGACCGATATTGGGGAAATCGTTTTCCTACCCCGTTTACTGCAGCATTTATCACAGGTGGCTCCCGGCGTCTCGCTCCACACCGCTCGCAGCAGCCACCACGCGCTGAAGTATGAGATGGAAGAGGGGCAGATCGATCTAGCCGTTGGGCTGATACCACAGCTGGGCGCTGGCTTTTATCAACAGCGGCTATTCGAGCAGCGCTATGTTTGCCTGATGCGTGACAACCACCCACTCGCCAAGGGCGATTTTGGTCTTGAGGAGTTTCGCTCAGCCCATCATGCCGTCATCGTCGCGAGCGGTACCGGTCATGGCGTGGTAGAAGAGCAGCTCGCCAACGCGGGCATTCAGCGCCCGGTGAGATTAACGCTGCCGCATTTCGCTGCCATTCCCTACATCGTGGGCAGCAGCGATCTCGTCGTGACGGTTACGAATAAATTGGCCGAGGCGACGTGCGAACGATTTGGCCTCACCGTTCGCGAGCACCCGCTGGCCTTTCCAGACATTCCCATCAATCTTTTCTGGCATCGCCGTTTCCATCAAGACCCCGGCAACCGCTGGCTGCGGGGCTTGGTGTATTCGATGTTCTCCGAATAGCGCCCAGTGTCATCCGGCGCTAGGCGATGGGTTTGGCCCACGCCGCACGCGTACTATGAGCAGCCGTCTTATTGGTAATTTTCCATTTACCATCGATTTTGATCAGCGCAATCACATCGACCCAAGAATCTTCAAGGTTGTCGCTATTATCGAAGCCTAGCAGCACGCTGGCGACCTCTCCGGCCTGGGTGATGGCAATGAAACGGCTCTTGACCTGTCGCTGGCTATTCGCCCATCGCTCAAAACGGTCGCTAATGAGATCGGTTGCCAAGGCACCCTCCGCGTCCAGCGCAAAAATCCACGCCTCCTGATGAAACGCCTCCTCCAGCTTTTGCCTACTGCCTCGAAAGCCATCGACATATAGCTGCACGACTCGTTTGATCTCGTCGATGTCAGGTGCATCACCGACCAACGTGGTATCCGCCATCTCGTCACTCCTGCTTATCAAGTGGTTGTTTTTTATCGTTATAGCCCGAGCATCTCACGCGCTTGCTGCCAGGTGGCCACTGGGCGCTGATACTTTTCGCAAAGGGCTACGGTGCGCTCGACCAAGGCCGCGTTGGAGGGCGCCAAGGTGTCACTATCCAAGCGCACGTTATCTTCGAGCCCCGTACGGGTATGGCCGCCAGCCGCAATCGACCACTCGTTGAGTAGGTATTGGTTGGCTCCAATGCCTGCACCGCACCACTGCGCATCCGGCGCCAGCTGCTTGAGCGTCTCGATGTAGAAATCGAAGGTGGGCTTGTCCGCTGGCATCGCATTTTTCACGCCCATGACAAACTGCACATAGAGCGGCGTCTTTAGCTTGCCTTGCTGGGAAAGACTCACTGCCTGGTGGATATGCGACAGGTCGAACGCTTCGATTTCAGGCTTGACGCCGTACTTGATCATCTCATCGGCCAGCCACTCCACCAGTTGGGGCGGATTCTCGTAGACACGGTTGGGAAAGTTATTGGAACCCACCGAGAGACTTGCCATATCAGGCTTGAGCGGCAGCATGCCGCCGCGTGCTTCCCCAGCCCCCGAGCGCCCACCAGTAGAGAGCTGAATAATCATTCCTGGGCAGTGCTTCTTGAGCCCTTCCATCAGGCGGCCAAACTTTTCTGGGTCAGATGAGGGGGTTTGGTCATCGTTGCGCACATGGCAGTGGGCAATGGTCGCCCCTGCTTCGAACGCTGCCTGGGTGCTCTCAACCTGCTCCTCGACCGTAATCGGTACGGCTGGGTTGTTCTCTTTGCGTGGCAGGCTGCCGGTAATGGCGACACAGATAATACAGGGCTGGGACATGGGAGCCTCTTTGTTCTTATTGCGAACATAAATTTGAATAACGAACACCCTAGGCCGTCTATCTGGAATCGTCAAATCGGCAGGGCGACCAACGACATCGAGTGTCACGGGTTAGAAAGAGACATCGAAGACCAACGGTACGATGGTGTAGAGCGCCACCATGATCACCAGCAGGCCGATGACATTGAGCCAGACACCTGCTCGAATCATGCTTTGGATAGGCAGATCTCCCGTGGCGAACGCCACGGCGTTGGAAGGCGTTGCGACCGGCAGCATGAAGGCACAGCTCACGGCAAAGGTGACCACGATGGTCATCAGGAAGGATTCGATACCCAGCCCCACGGCAATCGATCCCATGATCGGGAAGAAGGCCGCCGCCGTCGCCGTGTTACTGGTGAGTTCGGTCAATAGAATGATGACGATAGCCGTGATGGCGAGAATCAGGATCGGCGGTAACCCCGATAATCCCGAGACGCTTTCGCCCACCCAGGCACTTAAGCCAGTGGCGGTGAACTGGGCTGAGAGCGTTAGGCCACCGCCAAACAAAATCAGGACTCCCCAGGGCACGTCCCGGGTGGCCGACCAATCCAGCAATGCCCCTTTTCCCTTAGAAGCGGGAATCACGAACATCAGAATCGCCGCGAGGATCGCCACACTGGTGTCGTTGATATTGGAGAGCCAGGGTAAGACGTTCTGCACCGACGAGATTCGCGCTATCAAGGGTAAACATACCCAGCAGAACACGGCCCCGCCAAACACCATCAGTACGCGCGCCTCTTCAGGCGATAGGCGACCCATCCTTTCGAGCTCCGACGCGATCATCGCTCGACCGCCCTGAATGTTCTCGACTTCCGAGCGGAACACCAGCTTGTTCAGAACGAACCAAGCCAGCACTAGCATGGTGAATGAGAATGGCACTCCCACCAGCATCCAGTGGCCAAACCCGATACTCAGCCCGTGGGTATCTGCCATGTACGCGCGCATTAGCGCCATCGGCGGCTGGCCAATCAATGTCGCCATGGAGCCGATGGTGATGGCGTAGGCAATCCCCAGTAAAACAGCGGCGGAGAACTTGGGCGTGTCATCACCGTTACCCAGTGACGCCACCAGCGCGATGATCGAGCCGCCGATAGGTACCATAATGACGGCGGTGGCGGTATTGCTCACCCACATGGTGATAAACCAGCTAGCGAACATCAAACCGAAGACAATTTGCGCAGGCTTGGTTCCCACGGTGAGCACCGTCAGTAGCGCAAAGCGGCGATGTAAATTCCAGCGCTGCGTTGCCAAGCCCAGCAGTACGCCACCCAAGACGAGAAAGACGATGCTATGGGCATAGGGCGCAGCGGTCACACCGACCGACGCAATATCGAAAAAGGGGAACAGTACGAGCGGAAGCAGCGATGTCGCCGGAATGGGAATCGCCTCTGTCATCCACCAGGTGGCCATCAGCATTGCAATGCCAGCGACGAGACGCGCATTGAAGGCCAGCGTTTCGGGCAAAAGGAAGAAAACTCCCAAACTTACTAGAACGCCCAGAACAAGAAACATCGGCTTTAAAGCCGAGGCTTCAGTAGAGGGCACTGGCTCAACGGCCCCAGTGGAGTGCGACATGGCAATGACCTGCATGAAATAACGTGCAGATCAGTGTCACGACGGACGCGCAATGCCGCCAATACCTCTCAGGTTGTTGTGCATACCCGGACAAGCCGCACCGCCCAAGCACACACCCTCCCTACATAATAGAAACGATGAATCGAGCTTCCAGGGGCTATGCACTCCCCATCTTTTTGGGAGAAGGCTGCCGACACCTCGTATTTTTGCTCATCCGTGCGACGTATGGCTTACGACTAATGGATGGGCTACTGCGAGAAATGTGGCAAGTTCACGACTCGCGTGACGTGACAGCAAAAGCGGTAAGCGAAATATTGAACAAGAAAGAGTTATTCATCAGGAAGGACCCGGGCTCTAAGGTAGATCATAGGTGTAGGGTTCCGGATGATCAAATCGCCTATAGGAGTTATCCTCTGCTAGCCGCCAGGGAGCTTCTTCAGCAATTCATCCGGGAACAGGTTCATGAACATCAAGCTGCATAAACAAGCGACGACGACACCGAAGATCCGTGCCGAGATTTAGGCAGCGCCTTCCAGCATCACGGATAGCGAACTGGCCCGGCAGTATGGTGTCGCTACTGCGACCATCCGGCGATGGCGTTACCGCGACGATGTCCATGACCGACCGCATACCCGTCACAACCTCCTGGCCACGCTCACAGCTGAGCAGGAGGAGGTGCTGATCACGGCTCGTGAGTTCCTGCGCCTCGGCTTGGATGACCTTCTCGTCGTGGCGCGTGAGTTCCTGAGCCCAGGCTTGTCGCGCTCTGCCTTGCATCGCATGCTCAAGCGGCGTGAAGTGCCGACGTTGGCGGAACTGGCGCGGCAGGATGCCGGTGGCGACGAGAAGCCCCGGCACAAGCCCTTCAAGGACTATGAGCCGGGCTACGTGCATATCGACATTAAGCACCTGCCTCAAATGCCCGACGAGGAGCAGAAGCGCTACTTGTACGTTGCCATCGACCGTGCGACACGCTGGGTCTACCTGGAGGTCCGAGGCAGCCAGTCCGCGAAGGATGCTCGGGCGTTTATGCATCAGGTGGAGAAAAAGGTGCCCTTCAAGATTCAGACGGTGCTGACCGACAACGGCAAGTCGTTCACGGATCGCTTCACGCGGGCAGGTGAGCGCAAGCCCAGCGGGCGCCATCCCTTCGATCAGGAGTGCCTGGCCCACGGGATTGAGCACCGCCTGATCAAGCCGGGAAGGCCGCAAACGAATGGGATGGTGGAGCGCTTCAACGGCCGTATCAGCGACGTGCTGGCGACCCGGCGCTATACCTCAGGCGAAGACCTCGAGCAGACGCTTAAGCGATACTGCTGGCTGTACAATCACCACATACCGCAGAAAGCGCTGCATCATCAATCGCCGATCACGGCGATGAAGGAATGGCAGGCCAAGCGGCCTGAGTTATTTACCAAACGGGTGGTCAATCACACGGGACCCGACACATAGGGAAAATATAAGTACTTGGCCGCGATGACTTAATTCCAGCGTCCCTCAAGAGCCTACAGCGCGTTTAAGTTATGAAACATTCTACTTAAGCACTGGTTGATATAAACAATGTCCTGTTTGCTGAAATCGGCAAAGGCTTTCTCCACCAGACGGCTAGTCACTTGCCGAGCAATACCCAACTTCGCCTCACCCGCCTCGGTAAGCTCTACTTCGGTGACGCGACCATCCTGCGGGCTGGCTTCTGTTTTAAGCAAACCTGACTCTTGCATTCTGTATACAATTTTGGTGATAGTTGACAATTTCGCAACAGCGTGTACTGATATATCAGACATGCTCATGCGCCCATGTTCATGTAAGATCATAAGAATGCGCCACTTAGACGAACTGAGCCCATGTGGTTTCAATAGGGTATCGACATCAGCGCTGTATTTCGCATTCAGCCTCGCGACCCAATAAAAAGGAAAATCACGCGAGCGAAACTCATCGGCAAGAGGAAAAAAGGAAGACGATAACTCATCCTTGTCGACCATAAAAAGCACGCCATCCAAAAAAATAGTGGATTATTCTAGCATATATCCCCACGAGTGTAATCGCCGGGAGCCTCGAGGGAAGGGATGGAGATGGAGATGGAGATGGAGATGGAGATAGGGATGAAAATAGGGATAGAGCGTGCCCTCGACTGGCCCAGCCGACACAGCTTCGGCTTCACACCCCATAAACATCGCTTGCTTGGTGCATTGTTGAGGTGAACCATGGGTACAACACCGTTTCTGCTGCAGAAGCACGCTATTGTGCGTACCGATTCACAAGAACTCATTCGTGAGCATGTCGCCCACTACCTCTGTCCTCACCGGATGCGTTTATTTGACGGCCCGCGACTTGCCTCACGTCTGAGCGCCGTCAACTTCGACCAATTGGCCATCATCGAACTGCAATATGGTGCTAATGTCGAAATTGACCCTGTCGAAGCGTCAAACGTTTACCTTTTTCGCATCACGCTCGAAGGTCAGGGAACCATCGTGTACGCTGACCGCCAGGTCAGTATGGTTCAGGGAGGTGTCACCGTCACATCACCCTGTCAGGGCGCTCTCATTCAAACCTCTCCGAACTGTCACAACATCATCGTGCGCGTTCCGCGCCACCGTTTGGAGCAACGCTTGTCGTGTCGGCTTGAGCAACGTATCGATCTTCCAATCCTCTTTGACCACTACTTTCCCGAGCATTACCCCGGCACGGTGTTTCTTCTCAATACCATCAAGTATTTTGCCCGTATCACCGACTCGCTTCACCCGCAAAATGCGCCGCACCAGCAGATCAAACTGATGGAAGAGTACTTATATGACAGCCTTTTAGGTCTGTTCATGAACAACTACACTCAACGGTTGAGTGGTCATCCCTCGCCTCTTCCACACTATGTCAAAGCGGCCAAAACTCACATAGAGCAGCACCTCAAGCAGGGTATCGAGCTGAATACTCTGGCTGCCTTGGTGGGAGTATCAAAGCGCACACTGCAGTATGGCTTCCAGGAATTTATGGGGCTTTCACCCAAAGCCTATTTTACGCAGCAACGCATTAAAAGCGTGCACCAGGCACTGCTGGATGCCCCTCGCGGTTACCGCGTTACCGACGTCATCATGCAGCATGGCATCAACAGCCCTGGCCACTTCTCCGCACAGTACAGGGAGGTCTATGGGGTGACCCCGGTGCAAACGCTACAGTCAAACCGCGCGCATACGACGGGTAACGCATTGGCCAACGCCTTTCCATAAACCGACGGTCGGCGCTGCTCCTGCTATTCAGCCGCGGTACGGTACTCTTCGATCAGCTCATGCATTCGTTCTGCAAAGGCGTACGCAGGCAGGCCCTGCTGTTCGGCCTCCGACAGAATGGTCTCATTGACCGGTGCCAGCTGGTCATCCCAACGGCTAGCCTCATCATCGGCAAGCGCTATTACTTCAACCCCCTCCTCCTGCTGCGCCCACTCGAGTGAACGCTGTATATGCTCATCGAGATAGTGACCGGTGAAGGTTGCCATCTCCGGTGCCAACTCCTCGATCACCGCCTGAATATCCGCAGGGAGGGCCTCCCACTTCTCTCGCGACATCAGCGCTACAAAAATGGTGTTAGTTAAGGGGTAGTCGGTCACGTACTTAGCCAAACGTGCGAACTGCATATCCATTAGCACTTCGCGAGAAGCTGCATACCCATCAATAATGCCGGACTGAAGTGCCTCTCCTGCATCGGCCTGGGACATGCCTACTGCTGTTACCCCCAGTGCATCCAGCGCTCTGGAGTTATCGCCGGAAATTCTGATTTCCAGCCCCTCCAGGTCTTCCAGTCGACGAATCGGCTCAATGGTCTGGAAATAGGCAGGCTCGGAGGTAAAGGCCGTGATGACCTTGAACTCTTCGAGTTCGGGCATCTGCTCACCAAACTCTTGAATCAGTTGGTACGTCATGCGGCTGGCTATTTCTGAATTGACGTCCTGGCCGGTCAGGCTTCCGGCCAAGTTGATCAGGGGAAAACGGCCCGGTTCGTAAGAGGTGGCGGAAAGCCCTATATCCGCAACACCATTCAGCACCCCATCGTACATGTTGCTAGCTGTGAGTAAGGAGCCCCCGGGGAAGAGATTGACCTCGACACGCCCACCGGTACGTTCATTGAGCTCGTCCGCCCAGTGATCCATCTGAACGGCAGGAAAGCTCTGCGCTGGAGCAAAAAAAGCGTAGCTGAGGGTAATCACTTGGGACTCGTCGCTAGGCTCATCGACTACTTCCTCCTGCGCATCGCTACACCCCACCAACGCCATTACAGCTATTAGTGCTGTTAACGCTCCCACCTGCGTACTCGTTTTCATTATGACGATCCTCGGAAAAGGCCTACGGAAACAGCATGGTTTCCAATAGGCGCTTTATAGGCTGTGAAGGGTTAAGAACGCGCGACTGTCGGCATCAGATCAAGCAGCTCAAGACGCTTTAGAAAGGCGTCGGAGCGCTGCCTTCGGTAGTTCGACAGGTCGACCCCTGAGTAGTCGAAGAAGCCCACGCCATCTTGGAATCCTCGACGCTTCTCTTGCATATTCCGGGTAATAACCTCAGGTGACTTGAAGCGGTTATCCAGCTTGTCGCACAGGTAGTTGGAGGCGTAGAAAAGCGTATCGCCACCGCCCCAATCGATAAACTCCAGCACTCCCAGCACCGAATAGCGCAACCCCAGCCCAACCCGAATGGCCACATCGATATCCTCGGCGCTTGCAACGCCCTCCTCGACCATACGCGCGGCTTCATTCATGAGCAGCACCTGCAGACGGGGAATGATGTAGCCCGGCGCCGCCTCGCACAGCACCGGTACTTTTCCAATCCCTTTAAGCACCGTGAACAGCGCATCGACATAGCGCTGCTCGGTACCCTTGCCCCGACTTACTTCCACTAAGGGCATCAAATGGGCAGGATTAAGCCAGTGGGCGTTCATAAAACGGGCTGGATGGCTCACCATGCAAGCGAGTTCGGTGACCAGAAAAGTGGACGTCGTAGAAGCGATAACAGCCTCTTTATCCAAATGTCGGCTTGCCCAGGCCAGCCCTTGCTGCTTAATTTCTCTGACTTCAGGCAGCGCCTCGAAAGCCAAACGGCTTCCCGCCACCATCTGCACCTGCTGGTCATCCACGATACGAAGTTGCTTCACCATTGAAGCGATCTGCTCTTCCTGAATGAGCCGCTTCTCCTGAAGATACTTAAGCTCCGTCACTAGTCGACTGCGAGCCTGCTCATAATAGTGCTGACGGTCTTCAGGGCTGCGCGACTTAAAGTCGATCAGCACGACCTCCTTCCCAGCCAGAATAAATGAGAGGGCAATACCTTCCCCCATTCTTCCGGCCCCCAAGACGATAATGTTGTCCTGCATGATGCGCTCCCCTCTACCGGTAGGTCAGGCCTGAATACCGTACGTCAATAAAGAGCGCATCTGCGCCTGGGATAGCGAATCCAGTCCCAGCATTTCCAGCGTTCGGCCTTGGGCGTAGAGATCTTGGCCGGTGATCGCCGAAGCAATGCTCAACAGCCCCTCCGCCACTGGCGTGGGCTGCCCCGCCCAGCGGCCAACCGATACGATGAAGGAGAGCCCCATTCGGGTGTCCTCCAGCATGTAACGATGGCTATGAAGGTCGATGTTCTCTCGCCAGTCGCCACTATCGGTCAGTTTGCCGTGGGCGCCACGACCATACATCCACTCCTCGCCTTCGGCGGCGTAGTGGTTGGCAAGAGGAAAATGGGAGGGCTTGTAACCCAACTTTTCACGCACCGCGATACGCTCATTATCTAGCGCGGTGGTCACGCTGCGGATAGAGGGCTGGGTTCCTTCGTTATGAATATCCCAGGCATCAAAATGCTCCAGTGGCCCCGCATTCATCATAATTAAAGGCGGGTGGATAATAGGGCCAGCGTTCATTAAGGCGCCACTGAGTCCATCCTCGATGGGTTCAACGCTGGGGTAGGCCTCTCGCAGCACAGAGAAGGCGTGTGCTGACAGTTCGCTGGGAAATACGCCGGTAGGGAGACGGGTTGCATAAACACTGATGACGACCTTATTAGCACCGTGCTTACGCGCCAAATAGGGCAGCGTTCCCGTTTCACAGAAGGCCACTTGGCTGTCGTTACCCGCTTTTCGCATCGCTCGGTGGAACAGGTAGCTGCCGAATGTACCTGGGGGCAGAAAGACCACCTGATCATCCCGTAGTAACGGCCCCAGTTGGTCGGCTAGAGAGTCATGGGAGGTGGCGGGTAACGGCACAATCAGCAGCTCCGCCTGTTGCGTCGCCTCCGCCAGACTATCTGTTAGAGATAATTGATCCTTGTGAGTACCAATCTGAATACGCCGTTCTCCTTGCGCATCCTTCACATCCAAATAGCCCAATTGACGCAACTCTTGCAGAGCATTGCCATCCCGACGCCACAATGTCACGTCGAAACCTTTCTCTACCATCTCAATGGCTGCGGCATAGCAGCCATGTCCACCGCCAATAACGCTAACTTTCATGTTTATCTCCGTTTCTTGTTAAGACTTTCAGGGTCGTTAAACGGTATAGCCATCGGGTGACTGACGGATATCCACAATGCGCAACCGATATTCAAAAAACGCAACTAATAGTGACTCGCAGGGAGAAGACATCTATCGATAAAGCCTCGTCCTTGGACGGCGGTGAGCGTGATTAGGCTTTGTACGAAAAGTTGGCTCGCAAGCAACGCTCTATGCAGGCTACGCATACCATCGCTCTGAAACTGCTCGCTAATTTTTCGTAGCGCGTTGCAAATCGACGTAACTCTTTAAGCCATCCAAAGCAGCGTTCTACCGCGTTTCTCTGGCGGTATCTGTGCTGATCAAAACGCCTCGGCAAACCAGGGCGTGTCTTGCGATGCATTTGACGTTGCGCAATAACGGGTTTTATACCGTGCCTGTCACAGTAACGGCGCAGTTCATCACTGTCATATCCTTTATCAGCGACCACGTAGCGGCTACGTTTGCGAGGCCTTCCAACACGGCCTGGTAGATAAACACTCTCCAGCGTCGAGATGAAATGTCGAGAATCAGCCTGCTGTCCTGGAGACAGGGTAAATGCCAGCGGCCAACCATGGGAATCACATACCAGGTGGATTTTTGTCGTTAAACCACCACGACTACGCCCCAATGCGTGATCTACCGGTTCTTCTGAGCCCCCTTTTTGCCGCCTCCTGCGGCAGCGCGGGTGGCACGTATCGAGGTCGAATCAATCATCCACGTATCCAGATCCATCAGTCCATCTTCACGCAGCCTGAGCTGTAAGCGAGAAAGGATAGCTTCAAACGTGCCATCATCCCGCCATTTTCGAAAGCGCTCATAGGCAGTTGACCAGGGACCATACCGCTCGGGTAGATCTCGCCATTTGGCACCAGAACAGAGCACCCAGAAAATACCATTGAGGACCTGCCGGTCATCCCGCCGGGGCCTGCCCATCACCTGAGTTGGCGACACAATATCTGTAATCTGCGCCCAGTTCTCATTGGATATCTCGTACCGGCCAACCATAATTCATTTCCCCCTATGCTTCTATTGCATGGGAAAACTTAGCAGATATCACTTTTCGTACAAAACCTAGCTACTATCCGTGACATCGAACTGATGAAGGAGTGAGTGTGAGTGCACCACTGTATGCCCTTTGTTCACCAAGGTGCGCACGAGTGGTGCTTTGCTAGTAAGAAGAGACGAAATGCGTGCTTGTCCCGACACACATAGCCACCCTCGCCTCTCTTTAAGTAAATAATTATTTAGGTTTTTCACACCACTGGAACTCAACTTGCACAGTATTGGAATGAGGGTTATTAAATTAACAACTTACTTTACTTTACATGTGATGTTGAATGTTTGTGCATTCCTTAATAACCGGCATTCAACGAACAACAAAGAGAGGATGTTCCCCATGGCGATCAACATGCACAAAAAACACGCGCTTTTGCAGCACCGATCCTCACTACTGCGTTTAAGCAGTTTCGTGGCGGGTGTGATGCTAAGTTCAGCGACCCTGGCTAGTGATATCAGCCTCAATTACGCTTTCTTTGCTCCCGCTCAAACGTTTCCCGGTGTACAGATGCAGTTCTGGGCCGATGAACTTGAAAAACGCACTGAGGGCAAGGTCACCGTCAACACCTTTCCAGGTGGCACCCTGCTCACCGCCAGCAACATGCTGGATGGCGTACTCAATGGCGTCGCCGATATTGGCCTTACGACAACCTCCTACGAGCCTGCACGCTTTCCGTTACTGAACCTGATGGGTGATTTCAGCGGTATCGATGTTAACTCTGAAGTGGCAAGCCAAGTTGCCTACCAATTGGTACGCGATTTTCCCCAGGAGCAGTTCGGTCTTGAGGATTTCAAAGTGATTACTGTGTTTACCTCCGAACCGGGGTATCTCCAGACGCGAGAACAGGTGAGCACACTTGAGGATCTATCCGGCCTGGAAATTCGTGTGCCGGGCGAGTCCGACACTCTGCGCACACTCGGGGCCGTGCCGATTGGCATGTCTCAAGCTGAAACCGGCGAAGCGCTCCAGGCCGGTATTGTTCAAGGAGTAGCTTCCTCCCGCGAAACCCTGATGGATCTTCAGTATGCCCGCTATCTCGACTACATAGTGGACTACCCCCTATCCAATGTTGTGATGTTGGCAGTCATGAGCCGTCAACGCTGGGAGTCGCTGCCGGAAGATGTCCAACAGGTTATTGATGAGCTAGGCGCTGAAGCCTCTCAGTACGCCGGGCACTATCTTGATAATCATGTTCGCGAAGCCATCACCTGGGCGCAGGATAACCACAACTTGGAGATTGTCACCCTGAGTGAAGAAGAGCAGAAACGCTGGACGGGGCGTATCGAACCGCTAAATGAGCAGCGTATTGAGCAGGTTGCGGCGCAAGGCCTACCGGCAGAGGAGCTTTACGACCGCATGTTGGCGTTAATCGAGCAATACCAGCAGTAACGTGAATAGTCGGTGGGCCGCCCATCGTCAGCCCTGAGGCAAACAGGCAGCCCATCTTCATATCTATTTTAGAAAGGGGGTGGATTAGAAAGGGAGCGGACGTTCGGACTTAAGCTTGCGCACCATGGCAGCAAAGAATTCGTTGGCGAAGCCGCTGTCGCGAATCAGCTCGGCGGTAAGATCTGCACACTTCTGACTAATTGAGGTATCGATTTCCACATCCTCGCCACCCAAAGCCCCTGCTGCGCACTGGTTTTCCGCCGCCCGCTGGACGGTCCACAACAGGAACAGCGCCTTCTCAATCGAGGACTCGCCCACGGCGATCCCATGGTTACGTAGTACCAGAACGTGCTTGTCCCCCAGACTCTCCAACATGCGCTGTTTCTCGTCAGCAAAGAGCGTGATGCCTTCAAAATCGTGGTAGCCCACACGACCATAGAGCTGAGCACCGTAGAAATCGTGGTGGGTGAACCCTTTTTTCTTCTGCACGATGGCCGAGATGGGAACGGTATGGGTATGCAGCAGGCAGTGGATATCCTCTCGCGCCCCGTGTACCGCGCTATGCAGAGCAAAGCCAGCGGGGTTGGCGTTGTAATCAGAGGCCTCAACCTTGTTACCGTCCAGGCCGACCTTCAACAGATTAAGCGGTGTCACTTCCGTGTAGTTGAGACCAAAGGGATTCACCAGATAGTGATTGTCTGAGCCCGGCACTCGGGCTGAGATATGGTTAAAAATGGTCTCCGTCCAGCCAAAGAAATCGACTAGATGGTAGCAGTAGGCGAGCTTAAGGCGTTGCTGCCACTCCTCTTCGCTGCAGCCATCGGGTTTGACCATCGTATCCGGCATAGCTAACGGCTTAATCGTCATTTAACACTTCTCCTTGCCATCGCAGGCATATGGGTGGTGAAGACCGGAGTCTTCGAAGTATCGCGTCAGGTGAAGAATCGACTTGATGGTGGGAACGGGGATACCCTTGCGATCGGCCAGTTCGATCACCCCCTCGACGATCGCCGCAAGTTCGAGGGCTCGTCCCTGCCGATGATCCTGCAGCATGGAGGTACTGACAGCCCCCATGCTCTCGCCCAATTCCACAAGTTGCTGGAGGGTCATCTCGAGCTGACTACCATAGGCTTCTGCCGTCAGACGCGTTTCGCCGAAGAGTTGGCCAACCACCCTCTGTAGTGAAGGATGACTATATAGCTGCGCAAGCGTAGTACCTGTTATCACTGAGAGAGGGTTGGAGGTCAGGTTAGCAGCGATCTTGCTCCATACAGCATCGCGGATACGCTGAGCGTAGCGCGTATCGATGCCAGCGCTTTCCAGCACCTCGATAAGCACTGACAAACGGCTATACGTAAACGTTGAAGGAGTGCCAACCTCCCCCACCACTAGCCTGAGCGGGGTATTCGAGCAAGCGATGCCGGGGGCTTTTAGTTGTGCCGTAATATAGACAACGCATCCTACGATGGCACTGGCAGGTAGACAGTCAACCAGCTTGCCCCCAGGGTCTACGGCTTCTATATGAAACTGCTTAACGGAACGAGGCTCCACGGCATCCATGAGTAACCACCACGGCGTGCCATTCACCATGGGCACCAAGCAGGTATGTTGGCCGAACAGCGGTTTTAATTGTGGTAACAGAGAGGGTAAAGAGTGAGCTTTAGTACACAGCAATACGATGTCTTGCTCACCAAGTTCACTACACTTATCCGAAACAGGGACGTTGGCGGTATGTTGCTCCTGCCCATCGATGAGGCAGACCCCCTGGCGCTTGATGGACGCCAGCGTCTCCCCCCTAGCCAACACGCTGACGCTATACCCCGCCACCGCAAGACGCGCCGCTAGGGTAGTGCCGATAGCGCCAGCACCCACGATAGCAATTCTAGGGGCAGCAATGGAGGCTAACATTAGGCTACTCCTTAGGGTTTCATTAGCACCGACGACGCTGGAAAATCCGTTGCCCACCCCTCTTTCAAGGGGGAAACAAACACATTTTCCGTTCGTGTACGGGTAATTAACCAACGTCCGTCATCCTGCTTTCTGAAGGCGTTATTAAGCCGCGATGAACGCAGCAGCGAGCTACCATCAGAAAAAATCCATGGCTGGCAGTGCACCCACTGCCCAGTCGCTGTACTACCCTCGACGTGAATCTGCTCAGAAGTCAGGTAGTGCACATTGAGGAGTAATTGAGGATCTTTTTTCTGTCCCCAGAAATTCTCGAAGTGGCGTCGAATAGCCGTAGCACCCTCTAGACGTCCAAACTGCCCGTCGTAATACTCACCAACCCCCTCCCAAACCGCATCCTCAGTATAGAGCGCCATGATTTGATTAATGCGCTGCTCATCGTTCTCGATACCGTACTCCGGCATAGGGGTGTCACAAAGAAACATATACCGGGTTTGAATCCGACGGATTTCGGACTCGGCCTCTAGGGTATCGACTCGCTCTATAAGCCGCTGAAACGCGGCTGCAGATACTTCTGTCATACTATTTTCCTCTGGTGATAGGCGATTAACGACTCTTCGCAGTGACGCTCCAGGGGTTCCCTAGCTGCCCAATGACACGCTCCAGCCCCCCTTTCAAGACACCCATCTCCTCCTCACTCACGCCTTCGAATACCTTCTGCTCATGCTCACGCGCCATTTGCAGCAGCTTACGGGCCAGCTCACCGCCGGCATTGGTCAGGGCCAAAGAGACGTGATCATCATGGTCGCGTAACAATCCCCGGCGGGTCAGACCGCTTAGGGTGTCCTTCAGGTCTTCGATGGGCTGCGCGACTCGTTGGGCAATGGTTTCAAGGGGTAGCGCTCCTCGATCGAGCAGCAGGGTCAGCACCCGCCACTCCTTCTCATCCACCCCCATATGTTCAAGACGAGGATAGAAATCCTGACGATAGGCAGACAGTGACTGGCGCAGCAGATACAGAAAGTGGTGCCCCAAAAGCCCCTCTCCCGTCTCGGCCTCCTCTTGAGGAATCGTCATCGGGTGGGGCTCAGGCAGGGCATAGCGCCCATTGTGGAAGACTAAAGCTCCGCGCCCCTCCTGGTAGCCATACTTCAGCACCTCCCCAACGATAATGAAGTGGTCTCCGCCTTCGTACACCTGCCAAGTGCGACACTCAAAATGGGCCACAGCGCCCACTATGCGTGCGCTCCCCCCCACTCCCTCTTCAAGATCGATCCCCTGGAACTTGTTCTCTCCCCGCTGGGCGAAACGGTTGGAGATAGGTACCTGATCACTCCCCAGTACATTGACCAAAAAGTGCTCTGCCTGGCAGTAGGCATCCAGGCTATAAGCGCCCTTATCGATGCTCCACAAAATCAGCGGCGGCGTCATGGAGACGGCATTGAAACTGCTGGCCGTTACGCCATAGTGCTCGCCTTGCGTATCACGGGTAGTGATCACCGTGACGCCGGTTGCGAACTTTCCCAAGGCGTTTCTAAAATCTCTGGTATCAATACTCATCACCTTTCCCTCTTGTACTAGTTATGCAGAGGAGTATCAGCGGCCTAGTTTTTCACCGGTGACACCACCTATCCCATACTCACTTTTCGGTACCTCGCTGATAATCACCCTTACATTCTCTTTAGGTGCACTCAGCGAAGAGACCACAGCATCCGTGACTTCACTGATCAGTGACTCTTTCTGCTGCTGTGTCCGGCCTGACATCATGTAAACGTGAACGGTAGGCATCGCGATCCTCCTTATTCGTATTAGAGCGTTTGGCTCAGGGTGGTTAAAAAGCAGTTAGCTCGCGGTACTCGTCATAGCGCTCGCTAAAGTTTTGATACGACTCAATCACCTCGGCAAAGCCGCTATCACGTTGAGCCTCCTCCTTCAGAACCTCTTGGGTAGCCGACTGCAAGGCGACTAACACCTCGTTTGGAAAGCGCTCAACGGTCACTCCGGCACTGCGAAACTCTTCAAGAGCGGCTGACTGCGCCTGCATATCATGAGCAAACATGCGAATGCTCAGGTCACTACAGGCATTGCGCACGGCCAAGCGCTGACTCTCTGCCAAACCTGCCCAGACGTCAGCGTTGACCAGCAACTCATTGAGGCTGCCGGGCTGATGCCAGCCTGGGAAGTAGTAGTGCTTGGCGACTTCATAGAAACCGGCACTGGTATCGATAGTGGGAAAACTGAGTTCAGCGGCACCAATGCGCCCCGTATCAAGTCCGAGAAACGTCTCACCGGCAGGAATGGAAACCGGTGACACTCCCAAGCGACTAATCACCTCTCCACCCAGACCACTAATACGCATGTTCATGCCACTGAGGTCTTCAACACTGGTGATTTCCTCGGTGAACCATCCGCCCGCTTCAGAGATCATGCTGCCGCAGGGAATCGGCACGACATTGTGGGGTTTGTACAGTGCCTCCCACAGTTCGAGACCGCCGCCACCGTATAGCCAGGACAGGTACTTCGGCACATCGGGGCCAAAGGGAATGCTTTGAAACAGCGCGGCGGCAGGAATCTGGCCCGCCCAGTAGCTGGCGGCCGACCAACCGGCATCTAGGCTGCCGTTACCGACGTTCTCCAGAATTTCGAAGGGGGGCGAAAAGGATCCAGCATCATAAGGAGTGAAGGTCAGCTCCCCGTTGGTCGCGGTGGAGACATCCTCGACAAAGCGATGTATTGAGGTATCGATGACCTCAAGACTGAAGGGAAAAGCGGATTGCAGGGTCAAATTCTGGGCCATCGCGGTGGAGGCGAGTAGCGATGCGCCAGTACCGATAATAGTGCTCTTCAAAGACAACTTCATGGTGTTAACTCCTGTTCTATTTGTTTCGTAAGTTCTATCTCTTAAGTCCTATGCCTTAAGTTCTGTGCAGTGATGGTTGAGTCAGCGGCTTACAGCATAAGCAGCCCTGGAAACAGCAGGATCAGTAGCAAGACAAATAGTTGGATGGCGATGAAGGGCAGCACGCCTCGATAAATATCCAGGGTAGCAACGCGATCACCCACGGCCCCTTTCAAATAGAAGAGTGATACGCCGAACGGGGGAGTGAGAAAGGAAGTCTGCAAATTGATTGCAAACAGAATGGCAAACCACACCAGTAGCGCTCCACCGGTAAGCCCATTCGACAGCTCCAACTGGGTGATGATAGGCACAAAGATAGGCATCAGAATCAAGGATATTTCTAGCCAGTCCAGGAAGAACCCCAGCACAAAGACCAGCAATAGAATGAGGATTAACACGCTCCAGCTGCCTCCCCCCATCAGCCCCAAGCTACTGCGAATTAAGCCATCACCGCCGACCCCTTTAAAAATTAGCGAGAAGCAGGTCGCCGTAATGACCAACATCATGATCATCGCAGTGGAGACCACGGTCTCCCTCGCCGCCGTCATTACTGATCCCACATCAATTTTCTGCATGACAGCGGCAAACCCCACCACCGCCAGCACGCCCACACCGCTGGCCTCCGTAGGTGTCGCCACCCCATAGATAATGGTGCCAAGCACAACGGGGATCAGTACGAGGAAAGGGAACAACGCCAGCAGGCTGCGCCAAACGCCAGCGCTTTGCTGCTCGTCCGGGCGCTTGATATCCGTTAAAGGCGAACGCCGCTGCCCCCATGCGAGAGCAAGCGAATAGAGGGTGTAGAGCAGTAGCAGCAAAGCACTCGGGATCAAGGCAGCCTTGAACAGATGGCCGACGGGCACCGACACCAAGCTGGATAGAATGATCAGCATAACGGAAGGCGGCATCAGAATGGCGAGCGTGCCCGAGGCTGAGATTAGCCCCGCCGACGCCGATGCTGAGTAGCCAGCATCGAGCATTCGAGGCAGCGCCAGTACCGCAAGCAGGACAACGGAAGCGCCAACAACGCCGGTGGTGGCTGCCATCAAGCCTCCGATGAACAGCACCGTCAGCGCGAGATGGCCAGGAAGCCTGCGCAGCAAGCGTTCGCTAACGCGGAAAGCATCGCGGGCCAAGCCGGTGCGCTCTAACAGCAACCCCATCATGATGAACATCGGGATGGCAACGTAGAGCCAGTTGCTCAGCGCGTTCGCGTACACGCGCGTCAACATGAGATTGGAGAAGGCCAAGGGGAGGTCTGAAAACAACAGAAAAATGGCCGACACCCCACCCAACACAAGTGCCACCGGATAGCCCGACAAAATACCCGCGAATAGCAGCAGCACCATGGAGAGTGGCATCCAGTGTTCAAGCATGATCCGAGCTCCCTGACATCAATAACCAGGTTCGTTTCACTAACAGATACACCAGCACCGCCAAAAACAGGGTGATACCGACAGGCAGAGTGGCCTTGATAACGTATATGTCCGTCAGCCCCCCATCTGTCGAGCGCTCACTGGTCAGGTAGGCACGCTCGGCAAACCGATAAGCGGGCAGCAGTAGCAACGCAAAGAAAGGGATACCGAACAGTGTATGCCCGACAATATCGATCCCATGCCGATAGCGTGCCGATAGACGGGAGTGAAACACATCAACCCTAACGTGCCGATCCAGCAGCATGACCGGGGCGATAGCCATCATGATGGCTACTGCAAAAAGCAGCACCTGTAACCCCATCAGAGAGTTGAACGTAATGGCTCCCCCCACCAGCCAATGGGGCGTTTCAAACGCAATGAGTTGCGACACTCCCAACAGGTGCATCAACACCCCCGCGCCGATGACAACGGCGATCAGTAACAGGCAGAAGCCACAAAGGTTTAGAATCGACTCACAGAGTTTTGCTTTGACGGCATACATACGGTTTCCCTTTACGCTGGCGGATCAAAGGTCGATGACGAGACGTGCGCTTTTGGCCCTGGAGCAGCACACGGCAATCTGGTCGTTATCTTCCTTTTCTTCTTCGCTGAGAAAGTGGTCACGGTGATCGGGAGTACCCTCCAAAACCTCGCAGATACAGGTGCCGCAAACCCCTTCTTCACAGGAAACATTGACCTTGACGCCCGCCGCCCTGAGCGCCTGGGCGATGGACATGCCCTCTTCCACCTGAACGGTGACGCCGCTGGCAACCGCCTCCACTTCAAAGGCGGCACCGCTGGTATCCACTTCTGCAGAGAAGTACTCTGAATGCACACGGCTCTGTGACCACTCCGCCTGACGGGCAGCATTAATCACCCAGTCCATAAAACCGGTGGGGCCGCATACATAGAGGTGGGTCTGGTCGGGTTGTGACGCCAGCAACGTCTCTATTTCCAGCCGCTGGGAGGCCTCCCCATCATCGAAGTGCATCACTAACGCATCGCCAAAGGCAGACTCAAGCTCATCAATAAAAGCTGCCTTGTCACGCCCACGGCAGCAGTAATGCAACGCGAAGGAGCGTCCGGCATCGCGCAGCTCGTACGCCATGGCAATCATTGGCGTAATACCGATGCCACCGCCCACCAACAGGCTATGGGGTGCCGATCCATCCAGCGGGAATAGATTGCGTGGCACGCCAACCTTCACTTGGACACCTTCGTGTAGGCGTTCGTGTACTGCCTTGGATCCTCCCCTCGAAGCGGGGTCGAGCAGCACCCCGAGCCGATAACGGTGGCGCTCCCCTGGGGAGTTACTCAGCGAGTATTGGCGCACCAGCCCTTCATCAAGGTGAATATCAATGTGGGCGCCTGCTTCAAAGGCAGGCAGATCAGCGCCACTCTCAGCAGCCAGATCGATCACTGAGATCTCATTGGTATGAAGTTCGCGGCGCACAACGCGCAGGGTTATGATGTCATCTTGCATGGTCATCTCCAGATGCTCAGCGCATGTAAATGCCGCCATTGACGTCCCAGCAGGCACCGTTTACAAAAGCCGCCTGAGGGCTGGCAAGAAAGCTCACCATTTGCGCGACCAGCTCAGGGGAGCCCAGCTTGCCTACGGGGATATTGGCAAGCGCTTTATCCAGGTTGTCACCGAGTACCTCACGCACCATCGGGGTATCCAGTGGCCCCGGCGCAATGGCGTTGCAGGTCACCCCGTCCGCCGCCAGATCGCGGGCAAAAATCTTGGTCAAGGTCAGAATGGCGCCCTTGGAGGCGGCATAATGAGCGCCAGTGGCGGTACCGCCGTTCTGCCCTGCCAGCGACGCCAGGTTGACGATGCGCCCATAGCCACGCTCTCTGAAGTGGCGACCAAAAATCTGGCAACCGGCAAAGACACTGCCAGCGTTCGTGGTCATCACTTCGTTAAATTGGGCGGGGTCAATATCGAACACCCCTTGCACTGCGGTGCGGGCTGCGTTATTGACCAGCACTTCGCAACTGCCCCAGCGGGCGACAATCTTGTCCAGCACACCCTGGAAATCCTCTGGCTTGGCGACATCGAGGGTCGCGGTCACCGCGGTCTCTCCGGCCAGATCGAGTTCGGATGCCAGCGCTTCGGCGGGGCCGGTGTCGATATCGGTGATAACGACACGAAACCCCGCCTTATGCAGTGCGCGCACAATGTGAACCCCGAGTCCACGTGCGCCGCCGGTCACCACTGCGGTCTGAATTTTGTCGGGTAGTGGTACGCTCATCAGAACAAATAGCTGAACGAATTCAGCACTCCATCAGCGTTGAGTAGACGAACCACCTTCTCCTGAAGACGGAAGCCGGTATCAGTGGACGTGAGGGTGTAGCGCACATTGGCGGCCCAAATGCGCTGACGCCCAAACTTGTCTTCAACCAGGTGCTCAGCGCATGAAACGACAACCGTATTGCCATCGACGGCATCGATCACAAAACGAGACAAGGTGCGTACGGTGACGGCAGGGGGTGCCGAAGAGATCGAGAAGCCATCCTGGAAGCGTTTAATACGATCCCGGCGCATCTTGTCATCGTCGTAACAGAGGTTGAGCACTGCCGCGTAATCGTCGGCATCCTCGATAGGAATGATGTACAAGCCCTCTGGCTGCCACAGGTCGAGCCAAGCGTCGTACTCTTTTGCGTCCAGAATCGCCGCTTCGTGCCAGATAAACTGCGTGACCTGCCAGAGCAAGCTTTCATTGTCGGTTGTGTTCATTTCGTTCACTCCTGCATCATCCGTTTCCACATCGCATAGGCGGCACGCATGCCCGTTTCATCCGATACATGACCACGTGGCCCTGCCTCGCCCGGCACTTCTTTCTCGATGCCGCGATTGACCAGAATCGGCAGTTCGGCACCGCCATCGACCCCCCGCTGGATTCGCTCCCAGACCTCGGCATCGTCGGGAGAACCAAAGCCCATGGGGCCCTGAAAGTGTTCATGCAAGCGCAGGCGTACGCGATTGGCGATGTCGGGACCTCCCTCCATACCAATGGCAATGTGGCGAATATCCGTTTTATCGACAGCAACTGGCGTCAACACCCGGAAGAAGGCCATTGAGCACGCCACGTTGGGGAACAGATTAAGGTTGAACCCGGAGCCACCTACCGCGCGCACAATGCGGCGGACTTGATCTTCCGGGTAGCCTTCGTCGCGCAGCGCCTGCGCCAGCTCTGCAAAACGCTCTGGAATCTTGCGATCGAGATCCTCCTCTAGATCGACGAGTTCGGGAATCATGACCATGACGGAGTGACCGTTACCCAGGTCTTCAACGAAGCCTTCGCCATCAAGGAAGGTGAACGTCTTTTCAGCTTCCTCATCGAGGGATTGCAGGAAGGATTTATGCACGATCGGAAAGTGATAGGCGTCGGTGGTGTTCTCGAGCTGAACTTTCCAGTTCATTGGCACCGAAAACTGATGTTCGCCAAGGGTTTTTACGGGGTATCCACCACCCTGTTTCATAAACAGATCGATCCACTTCTTGGCAGCCCCCAGGAAGTCTTCCAATGGCTCAATACCCTCGTTGAAAGTGGCGAAGACCATGCCCTGATAGCTTTCAACGCGTAGCTTGAGCATCCCATGCTGTGACTTATCGAAATCATCGCCATACTGCTCGGGATTCGGCAAAGCACGCAGACTGCCATCGAGTCCATAGCCCCAACCGTGATAAGGGCATTGGAAAGATGAGGTCTTGCCCTTGTGAACCTCGCACACCGTCGCTGCCCTGTGGCGGCAGCGATTAACCATTACATGGATATTGTCCTTACGGTCACGTACCACGATGACCGGTTCACGACCTACTTTGGACAGCTTAAAAGACCCCTTATCGGGGATCTCGCTGGTATGCGCGACCCATACCCAGGTGTTACGAAAAATCTTCTCTTGCTCTTGCTCAAATAGCTCTGAGCTGGTGTACATCGGGGTCGCAATCTTATCGTTATGGACCAGTTGATCTGGATCGAGCGCGATGTTTTTGACGTCGATTAATTGATTCATTTTGTTCTCCTCATGCCTAGCCAGCTAATGCTGTCTTTATTCAGGTACCACCAACTCACGGCCGATACGCGCTTCGACACGGGCGTATTTCCAGAGCTTATAGGTGCCGTCCCCCANGACACGGGCGTATTTCCAGAGCTTATAGGTGCCGTCCCCCACCGGGATGGTGCGGAAGAAGTTGCAGGCGGCTACAACAGTCTCGTAATCAGGGACATCGGCCATGATGTAGGCGGTCCAGGGGGCGGTGGCGGAAGGGCCGACCATGATGCGGTCGTCATCCATGATCCCCAGGATAGTGACGCCGGGGAGTTCATCAATGCCTTGCATCATCTGGCTGAAGGCTTGCCAGACTTGCTTGCCTTCCTCAGCGGTTGCATTCATGAAGTTTTGGTTGATACCGATGCAGAAAAGTACGCGATGCATAATGTCGATCTCCGTTGGTTAAACTACGTAGGGTGGTTATAGGTAACCCGGTAAAGGGTCATGGCCGAAGAAGATCGCGCCGGCGTTCTTCCAGGTGATCTCGCCCATAAAGGCGTGCTGGGTGCACAACTGCGAGTCACGCAGAATGCGCGAGAGAGGGTGGCCGTTTTCGGCCCCAGTCATACCGCTGATCTGATATACGCTGCGAATCGCCTCAGCGCACTCATGGGTCAAATGGGTGGTAGAGAGGCGCAGCAGGTTGACCTGCTCACGGCTTGGTTCGCCCCCGGCCAGAATGCTCGCCCAGGCGGCCTCAGTACTCTCATAGAAGAAGGCCCGGGCGGCGCGAACTTTGGCCTCGGCCTTGCCGAGGGCAATCTGGGCATACTCACGCTCACCCAGGTTGGGGGCGCCAGTGACCGATTTCCGCCCACCGGCCGTGGCGCGGACGATATCCAATGCCTCGCGGGCCAAACCCAGTGTCGTCACTGCCAACACCTGAGCGGCGAAGGAGAGCGATGGGTAGCGAAAGAAGGGGGAATCGACGTTGGGTTTGCCGCCGCGCACGAAGGTCCAGGCTTCTGGAACATAGGCGTCCTCGACAACCAGGTCGTGGCTGCCGGTGGCTACCATGCCCAACATATCCCAGGTCGGGTCGATCTTCACCTGGTCGCGGGGCAGCACTGCCATGCGCGGCAGCGCTCCCTCTTCGGCGGGGAGAATGCCTACACCACATAGCGAAGCCCCCATACAACCACTGGCAAATTTCCACCGTCCTTTGATACGGAAACCGTTATCGACCCGCTCAGCGGGTTGGGGCGGAAAAATCCCGCCAGCGAAGACGATATCAGGGGAATCCCGCCACACTTCCTTTAGGGTCTCCTCGGGTAACGCGGCCAAATAGGCGGGGTTCATGCCAAAACTCGCTACCCAGCCAGAGGAGCCATCCGCCGCCGAGATCGCTTCGACCATTTTCAGGAACTCGGATGGCGACTTCTCATCACCGCCGTAGCTGGCGGGTACCATAGCGCGATAGACGCCAATGGCTTTGAACTCATCAATGATGTCCATAGGGATATGGCGCAACTCCTCGAACTCTTCGCGCCGAGATCGGATAGACTCGAGCAGCGCATCAAAACGCGCCTCGCCTCCCCACAGTGATTTATCTATGCACTGTTGCATGCTTCTCTCCTGTTTGTTGTTCCTCTACCGCCGACAGCACCTGCCCCATGAGTTGAGAAGCCGCCCGACAGACGCCTGCGTCATCGCCACGACGCCCTACCAACTGCATGGAGACCGGGAGTGCTTGCTGAGAATCAAGGGGAATCGATAAGGCGGGATGCCCTGACAGATTGAAGGGGCGCACAAGGGACGAGATTTTCAGATCCTGCTGGCCCGCCAACGCCTCCTGAACGGTCATGGGAAAATGCGGCAGCGTTGGCAGCACCAGGACATCATGCCGCTCTAGCACTGCGTCGACTTCGGCGGTAAAGGCACGACGTATGCGCTCCGCCTCCTTTAGCTCGGCATCGGTCGTCGCGGCAGCGGCTTTCAAACGCTGATCAACATCCGCGCCCACCTTGCCCGTGGCAAGTAACGCCTCGCAAGCACGGAAAGTTTCGCGATTGATAACCACCATGGCAGCTTCAAACGCCTCGGCCATAAGCGGCAAGGTGACATCCCCACGCGCCAGTCCAGACCAGCTTAGCTGGCCTTCGATACTTGCCCAAATGGCCGGCTCAGCATTCACGCTGATACACCCCAGAACAGGTGCAGAACCCTTCACTGGCGACTGAAAGGAAGGATCAATCGCACTCATGAAAGCCATTAGTACGTGGAGATCGCGAGCCATGGGGCCCACGCAATCGAGGCTACTTTCCGCTGGCATAACCCCTTGGCGACTCAAGCGTCCGAAGGTGGGTTTAAGGCCGTAGACACCACAGCAAGCAGCGGGGACGCGAATAGAACCGCCGGTGTCTGTACCAATACCAATATCGGCAAGACCAGCGGCCACCGCGGCGGCCGACCCACTGGAAGAACCGCCAGGGATAAGGGTGGGGTAGCGCGGATTCTCTGGCGTGCCAGCCCAGGCATTGATGCCCGTCATACCAAACGCCAGCTCATGCAGATTGGCCTTCCCTACAATGTGGTATCCCGCTTTGAGGGTTCGCTTGACAATCTCTGCATGAGCCACGGCTGGCGGTGCGTCAGCAAGGGCAGCGGATCCTGCGCAGGTGGGGAAACCGGCGATATCGATCGTATCTTTAACGACCACTTTGCGCGGCCCCTGCCCCAGGCTTAACCTCGATGTCAGTATAGTCACCTCAGCCACCTCGCTAGACTTATCACATGAAATTTCAAGTAAATAGGCATAGAGTTTATAACCATTCATCTAATCGGGTGAGCGTTAAAGGACGAACAATACGATCTGAGGTAACACTAGCAGCAAGGCAATGCACAGCAGATAAGGGGGTATGAAGTAACCCACTCCACGGAATGTCTCACCCATTCGTAACTCTGCATCCAGGCTCTTTACAATGAAAGCGTTCACCCCCACCGGCGGCGTAATCGCCCCCATGCTGGTAACAATACATACCACCACGCCGAACCAAATGGGGTCGTAACCCAAGGCAAGCGCTACGGGAAAGAAAATCGGGATTGAGATAATTAAAAATCCCATCGCATCCATTAGCGCTCCGCCGATCACATAGATCAGCAGGATACAGGCCATTACCATTATGGCTGGCAAGGGCAGTGCTGCTGCCCACTCGCCCACCATGTAAGGCAGTCTTGTGATGGTAAGAAAGCGCCCGAAGATGACGGCTCCAGCAACCAACATCAAGATCATGGCCGACGACTTGAGTGCATTAGCGATGGCCTCACTCAAGACGGCCCAAGAGAGTTTTCCTTGTATCAGGGTAATCAGCATTGCGCCAATGCAGCCCACTGCAGCAGCCTCTGTTGAGGTGAACCAGCCAGCAAATAGCCCGCCTAGGACCAGCGTAAAGAGGGCACCAATTTCGATAATACCTTTTAACGAGCGCCACCTTACCGACCAGCTCGAACGCACACCTGCGGGGCCCATATCAAGTCGACGGCGACAGAGCAGTCCAATCGTCGCGATAAATAGCACGATCAGGATAAGCCCAGGGACAATACTGGCCAGAAACAGATCGCGAATGGCCAGTTCGGCTTGCAGCGCAATAACAATCAGCACAGAGCTTGGTGGGATGATGACCCCCAGCGTGCCCCCCGCCGCGACACTGCCTGCACTGAGCGCACGGTTATAGCCAAATTTCTTCATTTCGGGGAGAGCAATGGTGCCGACAGTGGCTGCCGTGGCCGTGTTCGAACCACTAACCGCTGCAAAACCTGCGCTGCTAAGGATCGTCGTTGTGGCCATAGAGCCGCGGAAATGGCCTATCCAAGCATAGGCAGCCGCAAATATCTTTTCCGTTATCCCCGAGCGAAACAGTAATTCCCCCATAAAAATAAATAGGGGTATGACACTAAGAGAGTAACCCGATAACTGCTCCCAGATTCCTGAGCTAATAACGTTATACGCAGCAATAGGGCTAGTCATGTAAAGCATGCCAAAAAAACCCACCATGAACATGGCGAAGCTAATCGGCATTTTTAACAAAATAAGAAGAAACAAACAGAGTACGCCTAACAAAGCTACCAGCGTCATACTCATTGTGTTACCACCTTTTTTAGACTACTCAAAAAGTCTGCTAAAAGAACCAAGCAAAAAGCAGAAAACCCTAGTGCCACTAGATAAACAATTGGGTAAAACGCAATACGCAGTGTTTGCGATAAAGAGCCTCTTTGCATAGCGCTAAAGCCATACTCCCAGAGTTTCCAAGCCACCATGGAGAAGAATAAAAAACTTGCGCCTGAGACCAAGACATAGAGAACGCTTTGCAGTCGGGTGGGCAAATGTTCGACCAGCAAGTCCAGCTCAATATGCGCTTTAGTAAGCTGGGAGTAAGCGAGCGATAGCGCTACTACTACCGCTGTTAGCCAGCCCACCATTTCGGTGGTACCACCAAATGAAGAGCTAACTTGGCGCATTACGATGTTACCGACCACCAGAAATACCATCATTAGTAATGCTGAGCCGGCTACATAGAGTAAGAGACGGCTAATTACCCAATTAAATTTATTCATGGTAACTACCTAGATCCATCAGCATGGCGCTTACTGGGCGCAAAGATATACGCCCAGACAAAAAGCGTAGGCACTATTGGTTTTGTTCGATCAGCTCAATAAACCGATCGCGCAACTCAAAGGCAGGAAGCCCTTGAGCAGCCACCTCTTCCAGCCGTTGCTCATTGATGGGCTCCAGCAAGCTCGACCAGCGCTCAGCCTCATCTTCGGACAAGGAGAGCTGCTCAAGCTCATGGTTCTCAGCAGCCCACATCAAGGATTCCTGGATGTGTTCATCGAGATACTTACCTGCATAGGAGGCCATTTCGGCACCCAATGCATCGATCTCCTGCTGAACGTTTTCAGGTAAGGCGTCCCACCGCTGCTGATTCATCACCGCAACGAAGACCACGTTGGTCAGAGGATAGTCAGTGATGTAGCTCACATTGCGGGCATACTGCAGATCCATCAGCGTCTCGCGGGAACCTACATAGCCACTAACAATACCGGCCTGAAGGGCTTCACCCGTTTCCGCCTGAGAGAGACCTACAGGCACGCCCCCAAGGGCTTGAATAACGGCAGTGCTGTCACCTGGCACCCTGATCTCTTGGCCCTCAAGATCCTCCAGCGAAGCCACTGGTTCTTGCGTATGTAGGTAGCCTGGCTCGGAGGTGAACGCCGTAATGACTTTAAATTCTTCCAAGCCCAACGTCTCTGCAGGAAACTCTTTGATGAGTTCGTACACTGCCTGGCTGGCTGTCTGCGAATCCACTTCGATGCCCGTTAGGTTTCCGGCCAAATTGAGTAACGGAAAACGTCCCGGCTCGTATGAGGTAGCAGAGAGACCGATATCGGCAACACCGTTTAAGACGCCATCGAACATGTTGGCAGCTGTCAGCAACGTTCCGCCTGGGAAGGTGTTGACGTTTACCTGGCCATCGGTTCTTTCGTTAAGCTCTTTCGCCCAGTGTTCCATCTGCACGGCGGGAAAGGTTTGGGCAGGCGCAAAGAAGGCATAGCTGAGGTTGATATTTTCCGCTAGCGCACTGGTGCTGAGAAGCACCCCAGCGCATACGGCGCTCAAACGTGTCAGACAGCGAGTAGTGTCGAGCCGCAGCTGTTTTTGGCTGGTCATTGGTCATTAGCCCTATTTGTTTTTGTGTTGAATGTCAGGTAAGCCTAGCAGAAACATTCAACATCACATGAAAAGTAAAGTAAATACCCCGAAAGAAAAACGAGGTTTTTTTCATAATGCAAAAATATTTCCATTATGAAAAAAACTTCATTAAATCAATAACAAAAAAATGTTGATTGAGAAACAGCTTTAAAATTAGCGAATAATCAAGCTTGCTTGCAGTAGGAGCGCACCAACAACGTGCACTTTTGAAATACTTCTGATTACTACGACTACGTGAGAAATTAACAAACCAAAAAAGCCCACGATCTTGATCGTGGGCTTTTTTGGTTCATTCTGGCGCGCCCGGCAGGAATTGAACCTGCGACCTTCGGCTTCGGAGGCCGACACTCTATCCAACTGAGCTACGGGCGCTTTGGGTGCGTATCGTACCCGTGTGGGGGCGTGGTGTCCAGCCGCTTGGCGGTTTTCGGCGCGTAGATGATTGACCGTTTTCCCTGCGGTGGTGCATGCTCTGGGGGCACTTTTGCACCTCGCACCTACCCTGATCCGTTTGGGAACATAATAAATGAAAACATTTGCACGTAGTACGCTGGCACTGGGCATCTCACTGGCGCTGGTCGGCGCCGCGAACGCCAACGAATTTGCCGACATGAACCCCGTGACCCTTCGCCTGGCCCACGTGGTGAACGAGCAGGATGGCTTCCATATTGCCGCCACCAAGTTCGAAGAGCTGGTGGAAGAGCGCACCGAAGGCAAGGTGAACATCGAGATCTTCCCCAACGCCTCGCTGGGCGATGAGCGCACGCTGCTGGAAGGCATGCAGATCGGCACCGTGGACATGGGCGTGATCACCAACGGGCCGGTGGCCAACTTCGTGGAAGAGATGGCGGTCTTCGAACTGCCCTTCCTGTTCCCCACTCCTGAAGCCGCCTATGGCGTGCTGGATGGCCCCATTGGCCAGGAGCTGCTGGACAAGCTGGCCGACGTGAACCTGAAAGGCCTGGCCTACGCCGAGCGCGGCTTCCGCAACCTGACCAACAGCGAGCGCGCCGTGAATTCGCCGGAAGACCTGGATGGCCTGCGCATTCGCGTGATGGAAAACCCGGTGTACACCGATACCTTCCGCGAGCTGGGGGCCAACGCCATCCCGATGGCCTGGACCGAAGCGCTGACCGCCATGCAGCAGGGCACCATCGACGGCCAGGAAAACCCGGTGAACGTGATTCACTCGTTCAAGCTGGATGAAACCCAGAACTACATGACCCTGTCACGCCACACCTACGCCCCTGCGATTTTCGTGATGGGCATGCCTGCCTGGAACCAGCTGCCGGAAGCTGCCCAGGACGTCATCCGCCAGGCCGCCCGGGAAGCCGCCGAGCATGAGCGTCAGGTGAACGCCGATATGGAAGCCGAGCAGCTTGTCGACCTGCGCGAGGCGGGCATGGAAATCAACGACTCCCCCGATATGGAAGCCTTCCAGGCCGCCGTTGCGCCGGTTTATGAGAAGTACGGCCAGCAGTTCGGTGATTACCTGCCGCGCATTCAGGAGGCGCTGAATCAGTGATGCCCTTTGCACAGCCTCTTTTGACGCTGCTGCAACGCATTGAACGTGGGCTGGATGCCATCATCCAGCCCGTCGTGTTTGCGGGCATGGCAGCTTTGATCGGTGTGATCACGCTACAAATCGTGTCCCGGGTGTTTTTCAGTGCCGTGGGCTGGACCGAAGAGGTCGCGCGGTTTCTGCTGGTATGGATCACCTTTCTCGCGGGCACGCTGGCCTTCCAGCGTGGGCGGCACATTGCGGTCACCTTTGCGGTGGATGCCCTGCCCCTGCCGCTGCGCAAGCTGGCCAAGTTGGCCGCGCTGGCCATCGTGCTGGCCTTCATGGTCACGCTGGTGATCATCGGCCATCGCTACATGCAGGTACAAAGCTTTCAGAAGTCGGCCGCGCTGCGTCTCTCGATGACCTACGTCTACGCCGTCATTCCGCTCTCGGCGGGCATCATGGCGTGGTATGCGCTGGTAGACATGGTCGAGGTGCTGGTGCACGGGCAGCCCATCACCGCCCAGGAGGAAGTGCTATGACGCTGGTGCTGTTCGGGCTGTTCTTCCTGTTCATGCTGCTGGGCGTGCCGATTGCCTTTGCCATTGGCGCCAGCACGCTCTACGCCCTACATCAGTCGGGGGTGCCGCTGATGGTGGTCACCCAGCAGATGTTCCAGGGCATCAACTCGTTCGCCCTGGTAGCCATTCCCATGTTTATCCTGGCCGGTGATTTGATGGCCCAGGGCAAGGTCAGCGAGCGGCTGGTGAGCTTTGCCGACTCGCTGGTGGGCTTCATGCGCGGCGGGCTCTCGGTGGTCTCGGTGATGGCAGGCATGTTCTTCGCGGCCATTTCCGGCTCGGGGGCGGCCACCACGGCGGCGGTGGGGTCTAGCCTGGTGCCGGAGCTGAAGCGCAAGGGCTACGACCCCGCCTCGGCGGCCAGCCTGATCGCCGCCAGCGGCACCATCGGCGTGGTGATCCCACCTTCGGTGCCGATGATCATCTACGCGGTGATCGCCCAGCAGTCGGTCTCCAAGCTGTTCCTGAACGGCTTCTTGCCGGGGCTGGCCATGGGCCTGGCGCTGATGGCCATTGCCATCACCCAGGCGTACAAGCGCCAGTACCCGAAAGGCACCCCGCTCTCGCTGGCCACCATTTGGCGCACGTTGAAATCGGCCAGTTGGGGGCTGATGACGCCGGTGATCATTCTGGGGGGTATCTTCTCGGGGATTTTCACGCCCTCGGAAGCGGCGGTGGTGGCGGTGAACTACGCGCTGCTGGTGTCGCTGTTCGTGTACCGGGACTTGACCCTGCCCCAGGTGTACAAGCTGTTGATCCGTTCAGCGATGACCACCGCCGTGATCATGCTGGTGATTGCCATGTCGGCGGTGCTCAGCTGGACGCTCTCCAGCTGGCAGGTGCCCGGTGCGATTGCCCAATCGGTGCTGTCGCTCTCCACCAACCCCTACGTGATCATGCTGCTGGTGGTGGCGGTGATTCTGCTGACCGGGGTGTTCATCGAGACGGCCAGCGCCTTGATCATCCTCACCCCGGTGCTGCTGCCGCTGGTGCTGCAGCTGGGCATCGACCCGATCCACTTCGGGCTGATCATCGTGGTGGGGCTCTCGATTGGCATGATTACCCCGCCCGTGGCCATCAACCTTTACGTAGCCTCGTCGGTGACTCAGCTGCCGCTGGAGCGCATTACGCAAGCCATCCTGCCGTACCTGCTAGGGCTGATCGGCGTTCTGCTGCTGGTGGTTTACGTACCCATCCTGCTGGGCTGGTCGGGCCACTGAACCTACGCCTCGGCCTCTATCACCTCGCGGGCGGTGACCTTTCACCGCTCGCGGGGTATGCGTCAGAGGCTTAGCCCTCTTCTGCCAGATTACGCCCTGGCGTGCCTGCTTCGAACGCCAGCACGTTCTCGAACGCGTCGCCAAAGTAGAGCTCGTAGCTGTCTTTCTCCACGTAGCCCAGGTGGGGCGTGGCCAGGAAGTTGGGCAGCGCCAGCAGCGGATGCTCGGTCACCGGCTCTTCATCGAACACGTCCACGGCGGCCATGCCGGGGCGGCCAGCCTTCAGCGCCGCTTCCAGCGCGCCCGCTTCGATCAGCGGGGCGCGGCTGGTATTCACCAGCACGGCGGTCGGCTTCATGCTGGCCAGGTTGGCGGCGGTGACGATCCCGCGAGTTTCCGGGTTCAGGCGCAGGTGCAGGCTCAGCACATCGCTGCGTTCGAAGAATGCCTCCTGCGAGGTTGCTACCTCCAGCCCCGCCTCAGCGGCCCGCTGGCGGGTGCCCTCGCGGCCCCATACCAGCACGTTCATTTCGAACGCCTGGCCGTAGCGGGCCACCAGTTGGCCAATCTTGCCGTAGCCAAACACGCCCAGGGTGCGCCCTTTCAGGCCCATGCCCAGGGTGCGCTGCCAGCGGCCTGCCTTGAGGTTGGCCACCTCATCGGGAATGCGCCGCATGGCCGAGAGCACCAGCCCCCAGGTCAGCTCCGCGGCGGCGTAGGGCGAGCCGGTGCCTGCCAGCACCATCACGCCGTGCGCTCGGCAGGCGGCCATATCCACGTGGGCCGCGCCGCCGCCGGTTTGGCTGATCAGCTTGAGCTTGGGCAGCCGCGCCAGCAGGGACGCGGTGATCGGCGTGCGCTCACGAATCAGCACTAGCGCGTCGGCCTCCTTGAAGCGCTCGACCAGCGCATCCTCATCGGTGACGGTGTCGTTGTAAATCGTCACCTGGTGGCCCGCCAGTTTGGCGAAGGCATCCAGGTCGCGTACACAATCCTGGTAATCATCGGGAATGACAATGTTCATCAAAGCGGCTCCTTGCTTGCTGCCTGCTTTAGGGAAGTGCCCTGTTTCACGGCATGGCTAACATAACGCTGTCAGGCAGATACCTCTCGCTCGTACCTTACGTTCATACCTCACGCTCATACCTCAAGGTCAGCGCCCTGCCCACCTCGGCGCTGAGGGCCTGCCCGCTCGTCAACAATAAACGGAATCAGCAAGCCGCCCAAGGACATTTCGTGGCGGCATTCGAGGTCACGCTGCCGACATACCATGACTCCACAGGCACGGTGTTGTTGGGTTTATTCCGCCTCTGGCGGTACGAGGTCGCTGGGCACCTCGATACCGATCTCGCGGTAGTAGCGCAGCGAACCGGCATGCAGCGGCGTGGTGGTGTTCTCCACCGAGATCTCCGGCGTCATTCCACGGGCGGGGGCGAACGTCTCAACCAGCCGTTCGATGTTCTCCCAGTAGGCGCGGGTGAATGCGTAGCCTGCCTCTTCAGAGAGTTCATGGGTGGCGGCGATACCGATGTAGGTGCCGAGCGTGGTGGCGGCGGGCATGTCTCGGTAGGCGTTTTCAGGAATCTCGGTGGCGGACAGGAAGGGCAACGTTTCGGTGACGGTGGACACCTGCTCCTCGCTCATCGAGAGCACCCGCAGCGGGCGTGCGGAGTGCACTTCGGTGAACGCCGGGATAGGTGGGATGCCGTTGTAGCTGAAGCCAACGATGCGCCCATCCACCACGGCATCGGCGGCGTCCGACATGCTCATGCGTTGGAAGTCAGGCGAGATTCCCAGCGCATCGAACACCAGCTCGGTGATGTACTCGCCGCCCCCACCAATACTGCTGGGGTTGAAGCGCGCCCCCTCCAGATCCTCGAAGGTCTCGATGCCACTGTCCTGGCGCACGGCCCAGTGCATGGTGGAAGGTGCCACCCACAGCACGACGCGCATCTGCTCGATGGCGTCGTTCTCGTAGCGGCCCTCACCGTTGTAGGCCTCGTAGGCGCCCGGGGCGTCAATCAACCCCAGGTCAATCTCACCACGGCCCAGGCGGATGGCGTTCTCCCTGGAGCCGCCGGTTTCGCGCACCGAGACTTCCAGCGGTGAATCGCCGCTCACCAGCCGCGAGAGTTCCGAAAAGCCGAAGTACCAGCCAGAAGCGGCCGGTGCCACGCCGATACCAAGGGCCTCGTTAGCCACGGCCTGGGTAGCCACACCCGAGGCGACACCGGCGGTCAGCACCGCCGTGGCCAGCGGGGCGAGCAGGCGTTTGGGGGATAGCGTCATGGCAGTTCTCCATACTCGGTTATTGTTGTCGTTCGCCCGGTGGCGGCCGGGTCGTCGGAACACGGCCTCAGCGGCCGTTCTGCTCCTCTTGCCAGGCGGCCAACACCTCCCGGGCGGTACGCAGCCCGTCGATGGCCGCCGGAAAGCCGCAGTAGGGCACGCACTGCAGCAGCACCTCGCGAATCTCCTCCTCGGTGCAGCCGTTGTTCAGCGCGCCACGCAGGTGCACCTTGAGTTCATGGGGGCGGTTCAATGCCACCAGCATGCCGATGTTGATCAGGCTGCGGGTGGGCCGTGCAAGGCCCGGGCGGTTCCAGATGTCGTTCCAGCAGTTGCGGGTCACCAGCTCCTGCATGGGCCAGCTGAACTCATCCACCTGGGAGAGGGCGGCATCCACGTAGGTATCGCCCAGCACTTCGCGGCGGGTGGCCAGGCCGTTCGGGTCCAGTGTGTCCTGTCGATCACTCATCAGGCGGGCTCCTTGTGGGTGGGGGGCGTCAGAGCTACCTCTGAACGCTGATTTTTAAGGTACTGCCAAACGAACAACCCTCCGATCACGGCAATACCCGCCACGTCGGTGATCAGTTGGCCGCTGATCAGCATCAACGCGGCCGCAAGCAGCAGGCCGCGTTCCAGCCAGGAACAGGGGCGCAGGAAGTAGCCGATGGTGGAGGCCGCCAGCGCCGTGATGCCGATCACCCCGGAGCCCACCGCCAGGGCAATCTCCAGCGCCGTGCCGTTGCCGAGCAGCGGCGGGTGGTAGATGAACATGTAGGGAATCAGGAAGCCGCCCAGCGAGATCTTGGTGGCGGTCAGCGCGGTGCGGAACCAGTGGGAACCCGCGATGGCGCCGCCGATATAGGCGGCCAGTGCCACCGGTGGCGTGACCCCGGAGAGAATCGCGAAATAGAGAATGAAGAGATGCGCCGAGAGGCTCGGCAGACCGGCTTCGATGAAGGCCCCTGCCACCACCGAGGCGGCCAGCATGTAAGCCGCCACGGTAGGCAGCCCCATACCGAGGATGATCGCCACCACCATGGCCAGCACCAGCGTCACCAGCACGTCACCACCGCTGACCACCAGGATGACCGAGGAGACCTTCAGACCCAGGCCGGTCAGGCTGATCACCGAAGCGATGATAGCCACGCTGCCGATGATGACTGCGATCATGGCGGCGGTCATGGCGCCCGCTTCCAGCGCTGCGGGCAGCGACTTGAGGCGCTCCACGAAGGTGCCCGGGCTGCGCCAGGAGAACAGGTAAAGCGCCATGGCGGTGAAGTAGGCGGCCACCGCCGCCGTGGTGGGGGTATAGCGCATCACCAGCAGGGTGATCAGCACGATCAGAGGAATCAACAGGGTCTCGATGTTGAACAGACCCTCACGCAGGCTAGGGCGCTGGGACTTGGGAATCGGCGACAGGCCCAGGCGCTTGGCCTCGAAGTGCACACTCATCCAGATAGCAAGATAGAAGAGCAGCGCGGGAATGAGGGCGGCGCTGATGATGGCGAGGTAGCTGGTCGAGATGACGTCGGCCATGACGAAGGCGGCGGCCCCCATGATAGGCGGCAGTATCTGACCACCGGTGGAGGCAGATGCTTCGGTGGCCGCCGCAAAGCGCGGGCTGTAGCCGTTCTTTTTCATCATCGGGATGGTGAACACTCCGGTGGTGGCCACGTTGGCAGCGGTACTGCCGCTGATACTGCCGAACATGGCGCTGCACAGGGTGGCGGCCTTGGCGGGGCCGCCCGAAAGGCGACCGGTAGCGGCGTTGGCCAGGCGCATGAAGCTGTCGCCGCCGCCGGTGGTCACCAACAGGGCACCGAACATGATGAACACGACGATCACCGTGGACGAGGTGCGCATCAGGCTACCGTAGACGCCGGTAGGACTCAGGTAGAAGGTCGCTATCAGGTCGTCCCATCGAAAGCCGCCATGCCCCCAAACGCCCGGCAGGTGCTGGCCGAAGGCGGCATAGGAGAGCGCGATGAGTACCAGGATGGGGAAAGCGAGGCCGATGGCTCGTCGACAGGCTTCCAGCAGTAGCAGGATGGCCGAGATACCAAAAATGATATCCAGTTGGGTGGGCATCAAATAGCCCAGCTGATAGATGATCCGGTCAAAATGGATCACGTAATAGATACTGACGACCGCGCCGAGGATGATCGGCACCAGGTCGTACCAGGGAATGCGGTTGGCGTCGCGGCTACGGCAGCTATAGGCCAGAAAAATCAGCGGCAGAGCGAACAGCAAGTGGATCGCGTTCTGGGTGTTCATGGGGCCGGTGAGGGCCGTATAGAGGTGAAACAGCGCCATGGAGACCGCCGCCAGGCGCGTGACCATGAACCAGAAGCCGGACAGCTGACGCTTGCCCGAGCCCTCCGAATATTTCTCAACGACGTTGGGGTTTGCAGGGGTGTCCATTGGGATAACTCCCGCACCGCGGCACGATAGAATGGCGGCGCGTCAGGATAAGGGCATCGAAAGCTTCTGCGGGCGATGGGCCCGCAGAAGTAGAGGGTTACTGCGCTTCAGGAGGAATGATTTCCTCGGGGATATCGAGCGCCAGGTCGTCCCGGTAGTAGCGCAGAGCACCGACGTGCAGCGGGAACGTCGCATTGTCGAGCACGACCTGCGGCGTCACCCCCTGGGCGGGCTGGAAGGAGTTGGCAACCTGCTCGTGGTTCTCCCAGTAAGCCTTGGTGATTTCATAGACGGTGTCTTCACTGAGGCTGGCGTTAGCGGCCACGCCCATGTAGATGCCCAGCGAGGTGGTATCCGGCATGCCGCGATAGGTGTCGGCAGGAATCACGGTGCTGGCCAGGAAGGGCAGCTCTTCGGTGACTGCCTCGACCTGCTCGTCCGTCAGCGACAGCAGGCGCAGCGTGCGAGAGGAGTGCACTTCGGTAAAGGCGGGAATGGGCGGCACGCCGTTGTAGCTGAAGCCTACCAGGCGTCCGTCGATCACCCCTTCGGCGGCATCATCGATACGCATGCGCTGAAAGTCGGGTTCTATGTTCAGGATGTCGAACACCAGCTCGGTGATGTACTCGCCGCCGCCGCCGATGCTGCTAGGGTTGAAGCGCGCCCCGTTGAGGCCTTCGAAACTCTCGATGCCGGAATCTTCGCGCACTGCCCAGTGCATGGTAGAGGGGGCAATCCAGTAGATCAGGCGGGCGTCGGGGTTGGGCGTGTCTTCGAAGCGGCCGGTGCCGTTGTACATCTCGTAGCCTACCAGCGCTTCGGTGAAGGCCAGGTCAAGCTCGCCACGGCCCAAGCGGATGGCGTTCTCGCGGGTGCCGCCTGTTTCACGCACGGTGATTTCGTAGTCCGTGTTGGCGCTGATCACCCGAGCGCCTTCGGAGATGCCGAAGAACCAGCCGGTCCCCGTGGGCACCGCGCCAATGTTGAGCGACGTATTGGCCTGGGCTGTGGCGGCAGTCAGTGCGCCTACGGCAAGCAGGGAAGCGGGAAGCAAGTGGCGTAGTGCTGATTTAGTCATTGTTATATCCTCGAAGCGTCGGGAAGCATGTTGTGCTGTTATGTGCTGCGAAAGGCGCAGGGCCTCTCCCGATAACCAGTTAAGCAAGGGGATCGCTTAGTGGTGCTTAAAGTGATAACGCCAAAGCGACAGGCTGTATATTGGTGATTGATGAACCTGCCTTCTCCAAACGCGAAAGCAGGACCATGGTGTCATGGCTCGGGCGGGGCCGATGCGGCGCTGGCTGACTGGATCAGATGCTCCACCAGCACGCGGGCCGCCATGGAAAGCCGCTCCATATCCTTCACGTAAATGCGCAGCTTGCGCCGCGCCCAGGCATCCTGAATCGACAGCACCTTGACGTTGAGACCGTCCACGTACTGGCGAATGGCCCCTCGGGGCAGCACGCCCACTCCCAGCCCCGCCTGCACCATCAGGCAAAGGGCATCGTAGCTGGTGACCTGAATACGAATTCGCAGGGTCTTGTTGGCCATGCTGGCCGCCCGCATGATTTCCAGGTTGATGGCACTGGCGGTATGCAGGCCCACGTGAGGGTAGTCCAGGCATTCACGGAACTGCACGCTCTCCCGCTGAGCCAGCGGATGCTGCTGCGGCACCACCAGCACCAGATCATCCACATGGTAGGGAAACTCCATCAGCTCGTAGCCGTGGATCAGCTGCGCGCAGACGCCAATGTCGGCGTTATTGTTCATCACTTCCCGGGTGATGATGGGGCTGACCTTCTCTTCGAGCTGAACGCCAATGTCCGGGTGCTGTTCGAAGAAGGCGCGCATTTCGTGGGGCAGGTATTGGGTAATGGCCGACATGTTGGCGAAGACCCGTACCAGGCCCCGGTGGCCGCTGGCGTAGTCACGCATCTGCAGGTCGAGGTCTTCGAGGTTGTGCAGCACGCCGCGCGACAGGTTCAGAAGCGCGCTGCCTGCGGGCGTCAGTTCGATCCCGCGATTGTTGCGCTTGAGCAGCGGCGTATTGAAGTACCCTTCCAACTCGCTGAGCCGCTTGCTGACCGCCGACGTGGCCATGAACGAGGCGTCGGCCGCCCCGCTGATGGTACCCAGCTCCGCGACCTTGACGAACAGCCTGAGTGACGTGGGGTCGAGCTTCATGTCAGTTGCCGTGCCAGGTCGAGGAAGTCCTCGGCCACCAGGTCGAAGCAGGGGTCGATGCTCAGGTCCGGCGTGGCCGTGGGGCCAAACTCCAGCGGGCGCTTCACGAACGCCGTGCGCATGCCTTCCCGGTGGGCGGCCTGCAGGTCGTCCTGGTGGGCGGCCACCATCAGAATCTGCGAGGGTTTCAGGTCGAGGAGATTGGCCGCCATGTGGTACACCTCGGGGTCGCGCTTGTAGTGCCCGGCAAGCTCGGAGGAGAGCACGCAGTCCCAGGGTAGCCCCGCGTGGCGGGCCATGTTCACCAGCAGCGACACGTTACCGTTGGAGAGCGTGGCCAGAATGAAGCGCTGCTTTAGCGTCTGCAGCCCTGCGACGCTATCCGGCCAGGGCGTGAGGCGATGCCATACGCGGTTCAGGTACTGCTTGTCGGCCTCGCTCAGCTGGTCGGCCACGCCGAATTCTTCCAGCAGGGTATCCAGCGTCATGCGGTGCAGCGCATCCAGCTTGGTCCAGGGCAGCTCCCCCTGGCGTACGCGGTTCATGGCCGGGGCATAGCCTGCCCGCCAGCGGTCGGCAAACGCCGGCCAGTCGATGGCCAGACCCTTGGCGGCGTTGAGCTGTTCGCCTTCGCGGATGACGCTGCCGCGCCAGTCCACCACGGTGCCAAACACATCGAAGGTGAGCGCCTTGATGTCATCAACGAAATCAGTGGTCATGGGGTGTCTCCTGAGGGGATAGCAGATGGTCGACCAGATGACGCGCCACCACCGGAAGGCCCGCGTGATGGCGCATGCCAATCACCAGCTCCCGGGTAGCCCATTCGTCGGCCAGCGGAATCATGCGTAGCTTGAGGTCTTTCAGGTCTCGATAGAGCGTGCGCTGGGGCAGTACCCCCACGCCCAGGCCGTAGTGAATCATGCGGCAGATGGCATCGAAGCTGCGTACCTGTATGCGCATGCGCAGGTTTCTACCGGCCTGGCTGGCCTGTTCATGCAGCAGCGACTGCAGCGAGGCGTCCTGCTGCAGCCCCACGAAATCGTACTCCGCCGCCTGGTGCAAATAGAGCTTGTCGTGCTCCGCCAGCGGGTGGTCCTGCGGGGTGACCAGCACCAGTTGGTCACGCCGATAGGGGCGCACCTCCAGCTCATCGGCGGCCACGTGGCTGGCAAAGATGCCGATATCGGCCACGCCGTCGCGCACCGCCGCAATCGCTTCGCTGCTGGTGCGCTCCTGCAGGTCGATCTTGATCTGCGGGTACTCCCGGGCAAAGGTGCTGAGATCCTGGGGCAGAAAAGCAATGATCGCCGAGGTATTGGAATGAATCCGCACGTGGCCCCGCACGCCTTCGCCGTACTCGCTCAGCTCGGCCTGCAGCCGGGCCACATCTTCCAGAATACGCCGGGCGTGGTGCAGGAAGGCCCTGCCAGCGGGAGTCAGCTCCACGCCACGTGGCCGCCGATACAGAAGCTCGGTGCCCACCAGTGTTTCCAGGTCGCTGACCCGCTTGCTGACCGCCGCCAGCGCCAGGTGCTCACGCTCCGCCGCAGCGGTCAGGCGCCCTTCGTCGGCAATCGCGACGAACAGTCTGAGCGTGACAAAATCGAATCGCAGCATGGCATCTACCCGGTCAGTGGTTGGAAACGTGGTCGAAAAGATCGTTGGAAAAAATACCGCGCGTCGCCTCAGGGTTCGCCAGTGACGAACACCCGTTTCCTGATTGCCTAATTGTGATGCTCGGCAGGCTCGCAGATGCTTGATGAACAACAACACGCCGCGTCTGCATCCAGACCCGCCTGCCAGATCAAGCGTTATCAGGAGCCTTCATTATGACAACGCGACAGCTTCCTCTCGATGGACTTAAAGTCGTAGAGCTTGGCCAGCTCATCGCCGGTCCGTTTGCCACCAAGCTGCTGGGGGAGTTCGGAGCAGATGTGATCAAGATCGAGCCTCCCGGCACCGGCGACCCCCTTCGCAAATGGCGTATTCTCGAAGAGGGCACCTCGCTGTGGTGGCACGTCCAGAGCCGTACCAAGCGTTCGGTGACGCTGGACCTGCGCAGTGAACAGGGCCAAGAGGTGGTGCGCCGCCTGGCCGCCGAAGCCGATGTGATCGTCGAGAATTTTCGCCCCGGCACGCTGGAAAGCTGGGGGCTGGGCTACGACACGCTGGCCGCCCAGAACCCGGGCTTGATCATGGTGCGGGTTTCCGGTTTTGGCCAGACCGGCCCCTACCGCAACAAGCCAGGCTTTGGGGTGATTGGCGAAGCCATGGGCGGGCTGCGCTACTTGACCGGCCACCCCGGCGAGCCTTCGGTGCGGGTGGGGGTCAGCATCGGCGACTCGCTCTCGGCGCTCTACGCGGTGATCGGCACCCTGCTGGCCCTGCAGGAGCGTCAGCGCAGCGGCCTAGGGCAAGAGATCGATGTGGCCCTGTACGAATCCGTGTTTGCCATGATGGAGAGCCTGCTGCCGGAGTTCGATGCCACCGGCCAGGTACGTGAACCCAGCGGCAGCGCGCTGCCCGGCATTACGCCATCCAACGCCTACCGCACCTGCGAAGGCGAATACGTGCTGATTGCCGGTAATGGCGACAGCATCTTCAAGCGCTTGATGGGCGTGATTGGCCGTGAGGATCTCGCCAACCACCCCGCCATGGCCCACAACGATGGCCGCAGCCAGCACGCCAGCGAGATCGATGCAGCCATCGAAGCCTGGACCCAGACCCGCCGCCGCGACGACATTCTCAGCGCCCTGGACGACGCCCGCGTACCGGCTGGCTTCCCCTATACCGCTGCCGATATCGCCAACGACCCCCACTACCTTGCCCGGGAGATGATCCAGAGCGTCACCCGCGCCGATGGCCGCGCGCTCAAGGTGCCGGGCGTGCTGCCCAAGCTGAGCGCCACCCCCGGCAGGCTGGGGCAAGGCGGGCCGACGCTGGGCGCCCACACCGATGACGTACTGGAAGAGCTGGGCATCGATGCCGCCACCCGCGACAAGCTGCGCCAAGCGGGCATCATCTAACCGGAGACCCCCATGACTACCCTGCAAATCAACGAAGTGGCCCCCCGCGATGGCTTTCAGAGCGAAGAGCGCTTTATCCCCACCGAACAGAAAGTCGCGCTGATCGACGCTCTCACCGCCACCGGCATTGCACGCATCGAGGCCACCTCCTTCGTCTCGCCCAAGGCCATTCCCAACCTGCGCGACGCCGCCGACGTGGTGAATGCCATTCAGCGCCGCGACGGCGTGGAGGTCACCGTGCTGGTGCCCAACGTCAAGGGAGCCGAGCGGGCGCTGGCCTGCGGCGTGGATGAAATCAACCTGGTGATGTCGGCCAGTGACGCCCATGGCCGCGCCAACCTGCGCATGACGCCAGAGGCATCGCTCGAACAGTTCGCCTCGATCATTCAGCTGGCACAGGGGAGCGGCGTGTTCATCAACGCCTCGCTCTCCACCACCTTTGGCTGCCCCTTCGAAGGCAAGGTACCCGAAGCCCGCGTGCTCAGCCTGATCGAACAGCAGCTGGCGCTAGGCGTGGAAGGCATCACGCTGTGCGATACCACCGGCGTGGCCAACCCCGCCCAGGTCGGCGCGCTATGCCGCCAGGTGCTGGAGCGTTTTCCCGGCGTGCCGTTCACGCTGCATTTCCACAATACACGAGGTATGGGGCTGGCCAACGCTCTGGCGGCTTGGCAAGCGGGCATCTTGCGGTTCGATGCCTCGCTGGGTGGTCTGGGCGGCTGCCCGTTTGCCCCCGGCGCCACGGGTAATGTCTGCACCGAAGACCTGGTGCACATGTTCGAGCAGATGGGCGTCGCCACCGGCGTCAACCTGCCTGCGCTACTGGATATTTCCGCCACCTTGCCAGCGCTGATCGGCCACGACACGCCCGGTCAGGTGGTGAAAGCCGGCAGCGCGGACCGCTGCTACGCCCTGCCCTGAACACGCTTTCTCCCTGCATCCTCTGTGCCATCGATAACAACGACAACCTGGTGAATGACCATGACCGCATCCTCCCCTGTTCCGCCGTCAAACCTTGCCCAACAGTTGCTTCAACGTCACTTGGTCAGCGGCGAGCTGACCCCTGGCAGTGAAATCGCCCTGCGCATCAACCAGGCCCTGCTGCAAGACGTACTGGGCACGCTGGTGATGCTGGAGCTGGAAGCCATGGGGCTCGACCGTGTACACACCGAGCCCAGCGTGCAGTACATCGACCACGGCCTCGTCCAGGCCGACAACCTGAACGCCGAAACCTACCTGTTTCTGAAAAGTGCCTGCGAACGCTTTGGCGTGTGGTATTCAGGCCCCGGTAACGGCATCAGCCATCCGGTGCACATGGAAAACTTCGGTGTGCCCGGCGAGTCCATCGTCGGTTGCGACAGCCACACCACGGCGGCGGGTGCCCTCGGCATGCTGGCGATTGGTGCGGGCGGCATCGAAGTGGCCATGGCCATGGCAGGCGAGCCGCTGTACATCACCATGCCGAAGATTTGGGGCATCAAGCTGGAAGGCCAGCTGCCCGACTGGGTCTCGGCGAAGGACATCGTACTGGAGCTGCTGCGCCGCCACGGCGTGGCGGGCGGCAAGAACACCATCATCGAGTATTACGGGCCAGGGCTTGCCCACCTTTCCGCCATGGACCGCCATGTGCTGGCCAACATGGGCACCGAGATGGGAGCCACGGCCACGGTGTTCCCCAGCGATGACGAGACCCGGCGCTTTTTGGCCTCCCGAGGCCGAGAAGCCGACTGGACCCCGCTGGCTGCCGAGCCCGGCTGCCACTACGACCTGCACGAGACGCTCGACCTCAGCCAGCTGGAACCCATGATTGCGCTGCCCTCCAGCCCGGATAACGTCGTCACCGTACGTGAGGCGGCGGGCCAGCCGCTGCATCAGGCGTACATCGGCTCGTCGGGCAACCCCGGCTTTCGCGATTTTGCCGTGGTGGCCGAGATCGTGCGCGGCAAGCAGGTGGCCGACGGCGTTTCGCTGGATATCAACCCCTCTTCCCGCCAGGTGCTGACCTCGCTCATCGAGCAGGGCTACCTGGCCGACCTGGTCGCCAGCGGCGCTCGGCTGCACCAGGCGGGCTGTAATGGCTGTATCGGGATGGGGCAAGCACCCGCCGTGGGGCTCAACAGCCTGCGTACCGTGCCGCGCAATTTTCCCGGGCGCTCCGGCACGCGGGAAGACAGCGTGTTTTTGTGCAGCCCGGAAACCGCCGCCGCCTCGGCGGTGGCCGGGGTGATCACCGACCCACGCACCCTCGACATGCCCTACCCCCGCCCCCAGGAGCCCGCCCGAATCGAGGTGAACCGCGCCCTGTTCAACGCGCCGCTACCCCCCCACGAAGCAAAGCTGAAAGCGCTGCAGAAGACCGACAACACCCCGGCGCTGCCAGAGCTCGCCCCATTGCCGGACCGCCTGGAAGTGCCGGTGCTCCTGGTCACCGGCGACAATATCTCCACCGATGACATCATGCCTGCCGGGCAGCGGGTGCTGCCCTACTGGAGCAGCGTGTATGCCTCGGCCCCCTTCACCTTCGAGGCAGTCGACCCGCACTATGCCGAGCGCGCAGAAAGCACTCGCACCCAGGGTGGGCACGCGATTATCGGAGGAACGAATTACGGGCAGGGCTCCAGCCGCGAGAATGCCGCACTGGTGCCGCGCTATTTGGGGCTACAGGTGGTGGTCGCGAAGAGTTTTGCGCGGATTCACTGGCAAAACCTGATCTGCTTTGGTGCCCTGCCCCTCACCTTTACCCGCGAGGAAGACAGCGCCCGGCTAACCCAGGGCGACTGCCTGGTGATCGAGGGGCTCTACGCGCAGCTGGAACGCGGGGACACGCTGACCGCGCATATCCCCGGCAAGGGCGAGCTGACGCTGCATCATGGGCTCAGCCCCCGCCAGCGGGAGCTGATAGCGCAAGGTGGCGTGATCAACCACCTGCGCCAGCGTCATCGTTGATGGCATCGCCATTTACAGGAACTGAGGCTCTTGACGGAGGTTCAATGTGTCATCTTTAGCCACTTTTCGGCGCTTTTTTACTTTGCGAACAAATAATTAACGGCCGATTGGCGACTTCATAACCTAGGTTAAGGTTATCAGGGACTTATCAGTCCACTGTGTCCAAGTGGTGGCCAGGGACGGCCCGTTTTGGCACGACGCTGACCACACTCTTCCGCTGCCCTGACCGCTTACCGCCTGGTCAGGGCAGCTTTTTATCAGGCGCTTGCTGCCGCTGGGCGCCGCTCTTCCAGCATGCCTTTGTCGAGAATGAAGCGAATGATCTCTTCGAGGCCAACGCCATCGTAGAGGTTGGTGAACACGAACGGGCGTTCGCCGCGCATTTTCTTCGAATCTCGCTCCATCACTTCCAGCGACGCGTGTACCTGCTCGGCGATATCGATCTTGTTGATGATCAGCAGGTCCGACTTGGTGATGCCCGGGCCACCCTTGCGTGGAATCTTGTCGCCTGCGGAGACGTCGATCACGTACAGGGTGAGATCGGAAAGCTCGGGGCTGAAGGTGGCGGAGAGGTTGTCGCCACCGGACTCTACCAGCACCAGTTCCAGGCTGGGGTGGCGGGCGTGCAGCTCGTCAATGGCCGCCAGGTTCATCGAGGCATCTTCCCGAATCGCCGTGTGCGGGCAGCCGCCGGTTTCCACCCCCAGAATGCGGTCGGCGGGCAGCGCTTCGTGGCGCAGCAGGAAATCGGCGTCTTCGCGGGTGTAGATGTCGTTGGTGACCACGGCAATATCATAATGATCGCGCAGCGCCGAACAGAGCTGCTTGAGCAGCGCGGTTTTGCCGGAACCTACCGGGCCACCCACGCCAACGCGTAAACAGTGAGTCATTGTCTTCTCCTGAATGATGCCAGTTAACTTCTAAATAAACGGGAGTATTGGGTTTCATGCAGGGCGCTGGCCAGTGCCACGCCGGGCAGCACGGGGCCCAGCGCATCGTCGTCCAGGTGCTTCGCCCGGTCGACGGCCACGACCAGTTCGCTGCGTAGCCGCTCGATGATACGTTGTGCCGCAGTATGCCCCAGCGGCAGTGCCTTGCAGGCTACGGCCAGCTGGTTTTCCAGCCAGGTCCAGGCAAACCCCAGCTGCGCCTGGTGAACGGGAATTCCCCGTTGATAAGCTGCCCAGCTGAACATCGTGACGTAACCCGCCTGCGGTGGCAAAAGCGGCGTCAGTGAGTCTTCACTTTTCAGCAGTTCATCGTTTGGTAACAGGTCCAGGCTGCCCAGCAGCCGTGTGAGCGATGCGCCCAGGCGGCTATCCTCTGCGGCCAGTTCGGCGGTTTCACGGGTAGCGGCCAGCCAGTGGTCCCACTCGGCAACCGTGCCGCCTTGCTGGGCGGCAAAGGCACCGTATAGCCGGTCGATCACCGGCAGTTCACAGCGGGTCAGGCCATCTTCCAGTACCCCGGACAGCCACTCGCTCAGGCTCTCTTCATCGCGGACCCAGCCCAGCTCGAAGGCGCTTTCCAGCCCTTGGGAAAAGGCGAAGGCGCCGATGGGCAGCGCCGGGCTCACCAGTTGCAGCAAGCCCAGCAGCGCCAGGTCTGGCGAGGTGTCTGGCGAGGTGTTTGGCTTAGTGGGCATGGCTGTGTCCATGTCCATGTCCATGTCCATGTCCATGGTCGTGGTCGTGGTCGTGGTCGTGGTCGTGGTCGTGAGCATGGGAATGCCCGTGGCCATGGCTATGACCATGGCCGTGCGAATGCCCACCCCCCACTTGGTTATAGGCGCCCGGCTCGGGGTCGAAGGTGGCGTTGTGGTGCTCGAGCGTCGCGCCCAGCAGCTCGGCCAGCTCTTCGAGAACGTGGTCGGGTGGGAAACGCACCCAGCCGCCCTGCTGGTCTTCTCCCAGCGCCAGCTGCACATGGCGATTGCCGAGGTGGTACGCCAGCCGTGCCAGGGGTAAGCCAGTACTCACTCGCGCGGTCACCACAGGCTCGATGGCGGCATAAACGCGCACGATCTCGCCATTTTCGGCTTTCAGGCCTTCACCATCACGCAGTACCGGGCCGCGATCCAGAAACAGGCCCAGCGGCTGGCCGCTGTCGCTTTCGGCTTTCAAGCGGCCACGAATGCGCAGCTCGAAGGGCAGTGTCAGCGTGTCGCTGGCGGTGTCCTCATCTACGGGGCCGAGGCGTTCAATCAGTTTCAACATCGATATCGTCCTGTTATAGCCTTGGGGGGCTCGCCGGGAGCAGCCCTACGAGAGGGCGCTGTAAATACCTCCCTGTACGCTACTTTTGCCATCTGACCTCCATGGATGGAGGAAATGCCGGAAATGTAGGGAACATTTTCCGGCCATGGCAAAAGACCCTCTCTACGGGCTGCCCCCGGCTCTCGTGTCGCCTAGGATATGTCTTACATTCAAAACAAGTGATACCGCTGCGCCAGCGGCAGTTCAGTCGCGGGCTCACAGGTGAGCAGTTCGCCGTCGCAGCGCACTTCGTAGGTTTGCGGGTCGACGGTGAGCTCTGGGCAGGCGTCGTTGAGCTTCATGTCCTTTTTGCGCACGCCGCGCACGTTTTTACAGGCCGACAGCGTACTTTGCAGGCCCAGCCGCTCCTTGATGCCCGCATCGATGGCGGCCTGGCTGACGAAGTTGAGCCTTACCTGGCTGGCCGCCCGGCCAAAGGTGCCGAACATGGGGCGGTAGTGCACCGGCTGCGGCGTGGGAATCGAGGCGTTGGGGTCGCCCATGGGCGCTCCGGCAATCATGCCGCCTTTCAAAATCAGCGCCGGTTTGACGCCGAAGAAGGCGGGCTTCCACAGCACCAAATCGGCCAGTTTGCCCACTTCAATGGAGCCAACTTCATGGGCGATGCCGTGAGTAATGGCGGGGTTGATGGTGTATTTGGCGATATAGCGCTTGGCGCGCAGGTTGTCGGCCCCCAGCGCTTCATCTTCCGGCAACAGGCCGCGCTGCACCTTCATTTTATGGGCCGTTTGCCAGGTGCGGCAGACCACTTCACCCACACGGCCCATGGCCTGGGAGTCGGAGGCGATCATCGAGATCACGCCCAGGTCGTGGAGGATATCCTCGGCGGCGATGGTTTCGCGACGAATACGTGAATCGGCAAAGGCCACGTCTTCGGGAATATTGGGGTCCAGGTGGTGGCAGACCATGAGCATGTCGAGATGCTCGTCGATGGTGTTCACCGTGTAGGGCCGCGTGGGGTTGGTGGAGGACGGCAGCACGTACTCCTTGGAGCAGGCAGTGAGAATGTCCGGGGCGTGGCCGCCGCCTGCACCTTCGGTGTGGTAGGTGTGGATGCCGCGCTCTTTGAAGGCCGCCAGGGTGTCTTCCACGAAGCCGGATTCGTTGAGCGTATCGGTGTGGATGGCGATCTGCACATCGTACTTTTCCGCCACGCTCAGGCAGGTATCGATGGAGGCGGGGGTGGTGCCCCAGTCTTCATGCAGCTTGAGGCCCATCGCGCCCGCTTCCAGCTGCGCTTCGAGCCCTTCCGGCAGGCTGGCGTTGCCTTTACCCAGCAGGCCGATGTTCATGGGCAGGTCGTCCACGGCCTGGAGCATCTTGCCAATGTGCCACTCGCCGGGGGTGCAGGTGGTGGCGTTGGAGCCCGTGGCGGGGCCAGTGCCACCGCCGAGCATGGTGGTGACACCGCTCATCAGCGCTTCTTCCACCTGCTGGGGGCAGATGAAGTGGATATGGGCGTCGATGCCACCAGCGGTGAGGATCTTGCCTTCACCGGCAATCACTTCGGTGCCGGGGCCAATGACGATCTCGACATCGGGCTGGGTGTCGGGGTTGCCTGCCTTGCCAATGGCGGCGATGCGGCCATTTTGCAGCCCCACATCGGCTTTGACGATGCCCCACCAGTCGAGAATCAGCGCGTTGGTGATCACGGTGTCCATTACCGAGGCATCCTGGCGCTGGCTTTGGCCCATGCCATCGCGGATCACCTTGCCGCCGCCGAACTTCACTTCTTCACCGTAGTGGGTGGCGTCTTTTTCGACTTGAATCCATAGCTCGGTGTCGCCCAGGCGCACGCGGTCGCCTACCGTGGGGCCGTACATATCGGCGTAGGCGCGCCGACTGATCTTGTTTACCGGTTTCATGTATTGCCTCTGCCTCAAGCGTTGAGTCCAGTGCTGGGCGGTCATCGTCTGTGTGACCAGTCACCCAGACGATGACCGCCCTACCGTCGGTTGTTCTTTATTAATCCGTTGGCTAATCGAGCGGCCCCATCACATCGCCACGGAAGCCGTAGATTTCCCGCTTGCCGACGAACGGAATCAGCGTGACTTCGCGGGTTTGGCCGGGTTCGAAGCGGATGGCGGTGCCTGCGGCGACGTCCAGCCGGTAGCCACGGGTTTTATCGCGGTCAAACACCAGCGCCGGATTGGCTTCGGCAAAGTGGTAGTGGGAACCTAGCTGAATGGGGCGGTCGCCGGTGTTGGCCACCTCTACGGTGATGCGTTCGCGGCCCGCACACAGCTCGATATCCGCTTCGTGCAACTGATACTCACCGGGAATCATGGCGCTCTCCTAGCGGTGGACGGTTAGTTGATAGGGGTGTGGACGGTGACCAACTTGGTGCCATCGGGGAAGGTGGCTTCTACCTGCACTTCATCGACCATCTCGGCCACGCCTTCCATGACATCGTCACGGGTGAGGATCTCGCGCCCGTAACTCATCAGGTCGGCGACGCTGCGGCCGTCTCGTGCGCCTTCCATGATTTCAAAACTAATCAGCGCCACCGCCTCGGGGTAGTTGAGTTTCAGGCCGCGCGCCTTGCGCCGCTCGGCGAGCTGGGCGGCCGTGAACAGCATCAGCTTGTCTTTATCTCTTGGGGTCAGTTCCATGGAGTGTCTCCAGCATCATCGAGGTGTTGCCAATCAGGTTAGCCAAATACGCGGGGTATGCGCATCGCGTTCGATCCAGCGCGGGCGTAGTAGCTGCCAGGCATGTTCACACAGGGCCCAGGCTTCGTTTCGGGATGCACCTAAATAGCGCATCAGCAGTACGCCATGGCGTTCCGTCACTGCCCAGCGGGGGTTATCCGGCAGCGCCTCGCGCAGTGCTTCGATGGCCGCTGGGGCATCATCGAGCCCCACGGCCCACAGCGTGGCCTGCACCGTCGCGCCGCCCTGCCCCCAGCGGCCCACGAAGCGCGGGTGTGCAGGGTCCAGCGGCTGGCGCTCCAGCCATAGCGGCTTGCCGTCCAGGGTCAGGCGGAAGTGCTGCTCGATCTGCCCGGAAACGTAGGGTAAATCGCTGGCCGGGCGGCCAAGCGCCATCACTTCCCAGCCCAGGCAGCGGGCATCACCGTGCAGCGCGATATGGGTGCGCTGGTGGCCCTTTGAGCCGTCAAAAGCGATGGTCTCCTGAGGCAGCCACTCCAGGGTAGCGCCCGCCTCCACCGTGAGTTCGGTGAGCTGGGTCCAGGCGACCCCTTGGCTGTCGGCTTTGTAAAGCTTGTTGGCAGCGGGCGTGGTGAGCAGCGCGTGGGCGCCGCGCTCTACATGGGCACGGATGGTCAGCGCATCACCGCTCACCAGCCCGCCGGGCGGGTGCAACACGTAAACGTGGCACGCTTCCTGGCTGCCTTCCGGGTAGAAGGGGCGCTGCACGCGTAGCGGCCCTTGGTGGCGCGCCTGCACTAATCGGGTCACGCCATCGCGGTTGGCAAAGCTCAGGGCCAGCGAGGCGGCCCAGCGGCGCTCGGCGTCAAAGCGGTGGCCGGAACCAGCAGCGGGCAGGGCGAGTTCGCTCAATATCATGGGCGCTGTCGCTTCCTTGTGGATAAATCATTGGCTTACAAATGCAAGGAATGCGCCAAAATGGTGAAAAGCGATACTTCCTAGTCGCTGCGGGTACCCGCTCGTCACATTGCGGAGAGACTCGGCCTCTCAAAGCACCAAAAGAGATCACAAAAAGATCGACTTGCACCAAATTAGAACAACACGACGATAAATAAAGTGCCTGGAGGTGCTCCTCCCGTCACCCATCGTTCTTTGCTTAAAATACCCATCATGCTTTGCTTAAAAATAAAAGGCTGAGGTAAAGTCAGCTAATTCGCCATTACGCGCCCTCGAGAACAACAACCATGACCCTATGCGCTCGTCTATCTGCCGCGTTTTTATTCGGCCTGCTGAGCACTCATGTCGCCGCACAATCGTTACCTAGTGGCGCGCTTCAGGAGGGCACTCTCTCTAACCAGCAGTTGATCCAGGATGCGATGCTGGGCGTGGCGGCCAAAGTGGCCACGCTGGGTTGCCAGCAGCCTGAGTCGTTTCAACCTTACGTGCTGGCGATGCCTCAAGGGAGTGAGGGTGCTCGGTATTGGCGAGAGCTGTGGGTGGTTCAGGGCTGCCATTCGGAATTTCCTGTCGAAATCCGCTTTAGTGAGGCAGGGCTTGGGGCAGCCAACTACACGATTGAGTAACGGTGGGTTTGGCAGTGGTGTAGAGCTTTTGGCGCCAGGAAACATACAGGATGACGCGTCAATTCACCGCATAAGGGTCCGTCAACCACGGGACTCTTTCCGATACTATGACCCCCGATACGATGACTTCCGATACGATGACGCCCTTGTTTCGTCAAAACGACCATGAAGCCCACCATGCGTAACCAGTAGATGCATTACTTCCGCTCAGCAGACTCTTTTTGGTATCGCGCAGCGCTTTATCTGGCGTTCGTCGCGATCTACCTGCTGTTTGCCGGGCCGCTGCTCTCCCAACTGCAGGCATCTCACGCGTCAGGTCATGCCCACCATGACGAGCATGCCTTGTGTCTCAGCCACTCCGACCCTACCCCCTCCTCTTCACACGCACTGGAGCACTGGCACCACCAGTGTGATTACTGCGGTGTCTGGCAGCAGTCACCCTCGGCACCCAACCACCTCCCAGCCATTGGCAGCAGGGCGTTTATTGACGCGTCGCCATTGCCAAACACGTTCTCTCAACGGACGGTGGTGTGGCTCAATTACCCCCACGCGTGCCCTCGTGCTCCCCCCTTGCTGCAGGTCAGTTAACCCCATGACTGCGCGGGGCAGGCACGCCTAGAGGGTGTTTACAAATGTCACGAGCGACGGTCAGGCAAGGCGAAATCAGCCGAAAAAGCGGAGTTTACGAGGTGTAAATGAGCATTTTGAGGCTGATTTCAACGCCGCATGGCCTAGCGCAGTAGTTTGTAGACACCCTCTTAGCGCCTTGCCCACCTACTACCCAGTGGCAACGCCTCCTCAGGAGGTGTCGCTGCTCGCCGCTATGCAGCGGCTCTGGAGCACTCACATGTCGACTATTTCCGCATCTCCCCCGGCGCGCAAAGCCGCGCTGGATCTGTATCGCGCCGTCTGGCGATGGCACTTCTATGCCGGGCTGCTGGTACTGCCCTTTCTGATCACCCTCTCCCTGACAGGCGCCCTGTACCTGTTTCGTGATGAGCTGGATGCCGTGATTCACGCCGACCTCAAACGCGTAGCAGTACAGGAGGCCACCCAGCCCCCCGCCGCGCAGGTCAGTGCGGCACTGCAGGACTACCCAGGCACGGCGGTGAAATACACGTCCCCCGCCACGCCTGACAGCTCGGCAGAGATCACCGTCAACACGCTGTCTGGCGAACGCCTGGCGGTCTATGTGAACCCTTATACCGCCGAGGTACTGGGCTCGCTGGACGACCGGGGCACGGTGATGTGGACCGTGCGCTACCTGCATAGCTTCAAGTTCTTCGGACAAACCCCGCGCAAGCTGATCGAGATAGCGGCGGGCTGGTCGATCCTGCTGGTCGCTACCGGGATTTACCTCTGGTGGCCGCGCCAGGGCAGCGGCGGCGTAGTGAGCGTGCGCGGCAAACCCAAAAGCCGGGTGTTCTGGCGTGATCTGCATGCGGTGCTGGGGATCTTTATCGGTGGGTTTATCGTGTTTCTGGCCATTACCGGCATGCCGTGGTCGGGCGTCTGGGGTGGGCAGGTCAACCAGTGGGCCAATGGCAACAACTTCGGCTACCCCTCGGGGGTGCGCGTGGAAGTGCCCATGTCCAATGCTTACCTGAGCGATCAAGGCACCACCAGCTGGTCGCTGGAGCAGGCCCAGGTGCCGGAGTCCACCCCACCGGCGACGCCCACGCCCCGCCTTGGGCTGAACAGCATCGTGGCCATTCTGGATGAGCTGGGGCTACAGCAGGGCTATGTCGTCAACCTGCCCACGACTGCGGCAGGGGTCTACACCGGCTCCATCTATCCGGATGACCTGGCCCAGCAGCGGGTAATCCATCTCGACCAGTACAGCGGCGAGCCGCTGATCGACATGAGCTACGCCGATTACGGCCCCTTGGGCCGCTGGCTGGAGTTCGGCATCAACGTCCACCTGGGTCAGGAGTTTGGCCTGGCCAATCAGCTGTTCCTGCTGGCCGTCTGCCTGGCCATCATCGTGATGTGCGTGGCGGCAGGTGTGATGTGGTGGAAACGCCGCCCCTCGGGGGCCATGGGCGTACCGCCCCTGCCTGCCGACACGCGGGTGTTCCGCGGGCTCATCGCCCTGCTGGTCATCGGCGGGCTGCTGTTTCCGCTGGTTGGCGCGTCGCTGTTGGTGATGCTGGTCATCGACTGGTGCATCGTGCGGCCGTTGCAAGCCCGGCGTCTCGCTGGCGCTGGCTAGCGAGACGCCCGTTTCCAGCACCTAGTGGGTGTGGGAATGCGAGTGTGTGTGGCCATCCCCGTGGTGGCCACCTTCCGGCGATTCACCTGCCGGGAACACCTCGAGCGTGATCTCCACTGGCTCGGCATGGCGAAACTCCAGTGTCACAGGAATCGCCTGCCCTTCGACGATGGGTGACGCGAGTTCCATGAACATCAGGTGCAGACCACCCGGCGCCAGGGTGACGGTTTCACCGGCCGGAATTTCAATGCCACCAGGCAGTTGTGCCATGCGCATGACATCGCCATCCATCTCCATGGTGTGTATTTCCACCCGCTCGGTCAGTGGGCTGGAAGCACTTACCAGAGTATCGTCGGCATTGCCCTGATTGGTGATCGTCACGAAACCTCCCCCAGCCCCCGCCCCTGGCGGCGTTGCCCGACTCCATGGCTGGCTGACCACCATATCCGGTGCATGCCCAGGAGCCACTTCGTGGTGTTCACCACCGTGGTGCGCCGCAAGCAGAGGGGCTTGGAGCATGATCATGGCACTCGCCAACGCGGTACCCAAGGTCAAACGGCGTATCATTGGATGAACTCCCTGTTTTCAATTGACGCATACCACACGGTTACGTCCACTGCGTTTTGCCTGATAGAGCGCCTGGTCGGCGCGCTGCATGGAATACTGGTAATCCGGATGGCCGTCGTGCAACGTGAGCCCTACGCTCACGGTAACGCTCAGCAGTGTATCCGCCGTCGCCAGCATCGGCTCTTTGGCCACGGCCTGGCGTAGCCGCTCGGCGAACAGGCGGCTTCCGTCCGGGTCCGTATCCACCAGAACAATCAAGAACTCTTCACCGCCCATCCGAAACACGTAATCGCCGCCTCGGGTAGAGCGATCCAGAATGCTGGCGACCTGTTGCAGCACGTTATCGCCCGCATCATGGCCGTGGGTATCGTTGATCGACTTGAAGTGATCGATGTCCACCATGAGCAAGGCAAAACACTTCTCCGAGCGCCGAGCCAGCTCGATTTCACGGTTCAGCACCACCGACAGAAATTTACGGTTCAGCAAGCGAGTGAGGCTATCGCGGCCCGCTTCGAGCCCCGAGGCACGGTCCAGAATATCGTCCAGCAGCATCAGGATCGTGCGCGCCGCGTCCCGAATATGGCTCAGCGCGGCCAGGCGCAGTGCGCTGTCGCCATCCGTCAACTGCGCCATCCATTGGTCGTCCACCAGATGGATATGTCGCGAAATGACGGCAATCTCCGGCGCGCCTTCGAAAGCATGGCACGCCTTGTGCAAATACCACAGGCCAAATTCGGAGCTGGCCAAGCGGGGCAAGGCGCTGGTCTCCTGCTGCGCCGCCACGGCAAACATCAGCGCATTTTCCCAGTTGAGCAGCGCCGCCCGCTGCCGTTCGCGCTCATCGCCGATACTCTGGGTGAGCGAAAAAAGCTTGTAGGCTTCTTCGGTGCGCGCATGGCGATTATTGGCCACCGAATAGGCATGGCTCATGATCTCCATGGCCATGTCGATATGGTCAGAAACGTACACGGCCGCCTCGCCCGCCGACAGCGGCGCATGGATCGAGCGATTGATCTGTTCGTAAAACACCTGCTTCAGCTGCCGGGCACCGCTCAGCACCAGGTTTACCGGGATGTCGATGCGCGCATGTATCTGGCCTATTTTCTCCTGGTGCTCTACCAGCGCCTCGAGATCCGCGTGCTCGACGGCAAACATGGCACTGAGCCAACGCTGCATGGAAGGATGCAGGCGTTTTTCGACCTGCTCGTTGGAGAGAAAGAGCGAGGCATGGGGGTCATCCAGCATGACCCGGTAAAAGTGTTCGGCAAACGGCGCCTGGTGGGCATGGGCCAGCTGCTCGACGGCTTGGCGCAGCGCCACCGGCGTACGCTCCAGCAGCGTCAGCCACTCGGCAGCCAGCTGATGTTTATCCTTGTAGCGCATACCCCACCCGATGACCTTTGCGGAAAACGACCATGTTACACATAAACAAGGTGAGTCAATACGCACCCAAAGCAGGATTTTGGGCCTTTTGGTGCGGTTTGTGCCGCTAACTTCATCGTTCACTCCCCCAGAGGCAAGCGCTGCCTTGACGCGGAGCCCAACCTCGAATATACCATTTGATATAGAGGCAACATATCAACAGGAACTCCCGATGGCCGCTACCTTCTCCCAATATCAACCCACCAAAGCCGTGGCCTCCGGCTATTGGCAGCAAATTGGCCTGCCTGCCCGAGGGCGTAAGCTGCATGAGCTGCTGCATGAGGGGGTGGAGTACCGGGTATACCCAAAGCTTGCCAAGGTATCCGGTATCGAGCAGAAGGCGCTGGCGCGCTATGTGGATATCCCTTCCGCCACACTGAGCCGCCGCGCCAAGTCAGGCCGCTTCAAGATGGCGGAAAGCGACCGGCTGTATCGCTTTGCCGAGCTTTTCAAAGCGGCGCTGGATCTGTTCGAGGGGGACGCGGAGGGTGCCCGCGCCTGGCTGCTCAAACCCAATGCCGGGCTAGGCGGACGTCGCCCCGTTGAAATGAGCGCTACCTCAGCAGAGTACCAAACGGTACTAAACCTGATTGGACGGTTGGAGCACGGGGTGTCGGTATGAGCGAAGTCACCGCTTTCCGGCTGATGAAGCGCAAGTTTCAGGAGAGCGCGTTTGATGGCGAGGGCGCACGGCTTTACGGCGGGCGCTGGAACAGCCCAGGCAATGCCTGTGTGTACGTAGCCAGCTCAGAGTCGTTGGCGCTGCTGGAAATCATGGTGCATCTGGAAAGCTATCGGCTGCTCAATGCCTATGCGCTGCTGCGACTGACGCTGCCCAAGCAGAGCATTTTGAGCGTTGGAACGGAAGACTTACCCGAAAACTGGCGGGAAGCGCCAGCACCTGCGGAAACCGCCGACCTGGGCGATGGCTGGCTAGCCTCCGGCCAGAGTCTGGCGCTGGCTCTGCCCAGCGTGGTGGTGCCGAGAGAGCTTAATTACATGCTCAACCCGGCCCACCCCTTGTTCGAGCAAGCCGTTGCCAGCGCCGAGGAACTGCCGTTTCAACCCGATCCACGGCTGTAAACCGGGTGTGGATAACTCAAACCGTCAAATGCTGTTTGATCAGTTCGTTGGAGAGTTCGCTGATATCGCCTTTGGCCACCGGGCGGCCGCGGTCCATGATCACGAAGCGATCGGCGTATTTGCGGGCGAAGGGTAGCTTCTGCTCTACCAGCAGCACCGTCAGGCCGTCTTCTTTGATCAGTTGGCGAATCACCTGACCAATCTGGGCGACGATATTGGGCTGAATGCCCTCGCCGGGCTCGTCCAGAATCAGCAGTTTCGGTTCGATCACCAGCGCGCGGCCAATGGCGAGCTGCTGCTGTTGCCCACCGGACAAATCGCCGCCACGGCGGTGTTTCATCTCCTTGAGCACCGGAAACAGCTCGTAAATGCGCTCGGGAATTTTCTTCAGCCCGTCGCCCCGAGCGGCCAGCCCGGTGCGCAGGTTCTCCTCCACCGTCAGCAGCGGGAAAATCTGCCGCCCTTGGGGCACGAAACCGATGCCCAGGCGCGAGCGCGCCTCCACGGCTTTTTTGGTGAGTTCGATCTCGCCATCATTGCCCTGGTAGCGCAGCTGGCCGCTCTTCACCGCCACTTCCCCCATGATGGCTTTCATCAGGGTGGTTTTACCCACCCCGTTGCGGCCCATCACGCAGGTGCACTGCCCGGCAGGCACCTCCAGGTCCAGATCCCACAGGGTGTGGCTTTCGCCGTAGAACTGGTTCAACTTGTCGACGGTCAGCATCAGGCCATCTCCTCCTCGTCCGCGCCCAGGTACACTTCGACCACTTTCGGGTCATTGGAGACCTGATCCATGCTGCCTTCGGCCAGCACGCTGCCCTGGTGCAGCACGGTCACCTTGCGCGCAATCGAGCGTACAAAGCCCATGTCGTGCTCCACCACCACCACCGACTGTTTGCCAGCCAGCCCCGTAAGCAGCTCGGCGGTGCGCTCCATCTCCTGCTCGGTCATCCCGGCCACCGGCTCGTCCACCAGCAACAGGCGCGGGCGCTGCATCAGCAGCATGCCGATCTCCAGCCACTGCTTCTGGCCGTGGGAAAGAATCCCGGCGGGCTGGAAGCGCAGCGCGGTCAGGCCGATGGTGTCCAGCACGTCGTCGATGCGGTCGCTGATCTCGCTGGTCATGCGGGCGGTCAGCGTGGGAAAGATGCGCTTGTCGGCGGCCATGGCCAGCTCCAGATTGTCGAACACGCTGAGCGCTTCGAACACCGTGGGCTTCTGGAACTTGCGGCCAATGCCGAGGCTGGCGATTTCCGGCTCGTTCATTTGCAGCAGGTTATGGCGGCTGCCGAACCAGACGCTGCCCTGGTTGGGGCGGGTCTTGCCGGTGATGATGTCCATCATGGTGGTTTTACCGGCCCCGTTGGGGCCGATGATGCAGCGCAATTCGCCGTCGTCGATGGTCAGGTTGAGGTTATTGATGGCCTTGAAGCCATCGAAGCTCACCGTCACGTCTTCCATGTACAGAATCGGGCCGTGGCGAACGTCCACCGGCGAGGCTTCCCCCGCCATGAAGTCGAACACTCGGTCGCGTGCTTTCAGCGATTGTATCAGGCTCATGCTGCAGCCTCCGTAGGCGGTTGTTCGGCTTTGCGACGGCGCTTCACGTGGCTCAAAAGACCCGCGACGCCCTTGGGCAGGAAGACCGTGACCAGTACGAACAGCGCGCCCAGGGCAAACAGCCAGGCGTCCGGCATGACCCCGGTAAACACGGTTTTGGCGTAGTTGACCAGAATCGCCCCAATGACGGCACCGTACAGCGTGGCTCGCCCACCCAGTGCTACCCAGAGCACGATTTCGATGGAGAACAGCGGCGAGAATTCGCTAGGGTTGATGATGCCTACCTGAGGCACATAAAGCGCCCCCGCCAGGCCCGCCAGCATGGCCGAGACCACGAACACGAACAGCTGGAAGCGTTCGACCCGGTAGCCGATGAAACGCGTACGCGCTTCGGCATCGCGGGTGGCCACGCACACGCGGCCCAGCTTGCTGGTGACAATGGCACGGCACAGGATGTAGCCCAGCGCCAGCGCCACCCCAGTGGCAATGAACAGCCCCAGCCGCGTGTCGTTGCTGCGCAGGTTGAAGCCCAGCAGCTCACGGAAATCGGTGAGGCCATTGTTGCCGCCGAAGCCCATCTCGTTGCGGAAGAAAGCCAGCATCAGGGCAAACGTCAGCGCCTGGGTGATGATCGACAGATACACCCCGGTCACCCGCGAACGGAACGCCAGGAAGCCGAACACCAGCGCCAGCAGGCCAGGGGCCAGCAGCACCATGGCAAAGGCGAACCAGGCCATATCGAAGCCCAGCCAGTACCAGGGCAGGCTGTCCCAGTTCAGAAACACCATGAAGTCGGGCAGAACCGGATGGCCATAGGTGCCACGGTCGCCAATCTGGCGCATCAGGTACATGCCCATGGCGTAGCCGCCAATGGCGAAGAACGCCCCGTGGCCCAGGCTCAGAATGCCCAGATAGCCCCACACCAGGTCCACCGCCACGGCCAGCAGCGCATAGCTCAGGTACTTGCCGAACAGGTTCACGGTGTAGGCGTTGACATGCAGCGGATGCCCTTGCGGCACTGCCACGTGCAGTACGGTGACCAGCACCAGGGCGGCCAGCAGCACGCCGAGAAAGAGCTGAGTGGCCCGTTCGCCGAACGGGCGGAGCAGCCAGAACCGTTGAGAAGATGATGTCATCATGATGGGTTAGCCCTCCGCAGCCCGGCCCTTCTGCGGGAAGAGTCCACGCGGGCGTTTTTGAATGAACAGGATGATGAACACCAGCACGATGATCTTGGCCAGCACGGCACCCGCCCAAGGCTCCAGCACCTGGTTGATGATACCCAGTGAAAGCCCCGCCACCAGCGTGCCCCACAGATTACCCACGCCACCGAACACCACCACCATGAACGAGTCGATGATGTAGTTCTGGCCCAGGTTGGGGCCGACGTTGGTGAGCTGCGACAGCGCCACACCGGCCAGCCCCGCCACGCCGGAACCCAGCGCGAAGGTCATGATGTCCACCCGAGTGGCCCGGATGCCCATGGAGCGTGCCATGGCGCGGTTCTGGGTCACGGCGCGCACTTCGAGCCCCAGCCGCGTGCGGCGCATGATCAGCATCAGCCCAGCAAACACCACCAGCGCAAAGCCGAGCACGAACATGCGGTTGAGGGTCAGCGAGAGCGCATCGTTGATCACCAGCGAGCCGCTCATCCACTCGGGCGTCACCACGGTGCGGTTGAGCGGAGAGATCACCGTGCGCACCAGCTGCTGCAGAATCAGGCTGATGCCGAACGTGGCCAGCAGCGTTTCCAGCGGGCGGCCCTTGAGGAACTGGATCACGCCCCGTTCGATGGCAATGCCCACCAGGGCAGCCACCATGAAGCCCGCCGGAATGGAAAGAATCAGCGCCAGCCCCGGCTGGCCCGGCAGCAGTTGCTGCATCATCCAGGTGGTATAGGCGCCCAGCATCATCAGCTCGCCGTGGGCCATGTTGATCACGCCCATGACACCAAAGGTGATGGCCAGGCCGATGGCCGCCAGCACCAGTACCGACCCCAGGCTCAGGCCAAAGTAGAGCGTTTCGAGGCCACGATTGAGCTTGAGGTTTTGCTCGATGCTGAGGAGCGCCTCTCTGGCCGCGTCGGCGACCACCGGGTCATCGCCATTGGCCGCGCGATTGAGCGCCACACGGGCACGCGGATGCAGGCTGCCACGCAGCGCTTCCACGCCTTCCATCTGGCCCGCTTCGGTTTGATAAATGGCCAGTGCCTGCGCTAACCGGCGCTGCACCTGGCTATCCTCTTCTTCGGCAATCAGCGCTTCCAGAGGCTCGGCCAGCGTCTCGTCCACTTCGCCCAACAGGCGCTCGGCGGAGGTACGGCGGCGTTCCACGTTGGGGGAGTAGAGGTCGACCACGGCGATGGCGCTGCGCAGTTGGTTGCGCAGGGCGTTGTTGATGCCGATGCGGTTGAGGTCGCGGCGGGACATCTCGCCCAGCGGCTCTTCGGTCAAGGCATCGGCCACGGGCCAGTCACGCCCGGTGTTGTTCAACACCACGACGAAGCGACCCTCGCTGGTGCGCTGCAGGCGGCCATCGAGCAAGGCTTGCAGCCAATCTCTGGCGCGCTCGTCGTCGCTTTGCAAAATGGCCGTAATCGCGTCGCCTTTTGCGCGGAAGTTCTCCACGTCCAGCGCTTCCAGCAGCGCCAGTGCCGCGTCGTCATCAGAAGGTGTGGTGGGGGTTTGTGCCTGCGACAACGTCGCCATGCTGAGCAGCAACAGACACAACACCCCAGAAAGGAAACGCCTCATGGGGTTCTTCCTTTGGTCATCATCAATGGGGAGAGGTAGCGTGCTCCCTTGCTGCGACGGGTCGCAGCAAGGGAAGAGTGTTACTCGGCGAGTGCCGCTTCGGCTTCTTCTGCTGCGGTGCTGCCACCGCACGAACCGTTGGCGACGTTGAAGTTGCCGCAGCGCATCGGTGCACGCCAGTCAGCAATCAGGTCGCGAGAACCCGGCAGGAAGTCCGACCAGGCATCGCCTGCCACGGTGGACGGCGTTTGCCAGACGATGTCGAACTGGCCGTTATCCTGCACTTCACCGATCAACACCGGCTTGGTGATGTGGTGGTTGGGCATCATGGCGGCATAGCCACCGGAAAGGTTAGGCACGGTCACGCCGATGATCGCATCTTTCACCGCGTCCACATCGGTGGTGCCTGCCTTGCGCACCGCTTCGGCCCACATGTTGAAGCCGATGTAGTGGGCTTCCATGGGGTCGTTGGTGACCGCTTCTTCATCGCCTGTCCAGTCGATCCAGGCGTCGATGAAGTCGTAGTTGGCGTCGGTGTCCACGCTCATGAAGTAGTTCCAGGCGGCCAGGTGGCCCACCAGCGGCCCGGTATCGATACCGGACAGCTCCTGCTCACCCACCGAGAAGGCAATGACGGGAATATCCGCAGCATCGATCCCCTGGTTGGCCAGCTCACGATAGAACGGCACGTTGGCATCGCCGTTGATGGTGGAGACCACCGCCGTGGGTTTGCCCTCTTCACCAAAACGACGGATTTCAGAGACGATGTTCTGCCAGTCCGAATGGCCGAACGGGGTGTAGTTGACCATGATGTCTTCTTCGGCCACCCCGTGCTCATCCTTCAGGAAGGCTTCCAGAATCCGGTTGGTGGTACGCGGGTAGACGTAGTCGGTGCCGATCAGCGCAAAACGCTCGATCCCGACTTCGTTGATCAGGTACTCCACCGCAGGAATGGCCTGCTGGTTGGGTGCCGCGCCGGTGTAGAAGACGTTCTCGGAAGACTCTTCCCCTTCGTACTGTACCGGGTAGAACAGCAGGCCGTTCAGCTCTTCGAACACCGGCAGTACCGCCTTGCGGGATACCGAGGTCCAGTTACCGAACACCACGTCTACCTCATGCTGGGCCAGCAGCTCGCGGGCACGCTCGGCAAACAGCGGCCAGTTGGAAGCGGGGTCGACCACCACGGCTTCCAACTGACGCCCCAACAGGCCACCAGCTTCGTTCTGCTGTTCGATGAGCATTTCGACGGTGTCTTTCAGGGTCGATTCGCTGATCGCCATGGTGCCGGAGAGGGAGTGCAGAATACCCACCTTGATCGGGTCGTTGTCCTGGGCAACGGCCTGGGCGCTGGCGCCCATGATGGCGGCGGCCAGGGCGGCCGTGGCGAAACGGCCAAGGGTACGAGGGTGTATCTTGCGTTGCGATGTGGTCACTTGAACCTCCTTGCACCCCTTGGAAGGGGCTTGTTATAGGCGCGTTGAGCGGGCATTCACCCGCCGTGGGCTAATCCACCTTTCACACTGCAAGGGGTGCGCCAGATTGAATCAAAGCCTATTAAGACAATGACAATCAGACAGTTAGCGATACTCAAAAAAACTCGCATTGCGCCAGGCGCACTAATTCAGGGCAAGCAGAGAGGCGCCATGCACAGTTGTCATGCACCACCAAAGCGCCTTGCACCAAAGAGGGGTGCACGCACACAAAAAAGCGCCCGGGGTTTCCCCCGGGCGCTGACAACGCCAAAACTCACTCCATCACACCACCAGACAATCGCTTATTTGGCGGCCATGGCCTTCTGCTTGCGGCGCTTTTTCAGCAGCGGCATGCCCAGCGACAGGGCCGCAATGATCAGCAGCGACAGTGAAATGGGCTTGTCGATGAAGATGGACCAGTCACCGCCGGAAATCTGCAGTGCGCGGCGCATGGACTCTTCCATCAGGCTGCCCAGGATCAGCGCCAGAATCAGCGGCGCCGTGGGGAAGCCGAACAGGCGCAAGCCCAGGCCGATCAAACCGAAGCCCAGCAGCAGCAGCAGGTCGAAGACGCTGAAGCTCATGCCGTAGACACCGATCATGCAGAAGATCAGGATCATCGAGAGCAGCAGCGGACGCGGCATATCGAGAATCTTGGCGATCAGCGGAATCAGCGGCAAGTTGAGTACCAGCAGGAAAATATTACCGATGTACATACTGGCAATGACCCCCCAGAACACGTCCGGGCGCTGCTCCAGCATCATGGGGCCAGGCGTCACGCCCATGACCAGCAGCGCACCCAGCAGCACCGCCGTGGTGCCCGAGCCAGGCACACCCAGGGTCAGCAGTGGTACGAACGAGCCGGTACAGGCGGCGTTGTTGGCCGCTTCGGGAGCTGCCACGCCCTTGATGTTGCCCTTGCCGAAGGTGTCACCATCCTTGGCCAGGCGTTTTTCCATGCTGTAGCCCAGGAAAGAACCAATGGTGGCACCGGCCCCCGGCAGTACGCCGGTAAAGAAGCCCAGTACCGAGCTACGGCTGATGGGGCCTGCAATTTGCTTCACTTCACTGCCGCTCAGCTTGAGCGAACCGATGGCGTTACGCGGCACTTCCTTGCCACCGCCCCCGCGCAGCAGCATGTAGAACACTTCCGCCAGGGCGAAGATACCCAGCGCCACGACCAGGAAGTCGATGCCGTCGAGCAGCTGAATCGAGCCAAAGGTGTAGCGCTCGGTGCCGGTTTGCATGTCGATACCGACGATCGAGATCATGATGCCGATCACCGCCGCAATCAGGCCCTTCACCAGCGATTTGTCCGACAGCGAGACGACCGCCGTCAGGCCCAGCACCATGAGCGCGAAATATTCGGGTGGCCCGAAACTGACCGCCACCTTGGAAAGCAGCGGCGCCACCAGCATCAAGAAGATGACCGAGACCGTGCCGCCAATGAACGACGCGTAGGCGGCAATGGCCAGCGCCTTGCCCGCCAACCCCTGCTTGGCCATGGGGTAGCCATCGAAAGAGGTCGCGACCGTGCCTGCCACCCCCGGTGCGTTGAGCAAGATGGAAGAGGTCGAGCCACCGAAAATGGCCCCGTAATAGACGCCCGACATCAGGATCAGGCCCGACGCAGGGTCCATAGAGAAGGTGATCGGAATCATCAGCGCCAGGGCACTGATCGGGCCAAGGCCCGGCAACATACCGATGATGGTACCGGCAAACACACCGGCAAAGACGTAAGCGATATTGATGGGCTCGAGCGCGATGCCAAAGCCGTACATCAAGTTGTTCAAGGCATCCATGGGCGTATCTCTCTTAAAAAACTACGACAGGTGCGTGGGCACGGCGTATTCAGAACGGCAAGAGGCCAGTGGGCAGGTACACATCCATGACGCGCGTCATGGTGAGATACAGCGCCAGGACCACCCCCAGGGAAGCCGCCAGGTTGATGCCATGACGACGGTAGCCGTAATAGGCCGTCAACCCCGTGCACAGCAGCGTCGATGCCAACACGAAGCCCAACGGCACCAGCAGGAAGGCATAGGCGGCGATGGCCACGGCGGTGATCACGACCCGCGCCCAAGGCGTGAACAGCAGCGGGCCGTTGGTGGCCTCTTCGTCGATCTCGTCAGCGCCTGCCAGCGGTACCGGTTTTTCAAAGAAGAGCAGCCCTGCTAGCAATAACAAGGTAATTCCCAGCACTTTTGGAAACAGGTCTGAATCCACCGGGCGCGGCAGAGGAAAGGTTGGAATTTGCCAGGCCATTGCTAGATAGGCGGCGGCTAGAAGCGCCAGCACGAGGGCCAGCCACTGGTTAGTGTTCAATCGAGTCATGGGGAGTCTCTCCGAAGGCGCAGGTTGCGCTTACGGTCACAGGCAGTGACCCCGGGCCTGGCTGGCCCGGGGCAGCACGGTGAAGCGGGGGTTATTGAGCCAGCAAGCCCAGGTCGCTCAGGACGCTGCTGAACTGTTCTTTCTGCTCATCCAGGAACGCGCCAAACTCTTCGCTGTCCTGGTAGGCATCGATCCAGCCCAACTGGTCACGCGCCTGCTGCCAGCCATCGGTTTCAAGCATTTCTGCAAACAGGTCTTCGTAGTAGGCCACGGCTTCGGCAGGCATGTCAGGGGTGCCCATCACGCCACGCCAGATATCGAAGGTGTAGTCCACACCCTGCTCTTGGTACGTGGGCACGTCGGCCAGGGCGCCGCCCAGGCGCTCAGGGGCAGATACGCCCAGTGCACGCAGTTGGCTGCCTTCGCCGAGCTGACCTACGGACTCACCCGCGCCGGTAATGACCGCCTCGATATGCCCCCCCATCAGGTTGGTCATGGCATCGCCACCACCCGAGAAGGGAATATAGTTCACCGTAGAGGCATCGAGACCCGCCGCAGATGCCAGGCCAGCCACCGAAATATGGTCCATCGAGCCCGGCGCACTGCCGCCGCCCACGCTCAGGCGCGGGTTCTCTTTCAGCGCGTCGAACAGGTCATTGATGGTCTGATATTCGGAATCCGCTGACACCAGAATGATGGAGTAGTCGGTGATCAGACGCGCCACCGGCGTGAACGCCGTGTGGTCGTAGCGCGAAGCACCTGCCAGCGGCACCAGGATGATGGGCGGGCTGGTGGCGAACAGCTTGTGCGGGTTACCGCTGTCACGGGCGATTTGCGCCCATGCCACGGCACCGCCGCCGCCAGGCACGTTGATGGCCGCAAAGTTACGGTCTGCCAGCTGCTCTTCCTGCAACACGCGAGAAACGGTACGCACCAGCGTATCCCAGCCACCGCCTGGGTTGGCAGGCGCGACGAATTCGATGGAACGGCTTGGTGTCCACTCCTGGGCCTGTACGCCAGTGGTCATGGCGAGGGCTGCCAGAGGCAGAGCAAATACAGCGGCGCGCTTGAAGGAAAGCGAGGTCATGGGCGTTCTCCACAGTCAATTATGTTGTTATGCGCGGTGATCGACACGCGGCAATTGTGGTTACACCGCGAACGTTAGAAGAAAGCCACTCCTCACCACAAGCTTGTGACCATAAACGACAAATTGTTCTTTATGAGCGTTTTGTTCATTTTGTTCACGTACCGAGCCAGCCGTGATCTCCCTTCAATAGGCGGTAGCGCCGCTCGGGTCGCCCGACATCCCCGTAACCCAGCTCTGCGCCTACGGCCTGCTCGGCCACGAGAAACTCCAGGTAGCGGCGTGCCGTCGAGCGGCTGGCGCCCATGGTACGCGCCACCTGCATGGCGGTCAGAGCGCCGCTGTCTGCTGCCAAGGCTTCCACCACACGGCGCAGGGTCAAGCGGTCGATGCCCTTGGGCAAGCTGCGCTGAGGGGCCCGTGCAGGCTCGCTGGGCGTCACCCGGGCCAGCACGTGGTCCAGCTCGTCCTGGTTCAGCTCGGCGCGGTTGGCCAGCGCCTCCCGTTCGCGCCGAAAACGCGCCAGCATCTGGTTCATTCTGGCCGCTTCGATGGGCTTGATCAGGTAGTCGAACACCCCGCCACGCAGCGCCTCGCTGATGGTTTCCACCTCACGGGCCGCCGTCACCATGACGATATCCACGTGCACATGGTCGCGGCGAATCGACCACAAAAGCTCCAGCCCTTCCACGTCGGGCAGGTAGGCATCCAGCAGAATCAGCTGTATTTGCGAGGCGTGCTCGGCCATCAGCGCTTTGGCTTCGCTGCCGTTGCGCGCCATGCCCACCACATAAAAGCCGTCGCTTTGCTCGATGAAGGCGCGGTGAATATCGGCGATGCGGAAATCGTCTTCGACGACCAGAATGCCGTATTGCGTCGCAGACATGCGTCATCCTCTTGTTGACTTCGTTATTATGAGCGTGAACCGCTTAGCCTGGCAGCCGAGGCCCATCGCTGCTGGCGCACAGCGAGCGGTCCAGCACGGCAATGAAACAGGCGCCCCCCAGCTCGCTCTCTTCCAGGGTGATCGCGCCACCGTGCTGACGACACAGCCGTTCCACCAGTGCCAGGCCGATGCCTCGGTGCTTGCCGGTCTTGGTCGAAAAACCCTCCTTGAAGATCGACCCGGCGTGCTCCGCGGGGACCCCCGCCCCATTGTCTTCGACCTCGACCAACAGCTGTTCGCCCAAATCGGTGAAGAACAGCCGCACCCGGGGTTCGCTGGCGTGGGGGCCATTCAGTGCCGCATGGCAGGCATTATCCAGCAAATTGCCCACCACGCTCATCATGACCTCCTGCCCCGTTGGCGTCAGCGGGCAGGAGAGCGAGCTTTGTTCGTCGATTTCCAGCACCACGCCCAGTTCACGGGCGCGGGTCAGCTTGCCCAGCAGCGTGCCGCTCAGCACCGCATCGGCCACATGGCGCATCAGGAAGTTCATCTGTGCTTGGGCACGCTCGGTTTCCTGATGAATCAGGGCCAGCGCTTCCTCGATGCGCTGCAACTGCAGCAGCCCGGAAATGGTGTAGAGCTTGTTGGAGAACTCGTGGGCCTGGGCGCGCAGCATGTCCACGTCGCGGCTGGCCTGGGTCAGCGCCTGGGAGAGGTCGATGATTTCTCGGCGGCTACGGAAGGTGGCCACGGCGCCTTCGATTTCGCCCTCGTGAATGATGGGCACGCGGTTGACCACCACCGGGTGATCCCCCAGCCACATTTCCTGGTCGAACTCCTGCTCACCGTGTCTGAGCACTTCCAGCAGGCGGGAATTGGGCACTACCTCGCGGATGGGCTGCCCCAACAGCACGTGCTCGTCGGGCAGCTCTAAAAAGCGGCGCGCCTGCTGGTTCACCAGGGTAATGTGGCCGTCTCGATTGACCGCCAGAATACCTTCGTGAATCGATTGCAGGATGGCTTCCTTTTCCATGGCGAGACGGGCGATTTCGTAGGGTTCGAGGCCGAGAATGATCTTCTTGAGGTGCTGCGACAGCCAATAAGCGCCGGCAAACCCGAGCACGATCATCATGGCCACCAGTATCCAGCCCAGCTTGGTGTAGCGCGCCACGTCCATGTCCACGCGGTCGAGCATGAAGCCGACGGAAACCACGCCGATGATGTTGCCCTCTTCATCCCAAATCGGCGTTTTGCCGCGCATGGCGGTGCCCAGGGTGCCGGTGGCTTCGGACACGTAGGATTGACCATAGATCAGCGCTTGATCATTATCATCCCCCACCATGCGCTCGCCGATGCGCTCGGGCACCGGGTGGGAGTAGCGTATCGACTGAGCGTTGCCCACTACCACATAGCGCGCGCCCGTCTCCTGGCGCACCCGCTCGGCCAGCGGCTGAATGAAGTGGGAAGGCTCGGGCGTGGAGAAGGCATCGACGATTTGCGGCATGGCCGCCACGGTCTTGGCGACCGCCAGCGCCCGCTCGCCCATTTGATAGGTGATAATGTCGGCTTTACGGTAGTTCAGGTAGGTCCCTTGGGCCAGCAGCATACCCGCCAGCAGCAGGCCCACCAGGATCATGACCTGTAAGCGAAAGCTGCGTTTGTACCAGCGTCGCTTGGCGCGCGTGCGACGCCAGCGCTGCAGTTCGGCCAGGGTGCGTGGGCGGGGCTCGGTCATAAGGGAACTCGTGATGCGCAAGAGCGTCATTATGGCACGCACCGCCAGGCGGCGTTAGGCTTTGCGCTTTTTCACCCAGCGGCTTATATACTCCCTGCCCACCGCAACACTCAAGGAGGAGAAAAGTGCGACACCTTTCACGCTACCTGTTACTGGCCAGCTGCCCGCTCTGGGCGGGGGCTGCCGCAGCCAACCCCTTTTATGCGCCACCGCCGCCCCAGGAAGATGCGCCCATCTTCAGCGGCGACGCCGAGCTTGGTTTCAACCAGCTCTCCGGCAATACCGACAGCCGCACGCTGATCGGCAAAACACTGCTCACCTGGCTGACCGGCGACTTCACCCACTCGTTTCGGGCAGAAGTGCGCAATGTCAGCAAGGATGGCAACACCAGCGCGGAGCAGTACCTCGTGGCGGGGCGGGAGCGCTATGACTTCAACGGCCCGCATTATCTGTTTGGGTTTGCCCGCTGGGAAAAAGACCGCTTTGCGGGCTACGATCAGCAGCTCACCGCCATTGGCGGCTATGGTCGGCAGATCGTGGATGGCGAGCGCCACTATCTTTCTCTGGAAGCAGGGCCCGGCTATCGCCATGACCGGCTGCGTGACGATGAGAACGAGCGGCTGGGCGTGGCCTACTCGGCGCTGGACTACCGCTGGGAGTTCTCCCAGTTCGCGGATCTACGCCAGGAGATGTCGGTGGAGTACACCCATGAGAACACCACCTCGCGCTCGCTGTCGGCCCTCACGGCACGTCTGAACTCGCGGCTGTCGCTGCGCCTGTCTCATGAGATCAAGCGCAACTCCCAGCCCCCCGAAGAGGCCAGCGAGCGTACCGACCATACCACCAGCGCGTCGCTTCTCTACCGCTGGTAGCCTGACCGGCTACTGGCGCTGCTGCCCGCGGTGTGCCCAGGCGGTCATGCGCTTTTCCAGCAGCGAGAACAGCTCGTACATCACCATGGCCATGGCACTGATCACCAGCAGCCCGGCAAATACCAGCCCCATGCGCATCTGCGAGCCCGCGCTCATCATGAGGTAGCCAATGCCCTGGTTGGAGGCCACGGTCTCGGACACCACCGTGCCCACGAAGGCCAGCGTAATGGCGATTTTCAGCGAGGCGAAGAAGTACGGCAGCGAACGCGGCAAGCCCACCTTGAGCAGCACATCGATGCGCCGTGCGCCCAGCACTCTCAACACATCTTCCATCTCAGGCTCCAGGGTTGCCAGGCCGGTGGCCACGTTCACCACGATGGGGAAGAAGCAGATCAGAAAAGCGGTGAGTATCGCCGGTACCGAGCCGATGCCGAACCAGACCACCAGAATGGGCACGAAGGCCACCTTGGGAATGGCGTTGAACCCCACCAGCAGCGGGTAGCAGGCGTTGTACAAAAAGCGCGACGAGCCGATGATGAAGCCCAGCAACAGCCCCACGGCAACGCCCAGGCCAAAGCCAATCAACGTGGTCCAGAAGGTTTGCCAGGAGTGCTTGCCGATGGGCCCGGCGTAGGTCACCAGCGCCTGAACCGTGTCCAGCGCGCTGGGAAAAATAAAGCTGGGCACGTTGAACAGGCGTACCGTCACTTCCCAGATCACCACCAGCCCCGCCATGGCGATCCAGGGAGCCAGCCGCTCGGCCAGCTTGCGATTATGGGTCATGGGCACTCCTTCAGGCGCTGCGCACTTCACCGATCTGGGCGCGCAGCGACTGCACCAGGTCAATGAACGGTTTCTGGTAAGTGGTTTCCAGCGCCCGAGGGCGAGGCAGTTCGATGGTGCGCCGCTCGATCACGCGCCCCGGACGACGGCTCATGACATAGACGGTGTCGGCCAGGAAAGCGGCCTCGCGCAGGTCATGGGTCACCAACACCACGGTAAAGCGCTGGGCCTCCCACAGGTCACGCAAGACGCACCAGAGCTCTTCACGGGTGAACGCATCCAGCGCGCCAAAGGGCTCGTCCAGCATCAGCAAGCGCGGCCGATGAATCAGCGCGCGACAGATGGACGCCCGCTGCTGCATGCCCCCCGACAGCTCCCAAGGGTACTTGTTTTCATGCTCGGCCAGGCCCACCGTCTCGAGCAGCGCCCGAGCCCAGCCTTTGAACTCTTCCCGGCGCTTGCGAAACTGCTTCCGATAGGGCTCGACGATTTCCAGCGGCAGCAGCACGTTGTCCAGAGTGGTACGCCAGGGCAGCAGGTTGGCATTCTGGAACGCCATGCCGGTGATTTTCAAAGGCCCGGTCACGGGCAGCCCATCCACCTGAATGCTTCCCTGTGTAGGGGCATGCAGGCCGGTACACAGCTTCATGAAAGTGGATTTGCCACATCCTGACGGCCCTACGAAGGCGACGAACTCGCCTTCGTGGATCGACAGGTCGATATCTTCGATGGCGTTGCCCGAGCCGTCGTACGCCAGGCTGACGTCATCGAAGCGGACGAACGCTGCCGACATCACTCCGCCTCCGGCAGCAGCATGCGCTCTTCTACCGGCGGCAGGTAGCGGGAGTCAAAGACCTGATCGGGGGATGGCAACGTGGGCAGATCGTAAGCATCCGCCACCAATTGAATCGCCTGGCTCAGCCGCGCGTCATCCACACCGCCCACGCCATATTCACGGGCATCGGGGGTATCCACCACGCTCTCCAACGCCAGCTTCAAACGGCGAGTCTCCATCTCGACATCGATCAGGCCATCGCGGTTACGCACGTACTCGATGGCCGCTTCGGGGTCTGCCAGGGTCTCTCCCAGCGCACGGTTGAAGGCGCGCAGAAAGCCCTTCAAGGCCTCGGGGTTGGCATCGGCAAAGGCATCACTGACCAGAATCGCGTTGCCGTACAGCGGGACGCCGTAGTCGGGGAACGGCATGATGGTCAGCTCGTCTTCACTCATGCCGCGCTCTTCCAGATTGAGCAGGCTGGTGAAGTAGAAGCCGGTGATGGCATCGACATCGCCCCGGGTCAGCAGGGTTTCGCGTAGCGCAGGGTCGACGTTTTGCCACGCCACTGCGTCGGCCTCCAGCCCATTGGCAGCGGCAAAGATGCCCCAGGCGCGATAGCCGGTGTCGAAGGCCGGGGCGGCGATGGTTTTGCCTGTTAGGTCAGCGGGGCTCTCGATGCCGCTCTCCTTGCGCGCAAATACCGCCGCGGGCGTGCCGTCATAGACGATATAGACGCCCTTGATGCCGGGGCCTTCCGAGTTTTCCGCAAGGAATTCGACCAGCGCGTTGAGATCGCCAAAGCCCATCTCATAGGCGCCCGAGGCCACCCGGTTCACCGCCCCTGCAGAGCCGCTTCCCGAATCGATCTGAACCTGCAGACCTTCTTCGGCGAAGTAGCCTTTTTCGGCTGCCATCAGAAACGGTGCTGCCGGACCTTCAAAACGCCAGTCCAGCTGGAAGCGAATCGAGGTCGTCTCGGCAGCAGCGCCGAGCGGCATCATCAGCACCGCGCCAAATAGCGCTAGCGGAAACAAAGAGGAACGGACAGTACGGGAGCGAGTCGGCATGGCAGTGAGCACCTTGTATACAAAATTGAAGAGGCTTTGCAGCAACACTGCCATCTTTTGCTTTTTACTTTTCATTCATGAGCTTAGGCCTGCAAATGGATCAGTCAGCGCCCTCGAAAGCGCCAAAATGGTGCACCACGCATTGGCCGCGCACCATTAGAAAACATTTTTGGCCAAACCGTTAGACTTTGGTCTAACCCAACGGTATACTGTGCTCAGTTTCCTGTCCTCGCGCCATTCATTGAATGGCGCTTTTTTTTGTGCCGAGGTTTTGCTCCGTAGCACGCTCAAGCCATGCTCTTGCCCTGCCTACTCCCCCTTCGATCCCGAACAGGTATTCGACATGACGCACTCTTCTCGCCCCACCGAGGAAGCCACACGGCGACCCTTTGGAGACCCCATCGTGCTGGCGCTCAGCATTGGCTTCATCGTGGCCTTCCTGTCACTTTCGCTGTATGACATCGAGCGGGTTGCCAGCACCATCAGCCAAGGATTTGCCTGGACGGCGCTTACGCTGGGCAGCTACTTTCAACTGCTGCTGTTGATGACCTTCCTGATTGCCATGGGCCTGGCGCTGACGCCGGCAGCCAAGGCGCGTATCGGCAATCTGGATGCACCAGAAATGGGCACCTTCAAGTGGGTATCGATCATTCTGTGCGCTTTGCTGGGCGGTGGCGGGGTGTTTTTTGCCACAGGCGAGCCGATCTATCACTTTGTCGTCACGCCCCCCGCCTTCGATACCGAACCCGGCACTGCCGAGGCAGTGGCAGGTGCCTTGGCCCAGTCGTTTACCCACTGGGGGTTCATGGCCTGGGCGGTCCTGGGTTCACTCACGGCGGTAGTATTGGCGCATGCGCATTACGTCAAGGGCCAGCCGCTTCAACCCAGAACGCTCCTTTACCCGGTGTTCGGTGAGCGCCTGATGCGCGGCCCGCTGGGCAGCGTGGTGGACGCCTGCTGTGTGATCGGTGTCGTGGCGGGAACCGTGGGGCCGATTGGCTTTCTGGCGACTCAGGTCAGTTTCGGCCTGCATGAGCTGTTCGGCCTGCCGGAAGGTTACACAGGCCAGCTGATCATCCTGGCCGTGTTGGGGGCCATCTATGTGCTCTCCTCCATGAGTGGGGTACACAAAGGCATCCAACTGCTCAGCCGCTTCAATGTGCTGTTGGCACTGGCGATTGGTGCCGTGATTGTGGTTTTTGGCCCCACGCTGTTTCTGACGAATAGCTACATGGCCAGCATGGGCGCTTATGTCAGCGGCTTTTTTACCATGGCCACCATGACCGCCGACACCGCGCCCGCCTGGTGGATGCAGTGGTGGACGGTGTTCTTCTTCGCCTGGTTCATCGGCTATGCGCCGCTGATGGCGATTTTCGTGGCGCGCATTTCCCGAGGGCGCACGATACGCGAAATGATTCTGGCGGTGGCGGTGCTCGCCCCCTTGGCGACGACCATCTGGTTCACGCTGCTGGGCGGTACCGGCATTTACTACCAATTGACCGACGTGATCGATATCACCGAGGCACTCGAAAACTTCCAGTTCGACGTGGCTACCCTCACCGTGGCCCAGGCACTGCCGGGCGGCACCTGGATGGCCATGGCCATCTTGCTGCTGACCACCATCTTCGTGGCCACCACTGGCGACTCCATGAGCTATGCCATTGCCGTGGTAGGAGCGGGGCACGATGCGCCCAGCCCTTACATGCGTGCGTTCTGGGGGATCGCCATGGCAATGATGGCGGCGGTTCTACTGTACATGGGCGCAGGCCAGATTGGCGCGCTGCAGCAGTTCATCGTGATTACCGCGATTCCCGTCTCGCTGATCCTGCTGCCGTCACTCTGGAACGGCCCGCAAGCGGCTTACGCCATGGCGCGAGAGCAAGGGCTCATCGACTGATCTCGACTTACAAGCCTTGCAGCAGCCGCAGAATCACCTGCGGCTGCTGGTTGACCTGAGCCAGCATGGAGATGCCGACCTGCTGCAACAGCTGGGCACGAATCAGGTTGGAGACTTCCTGCGCGTAATCGGCGTCCTGGATGCGTGACTGGGCGGCAGAGGTGTTGATGATGTTGGTATTGAGCCCGTCGATCACGCTTTCGAAGCGGTTCTGCACGGCGCCCAGGTAGCTGCGCTGGCGGTCGACCAGCTTCATGGCTTCATCCACCACGTCCATGGGCTTGTCGGTGGCCGAGCCGTCGTCCAGCACGCTAAAGCCTTCCAGCCCAAGCGCCTGAAGCCCCATGGCGGAAAAACGAATGCCAATCACATCGCCCGCATTGGCGCCTACCTGGATGTTCAGGGTCTGATCCGTATTGATCAGGGAAATACCGTTGAAGTTACTCTGCTCGGTGACGCGGGTGATCTCTTCCAGGCGCTGGTCGATTTCCAGCTGGATGGAAGCAAGGTCTTCGGAAGAGTTGGTGCCGTTGAGGGCTTGAACGCTCAGCTCACGGATTCGCAGCAGGTTGTCGTTGATCAGATTCAGCGAGCCTTCCGCCGTCTGCACCATGGAGATGCCATCGTTGGTGTTACGAATGGCCTGGTTCATGCCTCGAATCTGCGCGCCCATGCGGTTGGCAATGGCCTGACCGGCGGGGTCATCCTTCGCGCTATTGATACGCAAGCCAGACGACAGGCGCTGCATGGAGGTCTGCATGGCCTGCTGGCTAGTACGTAAATTGTTCATCACCAACAGCGACGTGATGTTGGTCGCAAGGCTAAGCAAGGGCGTGACCTCAGGCGTCAACGAAACAGGTACGGGGTAACGTTATTATCGGCCGACCTGGCCAATACATGAGCGCGTCCAGCAACAAAACGACCACAAGGCTTGCAACACTGCTCCCCTCACGGCTGCTGGGGCGCTTGCCCTCCCAAAGCGCGATGGCAGGAAGCCAATACGGCATCCACGGGTCCACGTACATAGTCATATTGGAAATAGCCTTCGTCGACCACTTCACCATCCCACGCCACGATATCCAGATCCATGGTACGCGGGCCTGACTTGATCGGTCCTCGCACACGTCCCAGACGCTGCTCGACATCCCTCAGATAAGCTTTGAAGGCATCACGGGTCTGCGAGGTGCGAACGACCAACGCAGCGTTGAGGAAGTCAGGCTGCTGCTGAAACCCCACGGGCGCTGTTCGTACAGCTTCGGAGCGGGCCACCAGCTCACACTCGCGGCTCAAGATTTCCAGCGCTTGCGCAAAATGGTGTTCTGGCTCGATGTTGGTTCCTAACGAAATGATGCACTCATGAGACGCTATGGCTGTCATGGCAAGCCCTCGGGACTTGAGCAGAAAGACGGTTTCTGTTGAAACGTACCCGCCGCCTTTTTCCACTTGCCCACGGGAAACGAGCGGCACCCTCCAAGCCTAGCGTTTTCAGCATTATGTTCAACATCTGTATAAGTTATTGACAAACGCTGCTTACACGCAGAAAGTCAGCTGACCACCCAATAATAATCTTCCGTATAGGGAGCAACCCATGGGAAACCCTGCTGCACTCGTCACCGGTGGCGCCACCCGCCTTGGCCGCCACTTTTCCGAAGCGCTGGCCGACAAGGGCTTCGATATCGCGCTGCATGTCAACAGCTCGCGAACCGAGGCCGAAGAGGTCGCGGAACGCATCCGGAGCAAGGGGCGTGATTGCGAGATCTTGCCCTGCAACTTTCTGGAAGACCCGCTGGACGCGTTGATTGCCCACGCCAAGGCTCGTTTCCCAGGGCTTTGCGTACTGCTCAACAGCGCCAGTGCCTACGCGCCTGCACCTATCGCCCAGACAGACCTGGCGATGCTGGAGACTCAGTTTCGGGTCAATATGTTTACCCCGCTGCTATTGACGCGCCACTTTGCCGAGGTGGTCGAACACGGCCAGGTCATCAATATCATCGACAACAAGGTGGCTTACCATCAGTACCCTTATGCGGCCTACCTGCTGTCCAAGAAAAGCCTGGCAGACATGACGCGCATGGCGGCGCTGGAGTTTGCACCTCGCCTGCGTATCAATGGCATCGCCCCTGGTGTCGTGCTGCCCGCATCGCAGCGCAGCAGTGACTATGTCCAGTGGCGGATCGAAGGCATTCCTGTCGATCATCAGGGGAACCCAGCGCATCTCGTACAAGCTTTGTACTACTTGTTGGACAATGCGTTCGTCACGGGGCAGGTGCTGTTCGTGGACGGTGGGGAGTCCATCAACCTGGTGGGGCGTCACTCCGAAAACTATCCGGGCGAGTGAGCCTGGCAGACTCTGCGCATACGACAAGGCCGCCCGAAGGCGGCCTTGTCGTTGATGCATCGAGGATCACACTTCCTCATCGTCAGGCTTGTGGTGCTCAGCCTCTTGCTCACTCGGTGATTTTCCACGACGAGGGCGATGGCGGTCATCCACTTCGAGCTCTGCTCGTTTGGGCTGCCCTGCCGGGCTACCATCGATGGTGAAGTCCTGCTGCATGATGCGCAGGTTGGCAGGCGGCGCAGAGCCGGACTTGTCCTGCCCGAAGTACAGGGTGGTATGCGGGAACGGAATCTCGATACCCGCCGAGTCGAAGCGCATCTTGACGAGGCGGTTGTATGCCCGGCCAACGCCCCACTGGTCACCCGGCGTGGTCTTGATGACCACACGGATATTGACCGAGCTGTCGGCCAGCGCAGTAACGCCCGCCACGGTCATGTCTGCCAGCAGCTTGTGACCGTGCTCTGTGCTGGCTTTGAGGTCTTCGAAGGCCAACTGGAGCTGGGCAATGGCATCGTCGATGTTCTCGCGGTAGGCAATACCGTATTCGCCCACGTGATTACCGTACTCACGCATGTAGTTGGAGACCGTGTCCACACTGGAGAACGGCACGATATGGTAAGCCCCCGCCAGGTCACGAATACCCACCGAACGTATGCTCAACCGCTCAGCAGTGCCGGTAACGCCGCCCACGGTCACTACATCGCCGGTGTTCATGGCGTTTTCGACCTGGATGAAGACACCGGTGATGACGTCCTGCACCAGTTTCTGGGCACCGAAACCGATCGCCAGACCCAGCACACCGGCACCGGCAATCAGCGGCCCGATGTTGATGCCGATCTCCGACAGCACGATCATGCCGGTAATGGTCACCATGGCAATGGCCAGTGCATTGCGGAACAGGCTAAGCAGCGTCTTGGCACGCGCCGAGGGCTCCCCGTCGCCCGTCTCGGGGTTCAGCTTGTGCTCGATCAGGCTTGCCAGCCCCAGCCATACGCCCAGCGATACGATCAGAATGACCGCCACGCTGATCAGGTTGCCCACCAGGTTGGCACCGCGCTCGGAAGCGTACCAGGCGGCGAGATTGAACGCTCCCCAGGCATCCAGCACCACCATGATCACAGCCACGACAATGATGGTGCGCAGCACGCGCAGGGCATTGGGCACGTAGCTGTTCAGGCGCGTTTCCAGCAGCGGCAGCTTGCGACGCAGGTCATCCGACAGCTGAATACGACGGCCGATGGTTTGGGTGAGGAAGGTGGAGAGCAGCAGGCCGACCACCACCGCCACCAGCGTTTTCAGCGTGGCCATGAGCACGAAGGGCAGTGCGTCGCCTGGGCGCGTCAGGGTCAGCACGAACACCATCAGGAAGTACAGCAGGGCAAACAGGTGCCATGTACGGGCAAAAAGGTGCAGCGACACGCGGCTGGCCATGAGCGTCGAACGGTCGCCCATCAGGTTCAAGTTATCACGCAGTCGAACACGGTTCTTCAGCACCACCGCCACGGCATAGACGAAGGCCAGCAGCATGATGAAGGTGCCCACGGCCTGCCCCAAGGTCGGGGCCAGGTAATAGTTGACCAGCGGTACGACCACCATCAGGCCATAGCCCACCATACCGATCAGACGGGCGATCCAGCGATTCCAGTAGGAGGCTTCCTGGGCAGAAATATGCAGCAGCCGAAGCCCCTCATAGCGGGAGGAGAACAGCATGCGCACTGCCGCCTTGAGCAGCTCGATGATCAGGAACGCGTTCAGGAACAGCGAGGCCCGGGTAGACAGCTCGCCCGCTTCGCCCACCGCGAACGTGGCGATCAGGTTGCCGCCCACGTAGGCCAGCGCCACCAGCAGCACATCCACCACCGTGGCCAACGCCACGCACAGCACGAGACGCAGCACCGGGGTCAAACTGCCACCGGCCAGCGACCAGGCGCTGAGCTTGGTAAACAGCGTCTTGGCGAGACGACGGAAGGTGAAGAACAGGGCAAACGTGGCAATGATGACGATGCCGAGATTGATCGCGGCATTGGTGAAGTCGGCCATGTTGAAGGTGCCGCCACCTTGCCCCGTGAACAGGTTGCCCACGATCGAGACGGCCTGCTCCAGTTGCCCACCCACATCGCTCACCGTGCGGCTGGTCAACTCGGCCAGCTGGCGCGGCAGCGAGACGTCTTCAGGAGAGACGTTTCCACCGGCAGCCGCGGCTTCCGGGGAGAGCTCGTTGGCCAGTGCGGGAGGTAGCGCCGATGCCTGATGGCGCAGCAGTTCGATCAGCTCCTGACGGGCTTGTTCGTCTTCCAGCAGATCCGCCAGCGCCGAATACGAGGGCGGCTGCTCGGCACTCGTATTCGACGCTTCATTGTCAGCGCCTAGCGTGGTTTGCGCCATGGCTGGCCCGGCCAGCAAGGCGAACAGCGTCAGCATCCAGACGCCTAGCCAAGGTAGTAAACGTAGTGACGTCACACCATAACCTCCCTTTGGGTGAGTTTTTGCGATCCTGCGACTCGCCAAGAACCTGTCTATGCGTGCCCACACAGACACGTCCACACAGAATAGTGCATCCATCAGGAATGCAAACCTGACATAACATACGCTAGGGTAACATGCCTGACTGTCAGAGACGTTATCGCGACTGCTTTTGGTGCGCCAACGAAGACATCCTCGCGCAGTTTTCAGGCAATCGCATAGCAGTGCCTTATTGGCAGTAAGGGGCCAGCCACTGCTGGGCCATGACGATCAACAGCGCATAGCGCGTGCCCTTGGCCAGCACGATCCAGAGCAGCGCCCGCCACCAGGCCAACCGCATGACGCCTGCCAGAACGGTGAGCGGGTCGCCTATGACCGGCAGCCATGACAACAGCAGGCTGAACTCGCCAAAGCGGTGATACCAGCGCTCTGCGCGGGCCAATCCTTGGGGCGAGGCGGGGAACCAGCGGCGATCCTGGAACTGGCGCGCATAGCGCCCCATGGCCACGTTGATCATGCTACCCAGCGTATTGCCCACCGTGGCAACCAGCCAAAGCCCCAGCGCGGGCTCACCCAGGCACCAGAGCCTGGCCAGCCACACTTCAGAGCCGCCCGGCAGCAGGGTGGCACTGGCAAGCGCCACCCAAAACAGACTAAACATGAGCAATCATCGGCAATTAACGAGGCAGCTGGCCGCCCATTTGCAGGGTGATGTCATCCGCCGTGCGGCGCACCAGCGCCCCCAGCGCCAGCAGGCGATCTTCCGGAATGCGCGCCATGGGCCCGGAAACGGAAATGGCCGCCAGGGGAGTGGTGTGCTCGTCGAAAATACACGCGGCCACGCAGTGCAGGCCAATGGCATGCTCTTCACGGTCACAGGCAAAGCCCTGAGCACGAATGGCGGCCATTTCTGCCAACAGCGAATCGACCTGATAGCGCGTGTTTTCCGTGACGCGCGCCAGCTCATACCCACCCGCCAACAGCGCGTCGCGCTCCTCCTCGCTCATCCAGGCCAGCAGCGCCTTGCCTACCCCAGAGGCGTGCAGCGGTGCCCGCGACCCCAACCGCGTGATCATGCGCATCATTTGCGGCGATTCGTTCTGGGCCAGGAACACCGCCGTGGCGCCATCGCGAATGCCCAGGTTGGCCGTTTCGCCGGTCTCTGCCGTCAGGCGGCGCAAAAACGGACGGCTTTTCGCCACCACGTCACGCGCTTCCAGAAAGCTGTTGCCGATGCGGAAGGTTTTTACGTCGATTCGCCACAGGCCCTGCTCGCTCTCCTGGGTGACGAACCCCTGGCTTTGCAGTGCCTGGAGTAGCCGGTGGGTCGTGGAAGGTGCCAGGTCCGCTTGCTCGGAAAGCTCCGAGAGCGCCATCCCCAGCGGGCTGGCCGCCAGGTATTCGAGCAGCGTGAGGCCGCGTACCAACGATTGGCTATGCCCGCCGCTGGCTTTGGTGGCTCCCGCCGGACGTCCGACTGACCTGCGCTTGACTTCACTCACCTGGCACTCTCCTGAGGGCGCGTTAACATTCATAAATCAGCAGGATAACGCGGCCCGGCGGCCATGTCGCGTTTACGGAAACAAATTCCACCAATGGATCGCTAGCGGTGCCGCCAGACCGGCGGGCGTTTTTCGATAAACGCATCGATACCCTCGGCCACGTCCTCAGCCAGCATGTTGCAGGCCATGGTGTCTCCGGCAAAGGCGTAGGCTTCTTCCAACGGCATCGCCAGCTGGCGCGCAAACATGGCTTTACCGGTGCGCACCGCCACCGCACTCTTGGCACAGATGCTCGATGTGAGCGCCTCCACTGCCGAGTCCAGCGTTCCCTCTTCTGCGACGCGGTTGATCAACCCCCACTCCGCCGCCTGGTCAGCATTGATGAAGTCGCCGGTCAGCAACATCTCCATGGCTCGCTTGCGTGATACGTTGCGTGAAAGCGCCACGGCAGGGGTCGAACAAAACAGGCCGACATTGATACCAGAGACCGCAAAACGCGCGCTGCTGTCCGCCACGGCCAGATCACAGCTGGCAACGAGCTGGCAGCCCGCGGCGGTGGCGATCCCCTGCACCTTGGCAATCACCGGTATGGGGAAGTGAACGATGGTTTGCATTACCTTGCCACAGCGAGCGAACAGCGCCTGGTAATAGGCCTGCTCGGAGTGCGCGCGCATCTGCTTCAAATCATGCCCCGCGCAGAACGCTCGGCCATTGGCAGCCAGTACCACGCAGCGTACCTGGTCATCCTGGGCGATCTCGTCCAGCGCCGTTTGCAGCGCCTCCAGCATGGCTTCCGAAAGCGCATTGAAGCGCTCCGGCTGGTTGAGCGTGAGGGTAACGACGCCGTCCTGCGCGGTGCGCAGCAGGCAGTCGTCGAGGGAAGCAACGTGTGAAGAGGGCATGGCAGACTCCTGAGCAAAACGTGCTGCTCAGTCTAGCGCCTGCCCGACGCGCTGATCGCTCACTACGACCAAAGTGGCCTCTTGCAGGGCAAGCGGCCACGGGGTCGGGTTACGCTTTGTCGTGGGCCGCCTGGCGAGGGTTGTAGCCCAGCGGATGGGGTTCACCGCGGGCCTTGGCCAGCTCGATCTGGCGCTGGCGTTCGCGGGCAGCGGCGCGGGTCTTCTCGGGCAGCGAGTCGATACAGTGCGGGCAGCTGATGCCGGGCTCGTAGGCCGACGACTGCATGTCTTCCTGAGAGATCGGCATGCGACAGGCGTGGCACTGCTCGTGCTCGCCCTCGGTGAGATCATGGCGCACGGTGACGCGGTTATCGAACACGAAGCACTCGCCGCGCCACAGCGACTGCGCTTCCGGCACCTTTTCCAGGTAATTGAGCACGCCGCCCTTCAGGTGGTACACCTCTTCGAAGCCCTCTTTCAGCATGAAGCTGGAGGCTTTCTCGCAGCGAATACCGCCAGTGCAGAACATCGCCACCTTCTTGTGCTGCTCCGGGTTGTAGTGCTGGCGCACGTACTCGGGAAACTCGCGGAAGGTGGTGGTCTTGGGGTCGACCGCGCCTTCGAAGCTGCCAATCGCCACTTCGTAGTCGTTACGGGTATCGATCACCAGCACTTCCGGGTCGGAGATCACGTCGTTCCAGTTTTCCGGCTCGACGTAAGTGCCCACGGTGTCGTTGGGGTCGATGCCCGGCACGCCCAGCGTCACGATCTCCTTTTTCAGCTTCACCTTGGTGCGGTAGAACGGCGGCTCGTCGCAGAAGGACTCTTTATGGTCGATATCGGCAAGGCGCGGGTCGGCGGTCAGCCAGGCCAGCAGCGCATCGATGCCTTCACGGCTGCCGGCCACGGTGCCGTTGATGCCCTCTTTGGCCAACAGCAGCGTGCCTTTGACGTCGTTGGCCAGCATGGTCTGGCGCAGCGGTTCGCGCAGCGCTTCGAAGTCGTTCAGGGTGACAAATTTGTATAGCGCAGCCACCACGATGGGCGGCGTGGAAGTGGGGGTCGTCATGAAGTGCTCCTGGTAGTCGCCCTCGTAAAGGGCGGACCGGGTGAATAAACCCGCGCATGATAGCAAAAAGCGCGCCGCGCGTGCATCTGCACGCACCTGCCAGCCACCCTCCTGACAGCCCTCAATCGTCGATTATTTCGACGCCACCATTGAGAAAGCTTCACCCCACGCCAGGCGCACTCGGTCGTATAGTAGGAGACATATAGAAGGCAACAACCTGACTGAATAACGAGGTACCGTTCATGAAGATTCGTCGTTCCAACGAGCGCGGCTATGCAGACCACGGCTGGCTGCGCTCGTATCACACCTTTTCGTTTGCCAATTACATGGACCCCGAGCACATGGGCTTCCGTGCCCTGCGGGTCATCAATGAAGACCGTGTCGCCCCGGGCCACGGCTTTGGCGCTCACCCCCACCGGGATATGGAGATCATCTCCTACGTGCTCGAAGGCGAGATGGAGCACAAGGACAACATGGGCAACGGCGAGGTCATGCGCCCTGGCGACGTACAGCGCATGTCGGCGGGTACCGGGGTGCTGCACAGCGAGTTCAACCACTCCCAGCAAAACGGCCTGCACTTCCTGCAGATCTGGATCGAACCGGCCCAGCGGGGCATCTCGCCCAGCTACGAGCAGAAGGCGTTCCCCACGGCCGAACGCCAGGGCCAGTGGCGCCTGGTCGCTTCTCAGGATGGCCGCGACGGCTCGGTGGGCGTCAATCAGGACGTCAACCTGTATGCCAGCCTGCTGAGCGCGGGTGATCAGTTGGCAGCGCCACCTTCCCGCCACGCCTGGCTGCATGTGGTGAAAGGGGCCGTTGAAGTGAACGGAGAAACCCTGCGCACCGGAGACGCGGCGGCCTTCACCCCCAGCGAGGACGTTGCGCTGGCGTGCACCGAGGCCAGCGAAGTACTGCTGTTCGACCTGGCCTGATAGGCAAAACGGCCCCAGAGGGGCCGTTTTTTATTGCACGAAGGGGCGAGATCAGCTGTTCTGCGCCGAGTAGAGAACACGAATCTTCAGCGTGTGCTCTACCTGCTTCAATGCCTCCAGCGCCTGCGGGCCGTAGGCCTTGTCGACGTCGATGACCACGTAGCCCACCTTGTCGTTGGTCTGCAGGTACTGGCCGGAGATGTTGATGCCGTTTTCCGACAGCACGCGGTTGATCTGCGATAGCACGCCGGGCACGTTGTCGTGGATGTGCAGCAGGCGGTGCTTGTCCGGGTGGGCAGGCAGCGCCACTTCGGGGAAGTTGACCGACGTCACCGTGGTGCCGTTATCCGAGTAGGTGATCAGCTTCTCGGACACTTCGATACCGATGTTCTCCTGCGCTTCCAGCGTCGAGCCGCCGATATGCGGCGTCAGGATCACGTTGTGCAGGCCACGCAGCGGGCTCTGGAACTCTTCATCGTTGCCCTTCGGCTCGACCGGGAAGACGTCGATGGCAGCACCGTTCAGCTTGCCAGCCTTCACGGCGTCGGCCAGCGCTTCGATCTCGACCACGCTGCCACGGGCGGCGTTGATCAGGATCGCACCATCCTTCATGGCAGCGATTTCCTTCGCACCCATCATCCAGCGGGTAGAGGGCAGGTCCGGCACGTGCAGGCTGACCACGTCCGAACGACCCAGCAACTCCTCCAGGCTGGCGACCTGGCTGGCATTACCCATGCCCAGCTTGGTGATCACATCGTAGTAGATCACGTTGAAGCCCAGTGACTCCGCCAGCACCGACAGCTGAGCGCCAATGCTGCCATAGCCCACGATACCCAGCGTCTTGCCGCGCGCCTCATGGGAGTTCTTGGCCGATTTCAACCAGCCCCCCTGGTGCGCCAGCGCGTTTTTCTCGGGAATGCCACGCAGCAGCATGATGGCTTCCGCCAGCACCAGCTCGGCCACCGAGCGAGTGTTGGAATACGGCGCATTGAAGACCGCGATACCGCGCTTGAGCGCCGCATCCAGGTCGACCTGATTGGTCCCGATACAGAAACAGCCCACGCTGACCAGTTTCTCGGCGGCATCGAACACGCGCTCCGTCAACTGCGTCCGGGAGCGAATGCCGAGGAAGTGAACATCACGGATCTTCTCGATCAGTGCCTCTTCATCCAGCGATGTAGAAAGAGACTCGATGTTTTCGTAACCCGCGTTGTGAAAATTGTCCACCGCGCTTTGGTGGACGCCCTCGAGTAGCAGGATCTTGATCTTGCTCTTTTCCAGGGACGTTTTGGCCATGGCTGAATCAACCTCTATGGTCGGCGGCAGGCGCCGTGTATCGGTTCACGGAAGGCCCGTATGGTAGCACAGCCCCCGCCTTTCTCAGCGCTCCCGGATGATGAAAAGTCTGCGTTTTGAAGATGAACCCGGCACACGTCGGGGAATCCCGCCAGCGGGAGGCAGACGCCACCCCCTTGCCTCGGTGTATACTGTGCGTTTATTTGACTGGCATCCGGCCACTTTCGCCGCCCGCACCGAGCACAGGGCCCACGACAAACGGTAGGCATTGACCATGAGCACCCCTCCCCAAGATTTTGCTGCCACGGTGACCGAGCTTGAAACCATCGTGGAACGCCTGGAATCAGGCGAACTCTCATTGGAAGATGCCCTGACCGCCTTCGAGCAGGGCGTGCGGCTCACTCGCGATGCCCAGCAGCGCCTCGACAGTGCCGAGCTGAAAGTGCGCGCGCTCAGCGAAGCCCCCGAAGGCAAGCTGGACGTGGCTCCCTTCCATGCCGCACCAGAGCCGTCAGCCGCTCAGGGACACGACGACAGCGAGGAAACGCCCCCATGGTAACGGCCCACGACACACCGCTGGCCACGCTGCGCCGCGCCAGCAACGCCCGCGTCGATGCCACCCTGGCGGCGCTGTTCGAGTCTCGGCCCGCCGTCGAGGCGCGCCTGGAGGCAGCCATGCGCCACGGCCTGCTGGTGGGCGGCAAGCGCCTGCGCCCGCTGCTGGTCTATCTGGCGGGGCGTGCCCTGGGAGCAGAAGACGACGCCCTGGACGCCCCCGCAGCAGCCATCGAGCTGATCCACGCCTACTCGTTGATCCACGACGACCTGCCCGCCATGGATGACGACGACCTGCGTCGTGGCCAGCCCACGGTGCACAAGGCCTACGACGAAGCCACGGCCATTCTGGCAGGTGACGCCCTGCAGGCGCTGGCCTTTGAAGTCATGGCCAGCCGCCCGCACCCGCGCCTGGCTGCACTGGTATCTACCCTGGCGGTGGCCGCTGGCCGCGATGGCATGGTGGCAGGCCAGGCGCTGGACCTGGCAGCCGTGGGCGGCCATCCGGATGTCGAGGCACTGGCTCACATGCACGCCCACAAGACCGGCGCGCTGATCGTGGCGGCGGTCCGGATGGGTGGGCTGATCGCCGTCGAGGCCGATGACCCACGCCTGGCGGCACTGATTCGCTATGCACGCGCCATTGGTCTAGCCTTCCAGATTCACGACGACATTCTCGACGTCACCGGAGACACCGCCACGCTGGGCAAAACCTCCGGTGCCGACGCTGCCCGCGCCAAGCCCACGTATCCCAGCCTGCTCGGGCTGGCGGGCGCCCAGCAAAAAGCGAACGCATTGATCGACGAGGCCATTGCTGCGCTCGCCCCGCTTGGCGAGCCCGCCGCGCCCCTGGCCGATCTTGCCCATTACATGATCGAGCGCGACCACTAACGATGCCTTTCACAACATACCCATGAAAACATGCCGCCTATGAAGCTGTTCGACGAGATACCCCGCGAGCGCCCGGCGACGCCGCTGCTCGACTCCTTTGACCACCCCGCGGCCCTGCGGGCCATGAGTCCTGGCCAGCTGGCGCAGCTGGCCGACGAGCTGCGCGCCTACCTGCTGTATAGCGTCGGTGTCACCGGCGGCCACTTTGGCGCAGGGCTCGGCGTGGTGGAACTCAGCGTGGCCTTGCACCACGCCTTCCACACCCCCAGGGACCGCCTGGTATGGGACGTAGGCCACCAGGCCTATCCCCACAAGATCCTTACCGGTCGCCGTGAGGCCATGCTCGGCATCCGCCAGCACGGCGGCCTGGCCGCGTTCCCCCGCCGCGCCGAATCCGAGTACGACACCTTCGGCGTTGGTCACTCCAGCACCTCGATCTCGGCGGCGCTCGGCATGGCCCTGGCCGCCCAGGCACAAAACGACCCGCGCCGCGTGTGCGCCATCATCGGCGATGGCGCGCTCACCGCGGGCATGGCCTTCGAAGCGCTGGCCCACGCGGGGCACGTCAACGCCAACATGCTGGTGGTGCTGAACGACAACGAGATGTCGATCTCCGAGAACGTCGGCGGTATCGCCACCTATCTGGCGCGGATGCTCTCCAGCAAGCCTTACCTGAAAATGCGCGAAGAGGGCAAGAAAGTGCTCTCGCATCTGCCCGGCGCGCTGGAGTTTGCCAAGCGCACCGAAGAGCACATGAAGGGCATGGTAAGCCCAGCAACGCTCTTCGAAGAGATGGGCTTTCACTACGTGGGCCCCATCGACGGCCACGACCTGGACGCACTGACCCAGACTCTGCGCAACCTGCGTGACCAGAAAGGCCCCCAGTTTCTGCATATCAAGACGGTCAAGGGCAAAGGATTCCTGCCGGCAGAGGCCGACCAGATCGGCTATCACGCCATCACCAAGCTGGAAAAAGTACCCGCGTCCAGTGCGCCCCCGGTGAAGCCCCCCGCTGCGCCCAAGAAGAAGTACTGCAATGTGTTTGGTGACTGGCTGTGCGACATGGCCGCCGCCGACCCGCGCCTGATGGGCATCACTCCCGCCATGGGCGAGGGCTCGGATCTGATTCGCTTTGCGCAGACCTACCCCGAACGCTATTTCGACGTGGCGATTGCCGAACAGCACGCGGTCACCCTGGCCGCAGGCATGGCCTGCGAGGGCATGAAGCCCGTCGTCGCCATCTACTCGACCTTTCTGCAGCGTGGCTACGACCAGTTGATCCACGACGTGGCCGTGCAGGACCTGGATGTCACCTTCGCCATCGACCGAGCAGGCCTGGTGGGAGAAGACGGCCCGACGCACCACGGCAGCATGGACCTGTCGTTCCTGCGCTGCGTGCCCGGCATGGTGATTCTGGCACCCGCCGATGAAGCAGAGTGCCGCGCCATGCTCAGCGCCGCCTACCACCACCCGGGCCCGGCCGCCGTTCGCTACCCCCGTGGCACCGGCCCCGGCGTGGCCATCCCAGACCATCTGGAGCCCATGGCGATTGGCCAGGCCGAGGTTCGTCGCACCAGCACCAGCGACGGCATGCGCATCGCCCTGCTGGCCTTTGGCAGCATCAATGGTGCCGCCGCCGAGGTGGCCGAGAAGCTCAATGCAACGCATATCAACATGCGCTCCACCAAGCCGCTGGATCGCGAGGCCGTGCTGCACGCCGCCGACGAACACGAGCTGCTGGTCACGCTGGAGGAGAACGTGATTGCGGGCGGCGCGGGCAGCGCGGTGAATGAGCTGCTCCACAGCGAAGGCGTTCAGGTCGAAGTACTGAACTTGGGCTTGCCGGACAGCTTCGTCGAGCACGGCACCCCCGCCGAGCTGCTGCGCGACTGCGGACTGGATGCTGCCGGCATCGAAGCAGCCATTCGTTCGCGCCTGCCGTCGCCTTGAGCCTACTGACTAACTTGTTGAGACCGTTATGCTTTTTTTGATGATTCTGTTTGGTTTGATTGGCCTTGCCAGCGGCGGCCCCGTGGGCCTGCTGGTGGGAGCGGGTCTGGGCTGGTGGTTGGCACGCCAGCTGGGGCGCCGCTTGAATGCCGCCCGCACGCGTTTGCAGGAAGGTTTCCTGGAGTCGATCTTTTCGGTGATGGGCTGCCTTTGCCAGGCCGATGGCAAGGTCACGCCAGGTGAGCTGGGCGTGGCCGAAAAGCTGTTCGATCAGATGCGTTTGCAGGGCGAGCACCGCGCCAAGGCGCGGGCCGCCTTCGAACGGGGCCGTGCCGACGACTTCGACCTGGAGGCCGAGCTGGCCAAGGTCAATCGCCTGACCCAGCGTCAGCCCATTTTGCGCCAGGTATTTTTGCAGGTTCAGCTCAGCGCGATTGCCGCCGATGGGGTCCTGCACCCCGCCGAGCATGAGATGATTCTGCGCGTGGCGCGGGGCGTTGGCTGCAGCGAGGCCGAAGTACAGCAGATCGAAGCCATGCTGCATGGCGCGGCGGCCAACTCTCAAGGCGCCAGCGAGGAAGCTCTGAAGGATGCCTATCGCGTACTGGGCGTGGCCGAAGACGCCAGCGATGCCGAGATCAAGAAAGCGTATCGTCGCCTGATGAGCCAGAATCACCCGGACAAGCTGGCGGGCAAGGGGCTTCCGGAGAGCATGCGCGAAGTGGCGCAGGCCCGCACCAGCGAGATTGGCAATGCCTACGAGCGCATCCGCGCAGCGCGGGGCCAGTAGCCCCGTGACAGGCGTTCAGGCAGTGGCTACAGTGAAGGCTTCACGGTACTGCCTGGAGCCGCCCCATGATCACCCTTTATAGCTTCCCCAACTCCCGCTCGCTGCGTGCCGCCTGGACGCTGGAAGAGCTGGGCCTGGCGTACCAGTGCCACCACGTAGCCCTGGACCAGGGCGCGGGGCAAAGCGCCGAGCATCTCGCTCGCCACCCGGATGGCAAGGTACCCGTGCTGGAAGACGGCGAACTGACGCTGTTCGAATCCGCGCCCATCTGCCGCTATCTCGCCGAACGGTATGGCGAAGGCCAACTGCTGCCACACAGCGTAGAGGAACGCGCCCAGGTAGATCAGTGGCTAAGCTTCATCGTCACCGAAATCGAGCAGCCGCTGTGGCTGCAGGCCAAGCACAAGTTCGCCCTGCCTCAGGACAAGCGCGTGCCCTCCGTACTGCCCACCGCCGCCTGGGAATTTCAGCGCGCCCTGACCGCCCTGGAGCGCCGCTACCACGGCCAGGAGACGCTGGTGGGCGATACCTTCACACTGGCGGACCTCTTCCTGACCCACACCTTGAGCTGGGCAGCGAGCATGAAACACCGCCTGCCGGAACCGCTGGTGGCCTACCGCGCCCGCCATGCCAACCGCCCGGCGCTGGCCCGTGCCGCGGAGAAGGAGCAGGCCGCAGCAAAGCATTGATCCATCGCTAAACGCTTTCAAAACCGTTGCTGGCAACGCATGGCAATGGTTTTGGCTCGATGTCGCTTGGCTTGGTCTAAAAGCCCAGCTCATCCAGCAGATCGTCTACTTGTTCCTGCCCTGCTACCACATCTGCCTTATTTTGGTTCACCTGCGGTCCGTTCCGCAGCTTGGCATGCTCATCTCGGCTATCTTCCACCTTAACGCCATCGGTGATGTGGGGCACATTATCGACAAGCACCTGAACAAGCTGCTCTTCGATGAGCTTGATGACCTCCATCATTTTCTTGATCACCTGCCCGGTGAGATCCTGGAAGTCCTGAGCCATCATGATTTCAAGCAGCTCTTTTTGCGTCGCCCCGGTTGCGCTGGGAAGTTTGTTGTTCAAAAAGTCCTGGGTGTCTTCGAGGAGACTGGGATCACCCTCTATCGTCGCCAGCTTCGCTGTCGCCAACTGCCAGCGCTTATTAAGTGCGGCGCCCTCTTCCTCAAGACCGTCTTGTAACGGCTGAGCACGCTCAACGGCATTCAATGCCCGCTCTGCGGCCTGCTCCGTCATGGAGGCGACATAGTTTAGACGGTCATTGGCATCCGGTATCGCTTGCGCCGCCTGGGTGATCTGCTGATCCAGGCCCAGCTCTTTCATGCTGTCCCGCAGCAGTCGCGTCAAGTGGCCTATGCGCTGCACCATCTCATCAGTACTGTCTTTTTTGCCCAGCACCGACGGCATGGTCGTGTCGTGGGCGTTGTTAACAGTGCTCATGACAATCCTCTTGTTGGAAAAATCTTGTTGAATGTCGTTACGGGTGTGGCGATAGGCATCGCTATGCCAACCCGCCGTGATTGTTCAGGCCACACAGCATTACCTACATCCAGGACAGGAGCTACCCCTAATACTACTTTAGGCTTAATATTTTGAAGCGTGAGTTTTTCGGCTTGGGGTTTGTACGAAAAGTCTTATCTGCTAACTTTCCCTCCCGGATGCAAGCCATAAGTGCAGCACCTGCTGTATCCAGGGGGATCGTCTTCAGTACTCTTCAACAGCCGGATCATGGCCGTTTGCGCCAGGCCTGCCAAGACCCTGGGCAGCCGTGCTGCCAGTAAATAACCATTACGCCGCCGAAGCGTTGGGCAATACGGTGCTATAAACGGCAAAGCAGAAAGGGGGTGTAGGTGCCTGCGATAAGGAGGTAAATCGCACAATGGTCAAGCAGTTGAAAACGCTGCTTCCAGCGGCGATGAGAAATGCCGTGGTAAAGGGTCGAGGCAGTGTAAAGCAGTAGCAGCGTTGAGCCGTAAAGACTCAGACTCACCACTTTCCAGGCATCCACGTGAGCAGCTACGCTGGCCGCCGCCAGCAATATGACCATACCCACCAAGCTGAGCACCGCACCAATGCCATGGGTAACGCTGTGCAGCCACTCTTCGAGGGGGCTGAACTCCCCCTGCTCTTCAAGCGGCGGTTCACCCACGCCGACATACGATTCTTTTCGTACAGCTTTCATACTGGGGCGCTCCCGACCTCTGACGCCCCACCAACATCACCCCTTGCGCTCGATATCCACATCGCTGGCCTGGGTGAAGTCATCCAGCGCCATCATGTGGCCCAGCTTGCCCGCCTTGGTGGCCAGGTACTGCTCGTTATGCGGGTTGAGGCCGGTGGTGATGGGCTGACGCTCCACCACGTTGACCCCATCGCGGGTGAGCGCATCGACCTTGCGGGGATTGTTGGTCATCAGCTTGAGGGCCGTGACGCCCAGATGCTCGAGCATCGGCACGCAGAGATCATAACGGCGCATGTCGGCACCGAAGCCGAGCTGCTCGTTGGCCTCCACGGTATCCGCCCCCTGGTCCTGCAAGTGGTAGGCGCGAATCTTGTTGAGCAGGCCAATACCGCGCCCCTCCTGACGCAGGTACAGCAGCACCCCGCGGCCTTCGCTGGCAATGCGCTTGAGGGCTTCCTGCAGCTGGTAGCCACAGTCGCAGCGCATGGAAAACAGCGCATCGCCCGTCAGGCACTCGGAGTGCACCCGCCCCAGCACCGGCGCGCCATCGCTCACATCGCCCAGGGTGAGCGCAATATGGTCTTTCCCCGTGGCATCGTCTTCGAAGCCATGCATGGTGAACGTGGCCCAAGGGGTGGGCAGCCGGGAAGCGGCGATGAAGCGAATGGTCACGGATTACCTCACAGATGAACCAGGCCAGTTATCCACATCAGTGTTGGCAAGTGGGCGCATAGTCTAACAGGAAGTGGCGCAAGCCTCACGATTGGCCGGGGTGCGACGATGTTGGCCAGCCAACAGGCGCCACCGCTGCCCAACTTCACGTACAATTCCTATCGTCGGATGTGCTGACTCCCTTACAATGCGGGCAAATTTTCCAAGAGCAAGTGTTTATGACCACCACACCTTTGCAGAACGACCGTTTTCTTCGCGCGCTGGCGCGCCAGCCTGTCGACCGCACTCCGGTGTGGATGATGCGTCAAGCGGGCCGTTACCTGCCCGAGTACCGCGCCAGCCGCGCCGATGCGGGCAGCTTCATGGACCTGTGCCGCAATCATGACCTGGCCTGTGAAGTCACCCTGCAGCCGCTGGAGCGCTACCCGCTCGACGCCGCCATTCTGTTCTCGGACATTTTGACCATCCCCGATGCCATGGGGCTGGGCCTGTACTTCGAAACCGGTGAAGGCCCCAAATTCAAGAAGACCGTACGCACCGCCGAAGAAGTCGCCGCGCTCACCGTGCCTAATGCCGAGCGCGACCTGGACTACGTGATGCGGGCGGTCTCCACGATCCGTCGTGAGCTCAACGGCCGCATGCCGCTGATCGGCTTTTCCGGCAGCCCCTGGACACTGGCCACTTACATGGTCGAAGGCGGCTCCAGCAAGGACTTCCGTCACCTGAAGACCATGCTGTACGACACGCCCGACACCATGCACCAGCTGCTGGACACCCTGGCGCAAGCGGTCACCGACTACCTGAACGCTCAGATTCGCGCAGGCGCTCAAGCGGTACAGATTTTCGATACCTGGGGCGGCGCGCTGTCCACACCGGCCTACCTGGAGTTCTCGCTGCGCTACATGGAGCAGATCGTCTCCGGGCTGATCCGCGAGCACGATGGCCGTCGCGTACCGGTGATTCTGTTCACCAAAAACGGTGGCCAGTGGCTGGAGCACATTGCCTGTGCCGGTGCCGACGCATTGGGCATCGACTGGTCCACCGAGCTGTCCGACGCCCGCGCCCGCGTGGGCCACAAGGTGGCCCTGCAGGGCAATCTGGACCCCAACGTGCTGTTTGCGCGCCCTTCGGCCATTCGTGCGGAAGTGGCTCGCGTACTGGAGAGCTACGGCCACGGCCCTGGCCACGTTTTCAATCTGGGCCATGGCATCAGCCAGTTCACCAACCCTGATCATGTCACCGCCTTCATGGAGGCGCTGCACGACTTGAGCCCGCAGTACCATCAGGGCATTCCGACTCAATCGAACGACTCATGCCCAGGAGCCAAGCAATGAGCGACCTACGCGACGACCAGTGGTTTACCGAAGTCTTTGATAGCCACGGCAGCGCTTTCTCGCTGAAAGTTTCTGAAAAACTGCTGGATGTGCAAAGCCCCTACCAGCACCTGGAAGTGTACGCCACCGAGACCTACGGCAACCTGATGGTGCTGGATGGCTGCGTGATGCTCACCGACCGCGACAACTTCCTGTATCACGAAATGATCGCCCACCCGGCGCTGTTCACCCATCAGGACCCCAAGCGCGTGGTCATCATTGGTGGCGGCGACTGCGGCACCTTGAAAGAAGTGCTGCGCCATCCGGGCGTCGAGAAGGTCACCCAGATCGATATCGACGAGGAAGTCACCAAGGCCGCCGAGCGCTTTTTCCCCGAACTCGTGGAAGCCAACGGCGACCCCCGCGCCGAGCTGCTGTTTGCCGACGGCGTGAAGTGGGTGGATGACGCGGCCGACGAGAGCATCGACCTGCTGATCATCGACTCCACCGACCCGGTCGGCCCGGCCGAAGGCCTGTTCAAGACCGACTTCCTGAAACGCTGCCACCGTATTCTGAAAAGTGGCGGAGTGATGGTGCAGCAGAGCGAGTCGCCGCTTTACCATAGCGGTTCGATCATTCGCGAACTGCGCAACGACATGCGCGAAGCGGGCTTCGACAGCGTGGCCACTTTGCCCTTCCCCCAACCGGTCTACCCCTCTGGCTGGTGGAGCGTGACGTTGGCAGGTAAAGGCACCAGCGTTGAAAGCTTCCGCGAAGAAGCTGCCGCCAGCCACGAAATGCCGCTACAGTACTACACAGCAGAGGCCCATCGTGGAGCCCTGACGCTGCCCCCCTTCATGCGCAAAGCCTTTGCGTGAGATCGGGCATCGTTAGTGGAAAAGCCGGGCGCTGCTCGGCTTTTTTTATGCGCGCAGATCGGCGCGCTTCGACGTCAAGGAATAACACATGAAGAGTGTTCGTTGGTTGGGAGTAGGGGCCAGCCTGTTGGCACCGGCCATCGCCATGGCCAGCACGCTGGACACCGTCCAGAATCGCGATAGCCTGCGTTGCGGCGTGAATGCCGCCCAGCCCGGTTTCTCGTCACTGGATGACGACGACCAGTACCGGGGCCTGGATACCGACATCTGCCGTGCCATTGCCGCCGCCGCGCTAGGCGATGCCAACAAGGTGGACTTCGTGCCGCTGGACTCCGTGGAGCGCTTCACGGCCCTTCAGTCCGGTGAAGTGGATGTCCTGTCGCGCACCACCACCTGGACCTCCAGCCGCGATACCACGCTGGGCATGCACTTTACCGGCGTCAGCTATTACGACGGCCAGGCCTTCATGGTCGCCAGCGACCTGAACGTACAGAGTGCCAAGGAGCTGGACGGCGCCGCGGTATGCACCCAATCGGGCACCACCAGCGAACTGAACCTGTCCGACTACTTCAGAATCCACGGCATGACCTACGACGCCGTGGTCTTCGACTCTCCCGAGCAGTCGATTGCCGGGTTCGAAGCAGGCCGCTGCGACGTGCTGAGCTCCGATGCCTCACAGCTCTATGCCCAGCGGATGCAGCTGGCCGACCCCGACATGGCCGTGGTGCTGCCCGAGATCATCTCCAAGGAGCCGCTGGGCCCGGCCGTGCGCCAGGGCGACGACCAGTGGTTCAATATCGTCAAATGGACGCTGTTTGCCATGCTCAATGCCGAAGAGCTGGAAGTCACCCAGGCGAACGTGGACGAGCAGCTCGACAGCGACAACCCTGACGTACAGCGCCTGCTGGGCCAGGATGGCGATTTCGGCAGCCCCATGGGCATCAGCGCCGACTGGGCCTACCAGGTCGTCAAGCAGGTAGGTAATTATGCCGACGTCTATGACCGCAATGTCGGCTCAGGGTCGGACTTCAACATTGCCAGAGGCCTCAACGGGCTCTGGAAAGACGGCGGTATTCAGTACGCCCCGCCGATTCGCTGACCGACGAGCCTGCGGCCACCTGCCCACACCAACGGCTACGCACCAAAACGGAGCATCGCGTAGCCGCTGGAGCACTTTTTTGCACCAATACTTTCGTTAAATTCGCTGATTTTACGTTGAAAACCGCTGAATTTGCCGACATATCTTTTTTGGCACCTTCCTTGCTAGCTTTTAGGCATGCATCGACATGCATAACATCATTAAATCGAGGAAGGGGAACACACATGGTTAACAAGAAACACCTGGTACTGCTTGCCTCTGCGGGTGCAATTACGCTGGCCGGTATCGCTACCGCGCAAGCGAACACATTAGAAGAAACGCGCTCTCGCGGTGCCGTACAGTGTGGCGTTAGTGATGGCTTGCCAGGTTTTTCCGCGCCGGACGATAGCGGCGAGTGGCAAGGTCTTGATGTTGACGTATGTCGTGCCGTGGCTGCCGCCGTATTGGGCGATGCGGACGCCGTTAACTACATTTCCCTGAACGCCGTCGAGCGCTTTACCGCGCTGCAGTCTGGCGAAGTCGATATCCTGTCACGTAACACCACCTGGACCACCACCCGTGACACCACGCTGGGCCTGAACTTCACCGGCGTGAACTTCTACGACGGCCAGGGCTTCATGGTCTCTACCGACCTGGGCATCTCCAACGCCTCCGAGCTGGATGGCGCTGCGATCTGTATCCAGTCCGGCACCACCACCGAGCTGAACCTGGCGGACTACTTCCGCGCCAACGGCATGGAATTCGATCCCATCGTTTTCGATACGTCCGAGCAAACCGTGGGTGGCTTCCAGGCGGGACGCTGTGACGTTCTGACCTCTGACACCTCTCAGCTGGCCGCACTGCGTATTCAGCTGGACGACCCGTCTGCTGCCATGATCCTGCCCGACGTCATCTCCAAGGAGCCGCTGGGCCCCGTGGTACGTCAGGGTGACGACCTGTGGTTCAACATCGTCAAGTGGTCTCTGTTCGCCATGATCAACGGTGAAGAGTACGGCGTGACCAGCGAAAACGCCGAAGAAATGCGCGGCTCCGACAACCCGGACGTGGCTCGCCTGCTGGGTCAGGACGGCAACTACGGTGAAGGCATGGGTCTGGATGCCGAGTGGGCCTACAACATCCTGAGCCAGGTAGGTAACTACGCAGAAAGCTTCGAACGTAACGTCGGCATGGATTCACCGCTGGAAATCGAACGGGGCGTCAACGCTCTGTGGAACCAGGGTGGCTTCCAGTACGCACCGCCGATTCGCTAAGCGTCTCGCTTGACCCCGGCCCGCCGGCCCTTGCCATCAACACTCAAGGGTATCGGCGGGCCATTTGATTGACCTTCCGTGTAGCGGAGACGCCATCCATGTCCGTAAGACCTAACGCTCGCCCCGTTGGCCAAAAGCCTCCGTTCTGGCGAGACCGCGCAAAGCGTGCGCTGATCTTTCAGTTTTTACTCATTGCTGCCGTTATTGCGTTCCTGTTCTATATCGTCGGTAATGTTCAAGACAACCTATCCTCTCGCGGGATCACTACCGGGTTCGGTTTTCTTAACAACACCGCAGGCTTCGGGATCGTTCAAAGTCTGATCGACTACTCCTCCCAAAGCACCTATGGCCGCACTTTCTTCGTGGGCCTGCTGAATACCCTGTTGGTGGGCGCACTGGGGGTCATTGCCGCCACCATCATCGGTTTCATCGTCGGGATTGCCCGTTTGTCGCCCAACTGGCTGATCGCACGACTGGCCACGGCGTATATCGAAACCTTCCGTAACATCCCGCTGCTACTGCAGATTTTCTTCTGGTACTTTGCCGTATTGCGTACGCTGCCCAGCGCCCGTGACAGCCTGGCATTCGGTGAGGTCATCTTTCTCAACGTGCGCGGCCTGTATCTTCCCGAGCCGTTATTCGAGTCCGGGTTCGGGCTGATTCCAGCCACCTTCATTGCGGCGATCATCGCCAGCATTGCGCTGGTGATCTGGAACAAGCGCCGTCAGGAGGCCACGGGGAAGCGCCTGCCAGCCTACTGGATCTCCTTCGCGATGATTTTCGGCCTGCCCCTGCTGGTGATGTTTGCCACCGGCGTGCCGATCACCTGGGATGTCCCCGAGCTGCGCGGTTTCAACTTCCGCGGCGGTGTCACCGTCATTCCAGAGTTCCTGGCGCTGTGGTTCGCGCTTTCGATTTATACGGCTGCGTTCATTGCCGAAATCGTGCGCTCCGGCATTCAGGCCATTTCCCATGGCCAAACCGAGGCCGCACAAGCGCTGAGCCTGCCGCGTAACCTGGTGCTGCGTCTGGTGGTCATTCCGCAGGCACTGCGGGTCATCATTCCCCCGCTCACCAGCCAGTACCTCAACCTGATCAAGAACTCGTCGCTGGCCACCGCCATTGGCTATCCGGACCTCGTTTCGGTCTTTGCGGGCACCACGCTGAACCAGACAGGCCAAGCCATCGAGGTCATTGCCATGACCATGGCGGTTTATCTGACCATCAGTCTGCTGGTCTCCATGTTCATGAACTGGTTCAACGCCCGTGTGGCGCTGGTTGAACGCTAGGCCGTTGGCGAGGACATTCCCATGATTCACAACCGAACGATGATCGAGCCAAAGCCGGCGCCCAGCAGTTCCGTGGGCCCTGTGGCATGGCTACGCAGTAACCTGTTCAACGGCCCGATCAACACGATCTTTACTCTGATCGGCCTGTATATTCTCTACCTGCTCGTGGTTCCCACGGTGCAATGGGCGTTCATCAACGCCGACTGGGTAGGCACCTCCCGCGAAGACTGCTCCCGGGAAGGCGCCTGCTGGGTGTTCATCAACGCACGCTTCACCCAGTTCATCTACGGCCTGTACCCGCGCTCGGAAATCTGGCGTGCCAATATCGTCTTTGCCGGGTTCTTCACCCTGATTGCCTGGCTGGCGATTCCACGCCTGCCCTTCAAGCGCTGGGTGGCCGTATTTGCGCTGGTCGGCTTCCCCGTGATCGCCTACGTGCTGCTGCACGGCGGCTATTTCGACCTGCCGCGTGTGCCGACCCATCGCTGGGGCGGCCTGATGCTGACCCTGCTGCTGGCTACCGTGGGCATGGTAGGTGCGCTGCCGATCGGTATCGTGCTGGCCCTGGGGCGGCGTTCGAACATGCCCATCGTCAAGAGCTTCTGCGTCATCTTTATCGAGTTCTGGCGTGGCGTGCCGCTGATCACGGTGCTGTTCATGGCCTCGGTGATGCTGCCGCTGTTCATGCCTACCGGGGTCAGCGTGGACCGTCTGGTACGCGCCCTGATCGGCCTGACGCTGTTCCAGAGCGCCTACATGGCCGAAGTCATTCGCGGTGGTTTGCAGGCCATTCCCAAAGGCCAGGAAGAAGCCGCCGCCGCCCTCGGCATGACCTACTGGAAGCGCATGGGTCTGATCGTACTGCCCCAGGCTCTGAAAATGATGATTCCTGGTATCGTAAACACGTTCATTTCGTTGTTCAAAGACACTACCCTAGTCATGATCATCGGGCTATTCGATCTGCTGGGGATCGTGCAAGCGGCACTGGCCGACTCGCGCTGGCTGGGCTTCTCGCTGGAAGGCTATGTCTTTGCGGCCTTCATGTTCTGGATCTTCTGTTTCAGCATGTCGCGCTACAGCCAGTATCTGGAACGCAGGCTACACACCGGCCACAGGCGTTAACGCCGCTTTTATCAACGATTTTTTAGCAGGATAGTGACATGACACAAGCAGCTTCCCATAACCCTGGCACCGGTACTTCGGATCTGATGGTCGAAATGCGCGGCGTCAACAAGTGGTACGGCGATTTTCACGTGCTGCGCGACATCTATCTGGAAGTGAAGCGCGGCGAACGGATCGTCATTTGCGGGCCGTCCGGCTCGGGCAAGTCCACCATGATTCGCTGCATCAACCATCTGGAAGAGCATCAAAAGGGCGAGATCGTGGTTGGCGGCGTGCCGCTGACCCAGGACGTGAAGCGTATCGAGCAGATTCGTCGCAGCGTTGGCATGGTGTTCCAGCACTTCAACCTGTTCCCTCACCTCACCGTGCTGGAGAACTGCTGTATCGCCCCCATGTGGGTACAGAAAAAGCCGCGCAAAGAGGCCGAAGAGCAGGCCATGCGCTACCTGCAGCGGGTACGCATCGCCGAACAGGCCAAGAAATATCCCGGCCAGCTTTCCGGTGGTCAACAGCAGCGGGTCGCCATTGCCCGCTCGCTGTGCATGCACCCGGACGTCATGCTGTTCGATGAGCCGACCTCGGCCCTTGACCCGGAAATGATCAAGGAAGTACTGGACGTCATGATCGAACTGGCCGAAGAGGGCATGACCATGCTCTGCGTGACCCATGAAATGGGCTTCGCCAAGACCGTGGCCGACCGCGTGATCTTCATGGACCAGGGCCAGATCATCGAAGAAAACGCTCCAGAGCCGTTCTTCAACAACCCGCAGTCCGAGCGCACCCAGCTCTTCCTGAGCCAGATTCTGGGGCATTGATTCGACTGCCAGCGCGTCATAATGCGTAACGTGGGCCTCAGCTGAGGCCCATTTTCATGGCCCTTCTGAATACCCCACATCACACCAGAGAGTCATCATGGAAAAACTGTTCATCGACCGCGCCCCACAGCCCATTGCGCCGTTCTCTCACGCCTGCCGCGTGGGCGACCTGGTGTTCATCACCGGCCAGATGCCGACCGTGCCGGAAACCAACGAAATGCTGCTGGGCACCTTTACCGAACAAACCCATCGAGTCATGCAGAACCTGGCCATCGTCCTGGAAGAGGTGGGCAGCAGCTTCGAGTACGTGGTGCAGTCACGGGTTTTCATTACCAACATGGGCCACTTCGATGAAGTGAACCAGGTCTACGCCAGCTACTTCGAGAAACCGCTCCCCACCCGTACCTGCATCGGCGTCACCGGCCTGGCAGGCGGTGCCGACGTGGAAGTCGACATGATTGCCTGGATCCCCCCCAAGGAAGGCGCTTAACCGCCTACCAGCGTGATGCTGGCCGGGGCCAGCGCGAGCTGCTCACGGTGCTGGGTCAATGGCTTGCCTGCCAGCGCCGTGAGCAGGATCTGCAGCGGGTCGCCATGGCTCACCACCAGCACCGTTTCCCCTTGCCAGCGCTGCTCCAGTGCTTCCAGCGTTGCGCACATGCGCGCTGCCACGCTGGTGAGCGGCTCTACCTGCCACTGCCGATGCGCGGCACTCTGGGCATCCTGCGCCCATACCTCGGGGTAATGGCTATCTGCCTGGCCTTCCAGCTCGCCAAAATGGCGCTCTCGCAAGCGCTCGTCGATGGCCATGCCCAACCCGAAGGCGCTGGCCACTCGGGCGGCGGTTCGAGTCGTGCGTAAAAAGTCCGAATGCACCACCTGGGTGGGCACCGGCCAACGCCAGTCCACCAGCGCATCGTCCAACTGCCGTTCGCCTTCGGGCGACAATCCATAGGCGTCTATTCCACGCTCGGGGGTGCTGATGATTCGCCCCTGCGCGTTGGCCTGGCTGTGGCCATGGCGCATCAGCAGATAACGGTTGCGCCAATGGTAGGAGGGGGTCAGGAAAGTGTTTGACATATCTTTGTAACAAACCCTAGATTGAGAGTAACTATTCAGGTGGTTGCGGATAGCCTGTCGACAACCACCTGATTTTTCTGGCATAGTGCACAGCATCATTCGGCACACCTATGCGGCGATATGACCATCA
>NZ_BMXN01000011.1 GCF_014651775.1 Vreelandella hamiltonii
TTCCTGACAAACCGAAGGTTTTTCAACCTTCTTCACCGCTGGTAACGCTTGGCGTCCCCGGCAGCGGATGCGTACTTTACGGATTCGCTGCCGGGTTGGCAAGGGGTATTTACCAAATAGTCAAAAAAAGTCGCCCACGCGATCACACAACCCGTGGAAAGCACTTCGGCGCTTACTGTTTGGCGGTTACACTTGGCACTCCGCAACATTCGCCACATCTATTGCACCTACGGATATGAGGTCTTCGATGAGCCAGCACTTGTTAACCGTCGATTCATTAAATCGCGAAAGCGTTGATCACCTGTTACGGGTGGCCGCACGCATGGAGCCGATTGCCAGTCGCCGTCAGGTCACGCGAGTGCTGGAAGGTGCGGTACTGGGCAACCTGTTCTTCGAAGCCAGTACGCGGACGCGGGTGAGTTTCAATGCGGCTTTCTGCCGTCTGGGAGGCAGTGTCTGTGACACCACGGGCTTTACCTTCTCGTCCATGGCCAAGGGCGAATCCTTGTACGACACCAGCAGGGTAATGAGCGGCTACTGTGATGCCATCGTCATGCGCCACCCGGATCAAGGGTCGGTTGCCGAGTTTGCCGCCGCAACGCATGTGCCGGTCATCAACGGTGGTGATGGTCCAGGCGAGCACCCAAGCCAGGCGCTGCTGGATCTTTATACCATCGACAAGGAGTTCCAGCGGTTGGGCAAGCGCCTGAGTGGTGCCCACATTCTACTGACCGGGGATTTGAAATACGGGCGCACGGTGCATTCGCTGATCAAGCTGCTATCGCTTTATGATCCGCTGCGGATAACGCTGGTCTCCCCACCCGGCCTGGAAATGCCGTCTTATCTGGTGGATCTGGTGGCATCGCGGGGCCATCGCATCGAGCAGCGCGACTCCCTGGCCAGCGACTTCTCGGATCTGGACGTCGTCTATACGACACGCATCCAGAAGGAGCGCTTCACGGATGAAATGAACGAGAGCTTCCAGGGGCTTTCCGATGACTTCATGGTCAATCGCGATTTTCTGGATCACCGCTGCAGCCAAAGCACGATCGTGATGCACCCGCTACCGCGCGATAGCCGTCCAGGCGCCAATGATTTGAACGTCGATTTGAATGGCGATCCGCGCCTGGCGATCTTCCGCCAGACAGATAACGGCATCCCCATGCGGATGGCCATTTTTGCCACGCTCTTGAAAGTGGACGAGCTGATCGAGCAGGACATGCGGCCAGTACGCTGGTTCGTACCGCCGCAAATTGGCACGCTGGACCGCTGAGGAGCAGACGGCTGAGCAGCTAAACGCTCAGTGCGCGGTTCGCCCACCGGGAAGGCCTTCCCGGTGGGCGAACCAGCCTTCCAGAATCAGCACGGCAGCGATGCCGTCCACGCTCTGCTGACGATAGTTGCCGCGATGTCCCGATGCGTGGGCGATCTGCTTGGCTTCACGGGTAGAGCCACGCTCATCGACCATTTCGCACGGCTTGCCATAACGCCCATGCAGGCGGTTGCCAAACTTGCGCGCACGGGTACTCATGGGCGATTCGCTACCATCCATATTCAACGGTAGCCCGACCACGAACAAGTCGGGCTGCCACTCCTGAACCAGACGAGACACCACGTTCCAGTCAGGAATGCCATCCCGTGCAGGGAGAGGCGTCAGCTCGCGGGCGCTGTTGAGCAGCTCATTGCCTACCGCCACACCGATGCGCCGCGTTCCATAATCGAATGCCAGGATCAGGCGCTCCCCACTGTCGGCCATCGCGTTACTGCCCCTTCGTCATGCGTGACCGGCGTCACGGGTCATCAGGTTGAGATCGACGCCCAGCAGGCCAGCGGCAGCGGCCAAGCGCTCGGCGGGAGGGGTGTCGAACAGCACGCTTGGCTGGCCCTCCACCGTCAACCAGGCGTTGTCCTTGAGCTCATCCTCCAGCTGTCCTACTTCCCAGCCCGCGCACCCCAGGCACACGAGGAAGTGCTCTGGCCCCGTGCCATCCGCCAGCGCCTGAAGAATATCCATGGACGTGGTGAGGGCAATGCCATCTTCTACCTGGACGCTGGAATCCCACGCCTGGCTATCCCCTTCGTGCAGGATAAAGCCACGGTCTTTATGGGTGGGGCCACCGTAATAGACAGGCGCATTGCGGTGCGGGCTCTCATCGCCCCCCAGGGAGAGCTGTTCGAACAGCGCATCCAGCGTGATCTCCAAGGGGCGGTTGGTAATCACCCCCATGCAACCATTGTGGTCATGGTCACACAAGTACACCAGGCTGCCCGCAAAGTTGGGGTCGTCCAGATGCGGCATGGCCATTAAAAAATGGTGTTTTAAGCTTTGCATGCGTCTCCTATGGCTTGCCGCTGAATCAGCAAGTCGGGCGTTATTGGGCGGAAGCAAGGCGACGCTCGATGGCGTCCAGCAGCATGCCGGCGATGTCGGTGCCGCGCTGATCGTCGATTTCCCGCACGCAGGTGGGACTGGTCACGTTGATCTCGGTGATGTAGTCACCGATGACATCCAGACCCACGAACATCAGCCCTTTCTCACGGATCAGCGGCTGTACCTGCTGGATCAGCCAGTGATCACGCTCGGTCAGCTCGCGACTCACGCCACGCCCACCGGCGGCCAGGTTGCCGCGGGTCTCTCCCGCCGAGGGGATGCGCGCCAGCCCGAAGGGCACAGGCTCGCCATCGACCAGCAGAATACGGGTATCGCCGTGTTTGATTTCCGGCAAGTAGCGCTGCGCCATGATCTGACGCTGACCGCGCAGCGTCAGCTGCTCGATGACGGCGCCAATGTTGCGGCCATCAGGGCCGATATGAAAAATGCCCGTGCCACCCATGCCGTCGAGCGGCTTGAAGATCACGTCGCCATGCTCGGCGTGGAAGGCACGCAGCACGTCATCACGGCTGGCCACGACCGTTGGCGCGCAGCATTGCGGAAACTGCTGGGCAAAGAGCTTCTCGTTACACTGCAGCAAGGCGGCGGTGGGGTTCACCACCAGCACTCCCTCGCGTTCGGCAAAGCCCAGCAGGTGCACCGCATTGATGAACTCGGCATCTACCGGCGGGTCCTTGCGCATCAGCACGGCGTCCAATTCTGCCAGTGGCCGCTGAACTGCTTCGCCAAGGTCGTACCAATGCGCAGGATCACGATGCACGGTCAATGGACGCATGCGTGCGTAGGCCTGCCCTGCGTTCAAGAACAGATCTTCCTGCTCCATGTAGTGCAAGGTATAGCCGCGCTCCTGGGCAGCCCACAGCATCGCCAGGGTGGTGTCTTTCTTGTAGGCGATGTCACTGATCGGGTCCATCACGACACCGAGATGCAACGTTGAGTGGCTCATCGAAATACCGTCCATGCAGGAACAATCATTATTCAGTATGCCGTACTGCAGGCACGGCTCCAACCGCGGCTATTTGTCTGCGGTTTCGGAGAGCGCGCCAGGCACCAGGCGAATGGCATCGGGGGCCAGGGTGATCAGCTGTTGCTTGTAAAGCCGCCCGATCGCTTGTTTGTAGGCGCTCTTGCTCACCCCCAGGCGCGCCTTGATGGCGTGGGCATCGCTTTTATCGCCCAGCGGCAAGTAGCCGCCGCTTTCGCGCAGCGCTTGCAGTATCTTGTCACCCACCACATCGAGGCGTGCCGCCCCCGGCGGCAGCAGCGAGATATCGACTCGGCCATCCTCGCGACGCTGTTTTACATAGCCTTTCAGCGTCTGCCCTCGGCGCAGCGGCTGGGTCATGTCGTCCTGATAGATCAATCCCCAGTAACGGTGCTCGACCACCACTTTCATGCCCAGGTCCGTGCGATCGGCCACCACTACCGTGACCTCATCACCCTGCGACAGCGCCCAGGCGTCGTCGCTCAGGAAGCGGTCCAATCGCATGGATGCCACGGGACGCCCCTGGTCATCGCTATACAGCATGACCAGTACGCGCTTGCCGGGATCCGGGCGAAAACGCTGTTCGCTATAGGGCAGCAGCACGTCCTTGGGCTGGCCCCAACGCAGAAAGGCGCCCGTACTGTTCACTGCCGTCACGGTCAAGTAAGCGACTTCTCCCAGCTGGGCAGTCGCATCGCTGGCAGAACGGGGAGAGGCATGGGACTCACGGGCCATGGAGGTGTCCTTGCGAAGGGTTGAGAATCGGTAGCGTACCTTGCTAACGCTAGCCAAAGCGAGGCCGTATTCGGCCTGACAGCCTGCTATACAAAAGCCGCTGCCACAGAAAATGCGGCAGCGGCTGACAGTAAGCGCTTACAAATCGCCGAAATGATGCTGCAGGAGGGTCAGCGCGACGACTGGTGCGGTTTCCGTACGCAGTACACGGGGCCCTAATGTCAGCGGCGTAAAGTCGCTGGCGGTGGCCGCAGCGATATCGGTCTCGCTGAGCCCTCCTTCGGGGCCAATCAGCAACGCTGCCGAAGCGGGCCGAGACGACTGTGCAAAGCCATTGCCCGTGGCCAGATGAAGCATCAGGCGCAGCGGCTCTTGCCGTTCGGCCAGCCACTCCTCCAGCCCCTGCGGCGGGTACACGGGAGGCACCACTGCACGCCCACTTTGCTCACAGGCGCTGGCAGCCACCGCCTGCCAATGGGCCAGCTTCTTCTCTTCTCGGTCGCCTTTCAGGCGAACATCCCCCCGCTCGGTATAGAGTGGGGTGATGGCAGCGACGCCCAGCTCCACGGCTTTCTGAATGGCATAGTCCATGCGATCTCCCTTGGAAATCGCCTGGCCCAGATGCACCGCTAGCGGAGACTCCGCGCTGCCTGGCCATACCGACTCGACGGTTGCGGTGGTCTGTTTTCGCCCCACCTCCGCCAGCCGAACGCCTGCCTCCTGGCCCGCCCCGTCGAACAGGATCAGTGCCGCGCCCTCCCCCATGCGCAGCACGCGGGTAACGTGCTTGGCAGGGCCTTCCGGCAGCGTGACGGTTGCCCCGACACGCAGCTCGGTGGGCACATGAAGGCGCGGCATCTTGCCGTGCGTGGCGAGCCAGTGTGCTGCCGAATGCGCTTCGAGCATGGCTTAGTGGGTGTTCTCGGCAGCCTGGCTTGCCTGCTGCGCTTCACGCTGCTTGCGCTGGGCGTACATGGCTTCGAAGTTGACCGGCGCCAGCATCAGCGCAGGGAAGCCGCCACGGTTGACCAGGTTGTCGATACACTCACGGGCGTAAGGAAACAGCAGGTTAGGACAGAAGGCGCCTAACGTCTGCTCCAGCTGCGCACCTTCGATGCCGGAAATACGGAACAGGCCAGCCTGCTCGACTTCGGCCAGGAACGACGTGGTGCCGGACTCGCTGTCATTCACCTGGGCGGTGACCTTGACCACGACTTCGTACTGGTCGTCAGCCACTTTCTGGCTGGTAGTGTTCAGATCCAGATTGACCTTGGGCTTGAACGCCTGCTTGAACACGGAAGGAGAGTTCGGCGCTTCGAAGGAAATGTCTTTCACGTAAATACGCTGCAAAGAGAATTTCAGCTGCGGCTTTTCGCCTTCAGCGGCACCGGCCTGCGGGGTGTTGTTATCTTCCGCCATGGGAGACTCCTCGTTATTCATTCAATAAAAAAGCGTGCGGCCCAGAGGCCGCTTTCGTCGTTTACTTCTTCACTACGGGAAGGCCATCGGCCTGCCACTGCATCATGCCACCACGCAACTTCGTGGCCCGCTCGAAGCCCGCCTTGAACAGCTTGGCTTGTGCGGCACCCGAGCTTTGGCCATGCTTGCACACCACGATGATCGGCTGGCTTTTGACTTTCTCCAGCTCGTTCATGCGGCTATCGAGGCTGCTCTGCGGAATGTTGCGTGCACCGGCGATATGCCCCGCCTTGAAGTCTTTGCTTTCACGAATGTCCACCACCACCGCATCTTCGCGGTTGATGAGCTGGGTGGCCTGGCTAGAGGACACGGCATTCGAGGCAGCGCTACGCGTTTCGTAGACAATCCACGCCGTGAGCACCAGCAAAAATGCCCCCACCAACAGGGGGTGGTTCATTACGAATTCGAACAGCTGATCGATCATCGCGAACACAATCTCTTGGTCTATGCAGAAAAAAGCGGCCTGGCCGCCATCAGAAACGCGACAAGTATACACGTCACAGGGCATACCGCGCAGGCCATGACGCCCAGCGGCTGCCTGCGTTATGATGCCCCAAGCACGCGCCCGCCGCGACCCTGTTTCTCAGGTACTGTCTGAAAACTGGCTGAATGGCCATTGCCAGCGTTTCAAACAGCACTTTTCGTTGCTTGGCTGACCCATATAACGAGGTTTCTCATGGCATCATCTGCACCCCGCCCCGTCGCCCTGATCATCCTGGACGGCTATGGCCACAACCCCGATAGCGCACATAACGCCGTGGCTGCCGCCCATACCCCGAACATGGATGCTCTGTGGGCCAAACGCCCCCACGCCTTCGTACACACCGATGGCCGCCATGTGGGGCTGCCCGATGGGCAGATGGGCAACTCGGAAGTGGGCCACATGAACCTGGGAGCTGGGCGCATCGTGTACCAGGACTTCACGCGGATCACCAAGGCCATCGAGGATGGCGACCTGGATACCAATGGCGTGCTGACCAAACCTATCGACGACGCCGTGGCCAACGGCAAAGCGGTACATTTGCTGGGCCTGCTCTCCCCTGGAGGCGTACACAGCCATGAAGACCACTTCATTGCCGTAGCGGAACTGGCAGCACGGCGCGGCGCTCAGCGAATCTACGTGCACGCCTTCCTGGATGGCCGCGATATGCCCCCGCAAAGCGCGCTGGCCTCCATCGAGCGCGCCAATGCCCGGCTTGCCGAACTGGTCGGTGCCGACAACGGCTTCGTGGCCTCCATCATTGGCCGCTTCTTCGCCATGGACAGAGACAACCGCTGGGAGCGGGTCGAGCAGGCCTACCGCCTGCTCACTGAAGGGCACGCCGAGCATACCGCCACCAGCGCTGAAAGCGGCCTGCGGGATGCCTACGCGCGTGGTGAAACCGACGAGTTCGTGGCGGCCACCAGCATTCCCGTCAACGGTAGCGCCATGACGTTACAAGATGGCGACGCGGCGATTTTTCTGAACTTCCGCTCTGACCGGGCCCGCGAACTGACCCGCGCCTTCACCGATGCAGATTTTACCGGTTTCCAGCGCCAGACCCGGCCTGCCCTGGCGGGTGACGGCCTGGTGATGATGACCCAGTACGCCGCCGACATTGCCGCTCCGGCGGCGTTCCCCCCCACCGACCTCACCGATACGCTGGGCGAAGTGGTGTCCAAGCGCGGCCTGACCCAGCTGCGCATCGCCGAAACCGAGAAGTACCCTCATGTGACGTTCTTTTTCTCGGGGGGTAACGAAGCCGAGTATGACGGCGAAGAACGTATCCTGGTGCCGTCGCCTCGTGATGTGAAAACCTACGACGAAAAGCCGGAAATGAGCGCGTTCGACATCACCGACAAGCTGGTGGACGCCATCGACAGCGGCCGCTTCGACCTGATGGTGTGCAACTACGCCAACGGCGACATGGTCGGTCACACGGGGGATTTTGCCGCCGCCGTCAAGGCCATTGAAACCGTCGACACCTGCGTTGGGCGGGTCGTGGAGGCCATCGAGCGGGCCGGTGGCGCCTGCCTGATCACCGCCGACCACGGCAATGCCGAACAGATGGTGCACCCGGTGACCGGCGAGCCGCAAACCGCTCACACCACCTTCGTGGTACCGCTGATCTACGTCGGTGAGCGCGAGGCTCAGCTGTCGGACGGCCGTCTGTGCGATTTGGCACCCACGCTGCTGGCGATGATGCATCAGCCACAGCCAGACGCGATGACGGGCCAGTCACTGCTGCGCTTCGCCTAATGCCATCGTGGCAACGGCTGCCCTTGCTGGCGCTGCTGATGCTGGGCACGCCCGCTGCCGTCGCGCAGGATGAGCGTGCCGCCCAGCAGCAGCTGGATGCGCTGGGCCAGCAAATCGATGCCATGACCCAGCAGTTGGGCGTGACGGACCAGGCCCGTGACAGCGCCCAACAGGCTCTGCGTGCCGTCGAGACGGAGCTGGCCCAAACGCACCAGCGTCTGGACCAGCTGCAGGGGGAACGCCGCCAACTGAACGAAGAGAGCGAGCAACTGCGCCAGCACCGTGAGCGGCTCGAGCAGGAAAGAGCGGCGCAATACGCAGCGCTGGGCCAGCAGCTGGCGGCCCTCTACCGGCTGGGGCCCACCCCTCAGCTCAAGCTGCTGTTGAACCAGAGCAACCCCGCCGAGCTGGACCGCATGCAGGCCTACTTGAACCGCTTGACGCAGGCGCGGCAACGTCGCCTGGGCGACATTGCCCGCCTGGATACCGCGCTGGTGGATACCGAGCAGGCGCTGGCCGAGCGCCAGACCCGGCTGGATACCCTGGCGGACGAGCTGGAAGCGCAGAGTGCGCTGCTGGCCCGCCGCACGGAGGAGCGGCGCAGCGTCGTGACCACGCTGGATGACCGTTACGAGAGCGAAGCCGACCGTCTGGCCGATCTCAGCCAGAGCCGCGAGCAGGCCGAACAGCAGCTACGCGCCATCCAGGCCGAGCTTGCCCGACTGGCCGAACCGACGCCCTCCACCAACATCACCCGCACCCAGGGCGACCTGCCCTGGCCAGTACAGGGCGCCATCACGGCCAGCTTCCAACGCCGTCAGGGCGTGCATTACAACGGTATCGTGATTCAAGCGGGCGCCGGCACGGCGGTCACGGCCGTCCACTCTGGGCGGGTGGTCTTTGCGGACTGGATGCGGGGGTTCGGCAACCTGATGATCATCGATCATGGTGATCAGATCATGACCCTGTATGCCCACCTTCAGCAGTTCGATGCCCGCCCGGGCCAGCAAGTGAACCGAGGCGACCGCATCGGCCGAGTGGGCAACAGCGGAGGGCAGCCTTCGTCCGCGCTCTATTTCGAAGTGCGGCGAGGGGGCGCACCAATTAACCCGCAACGTTGGATTGCACGACGTTGACGGGATAAGCTGATAGTAGCGGCATCCATGAAGGTGTCGCGCCAATCGTCTCAACCCCTGCGGCGCCCTGCGGCGCTGCCTTTCGCCTTGCGGAGTACGCATGACGCTATCTGTAACCGAGGTATCGGCCCCTGCCAAGCGTTTCTTGGCGACCCTGCTTCCGCTCGCGCTGCTGGCAGCTCCCTTACCCTTGGCGGCTCAAACGGCCAATAGCGTCGCCGACGACCTTCCGCTGGAAGAGATCCAGACCTTCGCCGAGGTGTTCGAACGCATCAAACGGGCCTATGTCGAGGAAGTGGATGATCGCACGCTGCTGCGCAATGCCATGCGTGGCATGCTCAGCGAGCTGGACCCTCACTCGGCCTACCTGGATGCCAACGAGTACCAGAGCCTTCGCGAGTCCACCCAGGGCGAGTTCGGCGGCATCGGCATCGAAGTCGGCACCGAGAATGGTCAACTCATGGTGATCACTCCCATCGACGATACACCGGCCTCCCGCGCGGGCCTGCTGTCGCGGGACATCATCATCGCCATCGATGGCACACCCACCGATAACCTCTCCTTGCAGGAAGCCGTCAACCTGATGCGGGGCGAGCCGGGCAGCCAGCTGCGGCTGTCCATTCTGCGCGCGGGCGAAGATACCCCACGAGACCTTACGCTGACCCGTGAAATCATCCGTAGCGAAAGCGTGCGCCATGAAACCCTGGAGCCTGGCTACGGCTATTTACGTATCAGCCAGTTCCAATCACGCACGCCGGAGCAGGCACGCCGCGCCCTCGAGCGCATGGCACGCGAACAGCCGCTCGAAGGCCTGATTCTGGATTTACGTAACAACCCTGGCGGGGTACTGCAGGCGGCGGTGGGCGTGGCCGATCTCTTCCTGGATAGCGGGCTGATCGTGTATACCGAAGGTCGCCTGTCGGATACCGAGATGTCCTTTTCGGCATCGCCCGATACGCCTGCGCGTGATGTACCGCTCGTGGTGCTGATCAACAGCGGCAGCGCCTCCGCCGCAGAGATCGTGGCGGGTGCGCTTCAGGACCAGCGCCGTGGAGTCATCATGGGCACCGAAAGCTTTGGCAAAGGGTCGGTGCAGCAGATCATGCCGCTAGGCAATGGCGAAGGGCTGAAGCTGACCACGGCGCTGTACTACACGCCCAATGGCCGCTCCATCCAGGCCCAGGGCATCGAGCCGGACGTGGAAGTGGTGCGTGGCCGCCTGGAAGTGGCCGAAAGCCGCCGTGAACTGCGCGAAGCCGACCTGGAAGGGCATCTGGGCAGTCAGAACCAGCCTCGCGAGCGCGCTGCCATGTCGCAGCGGTTGCGCGACGACTATCAGCTCAGCGAAGCGCTCAACCTGTTGAAAGCGCTCAATGTTGTCGACCGGCGCCGCTAACGGCACGTGCTCGGCAGGCGACCTCTTTCACCGGTGGCCTGCCGCATGATGAGCCGCTTGAGTGGCACCCACTGGTTCATGCCTCTCATGCCGACATTACGCAGCAGGGTCAGGCCCGGCTGCTGACTGCCAAACAGCCCCTTGAAGCCCTTCATCAGGGCCAGCATGGCCGTATTGTCGGGACGACGGCGGCGTTCGTAGCGCGACAGGATGGTCAGGCTGCCCCAGGGCGAGCCACGCCGCCAGGCAGCAACCACTTCTTCCGCCAACACCGCCGCATCCATCAGCCCAAGGTTCACCCCTTGCCCCGCCAAGGGGTGAATGCTGTGCGCCGCATCCCCCACCAGGGCAAAGTGCTCCTGCACATAGCGGCGGGCGTGGCGTTGTACCAGCGCAAAGCGATAGGCTCGATCGAGCACCGTGACAGCCCCCAGACGGTGATCGAAGGCGCGACCCAAGTCCTCTCCCAGCGCTTGCGGTGCCAGCGACTCAAGCCGGGCCGCCTGCTCGGGTGGCACGGACCACACAATCGAGCACAGCCGATCATCGCCGTCCACGGTCAACGGCAGGAAAGCCAGCGGGCTGCCGCTTACGAAGGCCTGACGGGCCGTCGCTCCATGGGCGTGCTCACAGCGCACGGTGGTGACCACCGCTTCCTGGCCCATGGACTCCTCTGCCACCTCGATGCCCGCCAGTTCGCGCAGCACAGAGCGCGCACCATCGGCCGCCACTAGCAGCGGGGTTTCCAGCTGGCGGCCATCCTCCAATACCAGCCAGCGCCCTTTGGAACTGGTCTGCAGCGCGGAGACGCGCACGCCATTCAGCCGGGTCAACGTCGGCAGGTTGGCCAGCTGTGCATTGAGTGCGGCCAGGGTCACGTCGTTCTCGACGATATGCCCCAGCACGGCGGTGCCCGCCTCGTCCGCCGAAAAGTGGATGTTGCCACTGCCCTCGGCGTCCCATACCTGCATGTAACGGTAAGGAGTGATACGCCTCGCCGCCATGGCAGGCCAGGCGCCCAGATGGTTCAACAGCCGCTGTGACACCGGCGTCAGGGCGCTGACACGGGGCGCCGGTAGCGCCTGGGCCACCCCTTCCAACTGCAGAGGCTTCTCACGGGCCTCGACCAGCGCGACCTGCATACCAGCCTTGGCCAGCAACCCTGCCACGCTGGCCCCGACCATGCCGGCCCCCACCACCACCGCATCGAAACGCGTGACCGTGGTTCCCTGTTCTGCTTGAATCGTCATAGCCAATCCTTAATGTGTCAGCGCCAGTGGTGCGCGCTATCGTCCCAGCGCTATCGTTCTAGCCCCATGGCTCGCCGTGCCAACCCCCGGCGCAGCGGCCCCACCAGGTTCAGGCCGATCAATCCGGCACCACGGGCATGGGGCAGCAGTGGCAGCGAAGCACCGAACAGCCGCACTAGGCCATCGCTGAAACGGATGACGTTGGCACGGTCATGGGCACGACGGCGCTCGAAAGCCGCCAGGATTGCCAGACTGCCCAAGGGCTGCTGGTGTTGGGCAGCCTGGGCCAGCGCCTCGACCAGATCCATCACGGAGCGCAGTGCAAGATTGAAGCCCTGCCCAGCCACGGGGTGCAGCGCGTGCGCAGCATTGCCAAGCACCGCTAGCCCCGGCCTTACCGGCTCTTCGGCAGTCACCAGCGAAAGCGGATAGCAATAACGCTGCCCCAGCCGATTGAAGCGGCCTACCCGGTCGCCGAACGCTTGCTGCAGCTGGCTCAAGAACGCCTGCTCAGACAGCGCCATGCGCGCCTGCTCACCCCCGCTGGGGTGTGTCCAGACCAGCTCCATGGCCTGACCGGGCAAGGGCAACAGCGCAATGGGGCCGTCTGCGGTGAAGCGCTCGTAGGCGACCCCGTGGTGCGGCTGACTGACCCCCACATGGGCAATCACGGCGGTTTGTTCATAAGAGTGACGACGGCTCTGAATGCCCAACTGCTCTTTCAAGCCCGAGCGGCCTCCGTCGGCCAGTAACGTCAGCGTGGCAGTCAGTTCACTGCCATTCGACAGGCGAAGATGATGCTGCCCCCCTGCCTGCGGGGTCAGCGACGTGACCGAGGCGGGGCAGTGCCACTCGATGGGGAGTTGCTGCAATCGACGGTGCAGCACCTGCCCCATCCAAGCGTTGGGAATCACATGCCCCAGCGCCTCGACGCCCAGCTCTTCCGCGCTCAGGCGCGTCGCCCCCAAACGTCCGCGCTCGCTGATATGAATGCGCTGGATGGGCGAGGCCTCGGCCTGCATCTCCTGCCACACGCCCAGTTGGCGAAAGCGCTGGGCGGAACCCTCGGCAATGGCGCTGGCACGCGCATCGAAGCTGGGCTGCCAAGTGGCCTGGTCGCTCGTGTCGGGCAGTGCCTTGGCCTCGATGATGGCCACGCGCCACCCAAAACGCTCTATCAGAGGTGCGAGGGCGCACCCCAGGCTGGCGCCTACCAGGCCCCCCCCCACGATCACGATATCGTGAGTGGCAGGCCGCTCACTGGAAGCTTCTGTTACCGCTGCGGACACCTGCATTCACCTCTCCTGGCTTGGCTGTTCAGCCCACGCGAATCATCGTAACCCATAACGTAATTTACATAACGACCTCATCGACTTTGTCGACTGGTCACTATTTAGCCATCAATTGCTCAATGGCCTCGACCTGCTTGGGAACTCCGCCGGTGATCACCTCTCCCCCAAGGGCAGTGACCACCACGTTGTCTTCGATACGAATACCGATCCCACGGTAAGCCGTAGGAATATCGTCATCACAAGGGATATACAGGCCCGGCTCAATGGTCAGTACCATGCCCGGCGCCAGCGGCCTGGGCGTGTTTTCATCGAGTCGATAGGTCCCCACATCGTGGACGTCCAGACCCAGCCAGTGCGACGTGGAGTGCAGATAAAAGCGTCGATAGCTCTCGTCATCGATACGTGCCTGCACCTCGCCTTCCAAAAGCCCCAGGTCGATAAGGCCCTTGGTCAAATCGTGCACGACCCCTTGATGAATATCGGCCAGGGTAGCGCCTGGAGCGACGGCGTTCACAGCGCGCTCCTGAGCCTCAAGCACCACCTGGTAGAGCGCTCGCTGGGCATCGCTGAAGCGACCGGAGACCGGGAAAGTGCGGGTGATGTCGCCAGCGTAGAGATCGAACTCGGCGCCCGCATCGATCAGCACCAGCGCCCCTGCCTCCAGCGCATCGCTGTTTTCAATATAGTGCAGCACACAGGCGTTGGCGCCGCCGCCCACGATGGTGCTATAAGCGGGACCACTGGCCCCTTGCCACATGAACGCATGCTCCAGCTCGGCCTGAAGCTGATACTCATGCAGCCCTGCCCGGCAGGTGTGCATGGCACGCACATGGGCCTGAGCAGAAATGGCCGCCGCGTGGCGCAGCAGGGCGATTTCGGCCGGACTCTTGAACAGCCGCATCTCATGGATGAGTGGACGGCAATCCAGCCAGCCTTTCAAGGCAGGCTTGCCTCGGCGCACGCCCGCCTGAGCCTGGGCCAGCGCCTCTTCCAGCAGGCTGGTCGCTTCGGGATTGTCCAGCGGCGCGTAGAGCAGTGCGCGGCCATCGAGCAGCGCTGCCAGTTGCACATCGCGCTGGGCGTTCTCGAAGGCCTGGTCGATCCCCAACTGCTGTTCCACCCCGCCTGCACCCAACCGACGGCCCGTCCAGGCCTCCAGCGTGGGGTCCCGGTCCTGGCAGAACACCACGCTGCTGCCTTCGGCACGCCCAGGCAGCAGCACCAGCAGGCCGTCGGGCTCTTGCAGGCCCGTGAGGTAGTAAAAGTCGCTCTGCTGTCGGAAGCGGTATTCGCTGTCGTGGGAGCGCGTCACCAGCGACGCACCGGGGATCAGCATGGCCGCGTTCGGCGGCAGCTGGGCCATCAGCGCCTCACGCCGCTGGCGGTACTCGTCGGGCCCAATGGGCGCGGGGCGCGGCAATAGCTCAGGCAACATAGTGGCTCCTTGCATATCCTGAAGAACAGTCAGATATCAGTGGACGGGGGCGTCGACCTGCTCGACCTGGGGCTGGCCCGGGTGCTGCTCGGTATACAGCAGCATGGCCGCCATCCGTGCGTGCTCGGTCAGGGCAAACAGATCGTTCTCGTTGTCCGGGCTATCGTCGATATCGGTTTCGATCTGACTCAGCCCCGCCAGATCTTCGATGGCCTCACGCAGGGTCTGCGACCAGCGCTCTCGCAGCGTGTCATCGGCCACTTCTTCGACGACTTCCATGAAGCCCAACGTCCACTCCTTGAGCCCTTGGGCCTGTTCGGCAAGCGAAAACAGCTCATCCGGCAGCAGCGGCGCGTAGTTCATATCGCTGGCGCTCAAGGCTTCCAGCGTCTGGCGTCGCCAGCCCAACAGTCGCTCTGCGCTTGCCTGATCTCGGGGTTGCTCGACACCAAGCCCCAGGCAGACCTCTTCCAGCCACCCTTCGGCGCTCACGTCACGCAGCGCCAGCAGGCCACACAGGCGCCCATCCAGAAAAGCGGGAGACTGCATGCTCCCGTGCAATAAAAATACATCCGCCACGTCAGAAAAATCCTGGCGCTCGTCAATCAATGACATGTTTTGTGCTCGCTTTAGCAAAAGTCAGAGTAAGATTCTGCGCAGAGCGCGGCCGGTACGTGCGTTGACCCCGTACGAGCGGCTCTCTTATAGTGAATATCGTCTATCCATCCTATTTATGTGATGTTAACGCATTGGGGCCCTGACTGGCCCGTGCTGGAGTCAATGATGAGTACCGCCAAGCGGCCAACGAAAGAGATCACCCTATTGGGGCGCAGCTATGTCATTGCCTGCGATAGCGGTCAGGAGGTGCAGCTGGAGCGCGCAGCTCGCTACCTGGACAGAGCCATGCACGGTATTCACGCGCAGAGCAGCGTGTTGGGCAACGAGCGCATTGCCATCATGGCCGCCTTGAACATTACCCATGAATTGCTGGAAGCGCTGGACGAGCACCGCGCGGGTGAGGCCAACCTGAGCCGCTTGAATGAGCGCCTCGAACGAGCGTTGGCAGGTACTCGCAAGCCAACGGACGCGTAAAGAGAGCCGTTCGGGGCATGGATGCTTTGGCATTGGCAGCGCCTCTGTTAGGATAGGGACGTTCTCTGGAATGTGCGCCAGTCGTTATAGTCCCTCGAGCCTATACGCAGTACCAGGGGGCCAAATGCTAGCCAGACCCGTGTGCATGTCCGTGCGTCGGAAAGCCTGACGGTCTGGCTGCGGCCACCCACCTGAACCAATAGGTTCAGGGCCAGAACGACAGCGGCATTCTGGGGAACACTTCAACATGGCCTGATAGCGATGACGCATACGACGCCCGATGAGAAGCAGGCCCTGCGCCGAGAACTCAAACGTAGACGCAAGGCGCTGACCGCCAAACAGCAACGGCAGGCGGCTCGCTCACTCTGCCAGCGCCTGAGGCGTCAGCCCGAAATCAGACGCGCCAAACGCATCAGTCTCTACCTGCCGATCCATGGCGAAATCGACCCGACGCCCCTGATCGCATGGCTTCGCCAGCGACACACCACGATCTACCTTCCTGTGCTACGCCCTTTCAGCGCCAACAGCCTATGGTTCGTGCGTTACGACCAGCATACCCCCATGGTCAAGAATCGTTTCGGCATTGCCGAGCCCTGCCCACGGTTTGCTGCCCACCGTGGCCATCGGCTACCCGCCTGGGCACTGGATACGCTGATCGTACCGCTGGTCGGGTTCGACCAGCAGGCCAACCGCATGGGCATGGGGGGAGGGTTTTACGACCGCAGCCTGGCCTTCATGCGCAGACCTGGCCCGGCTCCCGCCTTGATTGGGGTGGCACACGCTTGCCAACAGGTCGACCAGCTGCCGTTGGAGCCCTGGGATATTCCGCTCACGGCCGTGGTCAGCGATCAAGCCACGGTACGCCCCATAAAAAAGGGCTGATCCATGATCAGCCCTCTTGTTTGACCTTTTGCAGGCTCGCGACGTCGATACCGCTCTACCCTGCTACCATCGATCAACTTCCCGATATTGCCTGGGCATAGCCAGTCGCCAAAACCCCCAGTAGAAACACCACGGTTAGCGCCATGACCATATCAGGTTTTCTTCGCCGCATGCCTAATCTCCAACGTCTTTCCAAATGCCGGTAGCCCTGGGTGCGTCACCAAGGGGTTGCCTTTGGAAAGATGACACACCTCATTATTTTCGCCGACGACTATAGGGCTATAAGGGGGGTAGTGACAACCGCTATTGGCACTATTTTCACCCCTTAATTAAACGTTTTAGTCTTGTGAACCTGGCGGGCAGTCCTTGTCTGCGAAGTTAGCAAACACTTACATTCATTTACGCCATGAAAAGCCGATAGGCGGGATTGTCGCTCTCCTGCCAATAGCGGTAACCAATGGCATCCAGGTACTCGGTCACGTGGGTTCGGTCCTCACTGGGCACCTGCATGCCCACCAGCACACGGCCGTAAGCGGCGCCATGATTACGGTAGTGGAACAATGAAATATTCCAGTCATGGGGCAGTTGGGTGAGGAAGTTCATCAAAGCCCCTGGGCGTTCCGGAAACTCGAAACGATAAAGCTCTTCCTCGAAGTGCTCGCTGGGACGACCACCACTGAGATGGCGAATATGCAGCTTTGCCAATTCGTTATCGGTCAAGTCCTCGACCTGATACCCGCCTTCGCGCAGCTTTTCGATCACCGCCAGGCGGTCTTCGCCACCTGGTTTTACCTGCACGCCAACAAAGATATGGGCCTCGCTGTCATCGGCATAACGGTAGCTGAATTCGGTCACCATACGTTTGCCCAGCGTTCGGCAGAACTTCTTGAAGCTGCCAGGCTTTTCAGCAATGGTGACGGCCAGAATGGCTTCACGTTGCTCACCCAGCTCCGTCCGCTCGGCAATATGCTGCAAGCGGTCAAAGTTGGTGTTGGCTCCCGAATTGATGCATAACAGGGTTTCTCCCTCGGCACCGGTCTGCTGCACGTATTTCTTCAGGCCGGCCAACGACAGCGCTCCAGACGTTTCCGCCACGGCACGGGTATCTTCAAAAATGTCCTTGACCGCCGCGCACATCTCGTCGGTGTTCACGGTAATGACATCGTCGATCAGGTCACGCACCAGTGAGAACGGCACGTCGCCAATTTGCGCCACGGCCACGCCTTCTGCAAACACGCCCACCTGCTCCAGCACGACGCGCTCTCCGGCCTCCAGAGCCGCTTTCAAGCAAGCACTATCCTCGGCCTCGACGCCAATGATCTTGATATCAGGACGCAGGTATTTCACGTAGGCCGCCACCCCGGCAATCAGCCCACCACCGCCTACCGGGATGAAAATCGCATCCAGCCGCCCGCTGTGCTGGCGCAGGATCTCGACCCCGATGGTGCCCTGGCCCGCCACGACGTCGATATCGTCAAACGGCGGAATATAGGTGTAGCCATGCTCCTTGATCAGCTCCTGCGCATGCTCGGCTGCGGCGGCAAAGGCGTCGCCCTTCAGCACCACTTTTGCACCCCGCGCACGTACCGCCTGCACTTTGATATCCGGCGTGATGCGAGGCATCACGATGACGGCCTTCACGCCCATCAATTTGGCCGCCATGGCCAAGCCCTGTGCATGGTTGCCCGCCGAGGCAGCAATCACCCCTTTGGCTTTCTGTTCTTCCGTGAGCTGGGCCATCTTGTTGTAGGCCCCGCGGATCTTGAACGAAAACACCGGCTGCAAGTCTTCGCGCTTGATCAAAATCTGGTTGTTGAAACGACGCGACAAAAAGGGAGCGGGGGAAATAGGCGTCTCGCAGGCCGCTTCGTAGACACGGGCCTGGAGAATCTTTTTGACGGTTGCTTCGAGCATGCTGATATCCCGGAAAAATGGCGTGACCCTGGCGGGTGCGAACAAAACCTCTATTGGTAGCAGATGACAGCCGCCAACGTCTAGCGGCGTTGCCATCGGCAGCGGGCGTTCAGGCCGTTATACTAAGGACGACTGCCCACCCTGATTGGACTCCATCATGACACAAAACGAACTAAAAGCCGCTGTCGCCGATGCCGCGCTCGATGAAATCGAGCCATATCTCGAAAAAAGCACCGTGCTGGGCATTGGCACCGGCTCCACCGCCAACCTGTTCATTGATCGTTTGGGCGCGTTACGCGACCGCTTCAAAGGGGCCGTGGCCAGCTCAGAGGCCAGCGCAGAGCGCTTGAAAGCACAGGGTATCGAGGTCTTCGAACTCAATCACGTTGGCAACGTCCCCTTTTACATCGACGGTGCCGACGAAGTGAATGCTCACTTGCATATGATCAAAGGTGGGGGTGCCGCACTGACGCGTGAAAAGATCGTCGCCGCCTGCGCCGAGCGCTTCATCTGTATTGCCGATGGCTCGAAATACGTCGCCCAGCTCGGCAACTTTCCCCTGCCGGTAGAAGTGATTCCCATGGCGCGCTCTTATGTGGCCCGCGAGCTGGTCAAACTCGGTGCCGAACCCGTTTACCGTCAGGGCGTCATCACCGACAACGGCAACCAGATCATCGACTGCTTCAACTTCATGATCGACGACCCGGTAGCCATGGAAGCGCGTATCAATGGCATCGTCGGCGTAGTCACCAACGGCCTGTTTGCTGCACGCGGTGCCGATGTATTGCTGCTGGGTAAAGCGGATGGCGTAGAGCGCACGGCCTTACGCTAATTTGCCCATGACATCCTTCTGAGGGTCAGTATGACTGGCCCTCTTTTCTCGGCGCGATGTGCTGCACTCCCCCTCCTTAGAAGAAGCCTGCCTGCAGTGTGAGAAATATCAGTCTCCCGATTCTTGTATCCAAATGTAATTGAATTAAACATAAAGATACACAAAGTTTCAAAGCGAGTTTCACGGGTCTTATGGCTGCTTTGAGCCCCTCGGGAGAACGTCCATGCTAACGTATCCGCATTACGTACTCGTCACTGGCGGAGCCGGTTTCATCGGCTCTCACACCGTCGAGCTGCTGCTCCAGGAAAACTTCCGCGTCCGGGTGCTGGATAATCTATCTAGCGGCCATTTGGGCAACCTTCCCACTCACCCGTTATTAGACGTCGTCATTGGCGATATCCGCTGTGTAGACGACGTGCAAGCAGCGATGAAAGGCATTACTCACTGCCTGCATTTAGCCGCGCAGGTGTCTGTGGCAAGCTCTGTCGAGGACCCGCTCGGGTCGGCAACCCATAATATTCTGGGTGCGCTGAACGTCATGCATGCCGCTGCCACGGCAAAGGTCACCAAACTCGTTTATGCCTCTTCCGCAGCGGTCTATGGCATTCCTGCACAGCTGCCCCTGCTGGAGGAGGCGGCGCTGCAGCCACTCTCTCCGTATGGCCTGGAAAAGTGGGTGGATGAGCGTTATGCCGCTTTGCTGGGTAGCTTGCATGGCCTGCCCAGCCTGGGGCTGCGTTACTTTAACGTTTATGGCCCACGCCAGGACCCTAACTCTCCGTATGCCGGTGTCATCGCACGTTTTCTCGACCGCTTACTCAACCATCAAGCTCCTCTCGTCTTTGGTGATGGACTGCAATCACGCGACTTCATTTATGTCGGCGATATCGCCCGCGCCAACGTCGCAGCCCTGATCAGTACACAATGTGGCGTATGCAATGTGGCGACAGGCCAGCAAATTGATTTGCTGGGGCTTATCGACCTATTGCAACAACTGACTCACTGCCATCTGTCTCCCCAGCATTTGCCTGCCAAGGCTGAAGATATTCGCGACTCGTGCGGCAACAATCAGCGCTTGCACGACTGGTTGACCATCGAGCCAAAGTGGACGTTGCAAGAAGGACTAAGCGAGCTGATTCACCATGTCAGCGCAACACGGGGCTACATGGACGAGCCCACACGTTTGAACGCCTAGCAGGCCGCTTTTCAATTTCCGACACGACAGGTGGCATCGATGAGTAGGCTCTTCATGTGCACGTTGCTGTGCTGGCTGCTGGGGCTTGTCAGCGCCTTCGTCTACGCAGACTCCCCCGCCCGGCAGCCTAGCGTCGCGTTCTATTATGGCAATGAGCCCCCGGTTGAACTGCTCTCTCAGTTTGACTGGATCGTGGTGGAGGCCGCCAATGTCGACAGCGCCGAGCAGCGCCTGCTGGCGCAGCATGGAGGCCAGCCGTTTGCCTATGTCAGCATCGGTGAGCTCGACGCGTGGCGGGGTGCCACTACCTCGCTGCCCGCTGCTGCGCTCGTCGCTTCCAACGCTGCCTGGAATAGCCAGGTGGCGGATCTGACACACCCAGCATGGCGCACATACCTTCTTGAAGAGCACATCCGGCCGCTGTGGCAAGCAGGTTATCGCGGACTGTTTCTGGATACGCTAGACAGCTATCGCTTATTTGCACCCGATGGACCAGCCGCCGAGCGTCAGCAGGCCGCACTGGTGGACATTATTCATGCCATCAAGCAGCAGTTTCCTGAGATGCAGCTGCTGCTCAACCGCGGTTTTGAAGTCCTGGAGCAAGTGCATGGAGAGATTGTTGGCGTGGCCGCAGAGTCACTCTACCGGGGATGGAACCCGACGACCCAGGTATACGGGGCAGTCCCCGACAACGACCAGGCTTGGCTTTACCAGCAGCTCGCCCGTGTTCGTGACCACTACCGCTTACCCGCCATCGCCATCGATTACGTGCCGGCCGCTCAACGTGAACTGGCCAGAACCACCGCACAGCGTATCCATGCCGAAGGCTTCATTCCCTGGGTCAGCGTGCCGCAGCTCAATCAAATGGGTGTGGGACTTGTTGAACCCATACCACGCAGAGTGCTGGTCTTGTTCGACAAGTCTAAAACGGAAGCCGGAGAGCTGGCGTACACCAATGCTCACCGCTACCTGGCGATGCCACTGGAATACCTGGGTTACGGCGCAGAGTATCTGGACGTCAATGGGCCATTGCCCAGCGATCTACTACATGGCCGTTACGCCGGTGTCGTGACATGGTTCAACGAGCCAATCACCAACGCTCCCCACTACGGCGCTTGGTTACAACATCAAATGGAGCACGGCTTACGGGCCGCGATAGTGGGCGTACCGGGGGTGCCGATTGCCGGTACGCTGGGCCGCTTGATGGGATTGCGTGAAGTCCATGGCATTGCTGCTCAGGGCCTGAGCGTGGTGAATCATGATGACGTGGCCAATTTTGAAGGCATGCCATTGCCGCCCCCCGTGCCACAAACCAGTTACGAAATGGTGGGCAGTGGCCTCACCGCTCATCTCACTATTCGTGATAACGCTGGCCGTCACTTTGCGCCCATCGTTACCGGTGACTGGGGAGGCCTGGCCAGCTACCCATGGGTAGTCGAAGAGGCGAACGAGTACCAAAAACGCTGGAACCTCGACCCATTCAAATTTTTACAGCGCGCCCTGGCCCTGCCCGATATTCCCGTGCCCGATGCCACCACAGAGAACGGCGCCCGGTACTGGATGACCCAGATCGATGGCGACGCCTTTGTCAGTCGAGCCGACCTGCCGGGCACGCCCTTTACCGGCGAATTGATGCTGTCCGATATTCTGATGCGCTACCAAGTGCCTACGACGGTATCGATCATCGAGGGTGAAATAGGCCCAGACGGTCTCTACCCGCAGTATCGTTCGGTACTCGAACCCTTGGCTCGACGCATCTTTGCCCTGCCTTGGGTAGAGGTGGCGACCCATACCTTCAGCCATCCCTTCGAGTGGGAAAGCCTCAACGAAAACGATTTGGCCGGCCAAGGGAAAACCACGGCAGGCTTCAACTACAACATGCCGATCCCTAACTATCGGTTTTCATTACGTCGAGAAATCGAGGGGTCTGCCAACTATATCAACCGTACGCTGGCGCCTGCCGGAAAGCCCGTCAGCGTCGTACTCTGGACAGGCAACGCGCTGCCGCCGGAAGAAGCCCTGGCCATTGCCGACGAGCTCGGTCTTCGCAATATCAATGGCGGCAACACCAGCGTGACGCACAGCAATCCCACCATGACCCGGGTGTATCCCATGCTACGGCCGGTGGGTCGCTATCTGCAGGTCTACGCACCGCAGATCAATGAAAACGTCTACACCAACAACATGTTGGGCCCACTCTGGGGCTATCGTCGCGCCATTGAAACCTACCAGATTACCGACCAGCCTCGCCGTTTGAAGCCCATCGATATCTATTACCACTTCTATTCGGCCGCCAGCCCCGGGGCGTTACGGGCACTGCATCAGGTGTACGAGTATGTGCTCACCCAAGAGACACTGCCGGTATACACCAGCACCTGGAGCGATGTGGCCACCCAGTGGTACCACACAGGGGTGGCACGCCACCTGGACGGCGGCTGGGTGATTCAGGGAACCCACCATATGCGTACGCTGCGCCTGCCGACATCGCTTGGCTGGCCCGATCTAGAGCGCTCGACGAATGTGGCGGGTGTTCGCGAGATTGCATCAGGCCGCTATGTGGCGCTCTCGGGGGCCACGGGTGCCCAGCTCTATCTCTCGCCTCACGCCCCCCAGACACCTCATTTGCGCTACGCCAACGGGCGCATTGAAACGTGGCAACAAACGTCGCCGGGGCAGATCACGCTATCTATCGCGGCGGAGCACGTGCCTTTGCAGGTGGAGCTTGCCGCCACCCAGGGCTGCCAGGTCTCGGCCCCGAATGCACGCCTGGAGCAACGCGCCACCAGTACCTTCCTACACTATGGCAGCGCTCGCGGTGAGCGTATCGAGGTGCGCTGTGCTAACCGATAAGCCCGCCCCCACGGTTCGTAAAGCGGTGGCGCTGCCTGCCCGGCGGCTCATTCGGCCACTCACGCTACGTCTCATTGCAGCCGTCGTGGCCTTGATGCTGGTGCTGCTCTTTCCCGCACATCACCTGCTCATGCTGGAAAACAGCGACAGCATGCCCAGCCGGATATCCATTCTGTACTCCCAGGCACTGCTGAATGCCAACCCCGGCAATGTCGAGCTGCGTATCAGCCTCGCCAACAAGCTGTTTCAGGTGGGCGAGTTTGCGCTCGCCAAAGCGACCCTGGAACCGCTGCATGACAGCCGTGATATCACAGTGCAGTGGCTGAGACTCAGCATCGAATGGCAGTTGTTGGCTGCCATTGCCTCTGACCATGCAGAGCGGCTAGACGCGGTTCAGAGCTTTCAGCGCTTGCTGCTGGCGTTTCAACATCATGCTCTCCTGCCCTCTGCGTATCTGGAAACCATGGCCACTTACTGGCTGGCCACGGAGCACCCGGCCAATGCAGCGGCCTTGTACGAGCGGTTAGGGGAGCAAGATGTGGAGCGTCAATATCACTGGCTCTCTCTGGCAGGCCATTGGTGGCTAAGAGCCGGGCACCCAGACCGTTCCGCTGCGGCTTGGCATCGCGCTTACCAAGTGGCGGAAACACCCGTGGTGACACTGGGCTGGCTAGGCTGGCTGGTGAGCCCTGCTTACGCCCAAGCTGACGAGGCATCGCCAGAGTCTCCCCGTCGGGCTGCCGCGCTAGAAGCGCTGCGCTCTGCACAGCAAAGCCAGGACGACGACGGCGTCGGTTACGCCCGCGAATACCTCAGCGTGTTTCCAAGAGACCCTGAGCTGCTGGATCTCGGCATTCGGTTAGCGCTTGCCCACGGCCAGCCCCAACAGGCGCTAGCGTGGTCACAGCAACTTATCGACGTACAGCCCGACACTGCAACGCTAGAGCGTCATGTCACCATCGCGCTGGGGCTCAACGAACTCGCCAGCGCCTTGGACGCGCTGGCCCTTCTCCGCCAACGCCATCCAGAGCAGCCGCGCTATCTGGAGCAGTTAGCGCAAACGCAGCAGTGGTCGGGCGATGCAGCAGGGGCCATGCGAAGTGCGCAAGCGCTAGCGAGGCTGACCGGCGAAGAGCGCCATGACCGATGGGTGGTAGCGCTGGCGCTTAGCGTGCGTGACCGTGGCGTGGCCTTACAGGCACTTACCCGATTAGAGAACAATGGTTCGATTACCCTGGAAGATCGTCAGCTCTGGGCAGATCTGCTGGAACAGCTGGGCGACCCGGATGCTGCCATCGCCCGCATTCAATCCTGGCAAGCGGCGGGTATCCGCGACCAGTCGCTGGCCATTCGCGCCGCCACATGGCTTGAGCAAACCGGACGCCTGGAGGAAGCAGGCGAGGCCTGGGCTGCCATCAATGCCCAGTACGGTGCTCAGCCTGCGTTTGTTCAGGCACAAAGCAACATACTGGCACAAACCTGGCAGCTGGATAGCGCACTCGATGTCCTTGCCAACGCCCAACCCGCTGCCCACGGCACAGCTACCGGATACTGGCAACAGCGGGCTGCCTTGGCGTGGCAGCTAGGTGACAGCGCGGCAAGCCTGGAAGCCTATACCGCCCTGTTTGAACAGGGGGCACTCGATGCAGACGGCACCTCTCGCCTTATCCAAACCGCCGCCGATCAGCAACGGTTAGACCTGGCGATGCGGGTGTCGGAGCAGCGGTGGACACAAGCGAGAGATGGCGATGCCTTGATTCAAATGCTGTACCTCGCCCAGCGTGAGCGCCAGCCAGCGCTGACACAAATGTTACTGGCCATGGCCGACCAAGCGCCCGAGCAGTTTGCGCGGTCTCCCGATTACTGGGGAGCTGTCGCACAGCAAGCATTGCTCCAGCGTGCCCCAGACGAGGCCATGGCGGCCTATCAACGCGCCCTGGAATTATCGCCTGACGACCCAAGCCTGCAAGCAGGCATGCTTTACGCCCTGGCTGCGGCAGGTGAGGCGGACGTGCTGCGCCAGCGCCTTGCAGTGTGGCAGCCCACGGCTTCCAATACGCCCGCCATGATGAGCGCGATGGCAGAGGGCCATCGCTATTTAGGCAATTTAGACCAAGCCCTGATGTGGTACGCCTTGGCCAGCGAGGCCCGCGTGCTGGATGACTGGCAGCAGCTGTATTACGCCGATGCGCTGGATCAAAGCGGCCAGCATAACGTTGCCTTTACCCGCCGTATCGCGGCACTGAGCCAGCTCTCACCAGGGCTGCTGAAAGACCTCGACACACCGCTGAGCAGTGAGCAGCGCCGTGAACAGACCCAAGTCATGGCACTGGTCGGCCAGCGCCAGGGCCCAGACAGCGTGCGTGGCTGGTATCACCATATCGTCGCTGACGCGTTTGCCACAACGCCCGTGCAAGCCAGTGATAGCGAGTGGTTATTCGACGCCAACATCGCCCTGCAGCGTCCGCTTCATGCCCGTTATCTGCTGCTGCGCGCCCAGGCCCTGGGCTATCCCAGCCCGCCATGGCAAGTGCTCGCCGTCGCCATGGAAAAAAATGATCGCGATACGCTAGAACAGCTGCTGGAGAGTGACCTGGGCCGCACGCTTTCCGCCACCGACCGGCTGGCCATTATGCGCCAGCTTGACCGTCGCCAGGACGCCCGAGCGCTTGCCGAAACGCTTACCCATACAGGGGAAGACCATCGCCAGGACCTCGTAGAGCTCGCCCAGGAAATGCCCCATCGGCTATCCAGCAGCGCTTCCTATCAACGCCTGGGCGAGCTGGAGATTGCCGAGCAAGACGCCGTTTACCAACTCGGCGGCGAGCGCTTTTGGGGCCAGCTAACGCTGGTACAGCGCCAGTTGGATGTGCCTGCTAATGACGTTGATAGCAGCGGTATCAACGATGAGCGTGGAGCCGAATTAACCCTGGGCTGGAATGGCCCCAGGCTCGATACCACGCTCCACGTAGGCCAGCTGCAAACAGACCGGGTCAACCGCACTCATGGCAGCGCGGCGCAGCGCTGGCAGGCCACGTCGCGCCTTGCCGGTACGCTGTATGGGGAGATCAGTCAGACCTCGGAGATCAATGAGCGCCTGAGGTTACTGGCCATCGAAGATCGCCTGGGAGCCCAGCTGGAGTGGACGCCCACTGCCCGCGACACCCTGACCCTCAACGCCAGCCATATCGACCTGCGCAGCCGAGAAACCCGTGCAAGCCTCGGGAGTGGCTACCGGGTAGATGCCGCCTGGCGCCATGCGCTGATCAAAGGGGCAACGCGGCAGTTGGAGATCAGCCTGCTCGCCAATCACGCCGACTACCGTATCGACGACCCTTTGCCTGACGATATTCAGCGGCGGCTCACCGCGGACACCCAAGCCCCCGATTTACTCACCGATAGCAGCAGCTTTATGGGTGTGGGCATCACACTGCGGCGCGGCGACCCGTACGCCACTTCGCCACAGCTGGCTTCTCCCATGCTGGAAGTCGGGCTGGAAGCAGGCTATCGGCTGCCCGATAACGATATTGGGCTGAACGCTCGCTTGGCCATAGGCAGCCGCGTGTTTGGCAACGATGCGCTCAGCCTGCAGTTGGAAGCGGATCAAGGGGCTGGTAGCGAAGGCGATACCAACCTGGGTGTATCGCTGACCTATCACTACTTCCTGGGACACTAGCCATGCCACAGGTCACTCAACGGCCATGCCGTTGCTCCCCCACTGCTTGCGGCGCCGCTCAAGCGCCCTCGGAGATACTGCCATGCAAATCTATCTATCACGCCCCCTGATCTGGCTGGCGCTGCTTGGCCTGCTGTTGAGCGGCTGCGCTGTCACTGACGTGCATCGCAGCGACCCCATCAGCCGACAAGCCAGCTGGGCCCTGCTGCCCCTCGCCAATCACTCTGAAACACCGCTCGCCGGGCATAAGGCGGAAGCCAGTCTGGTCACACTGCTACAGCAACGTGGCATTCAATCGCTCCGCCAAGCGCCGCGATCAAGCGCCCTGGATTTGCTCAGCCTACCCAGCGACCAGGACTACCAGGCGGCCCTTGCCTGGGCCCAGCAGCAAGGCGTGCGCTACGGCGTGACCGGCTCGGTGGATGAGTGGCAATACAAGTCGGGGCTGGATGGCGAACCGGCGATTGGCATCAGCCTGCGAGTGGTGGATGTGAATAGCGGCGAGATCGTGTGGAGCGCCAGCGGGGCGCGCACTGGCTGGGGATTCAGCAGTACCAGCGGCGTCGCGCAAAAACTCATGGCGGATCTCGTCGATACGCTGCCTTTGCAATAGAGAGGTCTGCCATGGCCACGCACATCGACGAACTGCAACCCGCGCTTGCACCTCGCTGGCTGCGCTATCTGGAAGCCCTCGTCATCACCCTGGCGCTGCCCGTGATTGGCTGGATCATTAACCCAAACGACCCGCTGCTGCTGGGTAGCGGATTGACCTGGCTGCTGGCCATTGCCCCCCTACTGGTGGGGATGCGCTATGGCTTTGCCATGGGCTTTGGCAGTGCGTTGCTCAGCGTTGCCATCATGGGATTGGAAGGGTTCTGGTACCACGGGGATGTACTGGCAGAGCGTGCTCAGCGGCTACCCATTGCCGTTGCGCTCATTCTGGTAGGCATGGTGGCGGGTGAAATGGCGGACGTATGGCGGCGGCGATTGCAGCAAATGGCCATTCTGCACCGTGCCCAATCGACTCGCCTGGAGGAGTTCGTGCGCCACTATCAGCTGCTGCGGGTCTCCCACGATCAGCTAGCCGAACGTCTGGCCGCCAATCCGTTTACCTTGCGAGATGCGCTACGGGCACTGGAAGAGAAATTCCTGTCGCTCTCCTCGCATCAGGATCCCTTGGCGCAGCATGGTGGCGAGCTGCTGAACTTCTTGGCGCTGCACACACGCATCCAGCAAACCGTCCTGCTGCCGGTGAATCAACAGCGGCGGCTGTTACCTCACGCAGCGATCTGGTTTGGGGGCGAAAAGTCCCTGGATTGGCATGACTCGATGCTGGCGGCCTGCCTGGAACAACGCCGCATGATCTGCCTGAAAAGCGCCATGACCCAAGGGTTCAATGTGGATAACGCCCCCCTGCTCGCCGTGGTTCCGCTGATCGATGTCGAAGAGCATATTCACGCGGTGGTGGCAGTGACCTCGATGCCCTTCATCGATTTTCATCGCGGGCATCTACACCTGCTGGCGGTGCTTGGGGCACAGCTTGGAGATATGCTTCACCATACTCAGCACCCTGGCCAAGGAAACAGTGGCGACCAGCATGCCGTGGTCGCTCAGTGGGTACGCCATGCACGAGAGCATCAGCTCACCTCGCTGCTTGTGACCATCGCTTTTGCACAGCCGCTGAACGACTTGCAGATTCAAAGAATCATCGACAGCGTGGTACGCCAACAGCGCGGCCTGGACCGTAGTTGGGTGGTGCATCAGGCAAACCTACCCCCGCGCCTTCATGTACTCCTCCCCTTGACCCAGCCACGCGCCTTTGCCATCTACGCAGAGCGGCTGCAGGAACTCTTTGCCTCGGAGCCTGGCCTTGGCGAAGCCTGTCAGGCCATTCGCCTCGGCTACCAAGTGATTGATGGGCGGCTATCGGCCAAAAAACTCCTCTCGCTTCGCAATCTCCCAGAGGTGTCCCATGCGCCGTCCTGATGCGCCCCCCCATGCCAGTTGGCGCGTGTTGATAAGCCTGTGCTGGCTGGTAGCGGGCTTGGGCATGGAGGGGTGGGTAGCCAACCGCTGGGTGGTGGATAGCTGGGTCGTGGATAGAGGGAGCGCCAGCCTTGGGGCACCCTCGCTGACGCTCCTGGCCGGACACGCGGCAGGAAGCATCTTGCTGGCCGAAGGCCTTCGGCGGGCGCTACCGCTCCACTATCAGCAGCCCGTATTGGGCAGCCTTTTGCTGCTGTTCTTGCTGCTGTTCCTGTTGCCAGGCATTGCCTTGGTAGGGCTACTGCTGGCCGTATTGCCAGCGCTCTACTTCGCGGCACCGGAACGTGACCGCGCTTGGCAAACGCTGGACTTGCCGCCGCTACCCTATCGGCCCCTGACGCCCCCCAGCGCGGATTCGATGGCCATGCGCGAGGGGCTCACCAGCATCCTTAACTTCACTGATAGCCCGGTAGCTCGACAAGAAGCGATTTTGGCCTGCCGCCATTTGCCGCCAAGGCAGGCCATTGGCCTACTGCGTTTAGGGCTGGCAGACCCGACCGATGATGTGCGCTTGCTGGCCTACTCCATGCTGAGCGGCATCGAGCGTGATTTAGACGAGCGTATTCAGCAGCTGACAGCCACCCGTGACCAGCACGGTGACCCACATGGCCATCATGCCGAAGCGCTCGCCATGCTGAACTGGGAGTACGACTACCTGCATCTCGCCCAGGGCAGCACGGCACATTTCTATTTGACCCAGGCACTGAGTGAGATCGACAGCGCCATTCGGCTTGCCAACTCCGCCCATCGCCAGCTGTTACGCGGTCGCTTGTGCTTGGCACTGAAAGCGTTCGACAGCGCAGAAGCCGCGTTTACGCAGTGCGCATTGCTAGGCATGGAGGAGGATGACCTGGCCTCTTACCGCGCTGAGCTGGCCTTCCAGACACGGCGTTATCACGACATGCAGGCGCAGCTTGCCCGGCTGAGCCCTGGCGCCGCCCAACACCCTGTGCTGCACCCCTTGATGGAGTATTGGCGATGACATGGCCCACGTTGGGTAAACGCGATATACCGGCAGATGTCATTTTACTGCTCGAGGGCACGTACCCCATGGTGCGGGGCGGCGTCAGTGCCTGGGTGGATCAGCTGATTCGAGGGCTGCCCCACCTGCGCTTTGCCTTGGTCTTCTTGGGTGGTCGCCCTGATCACTACCAAGGCATTTTGTTTGAGCGGCCCGCAAACGTCGTGCATCTGGAGTGCCACTATTTGATGGACGACCTGCCTTCGTTATCGGTCATCAAAGCGCGTCAAGGCAAAGCCAGTACGTTCAACACCGTGCGTGAACTGCACGACAACCTGCGCAACCCCGAGCAGCAGGACCCGCTACGCGCCCTGTGTGATGTAGCGCAAATGATTGGCCAGCGGGGCGGCTTGAGCCGGGAGGATTTTCTGCATAGCCAGGCGGCTTGGCAGCAAATCGTTGACCACTACCTCACCCACGTCACCGAGCCCTCCTTCATCGACTACTTCTGGTCAGTGCGCAATATCCATGCGCCACTGTTTTTGCTGGCCAGCATTGCGCAAGGGCTGCCTAAAGGGCGCTGCCTACATGCCATATCCACCGGTTACGCGGGGTTTCTCGGTGCACTGGCGCACCATATTCATCACCTCCCCTTCGCGATTACCGAACATGGCATTTACACCAAGGAGCGACAAATCGATCTACTGGAAGCGAAGTGGATCAAAACCTCCACCGACGCGCTTTCACACGGTTTTCAGATCGATACGGGCTACCTTCGCCAGATGTGGATTCGCTTTTTCCAGGGCCTTGGCCGCATGAGCTATGCCAGCGCCTCGCACATTACCACGCTACACGAAGGCAACCGCCTACGGCAGATACAGGACGGTGCCGAGAAGGCGCGCACGCGAATTATTCCCAACGGTATTCAAATAGAGCGCTTCGCCCCGCTACGCAGCGCGACCGCCAACAATCAGCAACCGATTGTGGCGCTACTGGGGCGCGTGACGCCTATCAAGGATATCAAGACCTTCATTCGCGCGATGCGCCAGCTCATCAGCCAAGTCCCTGATACCCAAGGCTGGATTGTCGGGCCCGACAGTGAAGATCCTGCCTATGCCCAGGAGTGCCGCGATTTGGTCCAGCAACTAGGGGTAGAGAAGCAGGTGCGGTTTCTCGGCTTCCAACGTACCGAGGAGATACTGGCCCAGGTGCGCTTGGTGGTGCTGACCTCCATCAGCGAAGCCCAGCCGCTGGTGGTATTGGAAGCCATGGCGGCGGGCATACCGGTGGTGTGCAGCGATGTCGGTGCCTGCCGCGAGCTGGTGACCGGCGACGCGACACGCCAACAGGCGGCGGGGCAGATCGTGCCCATCGCCAATCCCATGGCCACTGCCCATGCCATGGAGCAACTGCTGACGCAGCCCGCTAGATGGCTGGACGCTCGCGCGGCGGGCATAGCCCGCGTAGAGGCCGACTACACAGACGCCTTGATGATGACGCGCTATCAGCAGCTGTATGACGAGGTCATGACGCCCACCGCCATTCCGATGTCGGCAGCGGCTCGCTTGTTCACCGCGCTGGGCAGGCGCCAATAGCTATTGGAGGAGGGGTCATGGCGGGCATTGGTTTCGAACTTCGGCGGTTACTGCGCCAGGACAGTTACGTCAGCCTGCTGCGTGCGTATGGCTACGCAGGCTTGATCAGCTCTGGCCCTTGGGTGCTGTCGATACTGGCAGTGATGGCACTAGGGGTATTGTCGACGGCGGCAAGCCCTGGCGGCAGTGCCCATGTGACGGAGTTTTTGGTCTCGGTCACTTGGCTCGTGGCCAGCTCACTGCTGCTGACGTCACTGGTGCAGCTGCTGTTTACCCGCTTTGTGGCCGACCGACTGTTTGAAAAACGCGACAGCGCGATTCTGCCCAATCTGTTTGGCCTGCTCACGCTGGTGGTGCTCGTTGCGGCCAGCGTCGGGGCAAGCCTTCTATGGTTCACCTTTCAAGGCACGCCATGGCTCTATCAGCTTGAAATGCTGATCAGCTTCATCGTGCTGAGCATGATCTGGTGCGTCACGGTGTTCGTTGCCGGCGTAAAAGCGTATCGCCAGGTCTTGTGGGCCTTTGCGTTTGGCTACGGCGCCACCTTTGTGGGCGGCATGCTGCTGAGCAGTTACGGGTTGGTCGGGCTATTAGGAGGCTTTGTGCTGGGTCAGAGCCTGCTGCTCTTTACGCTGCTGGCGATGGTGATTCGCCACTATCCCAGCGATCGGCTATGGGCCTTTGACCTGCACCGGGCTGGACAGTGTCATCGGGCGCTGATGGCGATTGGCTTGTTTTATCAGCTCGGTATCTGGGCAGATAAGCTCGTCTTCTGGTTTCATCCTGGCACCTCGGAAACCATTATTGGCCCGCTGCGCGCCTCACCCATTTACGACTTGCCCATTTTTCTGGCTTACCTCTCCATCGTACCGGGCATGGCCGTGTTCATCATGCGTATGGAAACGGATTTTGCAGAGCGCTGCCAGACCTACTACGACGCCATACGCCAAGGCGATACGCTGCTGCACATTGAAGATCTGCGCGGCGAGATGGTGGCCAGTGTTCGGCATGGCATTTACGACATCTTCAAGGTGCAGGGCATGACGGTCATGGCCCTGCTACTCAGTGGGCCAACCCTGTTTACCTGGCTCGGCTTCTCCCACTGGTACCTGCCGCTATTCAACATCGACATCGTGGCGGTCGCCATACAAGTGCTGCTGATGGCCATCTTGAACGTGCTGTTTTATCTCGACCGCCTGAAGCCTGCGCTTTGGCTGTGCCTGCTGTTCTTCATCGCCAACGTGCTACTCACTCTGCTCAGCCAGATGCTGGGCCCAGTGTTTTACGGCTATGGCTATGCGCTGTCGCTGCTGTTTACGTCGCTGGTGGGGCTCGCGGTACTCGATCATGAGTTTGAGCAACTCACCTTCCAGACCTTCATGCTTCAGCCCCATCGGTAAGCAGCCAGAGCATAAAGAGAGTGAGTGCCCACTATCAGGAAGGCCTCGGGATCAGCTGCTCGATGCCCGTCAAGGTACGTGCGAGCGCCCCGCGCTGGGCTTGAATGACCGCCTTGCCCGCTTGGCCCGCCTGTTGGGCACGGGCCGGGTGGGCAAAGGCATCTACCAGCGCACTGGCGAGCGCATCGTGGGAAGCGACCACCGTCAGTGCCTTGGCCGCCAAGAGCGGCTCGGCAACATCGCTGAAGTTCTCCAGCGACGGACCACACAGCACGGGCTTACCCAGCGCAGCAGGTTCCAACACGTTGTGCCCGCCCAGTGGCACCAGACTCCCCCCCACATAGGCGACGCTGCCCGCAGCATACAGCGTCGCCAGCTCGCCCAGCGTATCCCCCAGGTAGACCTGGGTGGCGGGCGTGACGGGCTGTTGCTGGCTTCGACGACTGACCTTGAACCCTTCACGCTCACACTGGGCCGCCACTTCATCAAACCGCTGTGGATGCCTGGGCACCAGCACTAACAGCGCCGCGGGGAAGCGCGAAAGCAATTGGCGATGGGCAGCCAGCAGCAGCGCTTCTTCCCCGTCTCGGGTAGAGCCCGCGACCCACACGGGACGCTGACCCCACACATTAAGTAAGTACTCACTCTCTTCCAATAGCCTTTCAGGAAAGGCTTGTTCGAACTTCAGTGACCCCACCACGGTGGTGGATTCAGCCGCACAGCCCAGCGCGTGAAAACGCTCGGCGTCCTCTGGCGACTTGGCAGCCAGCCACGTCACGTTGGCCAAGGCCCCCTGCATCAGCGGGCGCAAACGCTGGTAGCGGCCAAACGCGCGGGGCGATAGTCGGCCGTTCACTACGGCAACGGGCACCGCCTGCCGATGGCAGGCGTGAAGCAGGTTCGGCCACAGCTCGGTTTCAAACAGGATGGCAAGGTCCGGCTGTACGCGAGCCACAAAACGCCTGGCCGCGCCGGGAAAATCCAACGGCAAAAAACGGTGGGCAAGGCGCGTCTGGTCGGCAGTCTCCTGTTCTGCTATCAACGCCTGTGCCTGTCTGGCGCCGGTAGCCGTCATGGTGGTCAGCAGCAGGCTGTGGTGAGGAAAGCGCGCCAGCAGCCCTTCGATCAGCGGGCGTGCGGCGCGCACTTCCCCCACGGAAGCGCAGTGCAGCCAAAGGCGCGGCGCGGGCGGCAGAGGTTCAAGACGCAGTCCCAGCCGCTGGAGTCGTGAGCAAGTGGGGACTTGCTCACGCCAGATGCGCCAGCCAATCAAGGGCGCCAGCCCATACAGCACAGCCGAATAGGCCAGCCGTGGCCAGCGGGGGGCAGTCATCAACTTTCGCGATCCAGAATCGAGCTGATCATTGCCGTGGTGGAAACACCATCCTCGAAGCCCAGCACCTTGACTTCGCCACCGTTGGCAATCACGGCGCTGCCGCCAGCAATGTCTTCGGGGCGGTAGTCGCCGCCTTTGACCAGAATATCCGGCAGTACTTGCTCGATCAGGGCGGCAGGCGTGTCGTCACTGAACGGCACCACCCAATCCACCGCGCCGAGCCCCGCCAGCACCTGCATCCGTCGGTTCAACGGGTTGATGGGGCGCTTCGGCCCTTTCAACCGGCCAATGGACGCATCATCGTTCACCGCCACGACCAGCCGGTCACCCAGGCGCTTGGCCTGTTCCAGGTAGGCCACATGGCCTGCGTGGAGAATATCGAAGCAGCCATTGGTCATCACCACCCGCTCACCGCGCAGCTGCGCAGCGCGAACGGCATCGACCAGAGGCGCTGGCTCGATCACGCCGAACTCGGCCAGCTTGTCGCCATGCAGCGCGGTGTAAAGCTCGGCAATGGAGAGCGTGGCGGTACCCGGCTTGGCCACCACCAGGCCCGCGCCCAAGTTGGCCAGCATCATGGCTTCCGGCAGCGCATGGTTAGCGGCCAGGGCCAGGCCCATCAGGCCAATCACGGTATCGCCAGCCCCCGTGACATCGAACACTTCCTGGGCACGGGTGGGCAGGTGCAGCGGTGCGTGGCCTTCACGGATCAGCGTCATGCCCTTCTCGCTGCGGGTAATCAGCAGCGCTTCCAGTGCCAGCTCGGCACGCAGCGCTTCGCCACGCTCGGCCAGGATAGCGTCGGTGGCGCAGGGGCCCGCCACGGCCTCGAACTCGGCCAGGTTAGGAGTGATCAGGCTGGCTCCCCGGTACTTGGTGAAATCCTGACCCTTGGGGTCGATCAGTACCCGCTTGCCGTGCTGGCGAGCCATCTCGATCAGCCGCTCGACCTGATTCAACGTGCCCTTGCCGTAATCCGACAGGATCACCACGTCGCATTCGGGCAGCGCCTGTTCCACTTGTGCCAGCAGGGCGCTGGTGTCCACGCTATCGAGGCGCTGCTCGAAATCCAGGCGCAGCAGCTGCTGGTTACGGCTCATCACACGCAGCTTGGTAATCGTTGGGACATCAGGGCTGCGCTGGAAGTAAGTGCTTACATTGGCTGCCGCCAGGCGCTTCGTGAGCAGCTCGGCATTGTCATCCTCTCCCACCAGGCCCGCCAGCGCGGCGTGCCCACCCAATGACGCCACGTTGAGCGCCACATTGGCCGCGCCGCCGGGGCGGTCATCGGCATCTTCCACGCGTACCACGGGCACCGGCGCTTCCGGTGAGATACGCGAGGTGCCGCCATGCCAGTAGCGGTCGAGCATGACATCCCCGACCACCAGTACGCGGGCATGTTCCAGGGCGGTTAGATCAACTTTCATCCGAGAGTCCTGTTGTGGTGTGCGCTGCGCTATGCGCCAGCAGCGCGTCTAACTTGGCAATGACGTCGTCCGCCTTGATCAGGTCCATGGCATCGGCATGCCGCACCCGCTGCCCCCAGCTCACTTCGTCCACCGATTTATGCAGATAGGTGCGTACCGCATCGGGATACGCATTGACGGCAAAATCGCGCCACAGATAGGGCGCAGCCCGCTGGGGGTTGGTGGTGGCATAGAGGCCAAGCGTCGGCGTACCCATGGCATTGCCCATATGCGCAGGACCCGTATCCGGGGCAATCACCGCGCGAGCGTTATCGATCAGCGCCAGCACGCCCTTCAGCGAGGTGCCGCCGATGGCATTGATGACGCTCCCCGGCTGGCAGAGCGCCTCGATATGGTCGCCCATTTCACGCTCCAGGGGGCTACCGCCCCCCGTGAGCACGCTCTTGAGACCATGCTGTACCCAGGCGTGTTCAATCACGCTGGCATACCCTTCCACGGACCAGTTGCGAAAATTGCGCAAGCGCGCATTGCTACAGGGGTTGATCACCAAATAAGGCGTGTCGCCACTGATTGCCCGGGCTTCCTCGTAGGCAACGGCAGGCACCGCGAGATTCCACTCCAGACGCTCGTCTTCGACGCCCAGCAGACGCGCAAAATCCATGAACGACTCCAGCACATGGGCGTTCTCGTGGGGGGCTAGCTGGTGCTGGGTGAACCAGTGCTGGGCGTCCTTGGCACGGGCCTTGTCATACCCTACCCGGACGCTGGCTTTGAGACCGAGCGAGAGCACACTGGCACGAATGGCCTGCTGCATATGCAGCAGCACGTCGAAGCGGGTATCGGCCAGCTCACGCCAGATGGCCCGCATGCCGGCAAGCCCGGTCGCTTTGTCGTACACGACGAACTCGACCCCGGAAAGCCCGGCCAGTAAACTGTGCTCCCCCTTGCCGATAATCCAGGTAATGCGCGCATGCGGCCACTGGCGCTGCAACGCTCGCACCGTGGGCACGAGATTGCACACGTCTCCCAACGCGGAGAGGCGCAAAATGGCAATATGGTTTGGTTGAGCAGGCAGAGAGGGCTTCATGCGCTTAGCGGCACTCCAGCAGAAAAATGGGCTGATTTTACATGATGCAGACAGTTTAAGTGACGCCTGCGCATCACACCAACTGTCCTCCCCGACTCACCCACTGAGCACGGCGCTGTTCGAGGCAGATTACTGGCAATCGCGAGGCCTGGTAGTCGGCGAAGCACCCGGCCGTGGCAGCAGCCTGTTCCTGCAAGCATGCGACCATGAGCAGTGGGTGCTGCGCCCTTACCAGCGCGGCGGGCTCATCGCCAAGGTCAACAAGCAGCGCTATGTCTGGCTGGGGGCAGAGCGCACACGAGCGTTTCGTGAAGTGCGCTTGACCGCCTCGCTGTATGAGCAAGGGCTTCCCGTGCCTCGCCCAGTGGCCTGCTGCGTCACTCGGTTCGGTTTGACCTATGAGGCGGCTCTGCTGACCGTACGCATCCCGGGCGCCCGAGCGCTCGCCTCCTTACTGAGCGCCGAAGAGGCAGACGAGGCGCTGTTGATGCGCGTAGGCGCCATGATCAAGCGGTTTCACCAGGCAGGGCTTGATCATGTGGATCTCAACGCCCGCAATATTCTGGTGGATGAGGCAGGCAAGCCCTGGCTCATCGATCTCGACCGCTGCCGACTGCGCCCGCCGGGCAAATGGCAAGCGGGCAACTTGCAGCGGCTGGAACGGTCTGTGGTGAAGTTTGCCAGTGCACGCCCGCACACTCACATCGTGGCGGGCTATCTGGCGGGCTCTCACTCGGGCAGTTGATATTCGCGCAGCAGTTTTTTCGCGTGCACGTCGAGCGCCATATGCGCGACCACCCATCGACGCGCCTCTTCACCCAGCACCCGTCTGGTCTCCGGCGCATCGATCAGTTCTTTCAGGGCAATGGACCACTCTTCAGCCGATAGCGGGTCGGCCAGGCGACCTCTTTGCTGGTCTATCAATTCGGGGATAGCACCGCTATTGGCCCCCACGACAGCACATTGGGCAGCCATGGCCTCGATGACGGTCAGCCCAAAGGCTTCATTACGCGAAGGGATACACGCGATATCGATGGCCTGGAGCAGCGCGGGTAAGTCCTGGCGAAATCCGAGAAAGTGGACGCGCTCTTGCAAACCAAGCGCTGCGACCTTTTGCTTGATCGCCGCTACAAATGATTCGTCAGCCCCTTCATCGGCAGTGACACCGCCAATGATCAAGCCATACCACAACGCTTGGCGATCCAACGATGCCAATGCCTCCAGCCACACCTCATGCCCTTTGCCGGGCGTCAGCCGTCCTGGCAGTGCAATCAAACACCCGCCCTCAGGAAGGCCGAGCGCTGATTTGGCGTGCACCGCCCCTTGGTAGGCATCCACGTTCACGCCCAGCCCAAGGCAGTGAAGGCGCGCCTCCGAGACGGGCAATGCCTGCTTGTTGCGTCGATAGGTCGCCTGACTGATCGAAAAGACTTTTGTTACCCGCGAATAGGCCAAACGGTGATACACACCTTTCTTGGGGCGCGTCACTCCCATATGCTCGGTAAAAAACAGCTTCAAGCGAGGACGAAAGAGACTGAGCAGTGCCGCAACACGCAGGTCACTCGACTTATGGCAGTGCACGATATCGATACGATGCCGGTCTATATAACCCAGCAACGCAGGTAGCGAAAGGAGTGCTCGAGCGGTACTCGGCACCGTGAACACGCTTGCTCCTGCGCCCTCCATACTGCTGGCGACACGCGACCCGGCGATGGCAAGGCCATGGTTCACCACCCCCAGGCGCTGCAATTCAGGCATAATGCGCGACGGGTACATCTCCAGTCCGCCCCACCCTTTCGACATACAGACCTGCATAATATGGTGAGCCACTGATACCTCTCTGCCATGACGTTGACACGGTTGACCATTATCACCCCAGGAGCCTTCATGAATCATCCCCAGACTGCGCAACCTCGCATTTTAGTGGTCCGCAACGACAAGATTGGAGATTTCATGCTGGCCTGGCCCGCCCTGGCCTGCTTGAAACAGGCATCGCCTGCGCCCCACGTTACGGTGCTGGTGCCCGCTTATACGGCCCCGTTAGCCAACGCGTGCCCATGGGTCGATGAGGTCATTATCGACCCCGGTAGCCAGGCCGATAAAGCGGCGCAGCAAGCGCTATTGTTTCACGTGAAACAATCGAAATTCGATGCCCTGCTAACGCTGTTCTCGACGCCACGCATTGGTTGGCTTGGCATGAGAGCAGGCATTGCACTGCGTGTTGCCCCCGCGACCAAGTGGGCGCAGGTGTTCTATAACGTGCGGGTACGCCAACGCCGCTCGCAGTCAGCAAAGCCGGAGTACCAGTACAACGTCGATCTGGCCTGTGAGCTGCTGGCACGCCTTTCGCTGAAACTCTCTACCCTGCCTTCACCACCCTTCTGGCCGCTGGATGACGCACAGCGTCATGCACAACGCCAAGCGTTGATAAACGATACGTCAGAGCGCGTGGTGGTAGTTCATCCTGGCAGTGGCGGCTCGGCGGTGAATCTATCGGTGACGCAGTACGCCGAGTTGATCACTCACGTTCACCAGCAGTGCCAGCACTTGCCACTACGCTGGCTGATCAGCGCTGGCCCTAGTGAGCAGCCTCAGGCACAAGAGTTGAGGGAGCAGCTAGCCAAACAGGGTGTTGAAGCAGACCACTTCCCCGACACCGCAGGTGTCGATGACTTTGCCCTGCAGCTTGGCGGAGCGGAGATGCTGATTGCTGGCTCGACCGGCCCGCTGCATATTGCAGGCTGCCTGGACATCGCCACGGCGGGCTTTTATCCGGCCAAGCGCTCAGCCACGCCGCTGCGCTGGCAAACTTGCAACCGGGCGGAAAAGCGTCTGGCGTTTAGCCCGCCTTCAGGCGCTGACACACAGGACATGACTGCCATCGATCTCGACGCGGCAGCCCACCAGATCTCAGCGCTGCTTCTCGGCGGTTTGGGTACGCACCCATAGATCAGCGTACTTGGCGAACGTGGAATGCGCAGAGAGCAGAGCCAGCAGCAGCCCCTGCTTGCCATCCTTGAACCCGGCTTTGAGCACGTACATCTTGAGAAAGCAGGCCAGACCATGGCGAATGCCTTGCCATAGCGTGGCCGTTTTGCCCTGCGCAGCCCGCTGCTCTGCCCAGGCCTGGGCATAGTGGGCGGATTTCTCCAGATAGTGGCGCAGATCGCGGTAGGTGTAGTGAAGCAGGTCGCCGGATAACGGCTTTTCGGCAAGGCCTGCGTCGACGACCAGCTTCTCGTGCACCAACGCGGCGTTATACCCTGCCTGACCTTTCGGGTAGAGACGCAGCACTCGGTCTGGGTACCAGCCCGAGTGGCGAATGAAACGGCCAAAACACCAGGAGAGCCGACTCACGCTATAGGCAGCAGGCGGCTGCTGAACGGCGGCCTGAATGCTGTCACGCAATTCAGGGGTCACGCGCTCATCGGCGTCGACCATCAAAATCCAGTCACTGCTTACCAGGGCTTCTGCTCGCTGGCGCTGAATGCCAAACCCCTGCCAGTCGGCATTCACATGGACCTTATCCGTGAACGCGCGGGCAATCTCGCAGGTAGCATCCTGGCTGCCCGCATCCAGCACGACGATTTCATCGGCCCAAGTGAGCGTTTCCAGGCATTCACGCAAATGGTGGGCTTCGTTTTTGACGATCAACACAGCAGCAATAGTCACAGTTCACCTATCCCAGCGAATTTATATCAACGAATCTATAACAACGAGATGAGCGATCCATTCGCTCATGCTTCATGACCAGTTTCGTTGCATGCTACCACGACCATGAACGTCGAGATTTGGTAAGCTAACAGGCTCATTCAGCAAGCGACGAAAAGGGACATGGCATGCTCGCTTCCAAGTCACCCCCCCTGACTCCCTGGCTACCGCTGGTCGTGATTGGCGCGAGCCTGGGCTATGCCGTTACTGTCTTGACGCGCTTGCCCTGGTGGACGCTTTTCATCACCGCCACCGTGTGGATGCTGGTAGGCCTCAAGCTGCGCTGGGGTGCTCCCTTGAATGCCCGCTACCGCCCCGTCTGGCCATGGTCGCTGCTACCGCTGAGCCTGTTTGGCATTTACGTCTACCTGGTCGACAGCTTTGGCAGTGTGGACCTGGGCGCGGTATTTTTCCATCTGCAAGCGGGCATGGCCGACCATGGCGGTGGCGGCAAAATGGTCATGGCAGTGGTGTATACGCTGGTCGTGCTCGCCATGCTGATCTCCGTCATCTCTATCGCACGCCACGACCAGCGTTGGCGTCTGACCGAACGCTTTTTTGCCATTGCCTTGTTAGCCGGGAACCCGCTGCTGTATGGGCTGGGGCAACGCAGTGCCGCCATCGTGACCGATGACGGGGCCTGGCTGGATCGGCGCTACGTTCAGCCACCGCTGGAAGACCAGCCCAATGCACCTAACTTGCTGCTCCTCTACCTGGAAAGCCTCGAGCGTACCTATCGTCACGACATATTCGGCAACGCCTACGATGACCTGGATGTGCTGGGTGAGCGTGGCATCGTCTTCGAAGGTGTGCAGCAAATGGACAACACCGGCTGGACCATGGCCGGGATGATCGCCAGCCAGTGCGGCGTTCCCCTGATGCCTGCTGGCCTGTTGCATGACAGCCAGTTCGAACCCCTTTCCCAGGTCGTGCCTGGCGTAGACTGCCTGGGTGACATTCTGGCAGGTCAAGGTTATCGGCTCAGCTATCTGGGTGGCGCCAGCACGCAGTTTGCGGGGAAAGGTCTCTTTTACCGAGGGCATCAGTTCGACACGGTCAAGGGCAAGGAGGATTTCATCACGGACATGGAGAACCCCGAGTATCTCAATAGCTGGGGCCTCTATGACGATACCCTCTACGACTTCACCGTCGACGAAATACGCCGCTTGAACCGTGAAGACGATGGCCCCTGGGCAGTGGTCAACCTGAGCATCGCGGGCCATGCCCCCAGCGGCTTTCCCGCCCAGCGTTGCATTGACCGTCAAGGGGCCTTCGATGGCCAGGACATTCTTTACTCAGTGGAGTGTTCGGCCTGGCTGGCCCGCGATCTGATCGAACGGCTGGAAGCAGAAAACCTGCTGGAGAATACGCTGGTGGTGGTGCTCAGCGACCACCTGACCATGCGCGTGTCGGTATGGGACCAACTGACGGTGCTGGATCGCGACAATACCATGATCATGCTGGGCGACAGGGTGACTCCCCAGCGGATACGCCGCGAAGCCACCATGCTGGATGTGTTTCCCACCATACTGGACGCCATGGGATTACCGCTACACGAAGGCCGAGCAGGCCTTGGCACCTCCCTGCTGGGCCGCCGTCCTACCTTGGCGGAAAACCACGGGCTGAATACGCTCAATGCCCGTCTGCGCGAAGAAACAGCGCTTCAGCATCGCCTATGGGAAGGCCTCGCCCCCCAGCGCAGAGAGCCTGAGGAGAGCTCCTCGGCGCAAGTCATGGAGACCCCGGCCGATCAAGCCGAGGAAGTCGAGATCCTGCACTGACAGCGCCTTCGTCAGCCCCTCACGGCAGGTCGGCGCAGATCGACTGATAGACGCGCTCGACGGGCAAATCGTTGAGACAGTTGGTATGCCCCAGCGGGCACACTCGCGCGAAGCATGGCGAGCAGGAGAGCCCCAGGTAGTGAATGGACGCCTGTTCGGTGAGAGGCGGCGTATAGGCAGGAGACGACGAACCATATAGCGCCTGAATACGCACTCCAACCGCTGCCGCCACGTGCATCAGGCCAGAGTCATTGGTGACCACCTGACGGCAGTCGGCCAACAGATCGACGGCGTCGGCCAGCTGGGTTTTCCCGCACAGGTTGTGTGCATGCGACAGCCCCTTCACGATCGCCTGCCCCGCCTCACGGTCTTTTGCTCCCCCCAGCACGCGCACCTCAAAGCCGTCTTTGACCAGTTTTGCCGCCAACTGATGAAAATAGGCCAATGGCCATTGCTTGGCCGGCCCATACTCAGCGCCTGGCATCATGCCGATTGCGGGGCGGGAAGAGAGCGCGTGGCTCAACCGCAGATTCACCAGATTGTCACGGTCAATGGTGAGCCTGGGCTTGGGAATGGCAAACTGGCCAGTTTGCGCTTCAGAGGCAGGAAGCCCCAGAGAGACAAAGCGCTTGACGGTCTGATCCAGCACCTGTTTATCCAGCTTGCGGCGCTCTTTCAGCAGCCCGTAGCGGTGCTCCCCCAGGAACCCTACCCGCTCAGGGATCCGTGCCATGAAAGGCACCAGCGCCGCCTTCCAGGAGCGCGGCAGCACAATGGCGCGGTCGAAGCGGCCCCGCAACCGAGCGGCCAGCTCCCGCCGACTCGCCAGGCCAAATTCACCATGGCCGACCTCCAGTGGCAACACCTCATCGACTTCGGGCATGCGCTCGAGAATCGGCTGCGACCAGGCCGGGGCCACCACGCCCAGCGTGGCCCCTGGGGTGCGCGCCTTCAAGGTCATGAACAGGCTTTGCGCCATGACCATATCGCCGACCCAGGAAGGGCCGACCACCAGCAGACGCTTGGCAGAGTCAGCCATTCAGCCACTCCAGATAGGCCTTGACCCCCTGAGCCACCGTCTTGAACTCGACATCACATCCCGCTGCACGCAGGTGGCCGATGTCCGCACGGGTATAGCTCTGGTAGCGCCCCTTCAGCTCCTGGGGGAACGGGATATAGTCGATTTCGCCCTGACCATAGAAATCGATCACCGCTTCACCAATCGCCTTGAAAGGTTCGGCACGGCCCGTACCCAGGTTGAAGATGCCCGACGCGCTGGGGTTGTCCAGGAACCAGAGGTTCACGTCGACCACATCGCCGACGTAGACAAAATCGCGACTCTGCATGCCCGCCTCATAGCCGCCGTAGGCACCGAACAGTTTCAGCGTTTCGCCGTTACGGATCTGGAGATGGTTGTGGTACGCCACGCTCGCCATCTTGCCCTTGTGCTGCTCTCGAGGGCCGTAGACGTTGAAATAACGGAAACCTACCACTTGGGTAGTCAGCTCGTTCCAGCGCGAACGCACGTGCTGATCGAACAGCAGTTTGGAGTAGCCATAGACGTTGAGCGGTTTCTCGTGCTCAGGGGCTTCCTTGAACACGTCGCTGCCGCCGTAGGTGGCCGCTGACGAGGCGTACAGAAACGGAATGCCCAGCTTCTCGCAGTAGTTGAGCAGCACCTTGGAGTACTCGAAGTTGTTCTCCATCATGTAGTGGCCGTCCCACTCCGTGGTATCCGAGCAGGCACCCTCATGGAAAATCGCATCGATGGTCGGCAGGTCCACCGTTTCACCGCGCAGCGCGGCTTTCACCCGGGCAATGAAATCATCCTTGTCCAGGTAGTCGGCGAGCGTGCAGTCCGCCAGGTTGACGAATTTGGTGCCATCGCGCAGGTCGTCGACCACCATCACATCGTCACGGCCACGAGCATTTAGCGCTTTGACAATATTGGCGCCGATAAACCCGGCGCCGCCTGTTACCACGATCATCTCGTTCTCCTTATCAAAAGCGGCTGTTTTGCTAACGTGCCTATAACCCATCTGCCTGTAATTGTATACTTGACGGCTTATGAATTCATGGCCAACGGTGCTTTCCGCGATGAGTGTCTCGACAAACCAATCGACACCCGATGTGTCGACCTTTCAAGGCTTGATCCTTGCTCTGCAACAGTACTGGGCAGAACAGGGCTGTGTGATTCTCCAGCCCCTCGATATGGAAGTCGGCGCGGGCACCTTCCACCCCGCCACCTTCCTGCGGGCGATTGGCCCCGAAACCTGGAACGCTGCCTATGTGCAGCCTTCCCGCCGCCCCACCGACGGCCGCTACGGCGAAAATCCCAATCGCCTGCAGCACTACTACCAGTTTCAGGTGGTAATGAAGCCCTCCCCCAGCAATCTGCAGGACCTGTACCTGGGATCACTGAAGCGCCTGGGCCTCGACCCGCTGGTTCACGACGTTCGCTTCGTGGAAGACAACTGGGAATCCCCCACGCTCGGGGCCTGGGGCCTGGGCTGGGAAGTATGGCTAAACGGCATGGAAGTCACCCAGTTCACCTACTTCCAGCAGGCGGGCGGCATCGAGTGCTACCCCGTCACCGGCGAGCTGACCTACGGCCTCGAGCGTATCGCCATGTACCTGCAAAACGTCGATAGCGTTTACGATCTGGTCTGGGCCATTGCGCCGGACGGCAGCAAGGTCAGCTACGGCGATGTTTACCTGCAAAACGAGCGGGAGCAGTCAGCCTACAACTTCGAGCACGCCGACGTCGACCAGCTCTTTGCTGCCTTCGACCATCAGGAAAAAGAGTGCAGCAAACTGCTGGCCGCCAGCCTGCCGCTACCCGCCTACGAGCAAGTGCTCAAGGCGTCGCACACTTTCAACCTGCTGGATGCGCGCCACGCCATCTCGGTCACCGAACGTCAACGCTTCATCCTGCGTGTGCGCACCATGGCCCGTGACGTGGCGACCGCCTACTTCGAATCACGCAAAGCAGCAGGGTTCCCCATGGCGCCCGAGGCCCTGCGCCGCGAACTGCTAGCCGACCAAGGAGACGCATGATGGCCGTTGATACGCTTTTACTGGAACTGGGTGCCGAGGAGCTGCCGCCTACCGCCCTGGACGCGCTCTCTGATGCGTTTGCTGCGGGTATTGAAAAAGGTCTGCAGGAAGCAGAGGTTCCGTTTCAGTCCGTCACTGCCTATGCAACACCGCGTCGTTTGGCCGTCCAGGTATCGGGATTGGCCGACAAGCAGCCGGATCGTGAAGTGGAGCGCCGTGGTCCCGCGCTGGCCGCCGCATTCAAGGATGGCGTGCCCACCAAGGCCGCCGAAGGCTTTGCGCGCTCCTGTGGCGTCAGCGTGGATGAGCTGATTCATCTGGAAACCGACAAAGGCACCTGGCTGGGCTTCCAGGAGCAGCAGCAAGGCGAGAGTGTCCAAGCACTACTGCCAGACATGATTCGCAAGACGCTTCAGTCGCTGCCGGTGCCCAAGAACATGCGCTGGGGCGCGTCTCGTGTGGAGTTCTCCCGCCCGGTACACTGGCTGGTCGCCCTTTATGGCAAGGAAGAGATTGCCGCAGAAGCACTAGGCCTGCAGGCCAGCCGCACCACCTACGGTCATCGCTTCCACGCCCCGGATGCGATCCAGCTCGAACACGCCGACGATTATCTGGCAGTACTGGAAAACGCCTACGTGCTGGCCGACCGTCAGCAGCGCCGCGAGCGTATTCGTGAGCAGGTGCTGGCCGAGGCAGAAGTTCAGGAAGCCAATGCGGTCATCGATGAAGACCTGCTGGTCGAGGTCAGCGGTTTGGTCGAGTGGCCCGTGGCATTGACCGGCAGCTTCGATGAGCGCTTTTTGGACGTGCCCGCCGAGTGCCTGATCTCCTCCATGAAGGCCAACCAGAAATACTTCCACTTGCTGGATGACCACGGCAAGCTCAAGCCGCTGTTCATTACCATTTCCAACATCGAAAGCCAGGACCCTGACCAGGTCATTGCCGGCAATGAGAAGGTCATCCGACCTCGCCTCGCGGATGCTGCGTTCTTCTACGATACCGACCGCAAAAAAACGCTGGCATCGCGCATTCCTCAGCTGGAAAGCGTCGTGTTTCAGCAGCAGCTCGGCACGCTGGCAGACAAGGCACGCCGCAGCACGGCCATTGCTACCTTCATCGCCGAGCGCATCCAGGGTGATGTTGCCCACGCTCAGCGTGCCGTGGCACTGGCCAAATGCGACCTGGTCACTGAGATGGTACTCGAGTTCCCCGAGCTGCAAGGCATCATGGGCCGCTACTACGCCGAGCAGGATGGCGAGCCTGCCGAAGTAGCCCAGGCACTGGAAGAACAGTACCTTCCGCGCTTTGCCAGCGACGCCATCCCCGCCAGTCTGACTGGCCAAGCACTGGCCCTGGCAGACCGCCTTGATACGCTGGTGGGCATCTTCGGCATCGGCCAGCGCCCCACGGGCGCCAAGGACCCCTTTGCCCTGCGCCGCGCGTCCATTGGTGTGCTGAATATCCTGGTAAAAGGCGAGCTGAACCTCGACTTGCGTGAACTGCTGCAGGTCGCCGTTGACCAGCACCAGCAACTGCCCAAAGCCGAAGGACTGGTAGAGGAAGTGCTGACCTACATGCTCGACCGCTTCCGCGCTTGGGGGCAGGACGAAGGCATTACCGCCGAGATGTACCTGGCCGTGCGTGCTCGTCCCGTCAGCAAGCCGCTGGATTTTGCGCGTCGGTTACGTGCCGTCAAAGCCTTTGCCCAGCGTGAGGAAGCCACCGCTCTGGCGGCTGCCAACAAGCGTGTCTCCAATATCCTGAGCAAGCAGGCGCACGATGGCAGCACGCAAGTCGATACCTCTCTGCTTCAAGAGAGCGCCGAGCAGACACTGGCGGAGGCCGTCATCCACTGCCAGCAGCAGGTAGCTCCGCTATTTGCCGCCGGTGAGTACCAGCAAGCTCTGGACACCTTGGCAACGCTGCGTGAGCCGGTCGATACGTTCTTCGATCAGGTCATGGTCATGGCCGATGACGAGGCCGTGCGTCGCAACCGCCTTGCTCTGCTCGCCAGCCTGCAGGCACTTTTCCTGGAAGTCGCGGATATTTCTCAGCTACCCCAGTAAGCGCCTCACGTCAGAAACGCTTGCAGCCCGGCCCAGGTGGCCGGGCTTTTTATTTCTTCGTGCTTGACGAAGCTTTTGTTTCACGTGAAACATCAAGGTAAAATTAATGAAACATTTCAATTGCCGCTGCGTCTGACATACCTGGCGGCTATGCACTCACGTCGCCAAGGGAGTTGGCCATGTACGATATGTTTCTTTTCGACACCTTGCCTCAGCAGCAGTCCAACATGGCGTCTTACCAGATGGCAGGACGCAAGGTCTGGCTGAAAAAAGCCGCCAAACGTAACTCACGGCTGGCTTACCTGCCACTGACCTTGATGGCGCGGTGGCTGAACATCGAAGCGCTCAAGCCGGTGCCCAATCTGGGCGGCCAAGAGAGCGTGGCGCTGGAAGCCAGTCGTATCAAAGCATTGTCTGCCGCGGGTATCGCCGTACCGACCATTCTGGCAGAAACCCCTGACGCCCTATTGCTGGCCGATGCAGGCAGCGCGGAGGAACCCGCAGCCACGCTGCTGGAGAAATTGACCCAGGCGCAAACACCAGATGAAATCGACCAACTGTTAAACCTTGGGATTTCAGCGCTCAATGATGTTCATGAACGCAGCTGCTATCTTAGCGAGGCCTTTGCACGCAACATCCTGGTCAACAAAGATGGAGTCGTTTTCATCGATTTCGAAACGGACCCAGGCCAGGTACATGAACTCACCGACTGCATGGTGCGCGATTGGCACTGTTTCATCTTTTCTCTCTATGGCAAGCTGAGCAAACGACCTCTTCATCGTGAACGCCTGACCGCAGCCCTGATGGACGGCCTGCAGGCCACCCGCGACGATGTACGCGAACGCTTTCTGGCGACCTTGCCGCGCCTGCAACGCCTCCAGAAAATTCCTTTCCAGCGCTTTGGCAGCGATGGCAAAAAGATTGCCCATACCCTGCACGCCTTGGCGCTACTGAATCAGCACCTACGCAGCAAATAGGACTTTCATGCCCTCGACGACTTCTCTGATGCCAGAACGGCTCGTGATACTTGACCGAGATGGCGTCATCAATCATGACTCGGATGACTACATCAAGTCCCTGGCGGAGTGGGTGCCCTACCCTGCTTCCATCACGGCCATCGCGCGGCTTTCACAGGCTGGTTTTACGGTAGCCGTGGCCACCAACCAATCAGGTATTGCACGGGGCTATTACGATGAAGCCACCCTGGCAGCCATGCATCATCGCATGAGCAGCCTGGTAGAAGCCGAAGGTGGCCATATTGCGCACATCGCATATTGCCCCCATGGCCCGCAAGATGACTGCCCCTGCCGAAAACCGTTGCCCGGCCTACTGACGCAAATACAGCAGGCACTTGGCCTGGATCACCTGGAGGGCAGCTGGATGGTAGGTGACAGCCTGCGAGATCTGCAGGCCGGAGAGGCGGCAGGTTGCCAAAGCGTGCTGGTAAAGACAGGCAAAGGTGCGAGAACGCTAGCCAAAGGTGTGGGCTTGGAGAACACTCTGGTCGTCAGTGACCTTGCCGAATTCGTTGAACAGTTGTTAGCCGGAACACTAGATTCGCGCGAGCGAAATCGCTAAACGGTTGTAAAGCGCCAAGCCTGATCACGCGGGACAGTTCTTCACATAAATTCCCATAAAAAAGCCGCAGTGGCGCATATGCCCACTGCGGCTTTTTGATTCAATGTTTCACGTGAAACATTTTTCATCAATGGCCAATAGCTGGTGAAGGTCAGCCTTATACGTCGAGGTTGGCCACCAGAGCGTTGGTTTCGATAAAGTCTCGGCGAGGCTCCACTTCGTCGCCCATCAGCGTGTTGAACATCATGTCAGCAGCAACGGCATCTTCAATGGTCACGCGCAGCATGCGGCGACTATCGGGGTCCATGGTGGTTTCCCAGAGCTGGTCAGGGTTCATCTCCCCTAGCCCTTTATAGCGTTGTACTGACAAGCCACGTTGGCCTTCCTGCATCAACCAGGCCAACACATCAGAGAAGTGGCTGACCGGCTTCTGACGCTCGCCACGGGCAATGTAGGCGCCCTCTTCCAACAGGCCGTTAAGTGTTTGCCCAAGCCCTGCAATCGCACGGTAGTCGGCACTCTCGAAGAAATCCAGACCCCACACATAATCGGTCGTCACGCCATGAGCAATCAGTGACACTGCGGGAAGGTGCAGACCACGCTCGGTGTCTTCCTGAAGATGGAACTGATAACGCGGGCCGCCCTCATACGCCACTTTGTCATCCATGGCTTTCTGAAGCTCGGCAATCCAGTTCTGCATGGTACCGCGATCTTTGAGGCTGGCTTCCCCTTGCAGTGCAGTGGCATGTACTGCCTGCTTCAATACCTCAATGGGGTAAACACGTGCCAGGCGATCAATCCGCTTCATGACATTGCGGTACTGATTCACCAGGGCCTCGAGCTGCGAGCCTGCGATGCCCGGTGCATCGGCATTCACATGGAGCCCTGCACCATCCAGTGCCGTCGTGGTCAGGTAGTCCACCATGGCCTGCTCGTCTTTCAGGTAGAGCTCCTGCTTGCCACGCTTGATCTTGTACAACGGTGGCTGCGCGATAAAGATATGGCCCCGCTCGATCAGCTCGGGCATCTGGCGGAAGAAGAACGTCAGCAGCAGCGTACGGATATGCGAACCATCCACATCGGCATCCGTCATGATGATGACCGAGTGATAGCGCAGCTTGTCGGGGTTGAACTCTTCGCGGCCGATACCACATCCCAATGCCGTGATCAGCGTGCCTACCTCGGCGGAAGAGAGCATCTTGTCGAAGCGTGCCTTCTCGACGTTTAGAATCTTGCCCTTCAATGGCAGGATGGCCTGGGTACGACGGTCACGACCCTGCTTGGCACTGCCGCCAGCCGAGTCACCCTCCACCAGGTAAAGTTCTGACTGGCTGGGGTCTTTCTCCTGACAATCAGCCAGCTTGCCGGGCAAGCCAGCAATGTCCAGAGCCCCCTTACGACGCGTCATGTCACGCGCTTTACGGGCGGCTTCACGGGCTCGCGCCGCGTCGATCATCTTGTTGACGATCGACTTGGCTTCATTGGGCTTTTCGATCAGGTATTCTGCGAACAGACGCCCCATCTCCTGCTCTACCGCCGTTTTCACTTCGGAAGAAACCAGCTTGTCCTTGGTCTGCGAGGAGAACTTGGGATCCGGTACCTTCACCGAAATGATGGCCGTCAAACCTTCACGAGCATCATCACCGGAGGTATTGACCTTCGATTTCTTGAGCAGATTTTCGGCTTCGATGTAATGGTTCAATGTCCGCGTGAGCGCTGCCCGAAACCCTGCCAAGTGAGTACCACCATCCCGCTGGGGAATGTTGTTGGTGTAGCAGAAGATGTTTTCTGTAAACGCATCGCTCCACTGCATGGCCACTTCGACTTCCACTCCGTCTTCACGCTCCGCATTGAAGTGGAAAACCGGGTTGAGAACGGTCTTGTTCTTGTTGAGGTGATCAACAAAGGCTTTCAAGCCGCCCTCGTAATGGAAAAGCTCCTCCTTGCCACTACGCTCATCCATCAGGCGAATTGCAACGCCGGAGTTCAGGAAGGAGAGTTCACGTAGCCGCTTGGCCAGAATATCGTAGTGAAACTCGATATTGGCGAACGTGGCAGGAGACGGACGAAAATGTACACGTGTACCGCTTTTTTCAGTTTTGCCCACGACCCCAAGGGGAGCCTGCGGTACGCCGTGGTGATAGATCTGCTCGAATACTTCGCCTTGCCGCCAGATGGTGAGACGCAGCTCTTCTGAAAGCGCGTTAACCACCGAGACACCTACCCCGTGCAGCCCGCCAGACACCTTGTAGGAGTTGTCATCGAACTTGCCGCCTGCGTGCAGCACGGTCATGATGACCTCAGCTGCCGAAACGCCTTCGCCTTCATGCAGTTCAGTCGGAATACCGCGGCCGTTATCACTCACGGTAATCGATTCATCCGGGTGGATGACGACGCGAATTTCACTGCAGTGGCCTGCCAGAGCTTCATCGATGGAGTTATCCACCAGCTCGAAAACCATGTGGTGCAGCCCGGTGCCATCGTCGGTATCACCGATGTACATGCCCGGACGCTTGCGTACTGCGTCCAGTCCTTTGAGCACCTTGATGCTTGATGAATCGTAAGCCTGCTCGCTCATTGACCACTCCGTCGTGAAGTCTGTCTCGTTCCGTGTCGTTTAGCCATCCGTCTCCAATTGACTCCATCCAGCCGGGGAATGTTTCACGTGAAACATTTTTATGTCCGTACTGGCTTGCCAACTATTCCTTAGAGCCGTGGCTTCAACGCTGGTAATAAAAGCCTGACACTGCATTTCTTCCAGTAAATGGCAAAATTGATGGCGGTGCCTGTCATCCAGCTCCGCAGGTAAATCATCAATCAGATAGATACAGTGCCGCTGCGTGGTACTTTCCAGAAGCCGCCCCTGAGCCAGCTTCAGCGCACTGACGACCAATTTCTGCTGGCCTCTGGAAAGCACCTCGACGGCTGGCTGCTTGTTCAATCGAATACGTAAATCTGCTCTCTGAGGGCCCTGCTGGGTAAACCCCATCTGCTGATCCGTCTCTCGGCTATCCCTCAGCACTTCTGCCAGAGAGCGCTGCTTATCCCACCCTCGGGCATAGCGCAGCGTCAGGCCAGGTAGCGGCAGCAATTTATGCAGCGTTTCTTCGAACATGGGCAAGAACTGGCTAAACCACTCAAGGCGAAGCCGATCCATCTCTTCGCCCCACTGTGCAAGCTCTTGCTCCCAAACAACCAGCTCACTGGCCACCATTCTACCACGCCTGAGAAGGGCATTCCGATGTTTCACTGCTCGGCGCGTTCTTCGCCAGGCATCCAGGAAATGATGTTTCACGTGAAACACACCCCAGTCGAGAAACTCTCTACGCCCGGCAGGAGAGCCCTCCAGCAACCTGAAGGCATCGGGATTGATGAGCTGCAGGGGCATCGCCTCCACGAGCTCGGCCAAGCGCACCCCCTTCTCCCCCCTCAAACGCAGCTCCAGCTCGCGCTGAGTGCGTAACCGCCTGACCCCCAGGGTAACCTCAGGGTCACCCGCCAAACGACCATACAGGGTCATATATGGGGCTTCCGTCTGTATGGCATGCTTGAGCTGACGGGTTCGAAAGGAGCGCCCCATACCCAGCACATAAATACCTTCCAGAACGCTGGTCTTGCCACTGCCATTATCGCCGTGCAGCACATTGATGCGCGGCGATGGCTGCAAGGTGGTGGGGGCCAGGTTACGCAGGCCGTGGAAAGTAAGCTCCTTGATGCTCATGCGTCGATGTCACTCTTCAAGACCATTGATTGCCGTCCAGCACACGTGAAAACGGCGCTTCTGAAGCCAGAAGCGCCGTCATAGATAACGTCCTGCTGCCGTTTATAGACGCATGGGCATGACGACGTACAGCGCATCACCGCCACCTGGCTCTTCCAACAGCGCACTGCTGTTGGGGTCGGCCAACGTCATTTGAACGCGGTCTTCATCCAACACGGAAAGCACGTCTACCAGATAGCCAACGTTGAAGCCGACTTCCATGGCACTGCCATTGTATTCGACAGCGACGTTCTCCTCGGCTTCTTCCTGTTCCGGGTTGTTGGCCATGACCTTGAGGTTGCCCTCTTCCAGATAGAGACGTACGCCACGGTACTTCTCGTTGGAGAGGATGGCGGTCCGCGACAGCACCTGACGCAACTCCGCGCGCTCGGCAATCAGCACCTTGTCGCCATTGCGCGGCACGACACGCTCGTAGTCCGGGAATTTGCCGTCAATCAGCTTGGACGTGAACGTAAAGTCGCCCGTGTGAGCACGCACATGGGTCGCACCCAGCGTCAGGCTTACGGGCTCGTCACTGTCGTCAAGCAAGCGAGACAGCTCCAGAATACCCTTGCGCGGCACGATCAGTTTCTGCGCCTGGCTGACGGCCACTTCTACCGGACGTGAGCACATGGCCAGCCGATGCCCATCGGTGGCCACCGTGCGCAGCAGGTTGCTCTGAATCTCCAGCAGCATGCCATTCAGGTAGTAGCGCACGTCCTGCTGGGCCATGGCGAAGGATGTCGACTCGATCAAGTGCTTCAACGTACCGCGCGGTACGCTCAGCTCCTGGCTACCATCCGCATCTTCGATGTTGGGAAACTCGGCAACCGGAAGTGTAGAAAGTGTAAAGCGCGAACGACCACTACGTAATACAGCGCGCCCGTCCTCAACAGCCAGTTGAATATCCGACTGATCCGGCAATGACTTGCAGATATCCATCAGCTTGCGCGCAGGTACCGTTGCTGCGCCTGGCTGGTCCACCTGGCTGGCCACCGTGCGCCCCACCAATTCGACTTCCAGGTCGGTACCGGTCAGCGCTACCTGATCACCTTCGACCTGGATCAAGACGTTCGACAGCACAGGCAGCGTTTGGCGCCGTTCTACGACCCCCGCCACCAGAGTCAGCGGGCGAAGCAGCGCCTCTCGGGAAATGGTAAATTTCATCGAAACTCCGGTTTTCTATCCTGAAAGGCCCACCGCAGCAGGCCGACATAATGGGTTAACTGGTCAGCAGGCGCAGGAGGTTCTTGTAGTCCTCGCGAATATCTGCGCTCTCTTCCTGCAACGCCTTCACTTTACGACAAGCGTGCAATACCGTCGTATGGTCTCGCCCACCAAAGGCATCACCAATTTCCGGCAGGCTGTGATTGGTCAACTCCTTGGCCAGCGCCATGGCCACCTGCCGAGGGCGCGCCACCGAACGAGAGCGTCGCTTGGAGAGCAGGTCCGCCACCTTGATCTTGTAATACTCAGCCACCGTGCGCTGAATATTATCCACCCCCACCTGCTTGTCTTGAAGGGCCAACAGGTCTTTCAACGACTCACGGATGAAGTCCTGGGTGATCGGCTTACCCATGAAGTGGGAGTCGGCAATGACCTTTTTGAGCGCACCTTCCAGCTCCCGCACGTTGGAACGTATTTTCTGAGCGATGAAGAAGGCTGCATCATGCGGTAACTCGACCTTGGCCTGGTCGGCTTTCTTCATCAGGATCGCGACCCGCGTCTCCAGCTCAGGCGGCTCGATGGCTACCGTCAAGCCCCAACCGAACCGCGACTTCAAACGTTCTTCGACGCCACTGATCTCTTTGGGGTAGCGATCCGAGGTCAGGATCATCTGCTGGCCACCTTCCAACAGGGCGTTGAAGGTATGGAAAAACTCCTCCTGGGAGCGCTCCTTGCCAGCAAAGAATTGAATATCATCGATCAACAAGGCGTCGACACTGCGATAAAAACGCTTGAAGTCATTGATGGCGTTGAGCTGAAGCGCCTTCACCATATCCGCCACGAAGCGCTCGGAGTGCAGATACACCACTCGGGCGTTTTCCCGCCTACCTGCCAGGGCATTGCCCACGGCATGCATCAAGTGGGTTTTACCCAGGCCTACCCCGCCGTAGAGGAACAGCGGGTTATAGGCCCCACCCGGATTTTCGGATACCTGCCGAGAGGCCGCACGCGCCAACTGGTTCGATTTACCTTCCACGAAGGTATCAAAGGTGAAGTTGGGATTCAGGCCGCTGCTGTGCTTCAGGCTACCTTCTACCTGTACCTGGCGCTCGTTGCCGCGTCGGCCGGCGCCCGACTCTTCGCGCAACTGCTCGATTTCACGCTCATCGCCCACTTCACCGCGGGGCGGAGTATGGACGGCGGGAGCAGGCGCCTGAGCAGGCGATGCGGAGACGGGATTACCCAGCTCTCTAGGCTGTGGCGCAGGTGCCGAGGTGCGACGACTACCCACGGTCAAGCTGACCTTGGGAGGTTTGGAAGGAGCAAGCTCGCGCATCAGTTCACTGATTCGCTTCGCGTATTTATCGCTCACCCAATCGCGCACAAAGCGGTTCGGCGCCAACAAGCGAAGCTCGTTGGACTCTCCTTCTTCTGCCTGCAGTGGACGTATCCAGGTATTGAACTGTTGCGAATTCAGTTCGTCCTGCAGGTAGTCCAGGCACTGTTGCCAAAGCGCGAGTGACACTCATCTCACCATCGGTTGAAAACGGCCGACCATTGTAGCGCCCAACGAAACGGTTATCCACACGCACTCGGGGCTCTTTTCCGCCTGTGGACAAATGACCATGAGAGCTTAGGAAAAACAGCGGACGGCATGGGTAAAAAACCGCAAATTGCTGAGTTGTGCTGCGTTAATCACACATAAATCACAGCTTTTACGCTGCTTCACAGTCAGTTACCCACAGATTTTTTATCATTTTAAGGTTTTGATAAAAATAGGGATAAATGAGTTATCCACAATTAGTATCCCCACTATTAATAACAACAGGTTTAAGTAAACCCATTAGTAATAGTAGTGTCATCGACGTTCGTCAGACTGACAGGGCATCGTGGGCCGCCATTGCCCTTTTCACGCTTTTCATGCAAGGAAAAATTGCACCGAGGCCAGGAAGTCTCTACAATTTCCGGTCTTGAATTGAAACTCCCCGGCTGGTTCCTCACTGGACCGGGTCATCTGGAATTCAATTTCCGTCCTAAACCACGTGGGAATAACGAGTTATGAAACGCACTTTTCAACCCAGCGTTCTCAAGCGCAAGCGCGCGCATGGCTTCCGTGCTCGTATGGCAACCAAGAACGGCCGTGCCGTCATCGCACGCCGCCGTGCCAAAGGCCGCAAGCGTCTGAGCGCCTGATCTCGGATTGCGTGTGTCGCCTCAAGGCTTTCCCCGGTGCTTGCGATTGCTGAACGCTGGGGATTTCAGTCACGTGTTCGAACAAGCCGACTTGAAAGTCCATGGCAAGGGCATGATGGCGCTAGCGCGCTTGAATACTCTGGGGCACCCCCGCATTGGCCTGATAGTCAGCAAGAAAAATGTGAAGCTTGCTGTGGAACGTAACCGCTTCAAGCGCCTGGTTAGAGAATCCGTTCGCCTTCGTCAGGATCGCTTGCCCGCTGTGGATATCGTGATCATGGCCAAGCGAGGCGTTCAGGAGATCGACAACGAGACGCTGACTCGCCAATTGCATGGCATGTGGAAACGACTCCAGCGCGAGGCTCCGGCGGTATCGACATCTCCGCCATCACATGGCCTGACACGTGACACTTGACGACACACCTCGCCGCTCGACCTCGGCCTGCCGCTTGGCAGGCTTTCGTGTGTCATGGGCCGAGCAAATGACACTGCGCCATTAGCATGTTCACCACCCATCGGGCAGAACCCTCATGGACGTAAAACGACTTTTATTACTGATTCCACTGGCAGTGCTTGCCTACCTACTGGTTGTACAGTGGAATCAGGATTACGGGCAGACCAGCTACGACTCCACTCCCGAAATGACCCAGACAAGCAATGGGGCACCTGCGAGTGAAGGCGGCAGCGACGATCTTTCCGTTCCCAGTACTTCCGCACCTCAGGCCGCCATCGATGAAGGCATGAGCGACTCGCCAAGTTCGACCGCCAGTCGTGACTTCATCGCCGTCACTACCGATGTGCTGGACGTACGCATCGACCCCTTTGGTGGGGATATCGTGTATGCCGCTCTGCCACAGCACAAGCTGACGCTGGACTCTGAACGCAACTACGTGTTGCTGTCGGATAACGCCACGCGCAGCTACGTAGCACGCTCTGGCCTGCAGCTGGATGGCCAGGCAAGTCGCATCACGTTTACGCCTGAAAACACCGAATACCGTCTGGGTAACGACGAGCAAGAGCTCACCGTCGACCTGACGGCAGAAGTCAACGGCGTTGACGTGATCAAGCGCCTGACCTTCGAGCGCGGCAGCTATGCGGTCAATGTCAGCTATTACCTGGCCAACAACACTGATGAACCTGTCAGTGCCCGTTTCATTGGCCAACTGGCTCGCGATAACAGCCCGGACCCCTCCAGTGGCGTCGCCATGGGCATGAGCTCTTATCTGGGCGCAGCCTACTCGTCACCCGATACCCGCTACGAAAAAGTCGATTTCGATGATATCCAGCGCGGTCGGTTCGAGAACCGTGAGGCCCAAGGTGGCTGGGTAGCCATCATTCAGCACTATTTCGTCTCTGCCTGGGCACCTGCTCAGAATCAGCAGAACCTGTATTACGCGACCACCGACTCCAGCAACCGCAACGTTGCCGCCTTTGCAGGGCCGGTGACCAGCGTGGCCGCCGAAGGCGAAGCCACTCTGGGGGCTACCCTCTACATGGGGCCCAAGGTACAGGAGTACCTGGAGCAGGTGGCACCGAATCTGCGTCTGACCGTGGACTACGGCTGGCTGTGGTTCATTGCCAATCCGCTGTTCTGGCTGCTCGACAAGATTCATGACGTAGTCGGCAACTGGGGCTGGTCCATCGTTCTGCTGACCGTGCTGGTCAAGCTCGCGCTATTCCCGCTTTCAGCCAAGGCCTACAAGTCCATGGCTCGGATGCGCAAGCTCGGGCCGGAGATGCAGCGTCTCAAAGAGCTTTATGGCGATGACCGCCAGAAAATGTCTCAAGAGATGATGAAGTTCTACCAGAAAGAGAAGATCAACCCGCTGGGTGGCTGCTTGCCGATCCTCATCCAGATGCCGGTCTTCATCGCGCTGTACTGGATGCTGCTGGAATCCGTTGAACTTCGCCATGCGCCGTTCATGCTGTGGATCCAAGATCTGTCGGTGAAAGATCCGTACTTCATTCTGCCCATCCTGATGGGTGTATCGATGTACGTTCAGCAGTTGCTCAACCCGACGCCTCCGGACCCCATGCAGGCCAAGATCATGAAGATGCTGCCCATTATCTTCACGTTCTTCTTCCTGTGGTTCCCGGCGGGTCTGGTCATCTACTGGGTGGTGAACAACATCATCTCGGTAGCCCAGCAGTACGTGATTACCCGCAATATCGAGAAAGACCCCAACGTGGGCAAAGGGATGCGCACCAAGTAGCCTCTCATCCCGTTCTTCACCAGACCCCCGCTAAAGCGGGGGTCTGGCGTTTCAGGCCTGCCCTTTTCTTCTGCTGCATACACGATACACTTTCTTTTTGGATCTCCAGGACGCGTTATGGCTGAACGACTCTATACCCAAGACACGATTACCGCCCTGGCCACCCCCCCTGGGCGCGGCGGCGTTGGCATCATCCGCGTATCTGGCCCGGAAAGCCGCCATATCGCTCAGGCCATACTGGGGCAATGCCCTCCCCCGCGTCATGCCTATTACGGCCCCTTCAACGGCGCTCAAGGCATTATCGACGAAGGCATTGCGCTACTGTTTGCCGGGCCTAACTCCTTTACCGGGGAGGACGTGCTGGAGCTGCAGGGGCACGGTGGCCCCGTGATCATGGATATGCTGCTGGAGCGCTGCCTCGCCCTGGGCGCCCGCCTGGCTCGGCCTGGCGAGTTCTCCGAACGCGCGTTCTTGAATGACAAGCTGGACCTGGCCCAGGCCGAGGCGATTGCCGACCTGATCGATGCCAGCTCACGCTCGGCTGCCGAAAATGCCCTTCGCTCGCTGCAAGGCGAGTTTTCACAGCGCGTTTCTGGGCTGGTTCAGCAGTTGATCGAGCTGCGTGTCTATGTAGAGGCCGCCATCGACTTCCCCGAAGAAGAGATCGACTTTCTTGCCGATGGCCACGTGGCAACGCATCTTGAGCAGGTGCAGCAGGCACTGGTGCGTGTGCGCCAGGCCGCAGGCCAAGGCGCCTTGCTGCGTGAAGGCATGAGCGTGGTGATTGCAGGGCGCCCCAATGCGGGCAAGTCCAGCCTGCTCAATGCGCTGACCGAGCAGGACACGGCCATCGTCACGGACATTGCGGGCACCACCCGCGACGTGCTGCGTGAATACATCCACCTGGACGGCATGCCACTGCATATTATCGACACCGCTGGCCTGCGCGATACGCCGGACGCGGTAGAAAAAATTGGCGTTGCCCGGGCCTGGGAAGAGATCGAGAAAGCCGATCGCGTACTGCTGCTGGTCGATGCCTCGCTTACCCAGGCAACGGACCCCATGGCCATCTGGCCCGAGTTCGTGGCCCGCCTGCCGGACCAGCAGCGATTGACCCTGGTGCGCAACAAGATCGACAGCAGCGCCGAAGCGCCAGGGCTCGAAGCATCTGAGTTACCCACAGGCACTCCTATCGTCAGGCTCTCGGCCAAAACGGGGGCAGGTGTGGATAACTTGAAATCCCATTTGAAAGAGGTGATGGGCTTTTCCGCCACTACCGAAGGTCGTTTCTCGGCGCGCCGCCGCCATCTGGATGCCCTGGACCGTGCCATGGCCGCACTGGAAGCAGGGCGCGCTCAGCTGGAAGGCTACGGTGCAGGAGAGCTGCTGGCCGAAGATCTGCGCGATGCCCAGCAGGCACTGGGAGAGATTACCGGGGAGTTCAGCGCCGACGACCTGCTTGGAGAGATCTTTGGCAGCTTCTGTATCGGCAAGTAGACTCGACTACTCCTCCACCTTTACTCCGGGACCAACCAGGACGTACGGAAGCGGCTGTGCTCGCCCAGCGTCGGTGTTATCTGTGACATGGCATTGATCAGACGCTCCTCCAGCCCCCAGGGGGGGTTGACGACCAGCATGCCGCTTCCGTACATGCCGCGGGCACCCGCTTCAGGGGCACGTAGCAGCAGTTCGCTTTGCCAGATTTTGCGAATTCCGCTGTCACGCAGGCCTGCCAGCAGCGCTTGATGGTGTTCGGCAGGTAATAACGGATACCAGATCATCACCACGGCATGCCTGGCTTTCTCAAGCACGTAGGCCGTGCTTTCCACCACTTCGTGGTACTCGATCTTGCGCTCGTAGCTGGGATCCATCAACACACACACCCTGGGGGTCGATGCCGGTACCTGATGGCGCAGGCCGACCAACCCATCGCCGAAGATACGCGTCGCCCGCTTGGGCAGCGACTGGCTGGCGAGATGTTCGTGCTCACCGGGATGCAGTTCGAACAGGATCAGCCGATCCTCTGAGCGCAGACGCTGGGCGAGCCACCAGGGAGAACCCGGATAGCAGGCCAGTGTATCAGCGTCTGGCTGGGCACTGGCCACGGACTCGAGCCAGGCGCCTAGCAGCGGATCTGCCAACTGCTGGCGATGCTGCCAGAGCGGTAAAACGCCCTCACGATACTCCAGCAACCGCTGTGTCTCTTCGGTAGCCAGCGGATAGAAGCCTCTGCCCGCATGGGTATCCACATATGTAATTGCTGATTTTTTACGTAACAGATGATCAATGACGGCATAGAGCGTCAGATGCTTCTGAACATCGGCGAAGTTACCGGCATGGTAGGCGTGTTGGTATGACAGCATGAGGATGCCTATATAAACAGAACGCCCGCTATGTGAGCATAGCGGGCGTTCTAGAGCAATGCAGAGTTTTTACGGCTTATTGGCCATTGCCTGTCGGCGTCAGCGTGATTTCGACACGACGGTTTTGTGCACGCCCCTGTTCGGAGTCATTGCTGGCAACCGGCCGAGTCGCACCGTAACCCAAGGTGTTCAGACGCATGGAGGAAACGCCATTCTGCCCCAGGTAACGACCTACCGATTCGGCACGGCGCTCGGAAAGCCGCTGGTTATAATCCGCGTTGCCCGTGCTGTCGGTGTGGCCAGCAATATTGACGCGGGTATCCGTGTACTGGGTCAAGACATTGGCGACTTCATTGAGTGCACTGCGTGCGTCGCTGGTCAGGTCAGCAGAGTCGAAACCAAAGGTCACGCTGCTGGGCATGTTCAAGACGATGTCGTCGCCGCGACGGTCGATCTCGATACGAGACCCCTGCAGGTTTTCACGCAGCTGCTGCTCCTGGCGGTCCATGTAGGCCCCGACCCCAGCACCGGCGGCGGCGCCAACCGCTGCCCCGATCAACGCTCGGTCACGACGGCTAGTGCTTCCATCACCAGACAAGGCACCCGCTGCGGCACCAATGGCTGCCCCAATGCCCGTACCCACCGCTGTACTGGAGCGTTGTGTTTGACCACCATAAGGGTCGGTGGTGGCACAGCCCGCCACCAGAATAGCCGCCGCCAACGGGGTCAGTAGTCGGAACATACGCATCACTCACTCCTTTTACGATTAGGTTTTGCCTTTGTTATCACTGCTCACTCATCACTGATCAGTGCCAGCAGTTCGTTCAAGAATAATAGACCTTGAGGAGAAGCACGCAGCTTTTCGGGCATTTCCACCAAAAGTCCTTTTTCGTGAGCGATTTGTAAACGGTCAAGTAACAGTTCGACAGGCTGGCCCGTATGCGCTTGCCATGTCTTCAGGCTTGCCCCTTCCGTCAATCGCAGTGCATTCATGGCAAATTCCAGCGGCAGCTCATCGGCTTCGATCGGCTGTTTGCCGGCCACGAAACCACGTGGATCGTCGAGACGCCTCAAATAAGACTGAGGCTGGCGGGTTTTCCAGCGGCGTTCGATCTGCCATTGGCCATTCTCGTCGATACACGTCAACTTGCCGTGGGCACCCGCTCCAATGCCCAGATAGTCGCCGAAGCGCCAATAGTTCAGATTGTGCTGGCTTTGTGAGCCGAGGCGCGCATAGGCCGATATTTCATAACGCTGCAGCCCTGCCCGTTCAAGGCGCACATGCCCTGCTTCCTGAATGTCCCACAGCGCTTCCTCTTCCGGTAACGGAGGAGGATGTGAGAAAAAAGCCGTATTGGGTTCCAGGGTCAATTGGTACCAGGAGAGGTGTTCCGGCGCCAATGCCAAGGCCTGGTCGATGTCTTCCATGGCCTGTTCAGGCGTTTGCTGGGGAAGCCCATGCATCAAGTCGATGTTGATATTATCGAAGCCCGCCGACCTGGCCTGCCCCACGGCCGTCAATGCCTCTTGCCCACTGTGGATGCGCCCCAGGGCCTCTAGCTGCACCGGACGAAAACTCTGTATCCCCAGCGACAGCCGGTTGATACCCGCCTCTCGGTAACCTACGAAACGCTGCTGTTCGGTCGTGCCTGGGTTGGCTTCCAGAGTGATCTCGATGGTCGGTGCAAACGCCAAACGCTGCTGAATACCCTGAAACAGCCGCTGATAGAAGTCCGGCGAGAGCAGGCTAGGCGTCCCGCCGCCAATGAAGATCGTTTGCAGAGGGCGTTCGGCTGCCAGAGGAAGATCGTGCTCCAGATCAGCCAATAGCGCAGCCAGATACGCCTCTTCAGGGAGCCCTTGGGCGCCTGGCTCGTGAGAGTTGAAATCGCAATAAGGGCACTTGCGAACACACCACGGGGTGTGGATGTAAAGCGACAGGGGCGGCAGTGCCTCAGCCATGCGCCACCTTCAGGATATCCACGAGATCGTGCAGCGCACGCCCGCGGTGGCTCAACCGGTTCTTGGACTCTGACGCCAGCTCAGCCACGCTCATGCCTTGATCCGGTAACCAGAACAGAGGATCGTAACCAAACCCACCATCCCCACGGGGATGCGCCAGAATTTCGCCTTCCCAGCTGCGCTGTACGATGACGGGGACAGGGTCTTCGGCATGACGCAAATAGACCAGCACACACCAGTAGCGGCCACTGCGCTGGCCTTCCGCACAGTCGGCAAGCGCCGCCAGCAGTTTCTGATTGTTGCGTTCGTCACTCTTCGGCTCACCGGCATAACGCGCAGAGTAGATACCTGGTGCTCCTTGCAGTGCATCCACCTCCAGCCCCGAATCGTCTGCCAGGGCAGGTAACCCGCTGACTCGGCTGGCTTCACGAGCTTTTAACAGCGCATTCTCAACGAAGGTCAGTCCGGTTTCTTCCACGTCTTGCACGCCAAACTCTGCCTGTGCTCTTACATCGAGCCCAAGCGGGGCAAGTAACTGATTGAACTCTTTAAGTTTTCCTGCGTTTCCACTGGCCAGGACAAGCGTCGTACCCGTCGACATATCGAAACCTCCAAACAGGGAGCCTCAGTTTACGCTGAACAGAAACACAGCTAAAGCACATGGAATGTTTACCCAGCGTATTTTTATGGTTACCGCCCAATCGTTCGAAGATGACTCATTTATAAAATATAAATCAATAACTTGGCTTTTAGATAAAAAAAGAATAACAATATGAAAATTACTTTACTCATTATTTTGATAACATTTCTTTACGAAAAGTATCTTATAGGCAACACTGTTAGGGTCGCCTGCTGATGTTCTCCTTGAATGAGGCTCCCCCAATGTCCCAGCAAAAGACCCCCGGCTTGGTGTACATCGTCACCGAAAAAAGCCCTCAAGCACAGCTATTTGCTGATTACCTGCATGAGCACACGGGCTGCAGTGTGAGCGTTCACTCACCTGCTGCTCAACTGCCTGCGACAATCACCGATCGACTGTTGATCCTCATCGACAGCGACCATATCGGCGTCGATGCACTGCCAGAATGGCAGGACAAACTGTCGGATTCGCTCGCGAAATCACCGCTGGCAGCCTTCAATGTGCGAGATATGGATCACGCCTTGGAAGCACTCTCCTGCGCTCATTTGAAAGGCGTTTTTTACCGGGACGAAAGCCTGGAAGTGATCTGCAAGGGCATCCTCTCATTGCTGGAGGGGGAGTTGTGGATGTCACGCGACTTGATGGCGCGGCTTATCCTTTTTTACCGCAAGTATCAGAGCAACGCCTTTCGCCCGGCTTGTGGCCTGACCAATCGAGAGATGGAAATCATTTCACTGCTGAGCAATGGGTCGTCCAACCAGCAAATCGCCGACAAGCTGTTCGTCAGTGAGCACACGGTGAAGTCACATCTTTACAATATCTTCAGAAAAATCAACGTACACAATCGTATTCAGGCGCTCAACTGGATCCACCAGAACCTGGGCCCCATCCTCCCCAACATGGAGGCCGCGCGAAGCCTGCAACGGCATCGCTAGGCACAGGGGTAAACGCCATGAACCTTCGCCATTTCTTGATCATGACGGTACTGCTGAGCTCAGGATCAGGGCTTTACAGTCACGCCAATGAACCTGCTGACCCCGCCAGCACCTTGCCCGTCAATGAGCAAGCGGAGATAGATGCCATCAATCAGCTGTCGAGCCCAGATGGCCCGGAAGTTCAAGGCCGAGTGAACAGGGGCAGTGAGCTGACCGGCATCATGGTAGATCGAACGATCACCATGGCCGGAAAAACGTTCTATCGCGCCTTCAGTCAGCGGGCGATGGATAACCTGATCATCGGCAACGCCACCCTGACCATTCAAGAGCGCCCAGATGCTCGCTGGGGAAGCCAGATCTGGGTCATGGAAGGCAACCGCATGTATTTCAGAACACAGCTCTCTCCCCGAATCAACGAAGCGGACCGTGTTGCCGGAGAAGCTGTAAATATCGTGGAAGAAGCGCTGCTTCAACAGCAGCTTACCGCCGCCATCACATCCGATAAAGACCTGGGTAGAGAGGAGTTGAACTGATGAACACTCACCGCAAAGCCTGCGCTTTCGCTACGGCTGTCATGTTGGGAGTCGTTACTCTTGAGAGCGTTGCAGGCGAATTGATCTATCGCCCATTGAACCCTTCGTTTGGAGGGGACCCGTTCATGGGCACCTATCTGCTGGGCAAAGCCCAGTCACAGGATACCAACGTCGATCCCAACGCACGCGGTATCGAGCCGATCTCTTCCACCGAGCGACTCATCCAAAGCCTGGAGAGTCGGCTGATCTCTCAGCTGATCACGGATGTCGGGGCGGGCAACATTGGAGAGGGCTCCTTCGATAGCGGTGAATTTAGCGTCGTCGTCCGCGATGAAGGGGGGCAACTGATCGTGAGAGTGGTGGATAAAGTCACTGGCGACGTGACCAACATCAGCGTCGGTGGGCTATTCAACCCTTAGCAGCGTTTCGGCACACACAACACATAACACCATCACTTACAGTGTCGTCAGGGGATCAACATGAAAATCATCGCGTCCATGCTCCTTGTCAGCCTCCTGAGTGGCTGCGCAGGAATGGTGGCCAACTCCGAAAACCTTGAAGGAGCGCAGGCCACACTTACCCCCAGAGGAGCCACGTACCAGGACCTGGTATCGCTACCGCCACCCGCAGGCAAAATTTTCGTTTCTGTGTATGACTTTCGTGATCAGACCGGGCAGTACCGTCCCGCACCTGCCAGCACCTTTTCAACGGCGGTGACGCAGGGGGCTGCCGCCATGCTGACCGGCGCTTTGGCTGATTCGGGATGGTTCATACCGCTGGAGCGGGTAGGGTTACAAAACCTGTTGACGGAACGACGTATCATCCGCGCAGAGTTCGAGCGTTTTGGCCAACCCGATAATTTGCCTTCTCTCAGAGCAGCTTCCGTCATGCTGGAAGGCGGCATCATTGCCTATGAATCCAACATCCGTACGGGGGGGGCCGGGGCTGAATACTTCGGTATTGGTGCGTCGGGACAGTATCAAGTAGACCAGGTCACCGTGAATTTGCGCGCCGTGGAGATCTCGACGGGTGAAATTCTGGCCAACGTGACCACGACCAAAACCATTTATTCCAAAGAGCTGCGTGCCGGTGTTTACCGTTTCATCGATTTCAGGCGTCTTCTGGAAGCCGAGGCAGGTATCACCACGAACGAGCCCGTTCAGTTGGCCGTCATGTCAGCCATTGAATCTGCGGTCATTCACCTGATCGCACGTGGCGTCGAAAACAATCTATGGAACTTGCCCAACGGCACGACGCTGCAAAATACCGTACTAGCAGACTATCTGAATGCGCCAATACCTGCTTTGTAATCAATGACGGCGTTAGTTCATAAAAAGACGCGGCCCTATCTTTGGATAGGGCCGCGTCTTTTTATGCCATCACAGCATTAGGAAATTCATACTTTTTTGGTAGTAAATTATGAGAAAAACCCTCTCGTAACTATTCAAACTGCTTATGGCGTCAACCCAATAATCGATCAAACTCAACACATGAAATACAAAACGATACAAAAAGTTTCAGAGGGATGAAAAATGAAACCTTCCGCAGCATCTCACACCAGTAACAAGACGCGACTCCTGAAGATCGCCGCTTCAAGCCTGGTGGCAGCGATGGTATCGATTTCAGCCTCGGCCAACGCCGCTGACCAACGTATCGAACAGTATTTCAATTCGGTAGACACTGCCAGGCAAGGCAACTACAGCATCATCGAGCAAGTCGGCAATAACAATCAGGCAATGGTTTCACAGTCTTACTCAGCGAGTTACCAGAGAGGCAACTTTTCTCGAATCACTCAGCTGGGCAGCAGAAACATTGCCGTCATGGAGCAACGTGGGGGAAATAACTTCGGGGTGGTATTCCAACAAGGCAACCATCACAAAGCACATCTCACCCAAGCTGGAAACCAACAATCGCTTGAAGCCTATATCAATCAAGTGGGTCATCAAAGCGATATCCAAGTTTCACAATCGGGGAGTGGCTACCGCAGCATCGGCGTAGAGCAACAAGCCTACTCCAGCACCCTGCGCCCAGTCACCGTCGAAACTTACTGAGTTGCTGCCGCTATCTCAGTAACCAACGAAGCAAGCCATCATAAAGGGGATGTAACCATGAAAACTCAAATCACTACTATCGCTGCTGCCATCGCACTGACCATGAGCGCTGCCGCCATGGCACAAACGGCTCCCAGCTGGCAGTTCAACGGCTCCCGCGCAGCGGTCGATAGCATGGCTGGTTCACTGTATGCCGGCAGTGCCGTAGGCAGCGACTCCCAGATCGAGCAAAACGGTGACTTGAACCGTACCTCGGTCACCCAGTGGGGCACCCAGGATTCTCGCATCAAGCAGGAAGGTAGCTTCAACCGTGCTAACGTCACTCAAGACGAAATCGTCGGCACTGCCAGCACCGCGCCTGGTAACAACTACTCCACGATTACCCAGTCCGGCCAGTTGAACACTGCCTACGTTACCCAGGAAGGCGTCACCAACGACTCCATCGTCGTACAGAGTGGCAAAGGCAACCTGGCCAACGTGGACCAGCAAGGTCAGCTCAACGACTCTTGGGTACAGCAGGAAGGTTGGGCTAACGAGTCCAACGTGGTGCAAGATGGCGATTTTAACGATAGCTACGTGAAAGCATCCGGCAACTTCAACCGCACTTACACTACCCAAACCGGTGATGAGCTGGACAGCGATATCATCCTCAATGGCAGCTTCAACTACGCAGCCGTCACTCAAACCGGCTACGGTCATGACTCTTTCATCAGCACCAATGGAAGTCTTAACACCCACTTCGTCAACCAAAGTGGTGCCTTTAACGGAGCAGGCCAGCACTTCTCGCAAATCGTGACCAACGGCAATGGCAACTACAACGTGGTCAGCCAAGGCCACTAAGCAATACCGAATGCTCGCTACCGCCCCTTCGGGGGCGGTTTTTTTATGCCTTAACGCACCATCAGCGTCAGCGTGCCACCTTTGCCCTGAGTCGAAGAGCGGGAACGGTTGCTGCCCTTGACGATATCGACTTCCAGCCGCTCGTCATCGCTCAACAGCTTGACGGTGCCTTCCAACGTATCGCCTTCGAAGGTGAATTCTGCTGGAACCGTACCACGGGTTTCCGGATGCTCGACGGTTTCGCCGTCATGGGTAATGCGCCACTCGGCGGAGAACTCTGCGCCAGGGGAGCCGCTCATGGTGATGTGGATCTGGGTCATATCCTGCTCCTGTGCGGCCAACCCTGCCAAGGGCGAGCCAAGGGTGAGAACGGCGGTGAATAGCGCGCCGTAAAAGCGTGAAGCGTGATAAACCGGCCGTCGTATCATGGTGAGCTACCTCGGTAACCACAAGGGCCGCTCATGTTGAGCGGCCCTTGTAGTGTAGCAGTCGACATACCCCCCGTTACTGAATACTACATGACGGCAAAGGCTTTTTCGGCGGCATCCAGCGTGAGCTGGATATCTTCTGGGGTATGGGCGCTGGACATGAAGCCCGCTTCGTAGGCAGACGGTGCAAGATAGACGCCATGGTCTAGCATCGCACCAAAGAAGCGGCGGAAAGCATCCGGGTTGCACGCCGTGGCCTGAGCGAAATTATCGACCCGAGATTGCGAAGTGAAGAAAACGCCGAACATTCCCCCCGCCGACTGGGTCAACATGGGTACCCGCGCGGCGTTGGCACGCTCCTGCAGGCCGTTGCACAGGGTTTGCACACGCTGGGTAAGAGCATCATGGAAACCCGGCACCTGCAGCTTGGTCAGCAGCGCGACGCCTGCGGCCATGGCCAGCGGGTTACCCGACAAGGTGCCTGCCTGATACACCGGGCCAAGCGGCGAGATGTTCTGCATGATGTCACGCTTGCCACCGAACGCCCCGACCGGCATGCCCCCGCCCACGATCTTGCCCAAGCAGGTGAGGTCAGGCGTGATGCCGTAATAGGCCTGGGCCCCGCCCAGGGCCACACGGAAGCCGGTCATCACTTCATCAAAAATCAGCAGGCTACCGTACTGGTCGCACACACGGCGCAGGGTTTCCAGGAAACCAGGCTGGGGTGGGATACAGTTCATGTTGCCCGCCACCGGCTCGACAATGATGCAGGCAATCTGCTCACCGATCTCGGCAAAGCACGCTTCCACGCCTTCCGGGTCATTATAAGAGAGCGTGATGGTGTGCTCGGCAAGCGCAGCAGGCACACCGGGCGAGCTGGGCTCACCGTGGGTCAGCGCACCAGAGCCTGCCTTGACCAGCAACGAATCCGAGTGGCCATGGTAGTTGCCTTCGAACTTGACGATCTTGTCTCTTCCCGTAGTGCCCCGCGCCAGCCGGATGGCCGACATGGTCGCCTCGGTACCGGAACTGGTCATGCGGACCATCTCCATGGACGGAATCATCTCGCAGATCAGGTCCGCCATGGTGGTCTCTACTGCCGTAGGCGTGCCAAAGGAGAGCCCATTATCCAGGCGCGCCCGCACGGCGGCGAGCACGTCCTGGTCGGCATGACCGGTAATCATCGGCCCCCAGGAACCGATATAGTCGATGTAACGATTGCCCTCGACGTCGAACAGGTAGGCCCCCTGGGCGCGCTCCATGAACACCGGGGGACGATGCAAGCCTTTGAAGGCGCGCACCGGCGAGTTCACGCCACCGGGAATATGGCGACTGGCCAGATCAAATAATTCTGCAGATGTGGTCATGGCATCCTCTATAGCAATAGCTGACGGACAATAAAAATCAAAAGCGTGCAGGGCGTGATAGACGTTGAGGCAAACACTGCCCGCTGGGCGGCTGATAGCCGTGTGACAAACTCTCCCAGGTAAAGTGCTGTGCCTGTTCGCAAGCCGTAGGTAAGCGCTCACCTACGGCTAAACGAGCGGCCAGGGCGGAAGCCAGCGTACATCCGGACCCGTGAAATACTTCCGGCAGCCTGGGCCACTGCCACTGGCGAGTGGTATCGGGCGAATGCAGTGTGTTGACCACCTGCTGCCCGCTGCCGGGCAGAGGCTCATCCGTGGCGGTGACCAGTACCGCCTGGCACCCGCGCGACAACAACGAAACAGCGCGGGCCGTATCATCGAACGGTGCGTCGATCTCAGGCGTGAGCGCGATCAGTTCATGACGGTTGGGCGTCAGGATATCCACAAGGGGAAGCAGACGGTCACTATAAAGCTTCTGCAAACGGGGTGTGGATAACTCAGTGCCGCCGCCCGCTTTCAAGACGGGGTCTGCCACCACCGGTACACCCGGAAAACGCCGCACGATCTGCTCGACCGCACGCAAGGTCGCTTCGTCCGCCAGCAAGCCCAGCTTGATGGCGGCAATCTGCATGTCGACCAGCGCTTCTGCCATTTGCCGCATGGCAGCTGCATCGGCTGGTAATACCGTGGTGACATTATGGCAGTTCTGCACGGTCAGGGCGGTGGGAATGGTCACTGCCCAGCCACCACACGCGGCGATGGCTTCGCTATCGGCGACCAGTCCAGCGCCGCCGGTAGGATCATGGCCTGCCAATACCAGTACAACGGGAGGAAGTGGTTGGCGCATCAAAAGGGTTTCACTACCGCCAGAAGAATGATGGCGATCAGGGCCACGACAGGGGCCTCATTGAACCAGCGGAAGAACACGTGGCTCTTGGTGCAGCGATCCTGAGCCAACTGCTTCAAATAGATCAGACATACGTGGTGATAGGCCACCAGCAATACTACCAGCGTCAGCTTCACGTGCATCCAGCCCTGAGTGAACCAGGCAGGTACCAGGTAAAGCAGCCAGCCGCCAAACAGCAGCACGACGATCATGGAGGGCGTCATGATGCCGCGATAAAGCTTGCGCTCCATGGTCTTGAAGTAGTCGATGGCCTGGACATCCCCCTTGTCGCGCGCCATCGCGTGGTACACGTATAGCCGTGGCAGATAGAACAGTGCAGCAAACCAGGTCACAACGGCCATCAGGTGAATGGCCTTTATCCACTCGTACATGGTCTCTCCTTAATAGGTGCGCTCATTGCGAAACAGTGGGGTCACGGGGGTCAGAATGACGTGTATCGGTATAGTGGTAATAGCGCTCGATGGCGCCGCGAGTAATGATACCTGAAATTCGCTGCTGCTTTGGTCGGTAGCCATGAATCACGTAGAGCGCATCCAGCGTATTGTCCTGCAGCTTGAGGAAGGCTTCCGACAGGGTGGACTGCAAACCGATGGGGGCCATTTCCAGCCGCTGCCCGGGAATTTCCAACAGGTCGATCAACTCCTCCTCTTGCGCGGCTCCCTCTTTCAAGGCTTCGTCATGCTCCAGCAACCAGCGGGCCAGCTCTGCCGCTTTCAAGCCCAATACCGGCTTGTCGTCGCTGGATCGTTCGATCACCAGCCAGGTAGGGTTGGTCTCCAGCCGCTGGCGGGCCTGCTCGAGGGTGATCATGCGCTCGGTACGCACCAGAGAGCGCTCCATGACCGCAGGCACCGACACTCTGGAAAGCGCCTGCATCAACGGCTGCTGCAAGGGGTGCATGCCATACCGCACCGAACTGACGAAAAACCCTTCACAGCCCGTCAACTGTCGCGAGGTCAGGCAAGCCACCACCACCGCCAGCATGCCAGGCAACATCATGTGGGGAGTGTGGGTCAACTCCAGCAGTGCCATCAAGGCCGCCAGCGGAGCCTGCAGCACGGCGCCCATCATGGCGGCCATCCCCAGCATGGCATAAATCCCGGGATCTGCCGCCTTGTCGGGCCATAGCCAGCCACCCAGCATGCCTGCCAGTGCGCCGGTGGCTGCACCCGACACCAGCACGGGGCCGATGATACCGATCGGCACTCCGCCCGCCACGGTCAGGGCCGTGATCAGCAGTTTGCCGATCATCAGCGCCAGCAATACGCTAACGGTCAGTTGGTTATTCAGCGCCGCGGCCAGGCTATCGTAGCCAATGCCCTGTATTTCAGGAAACCACCACGCCAGTGCTCCCGTGGCCACTCCAACGCTGCCCAGCCTCAGCCATAACGGCAGCCCTCCCAGGAAGGCATGGCGTGCCAGATGAATGAATACGCCAGCCATCAGGCCAATCACTAGCCCCGTCACCACTATCCAGGGCAAATTCATCAGCGAGCCAAGCGCTACTTCAGGGATGCGGAAGGCTGGCTCGTTTCCGTACGCCAGCTGAGCCACCAGCGCACCCATGGTGGAAGCCAGGATCACCGGCATAAAGCTCATCAGGGTGTACTCCATCATGACCACTTCCATGGCAAAGATGACCCCCGCGATGGGCGTATTGAAAGAGGCAGAAATACCCGCCGCCGTTCCACAGGCCACCAGCACACGCAGGCTGTTGTGCGGCAGCCGCAGCCGCATCCCCAGGCCACTGGAAGCCGCCGCCCCCAGATGAATCGCCGGTCCTTCACGGCCAGCAGAGAGACCGCCCAACACCGATACCACCCCGACCCACCACTGGTTGAGCCAGTTACGCAGTGGAAAACGCCCCTGATGGTAGGTCAGGCGCTCGATGACATGGCCGACGCCCAGCTTGCGTGCGGTGGCCTTCTGACGATACAGCAGCACACCGATGACGCTCACGGCCAGCAGGGGCAGCAGCACTCTGACCCACGGGGGCAGCGCTTCGAAGCCTTCCGGGTTACCGTCCGGCATGTACAGCGCGGCTCCCGCCTCCAGCAGCAGCCTGAATGCCACCATGACGGCCCCGGTCATGACACCGGACACCAGGCCCAGCACACACAGTTGCGGCAAGGCATCCACATTGGCCAGCTGGCGACGAAAACCCTCTAAGGTGAAATCTGACCGCGAAAAACCTGCCACAACGCTCGTCCTTGGTTGGGTAGAGTGGGTCTACGACACGCAGTGCTCTTATGCGCCTGCTCTCTTGTGTATCATAGCTGGAGACACATCAACAGCCTCGCAAAACTTGCTAGGCTGCTAATTACCGCTGCCAGGACTGTGCAGAAGGCGCAAGGAGTGATCTGTGATAAACGTTGGCATTGTAGGCGGCACTGGCTACACCGGTGTTGAACTTCTGAGGCTGCTGGCCCAGCACCCCGAGGTAAATGTTCAAGCAATAACGTCGCGCTCGGAAGCAGGCGTCAAGATCTGTGACATGTACCCCAACCTGCGAGGCCACTACGATACCCTGACCTTCAGTGAGCCCGATGCCAAGGCCCTGGGGGCCATGGACGCCGTCTTTTTTGCCACCCCTCATGGCGTGGCCCATGCGCTGGCAGGCGAGCTATTGGCCAACGGAACCCGCGTCATCGACCTGTCGGCCGACTTTCGACTGCGCGATGCCGACGAGTGGAGCCGCTGGTACGACCAGCCCCACGGCGCCCCTGAACTGTTGAAAGAGGCGGTCTACGGCCTGCCGGAAATGCATCGTGAAAAGATCAAGACCGCGCGTCTGATCGCGGTACCCGGCTGCTACCCCACCGCCGTTCAGCTGGGTTACCTGCCGCTGCTGGAAGCGGGCCTGATCGACCCGAATCAGCTGATTGCCGACTGCAAGTCCGGGGTCACCGGCGCTGGGCGTGGTGCCAAGGTCGCCTCGCTGTTGGCCGAAGCCAGCGAGTCCATGAAAGCCTACGGTGCAGGCGGCCATCGCCATCTGCCGGAAATTCGTCAGGGCCTGGGCGACATGCAGCCAGACACCGTGGGATTGACCTTCGTCCCCCACCTGACTCCCATGATCCGCGGTATCCACGCCACGCTCTACAGCACCCTCAGCACCGAGCCAGGCGACTTGCAGGCACTGTTCGAAAAACGCTTTGCCGATGAGCCGTTCGTGGACGTCATGCCCGCCGGCAGCCACCCGGAAACCCGCAGCGTAAAAGGCAACAATACCTGCCGCATCGCCGTGCATCGTCCGGGCAACGGCAATACGGTGGTGGTACTTTCCGTCATCGACAACCTGGTCAAGGGTGCCTCCGGCCAGGCCATCCAGAACCTGAACTTGATGTTTGGCTTCGATGAGCAGATGGGCCTCAACGCCCCCGCTCTGATGCCTTGAGCCGCAGTAATTCCCGGCAATAGTTGACCATTTTGCTGGGAATTACCCATAATCCCCCCATGCCGTCTATTCGTTCCTAAAGCTCGCGGGAGGTACCCATGAGCGGTGCAGAAGCTTTTGTTCCAACCCCTTTAATGCTGTCCGACAGTGCACGCCAGCGCATCAAGGCACTCATGGCCGAAGAGCACAATCCAGCCCTCAAGCTGCGTGTCTATGTCACCGGTGGTGGCTGTTCCGGCTTTCAGTATGGTTTTGACTTTGCCGACAACGTGGCAGAGGACGACACCCTGATCGAATTCGGAGATGCCACGCTGGTGGTAGACCCCCTCTCCTACCAATACCTGGTCGGCTCTACCGTGGACTACGAAGAGGGCCTGGCAGGGGCGCGTTTTCGCGTGCAAAACCCTAATGCCACCACCACCTGCGGCTGTGGTGCCTCGTTCATGGTATGACCAGCGTTGGTCGCAACGACTTCCCCATGACTTGACGCCTTGGCGGTTTCTCGCCAAGGTAAAAAGGTCAATAACGGTTCATCGACCGGTTTATAAGAAGAAACACGCTATAAACGGTGACGGAAACCACATAAAACTCGGGGAAACTAATGAAACACTTTTTTACCACCTCCGCTATCGCCACTGCCGTTGCACTGGGCTTGGGCAGTACCACTGCGTTTGCTGACACACCCACGGTCAATGTGGTGACTGACCCAAGCTTTGTGCCCTTCGAGATGCTCGACCCCGAAACCGGTGAAATGATCGGCTTCGACATGGACATCATCAACGAAATCGCCGAACGGGCTGGCTTCGACGTCAATCTCACCACCATGGAGTTCGCGGGCATCATTCCGGCCGTCCAGACCGGCAGCCAGGAAATTGCCATTGCCGGTGTGACCATCACCGAAGAGCGTGCGCAGATCGTCGACTTCTCTGACCCCTACTACGACTCGGGCCTGCAGATCATCGTGCGTGCCGACAACGATGACGTAGAGTCCATCGAAGACCTGGCCGGGCTCTCCATCGCCACGCGCATCGGCTCCACCAGCTACGACTTCCTGCAAGAACAGCTGGGCGACGACGCCGATATCACTCCCTATCCAGGCAATAGCGACATGTACATGGCCCTGCTGGGGCGTAACGTCGATGCCGCGTTCTACGATGCCCCCAACGTTGCCTACTTCTCGCAAACACGCGGTGAAGGTCGCACCAAGGTCGTCGGCCCCCTGTACGAAGGCCAGCAGTACGGCATCGTTTTCCACAAGGGTAGCCAGTGGGTAGAACCCGCCAATGAAGCACTCGCGGCCATGCGTGAAGACGGCACCTACGACGAGATTTACCAGAAGTGGTTTGGTGAGTCCTCCGACGAAGAGTAAGCACTGTCTGAGGTAAGTGCGTTATCTCGCGTTTACAGGGCCGGGCGGCCTAGCCCCCGGCCCTGAATCATTGTGTGGTGCTGTTCTGGAGACGTCACGTGGAAGTCACTTTTCAATTCGACTGGGCGGCCGCTTTCCGCTCGATTCCCTACTTGTTACCCGGTATTCCGTGGACACTGCTGATCTCGTTCGGCGGCCTGGCCATTGGCTTTTTCATCGGCATCTTCTTTGGCCTGCTGCGCATCAGCCGCACGCGCTGGCTGCGCTGGCCAGCCATCCTGTATGTCGAAGTCTTTCGCGGTACGCCCATCCTGGTGCAGGTGCTGTTCATTTTCTACGGCCTGCCCCAACTGCTGGGTGGCCCCATCAATGCGCTGGTGGCCGGCATTGCCGCCATTGCCGTCAATTCGGGGGCCTATATCTCCGAAATCGTACGCGGAGGCGTGCAGTCGATCGAACGCGGGCAACGCGAAGCGTCGCTGTCGCTGGGGCTCTCCCGAGCGCAGTCGTTTCGTTACGTCATCTGGCCTCAAGCCTTCCGCCGCATGATCCCCCCGCTGGGCAACCAGGGCATCATCAGCATCAAGGACACCTCGCTGTTTTCCGTCATCGGGGTGGGCGAGCTGGTGCGCCAAGGGCAGATCTACATTGCCACCACCTTCACGGCGCTGGAAGTCTATTTCATGGTCGCCCTGATGTACCTGGCCATTACCTGGACCCTCTCTATCATCCTGCGCCAGTTGGAACGGCGCGGCGTCGTTGGCCAATAAGGAGCGCACAATGACTTCGACCTCATCGCCCATTGTGCAAATGCAGAAGCTCAACAAGCACTTTGGCAGCCTGCATGTGCTCAAGAACATCGATCTGGAAATCGTCCCCGGAGAAGTCGTCGTCGTGATCGGCGCCAGCGGCTCCGGTAAATCCACGCTGATCCGCTGCATCAACGGGCTGGAAGAGTTTCAGTCCGGCAGCCTCGATGTCGATGGCAATACGCTGCTGCCGGATGGCAAAAGCAGCAAGGCCCTGCAAACCATCCGCACCGAAGTCGGCATGGTGTTCCAGCAGTTCAACCTCTTCCCTCATCTGAGCGTCATCGACAACATTACCCTGGCCCCCATGAAAGTGCGTGGCTGGAGCCGTTCGGATGCCGAAGAGACGGCTCAGCGGCTGTTGGAACGCGTCGGCATTGCCGATCAGGCACAGAAGTACCCCAGCCAGCTCTCTGGAGGGCAGCAGCAGCGGGTTGCACTGGCGCGTGCGCTGGCCATGGAACCCCGGCTCATGCTCTTCGACGAGCCCACCTCGGCGCTAGACCCGGAGATGATCGGTGAAGTGCTGGACGCCATGCGTGAGCTGGCCAAGGAAGGCATGACCATGGTTATCGTGACCCATGAAATGGGCTTTGCACGGGAAGTAGCCGACCGCGTCATCTTCATTCACAAAGGGGAAATCACCGAGCAAGGGCCACCGGAACAGCTGTTCGACGCACCTCGGCACGAACGCACCCAGTCCTTCTTGGCGCGCGTATTGAAACACTAGCAGCCCATCAGGGCACCTCAGAGACCGGCCTGTCCTTGCGACAGGCCTTTTTTTTGCCTGTGGATAATATTTTTTCCTCGGCGGTCACTATCTGGCTAACACCCGCGCCATGGGCATCTTTCAACGCATATGATGGTCACCAGATCACTTGTTCACAGGTGCGGTAACAAGCGCGGTAGCCAGCGGTGGATAAGCCGTCGTTAACCTGGCCTGTGGGTAAGTAAGCTTTTCATCCACAGCTCCGTCACCGCTTCTACGCAGGCACTCCGCCGGTTCGCCACTACTTGGTCAACAATACAAAATAATGATTCATATAGGAAAAAATCATTTATCAACAGATTTTGTCCACACCATTAGTAACTACATTTACAGAACTTCTCTTATATATTTTTATTTTGTTATTAATTTATAAAACCACTGATAGCAGGGGTGTGGAAAAACCTGACGGTTACCCACAGGAGGTTTATACTGGCGGGCTTATTCCAACAGCGGTGATCCGCTGACCACATCATCCGTGCCTTGGGCACAAGACGAGGTGTCTCTTGAACTACCCCGACCGCTTTGACGTGATTGTCATCGGCGGTGGCCATGCGGGAACCGAAGCCGCATTGGCCTCTGCTCGCATGGGCTGTCAAACCCTATTGCTGACCCACAACATCGAGACGCTGGGCCAAATGTCTTGCAATCCCGCCATTGGTGGGATCGGCAAGAGCCATCTGGTCAAGGAGATCGATGCGTTGGGTGGTGCCATGGGGCTAGCCACGGATTTGGGCGGCATCCAGTTTCGAGTACTCAACGCACGTAAGGGGCCTGCCGTACGCGCGACCCGCGCCCAGGCAGACAGGATCCGCTACAAGGCCGCCATTCGCGGCATGTTGGAAAACCAGCCAAACCTGACGATTTTCCAGCAGGCGGCTGGCGACCTCATTGTGGATAACGACACCGTACGTGGTGTAGTGACCGAGACAGGCATTCGTTTTCATGCCGAGTCGGTGGTGCTGAGCACGGGCACGTTCCTTGGCGGGGTTATCCACATCGGGTTGGACCAAAGCCGTGGTGGCCGCGCAGGCGACCCGCCTTCCAATGCGCTGGCTGAGCGACTGCGGGCACTGCCTTTTCACGTCGACAGGTTGAAGACCGGTACCCCTCCGCGTATCGATGCCAAATCCGTCGACTTTTCACAGCTGGAAGAGCAGCCAGGCGACACGCCCACGCCGATCATGTCCTACTTGGGGCATCGGGGCATGCATCCTCAGCAGGTGAGCTGCCATATTGCGCACACCAACGAGCGCACCCACGAGATCATCCTGAACAACCTCGATCGTTCCCCCATGTACTCTGGGGTAATCGAAGGCATCGGCCCCCGCTACTGCCCGTCGATCGAAGACAAGGTGCATCGCTTCGCCGACAAATCGAGCCATCAGGTGTTCATCGAACCGGAAGGCCTGGATACCCACGAGCTCTACCCCAATGGGATCTCCACCTCACTGCCCTTCGATGTGCAGCTGCAGGTCGTGCGCTCCATCAAAGGGTTGGAAAATGCCCATATCACGCGCCCGGGTTATGCCATCGAGTATGACTTCTTCGACCCGCGGGATTTGAAGCACTCGCTGGAAACCAAATTTATCCACAACCTGTTTTTTGCCGGGCAGATCAACGGCACCACTGGCTACGAAGAAGCAGGTGCTCAAGGGTTGCTGGCGGGGCTCAACGCGGCACGGCGAGCCAAGCAGCTGGAGGCGTGGTACCCACGTCGTGACGAGGCGTATCTAGGCGTTCTGGTGGATGACCTGATCACCATGGGCACCAAGGAACCCTATCGCATGTTCACGTCGCGCGCCGAGTATCGGCTGCTGCTGCGTGAAGACAATGCCGACCTCCGCCTGACCGAGCAGGGCCGCCAGCTGGGGTTGGTCGATGACACCCGCTGGGCGGCTTTCAGCCAGAAACGTGATGCCATCGAGCGTGAAGCCACGCGCTTGTCCAGCGCCTGGGTACATCCCAACAGCCCGGCTGCCGCCAGCATCGCCGAGAAAACCGGCAAGCCGCTGTCGCGGGAGTACTGCCTGAGCGATTTGCTGAAGCGCCCTGAACTGACCTACGCCGATATTGCCGACCTGCCGGGCATGGAAAGCGGCGGCGTGGAGGATGAAGCTGTCGCCGAACAGGTGCAGATTCAGGCCAAGTATCAGGGGTACATCGATCGTCAGCAGGACGAAATCGACAAGCTCAAGCGCCACGAAGCCACTGCGCTCCCCGCTGAGCTGGATTATCACAACGTGGAGGGGCTTTCCCACGAGATTCGCCAGAAGCTCAGCGCCGCGCGGCCGGAAACCCTTGCCCAGGCTGCCCGTATCTCGGGAGTGACGCCTGCTGCCGTTTCGATACTGCTGATTCACCTGAAAAAGCGCCGCCTGATCAGCCATACCGAGGTTGCCAACGGATGAGTTTCTTGCCGCCGCTGATTGAAAGCCTGCCCGGTAGCGTAGCCCCCAGACTGGAGCAAGGGCTGGCCCAACTGGATATCGCCATTACGCCCACCCAGCGTGAGCAGCTGCTGGGGCTGCTGGCGCTATTGCACAAGTGGAACCGGGCTTATAACCTCACCGCCGTACGCGACGTCGATGAAATGGTGTCTCGCCACGTGCTGGACAGCGCGGCGGTGGCGCCCTTCATACGGGGGCCCCGACTTCTGGACGTAGGCGCCGGGCCAGGCTTGCCTGGGCTGGTGCTGGCGATTTTGAAGCCCGAGCTTCAGGTGACGCTGCTGGACAGCAACGGCAAGAAGGTTCGCTTCCAACGGCAGGCCGTCATGGAGCTGGCGCTGAGCAACGTGACGCCCACTCAGGCAAGAGTCGAACAGTTTGCGGGCCAGCACTTCGATCAGGTGATCTCGCGGGCCTTCGCCAGCCTGGTGGACTTCGTGACCTTGACGCGCCCGCTACCGACCGCCGACGGCCAGTGGCTGGCCATGAAGGGCCCCGGTGCCGATGACGAGCTGCGCGACCTGCCAGCAGGTGTTGAACTGAACGCTCGGCACCTGTTGAATGTACCCTTCGAGACGGCCGAGCGGCAGCTGTTGATCCTGACCCCAAAAGGAGTTGAGTAGTGAGCCAGATCATTGCCCTGACCAACCAAAAAGGCGGCGTGGGCAAGACCACTTCAGCCGTCAATCTGGCCGCCAGCCTGGCCGCCCTGGACCGGCGCGTACTGTTGGTCGACCTCGACCCCCAGGGGCATGCCAGCATGGGCAGTGGGATCGACAAGTACGATCTGGAAAAGAGCGTGCTGGACGTGCTGCTGGGGGAAACCTCGGCCAGCGACGCTATCGTGCGCGGTTTGTCGGTTCGTTACGATGTCTTGCCGGGCAATGGCGATTTGACGGCGGCGGAAGTCGAGCTACTGGACGCCGAGCAGCGGCAGAGTCGCCTTTCTCAGGCGCTGGCCAGCGTGGCCGACGAATACGATGTGGTACTGATCGACTGCCCGCCGTCGCTGAACATGCTCACGGTGAATGCGCTTACTGCAGCCCATGGCGTACTGATCCCGCTGCAGTGTGAATTTTACGCTCTGGAAGGACTCTCGGCGCTGCTGGATACCGTGGAACAGATCAAGCAGAGCGTGAATCCCGAGCTTGCCGTCTCCGGTATCCTGCGCACCATGTACGACAAGCGCACCAGCCTCACGCGGGAAGTGGACAAGCAGCTACGCGACTTTTTCGGCGATGCGCTGCTGAAAACCACCATTCCGCGCAACGTGAAAGTGGCAGAAGCGCCAAGTCATGGCCTGCCCGTGACCCAGTACGCCCGTTTTTCGCGGGGCAGCCAGGCCTACCGCGTGCTGGCCAAAGAGATGATTCGACGGTTGTCACTGTAACGCCTGTCGTTACGGCGGCTGTCGCTGTAAGGTTCGAAGTACGTAACGTTCAACGAGGGAAAGCGAATGACGCGTAAACGCGCGCTAGGACGTGGCCTGGATGCCCTGATTGGTGCGGGCGCCCGTCGTCGTGACAGTTTGGACCTGACCAGTAGCGCCTCACAAGGCACAGAGGCCCTTCTGCCGGAAGGTGCTTCCGCAGAGGCAGCGCAGGACGATGCCCATGCCGAACGCCTGGAGCGGCTGCCGCTGGGGCAACTGACGCGGGGCAAGTACCAGCCTCGCCGCGACATTCAGCCTGAGGCACTAGAGGAACTTGCCGACTCCATTCGCGCCCAGGGGGTCATGCAGCCAATCGTCGTTCGCCCGATTGGCCCGGACCGCTATGAAATCATTGCCGGTGAACGGCGCTGGCGCGCTGCCCAACTGGCCGAGCTGGATGTCATTCCGGCGGTCATTCGCCATGTCAGCGACGACGTGGCACTGGCGCTGGCACTGATCGAGAACATTCAGCGTGAAAATCTCAATGCCATCGAAGAAGCGCTGGCATTGAAACGTCTGGCTGAAGAGTTCGAGCTTACCCAGCAGCAGGTGGCCGATGCCGTGGGCAAATCCCGCACGCAGGTGGCCAACCTCCTGCGCTTGCTTGCCCTGGACCCGGAAGTGCAGACCCTGCTGGAGCGTGGCGATCTGGACATGGGGCATGCCCGTGCCCTGCTATCGCTGAACAGCGCCCAGCAACGCCAGGTGGCCCATGAAGTGGTCAACCAGGATCTGACGGTGAGAGACACCGAAGCGCTGGTAAAAAAAGTGCACGACACCCAGCAGGCGCCGGTGGCATCGGCCAAGAAAGTGGCCAAGACCGCCGATGTGGCGCGTCTCGAAACGCACCTTGGTGAGCTGTTGGGCGCGCCTGTCTCCATCGATCACGGTCAGAAGGGCAAAGGCAAAGTCACCATACGTTATACAAGCCTTGAAGAGCTGGATGGCATTCTTGCGCACATAAAGTAGCAGGCTAATGAAATATGCGGCCTTTTTTTAACCCTTTGGTCGCAAGTAAACGCCAAAACGTACGAAATCCGTGCAACTTCGGTTGAAGGTGTGATAGCGCTTCCCTATAATCCGCCGTGTTTGTCGAAAGCTTGCTTGGACGAACGGGCGTACTCGGTATCCCATTGAGCAGCAGCCCAGCCTGCACGGAGTCGTGGTCAAAGTGAAAAGTGCAGCGCCTGCACGTCGGCGTCTATTGGATTTTCGGCGGCTGTTTCTTGCTCAACTGGTGGTGATCTTGCTGGTGGCCATGTTGGCAAGTGTCATGGTCGGCATCGAGGCAGCAGGATCTGCCCTGTCGGGGGGGATGATCAGCCTTCTACCGACCATCTATTTCGTGTGGCGTGGCCAAAGGCAGCAGCGCAGCCGCCAACCACAGCGTAATGTGCTCAACTTATATCAGGCTGCAGCAGGCAAGTTTGGTTTGACGGTGGCGTTATTCGCCATAGTGCTGACGACAGCGCCCCCTTCAAACCCAGCTTTTTTCTTTGTCGCCTATGTGGTGGCCCAACTGATGCACTGGCTAGCCCCCTGGCTCGTGCATGAGCGGTCAACCCTTTAAACTTGAGGAAGCAGTATGGCAGCGGATAACGAAATATCGGCCATCTATTACATACAGCACCACCTCCAAAACCTGACGTTCGGAAAGCACCCGGAAAATGGTTGGTCGCTTGCGTCCACCTCTGCCGAAGCGACCGAAATGGGTTTTTGGGCCATTCACCTGGACACGATGGGCTGGTCCATCGGCATGGGTGCTCTGTTCCTGTGGCTGTTCCATAAAGCGGGCAAAGCAGCGACTACCGGCGTCCCGGGCGGCCTGCAGAACGCCGTTGAAATGGTCATCGAGTTCATCGATAACCTGACCCGATCTACCTTCCACGGCAACAACAAGAACATCGGCCCGATCGCCTTGACGCTGTTCATGTGGATTCTGCTGATGAACAGCCTCAAGCTGATCCCGCTGGACTACTTCCCGGAGCTGTTCGGCAAGCTGGGCGTGGGCTACATGAAAATCGTTCCCACCACTGACATCAACGCCACGCTGGGTATGGCCATCGGTGTCTTCCTGATGATCATCTACTACAGCTGCAAGGTGAAAGGTGTTGCTGGGTTCGGCAAGGAGCTGGCGCTGACGCCGTTCAATACCTGGCTGTTGGCACCGTTCAACCTGATTCTCGAAATCGTCGGCCTGCTGGTCAAACCGATCAGCCTTGGTTTCCGTCTGTTCGGCGCCATGTTTGCCGGTGAAGTTATCTTTATCCTGATTGCCCTGCTACCGTTCTGGGCGATCTGGATGCTGGATGTGCCGTGGGCCATCTTCCATATTCTGGTGGTTTCGCTGCAGGCCTTCATCTTCACGACGCTGTCTATCGTCTATTTGAGCGCCGCGCACGAGCATCACTGAATCCGAGCAACGCTTTGCATTAAACCCTTAACCTAAACCCTTGAAATTAACGCACTATCAGGAGCTTCATCATGGAAATCGTCTACATTGCTGCCGCCATCATCATCAGTGTTAGCGCCCTGACCACTGGCTTTGGTTTCGCCATGCTGGGTGGCAAGCTGCTGGACAACACCGCTCGTCAGCCTGAGCTGAGCGACCAGCTGCAAACTCGTACCTTCATCATGGCCGGTCTGCTTGACGCCGTACCGATGATCGGTGTTGGTATCGCGATGTACCTGATCTTCGTTGTTGCCGGTTAATGCAGCTTGACCGAGCGGGCAACCGCTCGGTTTTGTTTCACTCCGGTCGCCACGAATTTGTCAGAGGTACATCCCTGTGAATATCAACATGACGCTTATCGGGCAAACGATCGCCTTCGCGATCTTTGTCTGGTTTTGCATAAAGTATGTGTGGCCTCCGATCAGCAACGCGCTTCACGAGCGTCAGAAAAAGATTGCTGATGGCTTGGACGCAGCCAGCCGTGCGACGCGTGACCTTGAGCTCGCTCAAGAGCGTGCCGAGCAGACGCTGCGTGAAAGCAAGGAGCAGGCATCTCAAATCCTCGAGCAAGCGAACAAGCGCTCTGCGCAGATGATCGAAGAAGCACGTGAACAAGCACGTGCCGAAGGCGAGCGTCTGGTGGCCAGTGCTCGGGCTGAAATTGAGCAAGAAATCAATCGCGCGAAAGACGAGTTGCGTGCGCAGGTTTCTCACCTTGCGATCATAGGCGCCGAGCGTGTTCTTGAAGCCTCTGTTGACGAGAAAGCGCACCGCGACTTGCTTGATAAGCTTGCCGCTGAACTGTAAGGAGGTGATCCATGGCGGAACAAACGACCGTCGCTCGTCCTTACGCCAAAGCGGCGTTTGAATACGCGCGCGATCATCAGGCACTGGATACCTGGTCTCAGTCACTGGCAATGGCAGGTCTCATTGTCAAGGATCATCAGGTCGCCAACCTGTTAGGTAGTCCCAAACTGGGTAGCGAACAGAAAGTGGCGTTGCTGGCTGACATGCTGGGCGACGGTGCCGATGACGCTTTCCAGCGGTTTCTCACCACCCTGGCCGACCAGCGTCGGTTGATGGCGTTGAGTGCAATCGCTGAACAGTTTGAACACCTTCGCGCAGAACATGAAAAGCGTATCGACGTCACTGTGGTTTCAGCCTACAAGCTGGATAGCAAGCAGCAGACCAAGCTGGCAAACGCGCTCAAGAAACGTCTGAATCGCGAAATCTCCATTACTACTCAGGTCGACAAGTCGCTCATCGGCGGTGTCATCCTGCGTGCCGGCGATACCGTCATTGACGGTTCGGTGCGTGGTCGATTGAACCGTCTTTCCGAAGCGCTGACCGCTTGAGTCTGAGGGACATGGCATGCAGCAACTGAATCCTTCCGAGATCAGCGACATCATCAAGCAGCGAATTGAGAAGCTTGACGTCGCATCCGAAGCCCGTAATCAGGGCACCATCGTCAGCGTTTCCGACGGTATCGTGAAAATTCACGGCCTCGAAGACGCGATGTTCGGTGAAATGATTGAATTCCCCAACAGCATCTTCGGCATGGTACTCAACCTGGAGCGTGACTCCGTGGGTGCCGTTGTCCTGGGTGACTACCTGCAGCTTGAAGAAGGCATGACCGCTCAGTGTACCGGTCGTATTCTTGAAGTTCCGGTAGGCCCCGAGCTGGTGGGTCGCGTTGTCGACGCGCTGGGTAACCCCATCGACGGCAAAGGCGACATCAATGCCAAGCTGACCGACGCGGTAGAAAAGGTAGCGCCTGGCGTTATCACCCGTCAGTCCGTTGACGAGCCCATCCAGACGGGTCTGAAGTCCATCGACGCCATGGTGCCGATCGGTCGTGGTCAGCGTGAGCTGATCATCGGCGACCGTCAGATCGGTAAATCCGCCATTGCCATCGATGCGATCATCAACCAGAAAGGCAAGGGCGTGACCTGTGTCTACGTGGCCATCGGTCAGAAGCAGTCGACCATTGCCAACGTGGTGCGCAAGCTCGAAGAGCACGGCGCGATGGAGCACACCATCGTGGTGGCGGCTGGCGCTGCCGACCCGGCACCCATGCAGTTCCTGGCGGCCTACTCCGGCTGCACCATGGGCGAGTACTTCCGTGACCGTGGCGAAGACGCACTGATCGTGTATGACGATCTCTCCAAGCAGGCCGTTGCCTACCGTCAGGTATCGCTGCTGCTGCGTCGTCCGCCGGGTCGTGAAGCTTACCCGGGTGACGTGTTCTATCTCCACTCCCGTCTGCTGGAGCGCGCCGCGCGCGTCAACGCCGACTACGTCGAGAAGTTCACCAACGGCGAAGTGAAAGGCAAGACCGGTTCCTTGACCGCGCTGCCGATCATCGAAACCCAAGGCGGTGACGTATCGGCCTTCGTTCCGACCAACGTCATCTCCATCACCGATGGTCAGATCTTCCTGGAAACCAACCTGTTCAACTCCGGTATTCGTCCGGCGATCAACGCAGGTCTGTCGGTTTCTCGTGTTGGTGGTGCCGCACAGACCAAGATCATCAAGAAGTTGGGTGGTGGTGTGCGTCTGGCGCTGGCTCAGTACCGCGAACTGGCGGCGTTCTCTCAGTTTGCCTCTGACCTGGATGAAGCCACGCGTAAGCAGCTCGAGCACGGACAGCGTGTTACCGAGCTGATGAAGCAGAAGCAGTACTCGCCGATGTCCGTGGCGGAAATGGCCCTGTCTCTGTACGCTGCCAACGAAGGTTACCTGGACGATGTGAGCGTCGAGAAGGTGCTGGGCTTCGAACGTGCTCTGCACGACTACATGAAGTCCGAGCACGGCGAACTGCTCGACAAGATCAACCAGACCGGCGACTACAACGGCGAGATTCAGGACGGTTTGAAGTCGGGTCTCGAGAAGTTCAAGGCGACTCAGAGCTGGTAATGTCTGGCCCGCCTGCGGGCGGGCTTGCATGCTTTCTGAGAGCCACGAACGAAGGGTAGATCGCTATGGCAGCTGCAAAAGAGATACGCACCCAGATCGGGAGCATCAAAAATACGCAGAAGATCACCAGCGCCATGGAAATGGTGGCTGCATCGAAAATGCGTAAAGCGCAAGATCTGATGAAGTCCAGTCAGCCCTACGCCAAGCAGATCCGTAATGTGGTAGCCCATATTGCGGATGCAGACGTAGAGCAGGAAGACAAGCACCGCTACATGGTCGAGCGCCCTGTCAACCGCGTGGGTTATATCGTGGTGTCGACAGACCGCGGCCTGTGTGGCGGCTTGAACGTCAACCTGTTCAAGGCCGTTCTGAAAGATGCGATGGCCTGGAAACAGCAAGGCGCTGAGCTGGACTTCTGTGCCCTTGGCTCCAAGGCCGGTGCCTTCTTCCGCAATTATGGTGGCAACCTGGTTGCTGCCAAGAGCGGATTAGGTGAAGCACCGACCGTCGAGGGTCTGATCGGTAGTGTGAAGGTCATGCTGGAAGCGTACGATGAAGGTCGGCTGGATCGCCTGTACGTGGTGTACAACGAGTTCGTGAACACCATGACGCAGCGCCCGGTCGTGCATCAGATCCTTCCGCTGTCCACTGACATGGGCAGCGAAGAGAAGCATGACGAAGAAAACGCCCGTCCCGGAAGCTGGGACTACCTGTATGAACCGGATGCCAAGGCGTTGCTGGACAGCCTGTTGGTTCGATTCATCGAATCGCAGGTGTATCAGGCGGTAGTCGAAAACGGTGCGTGCGAACAGGCCGCCCGTATGATCGCTATGAAGAGTGCCACTGATAACGCGGGCAACCTGATTGACGATCTGGAGATGGTTTACAACAAGGCCCGTCAGGCCGCCATCACCCAGGAAATTTCCGAGATCGTCGGCGGCGCTTCTGCCGTTTAACGCCGAGGGAGTGGTCTGACTGACAGGTCATTCCCGGCAGACAGGTTTCATTTGCAGGTTTTTGAGAGGAACCAAGATGAGCGGACGTATCGTACAAATCATCGGCGCGGTGATTGACGTAGAGTTTCCGCGGGACTCTGTGCCCAAGGTCTACGACGCGCTGAAGGTCTCCAATGTTGAGACCATCCTCGAAGTCCAGCAGCAGCTGGGCGACGGCGTAGTACGCGCCATTGCCATGGGCTCCACCGAGGGTCTGAAGCGTGGCCTGGACGTGGTCAACACAGGTGCCGCGATTTCCGTACCGGTGGGTAAGGAAACGCTGGGCCGCATCATGAACGTGCTCGGTGAGCCGATCGATGAAGCGGGCCCGATTGGCGAGCAAGAGCGCATGCCGATCCACCGTAAAGCCCCCAGCTATGCCGACCAGGCAGCTTCCAACGAGCTGCTCGAGACCGGTATCAAGGTCATCGACCTGGTATGCCCCTTCGCGAAAGGCGGTAAGGTTGGTCTGTTCGGCGGCGCGGGTGTCGGTAAAACCGTCAACATGATGGAGCTTATCCGCAACATCGCCACCGAACACAGCGGCTACTCCGTATTCGCCGGTGTGGGTGAGCGTACTCGTGAGGGTAACGACTTCTATCATGAAATGACCGAATCCAACGTTATCGACAAGGTAGCGCTGGTCTATGGTCAGATGAACGAGCCGCCCGGCAACCGTCTGCGCGTAGCGCTGACCGGCCTGACCATCGCTGAGAAATTCCGTGATGAAGGCCGTGACGTTCTGCTGTTCGTCGACAACATCTATCGTTACACCCTGGCCGGTACCGAAGTATCTGCACTGCTGGGCCGTATGCCTTCAGCGGTAGGTTACCAGCCGACGCTGGCGGAAGAGATGGGCGTTCTTCAGGAGCGTATCACTTCCACCAAGACAGGCTCTATCACGTCGGTGCAGGCCGTTTACGTTCCTGCGGATGACTTGACTGACCCGTCTCCTGCGACCACCTTCTCCCACCTTGACGCTACCGTGGTACTGGCGCGTTCCATCGCTGAGCTGGGTATCTACCCCGCCATCGATCCGCTGGACTCCACGTCACGTCAGCTGGACCCGCTGGTCGTCGGTGAAGAGCACTACGAAGTGGCGCGTGGCGTGCAGAACGTTCTGCAGCGTTACAAGGAACTGAAGGACATCATCGCGATCCTGGGTATGGACGAGCTGTCTGACGAAGACAAGCTGGCCGTATCTCGTGCGCGTAAGATCCAGCGCTTCCTGTCTCAGCCGTTCTTCGTGGCTGAGGTATTCACAGGCTCACCCGGCAAGTATGTTTCTCTGAAAGACACCATCCGTGGCTTCCAGGGCATTCTGGCTGGCGAGTATGACGATCTGCCGGAACAGGCCTTCTACATGGTCGGCTCCATCGACGAAGCTGTCGACAAAGCCAACCAGATGAAGAAGTAATCCCGTCCATTAGGGGGATTCGCTATGGCGAATAGCTTCACTTGCAATATCGTCAGCGCAGAAGCATCCATCTTCTCAGGCAAGGTCGAGCAGGTGGTGGCTTCCGGGATCATGGGTGACCTCGGCATCTTGCCGGGGCACGCCCCGCTGCTGACCGAGCTTCAGCCGGGCCCGATCCGCGTGATCCACGATGGCGGCAAGGAAGAAAACTTCTTTGTCTCTGGCGGCTTCATGGAAGTCCAGCCAGATGTCGTGACGATCCTGGCAGATGCCGCTGCTCGTGCCGGTGACCTCGACGAGGCCGCCGCCGAGGAAGCGCGTCAGCAGGCGCTGAAAGCCTTTAACGACAAGTCGGCAGAGCTGGATTATACCCGTGCTGCTGCTGAACTTGCCGAAGCCGTTGCCCAGTTGCGAACGATCCAGCAACTGCGCAAAAAGGCGGGTAAAGGCTAGTTACACGCACTGTGTACCCAAACGCCCCTTAAACCCGACCAGGGTTTAAGGGGCGTTTTTTTTGTCTGTTAGTATGGTGGTCAGTCGTCCCGGATTTGAATGGCATCAGGAGAGAGCGATGGCGCTGAACGAAGAAGCCTTACTGGAATTGAAAACCGAGCTGCTCGAGGAGCTGGTCAAGGAAGAGCCCAGCAAGGCGCAGTTGGCGGAACGCCTCGCCGAAATTCGCTCGGCCGACATTGGCGAAGTGCTGGAAGAGCTGATCGAAGAGGATGAGGAGCTACGTGCGGCCCTGACGGTGCTGGACATACTCTCCACCGAGCGAGCCGCCAATGTGCTGGGCTATCTGCCAGGCGAGAGTCAGCTCGAAGTCGTCGGTGAGCTGAGCGACACCCAAGTGCTCAAGCTGCTGGAGGAGATGGGGTCGGACGAGCGGGTGGATCTGTTCAACCTGCTCGATGAAGATCGCCGCGAAGCGTTGTTGCGTCGCATGGCGCACCAGGAGCGGGAAGATCTCAAGCGTCTGGCCAGCTACGAAGAAGGCACGGCCGGCGCCATCATGACCTCTGACTATGTAGCGATAGCCAGTGGCATGACGGTGTCACAGGCGATGATGCGGGTACGACAGACAGCGCCGGATGCGGAAACGGTCTACCAGCTCTACATCCTCGACAAGGAAGGCGAGCTGGTGGGAACCATGTCGTTGCGGCAGCTGATGGTCGCCCGTCCGGGTGCCATCGTCGATGACATCATGATCAAGGATGTCATCAGCACCCACGTAGACGAAGAGCAGGAAGAAGTGGCGCGTATCGTGGCGCGCTATGACCTGCTGGCGCTGCCGGTACTCGATCAGGATGGGCGCATGGTGGGGATCGTGACCCACGATGATGCCATGGACGTGGCCGAATCCGAGGCCACCGAAGATATCCACAAGGGGATGTCGATTGGCCAATTGGAAGATGGTGTCAGTCGGGTGCCCCTGGCCAGCCTTTACCGCAAGCGGGTGACCTGGCTGGTACTGCTGGTGTTTGCCAACCTGTTTTCGGGGGCTGGTATTGCGTACTTCGAAGATACCATTGCCGCCCAGGTCGCTCTGGTATTCTTCCTGCCGCTGTTGATTGGCAGTGGCGGTAATGCGGGCGCCCAGGCGGCCACGCTGATGGTGCGGGGTATGGCCACCGGGGACGTAGGGGTCAAGGACTGGAGCAAGATGCTGGGCAGGGAGCTGCTGGTGGCCGGTGCGCTGGGGCTGACCATGGCGTTGGCCGTCGCGCCCATCGGGGTCATGCGTGGCGGTGAGGAAGTCGCCATGGTGGTCGCGTTGAGCATGGTCACCATCGTGCTGTTCGGTAGCATGATGGGCATGTGTCTGCCGTTCGTGCTGGAGCGCTTCAAGGTGGACCCGGCCACGGCCTCGGCACCGCTGGTGACGACCTTGATCGATGCATCGGGGGTATTGATCTACTTCACCATCGCCACTGCCATTCTGACCAACGTCTAGCGCATGGCGCTGCTGGCCGCGCGGGTGATGAACATCACTTCCACGTGGCCCAGCCATTCGATGTCACTGGCCAGCGCCTTGAGCTGGCTGGCCAGGCACTGGGGCGGCTGGTGGACCGCGTCACCGATGATCAGCGTGACCGATACCTTGTCGTCCAGGTAGTGAAGCTGCAGATCGTTCAACGTGCGCCATACCGGATGCATGTACCAGCGTTCGTCGAGGGCGGCTTCCACTTCTGGGCGCAAGGGCAGGCCGGGCAGGCGGCTCGGGTCGCCTTCACCGGCGTCGTCTTCCGGGTCCACGTGGAAAATGACATCGGTCAGCAGCGGAAACTCGTGGCGCAGGCAGCGGCTCACCTCGTTGCCAATTTCATGGGCTTCGGAAACGGTGATACGCGGGCCTACCACCACGTGCAGGTCCACCATCACCCAGCCCGCCGATTGGCGCGTGCGCAGGTCATGCACGCTATCCACGCCGGGCACACTGCAGGCCACATCATGCATCTGCTGCTGCACGTCTTCGGGCAAGGCGGTGTCCACCAGCTCTCTGGCGGATTCCCACAGCAGGTCGATGCCGACCTTACCTACCAGTAACCCCACGATGATCGCGGCCACGGCGTCCAGCCACCCCAGCCCATACTGGGCACCCACCAGCGCTACCAGCACCACGGCCGTGGAGAGAGCATCGCTGCGGGAGTGCCAGGCATTGGCTTCCAGCAGCTTGGACTTGACCCGTTTGGCGACCCGCATGGTGTAGCGGAAGATCCACTCCTTGCTGATCAGGGCCAGCACCGTCACCGCGATGGCAAAAGCGCCGGGCGCGCCCACTTCGGTACCGCTCAACAGACGGTCGATGCTCGACCAGGCGATACCGCCGGCCACGAAGATCAGCACGCTGCCCAGCAGTAGCGTGGTCAGCGTTTCGATGCGGCCATGGCCATAATGGTGGTCGTTATCCGGTTCCTGACGGCCATAATGAATGGCGGCCAGGACAAAACCATCGGTGACAAGGTCAGACAGGGAGTGAATGCCATCGGCAATCAAGGCTGCCGAGCCGACCAGAAATCCCACCGCTACCTTGACGATACTCAGCAACCCATCCAGCCAGGCACCAATGTACGTGACACGCTTGGCTTCCTGGCTGTCTATGGCGTTGCTGGGAACCACTGATGATTCTGGGGTCTGAGTCATGGGATACCTTGAAGACTCGCTCTTTCGATAGGCGCTTATTGTAGCGCACCACGGCGCAAGCTCTATACCTTCTTGCCAGGAGTCCTTGGCCAGAGCGGACAATGAAAGCGGGGATGTGTATCCTTGGCAGCTCTGGTACTCCCAGCCATCGCCCTTTGACTCACTGTTTACAGGATGCACCATGGATTGGCTTCAAGTCATTATTCTGGCGTTAGTGCAAGGACTAACGGAATTCTTGCCTATTTCAAGCTCTGCACACCTGATTCTGGTGCCTGAACTGACCTCTTGGGAAGATCAAGGGTTAGCCTTTGACGTGGCACTGCATTTGGGAAGCCTGAGCGCGGTCGTCATCTACTTTCGTCATGAAATCATTCAGATGATCACCAGCACCTCCAAGGCGTTGGTAGGGCGCGGGGTGGATGAAGATGCTCGCTTGGGCATTTGGGTCGTCATTGCGACGATACCCGTCTGTCTGGTGGGGTTTCTGCTCCACGATGTGATTTCAGGCTATATGCGTTCAACCCTGATCATCGGGGCGAGCCTTATCGTTTTCGGCCTGCTGCTAGGCTTTGCCGATTGGCGCAAGCGTGGGACACGTAGTGAGTATCAGATGTCGCTCAAAGACGTGCTCATCATCGGTGGAGCCCAGGTGTTGGCGCTGATTCCAGGCACGTCCCGTTCCGGGATCACCATCACGGCAGCCCTGCTGGTAGGCATGAGCCGAGAGGGCGCGGCACGCTTCTCGTTTCTGCTGTCGATTCCCGTGATTGTGCTGGCTGGAGGACTGGAGGCCGTTGGCTTGCTCCGCGACCCACAGGCCATCGACTGGCCAGCCATGATCGTCGGTACGCTTCTCTCTGGTATTAGCGCTTACTTGTGTATTCACTATTTTCTGGTCGTCATCAAGAAACTGGGCATGCAGCCGTTCGTGGTTTACCGCGTGGTATTTGGTCTCTGGCTGCTGTGGTTCTTCCACTTCTGACCCCGCGCACATTTCAAGGAAAATGCGATGAACATCGGCTATCGCCCTTTTTTGGCTGGCATTGGCTTACTGACCCTGTTGCCCCTGATGGCAGGCTGTTCCGAGAGTGATCGCCCCCTGGAGCCGCCGACCCGATTTGAAGGAGGGGTATTTGGCTCTTTCTACCAGGTGACGGTGATGGATCCGCTGACCCAAGGCCAGGCACAGGCGTTGGAAGAGGGCTTCCTGGCCGAACTCGAGAGCGTGGACCGCTCGATGTCGACCTATCGGGATGACGCCGAGCTGGTAACGTTCAATCATGCGCCGCTGGACGAATGGCAGCCGTTGTCGAATGAGCTGATCGAGGTATTGGCCGTCAGCCAAGCCATTGCGACAGATAGCGATGGTGCCTTCGACGTGACGGTGGGCGGCCTGGTGAATCTGTGGAGTTTCGGGCCAGAGGCGAGGCCAGAAGAAGTGCCCAGCGATGAAGCCCTTGCCGAACGCCTTTCGACCGTCGGGTATGATGCCCTGGAAGTGGATACCCAGCAGATGCAGGCGCGACGCACGCGGGATATCTTTGTCGATCTTTCTGGCGTGGCGAAAGGTCATGCCGTCGATCGAGTGGGTGCGTATCTGGACCAGCAGGGGATCGAGCACTATCTGGTGAACCTGGGGGGAGACATGATCGCCCGTGGTTACCGGGAGCCGGACGAGGAACTGGCTTGGCGTGTAGGTATCGAAGTGCCGGAAGACGGTGAGCAAAGGGCTCAGCATATCGTGCCGCTCAGCAACTTGTCGGTGGCGACCTCAGGCGACTACCGCAATTACTTCGAAGTCGACGGGCAGCGCTACTCGCATACCATCAATCCTCGTGACGGCAAACCGATTACCCATGACCTGGTATCGGTGTCGGTCTTCCACCCTTCCAATGCATGGGCGGATGCCTGGGCCACGGCACTGCTGGTCGTCGGCACGGAAGAGGGAATGGCACTGGCCCTTGAACACGACCTGAGCGTACTGCTGTTGGTGCGCGACGGCGACCGCTGGCGCAGCATCGCCAGCCCTGCGTTTACGAACTATTTTGGTGATGCGCTGCTGGAAGAGCTGGGCATCGATGCCTGGACACCGGCAGTGGCCCAATAACGGTAGGTACTGAACATGCATGATCTCGACATCGTCATTCTGGCCGCTGGCAAAGGGACGCGGATGCGCTCTCCCTTGCCGAAAGTGCTGCATACCCTGGCAGGCAAACCCATGGTGCAGCACGTGCTGGAGACCGCTCAGGCACTGAATCCGGCACGGACCCACGTGGTGATCGGTCACGGCGCTGACCAACTGCGAGAAGCGCTGGCAGAGCATGACGTTCTGTTTGCTCTGCAGGAAGAGCAAAAGGGGACGGGCCATGCCGTGGCTCAGGCCCAGGCTCGTCTGGGCAACGGCGTCGTGCTGGTGCTTTACGGCGATGTGCCGCTGATTCGCCGTGACACGTTGGCCAACCTGCTGACTCAGGTGGATGAGCAGCATATGGGCCTGTTGACGGTCACGCTGGATGACCCTGGCGGCTACGGGCGCATCGTGCGCGATAGTGACGGGCAGGCCGTGGCGATTGTCGAGCAAAAAGATGCCAACGACGAGCAACTGAGCATCACCGAGTGCAATACCGGCATCATGGCCATGACCAGCGCTCAACTGAAGCGCTGGTTGCCCCAGCTCTCGGCAGAGAATGCCCAGGGTGAGTACTATCTGACCGACGTCATTGCCATGGCTGCCAGCGAAGGTATCAAGGTGGCCACGGCGCAGCCCCACGATGCTACCGAGGTGGAAGGGGTCAACAACCGTGCGCAGATGGCCCGTCTGGAGCGTGCTTACCAGCAGCAGACGGCGGAAGCGTTGATGGCCCAGGGCGTTGCCCTGGCAGACCCGGCGAGAATCGATGTGCGCGGCAAGCTCACCTGTGGACACGACGTGTTCATCGATGTGGGTTGCGTCTTCGAAGGGGACGTGGAGTTGGGCGAAGGCGTGCGCGTTGGCCCTTATTGCGTGATCAAGAACAGCACCCTCGGTGCTGAAAGCGTCATCGATAGCCACAGCGTCATCGACTCCACGGTGGCCGCTGGCCATAATCAGATTGGGCCCTACGCTCGTCTTCGCCCCGGCACGCGTCTGGCGGTCAAGGCGAAAGTGGGCAACTTCGTGGAGACCAAGAACGCCGAGGTCGGCGAAGGCAGCAAGATCAACCACCTGAGCTATGTGGGCGATGCCACTCTGGGGCGTGAAGTGAACGTTGGGGCAGGTACCATCACCTGCAACTACGATGGCGCCAACAAGCATCGCACGCAGATTGGCGACCATGCGTTCATTGGCTCCAACAGCGCGCTGGTCGCGCCTGTTTCGATTGGTCAGGGAGCCACCGTGGGCGCGGGCTCCACCATCGCCAAGGACGTGGCAGAACATGCCTTGGCGGTCACTCGCAGCCGCCAGTTGGAAAAGGCCGACTGGCCGCGCCCCACCAAAAAAGCAAACTAACTATCGGTGACACAGGCGCTTGGCGCCTCCAGGAGAGTGGAGTATGTGCGGTATCGTCGCAGCCGTGGCACAGCGCAATGTGCAGGGAATATTGTTGGAAGGACTCAAGCGTCTGGAGTATCGCGGTTATGACTCGGCAGGCATGACGGTACTCAGCAGCGGATCATTGACCCGCCACCGGGCTCTGGGCAAGGTGGCGGCCCTGGAAGAGCGCCTGGCCAGCGAGGCACTGCCGGGGCATTGCGGTATCGCCCATACTCGCTGGGCCACCCATGGCAAGCCCTCCGAGGCCAATGCCCATCCCCACCACAGCAGTGACAATGTCGCCGTGGTACATAACGGCATCATCGAGAACTACGAGCAGATCAAAGAAACGCTGCAGGGCAGTGGCTACACCTTCACTTCCGACACCGATACCGAAGTGATTGCTCACTTGCTGGCCGACAAACTGGCGACCGACAAGACACTGTTCGAGGCGACCCAGGAGATCGTCAGCGGGCTGGGGGGCGCCTACGCGCTGGGCGTGATGAGCACGCACGAGCCCAACGTGGTGGTGGGCGCGCGCCAGGGCAGCCCGCTGGTGGTGGGCGTGGGGATCGATGAGGCCTTCCTGGCCTCCGACCCGCTGGCGCTGTTGCAGGTCACCGACCGCTTCATCTACCTGGAAGAGGGCGATCTGGTCGAGCTGCGCGAACACGGTGTCATCCGCATCGTCGACCGTCAGGGGCACGATGTCCAGCGCCTGGTACATACCTTCGAGCATGGCGATGGCGCTGCCAGCAAGGGAGAGTATCGCCACTACATGCTCAAGGAAATCTTCGAGCAGCCCAAGGTCATCGAGGCAGCGCTGGAAGGGCGCATCAGCGCCAGCAGCGTTCTGGTCGAAAGCTTCGGGCCAGACGCCCAGGCGCTGTTCCAGAAAGCCCGCCAAGTGCACATCATTGCCTGTGGCACCAGCTACCATGCGGGCTTGGTGGCCCGCTACTGGCTGGAGCGCTACGCTGGCGTGCCGGTGCAGGTCGAAGTGGCCTCCGAGTATCGCTACCGCCATCCGGTGGTACCGGATGGCACGCTATTCGTCACCCTCTCTCAGTCTGGGGAAACCGCCGATACGCTGGCAGCGCTGCGGTTTGCCAAAACCCTGGGCTATGTCGGCACGCTGGCAATCTGCAACGTGCCCGGCAGTTCGCTGGTGCGCGAATCGGATATGTCGCTGATGACCCGCGCTGGCCCTGAAATCGGCGTGGCCTCCACCAAGGCATTCACGACGCAGTTGATCGCACTGCTGCTGCTGACGCTTTCCGTCAGTAAAGCGAAAGGCCAGCCGGAGCAGCCGGAGATTCTGGCGGGTCTTCAGGCCCTGCCATCGCTCTGCCAGCAGGTGCTAGGCCTCGATGCGCAGATCGAAGCGCTTTCCCAGGCGTTTGCCGAAAAGCATCATGCGCTGTTCTTGGGCCGTGGTGCCCACTATCCGATTGCTCTGGAAGGCGCCCTGAAGCTCAAGGAGATCTCCTACATCCACGCGGAAGCCTATCCTGCGGGTGAGCTGAAGCACGGCCCGTTGGCGCTGGTGGATAACGAGATGCCAGTAATTTCGGTAGCGCCCAATGACGAGCTGCTGGAAAAGCTGAAGTCCAACCTTCAAGAAGTGCGCGCTCGCGGTGGTCAGCTGTTCGTATTTGCCGATCGCAAGGTAGGCATCAGCGCTCAGGAAGATATCCGCGTACTGGAATTACCGGAGGTGCACGAGGCACTGGCGCCGCTGTTATATACCCTGCCGTTACAGCTGCTGAGCTATCACGTAGCCGTGCTGAAAGGCACCGATGTGGACCAGCCACGTAACTTGGCGAAAAGCGTGACGGTGGAATAAAACCCAAGACACAATTTATTGCAAAGGCCTGCACAAAAGCGCTTTACAGGATGCGGCGAATGGCCGCATCTTATGCGCAATCGCTGCGTTGCAGCACATAGTTAGTGTGCTTATTATCGTGGCGGTACTCTCTTACCCTGCCAGGACCACTTGCCATGAAACCACCTAACGCCCTCGCAGCACGGCACTCCTCCCGCCGAGCCGCTTGGTTGTTGACCGCCCTCTGCTTGACCCTCTTGCCCTCCTTTGCTTTTGCTGCTGCCGGCCCGCTAGACCTGACCTCCTCACTGACCGGTATTGCGGCGGTGACCATCTTCATTCTTGCTTATGCGTTGGTCATGAGTGAAGAAATTATCCACATGCGCAAGTCCAAGCCGGTGTTGGTGGCGGCGGGACTCATCTGGGCCATGGTGGCTTGGGTGTACGTTCAGGCAGGCATGCCTCATGAAGCGGAAGAAGCCTTCAAGGAGACGCTGCTGGAGTACGCCGAGCTGCTGCTGTTCCTGCTGGTGGCGATGACCTATATCAACGCCATGGAAGAGCGGCGTGTCTTCGATACGCTGCGTGCCTGGCTGGTGCGCAAGGGGTTCAGCTACCGAACCCTGTTCTGGATCACCGGCTGTCTCGCGTTTGCCATCTCCTCGATTGCCAACAACATGACCACGGCCATGTTGATGTGTGCCGTCGTCTTGAAGGTGGCTGAGGGAGACAACAAGTTCATCAGCCTGTGCTGTGTCAACGTGGTGGTTGCTTCCAACGCAGGGGGCGCCTTCAGCCCGTTTGGCGACATTACCACGCTGATGGTATGGCAAGCCGGGCAAGTGCCGTTCGAAGGCTTCTTTGCGTTGCTGGTGCCCGCCATCGTCAACTTCATGGTGCCCGCGTTGATCATGAACTTCTTCCTCGTCAACCGTCAGCCCGCTGCCTTGACCGAGGACGTCTGGATGAAGCGCGGCGCGAAGCGCATCATCTTGCTGTTCCTGGTGACCGTGGCCATCTCGGTACTGTGCCATTCGATCCTGTATCTCCCCCCTGCCATGGGCATGATGTTCGGCCTGGGCCTGCTGCAGTTCTTTGGTTACTACCTGCGTCGCAGCCTGCCTCGCTCGCTGGAGCGCAAGCGCGAGCGCTACTCTCGCCGTGGCGATTGGCAAAAGCTGGAGCAACTGGGCAGCGTGGTGCCGTTCGATATCTTCAGCCGGATTGCGCGCTCCGAGTGGGACACGCTGCTGTTCTTCTACGGGGTCGTCATGTGTGTCGGTGGCCTTGGCTTCATGGGCTATCTCAGCCTGCTGTCTGAAACCCTGTACGGCGGCTGGAACCCGGTCTGGGCCAACGTGGTGCTGGGCCTGATTTCCGCCGTGGTGGACAACATTCCCGTGATGTTTGCCGTGCTCTCCATGGCACCAGACATGAGCGAAGGCAACTGGCTGCTGATTACCCTGACGGCGGGGGTGGGCGGTAGCCTGCTTTCCATGGGGTCTGCCGCTGGGGTGGCGCTGATGGGCCAGGCACGGGGCATATACACCTTTGCCGTTCATCTGCGCTGGGTGCCTGCCATCCTGCTGGGCTATGTGGCCAGTATCGCGGCGCATCTGATGATCAACGCCAGCATGTTTTGAAAACCCACCGTTTGCCCAGCGCTGGCCGCTGGGCAGGCAAACAAAACGCCCCTTATCGAAGATAAGGGGCGTTTTGGTCAGTAAGCGGGTTGAAACTTACAAATCGTGACCGGTGACCACTTGGCAAATGTCGGCGAAGCTGCGGGCCATGGGTACTACCGTGGCATCGGCTTTTCCCTTGGTCTGCTTGCCCATGACGGCTTGAATGTCCGTGGCCGACACGATTCCCCGTACGCTGAGTTCGTGGTTGGCCGTCTGCTCGGTAATCAGCAGGTGTTGCTCGGCAAACGTTTCCATGGAACGCACCAGATCCTCGATGGTGAGCGCTGTCAGCTGCTCCAGCGGCATGGCGCTGAGTTTTTCCCAGGGCGTCATGATCATGGCAGCCGTCACTTCGGAACGTTCCAGATTACGCTGCTGCATGGCAATATTGATGCGTCGTGAGCCAATCACTTCCTTGGCCGACAGCACGCCGACGCAGTGATTCTGCTTGTCCATCACGAACAGCAGGCGAACACCGCCATGGCGCATCTTCAGGTGGGCTTCATCGATGGGCGTATCGCCAGCGACAGACTGTGGCACCACCTTGGTGAAATCGGTCAGAACCGACAGCGCCGGGCTATTGGGTGTCAACGTCTTGGCGGCCGGGGTGGTCAGCAGCGGTGTTGCGCCAAATTGGATAAGGGCTTTATGAGATTTCAGCAGTGAATTCATCGGGGGTACCTCCGTGGGGTGAACAGCAGGTCATTGACTGATTGCCTGCTCTGTACCTTCACAGTTGCACGGAATTCTTATCGAAATCTTAACAGCCAGAATCTGTTACATTTTTTCTCATTCTTTTGCATGGCGCTGAGTCAGTGAATCTCTCGCCAGCGTGGCGTGTACCCGCAGCCCTCCGCTGGGTGCATCCTCCAGTAACAGGGTGCCGCCATGGCGTTTCACGATGCGTTCGACGATCGACAAGCCCAGGCCAGCGCCCGCTCCAGGCCCTGCACGCTGAAAGCGCTCCACGACCCGGCTGCGCTCGCTGGGTGGGATTCCCTTGCCCTGGTCATCGACCATCAGGGTGATGTGGTGACGGGACGCGCTCAGGTGCACCGTCACAGCGCCTTCCGGGGGCGAGTGCTGAAGGGCGTTGCCCACCAGGTTCTGTACCAGGGTCTCGATGGCCCCGGGCTCCTCTTCCATGAGCCAGCTCTGCTGCTCCTCGACCTCCATGTGCAGCTGCTGGCGGCGCTCCGTGGCCAGCGGCAGGAGTTTCGCCAGGGTCTCCTGGGTCTCTTGCCGTACGTCGGCATGGCGGATCTCGGGCAGCGGCTCCTCTTCGGGGTCCAGCCTTGCCAGGGTCAATAGTTGGGCCACCAGCCGCGTCGAGCGGGCCACGCCGCTGCGCAAATGGTGCAGCGACTCTTCACGATCCGCGCGGTTATCGGCAGCCAGCGCGTTTTGGGCATGCAGATCGAGAATCGCCAGCGGCGTACGCAGCTCATGGGTCGCATCGGCGATGAAGCGCTTTTCGCGAATACGCATCTGCTGTAAACGCGCCAGCAAACGGTTGAGTGCCCCGGCAATGGTATCCAGCTCCTGAGGAAGGCGCTGCAACGACAGCGGCTGGAGGTTGTTAGGGTCGCGGCTGCGGATCTGTTCCGCCATGCGTGACAGCGGTGCCAGCCCCCAGCCAATCGACCACCACAGCAGCAGGGTAAGCAGAGGCAGGCCGATCAGGTCGGGTAGTAGCGTGCGCAGCGCTACTTCTCGGGTCAGCGCCGCGCGCACATCCTGGCGTTCGCTGACGATGACCCGCTTGTTGGCATCTGCCATCGAAAGCACGTAGACCCGCCAGGTCTGCTCCCCCAGGGTGGCGGTCGAATACCCGGCCGGCTGGCTCACCAGCGGGGTCGCCGGGGCGTTATCGGAACGCAGCAGCAGCTGGTTGCCTTCCCAAAGCTGAAACGCCAGCTGGTGGGTATAGCCATCGCTCAGATCCGGTGGTTCTGTGGCGCCGGGCTGCAGCAAGGCGCTCTCCAGGCTTCTCAGCAGCAGCGTGCGGTCCTGGGCAGGCAAGGGAGCTTGCAGCAGGCCCTCCAGCAAACGGGCGTTTTGCGCCAGGCTGCGGTCGTGCAACTCTTCGATTTCCTGTGCCGCAAAGCGATAGCTGATGAAACCGATGATGAACATGCTCACGCCGAATACCAGCAGCACGAGCCCCAGCGTGCGGCGACGAATGGAGCGCATCAGCTCTCCTTGCCCGTTTTTTCCATCACATAGCCAATGCCCCGCACGGTGCGGATGGCATCCGGAAACAGCTTGCGCCGCAGGTGATGGATATGGACCTCGATGGCATTGCTTTCCACGTCCTCTTCCCAGCCGTACACCAGCCGGGCCAACGTATCACGGGTGAAGACGCGCCCCGGGTGGCTCATGAACTCCTGCAGCAGCGCCAGCTCGCGACGCGACAGGGGAATGGTCTGCTGCTGGTAGTGCACGGTGAGGGTTTGAGGGTTCAAGCTGATCCCCCGGCAGGAGAGCAGGCCGTTTGGCTGGCCCTGGCTGCGGCGTAGCAAGGCCCGCAGGCGCGCTTTCAGCTCATCCACTTCGAAGGGTTTGGTCAAGTAGTCGTCGGCACCCGCGTCCAGCCCGGCAATGCGGCTCTCGACGGCGTCGCGGGCCGTCAGCACCAGAATGGGCACCTGATGCCCCTGGCGGCGCAGGGTTTGCAGCAGTTCGATGCCGTCCATGGTGGGCAGGCCCAGGTCCAGAATCACGGCATCGAACGGTTCGTTTTGCAGTGCGACCAGGGCCGTGTCACCATCGGTCAGATGATCGACCGTGTAATGCTCGGGCTTTAGCGCCATGCGAATGCCCGATGCCAGGCTAGGGTCATCTTCCACCAATAAAATTCGCATACTGACGGGCCACTCCTCTTGTTGTGTTGCGCCTGCTGGCGACAAGGCTATCTGGCATGTTCTCGACCCACCCGGCAACGTCGATCATGGTCTGCCCGGCGCAGCAACGGCGCGAAGCGCTGCTGCAGTTGGCTGCTGTCCACCATCCTGACCAGCAGGCTGCGCTACAGCAGGCGCTGGTCAAGGCCAGTACACGGCCCGAGGGTTGGTCGGGCCTGTGGGTGGCTTGCCAGGCAGGACGAGTCTGCGCTGCCGCCTGGGTAGAGTGCCAGGAAAACCGCATCGCGCAGCTATGGTTGCCCAAGCAGAATAACCAATTTGTCGAGCCCCTGCTAAGTCAACTGCACCGCTGGGTGGCGACCCAAGGGCTGGTGCTGTGTCACGTTGCCCTGGATAAGACCATGGCGAGCTGGGAAGCACCATTGCTGAACCTGGGCATGCAGCGGTTGGCCACCCTCGATCACCTGGCTTGGCACTGTCGGCCGGTTTCTCACGTGCGGGGGCTGCCACCGCTACGGCCGTTTGATGAGCTGACTCCCGCTCAGCAGCAGGCACTGGTCGAGCAGGTGGGGGAGGGCTCGCTGGATTGCCCTGCCTTGCGCGATGTATTGCCTGCGCAGGCTCTGCTGGAAGGCTTTTATCACCAGGCATCGAGCGCTTCCGAACACTGGTATTACCTGCAGGGGGAGCAGGGCCGCCATGCGGGCCTGCTGCTGCTGGATGCCAGCCCAGGCCGCGAGCACTGGAGCGTTCAGTTGATGGGGCTGGTGCCTGGTTGGCGCGGCCAGGGGCAAGGCAAGGCACTGGTGCAGCAAGCGCAGGCCATGGTGGCCCAGACGGGCGCAAGCCAGCTGGCGCTGACGGTAGACCGTGACAACCTGCCCGCGCAGCGAGCCTATCGGCAGGCGGGGATGCTGCCTGCGGGTGAGCATCAACTGCTGGGCTGGTGTGTCTTGCCCGCCACCGAGTTGAATTGCCGCGCTTAGTAGCATTTTCCTACCCTTTGTGTTCTCGGTATACTAACTCCAAGAGGCATGTCTTGGCGTTTCGGCGGCAGAGTGCGTAGTGGCGCTGGTGCGCAGGGGTTCAGTGCTACATCTTCAAGCGTCCGGTTCCTGAGCACGGTTCCTGAGCTCGATCTTCAAGCACGATTCTTAAGCACAACGTTTTATATAAAACTCAAAGAGGTGGTGAGAGTGAAATCTAAGCTGATCATGAGCGGGCTGGCGGCCCTCGGCGTCATGGCAGGCACATCGGGTGCTTATGCTCTGGACGACGCCGCACGTGACGCAATGGCTGAGCGCCTGGCACCAGTAGGCCAGCTCTGCCTCCAAGGCCAGGACTGTGGTACCGCATCGGCACCGGCGGCGGCTAGCGGTGGTGGCGACGAGATCGACGGCGCGGGCATTTACAACCGTATCTGCATGGCGTGTCACGAGACGGGCGCTGCCGGTGCACCGGTACGTGGCGATGAAAGCGCCTGGGCCGAGCGTACCGAGCAGGGCTTTGCCACGCTGCTCGAGCACTCGATCAACGGCATTGGCGCGATGCCTGCTCGCGGCGGCAACCCCAACCTGTCGGATGCCGAAATGGAAGCCGCCACGGCCTATTTGGTCGAGCCGGTGATGGACGTGCCTGAGCTGGGCGGCGGTGAAGAAGCGGCTGCCGAAGACGAAGGTGCCAGCGAGGACGTCGCCGCGGCTGAAGAAGCCACCAGCGAAGACGAAGCCGTGGCCAGCACAGAAGAAGCCGCCAATGGCGGTAGCGATCTGGATGGCGCCGCGCTTTACTCCAGCGCAGGCTGTGTTGCTTGTCACGCCGCTGGTGTGGCCGGTGCACCGGTGCTGGGCGATGCGGATGCCTGGGCAGCGCGAATCGACAAAGGAATGGATGAGCTCTACGCCAGCGTGTTCAACGGCCTGGGCGTGATGCCTCCGCGCGGTGGCAGCAGCGCTTCCGATGAAGAGATCATGGCTATCGTCGACTACATGGTCGCCGAAGCCGAGTAATCCTTCGTTAGCGGATGCTCCAAACTATCCACAGGCGGGTTTTTCCTACCCCCTGTGGATATTTTTTTGCCTTGAAAAGCCGCCTTCCTATCAAACGCCCTCAGCCCAGCAAGGAACGCAGCCCCGCAATGGCATCCTTGCCCCGAGCCTGCTTCTTGTCGGGGTCTTCCTTGTCGGCGCGGCCCTCCCACTCCAGGTCGTCGGCGGGCAGCTCGTCCAGAAAGCGGCTAGGCTGGCAGTCCATCAGTTCGCCATACGCCTTGCGCTGGCGCGCCAGGGTCAGCGTCAGCGTCCGCCGGGCGCGGGTAATGCCCACGTAGGCCAGGCGGCGCTCCTCCTCCACGGTGCCCATCTCGATGGCGTTACGGTGGGGCAGCAGATCCTCTTCCCAGCCCATCAGGTAAACGTGGGGAAACTCCAGCCCCTTGGAAGCGTGCATGGTGAGCAGCTGCACGCGATCCGAATCGTCCTCTTCGGCCTGCTGCTCCAGGATGTCGCGCAACACCAGTCGCGAGATAGCGGCCTCGACGCTGTCGGTTTCCGTCTCGGTGCTGGCGGTACTCTCTTCCGGGTCGCGGTTCAGCGACTTTTCCAGCTGGTCGATCAGGATCCACACGTTGGCCATGCGGCGCTCGGCAATGGTCGGGGCGCTGGCGTTCTGGTACAGCCACGCCTCGTAATCCATATCCCGCAGCATGTCGCGTATCGCGGCAATGGCATCGCCTTGGTCCATCCGCTTGCGCACGCCATCGATGAAGTGCGTAAAGCGCGACAGCCGCTCCACGGCGCGGGTGGGCAGCGTTTGTTCCAGGCCTAGTTCGTGGCAGGCGGAAAACAGCGAAATGGAGCGCTCGGTGGCGTAGTTGGCAAGCTTTTCCAGCGTACCGGGGCCAATTTCACGCCGGGGCACGTTGACGATGCGCAAAAAGGCGTTGTCATCGGCGGGGTTGATCAAAAGCCGCAGGTACGCCATGGCGTCCTTGATCTCGTTACGCGAGAAAAACGACGTGCCGCCGGAGAGCTTGTACGGAATCTGGTAGTGCTGCAGCTTCAGCTCCAGCAGCCGCGCCTGAAAATTGCCTCGGTAAAGCACCGCGAAATCGCGCCACTCGGCTTTTTCCTTGATGCGCCGAGTGAGCATCTCGCTGGCCACTCGCTCGGCTTCGGCCTCCTCATGGCGGTTCACCACCACGCGAATCGGCGCGCCGTCGCCCATCTCCGACCACAGGGTTTTGTCGTAGACGTGGGGGTTGTTGGCAATCAGCGTGTTGGCGGCGCGCAGTATCGTGCCGGTAGAGCGGTAGTTCTGCTCCAGCTTGATGACCTTCAATCGCGGGAAATCCTCCCCCAGGGTGACCAGGTTTTCCGGCCGAGCGCCCCGCCAGGCGTAAATCGACTGGTCGTCGTCGCCGACCACGGTAAAGGTGGCGCGTTCGGCCATCAGCAGCTTCACCAGCAGGTACTGGGAAACGTTGGTGTCCTGGTACTCATCCACCAGCATGTAGTGAATTTTGCGCCGCCAGCGGGCCAGTGCTTCCGGGTCACGCTGCAAGAGCACCACGGGCAGCAGAATCAGGTCGTCGAAATCCACCGCGTTATAGGCTTTCAGGTGGCGAACGTAGGCTTCGTACACCCGTGCCGCGAAATGCTCGTCGTCATCGGCAGCAAACGAAAGCGCATCCCCGGGCAGTACCAGGTCGTTCTTCCACTGGGAAATCTTCGCCTGAACGGCGTTGATCTGCTCGGCGTCCACCTGAGCGTCCTTGTTCATCAAGTCCCGCAGCAGCGCCTTGGCGTCTTCCGGGTCGAACAGCGAAAACCCCGGCTTGTAGCCCAAGGTCTTCAGCTCGCCGCGAATGATGTTGAGCCCCAGGTTGTGGAAGGTCGAAACCGTCAGCCCGTGGCCCTCCTTGCCCTTCAGCATCTGGCCCACCCGCTCTTTCATCTCTCGGGCGGCCTTGTTGGTAAAGGTCACCGCGGCGATCCGGCGGGCGCTCATGCCGCACTCTTGCACCAGGTAGGCAATCTTGGTGGTGATCACGCTGGTCTTGCCCGACCCCGCGCCCGCCAGCACCAGGCAGGGGCCGTCGATGTAGCGCACCGCTTCCTGCTGGCGTGGATTGAGCCCTTTGATACGTTCAAGAATCGTCTTTGGCGGTTGGGGCATCATGGCGAAGGGTGACCTCTACAAGTGTTTCCGAGTGATTTCCATTACAATCAGCCGCGCTGACAACGGCACCATAGACCAATCATGGCAGGTAGTGATGTTTGAAGTAGCGCTCTTCGAGCCACGCATGGCTCCCAATACGGGCAATATTATGCGCCTGGTGGCGAACAACGGCTGCCGCCTGCATCTCATCGAACCGCTGGGCTTCGATCTCGAAGAGAAAAAGCTGCGGCGTGCGGGGCTCGATTACCGTGACCTGGCCAACGTCACCCGTCACGCTGATTTCGCGGCGTTCTACACGGCCATGCAGGGGCGTACCCTTTGGGCGATTACCACCAAAGGCACCCGCGCCCACAGCGATGCCGCCTTCAAGCCGGGGGATGTGCTGCTGTTCGGCTCGGAAACCGCCGGGCTCTCTCCCGAGGTGCACGCCATGCTGCCCGCAGAGCAAAAACTGCGCATTCCCATGCAGCCCAACAACCGCAGCCTGAACCTCTCCAACGCCGTGGCGGTGGTCAGTTACGAAGCGTGGCGCCAACAAGACTACGCTGGCGCATTGCCCATGGGCGACGCAACCTAACCGGCGATACCGTAGCGGTCGCGGTACGCACGCACGGCCTCGGCGTGGCTGCTGAGGTCGCTACCTGACTGCTCTTCCAGGTAGGTGAGCACTTGCTCAAGCGACACGATGCTGACCACCGGCATGCCATACTGGGACTGCACTTCCTGAATGGCGCTCTGCTCGCCCTGGCCACGCTCCTGGCGGTCCAGGGCAATGATCACGCCGCCCGCCCGAGCGCCGCTCTGCTCGATCAGGGTCATGACTTCGCGGATGGCCGTGCCCGCCGTGATCACGTCATCGATGATCAAGATATCGCCCGCCAGCTCAGCCCCCACGATGTTACCGCCTTCACCATGGGTCTTGGCTTCCTTGCGATTGAAGGCGTAGGGCATGTCACGGTCGTGGTGGTCGGCCAGGGCCGCCGCGGTGACCGCCGCCAGGGGAATGCCCTTGTAGGCAGGACCGAACAGCACATCGGCCTGCAGGCCGCTATCGACAATCGCCTGGGCATAGAAACGCCCCAGCTTGGCCAGCGCTCGGCCCGTCTGGAACAGGCCTGCGTTGAAAAAGTAAGGGCTTACTCGCCCCGACTTCAGCGTGAACTCGCCAAACTTGAGCACGCCCTGCTCAATAGCGAAGGCAATGAAATCGCGTTGGTAGGGTTGTAGAGTGGTGGCCACGGCGGTGTTCTCTTGTCGGTAGGTGTGGTCGATAGGAATGTAAGTCAAACGCAACAATAAAACGGGGCTAAATAGCAAGAATTGGTTTGTCTATTTACCCAAACGTCTAAACGTCGGGTATCATACAGCAGCGACGCAAAAGGGACGATTTATGAAAATTGCCAGCATCAATGTCAATGGTATTCGTGATGCCGTCGACCGTGGCTTCCTGGACTGGCTGGCTCAGCAGGATGCCGACGTGGTCTGCGTGCAGAACATCAAGGCAAAAAGTTTTGAACTGGGTGACCATATTCTCTATCCGGAAGGCTACGAAGGCTATTTCCTGGATGCCGAGGAGGATGGTTTCGCCGGTGTGGCGCTCTATTGCCGCAAAATCCCCAAGGCCATCATGTACGGCCTGGGGTTTCCTCAGTGCGATCACGAAGGGCGCTTTCTGCAGGCGGACTATGACCGTTTCAGCATTGCCACTTTCCTGATGCCCGACGGAAGTGACCAGAAAGCCAAGCAGGCGTTCATGGAGCAGTACCAGGAGTACCTGACGAAGATGTCGCGCAAGCGCCGCGAATACATCATCTGCGGTACCTGGCACATTGCCCACAAGACCGTCGACCTGGCCAACTGGTCGGACAATCAGCTCACCTCCGGCTTCCGCCCGGAAGAGCGTGCCTGGATGGACCAGGTGCTTGGCCCAACCGGTTTCATCGACACCTTCCGCGAGATCAATCGCGATGCTGGCGAATACACCTGGTGGCCCAAGCTGGACCAGGAAGTACCCCGGGACCGGCAGGAAGGCTGGCGGATCGACTACCAGCTGGTCGGCCCCAACTTCCGGCGCCATGTGGTCGACGCGTGGATTGATTACGATGCGACCTTCTCCGAGTTCGCACCGCTGATCGTTGAGTATGATTTAGCGCTCTAAGCGTTAGCTACTTCCCGCGTCGCCGTCTGCCAGTAGTGGTAATAAGCAACAAGCCGACCCAAGAGTCGGCTTGTTGCTTTATGCCTAAGAAAGAATCTAAATAATCATTAGTTACTGATTATTCAAAATAATCGTTATAAATTTTGTCGAATGTTCCATCTTCTTTAATTTCTTGCATCGCCTTATCAAAAGCTTCTATCAGCGCTTCATCTCGTGGGCGGAAAGCAGCACCAATACCGGGGCCATAAATCGACTCAGGGCCGGTAATTAAATCTCCCGTTTGTATAAAACGCTCGTCCTGGAGCATCGTTTCTTGAGCAAGAGAATAGGCAGTGAAAACAAGGTCGAGGCGCTCCGCATGCATATCGGTAACTACAGAGCCTGAATCACCATACCGATGAATATCCGCATCAGGATAGTAGGTAGTAACATATTCATCTTGAATAGTGGCTTGCTGCACACCGATTGCTACATCTGCCAAGTCACCTTCTATATCGTACTCGTTATTTACGTTTTTAACCCAAACGGATGGTACTTGGTAGTAGGGAGCCGAGAAGCTAACTTGCCTAGAACGCTCTTCTGTAATGTTCATCGCTGACGCTATCAGGTCGTATTTGCGCGCCATTAACCCAGGAATAATTCCATCCCAACCTTGTTCTACCCATTCGCACTCACGCTGCATGCGTTCACAAGCAGCATTGACTAATTCAACTTCAAACCCTGTGATGGTGCCATCAGGCTCTTTATATTGATAAGGCGCATAGGGAACATCGACTCCAATACGTAGTGGTTTACTATCAGCATGAGCAAGGCAGCTGATTAATACTGTCGTGAAAACTAAACAGCAGGTGACTTGTCGCATTTCGCATTCCTCTTGATTTTATCGATGGTTGCGTGAGGCGTCGTACTCTCGGTGTAACGTTTTTGTTATTTAATCTTGCTAAAGCGCGCACTGGAAAATTCGCTAAATTCATGGCTCAGTCGGTCATGGAGCAAGGCTTGAGCCAGCTCCTCAGCGTGGAAAGCAGCTAAACTAATTCCGCTATGACAATTGATGTTATAGGCACCTGGGCAGGCTCTGGATGATTCATACAGTGGAAATCCATCAGGTGTCATTACTCGTAATGCACTCCAAGCACGCACTATGTTGGCGTTCTTCAAGTGCGGGTAAATACGCACCCCACGAGCTGCTAATTTCGCCATGATATTGGTAGTCGCATCCCGGTTTAAGCCTGCATGTTCATGGGTGTCACCGATCAAGTAGCTACCGTTACCGGTTTGCCTTATCTGAGGTGTAGGAAGTTGCGGTATCAAAGGCATTTTTTCCGTTACGAGGATCTGCCCTCGTAAGGGAAACACTTCCCCGCTCAGGCCCAACATGGGTGAGAGGTGCTTCGCTCTAAGGCCTGCAGCTACGATAATACGCTCAGCTGTAAAGTTACCGCCTAGAGTATTGGCAGTGAAGCCAACGATATTTGATTCGAGGCGCTGAACCGAGCAGCCTGGATGATAGCTAAGACCCATCTTAAGGCTAGCTGTTAAAAGTGCACGCAAAAGCAATAGCGGATTGCAATGGCCATCATGGGGAGACCAAGTGCCCCCGTGAATGCTTTCACCTAAGCCAGGGAGATGGGTTATCAGGGCTGGCCTGTCTAAGTATTCCCATTGAAAATAGCTTGCGAGACAGGGTGATGAAGCCTGAAGTTTACGATAGCTAGCCACACGTGCTTCGGCCTCCTGAACGTCAAAGAAAATATCAATACCGCCCTGGCGAGAGTATTCAAGCGGTACACCACTGCGCTCGCTAAGCTCAATAGCAAAAAAAGGCCATACATCGCTCGACTGTAGACTCAACTCGGCATAGCGAGGCATGCCTATACCTTTTCCTTGTACCCACGTTAGCCCGGCATTACCTCGTGATGCACGTAAAACATCATCTCCTTCGTCTAGCATGATAATTTTTTGACCTCTGCGCAGTAGGCCATAGGCAACAGCCATGCCTACTACGCCACCACCAATAATTAAGAAGTCAAATTTCATGCCGCTAGCTCAATCTAGTTTAAGTAAGCTCGACTATAGGTAGGGATGTGCTATACGATCCAATATCAATAATTGTCCACTTAATGCGTAAAAGTTATGACTATGCCCTCTCTTCATTTGCGCGACCGCCAGATCCTCGCTTTTAAGCATGTCATGGAGATCGGTACAGTTTCCGGTGCCGCCAGGCGTATGCTGATTGCACAACCGGGTGTCACCCGCCTGCTCAAGCAACTGGAACATGACGTAGGGTTCACGCTATTCGAGCGTGTTCGGGGGCGTCTGGTGCCGACACCGGAGGCGCGCCTATTTCATCGCGAGGTACAGAAGGTATGGAGCGGCATGGAGCACTTGCGCAGCACTGCAAGGCGGATCAGAGAACGTGAAGTCGGAGGATTGCGCATCAGTGCCATGCCTTTGCTAGGAATGACCTTCCTCCCCGATGTATTGGCCGACTTCGCGTCTGACCATCCCGATGCCAGGATCGAGCTGGCCACTTTCCGCTCAGACCAGGTAGTAGAAGACGTACTCACCCAACGCTGTGACTTTGGCTTTGCTATTGTTTCTGCAATCGATGACCGCATGGACAGCGACGTATTTCATCTCGACAGCGTATGCGCGCTACCCTCTGGCCACCCTCTTGCGGAACGTAACACGGTGGAAGTGGAGGATCTTGTCAATGAGACCCTGATCTGCTTCGAGCCGCAGGATCCCTTACGTCTCGATCTGGAGCGGTTGATGGAAGCAAGACAGTTACGCCCCAGACGGCGCTTGGAAGTCTCGCTGGCCTTGCAAGCGGTCCGGCTAGTCGGCCGAGGAGTGGGCATTGCGGTCCTTGATCCTATCAGTGCTAGAGCCCTCAGCGACATGAACGTGGTATTACGGCCTTTTTCTCCCTTGTTAGGAGAAGATTTTGCTTTGTTGACACCACGTGACCAGCCTGTATCGCAGCTTGCACAGGAGTTTATCGGCGTGTTTCGCCAACGCTTTTCGCAAGCCACCCGACTGCCATAGGAGCGTTAGAAAGATGATTAATCTTCGCCAGATAGAAGCCTTTCGGGCGGTGATGGTTCACAAGACGGTAACGCGTGCCGCTCAGACACTGCACGTTTCCCAGCCTGCCGTCAGTCGTTTGGTCGGGGATCTGGAATTCCATGTGGGGTTTGCACTTTTCCAGCGTCACAAGGGGAGACTGATTCCCACGCCGGAAGCATTAGCTCTCTATGAAGACGTGGAGCGAGCCTTCGTCGGCCTGGATAAAATTACCGATACGGCCCGCGAAATTCGTGAATTTCGCACCGGTCGATTGCTGCTGAGCTGTATGCCCGCCCTGGCGTTGAATGCGCTGCCGACGATGATCAACGCTTTCTCCGAGCGACATCCCGGCATCACCATCTCCCTGCAGGTGCATAGCTCCCAGCGGGTGCTGGAGTGGGTGGCAACACAACAGTGCGATGCCGGCCTGATAGGCATGCAACTGGTCGACCCCTCCGTCACCATTCGTCCGATTGCCAGTGGGGCGTTGCGGTTAGTGATGCTGCCCGACCACTCCCTTGCCAGCCAGCCGGTCGTGAACATCGAGGATCTCGAGGGAGAACCTTTCGTCTCTCTCGGACAAACCCAGGATGTCAGGCCGCTTATCGACCAGGTCTTCCAGCAGGCGGGCATCAAGCGCCGAATGCGGATCGAGACCCAATTGTCGAGTGTGGCGTGCGAACTGGTCCTGGCGGGAGCCGGAGTGTCGTTGATCGACCCTATCACTGCGGATAGCTACCTTTCGCAAGGCCTGGTATCCCGTCCCTTTACTCCTGAAATTCCCTTTCATTACAGTGCAGTGCTTCCCGCTTTCCGGCCCCCGTCACGATTGGTACTGGAGTTTCTCGAGGAGTTGAAACGACACCTTGCCGATCAGCTCGATACATCGCCTACGCCATTGACCCATAACATTAGCTAATAGGATGGCTAACAAACGGCATTAGCCCTGATGACCAAAGCGATGCTAGCTTCAATTGCAGGTCGCACTGCCCACGCCTTCTGACCGTTTTCTAGCAATACCAGAAGCGGTGGCGGCCATTGATAACAACAAGCAAAACATCGACATCAATGACAGGACACTGCAAGCATGAAAAAAATGACTAGCCAAACGACTGCTATGGCGGGACTGCTGTTTCTCGGCATGAATACCGCTCTCGCTGAACCGCTTTATGTTGGTTCCTACGGGGGCTCTACCGAGCAAGCCATGCGCGATAAGATCATTCCAGCATTTCTCGAAGAGCATGACGCGGAGTAACTATTCAGGTGGTTGCGGATAGCCTGTCGACAACCACCTGATTTTTCTGGCATAGTGCACAGCATCATTCGGCACACCTATGCGGCGATATGACCATCA
>NZ_BMXN01000012.1 GCF_014651775.1 Vreelandella hamiltonii
CAATAACGGGCTTGCGAAAGCCAACTTGCACGGGGCGAATGATCAAAAAGTGCTCGCTGGCGGTGATAGGGAAAGTGTCGGCGCCGGCTTCACGGATTCAGGATATCGGGAAAGGTGGTACGAGTATTGCGTGGTTATATAGCTCAATAAATACGTCGATTGCACGCGGCAGGCCTACACTATTGTTCAAGGAAGTTGCCGCTTCCACCCCAGCGCCAGGAGAGCGCCCATGAGCCAAGTCAATTGGAACAACTATGCGTGCCGTGATTTTTACGATGAGTTGCTAGAAGCGCCAGGTAAACCCAGAGCTTCTGCCGATGAGCTTTGTAATATGCTGGCTCGGTTTAGCGCCGAAGAGTTAGCGGAAAGAAAAACCGCTGCGGAAATCGCCATTCGTACCATGGGGATTACGTTTACCGTGTATTCCGAAGGGGCAATGATCGACCGCGCCTGGCCATTCGATATTGTGCCCCGGATCATACCGGCCCATGAGTGGCGCAAGACGGAAGCCGGTTTAAAACAGCGCGTCCAAGCACTCAATCTCTTTATCGACGATCTTTATCACGATCAGAAAGTGGTCAAGGACAAAGTGCTGCCTGCGGAAGTGCTTGCTCAGTCGGCTAATTTTCGCCCGCAGTGTGTGGGCATTAACCCGCCCCATGGTATCTGGGCGCATATTTGTGGCTCTGATTTGGTACGCGGCGGCGATGGCACACTCTACGTGCTGGAGGATAATCTGCGGATTCCTTCCGGGGTCTCCTACATGCTGGAAAACCGCAACGTCACCAAACGGGTGCTACCTGAGCTGTTTGCGTCGGGCAAAATCCTGCCAGTAGACGACTACGTGGCGCAGCTGTATGACATGCTGGCGGCCATGTCTCCCCGTCCCGGCGATGACCCTCAGGTCGTGGTATTGACCCCCGGCATCTACAACTCGGCCTATTTCGAACACGCCTATCTTGCCCAGCAGATGGGGGTCGAGCTGGTGCAGGGTAGCGACATGCTGGTGGACGACGATGACGTGGTCTACATGCGTACGGTGGAGGGGCTGCGACGGGTGGATGTCATTTATCGTCGTGTGGATGACGAGTTTCTGGACCCTGAAGCCTTCAATCCGCATTCGATGCTGGGCGTGCCTGGGCTGATGCGCGCCTGGCGGGCGGGCAAGGTGGCGTTGGCCAATGCGCCAGGGGCAGGCGTGGCAGACGACAAGGTGGTCTACGCCTTCGTGCCCGAGTTGATTCGCTACTATCTGGATCAGGAGCCGCTGCTGCCCAACGTGCCCAGCTACCTGTGCATGTTCGATGACGACCGCAAGTACGTACTGGATCACCTCGACGAGCTGGTGGTGAAGCCTGCCAATGAGTCCGGGGGCTACGGCATGCTGATCGGGCCTCGCTCCACCAGGGAAACCCGCGACGAGTTTGCCCGCCTGATCAAGGAGAACCCGCGCAACTACATGGCCCAGCCTACGCTGGCGCTCTCCACCACGCCCACCCTGGCCAACGGCTTGCCGCAGCCGCGTCATGTGGACCTGCGCCCGTTCATTCTCTCCGGCCCCGAAACCCATGTCACCACGGGTGGTTTGACCCGCGTGGCACTGGTGGAGGGGTCGCTGGTGGTCAACTCGTCCCAGGGGGGCGGCAGCAAGGATACCTGGATCGTCGAGGTCGATGAGAACGCGGCTGATGCCGCCGAGCAGGAAGGAGTCTAACGCCATGCTGTCACGCGTAGCTGAAAACCTGTACTGGATGGCGCGCTACATCGAGCGGGCCGAAGACACCGCGCGGCTGCTGAGCGTCAATAGCCACCTGATGCTCGACCTGCCGCGCCACCTGCCGTTGGGCTGGGCGCCACTGATCGAAATGACCGGTACTCTGGATGCGTTTAACGAGCGCCATTCCAGCTTTGACGAGCGTAGCGTAGTGCATTTTTTGTGTGCCGATGCGCAGAATGGCAGTTCGATTCTTTCGGCGCTGGCCAGTGCTCGGGAAAACCTGCGCACTACCCGAGACGTGGTGCCCAGGGAGATCTGGGAGGAGGTCAACCAGCTCTATTTGAGCGTGGCCGACCATGCGGAAAACGGTGTCAGCCCGCGCCGTCGCGATGCCTTCCTGAAGAACGTGATTCGCGGCTGCCAGACGCTGACTGGCCTGATCGAAGGCACCTTGAGCCATGGGCCGGCCCGTACCTTCATCCAGTTGGGCAGACATCTGGAGCGGGCCGACATGACCACGCGTATTGTGGACGTACGTTCCGCGAGCCTGCTGCCCCAGAACCCCGAAGAGCTATTGCCGTTCGAAAACCTTCAGTGGATGAGCGTGCTCAAGTCGCTGACGGCCTATCAAATGTACCGTCAGGAAGTGCGGCTGAGAGTGCGGGGCCCCGATGTGCTGCGCTATCTGCTGCAGGACCCGAACCTGCCGCGCTCGATTGCCTGTAGCCTGGAAACGCTGGGCCATGAGCTACAGCTACTGCCCAGGCAGGACCGGGTGGCCGCCACGGTGTCGCTGGTGCGTGCCGATGTGGTCGATGCCGATATCCAGGCGTTGGCTCACTCCCCCAGCAAGTTGCATGCGTTCGTGGATGAGCTACAGATTGGCTTTGCCGCGATCCATGACACGCTCAGGGCAACGTACTTCGTGAATAGCGACAACGTGCCCAAGGTGACCCAGCGACAAAGTCAGGGCCACCTGGGGGATCATGATAACGATTGATCAAGTAGATCGAGCGTTAGCGCTGGCGCTGTGTACTAACTCATGAAGGTACGCCAGCTTGTCACGCACCGGGGGAGGCAGTACCCCCGGTGCCAGGTCCAGTAGCCCCATATCACGGTTGAGCTCATTGACGACCATCCCCACCTGATGAAACGCTCTTAACATGCTGTCCAGCGTGCCGTCATATTCGGCCCGTGAAATCCCCATGTGTAGAGCGGTGTCCAGCACGGCCACCATGTCCAGATAAAACGCAAAGGTTTCGGCGAAGTCCTCCCACGGGTGCATGGCGGCATAGGCAGAAATGAACCGTGTTGGCCAGTCGGCCGGCGCGCCTTGCTGATAGTAGGTTTCCAGCGCATCACCGTAGGTGGGGGCGTTATGGTCGCCAAACACTCGGACGCTGGCGGCCTCATCCTGATCCTTGACCAACAAGTCCCAGTAGTAATGCCCCACCTCATGGCGAAAATGACCGATCAGGGTGCGGTGGGACTCGTTCATGTCCACCCGCAGTCGCTCACGCTCGACGTCGTCGGCTTCCTTGACGTTGATGGTGATATGGCCGTTGGCATGGCCGGTATAGACCTTCTCCTGATTCGCCGTGGAGCGCCAGAGCCCTTTGTCAGGGAGGGCGTCGGCCATGAACGAGAAGCTCAAGGGGACGCGAATATCATCGCCCTGGGTTCCGTGGGGGAGCTTGAGAATCTCCAGGGTGTGGAACAGACGACGCTTGGCAGCTTCCAGTGCGGCCCAGCGCTCGCGGTGACCCTCTACGTTCAGGTCGGGAATCACATCGTTGTAGCGGCAGCAGTCGCACAGCGTGTCGGCTTCGCCTTCGGTCATGATCACCATGCGGTTGCATACGTTCTCTACCGCGTAATTATGGCACTTCATCAAGAGGGTGCCGCAGCCTTCGTGGGTGCAGCGGTATCCGCCGCCTTCCAAAGGGGCCAAGGCAACGATATTGCTGCAGGCCGGGCACCAGCCGACTTCCGACTCACAGGCAACACAATGGGTGTTCTCGAAGAACAGCGGGTTGCCGCACTGGCAATTGAACGCTTGCATGGATACCTCCTTGTGGAAAGCCACGTTATGCATCGTCGATAGGCAGGTTGAGAAGGCGCCCTGACAGCATAGCGAGGCTCTTTCCTTGAGGGAAAGGCTATTTCCCCAGTGCGGTGAATTTAGCTTTATCGAGTGGCTAATTGACGTTTACGTCAACTTGCTGATATACCCTAGGGGCTCCTTATTCAACCCCATAACAAACACAACCACGAGGAACGTCTGTATGTCCGTTCGCCAGATACCCATGTATATCGATGGCCAGCCGGTCGAGTCGCAAAGCCAGGAGTGGCGCGATGTCGTCAATCCGGCGACCCAGCAGGTCGTGGCCCGGGTGCCTTTCTGTACCCCTGACGAGGTAGAGCGTGCCATTGCCAGTGCCAAAACCGCGTTCAAGGAGTGGCGCAAGGTGCCGCTGGGCAAGCGCATGCGCATCATGCTGAAACTTCAGGCCCTGATTCGTGAGCATACCGCGGAACTCGCCGCGCTGATCACCGAAGAGCATGGCAAGACGCTGCCTGACGCAGAAGGCGAAGTAGGCCGCGGGCTGGAAGTGGTCGAGCACGCCTGCTCGATTGCGTCTCTGCAACTGGGTGAACTCGCCGAAAACGCGGCCAATGAGGTCGATGTGTATACCATGCATCAGCCGCTGGGCGTGGGCGCCGGGATCACGGCGTTCAACTTCCCCATCATGCTGCCTTGCTTCATGTTTCCGCTGGCCATTGCCACGGGCAATACGTTCGTTCTGAAGCCTTCCGAGCAGGACCCCAGCTCGACCATGCGGCTGGTGGAACTGGCCCATGAGGCGGGTATTCCGGCGGGCGTGCTCAACGTGGTGCATGGCGGGCCCGAAGTTGCCAACCAGATTGCCGACCATCAGGACATCAAGGCGCTGTCGTTCATTGGCTCTACCCATGTGGGATCGCTGCTGTATGGCCGTGCGGCGGCGGCAGGTAAGCGTATGCAGTCCATGATGGGGGCCAAGAACCACTGTGTGGTGATGCCGGATGCCAACCGTAGTCAGGCCATCGACAGCCTGCTGGGGTCGGCCTTTGGGGCAGCGGGTCAGCGCTGTATGGCCAACTCGGTGGTGGTGCTGGTAGGCGAGGCGCAGGAGTGGCTGAGCGATATCGAAGCAGGCGCCCGTAGCATGAAGGTCGGCCCCGGTACCCAGCGGGATGCCGACCTGGGGCCGCTGGTGTCTCCTCAGGCCAAGGAGCGTGTCGAGCGCTTGATCACCGCCGGTGAAAAAGAGGGGGCCACGCTGCTGGTGGATGGCCGAGGCTACACAGTAGAAGGGTATCCGGAGGGCAACTTCGTGGGGCCGACGCTGTTTGCCAACGTCACGCCGGAGATGACCATTTACCGGGAAGAAATATTCGGTCCGGTGCTATGCGTGGTGGGGGTCGAGACGCTGGATGATGCCATCGACTTCATCAACGCCAACCCGAACGGCAACGGCACGTCGATTTTCACCAACTCGGGCTGGGTGGCGCGCCGATTCGAAACCGATATCGACGTTGGTCAGATCGGTATCAACGTGCCGATTCCGGTGCCGGTGGCCTATTTCAGCTTCACCGGCTCTCGGGCTTCCAAACTGGGGGATTTGGGCCCCAACGGCAAGCAGGCCATCGCGTTCTGGACGCAAACCAAAACGGTGACCGCACGCTGGTTCGAGCCCGAAAACGTCTCCAGCGGCATCAATAGCACCATTGCGCTCTAGATATTTGGCGAACCGCTGACGCATCAGGGGCCCTCTGCCACGGCAGAGGGCCCCTGGGGATCAGACGGGTTCGAAAAGTGGCAGGCTGTCGCGCAGGAGCTGTTCTATAGGCTCCAGTTGGCTTTCATGCAGCACCAGCAGGTAAGGAGCATCCTGTTCATCGTTGAGTGGCGCAAGGAGTGCAAACTCGCCCTCTTCAAGATGGAACTCATGGATTTCTCGCAGCCCGTGGGGAGTTTCGCACTGAGAGCAGCGATAGGTGTCGTCTTCGCCGTACACCAGGCGGTGATACATCTTGAACAGCGTGTACAGCGCTAACCCCCCTTCGAACGCTTGCCAGCGAGCGGGTGTTTCTCGAATGTCTTCGTTCAAGACCAGACCTTCGGCCTCGGCATCGGCAATGGCGTCGGCCAGCGGTTCTGCCAGAATGGCGCTGCCATCGGCGGGCAGCGGTGCATTTTGCTGATTCGCCGCCGTAAAGCGCGCAGCAGCAGCATGAAAATCTGCCAGGCTGTTGAGATGGAAGTCCGCATGTTGCAGGTCGGCTGGCTCGAAACCGCCGTTCTCCCAGCCGTGAATGACACGTAGCGTAATTTGACCCCGGGCGATGGGGCGGGCCAATAAGGCATGAAGCATGATACGGATATGCAGCTGGCGTTCATCCGTGTCGTTTTCGAACGCACGGTAAGGGTCGGCGAACAATGCATGCAAACGCCCCGGCGTGTGCTCTCTTGCTTCAGAATAAGACATGGTGGTTTCCCTGTTACAGACGCCGTTTGCTCAACGCTGCCTTTTTTATGAAATACAGTCGATAAGAGTATGGCGAGCCTCAAGGTGTAATGAAAGTCTAATCCGTTAGCATTTTGTTAACCATGACCCCGTATCGCGCAAGGCGTTTATCAACACGACAAAAAAGAGGTAAGCATGTCTGCGTCATTAAGCCGTTTTAAAATTCCCGAAACCCTGGACGACCTGCCTGACGACATTCGCACGGCCATATTGGCGGTTCAGGAAAAAGCCGGGTTCGTGCCCAATGTGTTCCTCATGTTGGCCCACCGTCCAGCGGAGTTTCGCGCCTTCTTTGCCTACCACGACGCCTTGATGGAGCGGGAGTCCGACACTCTGAGCAAGGCCGAAAAGGAAATGATTGTGGTCACTACCAGCGCGCGCAATCGCTGCCTTTACTGCGTTGTGGCACATGGCGCGCTGGTACGTATTTACACCAAAGACCCTCTGTTGGCCGATAACGTTGCCATCAACCACCAGGCGGCGGGGTTGAGCGAGCGGCATCGGCGCATGCTCGATTTTGCGCTACACAGCGCCATCGAGCTGGGCGAGCTGACGCCCGAATGGCAAACCCGGCTGGCGGAAGTGGACTTTACCCTGGAAGACTGCTGGGACATCGGTGCCATCGCCGCCTTTTTTGGCATGTCGAATCGTTTGGTCACCCTGGCGGGAACCCCTCCTAATCCAGAGTTCTATCTCATGGGGCGCGTGCCGAAACCAGCCTAGGCCATGGTTCAGGACGCATTGTAACGCTTTACCAGGGTTCCCCTTTCAGTGAAGATACCGCCTTCATTCATTCACTGTCGCCAGGGGAGCCCATTGCGGGCTGAGAATGCGCGTCACGCAGACCCTGGAACCTGACCCGGTTAATACCGGCGGAGGAAGCGCGACATGCCGTACCTGACGTCTGCTGTGCTGGGCGCAGCGCTGTGCTGCTTTGCTTTTTTAGGCCTTCGGGCACGTTTTGGGGGAGGCTCGCTGGATGACTATGTCACGGCGCGCAACTCACAGACGGCAACCACCCTGGGGCTCTCTTTTCTGGCGTCGGGGATGGGGGCCTGGATTCTCTTCGCGCCTCCTGAAATCGGCGCGTTCGTGGGGCCGGTGGCTCTGTTGGGCTATGCCTTGGGGTCGGCGCTGCCCTTTCTGGTGCTGGGGCTCTACGGGCCCAGAATACGTCGGGCGCTGCCAGGCGGGCGCAGTATCGCCGAGTTCGCCGAGGTGTGTTACGGGAAAGGGGCCCGCCACTGTGTCACGCTGGCCTCCGTGGCGTACATGGGGTGTTTCCTGGCGGCTGAACTGACGGCCATCGGTGCCATTACCGCGCTACTGTCAGATGTTCCACCTGCCTGGGTCATCATTGGCGTAGCGCTGACGACCCTCGTCTATACTGTTCTGGGTGGCCTGCGAGCCAGTTTGGCCACCGACCGCTGGCAGGCTTGGCTACTGTTGATCCTGCTATGTGCCGTGGCGGGCGTAACGTTATGGCGCTTGCCTGCCATGCCCAATGACGCGGCGTTGCCGGCCTTGCCCATGGGAACTTCGCTGAGCGTGGCATTGACACTGGTCATTGCCGTGACCGCAGCCAACCTGTTCCATCAGGGCTATTGGCAGCGGCTGTGGGCGGCTCAGGATAGCGCCAGTCTTGGCCGTGGGGCATGGCTGGGAGGCGGCATGACGGTGGCCGTGGTCATGGTCATCGGTGGAGTCGGCATGATGGCAGCGCTGAGCGGTGTGAACCTCGGCGAGCCGCCGATGCCCTTTTTTGCCCTGTTGGCAGAGGCTCCTGTCTGGATCACGCTACCGGCACTGGTGCTGGCCGTGACGCTGGTGACCTCCAGCGTGGATACGCTGCAAAACGGCATTGCGTCGCTGTGGGCAACGGGAGAGCAGCCACATGCCTTGAACAAGGCACGCTGGATCACGGTACTGCTGATGGTACCGGTGATTCTCATCGCCTTGCAGGGGCTGTCGGTGCTGAGACTGTTCCTGATTGCCGATTTGCTGTGTGCGGCCATCGTGGTGCCAGTGCTGCTGGGCCTGTGGCAGCGCATGACGCCGCTGGCGGCCATCAGTGGTGGCGTAGCGGGCCTGGTGGGGGCGGTATTGCCGGGCTGGCTGGGGCAAGGCTCCTTGATGGCGGGCATCATGGCCGCCACGTTTCCTGGCAGTATTCCTACCCTCGGTCCCTTCGTGGGGGCGCTGATGCTCTCGAGCCTGGTGAGTATCCTCGTGGCGTGGTGGCTCCCTTCAGGCAAGGTGTCAAAAAAATCAACGCGTTAGGCAGGCTGTGCAGTTTCGCGCTATGATGACGAAGGGGTGTTAACTACACAAAGGAGTGTTAACTACATATCGGGTTTAACCACCATGAGCCACCTGTTGCCATCCAATGAAGCGTTGCGCATTGCTGCTTTACAAGAGCTGGCGTTACTGGATACCCCCAGTGAGCCGGTATTCGACCGGGTGACTCGGTTGGTCACCGTGCTGTTGGGGGTACCTCTCTCCACGGTGACGCTCGTGGATACCGACCGACAGTGGTTCAAGTCTCAGGTGGGGCTGACGTTTTCGGAAACACCCCGCGACGTGGCGTTCTGTGCCTATACCGTGCTGGCGGAAGCGCCGCTGGTCGTCAACGATGCGCTTCAGGATCCGCGCTTCGCCAGCAACCCTTATGTCATCAAACCCGACGGCATACGCTTTTATGCCGGAATCCCTCTGAAAACCACCCAAGGTCTGGTATTGGGCTCCCTGTGTGCCATGGATTCGCGCCCTCGCGAACTGAGCCCCCAGGAATTCACCGCACTACAGGACCTGGCCGATGTGGTGTCCGGTGAAATTCATTTGCGCGAGCGTTTGATACAGCAAGAGAAGCGTAATGCCAGTTTCAAACGTGACCTCGCCGCGCTGCACAACAGCCTGGAACAACAGATAGAGCGGCGTACCCGCGAACTCAACCTGGTCATCGAGTCGGCCTACGACGCCTACCTGAGCATCGACGATCGTGGCCGGGTGCTGGACTGGAATCGCGCCGCACAGGCTATGTTCGGCTGGTCGCGCAAGGAGGCGTTGGCCCGCCCCATTACCGACCTGATGTTTCCTGCAGGCGTGCCCGGGCAGGACGATCCTTCACCCATCGAATGGAACGCCCGGCGTCGAGATGGTGGGCGCTTGCCGGTAGAGATTCGCCACCAGCGCTACGAACTCAATGGGCGTTGGCGACGCAGCCTGTTCATACACGACATCACCGAGCGCCAGCAGTTGGCACGCCTGCGAGACCAGGAGGCCAGGCAAGATGTCTTGACGGAGCTGCCTAACCGCCGGGCCCTCGACGAACGCTTGCCAGAGGCCATGGCGCGTACTCGGCGGAGTCTCGTACCGCTGGCGGTGCTGTTTCTCGACTTGGATGGGTTCAAGCGAATCAATGACCTGCACGGCCATGCCATGGGCGATGAGCTATTGCGAGACATCGCCAATCGCCTCAAAACCGCCGTGCGTGAAACGGACTTCGTGGCCCGTTGGGCAGGGGATGAGTTCGTCCTGGTGCTGGAGAATATAGAGCACGATGCCATCGCACCGCTGGCGCAGAAGTTGATCCAGCTCATTGAAATCCCCCTGTCCATAGGCGATACCGTGCTCAAGGTCAGCACCAGTATCGGTATTGCAGAGTATGTCCCCGGGGCAGAAGAAACCCCGCAAGAGTTGTTGAAGCGAGCCGATGTGGCGATGTACGAAGCCAAGCGAGCCGGCAAGGCGCAAACGCGCTTGGCAAGCCCTGTGCTGCCTTCACCCGACGCCAGTTAATTCAAGGAAAGCACATGATTCGATGTCTGATGACCACACCAGAGGGAGAAGTGCGCGAAGGCGACCTCTCGCTGATCGATGTCTGGAAACGCCAGGAGGGCGCGCATATCTGGGTCGATATGCAGGGCGAAAGTGAAGCCAGCGAGCGCGAGGTGCTCGAGGGATTTTCCTGCCATCCCATGGCGATTCAGGATGCCCACAAGGTGCGTCATCCACCCAAGATCGAAGAGTTCGAGAATCATACGCTGATCATCTATCGAGGCATTTCCTCCTTCGATGCTCAGCTCAACTTCGTGCCTCAGCAGCTGTGCTTTTTCGTTGGCGAGCGCTTTCTGGTCACGCTGCATCCTGGCTTGGCGCTGAGTATCGAACGGTTACTCAACGACCAGGGCGCGCGGCTGCTGTCGCGTTCTCCCGAGCAGGTTGCCTTGCGCGTCATGTATACCTCGGCGGGCTTTTATATCGACAGCCTGCTGGAGTTCGAGACCGAACTGAGTGACCTGGAAGACGAGCTGCTGGAAAACGGCAATGACGTGCTGATGCGTCGGATTACCGCGTACCGCTCTCGGCTGGTCAAGATGCGGCGAGTGTTCAGTTACCACAAGGGCATCACTCAGGAGCTGACGGCTTACGACTACGCGCACCTCCCCCGGGGTGAGAGCGAGACGCTGCATGCCATCACCGATGTGGAGGAGCGCTTCGAGCGCCTGCACTCCTTGACCCAGATGTATTACGACATCTGTGGTGATCTGGTGGATGGCTACATCTCGATTTCGTCGCATCAGTTGAACATCACCATGCGGGTATTGACCGTCATTACCGCCATTTTCGTGCCGCTGACCTTTATTGCCGGTATTTACGGCATGAACTTCGAATACATGCCCGAACTTGGCTACCAGTATGGCTACTTCTTCGTTTGGGGCGTCATGGTGACCATTGGCGTACTGCTGATCTGGTTGTTCAAACGTAAAGCCTGGTTCTAGGCACTGTCCGAAAACGAGCTGCGCTCGGCCATACGGTGTCAAAAGTCGGCAGCAGAGCGAGCAAGAGTCCGCAGTCGCAGCGTCAGCAGGCACAGCGCAAGACCGATCGACAGCCATAGCGAGGCCAGCAGCACGGGGAAAGCGCCGGGTCCGGCGGTGTCCAGCAGTGGGCCCGTCAGCGAGGGAATGATCAGCGCTCCGCAGCCCGCTGCCGTAAAGATGGCCCCGGTGGTGCGGCCCCGCATCACCATGGTGTGGTTGCATAGCGCAAACAGCGTGGGGAAAAAAGCCGAGGCAGAGAGGCCAAACAGCAGCGCCCCTGCGGCAAGCGAAAGCATACCTGCATGCCAGCCGCTGGCCGCGGCGAGCCCCATCGTCAGGCACGCCCCCAGTATTTGCCAAGGCGCACACCAGCGCAGCAGAGGAATGGCCAGCAAGCGTCCTGCCGAGAGGGCCAGCCAGAACAGCGTTGCCAGCAGGGTGGCCTGCTCGTCGGGCAGCCCCGATAGCGCGCCATACGCCGTCACCCAGCCGGCAAACGTCACCTCGATGCCCACGTAGAGTGCAAACAGCAGCAGAAAAACCCCCAGCAGAAGAGGGTCGCGATGCTTGCGTGGGGCGGGCGTTTCGCTCACCCCGCAGGTCGCCCCAGGCATGGTGGGGCTGGCAAAGCGTGATAGTGGCCACAGCGTGCCCGCGACGCAAAGTCCCACTACCCAGAAGGTCCAGTGAAACTGGCCGGTCAATGACAGCGCTGCCACCATCACCAGCGGGGTCAGCATATTGCCAACGCTGAAGCAGAAGTGCAGTGCGCTCACATTGGGGCCTGCGGCGTCTCGGTGCAGCCACAGCAGTAGCGTATTGCCCCCGGCGTTCAGCGACACTTCAGAAAACCCCAGCAGCATGAACAGCAGTGCCAGCAACACGAGAAGCGGGCTCAAGGGCGCCAGCGCCAATCCGGCCACGGTGAGTATGCCCATGATCAGCAGCACACGATGCCCATTGAAGCGGTCCATCAGCAGTCCGGTGACCAGGGCACCGCTCATGTTGCCCATGGCCCGAGCCGTGAACAGTACGGCAATCTGACTCATGGAAGAGCCGCTGGCACTGGCCAGGTGGGGCAGGGCAGGCCCCAGCAGCCCGCCGGTCATGCCAATGGAGATGAATAGACCAAAATAGGTCCAGGTCAGGCGGCGGTGATAGGCAGAGCTGAAGTGAAGCATACCGTTCCTTGGCAGAGTCTGGGAGGCGCCCATGAACGATGAGCTTGACCCTTTTCGAAGCTGGCCACCATTGGCGAAAAGTTGACGCCCCAGGGGGAAAACGGCGCAAGCGGTAGGGAAGCGATCACCCGATATTGTTGGCCGCCGTTGGGCTGGATGTCTTGAACCTGACCGGGCGTTTGTTATTGTCGTGGTATATGCACCGATCAGGAGCCAGCCCATGGCCAATACGGACCGCAGAACCTCACGTGCCACCAACGCTGCCAATGATGCCGCGACTTCCACGTCCGCCACTTCCATTTCCACCACTTCCAGTGCCGCCACTGCTATCCCCTCCAGCATGTCGGCCATGCTGCTGACCGGTCATGGCGATGTGGACATGTTGCATTATCGGCAGGACGTACCTACGCCTCAGCCTGGGGCCGGTCAGGTGCTGGTGCGCGTCACGGCGACCGCGAAGAACAACACCGACCGCAAGGCACGCGAAGGGCTCTATCCCACTAAGGGCAAGGAGGAGGTCACCTCGTTCGCCATGGGCGGTGCCCCCACCTTGAGCTTTCCGCGTATTCAGGGGGCCGATGTGGTGGGGCACATCGTGGCGGTGGGCGAGGGCGTCGATGGGCAGCGAGTGGGTGAACGTGGGCTATTGGATTTCAATCTCTACCCCGATGACCGTCGCGATATCAACCTGATGCCGGATTACTACGGACATGGTGCCGATGGGGGGTTCGCGGAATATATCGTGGTGCCTGCCGACCAGTTTCATCACATCGCCAATCCTGAGTTACCAGATGCCCCTCTGGCGGCCATGGGAATGTGCTCCTATCAGACCGCCTACCACATGATGACGGCGGCCAACGTGCGGGCTGGCGAGCGGGTGCTGGTCAGTGGGGCCAGCGGAGGTGTAGGGACGGCGCTGATTCAGCTGTGCCGCATCATCGGCGCCATCCCTTATGCCGTCAGCCAGCCCAGCAAGGCCGATGCCCTGCGCGGGCTGGGCGCGCAGGCGGTGATCGACCGAGGCGATTTGCCCACCTTCGTCGAGCGCGTGCTGCACGCCACCGAAGGGCGGCCCATCGATGCGGTCATGGACCTGGTGGGGGGCGACATGACCGACCTGTTCATCGACACCATGATCAGTGATATGTCGCAGCGCGCCACGTATCCGCGGCTGGCCATCGCCGGTGCCAGCGGTGGCAATCTCAGCGAAATCATGTGGACACGCATCTACCTGTATCAGGTGCAAATCGTCGGGGTCTCCCATGGCACCCGTGAAGAGGCCGAACAGCTGATCGCCTGGATTCGCAGCGGCGAGCTGAAGCCGGTGCTGCACGGGACCTTCAAGCTGTCGCAGCTGCACGCGGCGGAGCGCTACTTCGTCAATCGCGGCAGCGACTATCTGGGCAAGATCGTGATCGTGCCCGATGCCCAGTGGGAGGCCCATGGGGCGCCGTTCGCGCTTCAGTCGGCTGCTCTTCAATCTGCCGCTCTTCAATCGGAACGGGAGTCTCGCCAGTGAATACCGTGCATACCATCAAGCTGCTGGATACCCACGCGGGGGGCGACGTGAGCCGTATCGTCACCGCCGGGATCGATACGCTGCCGGGCAGCACGGTGCGCCAGCAAATGGAGTATCTGCGTGACGACGCCGATGGCCTCCGGCAGCTACTGCTGGGCGAGCCCTATGGCATTCCGGAAATGTCGGTCGACCTGCTGGTGCCTGCTACTCACCCTGAAGCGGTGGCGGGGTACATCATCATGGAGGTGATGGGCTACCCGATCTACTCAGGCTCCAACACCTTGTGCACGGCCACGGCCGTTCTGGAAATGGGTATCGTGCCCAAACAGGAGGGGCTACAGCGCTTCAAGCTGGAAGCCCCGGCAGGCCTGGTGCAGATCGAAGCGCGGGTGCGCAACGGCGTCGTCGAGTCGGTGACCTGTGAAGGCTTGCCCAGCTATATCGACAGCTATCGCGATACGATTCTGGTACCGGGCATTGGCGACGTCACCTACTCGGTTGCCTACAGCGGTGGCTTCTACGCGCTGGTCGATGCCGAGGCGCTGGGCTTCAAGCTGGTACGGGACGAAGAGGCCGCGTTGGCGGCCTGTGCCCACAAGATCATCGAGGCCATCCAGGCCCACCGAGGGTTTTCCCACTACACTCTGGGCGATGTGGGGCCGCTGCCCTTTCTACACTTCATGGGTCCTGAGGAGCAGGTGGCGCAGGGCTATGTGCGTTCGCGCTCTGCCACCTACGTACACCCCGGCGTGATTTGCCGCAGCACCACCGGCACCGGCACCTCGGCGCGGTTGGCGCTGATGCATCATGAAGGGCGGCTGGCGCCGGGCGACAAGCTGGAAACCGTCTCGTTGAGAGAAACCGGGTTTATCGGCACCTTTACAGGCACCCACCAGGAAGGTGCCTATCAGGTGGTGGAAAATACCATTACCGGGCGCAGCTATGTGCTGGCCGATTCCACCATCGTGATCAACTGCGACGACCCGATGGTCGCCTGTGGCGAGCTGCACCATATCTTGAGTGATCGTCACGCCCAGCCTGCGCCGGTCAAGGAGTAGCGTCATCGCCGATGTCCAGGTAACCGGCCTGTTCGATACGCGTCCAGACGGGCGCTTTCTCTGCATCGGTCATGCTGCCCCAGCAGGCAATCTCATCCAGAGTGCGCCCGCAGCCGCTGCACAGCGCCGTCTCGGGGTTGATCTGGCAAATATGGCGGCAGGGTGACACAGGGCGAGGCTGGTTGAGCATGGGGGGCGTGGTATCCGGTTCGAAATGGGGGGAGGGTTCACGGAGGGCGTCAACCCAGCGGCACTTTACCACGCAGTGACTTGATCTTGCCTTTGCGGGTCTTGTGATCCACCCGCCGCCGCTGGGAGCCTTTGGTGGGCTTGGTTGGGCGGCGTGTCTTCGGCGTACGGGCCACGCTTTGAATCAACGCCTGCAAGCGGTTCAAGGCGTCTTCCTTGTTCAGCTCCAGCGTGCGAAAGCTCTGCGCCTTGATGATGACCACGCCCTCTTTGCTGATCCGCTGGTCGGACAGCGCCATCAGCCGCTCCTTGTAGGTAGGGGGCAGCGTCGAGCGCGGAATGTCGAAGCGCAGATGCACGGCAGAGGCGACTTTATTGACGTTCTGGCCGCCCGCCCCCTGGGCACGAATCTGGCTGATATCGATTTCCCAATCGGCCAGCGTGACGCTATTGGAAATAGTGAGCATTCAATTCTCTGGTAACCCATGAGTTGACAAGGCTAGCACACTTGACAGCAGGACGGCTCGACGGCCTAGTAACACTCGGTCTCTACAACAATGATTACCTGGTTCCTATGGCCTGATAAGGAGTCTTCATGGATACCCTGCTGGAAACCTCGCCGCTAAGCGCTGGAACGCTCTATCGCCTGCTGTCGGGCAGTATTTGCCCCAGACCCATTGCCTGGGTGGCCACCCAGGATGGCCAGGGCAATGCCAACCTGGCGCCGTTTTCGTTTTTCAACGTGGCCAGTATCGACCCTCCCATTCTGGCTTTTGCACCGCTGCTGGATGGCAGTGCCCAGCCCAAGGATACGCTGCGCAATCTGGAGGACGTCGGCGAGTGCGTGGTGCATGTGGGCACCGAAGGCTTGATCGAGGCGCTCAATACCACCAGCGCCAGCCTGCCGCCCCAGGAAGACGAGTTTGCCTTGGCAGGGCTGGAAAAGGCTGCCATGCCTGGTGTGAGCGTGCCGCGTATTGCGGCGGCGCCCATCGCCTTTGGCTGCCAGCGAGTACAGGTGATCCGCTTCGGAGATCAGCCGCTGGCAGGCAGCCTGATTCTGGTCAAAGTGGTGTCGATCCACGCCGATGAGTCCGTCTGGGATGGCCGCCACGTGCATCTGGACACGCTCAAGCCGGTGGGGCGCCTGGCAGGTAGCGACTATGTCAGAGTCAGCGACCGCTTTGCCCTGGACCGACCTGGCTAGAGGCCGAAAAACGCCCTCTTGGGCGACTAAAGTCGTAGTTGTTTGTGCCGATATTTGTCCAAAGCACCCTGAGGATAAAGCAATGCACAAAATGAGAACGTGGCTTCTGGTAGCGGGCTTACTCACTTCCCCGCTTTCTCTGGCGGAGCTCAAGGTGGGTATCGTGGCACCGTTGAGCGGTGCAGCGGCTCCCCTGGGCACGGGTATGCAGCAGGGTATCGAGGCTTATTTTGCCAAAGTAAATGCCGAAGGTGGCGTCAACGGGCAGTCGCTGGTACTGCAAGCCTTCGATGATCAATACTCGCCGCTGCCCGCCGCCGCGCATACGCGGCAGCTGGTCGGTGACAGCTCCCTGCTGGCGGCCATCGGTAACGTCGGCACGCCCACTGCCGCCGTGACCATCCCCATTCATAACCAGCACAACACGCTGCTGTACGGCGCCTTTACTGGTGCTGGCATTTTGCGTCGTTCACCCCCCGACCGCTATGTGATCAACTACCGGGCAAGCTATGTGCAGGAAACCGCCGCCATGGTGGCGGGGCTATTGGAAGCAGGAATCCAGCCCGAAGAGATTGCCTTTTTCACGCAGAACGACAGCTTTGGTGATGCAGGTTACAATGGCGCGCTGCGCGCCTTGCACGAAGAGGGCTTTACCGACACCTCACAGCTGGCCCACGGCCGTTTTACACGCGGTACCCGCAATGTTCACCAAGGGCTGGCAACCATTCTTCAGGCACCTGTCGTGCCTCGTGCGGTGATCATTGTCGGCACCTTTGGCCCCGCTGCCGATTTTATCCGCGAAGCGCGTCAGGACCTGCCGGAGACCGTGTTTCTGAACGTCTCTTTCGTGGGTAGCCAAGCCCTGCTGGAGGCGCTGGGGCCACTGGCCGAAGGGGTGATCGTGACTCAGGTCGTGCCGCCACTGGATGCTGACCTGCCAGCGGTAGAAGAGTACCGCCAGGCGTTGGCGGCGCATGTGCCCGGCAGCGAGCCGGATTTCATCTCCCTGGAGGGGTATCTGGCTGCCAAGCTGTTCGTGGAAGGGGTGAAAGCCGCCGGAGAAAATCCGAATCGGCAAGCCATCGTGGAAGGCTTGCTGGGATTGGGCACCATCGATATTGGCGTAGGTGAGCCGCTGACCCTGGGGGAAGGAGACCATCAGGCCAGCGATGCCGTGTGGGCCACGATCATTCGCAACGGACAGTTCGAGCCGGTCGATTGGGCAAGCGTTGCACCATAATTCAAATAGCATAACCACTGACACAGCGAATACCCCTGATGAAAAAGACGATAAGCATACGAGCCATGCTCATTAGCCTATTCGCTGCCGCCGTTCTGGGCGCGATGGTACTGGCGGGCACCGGCTGGATGACGAATCAGCGGCTGATCAACGTTCAACACCTCATCACCAGCGATGTACTTCCTTTGCAGGATGCCAGCCGCAGCATGGTACTGACCATGGGCGCGTTTGGTCAGCGTCATGCCGACCTGCTGGCGGCCGACAGCGAGGCGGCCCTTGACGGCGTGACCTCGCGCAGCGCGTTGAACGAACGCTTTGCACGTGCGCGAGACGGATTGGAGCGCAGCAGCCTATCGGCGCTATCGAACCAGCTCAGTGCACTGGACACTCACTACCAGAGCTTGCTGGCGGGTGATGAAACACTGGAAGAAGTACGCCGTGAAGCCTTGAATCTCTCGGCACAAATGGTCTCCCAGCTGCAACAGATGCAGGCTGCCATCACCACGGTCATGCACAGTGCCGAAGACATCGCCGGTCGCACGGCGCTGGCGCAGGTGCGTGAAGAGCGCCGTCAGCGTGAGCTGATGGAAGCCTGGCGTGAGGAGGGCACGACCTCGCTACCGACCCAACTGCTGGACACCATGTTCGCTCCTCGGGTGGACATTGGACGGCTGAGCGGCAATGCCCGCATGGCCGTGGCGACGCTATCCGACCTTGCGCGCCAGATGATGCAGGTGGAGAGCGTGGATGCGCTGGTCAACCTGCGTACCAATGAGATTGCCCAACAGGTAACCCTGGCACGCCAGTCGCTGGCTGCCATGGGAGAAGCACCCAGCACGACCGTCGAACAGCGCGTGCTGATCGCCGAACTGGACTCGGTGATTGCCGACCTGCATGCCCTGATGGTGGAAGATACCGGCTCCGTTTATGACCTGCGCCAGCAGCAGCTGGCCCAAGGCGAGCAGGTACAGGTGGCGCTGGCCAGCGTGGCACAAGCGTCCGATGAGATGCAGGGCGTACTGAGCGATATCGAAGCCTACATGGTCGAGCGCGCCGCCAGTGCCAGCAGTGAAGCGGAAACGCTGGCCAACGCCGGGCGCACGCTGCTGGTACTGGTCACGCTGGGCGTCATCGGCGTGCTGGCCATTTTTGGTTGGCGCACGATGGTGCGGGTACTGGGTCCGCTGGTCGCCATGCGCCGTCAAATGGAAAGCATCAGCGGTGCTGCGGGTGAAAATGCCGACCTCTCCATGCGTCTGGCCCTGGCCCACAATGATGAAGCAGGGCAAACCGCCCAGGCCTTCAATGAGATGATGGACACCTTCGAAGCCATGGTGGCACAGATCCGCGAAAGCGCCGAAGCCATTGCTTCCAGCAGCCGCCAGATTGCCGCAGGCAACGAGAACCTGTCACAGCGTACCGACCAGCAGGCGGCTTCGTTGGCAGAAACCGCGTCCAGCCTCGAACAGATTACCGCCACGGTCAAACAGACGGCGGACTACGCCGACCAGGCCAAAGATGCCAGCACCAACGTCGATGGGCGGGCCCGCTCGGCGGGGGATGTTGCCCAGCGTACCACCGCTGCCATGAGCGACATCCGCCAGGCCAGCGAGAAAATCACCTCGATCATCAAGGCCATCGACGATATCGCCTTCCAGACCAACCTGCTGGCCCTGAATGCGTCGGTCGAGGCAGCCCGCGCGGGAGAACAAGGGCGTGGGTTTGCGGTGGTCGCCCAGGAAGTGCGCAAGCTGGCGGGGCGTAGTGCCGAAGAGGCTGCCCAGATTCGCCATCTGGTCGATGACAGCGTGCAAAAAGTCAGTGAAGGTGAGCAGTTGGTGACGGCCTCCAGCCAGCACCTGCAAGAGATCATCGACAGCCTCACCGAGGTCACCCGTTATGTGACCGAGATCGCCGATGCCACCAAGGAGCAGTCGGCCGGCATTGATCAGATCAATCAGGCGATTTCGCAACTGGATCAGGTGACCCATCAGAACGCACGGCTGGTACAGGAAGCCACCACGGCAAGCCACACGCTGGATGAGCGCGCGGGGGACATGCACTCCTTGGTCAGCCGTTTTCAGGTGAGCCACGATGCCGGGCGTCAGCCTGCGGCGCTGCCCTCTCAGTCACCGTCCCAGTCTCGACGACATGCTCAATCACAGCCTGCTCGCTTGAAATAAGCGCTTCTCCATCCACCTTTCCCCGACAGCGAACGCCCCGGCGTTCGCTGTTTGCCTCTCAATCGGTTGAACTTTGCTGCACTTGCCTACACTGATAAAGAGTGAATCAAGACAAGGAGGCAAGATGACGACGCTAGTGATAGGGGCCAATGGCCAGATTGGCCAGCAGTTTTGTGCCTTGGCCAAGCAGGCGGGCACGCCCGTCAAGGCGATGATTCGTCACCGGGAGCAGGCGGCATGGTTCGAAGAGCGCGGCATTCCTACCGTGATCGCCGACTTGGAGGGTGAGCTGGAGCATGCCTTCGAAGGGTGTGATCAGGTGGTGTTCACGGCAGGGTCCGGGCCGCATACCGGGCCTGACAAAACCCTGTTGATCGACCTGTTCGGTGCCATCCGCGCAGCGGATATCGCCAGCCAGCGTGGCTTGTCACGCTATATCATGGTCAGTGCGCTGCGCGCTGAAAAACCTCTGGAAGCCCCGCAGAACATGCGACCGTACATGGCGGCCAAGTTCGCTGCCGACGCCCATCTGCGCCATAGCGATATCTCCTACGTGGTTCTCAAGCCGGGGCGGCTCACCGATGATCCCCCCAGCCACAAGTTTGCCCGCAGCGTGGAAGAAGCGGGCGATAATCGCATTTCGCGTGCCAACGTGGCCCATGCGCTGCTGAGGGTGGTGCAGACGCCTTCGATCATCGACCGCGACATTACCCTGCTGGATGGCAAACGCCCCATCGATGCGTTGTTATAACGCGTCACTCAGGCGCTCATTCAGGGCAGCCATGAAGGTCTCGATGCGCAGTGCGTTGGTGCCCACGTCGCTGGCACCCAGGCGAGAGGCTGAACGCATGTCCACTCGGGTGCCCGCTGGCTGCTCGGTCAAGCGAATCACCACATCGTCCTCGAAGCCAAACCAGCGGGTAGTGGCCGTGGCTTCCAGGCGGTCTGGAGCGATGTCGGCAATCTGCCAGCCTGCTGCCTCGACTTCCGCCTGCACCGCCGCCAGTACAGTGACGGCATCGGCCGCTACCTGCAGCGGCTGAATTCGAGGGTAGGCAGCTTGCTGCTGCCTTGCCGTGGCATCACCGGGGTAGTCGACGGCATTGGGGGCTGCCTCGCGGGCTTCACGAAGGGCCACGAAAGCCGGCGGATTTTGCGTATCGGTGGTGATGTCATGAATGACAGGCGCCTGCTGGGCACGTTGCCACTGCTGCCAAGGCAAGTACAGCAGCGCCGCCGTGGCCAGCAGGACGAGCAGTGCCGCACCCGCGGTGCCTGCCCGTCGAGTGAACGCACTGATGAGCAGCGTCAGCACGCTCAAGGCCAGCGAGGCCATGGCCGTGAACACACCATTGCGCAGCAACGTAAATGCCTCACCCAGCCCTACCCATTGCCAGCGATATGCCGGGCCAGCGATGGCCATCATGGTCACGGCCGCCAACAGCGCCACCAGGCTCAGCCAGACCAGCGCGCTGGGCCAGCGGCTTTTGTTGCGTGTACGGCTGAATGTTCTTGTGAATGCTCTGGCCATCCCTTTCCCCTTGGAAACATGACGTCTCTGCCCAGCATAGCCAGCGATGTGGTAGCGTGGTCACTTTTCCCGCCTGACCCAAGATGCCGCCATGAGGGACGCCTCCATGCACTCACCCAGACACTCTTCATCGGATGTGACCGCCACCCAGGCAACGGCTTTGCTCGCCGGCCGAGTGCGCGCGCTGCTCGAGCAAGCGCCTCGGCAGGCCCTGCCCATGACCTATCAGCAAGTGGCGGCTGCCCTGGGGCTCACCCCGCCGGGCACCATTGCGCAAGTGGCCAATGCGCTTGAATGGCTCATGGAAGAGGACGTGGTGGCAGGGCGGCCCCTGGTCGCGGCGCTGGTCATCAGTCGGCGTGGCGAAGATCGTCCGGCCAGCGGGTTTTTCGAAAAGGCCGTGGCGCTGGGTCGCTTTCCACAGGACCCCGTGACCCACGCGGAGCACTACCTGGCCGAGCGCGAGGGGGCCATGAATCTCCGTTGACTCACGCCTTGCGCAGCGGGTCGAGCAGGCCACTCAGGCCGTTATGGTCGATTTCGTGCATCAAGTGCAGCAGCTGGCCAATCTCCCCGGAAGGGAAGCCTTCTCGCGCAAACCAGTTGAGATAGGGCCCAGGCAGGTCGGCGATGATCCATCCTTCGTATTTGCCGAAGGGCATTTTGCGTGAGACCAGCTTTTCGAGGTCTTCGGGTTTCATTCGGTAATTCCTTTCATTCTCATTTAAGCGTTCTTTTATGTTTCCGCGCCCACGGTTTTTTGTTAGACTTTCGTCGACAATCACCCCCCCTCGACGCTGGGCGCTCACTGCTCCGGCACGTCATTTCTGTATCGTCAGGGACATGACATGCAAAAACGTTTAAGTCTTTTACTCTGCTCGCCGCTGCTGGCGCTAGCAGCAATGCCCGTTTCGGCCGATGAACCGGTCGATGTCCTGCTGATTGGCGGCGGCATCATGAGCGCTACGCTGGGCACCTATCTCCAGGAGCTGGAGCCGGAGTGGAGCATACACCTCTACGAGCGATTGGATGAAGTCGCCGCTGAAAGCTCCAACGGCTGGAACAACGCAGGTACCGGACACTCGGCTTTCTGCGAAATGAACTACACCCCTGAGCAGTCGGACGGTAGTGTGGCCATCGACCGTGCGGTCAACGTGACCGAGCAGTTCGAGGTGTCTCGCCAGTTCTGGGCGCACCAGGTGGACCGTGGCATGCTCGGCGAGCCCGGCTCGTTCATCAGCACCTCTCCGCATTTGAGCCTGGTATGGGGCGAAGACGACGTGGCGTTCCTGCGCGAGCGTCACGCTACCATGGTACAGAACCCGCTCTACGCCGGTATGGAGTACTCCGAGGATTGGCAGGAGCTGGCCGAGTGGATGCCGCTGGTCATGGCCGGTCGTGAGAACGACGGCACCCCGGTGGCAGCAACGCGCATGCAGATGGGCACCGAGGTGAACTACGGTGCGCAAACGCGCCAGATGATCGAATCTCTGGCCCAGGGCGACAACTTCACGCTGGGTCTGAACAGTGAAGTGCGCGGTTTCGAGCGCAATGACGACGATACCTGGCAGGTACGTATCGCCGACTTGACCAGCGGTGATGAGTTCACCGTGGATGCACGCTTCGTCTTCATCGGTGCGGGCGGTGCGGCGCTGCCGCTGCTGCAGGAAACCGGTATTCCTGAAGTAGAGGGCTACGGCGGCTTCCCGGTGGGTGGCCAGTTCCTCTACACCACCAACCCGGACGTCGTGTCTCAGCATCTGGTGAAAGTGTATGGCAAGGCCGGTGAAGGCTCACCGCCGATGTCGGTACCCCACCTGGATATTCGCTATCTGGACGGTGAACCCGCGCTGTTCTTCGGCCCGTTTGCCACCTTCTCCAGCAAGTTCCTGAAAGAAGGCTCCTGGACCGACCTGTTCGGCTCCATGACGCTGAACAATACCTGGCCGATGATGCAGGTCGGAGTCGATAACTTTGACCTCGTGCGCTATCTGGTCAGCCAGGTGATGATGTCGGAAGAAGACCGTTTCGAAGCGCTGCAGGACTTCTACCCGGAAGCCAACCCCGAAGATTGGTCGCTGTGGACAGCGGGCCAGCGTGTGCAGATCATCCGCAACGATGAAGAGCAGGGCGGCGTGCTGCAGTTTGGTACCGAAATCATCAGCTCTGCCGATGGCAGCATGGCTGCGCTGCTAGGCGCTTCGCCGGGCGCTTCCACCGCTCCGTCGATCATGCTGAGCCTGCTGGGTCGTGTGTTCCCCGAACAGGTAGCCACCGAAGAGTGGCAGTCCACCCTGACCGCCATCGTGCCGTCCTACGGCCAGAAACTGGCGGAAAATCCGGAGCTGCTGCGTAACGTGCGCGCCTACACGGCACAAACCCTGCAGCTTGACGAGCCCATGAACCTGCAGGCGGGCGATGCCGTCGAGGCAAGTGACGTCGAAGACGCCGCTGACGAAGCGGAAGCTCAGGGCAGCGAGCAAGAAGCAGAGGTGACACAGGCGTAAGCAGGACGCCTGAAGTTCGGCCTATACAACGCCAGCCTTCGGGCTGGCGTTGTGCGTTTCGTTCATGGCTATGCGGCGTATTCCACCAACAGGGCGATCAGGGCACGGGCTGCCTCGTGGCCAGGTTGATCGCCTCGATATACCACCCCGATATCCCGGTGAAAGGTGTGCTCACCGAGGCTGACTGCCCTGATGCCGCTGGGCCAGTGGTCAAGGGCACGAGGCTCTGGTACCAGCGCGACGCCCACGCCGTTGGCCACCAGCCGAACGATGGCATCCAGTTCATCGACTTCACACACATCGCGCACCTGGCAGTGCTGATCGCGCAAGAAGCGCTCGACCTGCCGCCCCCCAAAGGATGTCCGGTCGTAACGCACGAACGGATGACGCTCCAGCAATGCTCGCCAATCGCTCCCTGACCAGTCCTGTGGTACCAACAGGCGAAAGGGTTCATGGGCCAGTGGCTGCCAGCGCAGGTCGCTATGCAGCGAGAAAGGCGGCCGAATGATCACGGCCATATCGAACTCTCCTGCGTCCACCTGGCTCATCAGCCCCAGTGACAGCCCAGGGACCACCCGGCTGCGGCAGTGAGGAAAGTGGCGGTGAAAATGTGCCAGCACGTCCGGCAGCAGCGTACGTTGATACGAGGCAATGGCGCCTAGCGTGATGAGCGTGCCGGGGGCTTGGTCGGTGCCCGCAGCCCCCAGCGTTCGGTACAGCGCCAGCAGGGCGCGGGCTTGCTGCAGGGTGGCCTGACCTTGCGAGGTGAGGACGGCATTGCGACCGCTGCGCTCGAACAGTGTGACCCCCAGCTCCGCTTCCAGGCGCTTCATCTGGGCGCTGACGGCCGCCTGCGTCAGCCCGGTCTGCTGCCCGGCAGCGGCAAAAGTGCCGTGCTGGGCCACGGCGACAAGCGTTTTAAGCTCACGAATCATGATCGGTAACTCATCAATATTTTTTGTGAGTTTATCAAAAAACAATTGATTTTATTTTTGCATGGCGGCTTTTAGGATGGCTGAACCAACCATAAACGCAGCACATCGCGGCATACCCGATAACAGGAGCCTCTCATGAGCCTTTCCCCTTTCCACCTGGCAATCCCCGTTTACGATGTGCCGCTGGCACGCGCTTTCTACAATGATGTTTTTGGTCTGGAAGAGGGGCGTTCCAGTGACCATTGGGTGGATTTCAACTTCTTTGGCCACCAACTGGTGATTCACGGGCATCCCAAGACGCCTGGGCAGGAAAGCGCCCATACCAACCCGGTGGATGGCCACAATGTGCCGGTACCGCATTTTGGTGTCATCCTGGAGTGGGATGAGTGGGAAACGCTGGCCGAGCGCCTGAAAGCCCGCGATACCGATTTCGTGATCGAACCCTATATTCGCTTCAAGGGAGAAGTGGGTGAACAGGCCACCATGTTTCTGCTCGACCCCTGCGGCAATGCGCTGGAGTTCAAGGCGTTCAAGGACAAGAGCCAAATTTTTGCCAAGTAAGTGCGCTTGTGTCGCCGGCAGGGCGCGTGTCAGGCGCGCATGGCCTGCTCCTGTCGGCGATGCTGTAGCGGTGGCTCGCCAAAGTAACGCTTATAGTCGCGGCTGAACTGAGGCACGCTGCGGTAGCCGACGGCCAAGGCGGTCTGGTTGACGTTATGGCGGTCCTGCAGCAATAGCTGCTGAGCCTTCAGCAGCCGCAGCCGTTTCAAGTATTGCGCCGGGGAAGCCCGAGTGATCTGCTTGAAGTGCTGATGAAAGGTCGAGACGCTCATGTTGGCTTGACGAGCCAGCTGTTCCACTGAAAACGGATCGGCAAAATGAGCGTGCAGATGGGAAAGCACCTGCACGATTCTCGCATAGTGGCCATGGCCGCTGACCAGCGCACGCAGCGCTTGCCCCTGTTCCCCCTTGAGCGCTTCGAATACCACATCGCGTATGCGCGCTGCCCCCATGGTGCGGCACTCCATCTCGTCGTGCAGGGTGTGGGCGAGCCGCAGTACGGCGGCCTGCATGCCCTCGTTCATGGCCACCGAGGCCATGGGCCTGGGGGTTTTCACGGTTTGCACAAGCGGCCCCTGATCGCCCATGGCCGTGACCAGCTCGTTGAGCAGTGCGGGGTCCAGAGAGACCGAAATACCCAACAGCGGCGCCTCTTCGGAGCCGTGTGTTTCGCACTCGAAAGGCAGCGGCAGGGTCTGAACGAGATAGTGGCCAGGATTGTAGTGAATCTCGCGGTCACCCAAGTAACCGATCTTTCGCCCTTGGGCAATCACCGTCAGCCCCGGTTCGTACATGAGCGGGGTGCGCGGCTGATGCCGTTTCAGACACAGCAGGCTGACGCGTGGCAGTGTCGAGGCGTTCATTCCTTCTCGTCGAATCAAGGGAGAAAGACACTGAGCGAGGGCATTACCGGCAGCGGTGGTAGTGGCCATGGTAGCTCCGAAAGGTAGGCAGTCTTGGGGCAGCTGCGACGATTGTGCCTTTTTTGAGCGAATTTTTGTTATTTTATTACGCTTGAGTAGAGAAATAGGCAAAAAAAACGGAGCTTCGTTCATCGCTAACCGCGGCGGTACGGCCAATAATGGTGACTTCTCTCGCATGGGCGGGATCCCTTGAACAGGAGTTTCCATGAGCCAAGCAAAATCTTACGCCGCGTTTTCTGCCGACAAACCCCTCGCGCCGTTTACCTTTGAGCGTCGTGCGCCGCGTGCCGACGACGTTGCCATCGAAATTCTCTACTGTGGCGTATGCCACAGCGACCTGCACTTTGCGCGTAACGACTGGGGCATGAGCCAATACCCCGTCGTGCCCGGCCACGAGATCGTCGGCCGCGTAACCGCCGTGGGCAGCGACGTGAGCCGCTTCCAGGTAGGCGATCTGGTAGGGGTGGGCTGTATGGTCGATTCCTGCCGTACCTGTTCGGCCTGCCAAGAAGGCGTAGAGCAATACTGCCTGGAAGGCTTCACCATGACCTACGGTAGCCCCGACCGTCAGGATGGCACCCTGACCCAGGGCGGCTATTCCGATGCCATCGTGGTGAGCGAGCATTTCGTGCTCAAGATGCCTGATGGTATCGATCTGGCCTCGGCAGCGCCTATCCTGTGCGCCGGTATCACTACCTACTCACCGCTGAAGCATTTCGGGGTAGGTAAAGGGCACAAGATCGGGGTGATTGGCATGGGTGGCCTGGGCCATATGGGCGTGAAGCTGGCCAAGGCGCTGGGCGCAGAAGTCACGGTATTTACCCGTTCCGACGCTAAGGTAGAGGAAGCCAAGCGAAACGGCGCTGACCACGTGGTGGTGTCCAGCGACCCGGCGCAAATGGAGGCCGTGGCAGAGACCTACGACTTCATGCTGGACACCGTGCCGGTGCAGCATGACCTCAACCCCTACCTGGCCGCGCTCAAGTACAACGGTACGCATATCATCGTCGGGCTGCTGGAGCCCATCGAGCCGACCATCGAAGCGTTCAATCTGGTCTTCAAGCGCCGCGTGGTGGCTGGTTCACTGATCGGCGGGATTGCCGAAACGGAAGAGCTCTTGAAGCTGTGCGCCGAACAGAACATCACCTGCGATATCGAAATGCTGGATATCAACGACATCAACGAAGGTTTCGAGCGCATGGAAAAAGGTGACGTGCGTTACCGCTTCGTGATCGACATGGCCACGCTGAAAAACACGCCTGCCTGAGGCATTTCACGGGTAGCGATGCCCACTCTCCGAGGGTTTCTCGGGGAGTGGGCTTTTTTGTGGGCCCATCAATGAAAATTTGTTGATATACATAAGTCGTAGAGAGGCCGTTTTTTGACGTGGATTGTTTTACCCTTCGCTTGAGCAGTGCCATAACGAATAAGCACAAGGGAACTCACCCATGAAGCATCTCTCAATCAAATGGAGCCTGACGGCTGCCCTCGCGGTGCTGGTGGTGATGATTGGCCTGATTAGCGGGCTGGGCTTTTATGCCAATACCAACAGCGGTCAGGCACTTGCCGAAATCAACAATACCAATGTGCGGCTGGTCAATCTGGCCAACCGAATGCAGGTCAATGCGTTACGGGCGCAGACCTTTCTCGACCGCGCTGCCAGCTTCAGTACCATGGGCAATCCTGAAAGAGGTCAGGAAAGCCAGGGGCAGGCAGTGGAGGCCACGCAAATCGCGCAACAGTACTTCGAGGAGTTCTCCGCTGTGGTGGTGGCCCCGGAAAGTGAGCTTTCCCGCTACCGAAATGCGGTGACCGAGGCTTATCAAGCCTTTGTGGTGGAAGGCTTGGAGCCCTTGTTGAATGCGCCGCCTTTCCAGATCCAGCGCCGCCAGGCGGAGCTGGGCGAGCATAGCGCGCGCCTGGATACGGCGATGAGCGATTTTGTGGCCTATACCGAATCCCGTGGTCAGCAGGTGATGCAACAGGTTGAGCGAGTCGCGACCTGGGTAGGTGCCATCGCCATTGGTCTACTGCTGTTTTCACTGTTGGCGGCGCTGGTCATTCGTATTGCCATGGTGCGCGGGGTGGTGACGCCGCTGCGCCAGGCACTGGACCACTTTGCGCGCATTGCCGACGGCGACCTGACCGGGCGTATCGAAGACCGCGGCCGTAACGAGATTGGCCAGCTGTTCATTGGGCTGGCCGCCATGCAGGAAAAGCTCAGAACGCTGGTCCTCTCGTTGCGCAGCAGCAGTGAACACGTCTACAGCGGGGCCAGCGAGATCTCCTCCGGCAGCCAGGACCTCTCCTCACGTACCGAGCAGCAGGCCGCCGCGCTTCAGCAAACGGCTTCCAGCATGGAGCAGATGGCGACCACGGTGGGCACCAATGCGGATATCGCCCAGCAGGCCGACCAGCTCTCCGTGGCGGCATCGCAGTCGGCAGAGCTGAGTGGCGACGAGGTCGAGCGAACCGTGCAACTGATGCGGGATATTGCGGCCAGCGCCGACAAGGTGAACGACATCATTGGCGTGATCGACTCGATTGCCTTCCAGACCAATATCCTGGCGCTCAATGCCTCCGTGGAAGCGGCCCGAGCCGGTGAGCAGGGGCGCGGCTTTGCCGTGGTGGCCAGTGAGGTGCGTTCTCTCGCTACCCGCAGTGCCGAGTCGGCCAAGGAGATTCGCGGTCTCATCGAGCAAACCACGGCACAGATCACCAGCGGTGCCAGCCAGGCCGAGCGCAGCGGGCAAACCATCCATCAGACGGTGGACGCCATTCGTCAGGTCACCACGCTGGTGGGTGAAATTTCCACGGCAACCCGTGAACAGAGCGGAGGGATCGAGCAGATCAATGCGGCGTTGACCGAAATGGATTCGGTGACCCAGCAGAACGCGGCGCTCGTGCAGGAAACCAGTGCGGCGGCCACTGCCCTGGAGGGCCAAGCCAGTGGCCTGGCAGAACTGATCTCCACCTTCCGGCTGGCCGCTGGCGAGCAGCTGTCGCCTGCGCCGCAGGCGCCAGCGCCCGCCCTGACTCGGCAAGCGGCAGGACAGACGCCTCCGGCCAAGTCGATTCAAAAGCAGGACGAGTGGGACGAATTCTAAAGAGGAAGACCATAGAACGCCCCCTGAGCGCACGATGTGCTCAGGGGGCGTTTTTCTTTCAGGCGTGGGCCACCACGCGCAGGCGCACGTAGTCGGCGGTCCAGTTGCCGTGCCCATCGCTCAGGCTGTGCGACAGCAGGTTGACGGTATGATCGAACACGGCATCTTTCAGGTCGTCATCCAGGCCGTGGAAGAACGGGCTGGCAAAGGTGTCCAGCCAGTTGGCCATGCCCTTGGGCAGCGGCGTAGGGCGCGGGATGAGCTCGATGCTGTCGATACGAAAGCCCACCGTTTGCAGCAGGTTGGCGTAATCCTCTGCCGTCGGGAAATACCACGGGTGACGCCCTTTGGAGCTGATACCACGGAACTGTAGCGAGGCAATCAGCGCGGTGCAGATGGCCGCCACGTTGCCGTGCCCACCAAACTCGGCCACGAAGCGGCCACCAGGTTTGAGGGCTCGCTTGACGCCTGCCAACACGGCCTGAGGGTCCAGCATCCAGTGCAGGGCGGCATTGCTGAAAACCGCATCGAACTCGTGGTCGAAGGGCAGTTGGTGGCCATCGATTACCCTGGCCGTCACGCCGCGCTGCTGCGCCGCCGCGACCATTTCCGCCGACGCATCGACGCCCAGCACGTCAGCGCCCAGCTGCATGATGCGCTCGCTCAATACGCCATCACCGCAGCCCAGATCCAGAATGCGCTCACCCGGCTGAGGGGAGAGCAGCTTCAGCACCTCGTGGCCCAGCTTGGGCACGAAAGATGCGTTTTCCGCGTACTGGCTAGCATTCCATGCTTGCCCAGGCGGGGTATGTGAGGCGTTTGTCATGGCGGCATCCTGGCATCGTTATTCAGTGGTGCGATTATTCAGAGTGAAACACTGTATTAGAATAACGCTTTTTACAGTATAGCCATCCGCTGGATAAGCCCCAGTCAGCACGTACATTTTTCACGTTTACCCTGCCCATCATTCGGGCAGGGCGTAGGCAATGACGCTATCGCCCAGCGTGGTTTCCGATTGGAAAGAGCCGCCTGCGGCGATGACGACATACTGGCGGCCTTGGTGCACGTAGGTCATGGGGTTGGCCTGCCCGCCTGCTGGCAGGCGCTGTTCCCATATCAGTTCGCCGGTCGCGCTGTCGAAGCCGCGCAGGTAATCGTCCATGGCGGCCCCAATGAAGGTCATGCCCCCTTGGGTGGCCAACGGGCCACCGCTGGTGGGGGCACCCACCGTCATCTTGAGGCGCGAGGGAATGCCCAGCGGTCCTTGATCCATGCTGGTGCCCAGCGGGCGTGACCAGACGATCTCGCCACTGTTCAGGTCGGTGGCGCTCAGAAAGCCCCAGGGTGGCGCCGTACACGGCATGTCCAGCGGAGAGAGCCAGGCTCCGCGCTCCGCTGCCACGGGTGCGCCCAGCATGGGCTGGGCCTGCTGGTCGATGTAGCTGGCATCCTGAGCGCCAATGGGGGCAATGTCATCCATATCGTCGGCTTCTTCTCGGGGGTAGAGCACCACCTGCGAGGGCATGCGGTTGTTGTTCACGATCATCAGTTGGCGCGTGGGATCGAACGAGGCGCTGCCCCAGTTGATGCCGCCCAGGATGCCAGGAAACTGCAGCATGCCGCCTTCCTCCAGAGTGGGAGGAGTAAACATGCCCTCGTAGCGCATGCGCTGGAACTCGATGCGGCAGTAGAGGTGGTCCAGTGGCGTCGTGCCCCAGGTATGCGCCCCGGTCAAGCGTTCGACTTCCTGCCCTGGCAGTGAACCAAAGTTGGGCATGTCTGGTGAAAAAGGCTGTACCGGCGAGGTCCAATCTCCTTCGATGGCTCCCTGAGGCACGGCGCGCTCCTCGATGCTGCGCAGGGGTTCACCGGTTTCACGGTCGAAGACGAATACCTGCCCATATTTGGTGGCTTGCACCACGGCCGCTCTGGGGCCTTCCTCGGTGGGGAAGTCGATCAGCGCTGGCTGCGCCCCCAGATCGTAATCCCATAAATCATGTATCACGGTGGTGAATTTCCAGGCGACGTCGCCGGAGTCGGCTTCCACGGCGACCAGCGATGCAGTGAAGGCATCCTCCTCCGGCGAGCGGTCGCCGCCATATTGGTCATTGGTAGGGTTTCCGGTGGGCAGGTAGACCAGCCCCAGGGCTTCATCGGCCGTGATGGCCGCCCACACGTTGGGGGTGCCGCGCGGGTACACTTCACCGGGTTCGGGCTGTTGGTCGGGGGTCGTCCAGACCGCGTCCCAGGTCCACTGCCACTCGCCCGTGAGGGCATGGTAGGACCTCACGGCGCCGGAAGGGCCGTCCCGGCGCTGATTGTCGGTCACCTGATGCCCTACGATCACACTGTCGTTGACCACGGTAGGGCCCGATGTATTGGAGAGATAGCCCGGTGCCTGCGGGTCCATGAACTCATACAGGTCAACGGTTCCCTGCTGGCCGAAATCGGTGCACTGAGAGCCATCTTCGGCATTCAGGGCCATCAGGCGTCCATCCATGGTGCCCATCAGCAGACGGCGCGGGCACTGGGTCGTGGGGTCGTCGGTTTCATGGTATGCCAGCGAGCGGCAGGCGGCAGAAAACACATGCTCCAGCGCATCGGGGTCGACCTGTGGGTCGAAATGCCACTGCTGCTCGCCGTTGCCGGGGTCCAGTGCAAACACCTGGTTGCTTTGGGTGCATACATAGACGCTGTTGCCCACTTTCAGTGGCGTATTCTGAAAGGCATAAGGTGTCGCGTCGCTATGGGGAGTATCGCCGGTATTGAAGGTCCAGGCCTCGCTGAGGCGCGCCGCGTTGTCTGGCGTAATCTGGCTGGCCTCGGAAAACCGCCGAGCCGACGCATCGCCACCGTAGGCCGGCCAGTCCATGGAGGTCTGGTCGTTCATGTCAGGCGAGGAAGCGCCTTCCGCCACGCGGGCCTGCGCCGGGGAGTCGATATCCACATGACGATCCTGCAACAGCCACAGAAGTGCCAGGCTCGGCAGCGCCAGGGCGATCAGGCCCGGCAGGCGTGCCCCCCAGCCAGGCCGGTGGCCGCGGTGTCGGTACAGCGCGGGTAACAGCAGCAGCGCCACCGCCAGCAAGCCCCACAGCACCCCCATGCGCGCCAGTAAGTCCACCTGCCAAATCGGCAGCCAGCCTTTCTGGTCGATTTCCCATAACGACCAGGCCAGGGTAGCCAGTACCGTTGCGGCATAGAGCCAAACGCCCGATGGGGACCGGCGCCACATCAGCACGGCGGCGCTCAGGATGGCAAGGCCCGCCAGCAGGAAATACCACGAGCCCCCGAGCAGGACCAGATATCCCCCACCTACGATCATGGGCAGGCTCAGTAGCAGGAGTACGCCTGCCAGGGCGAGCATGGCCCAGACGGCCGGTCCTTTGCGATAGGTAGCGTCCATGTCTTTTCCTGTGGTTATGGGGCGGGTGTTGCCTGCGTGGCAACAATGCTGAATTAACCTTAGAAGAGCAGGCAGGGCTTGGCGAGTAGAGGAGGGTTGTTTAACCCATGTGGCCTCGTGAAGCTGCATTTGCCTGCCAGCGAGCCTCGCGGGTTGCCGCAAGCAGGCAAGAATGCGTTACGATTCAAGTATTCCGATAAAGCACGCCCCCTACCATTTCGTGATCAGTGAGGCACCATGAACGACGTTATCAAGCTCTTGCAGTCCCACCGTTCCATTCGTAAATTCACCGACCAGGAGATTCCCCGTGGGCTGCTCCTGGAGCTGATCAAGGCCGGGCAGGCGGCGGCGACCTCCAGCCATGTGCAGGCGTACAGCGTGATTCACGTGAAAGATGCAGCCAACCGAGAGCAACTGGCCGAACTGTCCGGTGGCCAGGGCTATGTGGCCAGCAGTGCGGTATTTCTGGTGTTCTGCGCCGACATGAAGCGTCCTACAGAAGCCTCGGCGCGTACTGGCGCCAACGTAGAGCGCGGCATGACCGAGCAACTGCTGGTGGCCACCGTGGACACGGCGCTGATGGCCCAAAACGTGGCCGTGGCGGCCGAGTCGGAAGGGCTGGGCATCTGCTACATCGGCGGGATTCGCAACAACCCCGAGGCCGTCAGTGAACTGCTCAAGCTGCCGCCCCATGTGTACCCGGTATTCGGCATGTGCCTGGGCTACCCGGACCATCAGCCGGAGGTCAAGCCCAGGCTGCCCGTGGAGGCGATTCTGAAAGAGGACTACTACACTGAAGACAGTGATCAGGTCGTGGCCTTCGATGACACCATGCGGGCTTACTACCAATCACGCAGTAGCGGCAATAAAAACAGTGACTGGTCGCACAACCTCACCCCTCTGTTCGACAACAAGCTGCGCCCCCACATGCGTGACTTTCTAGTGAAGCGTGGCTTTACCATGAAATAAGGAGCCCTTCATGTCCCTACAGCGTGCCTACCTTCTCTTCGCTGGGCTTTACAGCCTGCTGCCCGTGATGGGCGTCATTGCCATTCTCTTCGGGGGCGGGACACCGCTGGCGCTGGTGCACCTGTTCTTTGGGGTGTTGGGGGTCGTGGGGCTGTGGGGATACATGCTCAACCGAGGCGTCATGAATCAGCGCATGTGGCGGCCGCTGGCGCTGGTGTTTGCCGTGGGAAGCCTGGTGCAGATGGGCATTCTGCTGAGTACGCCAGTGGCGGGCGTAGAACTGACCTGGATGCTCATCAGCAGCATCTTTGCCCTCATCCTGGCCGTCATGCTCTATCACTACGGCAATCGAGACCAGCCGCTGTGGGCCAGTGAAGAAGAGCGAGTGGCCGCGTCGAAGCTGGCCCAACTGCTGGAGCAGCAGTCCAACGTCACGGCGTATCACCGGGAGCCGGGTCACGAGAACAGTGTCCGCGTCTCCAAAGTAGGCAGTGCCTATCAGGCCAGCGTTACCCGCCGCACCCCCAAAGGTCAGGAGACGTTCGAACAGCGCTTTCGCCATCCTGAAACGCTGCTGTTCTTTGCCGAAAAGTTCGCGAGCGTCGCGCCACAGGAGTTCACTCGCCAGGAGGTGCCAGGCTCACAGCTGGCGTGATCACCATCACGCTTGCAGCAGCGGACTGTTGGCCAACTGGCTCGCCAGTTGGCCCTTGATGAACTGGTAGAGAGGCGTAATGCGCTTCGGCAAATGTTCCTCGGCCACTCGCTGGTCGATATAGTAGGCGGCACGGCTACCGCAGTAGTCGATCACGCCGCCCACTTGATGAAACTGGAGGCCGGAAGCCTTCAGCAAGCGGCTGAAGCGTGGCTCGAGCATGGCGAACGCATGAGGGCGCTGGCTGAGTCCCACCAAGGCGGTGGCGGCCAGAAACAGGCTCAGGCTGAGCAGGGCAGGGCTCTCCTTGATGCTTTCGTAGGGGCTTTGTACGTCGCTATGCTTGCGACGCACCGTAGGATGAACGGCCAACCGCGAGATTTCGCATACCTGCTGATGAGCAAAGCAGCGGGGGTGCGTGTTTGGTAAAAACAGATGCTCCCCATAATAGGCTTCCAGCGGCAGGCTGTGCTGCTCGTGGCCATTGTGCTCGTCGAACAGTACGACCCTCAGGCATCCTACATCCAATCCTGTGGCCTTGTGGTGAAGCAGGCACAGCAGCGACTGCTGGTCATGGTCATCGTGTTCGATATTGAGCGCACTGTCATTGCCGAGGTCGTAGTTCAACTCCTCGATGAACACCGCGTGGCGCAGGGTAAAGGCGCGCAGTTTTTCAATGGGTGTATGAGCAATCAACAGGGAAAAATGCGTGTCGAAGAAGGCCGGTGAAAAGGTGTTTTCGACAAGCGTTTCAGGCGTGGTGACGGGGGGAGTTATTGTCGTGATCACCATCGTTATCCTTGTATGAGCTGCGTTAATGGGATGGGTTTGCCCAAATAGAACCCTTGTCCATAGGTAATGCCGTACTCTTGCAGAATAGGCGTCAACGGTGCCTGATCAACGAATTCAGCGATGGTCTGTTTACCGAACCCCTTGGCAATGTCGGCAATTGCCTTGACGATGGTATGGCTGTCGGGATTGATCAGCAGGCTACGAATGAACGAGCCATCGATCTTGATGTAATCCACCGGCAGTTGGCCAAGATAATGGAAACTGCTGAAGCCGATGCCAAAGTCGTCCAGCGCGGTACGGCAGCCCAGGTCTCTGAACGTTTGCAATACGTTGCGGGCGGTGGAAAAGTCGGTGATGGCTGCCGTTTCCGTGACTTCGAGAATCAGATGGTGAGGGTCGGCACCGCTGCTGCGCAGCTCGTCGGTGAGGTACTGTTTCAAGCCCAGGTCGTGAAGCGACTGCCCCGACAGGTTCACGGCCAGTGAAACTCCGCGCTCCTGCAGCTTGCCCAAGGCTTGCAGGCTGTGCCTGATGACCCAGCGGTCCAGAGCGACTACCAGGCCGCTCTGCTCGGCGACTGGAATGAAGTGCTGAGGCGCCACCAGACTGCCATCCGGGTGTCGCATGCGGACCAGCACTTCGTAATGTTTGATATCGTGATCCTTGAGGCGCACGATGGGCTGCACCATCAGCTCGAACTGCTCGTGTTCCAGCGCGTTGTGCAGCTGTTCTACCCAATACACCCGCTCCTGCAGCTCATCCTTGGCATTTTCGGCCTGGGACAGCAGGTACCAATCCTGATTGCTGCTCTCTTTGGCCTTGTACATGGCCATGTCGGCGCTGGCCAGCAGGTCGGCAGAAGTCTGCCCATGGGCCGGGAACAGCGCGATCCCCATGCTGGCAGAGATATGATGTTTCCGGCCTGCGGCCTGGAAGCCAATGCTGCTCAGCAACTGGTTGATATAGTCGGCGACGCTGATGGCTTGCTCGCTGTTCACCCCTTCCAGCAACAGGGCAAACTCATCGCCCCCCAGCCTGGCAATCGTGCCACGCTGCCCGAGATTGATGAACAGCGTTTCGGCAACTTCACGCAGCAGGTGGTCGCCCACATGGTGCCCGCTCAGCTCATTGACCTCCTTGAACTCGTTGAGGTCGAGCAGCACGATGGCGCCTTCGCTCTGACACAGCAGGGCGTGCTGAACCGCATCCTGGAAATAGCGACGGTTGTACAGCTCGGTGAGTGGGTCGTGTTCGGCCAGCCAGGTCAAGCGCTCTTCGGCAGCTTTGCGTTCGGTGATGTCCAGACCTACCGAAATGCGTGCTCCCCGCTCCCGATGGCTGCTGGTGAGTGGCGCATGGTACCAGGCCACGGTGGCGTAGCGCTTGTCCTGGGTATGCAGGGTTTTCTCTTCCTGCTGATGGCTGGCGAACTGGCCTGCGGGCTGCGCGTTGCGGTGCTCCGCTCCCCCAGGCAGAGGGTGGGCAGAGCTGTCGAAGATGTCGTAAAAATGGCGGCCTACCAGATCCTGGTCCGCCAACCCCAGGCGGCTGCGGGTATATTCATTGACTCGTTGAATGCGCCCAGTGGCCGTTTGCACGACGATGAACACCTGGGCCGTATCCAGCAGGCTATTGACGAAATCGCGCTCGCTGGCCAACTCCTCGATACGCTCGGCCAGTTGGCCGCTGTGATCATGTACCGACGACTCCAGACGCTCCAACTGGTCGGCCAGGGTGCGCGTGGCATTTTCCAGTATGTCGATCTCATTGGAGCGCCTGGGGGTTGTCATGGGCAGGCGGGTGCGCACGCGCTGAAACTGCCCATCCGACAGCGTCGGTAACAGGGCCGCTACACGGCGCAGCCGCGCCATGGGCCCGAGCAGGATCGCCAGCAGCAGCAATTCCGCCGCCAGCCAGCCCGCCACGCCCAGCGCCAGCAGCGTGTTGGTGGCCCGCTGAATGGCCGTCGTTTGCGTTGTGATGTCTGAAATCAACAGAAAATAGCTGGTGCTGCGCCAATCGGCATCGTCTTCCATGTAAACCGCGCTCAGCTCCAGGTAGCGTCCGGCGTACTCCATGCTGAAAGGCGTGTCTGCCAACTGGTAGATCGGCGTTGCCAACGAGGCCTGCTCCAGCAGTGGCAGGGTAGGTTCTCGGTTGGTGATGGCCACCAGATGACCGTTCCAGCCTGGCAGGTATCGCGATGGGTCGTTGGAGTCACCCTCGACGTGGCCCGTGACCATCAGCGCTACTTCGCTACCCGAGACCTCCTTGGCTTCGCGGGTGACGTCGGCAAGCGAACGAGACAGCATGACCATGCCGATGCTGTCGCCATCCACCAGAATCGGTACCGCCGCATATTGCTGGCAGCTGGTGGTACAGCGCAGCGTCTTGATGGGAATCTCTCGCGCCAGCAAGTCATCTACCCAACCGCGAATGGGCAGCTCCATATCCGGGGAGCCCATCCCGGACTGCCCACGCTGCTGCCCCTGACGATCGAAGACGAACACGCCATCTACCCCGGCTTCCAACTGCAGCGAAGGCCACTGGGCTGCCAGCACCGTGCGTAGGCCTTCATCATCGTTCTGAGCCAAGGCATTGCCCAGGTCGGGGGCGTTTGCCGTCAAGCCTGCCAACTGGCGCAGGTTATCGGCAGAGCGCTGCATGGCCAGGCGGATTTCTCGCTGCTGACGCTCATGATGCCCCTGACGGCTCTGTTCGAGCTGCTGGGTCAGGTGATGATGGCCAAGCCAGATGAACAGGGCCACCAGCACCAGCAGCAGCAAGCTGCTAGGCGCAATGACACGCCAGGCAAGACTCGAGCGACGCTTGACGGGTGGGCTGGACTGATTCATCGAGACAGATCCCGGTGGCAGGGTTTAAAAGCGCAGAGAGAGTTGAAACAGCAGCATGTTCCAATGCTTGCGGGTCAGGCCGGCATCGGGGTTGTCTTGCCGAGGCAGCCAACCGGTGCCATCCACGTAGTGATACTCCCCCGACAGCATGAGCTGGGGCGTGGGTGTCCACTGCACGCCCAGAGTGATGTCATCGGCGAATTGGGAATACGCAGGACCGAACCCGGCCCGTTCGTAGGCGCGGCCCGAACGGTCATCGGTATCGTTGACCAGCCGGTCGAAGCGAATCAGGCCGCTCCAGTCGGGAGAGAAGCGCCGCTGGTACTGGACATACCAGCTTTCACCCGTGATATCGAACGTGCGTGGCAGGTTCTCGCCGCTCAGGGCCTGCTGGCGCAGCGCGTATTCGGCGGTCACGCTCCAGTACTCCTGGTTGTACTGCAAGGAAGCGATCCACGGTTGAAACTCGAAGTCGGCCGCCTGACCCACGAGCGTGGCATCGAGGTGCACCGAGGCCGTGCTCAATGCCGCTACCCACTGGCCGCTGTGGTCTTCGAAGAGCAGCTGCGCGATGGCCGAGGGCTCGGAGGCAGACACTCGTTGGGCCATGCCGCCAAACAGCTGGTCGGATAGCTCTGAGCCCGTCTGCGGGCGACCCAGGCCGCCTCTCAAGCGCCACGTACCCGCCGCGGTATGCTCCTCGGCATACAGGCTGATACCATCCGCCGCCAGCCCCAGTGCGCGGGTGCGGTCAAAGTAGATGGATTGAGGCAGCAAAATGCTCGGGCGTGTAAAGGCCACGTCCCGGGTCTGGTTGTAGAGTCCAAACGGGTTCTTGAAGCGGCCTACCTGAACCCCCAGCGTGCGCGCCGGGCTGGACAGCATCTGGTAATCCACCACGCCATAGTCGAGGGTGGGGGCCGCATCGCTGGTAGCGCCTCCCGCACGGCGGCTGAGCAGTTGGCCTGCCACCAGCACCCGGCGGTGTGGGCGAAACGAGGCATTCAACCCCAGTTCGGTATACTCCAGGCTGCCCTTGTCGCTACTGGGGCCAAAGAAGTCGTTATGGTCGGTGATGACCAGTGCCTGGCTGAGAAACCCGTGCACCTGAAGGGTGTCGGCGGGGTGCTCTTGAGCCATGCCTGCCATGGGCAGCCAGGCCAGCAAACCCGCCAGGGCGCAGCGCTGCCCCAAGCCCTTACTCCATGGAAATGACACGGACGCTTTCATCCAGGTACTCCCGTTCAAGGTAGCCTAGCGCGCCGGGAGTGCGGGCAACTCGCTCGCGCATATCCACTTGGTCGCGTACACGGTGGGGCGCTTGCCCCATGCCAGAAAACACCATCCTGTCCCAGGCGAGCTGCAGCTGATGCGGGTAGACGGCCAGCATCTCCTTGGCAAAGCGGGCATGTACAGGGTCGCGATTGGGTAACACAAAAACCTGCATGGCCTGGCCGCCAGGCCAGGTGCGTTGGCGCATGGCAAACATGGCGCGAAGGGCATCCCGTGGCAGCGCTGAAAGTTCGATGTCCGGGTGAGCCACGAGAACGATCGCCGTGAACGACTCGGTCGGCTCGGCTTCGGCCAGGGCACTGGCGGGCACCAGCCATAGCCAGATCAAGGCCAGCAGCCCATAGGCGCGCCAGGGTCTCCGTGGCATCACGTTCAGCAAGGGCACCAGGAACAAGTGCCGTGTGTCATGGGTGTAAGAATGGGAAATCCCCCTGCAACGTACAAACGATGACCTAACAACGCTTCCGTCTCGACCCTGCCGTTCTTGTCATTTTTATATTAGAAAGATAGTACGCTAAAAGCGCGACAGGGTAACGATCGTCAGCACTTGAAAAAGCATGCTTATTCAACGATCAGTGACTGTAGGCGGTCCGGGTAATCCGTAAACAGTCCGTTGACTCCCATGCGCATCAGGCGCTCCATCTCTGGGCGCTCGTTGATGGTGTAAACGTGCACTGGCAGGCCGTTCTGCTGGGCCAGACGAATAAAGTCGGCATCGATCACGTCCTGCCCATCACGCTGGGCGTTGGTGCCGATCCCGACGGCGTATTCGGCGATGCGCTGAAAGTCGCTGGCACGCATCTGGGCGGGCCCGGGCGTGGTGTCGTTCCACTCGACCAAGGGGGAGCCTTCGCCCTCGCCAGGGGAGTACCACAACAGTTGCACCAGCGGGATCTCAGGATTGAGCGCCTGTATTTTCAGCAGGCTTTCCTGAGCAAACGACTGCACCAGTACACGGCCTTCCTGTACAAGGTCGTAGGCCTCCAGGCGCTCTACCAGCGCGGCTTCCAGGCCTGGGTTCAAGTGGGGTGACTTGGTTTCGATATAATAGCGGGTGGTATGCCCGAAGTGATCGAACAGTTCCTCCAGCGTCAGCATGGGTAAACCGACAAAGTCATCCGACGCTTGCTCGGGGTTTGCTTCGTTGAACCAGCTGCCGGTATCCAGCGCCTTCAGCTCGGCCAGCGTGTGCTCATGGATATGCCCTTCACCGTTACTGGTACGTTCCAGCGTGTTGTCATGAAAAATGACCACTTCGCCATCGGCGGTGAGCTGAGCGTCCAGCTCCAGATAGTCCACACCCCACTCGTGAGCCAGCTCGTAGGCGGGCATCGTGCTTTCGGGAGCGTGACCGCTGGCGCCACGATGCGCGATGACCTGAAAGTTTTCCAAGGCGTTCAACTGCTGGGCCAGCGGCGGCTCGCTGGCGACCCCGGCAGTAGCAACGGTCATGAGTGCCGTCAGTGCGGCAGCAGTACTCGTATAGCGCGGCATGGTGGCTCCGTGGAATAGGTAATATTTATCAAGACCATAACGTCTATCTATTGAAAACGCACGCACTCCCTGAAGAATCGGACGCACTCCCCGTGGCAGCGTGTTCATTCAGCACTTTCCCAGCACTCTCCACGAACAAGATGGCAATTAAAGGTATGCTGGTAGGAAAATACGCTCAATGTGGAGAACATCATGAGTCAGAAGAAGGGTAGGGGGGCGCTGGCACTTCGTGTGCTGTTTGCGGTGGTCATCGGGGTCGTGTTGGGCAGCGTCGTGCAAACCCAATTGAACCTGAGTGAGTTGCAGGCGTTGGGGGTGGCCATTCCCCTGGGTACACGGCTTTCGACCACGGCACAGGATCTTCTTCACTTTGCGCCCGTTTACGCAGGGCTGTTTCTGGCGGGGTTTCTGATCTCCCAGGCCGTGGCGGGCTGGCTCACTCGGCGGTGGCCTGCCAGCCTTCGACGCCTGGCCTTTGCGCTGGCGGCCGTGGCCGGGCTATGGCTGACTTTCCTGCTGACCAATACGTTTGCGCCCATGCCCACGCTGGTGGCAGCCACCCGCACTGCCGGTGGGCTGGCCGCCATGCTGGCAACGGCCGCCATAGCAGGCTGGCTGCTGGCCATGCTGACGTGTCCCGCGTCGCACAAGCGCCATGGCCGCACGTCTCTGGCCATGGCGCTGGTCGCCTTCGTGCTGCCCGTGACTCAGCCCGCTGCCGAAGCCCAAACGGCCTATCAGATCGACACCCTGGCCGATGCGCTGGAGCACCCTTGGTCGCTGGCATTCTTGCCCGATGGCCGCTTTTTGGTGACCGAGCGCCCAGGACGCCTATTGCTGCTGGATGACCGCGGCCAGACGCTGGCCGACCTCGATGGCGTGCCGGAGGTGTTTGCCTCTGGGCAATCGGGGTTGTTCGATGTGCTGCTTTCTCCCCAGTTCGAGACCAATCAACAGCTCTACCTCAGCTACGCCTGCGGTACGGCCAGTGCCAATCATGCCTGCCTGGCTCGGGCCACCCTGGGCGATATGCGTTTGGAGCAGGTGGAAGAGATTTTTCGGGTTCACCCCGCCAAGCGTGGCGATGCCCACTATGGGGGGCGCCTGGCATGGTTGCCGGATGACACGCTGATCCTCACCCTGGGCGATGGTTTCGATAACCGTGAAGATGCCCAGCGGGTGAACAGCCATATCGGCAGCATCGTGCGCCTGAATGCCGATGGCAGCGTGCCCGACGACAACCCCTTCCTGGCTCAGGCCGATGCACTGCCCGAGCTCTACAGTATTGGCCATCGCAACGTGCAGGGGCTGGTCTACGACGCCCAGCGCCAGCAGCTGTTTGCCCACGAGCATGGCCCGCGAGGCGGAGATGAGCTCAACCTCATCCAACCCGGCAACAACTACGGCTGGCCAATTGCCACCGGCGGGCTGGATTACACCTGGGCCAGAGTCTCGCCGTTTACAGAATACCCCGGCATGCAGCCCCCGGCGCTGGAGTGGACGCCTTCTATCGCCCCTTCGGGCATGGCCGTCTATCGGGGCGAGCTGTTCCCCGAGTGGCAGGGCGACCTGCTGGTGGGGGCATTGGTCAATCGTGAGGTGCGTCGGGTACGCTGGCAGGAAGACGGCAGCGCCGAAGACATAGAGGGGCTGTTTGGTGAGCGGGATGCGCGCATTCGTGACGTGCGAGTAGGCCCCGAGGGCGCAGTCTATTTGCTGACTGACAGTGAGGAAGGGCAACTATTGAAGGTAGTGCCCGCCCAATGAACTAAGCTGAGTAAACGAAGGCGACAACAGCCTCTTCCTCAGGAGACGCCATGATCCACCAAGAGCATCACCGCTCTCACCGCTCTGGCTGGTTAAGAGCTGCTGTACTGGGAGCTAATGATGGCATTGTTTCTACCAGCAGCCTGATTCTTGGAGTGGCCGCAGCGTCTACCGCACAAAGCGATATTTTATTGGCGGGGCTTGCTGGGTTGGTGGCTGGGGCAATGTCGATGGCGGCCGGGGAGTACGTCTCGGTAAGCTCGCAATCCGACACAGAACGTGCCGATTTAGCCATTGAGCGCAACGCGCTGACGCATCATTATGAAGCCGAAAAAGAGGAGCTGGCCTCCATTTATGTCGAGCGAGGTTTAACGCCTGAGCTTGCCAGACAAGTGGCAGAGCAATTGATGCAAAAAGATGCCTTGGGCACCCATGCCCGAGATGAAATCGGCATCACCGTGGTGAGCCAAGCAAAGCCATTGCAAGCAGCGTTTTCTTCGGCGGCGATGTTCACCATTGGCGCGCTAATACCGCTTCTGATGGCGTGGTGGGCTCCCACCCTGTTGCTGATTCCCTTGGTCGCCGTGACCTCTCTAGCGCTGCTGGCGCTGTTAGGTGCACTGGCGGCCAAAGTGGGCGGTGCACCGATACGTGCTGCTGCACTGCGTGTCCTGTTCTGGGGAGCGCTGGCCATGGCGTTGACATCGCTCATTGGTCGATTGTTCGGCGTTATGGCATAACCGTTATTTATTCCAGGCTCAAAAGGAGAACGTGCATGCTGGCCTATACCATGGTGGGAACCCAGGATCTGGAGCGTGCCCTTCAGTTCTACACGCCGCTGTTCAATGCCATGGGGCTGGAGATCTGCTGGCAGGATGACAGCTGTGTTTCTTTCGGTGACCCGGATGATGTCGAAGTGCCCCAGTTTTTCGTGGGCCTGCCGTTTGATGGTCATCCTGCGACGGTAGGCAATGGCACCATGACCGCCTTCCAGTTCAGCGACATCAAGGAAGTGGATACGCTGCATCAGCTGGCCCTGCAAAGCGGTGGCAGCGACGAAGGCGAACCCGGTTTTCGCCCTCAGTACGGAGACGGCTTCTACGCGGCTTACGTCCGCGACCCCGACGGCAACAAGCTCGCGTTCGTGGTGTATCCACACCGAGTAGGGCTCTGATCAGCCGCTGCGTCGAGAGATATACTCGATTAGCCACTCTGCCTCGGCGGGGCGGGTCAAGCGCACCATCTGGATATGCCGATAGCGTGGGTCCAGCGCGTCGGCGAAATAGCGCTGTCGATTCGAGCGCCAGTTTTTCAGCATCCAGAGCAGGATGGAATTGCGGCTCATGAAGGTCTGACGAAAACTTTCGCGATTACCGGTACCTGGCCAGATCTCCTGGCGGCTTGCAATACGTTTGATGGCGCGTCTTAGGCTCTGGCCAAACACTCGCCAGAAACCGTAATCCAGCCAAACCACCATATCCACGTCCCGCCATTTGATATCGCGGGTACGGTTGAAATTACCATCCAGTACCCAGCCGCGTGTGGCGCTGTTCAACGCGACTTCGAGCTTTGCCACGAACTCGTCATCCGGCGTTCCCTGCCAGTGGGGTTGCCAGAAAAGCTGATCCATTTGAATGTGAGGAACGTCGAGCGCTTCAGCGAGCTTGCGGGCCAAAGTGCTTTTGCCGCTACTGCTGGTGCCGACCACATTGATGTTCATGATGAAAGCCTGCTAATGAATCGGCGCGTTAGCTTAAATAGAGCCTTCAACGCGTGCAAGATGGCCTCATGCGAGCGCGTTAGCCCCCAACTCTCTGCGCAACCAGCTCGCCAGGGCTTCGCTGCGGCGGGCGTTGGTGTGTTTGGGTAGCCACAGGCAGAGTCTGGCCGAGGTTTCGATATAGCCCCAGGGGGCGACCAGCCGACCGCTTCTCAGGTCGTCTTCCACCAGTAGCCTGGGGGCAATGGCGACCCCGAGCCCTGCCACGGCGGCTTCCATCAGGTAGTAGAGGTGTGCAAACCCCTGGCCCTGCTGCAGGGCTGCTTTCAATGCGGCGGGTTCCAGACCTTGGGCGGCAGCCCACTGCGGCCACGCCTGAGGGCGTGATGCGGTATAGAGCAGCTTGCTGCCAAACAGCGATGAGGGGGCTTCCGCGTGGCATGCCTCGGCCAGCCGGGGGCTGGCCACGGCGCAAATTTCCTCGGCTATCAGAGGAATGCGCTCTCCTTCCTCGGGCCAGGGTGGTTCGAAGAAGGCCAGCGTGGCGCTGGTCTCGGGTTGGCCCGGCTGTTCTGCATCGCTCACCACCACTTGCAGCTTCAGTTCGGGCAGCGCCTGGTTCAAGCGGTCCAGGCGGGGGATCAGCCAACGGGCCAGCAGGCTGCCGGGGCAGGCCAGGGTAAAGGGCGCCTCTTCCACCTCATGCTTGAGCAGTGTGCAACTATCCCTGAGTTTGGCGAAGGCCTCTCCAACCCCGCTTTGCAACTGCTCACCGTGGTGGGTCAGCACCAGCCCGCGCCCGGCTTTCGTGAACAGTGCCACGCCAAAATGTTCATCCAGACTCTTTAGCTGGCGGCTTACCGCGCCATGGGTCACGCTCAGCTCGTCAGCGGCCGCAGTGACACTGCCCAGCCGAGCAGTGGCTTCAAAGGCGCGCAAAGCGCTCAGCGGGGGCAGGCTGTGTTGCATGGGGTCTCCTGGAACAGTTGCGAAAAACTCACGGGTGCTTGCCATCTTATCGATTTTTCTTCCGACCTGCCTGCGCTAACGTCGACACATTGCAAAAACGCCCCAAATCGCAGAGGTCGAGATGAACCAACCGTTAAGCCTACCCGATGCCAACGGCATGTTTGGCAGCTTTGGTGGCCGCTTTGTGGCCGAAACCCTGATGCCGCTGATTCTCGAGCTTCAGGATGAGTACACCACGGCCAAAAACGACCCCGAATTCCAGCGCCAGCTCGCCTATTTTCAAGGCGACTATGTGGGGCGCCCCAATCCGCTCTACTTTGCCGAGCGCCTCACCGAGCACTTCGGCGGTGCCAGCATTTACCTCAAGCGTGAAGAGCTGAATCACACCGGCGCGCACAAGATCAACAACTGCATTGGCCAGGTACTGCTGGCCAAGCAGATGGGCAAGAAGCGCATCATCGCGGAAACCGGCGCAGGCATGCACGGCGTGGCCACCGCCACCGTAGCGGCCCGCTTTGGGTTGCCCTGCGTGATCTACATGGGCGCCACCGACATCGAGCGCCAGCAGCCCAACGTGTTCCGGATGAAGCTGCTGGGCGCGGAGATCGTGCCGGTCACTTCCGGTACCGGCACGCTCAAAGATGCCATGAACGAAGCGCTGCGCGACTGGGTCACCAACGTAGACGACACTTTCTACATCATCGGCACCGTGGCAGGCCCGCACCCGTACCCGGCCATGGTGCGCGATTTTCAGGCGGTGATTGGCCATGAAACCCGCGCCCAGATGCTCGAAAAGCAGGGCCGTCTGCCGGATTCACTGATTGCCTGTGTGGGCGGCGGCTCCAACGCCATGGGCCTGTTCTATCCGTTCATCAACGATGACAGCGTGCACATGGTCGGTGTGGAAGCGGGCGGTAAAGGCGTCAAGAGTGGCCTGCACGCCGCCAGCCTCAACGGCGGCACCCCCGGCGTATTGCACGGCAACCGTACCTACCTGCTGCAAAACGAAGATGGCCAGATTACCGACGCCCACTCCATTTCCGCAGGGCTCGATTACCCCGGCATTGGCCCCGAACACGCCTGGCTGCACGAGCAGGGGCGGGTCGAGTACGTCTCTGCCACCGATGACGAAGCGCTGGAAGCCTTCCAGATCTGCTGCCGCCAGGAGGGCATCATCCCCGCCCTGGAAACCGCCCACGCCCTGGCAGAAGTCGCCAAACGTGCGCCGACACTGCCCCGCGAGCACCTGATGGTGGTCAACCTCAGCGGACGTGGTGACAAGGACATGAACAGCGTGGCCCAGCATCTGGGTGATCGCTTCGGCATGAAACACTCATGAGCGCGATACAGGAGACTCCCATGCAACCTACCTTGCAACGTACTTCTCGGCTCGACAGCTGCTTTGCCGCGCTCAAACAGCAAAACCGCCCAGCGCTGGTCAGCTACCTCACTGCCGGCGACCCGGACCCCGAGACCTCCCGCCGCCTGCTGCACGGGCTGCCGGAGGCCGGTGTGGATATCATCGAACTCGGCATGCCGTTCAGCGACCCCATGGCCGATGGCCCCGCCATTCAAAAGGCTGCCCTGCGCGCCCTGGAAAAGGGCCAGACCCAGGCCAAAACGCTGGCAATGGTGCGCCAGTTCCGAGAGCAGAACAGCACCACGCCCATCGTGCTGATGGGCTACTACAACCCGATTTACTGCTACGGCGTCGAGCGTTTTCTCAGTGACGCCGCCCAGGCAGGGGTTGACGGGCTGATCGTGGTGGACCTGCCCCCCGAGCACGACGAAGAGCTATGCCAGCCCGCCGCCAAGCACGGCATCGATTTCATTCGTCTGGCCACGCCCACCACCGATGCCAAGCGGCTACCCAAGGTGCTGGCCAACGCTTCCGGGTTCATCTACTACGTTTCCGTGGCGGGCGTGACCGGCGGCAGTGCCCCCACACCCGAGCGGCTGGAAAGCGCGGTGAACCAGCTGCGCGAACACACGCCGCTACCCATTGCCGTGGGCTTCGGCATTCGCACCGCCGAACAGGCCGCCATCATTGGCCGCTTCAGCGACGCCGTGGTAGTGGGCTCTGCTCTGGTAGATTGCATCGAACACGCCAGCAGCGGCGAAGAAGCCATCGCCCAGGTACACGGGCTGGTGAAAGCGCTGGCGGCCAGTGTGAGAGGGTGCCGAGAAGCCCAACAGGAGCGCGCGGGTTTGCCAGCCTGATGGGAAGCACCATCACACCACAGAGCGGGCCATGGCCCGCTCTGTTTTTATTCTGAAACCACCACGCCCAACTTGCCGCTGTTTCCAGAAAACAGGCATCATCCACGTTTGATGGTGGCAACGCGCCACGACGGCTCAAACGGAGGAAAACCATGGGCAAGCTCTTTTCGTTGCTGGTACTGCTGGGACTCGGCTATGCGGGTATCTATTTCTATTACGGCGTGGTGATCGAAGGGGAGGTCGAGCAGCAGCTGGCATCCCGTGGCCTGACCTCGGTCAGCGTGGATAACGTCGAGTACGGCCTGCTGGCGCCGGTCAGCAACAGCGCCAATATCGCCGTTACCGTGGGGTATCGTGGCTCCCAGGCAGCGGTCAACGTGCGCGTGCAAGGCCATCCGCTGTGGTCCGATGAGGTGACGGTACAGCTGGACGGCCTGCAAGCCCTGCGTTTGGGGATCAGCTTCGGGCAGTAACCACGAGCCAAACGTGTTCATGGCCAATCGATACCGCTACGGCTACCAGTAGCCCCGCCATGACCCAGTTGAACCCTTTGATCAGCATGGGCTGCCTGACACGCTGGCCAAGCAGGCTGCCTATCACCACATAGCTGCCGGGGGCACCTGCCGCCAGTGCGGCCAGCCCCAGTGCCCAGATAAACAGGCTCATGCCCTGAATACCCTCGGCAGGAAACTGCAGCGTCGCGATGGGCAGTGTCGCGACCATGGCTTTAGGGTTGAGTAACTGCATCATCAGGCCATCACGAAAACTGAGCATGCGTGGTGCCGGGGCGTGGGTATCCAGGGTGGCATTGGCGCGGGCCACCTTGTAGGCCAGATACAGGATATAAGCGCAGCCGAGCGCGCTGAGCAGCACCAGGGAGTCTTGAGATATCCAGGCGGCTCCCGCCCACCCCAACACCAGCAAGTACAGCAGCATGGCCAGCCCCACGCCCAGGCAAAACCCCAGCGAGGTTTTACCCTGCCCGTTGATACCGACATTCAACCCCAACAGATTCACAGGCCCAGGCGTGTACATGACGCCCAGGGCATAGGCGACGATTGCTAACATGAGAAAACCTCTAGGTGGACGTGATGCTTAACGCGTGATGTCGCGTTGGTACTGGAAAGGGGTCATGCCGTAGATGCGTTTGAAACGGCGGTTGAAGTGGCTCAAATCCGCAAAGCCGAAACGCAGCGCTATCTCGGTGAGTGGCGCGCCCTGGTCGAGCGCGGAGCGGGCGGCGTTCACGCGGCAATTGATCACGTATTGATGAGGGGTCATGCCGAACTGTTGGCGAAATAGCCTCAAAAAGTGGTACTTCGACAAATGCGCGGCCTGGCTGATGTCGTCCAGCGAGATATCTGCCTCAAGATGCTCATGAATATACGTTTTGGCGTGGCCCAACAGCGTGTCTGGGCGGCTGGTGCGTTGGCCAGTCACCATGTGCCCGCCAAGCTGAACCATGCGCTCGATCACGCGATACAGCGCGTTTTCCTGGTCGATGCAGCTGCCCGCTTGATGCGTGGTCAAGCGTGCGACTTCCTGTATCGCCTGGCGCAGCAGCGGGTCGTGAATCAGCGTACTCCGGGAGCGAAACGGTGACGTTTGTGGGCGACCAAGCAGCTCCTCGAACAGCGGCAACACTTGGTTGGGATGCACGTATACCATCACGTAGCCCAAAGCCTGCTCACCGCCAGCGTGGCCGTCGTGAACCTCTTCAGGGTTGAACAGAATCACGTTGCCCGGTGGGCTACGATGAAACTGCCCGCCGCTGAAGAAATCCTGTCGCCCCGCCAGCGTCACCCCAAAGGCGTACTCCTCGTGGGCATGACGGTCATAGCTAAAATCCTCGATGGCCGCTTTCAAGACGGTCAGTGACGGCACATGATGATTTTTGAAAAACTCGAACTGGCTGCTGCCCATGCCAACCTCCTTGATCGCATTCGGCCCATGGCGGGCTTACCCTGACCCGTTTCAGGATATGACGCGGGCGCCAGCGTGGCTTGTACATAATTGCTCAACGGCGGTGTCAGTGTATATTCACCAGACGGTACACAGTGGGCGGCATTCGCAAAACACTGGCAAACGAGGAGGGCGCATGGCAAACCCCAACGTGGTGGTGATTACCGGCGGGAGTCGAGGCATTGGTGCCGAGACGGCCCGGCTGTTCGCCCAGCATGGCTACGATGTCTGCCTCAACTATGTCGAAAACGACGCAGCCGCCGAGCGTGTGCGCAGTGACATCCTCGCTCTGGGCGTGCGCTGCCTGGCCGTGAAGGCGGATGTCTCGAAAGCCGATGAGGTGGCGAACCTGTTTCGCCAGGTCGATCAGGAGCTCGGCACGTTGACGGTGCTGGTCAACAACGCCGCCATTCTCAACGCCCAGGCGCGGCTGGTGGATATCTCGCCGGAGCGTTTTGGCAACGTGCTGCAAAAGAACGTCATGAGCTGCTTTCTCTGCTGCAAGGAGGCCGTGCAGCGCATGTCTACCCGCCAGGGCGGCGCGGGCGGCAGTATCGTCAATGTTTCCTCCATGGCCGCCAAGAGCGGCTCGCCCAACGAGTACGTGGATTACGCCGCCTCGAAAGGGGCCGTGGATACCTTGACTCGGGGGTTGGCGCTGGAAGTCGCGGCCGAAGGCATCCGCGTGAATGCAGTGCGCCCCGGCCTCATCTACACCGAGATGCACGCACTCGGCGGCGAGCCTGCCCGCGTAGACCGCTTGAAGTCTCGCATCCCCCTGCAACGGGGTGGCCAGCCTTCCGAAGTGGCAGAAGCCATTGTCTGGCTGGCCAGTGACAAGTCATCCTTTGCCACCGGCACTTTACTGGATCTGGCGGGTGGCCTGTAATGCCCTGACCAGCCCCCCCTTGGCTGCCCAGGCAGCGCCCAAAAAAAGGACACCCCCATGTTTACCGGCCTGAGTGCGTTTCCGCTGACCCCCATGAACGAGCAGGGCATCAACGAGCATGAGTTCATCCAGCTAGTGGCCCGGCTGGCCCAAGCGAAGGTGGATTCCATCGGCGTGCTGGGCTCTACCGGCAGCTACGCCTACTTGAGCGTGGAGGAGCGGGCCCGAGTGGCCAGGCTGAGCGTGGAAAACGCCGCTGAGGTGCCGGTGGTGGTGGGCATTGGCGCGCTGCGCACTCGGGATGTACTGGCCAACGCCGAACATGCCCAGCAGGCCGGGGCGAGCGGCCTGCTGCTGGCGCCGGTGTCTTACCAGAAGCTCACCGATGACGACGTGTTCAACCTGTTCAGTACCGTCAGCCGCGCCATCAGTGTGCCGCTGTGCGTGTACGACAACCCCGGCACCACCCACTTCACCTTCAGCGATGAGCTGCACGGGCGCATTGCCGCGCTGCCACAGGTGCGCTCCATCAAGATTCCGCCGGTGCCCAACGATCTGCACGACGCCAGTGCCCGGGTGGCGCGGCTGCGGGCGCTGATCCCTAATGATGTAACCATCGGCATCAGCGGCGACCCCGCCGCCGCCACGGGCCTGCTGGCAGGCTGCGAGGCATGGTATTCGGTATTCGGTGGGCTCTACCCGGAACACGCGCTGGCACTGACCCGAGCCGCCCAGGAGGGAGATGCCGAACAGACCCTGGCCCACTCCAACGCGCTGGCAGCGCTATGGGCGCTTTACCATGAACATGGCGGCAGCCTGCGGGTGGCCGCGACCATGGCCGAACTCACTGGCCGCGTGAGCGCACCCTGCCTGCCCCAGCCGCTGAATACCCTGCAAGGGCAGGCACGCCAGCAGGTGAAGGCGGTGATCGAGGCGCTGGGGCTACGCTAAACCATACGGCTCACGCAGCGTATCGTTGACCTACAGCCCCTGTGCGCCGCGGCGCAACCAGTCGTGGACGAACACCAGCTTGCGTAGCGTGACCTCGGAAAGCACAAACGGGTAAAGATCCGACAGCCCCATGGAACGGTTCACATGGTTTACGCCCGCCACCAAGGATGCCGCAATATGAATCAGCCGCTCAGAATCAGGTTCGGCGTAGGCATCCCAGTTGTGGTCATCCGGTAGAACGGGCGAGGATATGCCCGACGACACAAAGCTGTCGGTGATATCCGTCAAGTGCAACAGGTGCGAAGTCGTTTCCGCCCAATCCTCATGGGGGTGGGAAGAGGCGTAGGTGGAGAGAAAACGCGTTTGCCAATCCGCAGGTGGGCCATTCTGGTAGTGGCGCTGCAAGGCTGCCGGGTAATCCTCACGCTCATCGCCAAACGCCTCGCGGAATGCTTCTAGAAAATCTTCCCGCAGGCTAAGCCGCCACCACAGCATATGGGCTATTTCATGGCGCATATGGCCAATCATGGTGCGGTAGGGCTCATCCAGTGCCTCTTTGCGGGTGGTGCGCAGCACGGCATCCGCTTCGGCTACGCTAATCGTCACTACGCCGCCCACGTGCCCCATGGGCACTGGGGTATCGCCTTCGGCCAGCAGATGAAACACCGGAGGTGCGCCGGGGTCTTCCGGGCGAAACCAGTGCCAGCGGCCCAGGTTATCGATCACCCAGCGTTTGGCCGCCTCGGTTTGTGCCCAGTGGGGGATCGCATCGGTGATGGAAGGGTCGGGAGCCAGCGCCGTCATGGCGCAGGCGCGGCAGAACTCTCCCTGCCTGGGGGCTATCCAGTTGCAGCCAATGACGTCGCGGTTGGCACAGAAGGGCGTCAAGGAAATAAACGCCCGCGCCTGGGGGTCGTAGGCCACCGGCACGCCATCCGCCGTGACCAGATTATCAAACCAGAGTGAACCGGCTCCGACCGGGTTGGCAAAAACACGCATAGGTCGGCTATCTCAAGAGAAACGAGGCTTCAGTCTAGGTGCGTCGCCCTGAGTACGCCAACGGGGATATCGACGGTGCTATTTTCCATCAACGTCATATTGTCCGGCAGGCGTGCCGAGAATTGCCGCCGCCCCTGGAGCGCTCATGCCTACTCCGCGTTCTCCATTCTCCGCTTTGCCAGGCTGGGGGCGCCTGGCATTCGCCAAAGGTTCGCAGGCTCAGTATCATAAGCGACCACACCAACTCAAAGAAGCCACTGCTTATGTCTTGCCCGCCATGCCCCCGCTGCCAATCCGAATTCGTCTACCAGGACCAACGCCTGTTCATCTGCCCCGAATGCGCCCACGAATGGAACCCTGAAGAAGCCGCCGCCGAAGAGGCCGTGAACGTGGCCGATGCCCACGGCACGCCGCTGGCGGAAGGCGACAAGGTCACGCTGATCAAGGATCTCAAGGTGAAAGGTAGCTCTCTGGTGCTCAAGATCGGCACCAAGGCCGTCATCAAGCGGCTAAAAGAGGGCAAAGACCACCAGCTGGACTGCAAGGTAGACGGCGCAGGCGACATGATGGTGACCGCGCAGTTTGTGAAGAAGGCTTGATGAAGCATTATGTGCTCTAAGCTGTACAGGTTGGCGTGCGGCCGCTAAACTTGTACCGTGAATGGTACAAGTGAGGTGTGTATGAAAATCGTGTCTTTTACAGAAGCGAGGAATGGCTTGAAAGCCGTGCTGGATGGCGTTGTGAATGATGCAGACACCACCGTGATCACGCGCAGGGATGCTGAAGATGCCGTTGTGATGTCACTGGATTATTACAATAGCCTCATGGAAACAGTGCACCTGCTTCGTTCACCTGGTAATGCTGAGCATCTTCACCGCTCAATAGCGCAATACCGTGCTGGCCAGACAAGCGCACGAGCGTTAATGGATGAGTAGCCAACGGCTATTGTGCTGGACAGATGAGGCCTGGAACGACTACGTCTATTGGCAAGGTCAGGATAAGAAAACCCTCAAGCGCATCAACAAGCTGATCAACGATGTAAAGCGCTCTCCCTTTGAGGGAATCGGTAAGCCAGAGCCCTTGAAAGAAAATCTGGCGGGCTTTTGGTCTCGACGCATCGATGACACCAATCGGCTTGTTTACGCAGTCGATCAACATGCCATCACGGTCATTTCATGCCGCTATCACTATTAGCCTGAAACTGACCTTGCCTCCGGGAGTCAGTCCGCCTTGCGGGAGGTGGCTTTAGCCCGCGACCATGCTAGCCGCCAGGCCGCCTTTAGCACCATGGCGCTTGCCCAACTGCCCATCCAGGCGACACCACCAGGAACTGGCGTGATGAAGCGAACACTCACTACCGACGATCTGCCCGCGTTAATGACAGGCATCATGGCGACCCTGGCGGCGATAGGTATTGCTCGCTTTGCCTATACGCCGCTATTGCCCGCGATCATTCAGCAAGGTTGGTTTACCGCAAGCCAGGGTGCTTACCTGGGGGCGGCCAACCTGTTGGGGTATTTTATCGGCGCGCTTGCCGCCCACTCACTGAGCGAGCGTTTTGCGCCGCGCTGGGTGTTAGCGGCAAGCTTTGCGGGTATCGGGCTCAGCTTCCTGCTTTGCGCGGGGGCGGGTGGTTTTCACTGGTTCTTCTTCTGGCGGCTGGTCTCGGGGGTAGGCGGGGGGATCTTGATGGTCGTGGGCCCCTCGCTGGCGCTGGCGGCCACGCCCCCGGAAAGGCGAACCCGTGTCGGTGCCCTGGTGTTTACCGGTATCGGGTTTGGGGCGCTGCTTTCCGCCCTCGTTGTGCCGTCACTGCTCGGGGTAAGCCTCTCGCTCACCTGGGGTGCGCTGGGGCTGCTCTGTTTGGCGGCTGGCCTGTCGTGCGACTGGGGCGTTGCGCGCTTGCCCTCACGCCCTGTGACAAGCCCTGTAGCAAACCCGGTGGGTCATAGCCCTGTTGGGTATGCGGGGGTAAAGTGGGTGGTGGTGCTGGTCATCGGCGCTTACGCGCTGGATGCGGTGGGGTTCGTGCCCCACACCGTGTTCTGGGTGGACTACCTCGCCAGGGAGCATGCCTTGGGCCATCAAGCCGCTTCACTGCAATGGGGAATCTTCGGGCTGGGTGCCCTGTGCGGGCCGTTCATGGTGGGAGCGCTGGCCCAGCGCGTGGGGTGGCAAGGGGGCTTGATGATCGCCTTTACGGCCAAGGCCGCTGCCGTCATGCTCCCGGTGTTCTCGCTTGCCCTGCTCAGCCAGTCGGTTTCCTCGTTCATGGTGGGGGCGATGATTCCCGGCATCGTAGCCCTCACCTCTGGCCGCCTGGCCGAGCTGGTCGGGCCCACCGCCCACAAGCAGCTCTGGGGTCGAGCCACGGCCGCTTTCGCCGCTGCCCAGGCAGGGGCAGGCTATGCCATGTCGGCGCTGTATGGCATGTGGGGCAGCTACACGCCGCTCTTCATCATCAGCGGCATGGCGCTTGCCCTTGGCTTGTTGCTGGTACTGCTTAGCCGAGGCGTACAGCAGCGCCGCACACATCCTTCTGTCCAATAACCTAGGCTTGGTACGAAAAGTCGGCGAGCGATGGCCAGACAAGGCAAAAATCGGCGAAAAGACGGAGTTTACAAGGTGTAAATGAGTACTTTGAGCCGATTTTTAACGCCGTATGGCCGAGCATAGGCAGTTTTCGTACAAAGCCTAACAAGCACTATTCAGATAAAGGGAGGCCACCATGGAACTCTACCTGAACGCAACATCCCCCTATGCACGGCTGGTGCGCATCGTGTTACTGGAAAAAGGCCTGATGGACGCCGTGACGCTCAAGTGGTGCGACCCCTGGGCCGACGACGCCGACCTTCTAAAGGCCAACCCCGCCGGGCGCATCCCCGCACTGGTAACGGAGGAGGGCACCACGCTCAGCGAATCCATGTTGATTGCCATGTACCTGGACAGCCTGGACAACGTAAAGCCCACCCCGCCCATACTGCCTACCAACTCGTTGAGTGACGTGCTGCACCTGGCAGGCCTGGGCCAAAACCTCATGGATGCCGCATTCACCACCGTGATTGCCCGCAAGCACTATGGCCAAGAGATCGACCAGAGCGAGCTGGGCCAACGCCGGACAAGGGCCATGCAGCGGCTGTTGGAGCAACTGAATAGCGAGCTGAGCGGCAACCCCACAGCCGAACCGATTCACTTGGGCGACATCGCCATCGCCGTCGCGCTGGAATACCTCGCCTTCCGGCTGCCAGAGATACGCTGGAAAGAAGCGCATCCCCAGCTTGCCGCGTGGCATGCAGCCGTAACAGCGCGAACAAGCTTCCAGCAAACCGCCTTCACCTAGCCACCCCGTGGGAGGTGGCTTCAGCCCGCGACCACTCTCCCAAAGGTGAACCCGCCCCGTGGGAGGCGGCTTCAGCCCGCGACCAACCCCCCCGAGGGTTGAACCCGCCCCGTGGGAGGCGGCTTCAGCCCGCGACCAACTCCCCCCAGAGGTGAACCCGCCCCGTGGGAGGCGGCTTCAGCCCGCGACCACCTCCCCCAGAGGTGAACCAGCCCCGTGGGAGGTGGCTTCAGCCCGCGACCATTCAAGCACCCAGCCAGGGGAAATAAAGTGACCAACAACAAAGCCATCACCATTGCACTCGCCCAACTGCCCGTCAGCAAAGCAGCGGTAGACGACAACCTGCACACGCACCTGGGCTACGTGGAATGCGCCGCAGCGCTGGGGGCCAACGTGGTGGCCTTTCCCGAACTCTCGCTGACCGGCTACGAGCTGGCGCTACTCAGCCAACTGGCCATGCCTCGCGACGATACAACCTTTGCCGCCCTCACTGCCGCTGCCGTAGCCAACAACATAGTGGTGATCGCAGGCTGCCCACTGCACAACCACAACGGCAAACCCTACATCGCAGCGGTGATCTGCTTCCCCAACGGTGAACACACCTTCTACCTGAAACAACACCTGCACGAAGGGGAAGAGGTTTACTGTACCCCCGGTTGTGATAGCGGCCTGATCGACATCAGAGGCACCCGCATCGCCCTGGCCGTGTGCGCCGACTTCACCCACCCAAGCCACGCCGCCACCGCCGCCGCGCAGCAGGCGGACGTTTACCTCGCCAGCGCGCTGATCTCCCCAGGCGGCTACGCCTACGATGCCGAGCTGCTCGCCGCCATCGCAAAACGCCACCAACTTCCGGTACTGCTCGCCAACCACATTTCCACCACAGGCGGCTGGCAAACCTGCGGCAATAGCGGCGGCTGGAACGCTGCAGGTGAGCTAGCGGTAAGCGCTAATGGCACTCAGCCCTGCCTGGTGCTGTGTCGTACTCACCACGGTGCCATAAGCGGTAGCGTGGAAGTGATGACTCGCCTTCCTCCCAAAGCACCCATTATCGACTAAAAACTAAGCCGCCGAGGTAGGCTTAACCCATGCTTGCTGCTAGGCTCAAAGTATTAGAGCGAATAACGCCGCAGGGACAACACAATGCAGAATGCCCGCATAACGCTTCACCCAAGCAAGCAGCGCATGCAAGTGCGGGTGGATGACATTCTGCTAGCTGACTCCACCAATACGCTGGGACTCTGTGAACACGGCTACCCGCCATGCCACTACTTCCCACGTGATGACGTGCGGATGGGCTTACTCACCGTTTCAGAAACGACCACTTATTGCCCGTTTAAAGGGCATGCAGTGTATTTTTCGCTGGGTGAGCGGCGGGATATTGCTTGGAGTTATGAGGAGCCGATTGAGGGGGGGGAGGCTATAGCGGGTAGGGTTGCGTTTTATGAGGAAGTAAGCGAATGAGGCCTTTTCACTAAATCGGTCATGCTGGGGAATGTAGTAGTTGTTTGAGTTTTGAATATATAGCCTAATGAAAATTTGCGTATATAAAAGTCAGAGGCATGAGAAAATCTGGCAGGCAGCAACTACAGAAAAAATGCCAACACGTTCATTCAATTATGAGTGCGCAGTATAATACGCTGTTATGCGGTTAACATTAATTTTTTCACAGTCTTTTTAAATGAAAAGGAAGTTAAATGCCAATGAATCCTATTGTTAAGGCGCAACTAGGTACATTTATTAAAATGAATCCTAATGCAACATATAGTGAATCAGATTTCTTTGAGGTCATGTCAATTTTCTCATTGGAGAATGGCATTCTTGGAGAAAATATTGACCCCTTTAGGGCTCATTTAAAAGGTGATGAGTTTGGTATAGATGGCATTTCTATTTTTATTCAGGGAACACTTTGCACTGATGTTGATGAGGCGGAAGATATTCTCTCTGTTGGAAAAAAGCATACCTCTGAATTCCGTTTCTATCAGTCAAAAACATCGGATAATTTAGATTATGGAAATGTTTCAAAATTTTTAGATGCGGTATATGACTTCTTTACTAATCAGAGTTTTGTAACTGGAACGCAATTAGAAAACTTGATTGAAGTGAAAGACAAGATATATGAATCAGCAGCTAAAACAAGCCCCACATTAAGATGCTTCTACTGTACTACAGGTTCGGGGCAAGTTTCTGATATGATTCAAAAGTTAATTGATGCCAACAAAGATCGGTTGGCTGAGTTAAATATATTTGAAGAGGTTCACATAGAATGTATAGGTGCCAAAGTAATTCAGAATGGTTTTCGATCTGCTACTAATTCATCATCTGCCAAGTTAAACTTTCCAAAAGCGATAACGATGCCAACCCATGAGAAAGTTGACGAGGCATATATAGGGTATGTTCCTGCATCTGAAATTCTAGAGATATCACTTGGCGATCCTGATCAGGATGGAGTTCGGCATATAAATAGGTCGCTATTCTACGATAATGTTAGGGATTTCAACCCGGATTCTGAAATAAATAAGAGAATTATTTCAGAGTTAGAATCGGGTGATAATGCTTCTTTTGTTTTCAAGAACAATGGAATAACCGTAGTCTCGAAAAGTATAGATCGTAAAAGTGATACTTTTACTATTGAAGACTACCAAATTGTTAACGGGTGCCAAACCACCAATATATTAGCTCACATTAGAGAAAAAGCTGAGGGTATTTCAGTTCCACTACGCCTAATCGGCTGTAGTGATATTGATTTTGTGTCTAGTGTTATAATTGGTACTAATAGGCAAAATGAAGTGAAAGAGGATCAGTTTTGGGCAATGCGCCCATTTATGAAAGACTTAGAAGAATATTGTGCCTCTCAAAGTGGTGATAGCAGAATATTTATAGAAAGACGTGATAATCAGTATCGAGACATATCAGTTGAACGCACGCGTATATTTAAGCCTTCGGATCTGATGAAGGCTGCTGCTGCAATGTTTTTCCACCAACCGCATCGAGCGGCACGCGATCATAGAGGGATTCGAAGTGAGTTTTCGGAGCGAATATTTACAGAAGGTCATAATGTTGAGCTCTATCATGTGGCTGCCCTAGCGCTGTATAAATTTGACTTCCTGGTGCGCACGGCAAAGATAGACAGGTCTAGAGTTATTTATAGATTCTATGCTTTATATGCTTTATTTCGAATGCATTGGAGTACACCTGATATATTAGATGCATCACCTAAATCGCAAAAAAAAGTCCGGGACGCAGTGATTGATGTTTTGAATGATAATGAGGCGTTTTCAGTTAAAATAGAAGAGGTTGCTGGCCACATTGAAAAAATAATATCTGAGGCTGGTATAACTACTCGTGAAAAAATTCGAGATTACTTAAGAGCTGAAAGTGTAGTAGATGAGTTTAGTAGTAGGTTTTTTCAAAAAATAGTGTAATGGTGGTCCGTATATGAAGCGCTAAATCTGGCGTGGAATATAACTAGGCTTTATATCGGCCTGCGTTGAATGTCCGCTCTTGGCTGAAGGCCGACATTACCAGCACTGCTAATGTCGGCTTTGATTACATATTACTACATATCACTAACCCTCATAACTTTCCTAGTAACCGCCTCATTCAACACTCCGAGCTTGGCTTCCACCACAGTGAGCCATTCACGGGCGCAGGTGATGCCAGTGTACATTAGCTCGCGTGTCAGGATGGAGTTCAGAGTGGGCGGTAGTAGTAGGACGATGCGCAACAACTCCGAGCACTAGGATTTGTGGGCAGTCATCGCAACACGGTTTCCGCCGCTTGCAGGAGGCATTGATTTTATTTCTCATAGTCAATGTCACTTAGTATAGATTAGTGATAATATGAGTTGCCATAGAACTAACTTAGATGGCAAAAGTTACAACCCACTTATCATGAAAACAGCTTCCGAGTAAAAATTATTAAAATTTAGTGGGTGAAAATCAAGGAAGGTATTAAAACTTTGATTTATAAATTTTCAGCATCATAGGGGTAGTATGTACATACTTAATGTTGGTTATTTTATAGACCTTGAGATATGTGTTTTCGATGCTTCTAAAGATAATTATGAAAAATTAAGATAGGCTCGATTCGCTAGGGTTTAATTAAAAATAATGCCTTGAGGATATGCTGGCAATAATTTTATTGTGACTAGTGAACTTTATTTTTTTAGCTATAGCTATATTTGAAAACTATATAATGGCTTTTTAAATTCGTTGGGGAGATTAGAGTTGATAGAGGAAGACTATAAAAAAGGTTGGCGACAGCATTTTCCTACCTATCATTTTGATGACCGGGATATTGCGCTGGAAGAATATAAAGTTGCAGCGAAAAACCTAGAATCAGAAGAGCGGGTTTTTCTCAATGCATCGAATGTGTCTCTTGTGTCGACGGCAGCCCTAGGATCACTGCTAGTAGGGTCATCAGATAGATTAGCTTCTGTGTTTGAAGGTATAATACCAGCTTATATAATCTCCATTGTTTTAATTTCAATAATTTTTGGTTTTGCTTTTGTCACTCTTAAGTATTTTGTTGATCGTCAAAGATCAATAGTTTTTTCAGGTAGGAAAGTCATTATTTTAAGAAGAATGCTTGGGCTTAGCTATGGGAGAGTTCAGCTATTATTGCCTAACTGGAGAGTTGAGGGAGCAGATCAGCCGTTAGCGGTACGTTTGTTTCCAGGGTGGTTTACCTATGTTGCTTATCCCTTTTGGATTGTGTCTATAATATCTACTTCAGTGGTATTTTTTTTAAGTGCATACATAGTTAAGCAAAATCCAGGTTTTTTTGAAGAAATATCCCCAGTATTATTTATCGTTTGCTTTACTTTAGTATGGTTTTTTTCAACTGTTTTTGTTTATAGGGTTTCGTTGCTAGATATACATGAGACATCTAGGCTGCTTTTCTATCGAATGGTAGCCAAGTTGATTAGACTTCCTTTGGTAGAAAATTTTGAATATATAATTTATCGAGCAAAACTGTCTTTCTATGAAACGGACAGGCTTGGAATAAATACCACTAAGCTAAAAGAGTTTCTTGTTTTTATAGAAGATAAAAGATTTTACGCTCATAGAGGTATTGATTATCGTGCAGTTTTGAGAGGTGTTCTTGGTATTGTTAAGATAAAAAACAGATCAGGTGGTTCAACTATTGTTCAGCAGTTGATAAGAACATTGTTTGTTTTAGATTTGAAAAAAAAGTATCGACGGAAGTTTTTAGAACTTTCTTTGGCTCCATGGGTAACAAGTATTTTTTCTAAAAATACTATTTTAGATATGTATATTTCTGCTGTTCGTTTTGAGAAGGGCTGTTTTGGTGTTGTGGAAGCAATGGAATATTTTTGGTCTAAAGTAGAAAAAAACCCTACAAATGCTCAAGCTTTTTTTCTTATAGAACGCGTTAGTAATGTACGTTCACGTTTGCTAGTGCGAAAAATTATTGAAACGGCTAGATCGGCACAGCGTAATAGCTTGATGGATGAAGAAGATTTAAAAGAATTGTTTTTCCTTTATTATCAAGCTGTTAAAAGAAACAAGATTTTAGCTTCAAATGATCAAGTTGAAAACCTTCGAAGCTCATTGGCTCCTTTTTAATGTTCGGGTTATATGCCGTTAATGATTTTAAATTTTTATTAGTTGCTGTGTGCTAGTTAGAGGCTGTTAGTTATATGCACTGGTTTGAAAGGCAGAGTGCGAAATAATGCGTATATTTTTAGTTTCGTGATTTTTGCATGAAAAATAATTTTATTAATTATCGCTTTTTTAAATAAGCCCTGGTTAATCAGGGCTTTAAAAAATACTGTCTATTTTTTGTGATGGTGGGGCTTGAGGTCTTTGTGTTTCGACTGATTCTCCGGCGTAACGCGACGTCGCTGGTCGGTTTTTCCTGTAGACTCAGCTTTAGGTTTAGGACCTGGCTTTATTGTCATGTTGATTGCATCCTTTTACTGAGGTTGGTGTGTATTCAGCGTTAAAATGCTTACCTAGCCTTACTCTTATAGCCTAAATTTTGCTATTGGCAACTATTAATTAACATCAGTTCCAACCCCACTAACCCTAACCACCTCCCTCATCACCGCCTCATTCAACACCCCGCGCTTGGCTTCCACCACCGTGAGCCATTCGCGGGCGCGGGTGATGCCGGTGTACACCAGCTCGCGGGTCAGAATGGGGTTCAGGGTGGGAGGCAACAGCAGGGCGGTGTGCAAGAACTCCGAGCCTTGGGATTTGTGTACCGTCATCGCAAACACGGTTTCCACCGCGTGGAGGCGGGAAGGCAGCACCCAGCGGATGGGTTTGTCGGTGTCGCTAGTGGGGAAAGCGACTCTTAATAGCTTCTGCTGCGGGTTGCGCGGGTCGGGTACGGCCAGGGTGATGCCGATATCGCCGTTCATCAGTTTCAGGCCGTAGTCGTTTTGGGTGACCAGTACCGGGCGGCCCTCAAACCAGCCTTTCTCCAGCGTGTAGTCGCTGCCGAACAGCAGCTTTTCGCCGCGCAGCGTGCTGGCGATGCGCTGGTTCAAGCCTTCTACGCCCCAAGGGCCTTTGCGCAGCGCGCACAGCAGTTGGAAATGGCTGTAGGCGCTGAGTACTTCGCTGGCCCAGGCGTTGTAGACGGCGGGGCTCTCCTCGAAGGATTCCCCCCGTGGGCGCTGTGCTTGCAGCACCTTGAGGTAGTGGCGGTAGCCCGTGGGCGGGGCGATGGGCTGGCCCTGGTGGTCGGTGCGGCCTTCGCCGTTGCCTGTAAAGCCGCTGGGGCTGCCGTGAATCACCAGTTTGTCCAGCGCGGCGTCGTCACTCATCACCAAATGGTGAATATCCGGGTAGCCGTGGCGCAGCACGGCGGTGACGGCCTGCTGCTTTTCCCGCTCGCTTTGCGCATGGCCCGGTTGGTTGATGGCCTTGGCGAGCTGGCCGATGCCGCTGCGTTCATTGAAGCGGTGGCTGACCCGCAGCATGGTAATGGCCTGGTCCAGCGGTTGGCCAGCGGGGTCGATGAACTCCGCTGGCAGCGGTTGCCCGGTGGCCTGGGCCAGCCATTCGGCGGTGGCCGGGGTGTAGTGGGCGGCTTCCGCGCGGCGGCACAGGTCGCCGAGTACCGAACCGGCCTCTACCGAGGCGAGCTGGTCTTTGTCCCCCAGCAGTATGCACTGGGCATGGGCGGGCAGGGCGCTGAGGGTGGCGGCCATCATTTCGATATCCACCATCGAGGCTTCGTCGATCACCAGTACGTCCAGCGTCAGCGGGTTGGCGGCGCTGTGGCGGAAGTGGCGGGTGTCGGGGCGTGCGCCGAGTAGGCGGTGCAGTGTCGTCACTTCCGTGGGAATCTCGATCTCGCTAGCTGCCGCAGAAGGTGAGTGTTCACTTAACAGCGTTGCCAACTCAGCGAGCGGTAACGCATTCACTTGCCCGGCGATGGATTCGTTCAAGCGGGCGGCGGCTTTGCCGGTGGGGGCGGCCAGGCGGATGCGCAGCGGCTGGCGGGGGTGCTGGGCGAGTTGCAGGGTTTGCAGCAGGGCGAGCAGGCGCACCACGGTGGTGGTTTTGCCGGTGCCGGGGCCGCCGGTAATGATGCCGAAGCGGCTGCGGGCGGCCAGGGCGCAGGCGGTTTTTTGCCAGTCCAGGGCGTTGCTTGGCTTGAACAGAATGCTCAGGGCTTGGGGGAGTAACTCAGGGTGACTGGCGTCACCCATCGCCCAATGAATTGGCCTCCCACTTTGGCTTTCTGTGCCCGTACTTTCTGTGCCTGTGCCTTCCAGGCGGGCGGCGATGTGTTGGTGGAGGCTTTGTTCGTACTGCCAGTAGCGGCGCAGGTAGAGTCGCGTTCTGGGGGTGCCGCTGGCTGAGTGAGTGGTTACTACTACCAGCGGCGTGTTGCCGGGGCCTTCGCTGGTGAGCAGCGGGTGGTGCAGGGCGGCTTGCCATTCGTGGAGCGTGAGCGTTGCCAGCACGTCGCTGGGTAGCGGCGGCGGGTCGGTGAGGTCGTCGCCTTCGGGCGGTAGCGAAAGGGCGAAATCCGGCGCGTTGAGCGTGGCGTTGATATCCAGGCACACGTGGCCCCGGCCTAGCTGGTGGCTGGCCAGCGCTGCCGCCAGTAGCAGCAGCGTGGGGGCATCCGGTGCTTCGCTGGCGAGAAAGCGCACCAGGGCGCGGTCCAGGTCCCGCAGCCAGCCGCGTGCTACCCAGCGTTCGCACAGGGCCAGCAGTTCCGGGGTGCTGCTGAGTGCAGGATGGGCGCTGGCGGTGGGCGCATCGCCGAACATGTCGAAGGTGTGGGTGTCGTGCTGGCGGCTCATGCCGTGGCCTCCTGCTGGGTGGCGTGGGGCTCGCCTGCAAACAGGCTGTCTAGGGCTTCGATGAGTTCAACCGGGGCGGGTTCGCCCACTACACCACGCCCAGGGCTGCGGCTGCCGCGTAGAAATACCGTCATCGAACCGCCCAAGTGCTGGTGCGGGTCGTAATCCGGCAGGCGCGCTTTTAACAGCCGGTGCATGGCGAGCAGGTAGAGTGCTGCCTGCAGGTCGTAGCGTTTGGCGAGCAGCGCGTGGCGCAGGGCCTCGGGTTCGTAGGCGCTGTCGTTGGGGCCCAGGTAGTTCGATTTCCAGTCCAGCACGTAGAAGCGCCCCTGATGCTCGAAGGCCAGGTCGATGAAGCCTTTCAGCATGCCGTTGAGGGTGTCGGCATCCAGCGCGGGGCGCTCGATGCCTGGCAGTAAGTGCTTGCTCACCAGCGCGTCGATGGCCTGAGTGTTCACCCGCTTGGCGGCAAACCAGAACTCCAGCTCTACCTGGTAGCTTTCCAGCTCATTCAGCGCCACGCTTTGCGGGGTGGGCGCGGCCAGCGGTAGCGGCGTGGTGAGCAGGGCGCTTAGCCAGCCCGCCAGCGGTGCTTGCCATGCCTGCCAGCCGCGTAGCTGTACCCGCCGCCACAGCATGTCGTTGAGCGCGTCTCTATCATGTGCGGCAGCATCGAAACCTTGCTTGCCCGCCCACTCCAGCAGCCCGTGTAGAAAGGTGCCGGGGCCGGGGCCACGGGGGAATTTGTGCAGGTGATACGCTTCCGGTTGGGAAAGATCCCGAGGTTCATCCAGTACTTCGAAGGCGGTGGCTTCCTGGGCGGTGGTGGGCTCCAGCGGTGGCAGCACCGGGGCGGTGAGCGTGCCGGAAAGCCGCAGCGCGGAGTAGCTGGCAATCCACCAGTGCTCCTTGGCCGGGCGCGTGGGCGTGCGGGCGTGGCCCAGGGTGGTGCTTTCCGCCACGGGCGTCACGCGATCAGCGGTGGGCTCGGGCGGCATGCCGAGGTGGATGTCGCTGCCTTCCACCAGGGCATCGAGCGCCTTGGGGAGCGCATCGGGGGAAAGGGTGCTGCCACCGGTCAACAGGTAGCCCAGCGCGCTGTTTTCCAAGCCTTTTAGCGGGGCCAGCCCCAGCCAGGTGGCGTGGCGGGCACGGGTGAGCGCGACGTAGAGTTTGCGCAGGTCTTCCCCCAGCCGTTCGCGGTCGGCGGTGGCGAGTATCGTGTCATCGGCGTCCAGGCTGAGCTGCAGGTTGCCCTCGCTGTCGTGCCAGCGCAGTGGTACGTCTTCGGCTTTCACCGGCCGGTGGTTGGCGATGAAGGGCAGGAACACCAGCGGGTACTCCAACCCTTTGGATTTGTGGATGGTGATCACCTTGACCAGATCCGCGTCGCTCTCCAGGCGCAGCTTGTGGCTGTCGCCGTGGCTTTCCGGGTCGGCAATGGCATCAAACAGAAAGCGAATCAGCGCGTGTTCGCCGTCCAGCTCGGCGCTGGCCTGTTGCAGCAGTTCGCCCAGGTGCAGCAGGTCGGTGAGCAAGCGCTCACCCTCTTCGAACTCTGCCAGCAGGCGGGCGGGAATCTCGAAATCCACCATGATGCGGCGCACCAGCGGCAGCACGCCCTGGCGCTGCCACAGGCGGTGGTAGTGGCTGAACTGCTCGACCCGCGCTTCCCAGGCCAGCTCGTTCTGCTGCAGGTGGTCCAGCTCGGCAAGGCTGAGCCCCAGCACTGGGGTGGCCAGCGCGGCGCGCAGGTGCGCTTCGGCCTGGCGGGAGCTGGCCAGCGGCTCGGCGCAGGCGCGCAGCCAGCGCTCTACCTGGGCGGCCATGGGCGAGCTGAACACCTTGTCGTGGTCCGACAGGTACACGCTCTTAACCCCTCGGCTGGCCAGCGCCTGACGAATGGCGCGGGCTTCCTGCAGGCCGTTCACCAGCACCGCCATATCGGAAGGCTTGAGCGGGGTGAGCGCGTCGTCGGTTTGAAAGCCGCTCTTGCCGTGTTGGCCAGCGTTGAGCAGTTCCGCCATGTACGAGGCGCAGCGTTCGGCCATTTCGGTCTGGTAGGCGGTTTTGGAGAGCGGCTCGTCGGCGGCGAGTGGCCAAAGCGTCATGGCGGGCAGTGGTTGGCCCTGGTGAACGAGCTGTTCACTTCGGCCTTTGGCGTCTACCGGCAGAAACGGCAGTGGGTTGTCGCCGCCTTCTTCGCGGAACAGGAAGGCCCCTGCCGGATGTTCATCGGCATAGCGGAAGCAGTGGTTCACTGCCGCTACCATGGCGCGGCTGGAGCGGAAGTTGGTGCCCAGCGTTACGTGGCGGCCTGCGGTGTCTTCGCGGGCTTTCAGGTAGGTGAAGATATCCGCGCCGCGAAAGGCGTAAATGGCCTGCTTGGGGTCGCCTATCAGCAGCATGGCAGCGTCGCGGCGGGGTTTGGCGACCTCGTACACCGCGTTGAAGATGCGGTACTGGTTGGGGTCGGTGTCCTGGAATTCGTCGATCAGCGCCACGGGGAACTGGCGCAGTATCTGCGCGGCCAGCGCCTCCTTGTTGGGGCCTTGCAGGGCGCGGTCCAGGTGGGTGAGCAGGTCGTTGGGGCCCATTTCGGCGCGGCGCTCCTGCTCCCGCTCCAGGCGCACCTTGCACCACTGCACGGCATGAATCAGCAGGTCGTTGCGTGGCTCGGGCAGCGTGTTGAGGGCGGCGGGCAGCTCGGCCAGCGCTTGCCAGGCCTTCGGGCAGGGTGGCGCGCCCTCTTTCCATATTTCCGCCATGCCGTCCGGGGTCAGGCGTTTCCAGGCGGCGGGGGTGAGCGCGGGGCGCTCTAGGTCGCTGTCGCTCCACTCCCGCAGTGCGCCTAGCCAGTTGGCGCGGCTTTTGGCGTTGAAGCTTTGGCCTTTGAAGGCTTTGCGCGTGGCGGCGTCTTCCAGTGCGGGCACCAGGTCGTCCAGCCATTCGGGCCAGGGGGCTTTCAGGGTGCTGAGCAGGGCGCTGCGCTCGGCGGCGGCGGTGCTTAAGGTGTGCGTGGGCTCGGGGCGTGGGGCACCCAGCGCATCGCTTTCGTGGAGCAGTTTGCGCACGTCCTGATGCAGGTGGTCGGGGGATTTCCAGTAGCTGGTGATGCTGCCCAGCGCCTCGGCGTCCAGCGGGTAGTAGAAGGTGCGCCAGTAATCGCGCACCACTTCTTGCTCCAGTTCGTGCTGGTCGTTTTCCAGGTTGAGCGAGAACAGGCTGCCGCTATCGAAGGCGTGTTCCCGCAGCATGCGGTAGCACCAGCTGTGGATGGTGGAAACCGCGGCTTCGTCCATCCACTCGGCGGCCAGCTCCAGGCGGCGAGCGCAGGCGGGCCAGGTGGCCTCGGGGTACTGGCTGCGCAGCGCCAGAAGAAGAGAGTCTTCACCCTGATCACGAAATACGGCAGCCGCCTCCACCAGCCGATGGCGAATGCGTTCGCGCAGCTCCTGGGTGGCGGCGTTGGTGAACGTGACCACCAGAATTTCCGGCGGGGTGAGCGGGCGCACGAAGGCGGTGTCGTCCTCGCCGTGCTGCCCGCCCAGCACCAGGCGCACGTAGAGCAGCGCGATGGTGAAGGTTTTCCCCGTGCCCGCGCTGGCTTCGATCAAACGGCTGCCGTGAAGCGGCAGCGTCAGCGGGTTTAGCGGGGCGGGCTGGCTCATTCTTCTTCTCCGAACATCACGGCAGGCGGAAAGCAAAGCGCCTTGGGTGGGTGACCCAAGGCACCGGCACTATATCGCGTCGCCGGGTGCTGGGCAAAAGAGCAAAGCAGCGTTAGAGGCTGGTTTGAAAGACGCTATCGAACTCGCTGGAGAAGTCTTGGGTGGCTGGAAAAATCCCTAATTGTTCAGCGCTCCATGTCACGAGTCTTTTTGACGTGATGAGAAGAACGTCAGAAAGTTCGTTCAACAGGTTAAAGTGCTCTGCTATTTGCGCGTAGTGCGTCGAGTAATCATGAGCGGCAATATTGCGAATGGCACGACAACGCTGCCAGTCGCTGGTGGCGTCCACGACGCCTTGTTTTTCAAACAGCGAAAGGACTTTGAGAAAGCTGTCGGTCGATTCACCTGCCAACAGAGCGCTGTGCCTCATGGCAGACGCAATGGAGTCCTGGAGTTTGGCAAAGCGCTCATTGATAGCGGCCAGTGTTTCAAAAAGGTCGACGTCTTTTTTATGGTCGGCTAACCAGTCACCGTCCAAAGGCCATGTGACTTTTTTGCGTGACTGGTGAAGAAACCAGGCGCAACGCTGGATGGCTTCAAGCAGCTGCGCCAGATAACGCTGCTGTTCGCTAAGGACATCTTGGCTCATGCCGCTTCCTCAAGCGTTATTGAGCGTGACTGTGCGAGCGCCATGGCTTGAAACGGGGTGGGTTCCGCCTTTTTTACGTAGGTTACGAGATCGAACGGTAGCTGGAGGCGCTGTTCAAGCGCCATTTTGAGTTCAGCGCAGGCAAGTAGCGAAATAGCGGTGGGTGAGATAAGCAGTAAATCGACATCGCCGCCTCGCTTACCATCGTCTAGTCGCGAGCCGAATACATGCACGGCCACCGAAGGCCCAGCAAACTCACGGACGGCTGTCAGAATAAGCTCACGCTGTGATTGAGAAAGACGCATGGGGTCTGCTCCTCGCTGAACGCTAATGTTTTAAAGGTTAGCACTCTATTGCCGATGGCGGATAGTCGCTCAACTGCCCGCAAGTTAGGGCAAAAGAGGGCAGGGTGTGAGGTATCGCTGCCAACTGCTAATCTAGTGGGCTAGCCGCTCTTGGCGATCTGTTGACGCTGGTGAAGGGATCTCATGCTGACCTCGCTTCTGGATAACGATTTCTACAAGATCACGATGCAGAATGCCGTGATCAAACGCTTTCCCTATGCCCATGCCCGTTACGCCTTCATCAATCGCGGGGAGCATGCCTTTCCCGAGGGCTTTGGTGAGGCGCTGCGCGGGGAGGTAGACCGCATGGTGGCGCTGTGCTTGACCGAGGAGGAGAAGCGCTATCTGGAAACCACCTGCCCTTACCTGGACCCCACCTATCTCGATTTTCTGGCGGGCTTTCGTTACGACCCCCGCGAGGTGACCATCGAGCAGCAGGGCGGCGAGCTGTCGGTGGTGATCGAAGGGCCTTGGTACCGCACCATTTTATGGGAAGTGCCGCTGATGGCGCTGATCAGCGAGCTTTGGTATCGGCTGCGCGGCGTGGCGGTGTCGGAAGAGGATGAAGCGCTCATCGAGCAGCGCACCCGGGAGAAGATCGAACTCTACCGCCAGCACGGGCTGAAGATTGCCGAGTTCGGCACTCGTCGGCGCTTCTCGTTTGCGGTGCATGACCGGGTGGTGAAAGCGCTGCGCCACTACGGCGGGGAGGCCTTCAGCGGCACCAGCAATGTGCTGCTGGCCATGCGCCACGGGGTGAAGCCCATCGGCACCCACGCCCACGAGTGGTTCATGTTCCACGGGGCGCGTTTCGGTTTCAAAATGGCCAACAGCCTGGCGCTGGAGCACTGGGTGGATGTGTACCGGGGGGATTTGGGCATCGCGCTCACCGATACGTTTACCACGCGGGCATTTTTCGAGAGCTTCGACAAGAAGTTCGCCAAGCTGTTTGACGGGGTGCGCCACGATAGCGGCGACCCGATCGAGTTCGCCGATGCCACCATTGCCCATTACCGGCGCCTGGGCATCGACCCGCTGAGCAAGACCATCATCTTCTCCGATGCGCTTACCCCTGAAAAAGTGGAGCGCATTCGCGCCTTCTGCCAGGGGCGCATTGGCATGGCCTTCGGGATCGGCACCAACTTCACCAACGATATCGGCGTGGCGCCCATGAACATGGTGATCAAGATGGTCGAGGCCCGCCCCGAAGGGCAGGGCTGGCTGCCGGTGGTGAAACTGTCCGATGTGCCCACCAAGAACACCGGCGACCCGGAGATGATTGCGTTGGCGAAGAAAGTCCTCAGCATGGGCCGTTCATAGCCGTGTGGCTTTACTCCTTTTTGCCCTTAACAGCGAAAAAGAGCGGCGCGTAAAGTGATTCGGTCAGTGTGGCAAAAGTGTGCCCGTTGGCCTGCTCGAAAAACAGCCGCTCGAATCGGGGCCACTGGTGGCTCAAGTACGCGCTTTGCGCGGCTTCGCCGGTGACCTTGTAACCCCCTTCATAGGCGGCTTCGGCGGCAGCAAAGGCGTCGCTGTCTCGGCCTTTCTCCTGCGCTATCTCCGGCGTGCCTTGCTTGGCCAGCCAGGCAAAACCGGCCTGTGGGGCCAGCGGCAGCGGGGTTTGCTGGCCCGCTTGCCAGGCGGCGAGCTGAGTTTCCAGGTGCTGGCGGGCGGTGTCGGCGGCTACGGGTTCCAGCGTGACATGACCGGCTTTGGAAAGTAGCAGGGAGGTCATCGGGCCGCTGAGGTTGCCTGCCAGGTGGGCAACCCAAGGGCGCAGCAGGTGGCTCCAGCGGTACTGGCCGCGCCCGCTGCCCTGGCTGATCAGGCTGCTGCTGAGCAGCAGCAGGCGGCAGCGCTGGCCTGCCTCATCCTGGCGCAGCTCGCCCAGGGGTTCTTCCAACGTGAGGCCGTGGGCCTCGAACTGCACCTGTGCGTCTGGCAGCGCGTGCGGCCACGCCGTGAGTGCTTCTTCGTAGGCGTTGAACAACTCTTCCATGGGGTCGGCGAGGGCATCGCGCATGCGCTCGCCGAAGGCACCCATGGCCAGTACCCCTTGGCCTTGAAAGCGCTCCAACGCGTCGTGCAGCGCCTCGATACGCGGTTGGCCGTGGTCCACTGCGTGGCGCTGGGCGGCAATCAGCTGGTCCTGGAGCTGCCAGTTTTGCAGGCCATCCAGCGCGAAGGGCTCGGCGTCCAGCTCGGCGATTGCCTCCTGCTCGAAATAGACCCCCAGCCGGGTATTGAAGAAGCTGCGCACCGGCTCGCGCAGAAAGCCGCCCAACTGCGCCAGCGAGAGGCTGGTGGGGGCGTTTTCCGGCGCGGGTAGCATGCGCTCCACCGCGGGCGGCGTGCGGGGGGCGTGCACTTCCCGCCATTCGTGGGCGTAGGTGAACAGGCGGCTGGCCGGTTGGTTGAAGTAAGCGCGGCTGAACGGCTGCAGCGGGTGTTCGGTGGTGAGACTTTCCAGCAGCGGCGCGCCGGTGTGCGTTTGCCAGCCAGCCTCCAGGTGGTCGCGCAACTGGCCCACCAGTACCGAGGGGGGCAGCGGGGAGTTGTCGATCTGGCTGCGGCCCATCCAGCTGATGTAGAGCTGGTCCCGGGCGGAGAGCAGCGCTTCGAGAAACAGGTAGCGGTCGTCTTCCCGGCGGGAGCGGTCGCCGGGACGGTAGTCGCTGCCCATCAGGTCGAAATCCAGCGGTGGCTGGGAGCGGGGGTAGTCGCCGTCGTTCATGCCCAGCAGGCACACCCGCTTGAAGGGGATGGCGCGCATGGGCATCAGGGTGGCGAAGTTGACCGCTCCGGCCAAAAAGCGCTGGGAAAGGCTGTGTTCATCGATTTGTGCCAGCCAGTGTTCGCGCACCATGGAGAGCGGCAGCGGGTCGTCGAGTTCTGCTTCCTGGCTGCTTTCCAGCATCTGCTGCAAGCCGTTTTCCAGCTTGGTGAGCATGATGCTTTCCTGGGCATCGTCGGTGAGGAAGAAGGTTTCCAGCAGTGCCCGCAGCCGCGCCACCCAGGTGGCGGCATCGGTGGGTTGGCAGAAGGTTTCCCAAGTGGCGTCGAGTTTTTCCAGCAGCGTGGCCAGCGGCCCTGCCAGGCTCGCTTCCAAGCCGCCAATATCATCGAAGGGCTCGATGCCTTGCCAGGCGTGGCCGTCGCCCACGGTGTAGCCCAGCAGCAGGCGGCGCAGGCCGAAGGCCCAGGTGTTCTGGCTCAGCCCGCTGGGCAGCTCCAGCCGCTGGCGTTGCTGGGCGTTCAGCCCCCAGCGGATGCCCGCGCCTTCCATCCAGCGCTCCAGCACCGGCAGGTCGCGCTCTTCCAGGCCAAAGCGCTGGCGCAGGGCGGGCACTTCCAGCAGGTCGAGCACATCGCTGACCGTCAGGCGCAGCTCTGGCAGGCGCAGCAGTTTTTCCAGCGCGATCATCAGCGGCAGGCGGTGGCGGCTGGCCTGGTCGGAGAGCGTATAGGGAATATGCCGCGGGTCGTCCGTGGGCAGCTGGCCAAATACCGCTTCGATGTGCGGGGCGTAGCGGTCGATGTCCGGCACCATGACGATGATATCGCGCGGACGCAAGGCCGGGTCGGCGCTGAAGGTGGCCAGCAGCTGGTCGTGGAGAATCTCCACCTCACGCTGGGGGCCGTGGGCAATATGAAACACGATGGAGTCATCGGTGGCGGACAGCGCTGGCCACTGGGCTTGGGTTTCTGCCACCGGGCGCAGCTCGCGGATATCGTCTTGCAGCTGGCTGAGCAGGCAGTGGCGCTCCTCGCCGCTGAACGGCTCGAACATATCGATGCGCAGCGCCTGCTGCTCGAAAAGCGTTTGGTAGTTGCCCGCATCGTCGTGCTCATCGAGCAGCCGTAGATAGTCGCGGCCCTGCTTGCCCCAGGCGGCCAGCAGCGGCTGGGCGTGCAGGTGCAGGGCGTCATCGGCATCGCCGGTGCCCAGCACGTCCAGCGTGTCGGGCATGCCGGTCTTGCGCCGCTGGCGATAGCGCTGGGCGCGCAGCAGGTCTTTGTGTTCGATGATGTCTGCCCAGTAGAACTGGCAGGGGTTGTGCACGCACAGCACGATCTGGCAGCAGCGGGAGAGCGCCGCCAGCGCTTCCAGGGTTTGCTGAGGCAGTGACGAAATACCGAAAATGATCAGCCGCCGGGGCAGCCCTGGCGGGCAGGCCTGGCCTTCCAGCTGTTCGGTGGCCTTCAAAAAGCGCTGGTGTACCTGGGCGCGGCTGCTGTTCAGCCCGGCATCACCTTGGGTGGCGGCCACATCGTCACGCAGGATGCGCCACAGCGCAGGCTGCCAGCACTGGTGCTCTTCCAGCGGGCGGTGTTCGCCTCGGGCGGTAATCAGCACATCGTGGCCGTTGGCCCAGGCGTCCAGCCAGTCGGCGCGGTACACCTGGTACTGGTCGAAGAGATCCGCCAGCCGCTCGGCCAGCTGGTAATGCTTGCGCTGATCGCGGTCGGTTTCCAGAAACTGCGCCAGTGGTTCGAACACCGGCTGCCCGGCCAGGGTGGGCAGCAGGCGCAGCAGCCGCCACACCAGGCGCGATTTATCGAACGGCGAGGTTTCCGGCACGGCGTCGGCATCGTGGGAAACGTGGGTGAGCACCCGGCGGTAGGCCTGCCATAAAAACCGCGCGGGCAGCATCACGTCCAGCGCCGCTGCAATGCCCGCACCGCCGTTGCCGGGGTCTTCCGCCAGCGCAAGCTTCAGCCACTGCCCAATGCCGTTGCTCTGAACCAGAATGGTTTCGTTCTCCAGCGGCCCCAGCGGGTGCAGGCGCATCCACTCCACCGCCAGCCCCCGCAAGTCCTCCAGGCGATTGGCGTGTACCACCATGAACCCGGGGGTGAGCGAAGTGGGGGAGAGCAGGGCATTGGCAGGCATACGGCGGCGTTCCTTCACGGCAATCGGCGTCTCGGGGATGCGGTCACGCTATGGTGCCATAAGATGGAGGTTGTCGTGTGTCTCTGGAGTAGGAACTTTTACACATCCTGAGTTATCATAAAAGATAACTTGATCGGAGCTGTGCTATGGAGTGGCAGGTTGAGTTTTACCCAGGCGTAGAGCAAGAAATTTTAAGCATGCCACCCAAAATACAGGCCAGAATGCTTCGGTTGCTGGAGATGGTAGAGCAGCATGGTGCTCACTTAGGGCCTCCTCACACGGAGTCCATGGGTGACGGCCTGTTTGAGATTCGAGCAAAGGCACAAGAGGGGATTGGCCGTTCCTTGTTCTGTTACGTGCATGGGAAACACATCGTCGTCCTGCACGCATTCGTCAAGAAAAGCCAGAAAACGCCGCGTCAGGCGTTAACATTAGCGCGGACAAGACAGCGCGAGGTGCAGTCATGATGAACTTAAAGGCACTAAAAGAGCAGGCGCTTCAGAACCCTGAGGTGAAGGCGGAATATGAACGTCTGGCACCGGAGTTTGCATTGGCCTCCACGCTTATTTCAATGCGCCAGCGTGCCGGGCTGACTCAGGAAGAGCTTGCCAAACGTCTGGAGACGCAGAAAAGTAACATTAGCCGCCTGGAGCGAGGAAGCAGTAACCCCGGTTGGAAAACGTTGCAGCGCTATGCAGATGCCTGCGGCTTCGAGCTGACGGTACATGTGGAACCACAAAAACAACCCTCCCACTAGACAACCAATCGCTCCCATGACGGCGGCCTTTCGTGCGTCATTGGTTCAAGCCGAAAGTCACCGGAGTCTTCTAAAGCTGCCGATGGGAGGGCGAGCATCATTACCAAAAGGAGCGGCTTACGGCGCTTCTTCTTCCTTGAACGCCTTCAATCCGCCTTCGATATTCACCACTTGGGTATAGCCCAGTTGCTGCAGGGTGTCGGCGGCCAGGGCGCCGCGATTGCCGCCTGCGCAGTGGCACACAATGGGCGTGTCTTTATCGGGAATCGCTTCCTGGATGCGCATTTCCAGCGTGCCCCGGCTGATGTTGAGGGCGTTTTCGATATGCCCCTGCTCGTACTCTTCCTTGTCTCGCACGTCCAGCACCACGTGGCCCTGGGCGATGCGCTGTTTGGCATCGCTAGGCGATACCTGGGTGGTACGCTGTTTGGCGGCTTCTGCAAGGCGTAGAAACTCTTCTGAATGATGGGCCATGGGGTGCTCCTGGTAGGTGGCGTTGGAAGGAGTCTCAACGTTGCTCAACCGTCATGGGCATGTCAATAAAATCGTGTATGGTTATTGGCTGCCTGTTGTTCAACGTTGCAAGGAGCTGAGCTTATGTCGGAACCCCGTCCTTCCTCTGATACTGCCGTATCGCCTGCTCGCATTCGAGAGGTGTTCTGGGTCTTTTTGGCGCTGGGGCTTACCTCGTTTGGCGGGCCGGTGGCGCACTTGGGCTATTTTCGTACGGAGTTCGTGGCCCGCCGCCAGTGGCTCAGCGAGAAAGCCTATGCGGATTTGGTGGCGTTGTGCCAGTTCTTGCCCGGCCCGGCCAGCAGCCAGGTGGGGTTTGCCCTGGGCCTGCTGCGGGCTGGCCCCTGGGGGGCGGCCATGGCCTGGCTGGCCTTCACGCTGCCTTCCGCGCTGGTGCTGGCGCTGTTCGCCATGGGGGCGGCGGTGCTGGATGGGCCGATGGCCAGCGGCATCATCCACGGCTTGAAAATCGTCGCGGTGGCCATCGTGGCCCATGCCGTATGGGGCATGGCGCGCAACCTTTGCCCGGATAAAACCCGGGCAGGCATTGCCCTGGCGGCGGTGTTTGCCGTGGCCATGGTCAGCGGCCCGCTAGGGCAGGTGAGTGCGATTGTGCTGGGGGGTATGGCAGGGCTGTTGCTCTGCCGCGAAAGCGCTCAGGGCGAGCTGGCGGATTCGCTGCACTTTGCGGTGTCGCGCAAGGTGGGCTTGATCTCTCTGGGGCTGTTCGTGGCGCTGCTGGTGCTGTTGCCGCTGCTGGCGGGCGGCGCCATGTGGCTGGCGGTGGTGGATGCCTTCTACCGCTCGGGGGCGCTGGTGTTTGGGGGCGGCCACGTGGTGCTGCCGCTGCTGGAAGCCGAAGTGGTGCAGTCGGGCTGGATCACGGCGGATGAGTTCTTGACGGGCTATGGCGCCGCACAGGCCGTGCCGGGGCCATTGTTCACCTTTGCGGCTTACCTGGGTGCACTGCTGCCTGGGCTGCCCAGCGTGGTTGGTGCAGTGCTGGCGCTGCTGGCGATTTTCATTCCCGGCTTCCTGCTGCTGGTGGGCGTGCTGCCGTTCTGGAACCGTTTTCGCCAATGGGGCAGTGCCCAGGCGCTCATGCGCGGTGCCAATGCGGCCGTGGTGGGGATTCTGGGGGCTGCGCTCTACGACCCCGTCTGGACCAGCGCGGTGGTGGGCCCGTACGAGTTTGCCCTGGCGCTCACGGGCTTTTTGCTACTGACCGTGTGGAAGCTGCCAGCCTGGCTGATGGTGATCGTGGTGGCCTTGGGTGGGGTAGTGATGGCGGCGTGAAGCGCGGCACCTGACATGAACGATTCGCCCCACGAGCGTGGGGCGATCAGGCATTACCTATATACAGCGCACGCCTATGGTATACAGCGCACGCCTATGGTGCAGTACAGGTGTGGTGCCGAGGTGTGATGGGGAAGTGACGTCGAGGCTGCGGCTATGGCGCCTCCAGCTCTAGGGTGCGACGCAGGACATTGAGTTCATCGATGTCCAGATGCTCCAGCCTTCCGGCGAGCAGGTCGCTGATCTTCTGTACTGGCAAGCCTGCCCGGCGGGCAATTTCTCGGCTTCCCAGGTCTGATACGGCGATCAGACGTGTGATGATGCGCATGAGGCGCGTGCGTTTTTCCAGTTCCCTGACGTCGAGGTCAGGGCTGCTTCGCGGAGGATCCTGCACTTCTGCGTGAGCAGTCGAGTATGCCGTACTCATGTGACTCCATGGGTCTGAAATGACAAACACACAATGCCGCCAACTCACGCGCTTTTCAATGCCTATTTAGATGAAAATTTCACGACCATGAGACAGCCCGCAAACGCGCTGGCTCTGGTAAACTATGCCCCTTCCCATTTTTTCAATGAGCCGCAGCCTGTACGCGGCTCGTTCCACTGTTTTTCGCTAGAACAGGCCATGGGCCGAGGAGTTATTGCATGTCGAACAGCGCACCCAAGGTGGGCGTGATCATGGGGTCGAAGTCGGATTGGCCGGTCATGGAGCACGCGGTGGCGATGTTGGAACGGCTGGGTGTTGCCTACGAAACCCGCGTGGTCTCGGCACACCGTACCCCGGACCTGCTGTTCGACTATGCGAAAAGCGCAGCGGAACGTGGCCTTCAGGTCATCGTGGCGGGCGCTGGCGGTGCGGCGCACCTGCCGGGCATGGTGGCCTCGCAAACGGCGCTGCCGGTGCTGGGTGTGCCGGTAGAGTCCAAGGCCTTGAAGGGGCTGGATTCGCTGCTCTCCATTGCACAAATGCCGGGTGGCATTGCCGTGGGCACGCTGGCCATCGGTAAAGCCGGGGCCACCAATGCGGGGCTGCTGGCGGCGCAAATCGTCGGCTTGCAGGACAGCGCCGTGCGTCAGGCCGTCGAGGCCTTCCGAGCAGAGCAAACGCAGCTGGTGCTGGATAACCCGGACCCCCGCCCGGATGCGCCTGCGGCCAGCGAATCGGCACAATAGGAAGCCCATCATGAGCGTGCATAGCAATCGCGTAAAACACATTGGCGTACTGGGTGCCGGGCAACTGGGCCGTATGCTGGCGTTGGCGGGCTACCCGCTGGGTAACACGTTTACCTTTCTGGACACCACCGGCAACCCCAGCGCCGGTATCGGTGAGGTGGTGGTCGACCCGGATAACCAGCATCTGGCAGCGTTCCTCGACAAGGTCGATGTGGTGACCTACGAGTTCGAGCACCTGCCCGTGGCGCTGGTGCAGCAGATCGAACAGCACAAGCCGGTCTACCCCAGCAGCCGTGCCATTGCCGTGTGCCAGAACCGCGTGGAAGAGAAGGCGCTGTTCGACCGGCTGGGCATCCCGACGCCTGCCTACCGGGTGGTGGAGAGCGCCGAGCAGCTGCAGGCCGCTGCCACTGAGCTGGGCTGCCCCGTAGTGGCCAAATCCGTCACCGAAGGGTACGACGGCAAGGGCCAGGCGGTGCTGAAAGCGCCAGAGCAGGCCCAGGCCGCCTGGGAGTCGATTGGCCATTCCCGGTTGATCGTGGAAGCCTTCGTCGATTTCGTGCGCGAAGTGTCGCTGATTGCCGTGCGTGGCCGCGATGGGGAAGTGGTGTTTTACCCCATGGCAGAGAACCAGCACGTAGACGGCATTCTGCGCTATTCGGTGGCGCCGCTGCCCGACCTGGACGACAGCGTTCAGCAAACCGCCGATGGCTACATTCGTGCGCTGCTGGATGAGCTGGATTACGTGGGCGTGCTGGCGCTGGAGCTGTTCCAGACCCGCGACGGTAGCCTGCTGGCCAATGAGATGGCCCCGCGGGTGCATAACTCCGGCCACTGGACCATGGACGGCGCGGTGACCAGCCAGTTCGAAAACCATCTGCGGGCCGTACAGGGCTTGCCGCTGGGTTCGACTCAGGCGATTGGCCCCACCTGCATGGTCAACGTGATTGGGCAAGAGGGAGACAACCCCGCGCTGCTGGCGATTCCCCATACCCACCTGCATCGCTACGACAAGGCCGAGCGGGCGGGGCGCAAGCTGGCCCACGTGAACGTCGTGGCGGCCAGCCATGCAGAGCTGCTGGAAAAAGTACGCGCCTGCCAGGCACTGCTGCCGGGTGCCCCGGCGGTCGAGTGGAGCTTTGCCGACACGCTCTGAGCCGTGCGTTCGATGGCTGTCATGCTCTCTTCAAAGCCGCCCTTCGAGGCGGCTTTTTCATGTTCGAAGGCTACTTTTGCTGCGTAAACATGCTAAAAGATAAGGCGTGATAAAACGTTTGTATTAATCAATAAGATTGGCCCATAGGCCAACGAAAACGGGGGTTCTATGTCGCCCAGCAAGCCAGCGGCGCCGACAGCAACTGCGTCAGGGTTACGCAGCGGCTACCAGCGCGATCACCATCTCACCCTGCAACAGCTGCGCGGAGAAAAAGTGCGGTTGTTGTATGACAACCTTTGGCAACCGGTGCTCAGTAGCGTTTTGGCGGGCGGGTTGCTGGTGGCGGCGATGTGGCCCGTGGTGGAAGGCTGGGTGCTGTTGGGTTGGTATGCTGCCTTGGTGGTGGTGTCGGGATTGCGTTTGGCGTTGGCTCACCGTTTCAAGCGCTTGCCGATTCAGCAGCAGCAACGGCACCGGTGGCTACGCTGGTTTGCCATGGGGGCCATTGTTTCCGGGGTGGTATGGGGCAGTACGGGAGTGCTGTTGTTCAGCCCTGAATATCCGGGGCAAATTGCGGCGCTGTCGATCGTGCTGGCCGGTATCGCGGCGGGAGGCGTCACGACGCTGTCATCGGTGTGGTGGGTGGCCACTGGCTTCGTATTGCCCATCCTGTTGCCTTTGAAATTCCAGTTCATGCTGATGGGAACACCGCTTTCCGTGTTGATCGGGCTGATGCTGGTCCTGTTTCTGCTGCTGATCCTGATCACCAGCCGCCGCTTGAGCCGCACCATCCATGACAATATCGCCCTACGCGTTACCATGGCGGCCCGTGAAGCGCAGCTGAAGGAAAGCGAAAACCGTTACCGCTCGATTTTTCAGCACTCCCCTCTAGGTGTTTTGCACTTTGACGACCAGGGGCAGATCACCGACTGCAACAACAAGCTGCTGGAGATCCTGGGCGCCGAGCGTTCTCGTCTGCTGGGCTATCGCATGTTGGACCGTTCAGCCGACCGAAGCGTTGCCCGGGCCGTTTCCGCGGCGCTGGAAAAAGGCACCGGCTACTACGAGGGGACCTATCGGCTGCCCCAGGCCAGTGAGGGGACGCCGCTGCGAGCGTTCTTCAACGGCGTACATGGCATGGGCAACCGGATGATCGGTGGCGTGGCGATCATCGAAGACTTCACCGAGCGCAAGCGCAGTGAGGAGATCATTTATCGCCAGGCGTACTACGATGCGCTGACGGATTTGCCCAATCGGCGCCTGTTCATCGAGCGTATGGCAACGCTGTGCCAGGAGGAGGAGACGCCGCAGCGGGGTGGCCTGGTGATGTTCATGGACATGGACCGCTTCAAACTGATCAACGACACCCTGGGACATGCCGCGGGCGATGACCTGTTGGTGCAGGTGGCGCGGCGCTTGGAGTCATGCCTGCGCGACGGTGACATGGCCGCTCGGTTGAGTGGCGATGAGTTCGTGCTGCTGGCGCAGTTTTCAGAGCCTGATCTGGACAAGCTGAGCGCCCTGGCCGAGCAGTACATGCAGCGAGTGAAGCAGGCGCTGTCGGGGGAGTATCGGCTGGAGAGCCGCTGGGTAGAGGTGACCCCGAGTATGGGGTACACCTGCTTTGAAGCGTCTACCTGTGACCATGCCGAAGTGCTCAAGCAGGCCGATACCGCCATGTATCAGGCCAAGCTGGAAGGTCGTGATCTGCTGCGCCGCTACCAGCCCTGGATGCAGGACGAGGTCAATCGGCAGGTGGCAGAAAAGACGTTCAACCTGCCAGTTGGCCGCTGATCAATAGCCACAGGGCAATCAGGGCGAAGTGCCCCGGGTACCAGGCCAGCCACAGGCGGCGGGGCATGGCCAGCGCCACGGGCGGTACGCGCTGGGCGGCGCCCGCGGCCAGCATCAACACCAGAACGCAGGTGCCGACGGTAAAGGATTTGGCCATGTCCGACGCGTTCATCTGCCCGGCGATCCACAGCACCGGAAACGCTGCCAGACCCGCCCACAGCCGCGATTTGAGGGCATCGCGGGTTTCGCTGAGGGCCTGCATGGCAAACATGAACAGCGGAATCAGCAGCAGGCCGTTGTGGCCATACTCCACCCAGAAGCCCAGCAGATACCAGACGGTGACACACACGGCGGCCCCCAGCATCAGCCAGACCAGACCCAGCGTCTGTGCCTGATAGTGCTGCCACCCCTGGCGTACCAAGGCACCGAGTGCCAGGCCGCTGGCCAGCGTAAAGCAGACATTCAGGATAAACGCATCCGAGGCCCTGGGCATCATCATGTAGGGCACTTGTGCCGCGATACCGATGATCAGGATACGGCGCGCGTAGCGCAGCGGGTTGCGGGTGTTGAACAGGCCGTGCCAGGCCACCATGGCAGCAAACAGCGGAAAGGCAATGCGCCCAATCGAAGAGCCCGCCCAGCCCAGATCCCAGGCATCGGGCAGTACGTAGCGGGTCAGGTGGTCCACGGTCATGGTGAACAGCGCAAGCCACTGGCCCCAGGCGGTCCAATGGGACGAGGGGCGCATCGTCTCGGGTAGGCCCGTGGAGGGCGTTGCGTGTGCCGCTGAGTGTTCTGCCATGTTACCTCCTTGTAAAAGCGCATTATGCCATTAAAGACCCGCATTGGCTGAGCAAGTTCGCTGGGCGGCCTCAGGGCGCTCAGGGGGCGCTGAAAATCGGTTTGCCCAGCGCCCACACGTGGTCAATGGCCCAGCGGCCTTCGCTCAACACGATGAAATCGGCATCCGAGCCGGGTATCAGGCGGCCTTTTTGGGGAAGCTTCAAGGCATCGGCGGCGGTGGTGGTAGCACATTGCAGGGCGTGTTCCATGCGGATCTGGTGGTCGTTGACACACTCGCCCAACACGTCGAACAGGCTGCTGAGTCTGCCGGGTTTCAGGCCCACGAAACGGCGCTGGTCATCGAACTCTGGCAGCGAGGCGTTGGCGTCCGAGGAGAGGCTGAGCTGGCTCGGGTCGATCCGCGCTTTCAGTGCCCGCGCTACCGCCTCGGAGGCGGGCACTTCGCCACCGGCCAGCAGCTCGGGGGTGGTGCTGGTGGTGAAATCGATGCGTCCGCCTTCACGGGCAAAGCGCAGGCCGTCTGCGAACAGTGCGCCGGTACGGTTGATGTGGGTCGGGTAGAACTGCGTGATGGGAATGGCGCTGGTGCTGGCCACCTGACGCAGTGGTTCCAGGTGGGAGTCGGCGTCGCCGGTATGAATGAACACGATGCCGGACTTGCCTGCCAGCAGCCCGGCCGTGCGGGCGTCGGAAGCCAGTCGCGTCAGCTCCTGGGTAGTGGGCTGGGAGCCACGGTGGTCGCTGATGGCCACTTCACCCACCCCGATGAATTCCGGCACGTAGAGAATGTCGCTGGCCACCGTGCCGGTCAGTGTGACCGGAGGCAGCTGATAAGAGCCGGTGTAGGCGTAGGTGCTCAGCCCACCGGCAGCGAGTTCTCGCGCCTTGCCGATCAGGTTGGCGGGGGTGCGGGTAAGGGCATCGGTGCCCAGAGCGCCAATCAGGGTGGTCACGCCTGAAGCGCAGGCGTCTGCCAGGCTGAGTTCTGCAGTGCGGTTGCCAAACCCGCCTTCACCGCCCCCGCCAATGTAGTGCACCAGCGGGTCGACCAGCCCCGGAATCACCCGACGGCCCTCCAGGTCGATGGTCTTGATCAGCGTGCCCAGTTGGTACGCTTCGTTGGCATCCAGCACGGCCGCGATGCGCTGGTCGGCGATCAGCAGGTGGCACAGCCCGCGGGGTTCTGGGGCAAAAAGCTGGGCGTTTTTGACAAGTGTCAGCATGGGCTTTCCGGAAAAGTGATGAGCAAACGTTACGCGCCGACCAAAGGCCGGCGCGTGTAGGCGGTGTGGCGCGGTTCAAGCGCGGCGACCGCCGATCTTACAAGCGTACATCGTAGTTGAAGTAACGGTTCATGATTTCATCATAAGTGCCGTTCTCTTTCACCGCACGCAGGGCGTCGTTGAAGCGTTCGGCGAGGGCCTCGTCACGGGGGCGAAATGCCATGCCAACGCCTTGGCCCAGGATTTCCGCGGGCTCTTTGATGAAGTCGCTGATGCGTTGGAAGTCGCTTTCGGGCGTGTCGATGTCGATGGCGGCTTCGGCAATCGGGTAGTCCATGAACGTCAGGTCCAGGCGGCCTGCCAGCAGGTCGGTGACCACATCGTCCACACCGGTATAGCGGCGGATTTCCAGCACGTCGCCGTAGAGTTCGGTGACATAGTTATCCTGCAGGGTTGCTCGCTGTACGCCGACCGTGAGCCCTTCCAGGCTGGCCCGGTCTTCGATGTCGATATCGTGGGCGTGGGTCGTGATCCAGGCGCTGGGAGTGGTGTAGTAAGCCTCGGAGAACAGCACACGCTGGGCGCGCTCGTCGGTAATCGCCATGGACGACATGATGGCGTCGTAGTTGCGGGCCAGCAGGCCGGGAATGATGCCGTCCCAGTCTTGTTCTACCCAGGTGCAGCTCACTTCCAGGTAGTCGCATACGGCATTGCCCAGCTCGATTTCAAAGCCGGTGAGGGTGCCGTCGGCTTCCCGGTACATGAAGGGCTCGTAGGGAATATCCACACCCAGACGGATCTCGTCGTAGTCCCGGGCCAGTGCGGCAGTGGATACCATGGAAAGTGAAGCACCAGCCGCCAGCACGGCAGCCACGGACAGCGTTGCATAACGCATGGTCAGTCTCCTGAAGCGATGTTAGTTAGGTATGCAGGTGTTGCTTTATGCCAAGCGCCGAAAGGGGCGGCTACAGCATGGGGTGCGCCAGGCGTGGGAGTGCCCTGCGTCGATCACGCATGGCAACATGCACGCACAGGGGCGTGTTTCGGCACGGGCGTGCCAAAGAGGGGGCTATTCGTCGAACCACTCGCTCAGGTAGAAGCGGGCAATGGTGCCACGGGTACCTGGGCGTTGCGCATGGGGCGCAGAGGGGAGTAGGCGGTCTGGAGTCATGGTATTGGCGTGCTGCCATGCCTTCCCTGAGGAAGGCATGGCGAGACGGTCAATGCTTACTCTTCGCCAAAGTAGCGAGTGTAGATTTCATCGTAGGTGCCGTCTTCCTGCAGTTCGGCCAGTGCTTCGTTGAAGCGCTCGGCCAGGGCCTGGTCGCGCTGGCGGAAGGCGATGCCAAAGCCGTCACCGAAGTACTCCTTGGGCTCGCTGATGCGCTCGCCTACGACCACGTACTCGGTATCTTCGTTGTTCAGCAGGGTGGACTGGCCGATCGGATAGTCGAGGAAGACGATATCCAGGCGCTGTGCCTGCATGTCCAGCACCATGTCGTCAGCGGTGGAGTAGCGGCTGACGCTGGCAATACGGCCGTACTGGTCGGTCACGTAGTTGTCTTGCAGGGTGCCGCGCTGTACGCCGATGGTCTTGCCGGCCAGGGTCTCTTCGTTGGCGTCACTGAGTTCCAGGCTGGCGGGGGCAAACCAGGCCGACGGCATGGTGATGTAGGGGTCGGAGAACAGCACCTGCTGACGACGCTCGTCGTTGATGGTCATCGACGACATGATGGCATCGTAGTTACGTGACATCAGGCCCGGAATGATGCCGTCCCACTCCTGCTCGATCCACTCGCAGGTCACGCCGATGCGCTCGCACAGGGCGTTGCCCAGGTCGATATCGAAGCCGGTCAGCTCGCCCTCGGGGGTGCGGTATTCCATGGGCTCGTAAGGTACGTCCACACCGATACGCACGTGGTCGTAATCACGGGCTTGGGCAGAAGACGCAGCAGCCACGGCCAGGCCCAGCAGAGAAACGGTCAGCAGTTTTTTCATTGTAGACTCCAAAGGAAGCAGGTTCACCAGAGGTGATCCCCTTTAAGCTACCCCAGCTTGCGGTTGGCGAAAAGGGGGATGACCTGAATTAAACCAACGCTTGTTTTACGTTGGCGTGCGTTGGATTTTTCGTCATGCTCAGGTTTGTGGCCGCAAATGTGCCAGCAGCCGTTTTTCCAGGTAACGGAAAAAATACAGAATGGCAAAAGTGAGGCACAGATAAATGGCCGCCACGAACAGGAAGGCATCGAAGGGGGCATAGAAGCGTGCATAGACGAAGCGTGCGGCCCCGGTCAGGTCCATCAGGGTGACGACGCTGGCAATGGCGCTGGCATGCAGCATGAAGATGACTTCGTTACCGTAGGCGGGCAGGGCACGGCGAAAGGCGCTGGGCAGGATGATACGGCGCATCATCAGGCTGTTGGACATGCCATAGGCCTTGGCGGCTTCGATTTCACCCCGTGAGGTGGCCTTGATGGCACCCCGGAAAATCTCTGTGGTGTAGGCTGCCGTGTTCAAGGTGAAGGCGATCAGTGCCGGGTAGAAGGCTTCGCGCAGCAGCGGCCACAGGAAGGTTTCCTGAATGCCATCGATGAACACCACCCCGTAGTAGATGATGTAGAGCTGAATGAGCAGCGGGGTGCCACGAAACACATAGGTATACACATAGACCGGCAGGCTGATCCATTTGTGCCGTGAGCTACGCATGATGGCCAGCGGGACAGCCAGGATCAGCCCGGCCACCAGCGAGAGGAACACCAGCTGTGTGGTGGTCACCAGGCCTTCCCAGTAGTAGCCCAGGGTGGTGGGGGTGAAGATCAGGTTACCCGCCAGTAAATCGTTGAACCATGCAGAGATGTCCAGCATGTCACTGCCCCCCGAAGCCGATGTCGTAACGTTTTTGCAACCGTGCGAAGACCCACTCGGAGACGCTGGCAATCAACAGATAGGCCGCCGCCACCGGGATCAGGAAGACAAACGGCTCGTGGGTGGCCCGAGAGGCTTCTGCCGCCACCCGCACCATGTCCGTCAGGCCGATCACCGACACCAGAGCGGTGGTCTTGAGCAGTACCATCCAGTTGTTGGAGAGGCCGGGCAGCGCATGACGCATCATCTGGGGAAAGCGAATACGCCGAAATACCAGTGCGTTGCTCATGCCGTAGGCCTTGCCTGCCTCGATCTGGCCATTGTCGACGGCCATGAATGCCCCGCGAAAGGTTTCGCCCATGTAGGCGCCGAAGATGAAGCCGATGGTGATGACACCGGCCGCGAAGGCGTTGAAGTTGATGTAGATGTCGATGTCGTAGCGGTCATAGAGCATATCGCTGATCGCATTGACCCCGATCTGCCCGCCGAAGAACAGCAGCATCATCAGCACCAGGTCGGGCACACCACGAATCACCGTGGTGTAGACCGTTGCGCTACGGCGCAATAGCCAGTTGCGGGACATTTTGGCGCTGGCGGTCAAGAGCCCCAGCACAATCGCCAGAATCAGCGAGAGGAGGGCCAACTGAACGGTCACGCCTGCGCCTTCCAGCAGGCGGGGGCCATAGCCTTGCAAATCAAGCATCGTGCATGCCTCGCAGGTCAGTATTTGGGCGCCAGAAACTGCTTCAGGCGCGGCGATTGCGGGTTGCCCAGCACGTCATCGGGCGTACCGGCTTCTTCCACGAGGCCCTGGTGCAGGTAGATCACCTTGCTGGACACGTCCCGGGCAAAGCTCATCTCATGGGTCACCACTACCATGGTGCGCCCTTCGTTGGCCAAATCGCGCATGACCTTGAGCACGTCGCCTACCAGCTCAGGGTCCAGCGCCGAGGTGGGCTCGTCGAACAGCATGACTTCCGGGTCCATGGCCAGCGCCCGGGCGATGGCGCCACGCTGCTGCTGGCCACCGGACATTTGCGCCGGGTAGGCGTTGGCACGCGCGCTGAGGCCGACTCGGTCGAGCAGAGCATGGGCGTGTTCGATGGCTTCTTTCTTGGGTTTACCCAGCACGTGAATCGGCGCTTCGATGATGTTTTCCAGCAGCGTCATGTGGGCCCACAGGTTGAAGCTCTGGAAAACCATGGAGAGCTTGGCGCGCATCTGCACGACCTGTTTCCAGTCGGCGGGTTCGCGGCCATGGCGGGTGGTCTTGAAGCGGATCTGTTCGCCGTGGACGATCAGGTCGCCGTCATCGGGCTGTTCCAGCAGGTTCATGCAGCGTAAAAAGGTGCTTTTGCCAGACCCTGAAGCACCAATCAGGGTGATCACATCACCTTTCTGGGCTTCAAGAGAGAGGCCTTTGAGGACTTCTGTATCGCCGAAGCGCTTTTTGATGTTACGCACTTCAAGGGGAGTCGGCGTAGCGGCCATAACTTAGGCTCCAGTACAGGGTTGCCGCAGCAACAACGAATGAGTGTCCGTGTTTCTGTGCGGCTGGCGCGAAAAAAGGGGCGATTCTATCAGGAGTGCGCCGGAGACGCGTACTTTATCAGGCCGACCTTGGTCGTGTTGCCTGAAGAGCACTCCTGATGGCCCCTCTACGTTATTGTTATCTAACTGCCTTTTTCATCAACGGGACTTTCTGTGGCTAGTTTGCCGTCCGTTCCGGCGCCACCAGCAAGGCGGCCCGAGCACCTATCTCGACTTGTGCGTTGGGAAACACCACATGCAGCGGCGTCTCTTCCACCACGAAGTCACCGGCGGCGGCATCCTTGGCCAGGCAGGTGCCGATATCGAAGCGGCTGAAGTTGGGCACGTCTTCATCGAAACACAGCGTGAAGTCTTCGGAGTGACGCATCAGTTCATGCTGCACCCGGTAGAATGCCATGGTGCTGGCCGACTGGGAGGGGGGCGTATAGCCGCTGCCCAGCGCACTGATCAACGTGAGCATGGGAGCCAGGGCGTCCATGTCGTTGTGGCCGAACGGGGCGACTTGCCCCAGCTCGAAGGTAAAGGCCTGGGCGCCATGGTAGTGCTTGCTGTAGTGAGAAAACGTCCAGCTATGTTGATGCTGGTGCAGCACGGCCTGCATGTCGGCAGCCGCCAACCACTCCCATTGTTCAGGGTCGGTCGCCGACTCGGCGAACGGCTCGACCGCGAAGCGGGTATGCAGGCTGCCGCGGATGGCGGTATGCAGGTCGTAATGCAACCGAGGCAGGGCGTGATGGCGGGCATAGAACGTATCCACGGCTTCCATCAGTTGGCGCGCCCGTTCGGGCTCGTCGCCCTGGTCGGCCAGTTCACGCTTGAACAAGCGATTCAAGTTGGTGGTGATGTAGCGCTGCTGGGCCTTGAGGGCGGGAATGTTGCCCAGAATCACCAGCACGGGAGCGCCCAGTTGCAGGGTGCTGGCTTCCAGAGCGGCCAGCCATTCGCCCAGCAGTTCTACCGGAGCGGTCTCGTTGCCATGAATGGCGGCAGAAAAGACACAGGCCCGGGCATCGGGGCGCAGAATGTTGGGCGTTAGCTCCAGTATGCCCGGTCGGTGCAGATGGTAGCTGCCGCTGGCAAAGCGGCCTATGCGTGGCGACGGGCGTTCATCGTCAAGGGTCCAGTCGAGCCATTGGCCTAGCATGAAAGTGTCCTTGTGCATGGGCATCTACTTGTGTTGCCCTACCTTTACCACGCTCAGCTCGTGTCACAAGGGGTGGCGTCGTGCGCGTGAAAATGGTCGGTGCGAGGATGAAAGTAACCCGTAAAAAAGCGCCCATGGCGTGAGCCACAAGCGCTTTGCAATACCGGGCGGGTAAGGCCGGGAGGTCAGCCCGACCGTTGGCGCTGCATTTCGTCCTGATACTCCTTGGCCAGCGTGGTTTTCTGGGCTTCCTGCAAGCCCCGACCGGCCAGTTGAAAGACTTCCTGTTCTTCTTCGTCCAGATGGTGGGTCACCAGATGCTGCAGCTGCTTGGCGTGGGTCAGCCAGTGGCTGGCACTGTAGTCGGTGTCGTCCAGCAGCTCGATCAGCTCATCGATCTCGTGGTGTTCGGCAACGCTGTGGCGCGCTTTTTCCTGGATGAGGTCGAGGTCCATCATCGGAATATACAGAGCCCGCTCTTCGGCGTTGGCATGGTACTTCAGCTCCGCCCGTACCCGTTGGTAAAGAGAGTCGCGGGCGTCGCTGTCACCGTGGGTCTCTACCAGTTGGGCCAACAGGTCACGCTGAATATCGTGGTCTTTACGCAGTGCTTCGAAAATGGTCATGCCTGGCTCCTTGGCGTTGTACCCGAATGAAACGGCAAACAAGTTGAATATAAAAAAATTAGTGCCGAAGTGGCAAAAGTGCAAGGTGCCCACATCGATGAAATCGATTCAGAGCGTCGAAAACTTTCGCTGATAAGTGGCTGGGGCTGGACTATGGTGTAACCAGTCCTTGCTGCCCGTCTGGGGTAGCGTGTCATCACCTGAAAGGAGTGAGCCATGACGAAGGTATTGGTACTGTATTACTCGATGTATGGGCACATCGACACCCTGGCGGCCGCCGTGGCAGAAGGCGCCGAGGGCGTGGAAGGGGTCGAGGTCACCGTCAAGCGCGTACCGGAAACCATGCCGGAAGACGCGTTCAAGAATGCCGGCGGCAAGCAGGACTTCACTACTCCGGAAGCCACGCCCGGGGAGCTGGCCGACTACGATGCCATCATCTTCGGCACGCCGACGCGCTTTGGCAACATGGCTGGGCAGATGCGTACCTTCCTCGACCAGACCGGCGGGCTATGGGCGAAGGGCGCACTGCGTGGCAAGGTCGCCAGCGTGTTTACCTCCACCGGCACCGGGGGCGGCGACGAGATGACCATCACGTCGACCTGGACCACCTTGGCCCACCACGGCATGGTCATCGTGCCGATTGGTTACGGCATCGAAGAGCAGTTCGATATCTCGAAGGTCAGCGGCGGCACGCCCTATGGCGCGGCGACGCTGGCAGGCGGCGACGGTTCGCGTCAGCCGGATGACCGCGAGCTGAAAATTGCCCGTTTCCAAGGTAAATACGTGGCTGAAGTCGCTGCCAAACTGGCCAGCTAACGCTCAGCGCGCACAGTGTGAACGCCTGCCCCGTTGAGGGCAGGCGTTCGCGCTTTTACAACTGCCGTTTCAACCACTACCGTTTCAACCACCTTTACCAACCATTTTTACCAACCACTTTTACCAACCACATCGATCAACGACATGGCCAGTGGGGCCTGGCGTTAGCCTTGGCCGCGCAGGCGCTCGGCAATGGCCTTGCCCAGGCTTTCCGTGGTGCCCTGGCCGCCCACGTCGCGGGTGAGCACCTGCGGGTTCCCTTCACTGAGCACGGCTTCGATGGCCTCGACCATGGCGTCGGCAGCTTCCTTGTGTCCCAGGTGTTCCAACATCATGGCGCCTGACCAGATTTGGCCGATAGGGTTGGCAATGCCCTTGCCCGCAATGTCGGGTGCGCTGCCATGAACCGGCTCGAACAGGCTGGGGAACTTGCCTTCCGGATTGATATTGGCGGAAGGCGCAATGCCGATGGTGCCGGTGCAGGCCGGGCCCAGGTCGGAGAGGATGTCGCCGAACAGGTTGCTGCCCACGACCACGTCGAACCAGTCAGGGTGCAGCACGAAGTTGGCTGTGAGGATGTCGATATGGAACTTGTCGACGTTGATATCCGGGTACTGCCTGGCCATCTCGGCGACCCGCTCGTCCCAGTAGGGCATGGTGATCGAGATGCCGTTGGACTTGGTGGCCGAGGTGAGCTTCTTGCGTGGTCGCGTCTGGGCCAGGTCGAAGGCGTATTTCAAGACTCGGTCGACCCCGGTGCGGCTCATCACGGTTTCCTGAATGACGATCTCCCGCTCGGTGCCTTCGAACATCTTGCCGCCGATGCTGGAGTATTCGCCTTCGGTGTTTTCACGCACCACGTAGAAGTCGATATCCCCCGGGGCGCGACCGGCCAGCGGGCTCTTGATGCCCGGCATCAGTTTGCAGGGGCGCAGGTTGATGTATTGATCGAACTGGCGGCGGAACTGCAGCAGCGAGCCCCACAGGGAAATATGGTCAGGCACTTTGTCCGGCCAGCCCACGGCGCCATAAAACAGCGCATCAAAGCCCTTGAGCTGCTCGTACCAGTCATCCGGCAGCATCTTGCCGTGCTCGAGGTAGTAGTCGCAGTTACCGAACTCAAAGGTGGCGAACTCCAGCGCGAGGTCGAAGCGCTCGGCCACCGCTTCCAGTGCGCGAATACCTTCCGGCATGACTTCGGTGCCGATGCCGTCGCCAGCGATGACTGCAATCTGATGGGCCATGGGGCCTCCTTTTTTTATGGTCGTGTGAAAGGCGTACCGTTCATGCAGTGTAGCGGCTGTTGGCGATGAGATAATCAGGCTACTATTCAAGCCATTGTTGCTTTCAGGTGTAGAATCTCATGGCTCCACTGGACGATCTGGCGTTTTTTCAGCAGTTGGCTCGAGCGGGCAGCCTGACGGCAACGGCCCGCGAGTTGGGTATTTCCCTCTCGGCGGTGAGTAAACGGCTGAAGCAGCTGGAGGCGCGGCTGGGGGTGTCGCTGGCGGCGCGCACCACCCGCCGCCTGACACTGACCGCCGAAGGCGAGCGCTATCTTGCCCAGGGCAGCCTGATTCTCGATGAGCTGGACGCCCTGGAGAGTGACCTGCTCGATGCGGCCAGCCAGGGGCTGCAGGGGCGGTTGCGGGTCAATGCCACCTTTGGCTTTGGGCGACGCCACATTGCGCCGCTGCTGTCACGCTTCTGCGTTCAGCATCCGAGCATCGAGAGCTGGCTGGAGCTGACCAACTTTCCCCTCAATCTCAGCGACCACGGGTTCGATGTGGGGATTCGCATTGGCGAACCGCCGGATTCACGGCTGGTGGCTCGGCGTATCCTGCCCAATCGGCGCATGCTCTGTGCGTCGCCGAGCTACCTTGCCAACATGCCCGCTCTGCGTACGCCGCAGGACCTGGCGCAGCACCGCTGCCTGTTGATCCGCGAGAACGATAGTGACTTTGCGCTGTGGCGCTTCGAGCAGCGCTCCGCAGCGCGGCGCCAGCAATCGGTCAAGGTCAGTGGCCACCTGGCCAGTAACGATGGCGAAGTGGTGACCCGACTGGCGCTGGATGGCCATGGCGTCATGCTGCGCTCCTGGTGGGATGTCAACGAACACCTGGCCAGTGGCGAGCTGCGGCTGCTGCTGCCCGAGTGGCAGGGCGTACGGGCAGACTTCTATGCGGTGTTCGAGCAGCGCCGCCATACCCCGGCCCGCATCCGTGCACTAATCGATTTTCTCCAGCAGGAGATCGCGGGCCGAGTACCTGCGTTGCCTGACGCTGAGTAGGTGCTGTGCAGGCGAGCATGGCAGAGACTAGCGGCCGGGGCAGCGCTCGTCTTGAACCACATCGATCAGCTCGTCGGTGGGGAAGTCCAGCTCGGCGGCTTGCTGGCGCAGGCGTGCTTCCAGCTCGCTATCCAGCGTGGGTGTGCGTGCCAGAATCCATAGGTAGTCTCGGTTCGGGCCGGAGACCAGCGCCCACTGATAGTCATCATCCAGTGCCAGCACGTTGTAGCCGCCGTAGAACGGGCCAAAGAAGCTCACCTTCAGGCGGCCAACGCTCTCATCGTCGATGAAATAGGCCCGGCCTTCGGCTTCGTCCCAGCTGCCTTCTGCCAGGTTGTAGCCCCGGTTGATGACCCGCACACCGCCATCGTCGCGCAGGCTGTAGTTGGCGGTCACGCAGTCCAGGCCGCGCTCGAAGGAGTGGTCCAGGCGAGCGATTTCATACCACTCCCCGAGGTACTGATCGAGTTCGAACCCGGTGACGGCCTCGGTGCCATCGGGGATGCCCGTGCATCCGGCCAGCAGCACGCTTGAGACACAAAGCGCCGATGCCGTTGCCAGTTTCCTTGGCGACAGTAGGGAATAGCGCATGACGACCTCCATGTGAACGGTTCCTTGTAAGCGGTGGGAATGTCGCCATTCAATTTAACAGCGAGGCGACGCCACCGCCATGGCGGCGATGACCTGTGGTGAGTTTTATGGGTGCGCGGCGAAATAGGCTATGGTTGAACGAAACGTTTGGGTTTGACGACACCCATGCTTGTTTGCAGGCCCACCATGACAAAGGAGTGTTTATGTGGCACCAACAAGAGATTCACCTGCCCGACATGCCCAGGGGCTTCCATCTGATCACTGATGAGATTGCTCGGGCACTGCCCTGCCTCGAAGAGTGCCATCAGGGGCTGGTGCACTTACAGCTTCTGCATACCTCGGCCTCCTTGACCTTGAACGAAAACAGCGACCCGGATGTGCGCCACGATCTGAACGCCTTTCTGCGTCGCTTGGTGCCCGAAGGGCTGGATTACTTTCGACATACCCTGGAAGGGCCGGACGACATGCCTGCCCACGTGGTGTCCAGCCTGCTGGGTACCCAGCTTTGCCTGGCCGTGCGGGATGGGCGTTTGGCGCTGGGCACCTGGCAAGGCATCTGGCTGGGCGAGCATCGCGAACAGGGCGGGCCCAGAAGAATCCTGGCGACCATTACGGGCTGCTGAGCATGGCGCAGCGTTTCTTTCCGTGTATGGACTAATTTGCCATTTTTCTTGCCATTTTGGTGCAGCCGTGAAGAATGATGCGCCTTCACTTTATTCAATCAAGGTTGATTAACCATGGATGCGACACTTTCATCCCTGTTGACGGCGGTCGTGGATCGCAGCAACGGGCTGTTATGGGGCAGCGTACTGATTTATCTGCTCATTGGGGCAGGTCTCTATTTTACCGTGATGACACGGGGAATTCAGATTCGCTATTTTGGCCACATGTTCAAACTGCTGCGCACCTCGCGGCAATCCAATGGCGGGATCTCCTCCTTTCAGGCGCTCTCGACCAGCCTGGCGGCCCGAGTGGGAACGGGGAACCTGGCCGGGGTGGCGGTCGCCATTTATTTCGGTGGCCCAGGGGCGATTTTCTGGATGTGGATGACCGCCATGGTGGGCATGGCGACCAGTTTCGTGGAGTCCACGCTGGCGCAGGCCTACAAGACCGACCACGGCGACAATACCTTCCGTGGCGGCCCGGCTCGCTATATCGAGCGTGGCCTTGGGCTGCGCTGGCTGGCGGTGCTGTTTTCGATCTGCCTGATCATTGCCTTCGGTCTGGCCTTCAATAGCGTGCAGGCCAACTCCATTGCCCAGGCCATGGAGCAGGCGTTTGCCATTCCCACCTGGGCCATGGGGCTGGTGCTGATGGCCGTCGTGGCGCCGATCATCTTTGGCGGCTTGAAGTCGATTGCCAAGGTGGCCGAGCTGGTCGTGCCGCTGATGGCCCTGCTGTATCTGGTGCTGGCGCTGATCGTGGTGGCCATGAATATCGCCGACCTGCCCGCTGCGCTGCTGACCATCGTGCAGAGCGCCTTCGGCATCGAGCAGGCCGCCGGCGGGGCCATGGGCTATGCCATTTCCCAGGCCATCATCAACGGTATTCAGCGTGGCCTGTTCTCCAACGAGGCGGGCATGGGCTCTGCTCCCAACGCGGCGGCCACGGCCAGCACTCGGCCGGATCATCCGGCGGCCCAAGGGTTCATCCAGATGCTGGGGGTCTTCCTGGATACGCTGGTGATCTGTACCGCCACGGCGGCCATCATCATCATGGCGGGCCCAGAGCTGCTGGCCAGTGAGGAGAGCAACGGCATCCAGCTGACGCAGATGGCGCTCACCAGCCATGTGGGCGAATGGGGCGGCATGTTCATTGCGGTAGCGATTCTGCTGTTTGCGTTCACGTCCGTGATTGCCAACTACTCTTACGGTGAGTCCAACATCGAATACCTGGCTGGCCGCAGGGCACCGCTGGCGGTGATGCTGTATCGTCTGGCCGTGCTGGGCATGATCATGGTGGGCTCGGTGGCCAGCCTGGGAGCCATCTGGAATTTTGCCGACCTTTCCATGGGTATGATGGCGATTATCAACCTGGTGGCCATTCTGATGCTGTCGCCCATTGCCTTTGCGCTGTTCAAGGATTACGACGCGCAGCTGAAGGCGGGCAAGGAGCCGGTGTTCGACCCGAGCCAGTTCCCCAAACTGGCCAACAAGGTGGACCCCAAGGCCTGGCCCAAAAAGCCCTGAACGCGTCATGAAAACGCCCCGCCCGTGTTGCCGCCATGGCCACGGAGCGGGGCTTTTTTAAGGTCATTGCATTCTAGCGAGACAGTGAAGCCATTCCCGGAAAAGTGCGATGAACCTTGTTGATGGCGGATTGTGGGAGGCCAATTTCATTGGGCGACTGTCTGAGCAGGCACCCCTATCAAGCTGGGTGCCGGAATCATCGCGAGCTGAAGCTCCCTCCCACAACCTGAGCAAGCACCTTGCCTGAATCACCTTGTGGGAGGCCAATTGATTCACGCGAGTCTGCGTAGAACCTTTTTTTATGGAGCACGATTCGATTTTGTCGAATGAACGGCGGAAAACGTTGCGCTTTTGCTTATTGGAAAGCGCCTTAGAATAGCGCCATCTCTTTAATCTTTGGCAAGGAATCTTACGATGGCAACTCGTACTCTGTTGGTCACGTCTTCCGTTCTGGGTGAAAACGGCCAGTCCAATGCGTTGGCGAACCATTTTCAGCAGCAGGTCGCTGCCCGTGGCGGCGTGGAGGTCAGCCACCGCGACGTGGTGGCCAATGCGCTGCCCCACCTGGACATCGAAGAGCTGGGCGCATGGCAAACCCCCGCTGACGAGCGCAGCGACGCCCAAAAAGCACTGGCGGCCCGCTCCGATGAGCTGCTGGCCGAGCTGCGTTCCCACGACGTGCTGGTGCTGGCGGTGCCGATGTACAACCTGGGAATTCCTTCGCAGTTGAAAGCGTGGTTCGACCGCGTGCTGCGCGCTGGTGAAACGTTCCGCTATACTGAAACTGGCCCGCAGGGGCTGCTGGAAGGTAAGCGCGCCATCATCCTGGCGGCCCGGGGTGGCCAATACGCTGGCACCGAGTTCGATAGCCAGACCCCGCACCTGAAAACCATGCTGGGCCTGATGGGCATCAGCGATGTGGACGTGGTGTTCGCGGAAGGCCTCAACATGGGTGACGCCCAGCGTGATAGCGCACTGAAAGAAGCCTTCCAGGCCATCGATCAACTGGTGGATGGCCTGTAAGCCACTTCACCTTGGAGTTCACGCATTCGAGGTAGCCATGCCGCGTCCCGAGCTGTTGGAGCAGATCTATACCATCGTCGATCAGATCCCGGCGGGGCGGGTGACCACTTATGGGCGCGTGGCCAGCATGACCGAAGGGGCCTCGCCGCGCATGGTGGGGTCTGCCATGCGACACTTGCCCGAGGGGCACCAGGTGCCCTGGCACCGCGTGATTGCGGCATCGCTGACGTTGGCCGACCATGGCGGCGCGGCGCGCCAGCACCAGAAGTTGCGTGACGAGGGCGTGGTGTTCGATGCCAAGGGCAGGGTGCCTGCCCATCTGGTATGGCCGGATTAGCACAGCCGTTTCTTATCCAGCCATCACGGCAGCCGAAGGCTTACTCTTCCCGTAGGGCTTACTCTTCCCGTAGGGCTTACTCTTCCCGTTTGGCGCCGGACTTCAGCGACCAGTCCCGCCAGCGCAGGTCGAAGAGATCCTTGCGGCGGTCCTTGAGGTTGGTCACCGAGCCTTCTGCACGCACTACGGTCAGGCGGGTCAAGTCCAGGTCCGAGAAGATGATCATCTCGGTGTTGGGCGTGGTTTCGGCCAGCACCGCGTCATGGGGGAAGGCAAAGTCGGAGGGGGTGAATACCGCCGACTGGGCATACTGGATATCCAGGTTCTCGATGGACGGCAGGTTGCCGACGCTTCCGCAGATGACCACGTAGCACTCGTTTTCGATGGCCCGCGCCTGAGCGCAGTGGCGCACACGCAGGTAGCCATTTTTGGTGTCGACCCAGAACGGCACGAACAGAATATCCATGTCCTGGTCGGCCAGCAGGCGGCCCAGCTCCGGGAATTCCACATCGTAGCAGATCAGGATGCCGACACGGCCTGCATCGGTATCGAACACCTGCAGATCGTCGCCGCCTTCGATCACCCAGTCGCGCCGCTCCTGTGGGGTGATATGCAGCTTCGACTGTTTCTCCACCTCGCCGTCCCGATGGAACAGGTAAGCCACGTTATAAAGACGGTCGTCCTCGCCCACCTCGATCATCGAACCGCCGACGATATTGATGTTGTAGGACACCGCCATCCGCGACAGCTCGCTCTTGAAACGGTCGGTGAAGCCCGCCAAAAAGCGGATGGCAGCGGTCTGGTCTTTCTGCGCGGCGCGATCCTGCAGGCCCATCAGCGGCGTGGTGAACAGCTCCGGGAAAACGGCAAAATCACTTTGGTAATCCGAGAGCGCATCGACGAAATACTCGATCTGCTGAAGCGCTGCTTCCACCGAGGCAAACTCACGCATTTGCCACTGCACTGCGCCCACTCGAACCTGCGTCGGGCGGGTATCCAGCACGCTGTCGGCGGGTTCGAAGAGGATGTTGTTCCACTCCAGCAGCGTGGCGTAGCCACGCGACTGCTCGTCTTCCGGCAGGTATTTGCGCAGCAGGCGCTTGACCTGAAAGTCGTTGGCCAACTGGAAGGAGAGGATCGGGTCGTAGATCTCCTTGCGAGAGACCTTGTCAATGTACTGGGCCGGGGTCAGCTCGCCTGCATGCTGGTGATACTCGGGAATGCGCCCGCCGGCCAGGATGGCGCGCAGGTTGTGGGAGCGGCACAGCTCCTTGCGCGCTTCGTACAAGCGGCGGCCCAGGCGGTAGCCACGGTAGTCGGGGTGGATCAGGACATCCAGCCCGTACATGGCGTCGCCGTCGGGGTTGTTGAGAATGATTTTCCGGTGGCCGATCAGGTCGTCGTACTTGTGCGGGTTGGAGAACTCGTCGTAATCCACTTGTACCGTCAAGGCCACGCCCACCAGCACGCCGTCGTCTTCGATGGCAATCTGACCGTCAGGAAACTCCTGGATCAGCTTGGCAATGGTGTGCTCGGGCCAGGCGCCACCAATATCATGATACACCGCGTCCATCAGCGACTTAAGCTGCTCGTAATCGTCGCTACTCAGGTTACGCAGATTAAGGTGCAGTTCTTCCAGGGACATAGGTCAGGGGTTCCCATTCAGCGAATGAAGTTAGCCTATTGTATCATTGCTGGGCGCTGCTCGTTTTACTGGCCGCCACGCGGCTGACCAAGGGGCGGGTCAAGGTCTGCGCCATGATCACGCCTGCCAGGATCAGCAGCCCGCCAATGAAGTGGAAGCCCGCTACCCGCTCACCCAAAAACGCCATGGCAATCAGGGCGCTGAACAAGGGCATCAGGTTGATGAAAATACTCGACTGGTTGGCCCCGATCTGACGGACGGCCCGCATCCATAGGAAGGTAGTGATCACCGAGGCCGGAATGCCTGCGTAGAGAATCAGCCAGACGTTGCTGCTATCCACTGGGGTCATGGGGCCCATCAGGTACGCGGGCAGCAGGAACAGCACGGCAAAACAGACCTGGGCGTAAAGCATCACCCAGGGCGGAAGGTTCATGGCCCAGCGTTTCAGCATAACGCCATACAGCGCATAGCAGGTGGCTGCCACCACCATCAGCGCGTCGCCCTGGGCCACCTGCAGTTGCAGCAACGACAGCGGGTTGCCACGCCCCAGCAGTACCGTCACGCCAATGAAGGCCAGCACGCCGCCTGCCACGCCGCCCATCGTGGGGGGCTCACGCAGAATCAGCGCGCTGAGCAGCACCGTCAGCAGGGGTACCATGGCCGCCAGAATGCCCATGTTGGTGGCGGTGGTGGTTTCGGCTGCCACGTAGGCAAGCCCCTGCCACAGGCCCATGCCCAGCAGCCCAAGCAGCGCCAGCTTCAGCCAGTTGCGGCGAATCTCGTCGCGGTGACGCAATACCGCAGGCAGCACGAAAGGGGTCATGACCGCCAGCGCCAGCAGCCAGCGTAAAAAGGCGATACTGCTGGGCGCGATGGCGCCGACCGTCAACTGGTTGATGGTCATGTTCCCCGACCAGATCAGCACGGTGGCCAGTGGGGGCAAGAAGTAGATCAATGGCATAGCGCATTCCCTTAAAACAATCCCTTATCGTTAGCCGGTTAATGTGACCTTCTTTTCCATGATGAGCAAGGGGGCAACGGCGGTAAAAGGCTGTACGCCGAAGGAACTATGTCATACGCTTGTTTGAATATGAGAGGCTTGTCTTTCTAACAACTCCAAAGGAGCGCCGTGATGCACGCTTATCCGCACCTTTTTCGCCCGTTGACCGTGGGCCACCTGACGCTGCCCAACCGGGTGCTGATGGGCTCCATGCACACCAACCTGGAAGAGGCCCCCAACGGCTTTGCACGTTTGGCGGCGTTCTATGCCGAGCGGGCGCGGGCGGGGGTCAGCCTGATCGTCACTGGCGGCATTGCGCCGAATGCCGAGGGTGCGGTGTTTCAGGGGGCGCATGCGCTCACCGAGGCCAGCCAGCTCGAAGAGCACCGCCAGGTGGTGGACGCCGTTCACCAGGCGGGCGGACATCTGTGCATGCAGATTCTGCACGCCGGTCGCTACGCTTACTCCCCTGAGCTGGTGGCGCCTTCGGCGTTGCAGGCGCCCATCAATCCGTTCGTGCCCCGTGCGCTGACCAGCGACGAGGTCGAGCAGCAAATTGCCGACTACGTGCGCTGCGCCACGCTGGCCCAGCAGGCGGGCTACGATGGGGTCGAAGTGATGGGCTCCGAGGGGTACCTGATCAATCAGTTCATTTGTCGCCGCACCAACCACCGGGACGATGAGTGGGGCGGCGACTTCGCAGGGCGTATACGCTTTGCGGTGGAGATCGTCAGGCGCATTCGTGAAGCCGTGGGCAGCCGCTTCCTGATCATCTTCCGGCTGTCGATGATTGACCTGGTAGAGGGGGGCAGCACCTGGGAAGAGGTCGTGCAGCTTGGCCAGGCCATCGAAGCGGTGGGCGCCAACCTGATCAATACCGGCATCGGCTGGCACGAAGCGCGGGTGCCCACCATCGTCACCAGCGTGCCTCGGGCAGCCTTCAGCGAGGTGACCAAACGGATTCGCAGCGCGCTGTCGATCCCGCTGATCACCACCAACCGCATCAATATGCCCGACGTGGCCGAGCGCCTGCTGGCGTCAGGGCACGCGGACATGGTCTCCATGGCGCGGCCTTTCCTGGCAGACCCTGAATGGGTGCAGAAAGCTGAGCTCGGCAAGGCCGAAGAGATCAATACCTGTATCGCCTGTAATCAGGCGTGTCTCGACCATACCTTCATGGGCAAGCTGACCTCTTGCCTGGTCAACCCGCGTGCATGCCACGAAACCGAGCTGCCTTTGGTGGCTGCCGAGTCTCCCAAGCGAGTGGCCGTGGTCGGCGGCGGGCCTGCCGGGCTTGCCACCGCCGTGGAAGCCGCCCGCCGAGGTCATCGGGTGGTGCTGTTCGAACGGCACAGCGAGCTGGGCGGGCAATTCAACTTGGCGCGCAAGATTCCGGGCAAGGAAGAGTTCAACGAAACGCTGCGCTACTTCCGCGTCATGCTCGACAAGTACGGCGTGGAGGTACGCTTGAATACCGACGCCACGCTGGAGGCGCTGGCTGCCTTCGACGACGTGGTGCTGGCCACCGGCGTGACGCCCCGTGAGCTGACCCTGCCTGGCGCCGACCATCCCAGCGTGTTGAGTTACGCCGAAGCCATTGCGCAGCCCGAGCGAGTGGGCCGCCGGGTGGCCGTGATTGGTGCCGGAGGTATCGGCTTCGATGTGTCGGAACTGCTGGCGCATCATGGCCACCCGGCCCTGGATCTGCAGTCCTGGTGTGAAGAGTGGGGCGTGGACCTCACGGTGAGTGAGCCAGGCGGGCTGAAAGCTCCCACACCGCCCGCTTCACCACGCAGTATCGTGATGTTGCAACGCAAAAGCTCCAAGCCCGGTAAAAACCTGGGCAAGACGTCTGGCTGGGTGCATCGCGCGTCGCTCAAGCAGCGCGGGGTGCGTACCCTGACTGGCTGCGAGTACCTGAAAATCGACGATGCCGGGCTGCATGTTCGTCAGGGTGAAGAGGCGCAGGTGCTGGCGGTGGACACCATCGTGGTGTGTGCGGGTCAGGAGTCGGTGCGGGACCTGCTGACGCCCCTGGAGCAGGCGGGCAAACGCGTGCATGTGATTGGTGGCGCAGACGAAGCGGCCGAGCTGGATGCCAAGCGGGCGATTGACCAGGGCACCCGTCTGGCTGCCACGCTGTAGCCATATTGAGCGCGTGACGTTGACGTTGAAATGACGATAGACTGAAGGTCAACCCTAACGACTAAGCCCTGTTAGGGAATTAAGGCGCAGGTGGCACCCGGCCTGCGCTGCACGACCGCCAGAGAAAAAGGATAATCGTCATGCCCTCGGAGTGTACCCCACGATTTTTAGCCAGTGACAACACCTCGGGTATTTGCCCGGAAGCGATGCAGTACCTGATGGAAGCCAATCAGGCCGATGACCTGGCCTACGGCAACGACCGCTGGACTGCCCGTGCCGCCGACCGCTTTCGTGAGATGTTCGACTACGATTGCGATGTGTTCTTCGTGTTCAACGGCACCGCTGCCAATTCACTGGCGCTTTCCGCGATGGGGCGCAGCTACCACAGCGTGATTTGTCATGAGTTGGCCCACATCGAAACCGATGAGTGTGGCGGCCCGGAGTTCTTCTCCAACGGGGCCAAGCTGCTCACCTCCCCGGGTGCCAATGGCAAGCTGACCCCCAAGGGAATCGAAGCGCTGGTCACCAAGCGTAGCGATATCCACTACCCCAAACCCAAGGTCGTGTCGCTGACCCAGGCCACCGAAGTGGGTACGGTCTACTCCCGTGAAGAGCTGTTGGCGATTCGCGCCATGGCCGACAAGCATGACCTGCGCCTGCACATGGATGGCGCGCGCTTTGCCAATGCCTGCGCCAGCCTGAAGGCGTCACCGGCCGAGCTGACCTGGCAGGTTGGGGTGGATGCGCTGTGCTTTTCGGGCACCAAGAACGGCCTGGCGTTTGGCGAAGCCATCCTGTTTTTCAACCGGGAACTGGCCGAGGATTTCTCCTACCGCTGCAAGCAGGCGGGCCAGCTCGCCTCCAAGATGCGCTATGTCTCGGCGCCTTGGCTGGGCCTGCTGGAAAGCGGCGCCTGGTTGACCAATGCCGAGCACGCCAACGCCATGGCCCGCTATCTGTCGGAAGGGTTGCAGGCGCTGCCTGGCGTCTCGCTGATGTTCCCCACCGAAGCCAACAGCGTTTTCGTTGAATTGCCTCCGCAAGCCATCGAAGCGTTGAAAGCGCGCGGATGGACCTTCTATACCTTCATTGGTGCGGGCGGCGCACGCTTCGTGTGCGCTTGGAACACCACCATCGAACTACTGGACCAGCTACTGGCCGACGTCAAATCCGTGCTGGAGTAAGCCGCCAGCGAGGCTCGTTCGTGGTCGTCGCGCCGCCTGCTCAGGCGGCGCGTTGCGTTGTCAGCAAGGGATTCTCTTCACTGCTGCGCTTTCAACGCAACTATTTTGCCTCGCCTTTGCTCATAGCCATATAAGACGCGGATCGTTGCGCTGCGTTGAAGGTTTCGTCATCACATTTTGCTAATGCTGACTACGCTGATAGAGCGACACTTCGAACGGCAGGCGGCCTGGGGTTTGGGTCAGGCGATGGCTGCCGGGGATGGGCCACAGGAGAGTTCCATGAGCATCTTTGATCACGTTCAAGACCGTTTTGCCCGCGTTCAGCAAGAGGACATGAGCCTGGAGGAGTATCTGGCGCTGTGCCGCCGTGATCCCAAGGTGTATGCCAGCGCCGCCGAGCGCATGCTGGAAGCCATAGGCGAGCCTGAGGTGATCGACACGGCGAAAGACCCGCGTCTGTCACGTATCTTTTCCAACAAGGTGATTCGCCGTTACCCCGCGTTTGCCGAATTTCACGGCATGGAAGAGGCCATCGAGCAGATCGTGGCCTACTTCCGCCACGCCGCCCAAGGCCTGGAAGAGCGCAAGCAGATTCTCTACCTGCTGGGGCCGGTGGGCGGCGGTAAATCGTCGCTGGCCGAGCGTTTGAAGCTGCTCATGGAGCGTATCCCGTTTTACGCCATCAAGGGCTCGCCGGTGTACGAATCTCCGCTGGGGCTGTTTTCACCGGAAGAGGACGGCAAGCTGTTGGAGCAGGAGTACGGTATTGCCAGCCGCTACTTGCGCAGCGTCATGTCACCCTGGGCCGCCAAACGCTTGAAGGAGTACGGCGGAGATATCTCCCAATTTCGCGTGGTGCGGCTCTATCCGTCGCGCTTGAACCAGATCGCCATCTCCAAGACCGAACCCGGTGACGAGAACAACCAGGATATCTCCTCGCTGGTGGGCAAGGTGGATATCCGCCAGCTGGAGCTCTACTCTCAGGACGACCCGGACGCCTATAGCTTCTCGGGCGGGCTGTGCCGTGCCAACCAGGGCCTGATGGAGTTCGTGGAGATGTTCAAGGCACCCATCAAGGTGCTGCATCCGCTGCTGACCGCCACCCAAGAGGGGAACTACAACCCCACCGAAGGCATGGGCGCGATCCCCTTCGATGGCGTCATTCTGGCCCACTCCAACGAATCCGAATGGCAGGCCTTCCGCAACAACCGCAATAACGAGGCGTTCCTCGACCGTGTATACATCGTCAAGGTGCCTTACTGCCTGCGCGTCTCCGAAGAGATCAAGATCTACCAGAAACTGCTGGAAGACTCGTCCCTGAACGCCGCGCCTTGTGCCCCGGACACGCTGCGCATGCTGGCCCAGTTCTCCGTGCTGTCCCGGCTGAAAGTGCCCGAAAACTCCAGTATCTACTCCAAGATGCGTGTCTATGACGGCGACAACCTCAAGGATACCGACCCCCGCGCCAAGTCCATTCAGGAGTATCGCGACGCGGCAGGCGTCGATGAAGGCATGCAGGGGCTGTCGACCCGCTTTGCCTTCAAGATCCTCTCGCGGGTATTCAACTTCGACAGCCAGGAAGTGGCAGCCAACCCGGTTCATCTGCTGTACGTGCTGGAGCAGGCGCTTGAGCGGGAGCAACTGCCGTCGGAAGTATTCGAGCGCTACCTGGGCTTCATCAAGGAGTTTCTGGCCCCGCGTTACGTGGATTTCATCGGCAAGGAGATTCAGACCGCGTACCTGGAGTCCTACAGCGAGTATGGTCAGAACATTTTCGACCGCTATGTCACCTATGCCGACTTCTGGATTCAGGATCAGGAGTACCGCGACCCCGAAACCGGCGAGCTGTTGAACCGCCAGTCGCTGAACGAAGAGCTGGAGAAGATCGAAAAACCGGCCGGGATCTCCAATCCCAAGGACTTCCGTCATGAAGTGGTCAACTTCGTGCTGCGGGCGCGGGCGCAGAACAACGGCATGAACCCTAGCTGGCAGTCCTACGAGAAGCTCAAGGGCGTCATCGAGCACAAGATGTTTGCCAATACCGAGGAGCTTTTGCCGGTCATCTCGTTCAACGCCAAGGCATCCAGGTCCGATCAGAAGAAACACGAGGATTTCGTGGCGCGCATGGTGGACCGCGGCTATACCGAAAAGCAGGTGCGGTTGCTTTCCGAGTGGTATCTGCGCGTTCGCAAGTCCCAGTAGCCAGCCGGTTACGGGGGTGAACCTCACGATGGGCGGGCGCGAATGTTCAGCGCTCCCGCCTGAGGCATCAAGGAGGTCGAATGACCTACTTCATTGATCGCAGACCTAACGCCAAGCACAAGAGCGCGGTCAATCGGCAGCGCTTTCTGGAGCGTTACCGCAAGCATATCAAGCGTTCGGTCGAGGAAGCCGTGAACCGTCGCTCCATCACCGACATGGAGCGCGGCGAGAAAATCTCGATTCCAACCAGGGATATCTCCGAGCCGGTGTTCCAGCACGGCAGCGGCGGCGCCCGCACCATCGTTTCCCCCGGCAACAAGGAGTTTCTGCAGGGGGACAAAATACGTCGCCCCGGTGGGCAGGGCGGCGGCGGTGGCGCGGGTGAAGGCGGGGCGTCCAATCAGGGGGAGGGCAACGACGAGTTTGCCTTCACCCTCAGCCGCGAGGAGTTCCTGGAATTCGTTTTCGACGGCCTGGAGCTGCCACACTTGCAGCGCAAGCCCTTGAAGTCGCTGGAGGAGGTCAAGATGGTGCGGGCGGGGCTGGCCCGTGACGGCGTACCTTCGCGCATCAGCATTACCCGCTCCATGCGCGAAGCCTACGCCCGCCGTATTGCCATGCGCGCGCCCATCAAGCGGGCTTTGAAAGAGGCTGAAGAGGCGCTGGCGGCGGAAGAGCGCAAGGACCCGGTGCTGCGCAACCCGGCCCGGGTGGCGGAGCTCAAGGCCGAGGTGGAGCGGCTGGAGAAGCGCATCGAGGCGATTCCGTTCATCGATACCTACGACCTGCGCTATCACCAGCTGGCCGCCCAGCCGCAGCCATCGAGCCAGGCGGTGATGTTTTGCGTGATGGACGTTTCCGGCTCGATGACCCAGAACCACAAGGATATCGCCAAGCGGTTTTTCCTGCTGCTCTACCTGTTTCTGGAGAAGCACTACGAAAAGGTCGAGCTGGTATTCGTGCGCCACCACACCGCCGCTCGGGAGGTCAACGAGGAGGAGTTCTTCTACTCCCGCGAAACCGGCGGAACCATCGTCTCCAGTGCGCTGACGCTGGTGAACAGGATCATCGAAAAGCGCTACCCGGCAGGCCAGTGGAATCTATATGTGGCCCAGGCCTCCGACGGCGACAACTGGGACGATGACTCCAATATCTGCCGCGACCTGCTGGTCAAGCAGCTGATGCCGCAGCTGCAGTATTACGCCTACGTGGAGATCACCCCCCACGATCATCAGTCGCTTTGGCATGAGTATGAAACCGTGGCTGCCCAGTTTCCCGAGCGTTTTGCCATGCGCCAGATCGTCGATGCCGGGGATATCTATCCCGTCTTCCGTGAGCTGTTCAAGCGCCGCCTGAGCCAGGAGCGCTAACGCGCGTTAAGGAGTGGGCCATGAGTGTTGACCGCAACCCCATTGCAACGGGTTCCGACTGGAACTTTGGTATTCTGGAGCGCTTTGACGAAGAGCTGGCGCGGCTGGCTGACGAGTATCGGCTGGATACCTACCCCAATCAGATAGAAGTGATCACCACCGAGCAGATGATGGATGCCTACGCCAGCGTGGGCATGCCGGTGGGCTATCACCACTGGTCGTTCGGCAAGCAGTTTCTGGCCGTGGAGCAGGCCTACAAGCGGGGCCAGATGGGGCTGGCCTACGAGTTGGTGATCAACTCCAACCCCTGTATCGCTTACCTGATGGAGGAGAACACGTTGATGATGCAGGTGCTGGTGATTGCCCACGCCTGCTACGGCCATAACTCTTTCTTCAAGGGCAACTACCTGTTTCGTACCTGGACCGATGCCGAGTCCATCGTCGATTATCTGGTATTTGCCCGCAAGTACATCGCCCAGTGCGAAGAGCGCCACGGTACTCACGCCGTGGAGCAGTTGCTGGACGCTTGCCACGCCCTGCAGAATTACGGGGTCGACCGTTACAAGCGGCCTTCGCCCATGTCGGCCGAGGAGGAGGCCAAGCGCCAGGAGGAGCGAGAGGCCTACCTGCAAACCCAAGTCAACATGCTCTGGCGCACCATTCCCGAGCCACCGACGGGTGCAGAGCCGCTACCCGGGGCGCTGCACAGCGACGATGACCCGTTAGGACTGCACAGTGGCGGGCGCTACCCCTCGGAGCCCCAGGAGAACCTGCTCTACTTCATCGAGAAGAACGCGCCGCTGCTGGCCCCTTGGCAGCGGGAGATCGTGCGCATCGTGCGCAAGCTGGCGCAGTACTTCTACCCTCAACGGCAAACCCTGGTAATGAATGAGGGCTGGGCGTGCTTCTGGCACTACACCCTGATGAATCGGCTCTATGACGAGGGCAAGGTGGACGAAGGGCTGATGCTGGAGTTTCTGCAGTCCCACGCGGCGGTCATTAATCAGCCGGGGTTCGATAGCCCTCACTACAGCGGCTTGAACCCTTATGCGCTGGGCTTTGCGATGTTCATGGACATTAAGCGCATCTGCGAAGACCCCACCGCCGAAGATCGCGAATGGTTTCCGGACATTGCCGGTAGCCCCTGGCGGGAAACGCTGGAGTTCGCCATGCGTAACTTCAAGGACGAGTCGTTCATCCAGCAGTTTCTATCACCCAAGGTGATGCGTGACCTGAAGCTGTTCATGATCGTCGACGACGACCAGTCGGAGATGTTGGAAGTGGCGGCGATTCATGACGAGCGGGGGTATCGGCGGGTGCGCAATGCGCTCTCGGCCCAGTATGCGCTATCGGTACGCGAGCCCAACATTCAAGTGGTGGAGGCCGCCATTCGGGGGGATCGCTCCCTGACACTGCATCACGTTCAGGACCATCGTCGTCCGCTGGCCAGAAGCGTGTATCCGGTGATTCGTCACCTTCAGCAGCTGTGGGGGTTTCCTGTGCACCTGGTGTCGCTGGACGAGGGGCGGGTGACTCGCCGCTACCAGTGGCCGGTAGAAGAAGAGAACAAGGAAAGCCATCCCTGAAAACAGTGACCCCGCGGCGAGCGCGGGGTCCAGGGCATTAGCCTTGTGCGGTCCAGGACTGGCACCAGCCGTCCGGCTCGACACTGTTTTCCGGGAACAGCTGGCAACCTTCGGTGCCTTCCACGAAAAACATGCAGTTGGAGCACAGTTCACCCTCTTCGAAAGCCGGGTGGTCGCTGGCGTCACTGGCTTCTTCAACGTAGTTCAGTGCTTGGGCCGTCGGTGAGGACGGGTCCAGACGGGGCAGCTCCTGAGCAAAAGCAGTTTTCGACAGGATACCCGCACCAAACGGCAGGGCAGCAAGCCCCAGCACGCTGTTACGCATGAACTTACGACGGCTCTGATTAGCCATGGTGTCTCCTTATCGTCACGGTCTGACGGTGTGCTACGGTGATCGGGTGGTGGGCCACCTCTATAAAACTCCGACAGCGAAACGCTGCTGGAGATCTCTAGTACATGCTAGCGCAAGCGTAAAATTAGTGCGAATAACCTTATGAAAAGCGCGACAATTGGCCACGCTGCCCAGCAAGGCTTGGCCCCGCCGGGCAGGCTGCTATACTCGCTGCGTCGTGCAGTATTCATCTTACCGCCACTCATTTGCGAGGACGCCATGCAAAGCGCAGTCATCCTGATCAATACCGAAAAAGGCCAGATCAAGGCCGTGGCCGAACGCCTGGCCGATGTGGAAGGTATCAGTGAGGTGTACTCCACCTGCGGCCGTTACGATCTGGTGGCCATTGCGCGCACCCGCGATTTCGAAAGCCTGGCCGAGCTGGTGACCGAGCGGTTGAATGCCGTGGAAGGCATCAGCGATACCGAGACGCTGAACGCCATGCAGGTTCACTCACGCCATGATCTGGAAACCATGTTTTCCGTTGGCTGGTAACGCCCCAGAAAGTTGACGAAACGAATGATGAAACGCCGCTGATAAGGCGTCTTGAAAGATAGCAGGGGAGTCCTCCGTTGGCTAAATCACTTGTAACTATTCAGGTGGTTGCGGATAGCCTGTCGACAACCACCTGATTTTTCTGGCATAGTGCACAGCATCATTCGGCACACCTATGCGGCGATATGACCATCA
>NZ_BMXN01000013.1 GCF_014651775.1 Vreelandella hamiltonii
GAGAGTCAGAATTTGGGTGCCGTCCATGTCATACCTGCTGCCGTTGTGGAGACTATATTCTGGCCTGGCTCAGGGAATGAATTCCACACTCAGCGTCGAAGAGCCGTACAAAGTCAATCTGCTGGACACTTACCGCGACCGGATCACGCTGGGGGCTGATTTTGCAGCTGGTCGCTACATACGTGACGACGGCAACACGCGGCTAGTCACTGATGATCCGAGCGAAATTTTTACGATTGAAAGGGCGGGGCCGAAATGGGAAACCGGCCCGAATGGTTTGCTGCGTGAAGTGCCTGCGAATACGCTGGGGCGAGACTGGTTAGATGGACGTTGTGTGGGGGTCAGCGTTGAGTCAGTCGCAACAAATGTGCGTACGTTTTCTAGTGATTATGCTGGGTGGTCCGCTATAACGGGGAATCAAAACTTTTTTGACGAGTCATTACAGGACAGATATGGGAATACAGGCTGTTGGGTTTTTCAAAGAAGTGACGCAGGCTCCGGCTATATATCTCGATCTCTCACTCTCCCTGCTAATACGCGATACTGCATTTCTTTTGAGTTCAAGCCGCTAGTCGATCATGGGTCTGTACGCATTGGGCTGCATGAAAATCAGTTTGTTAATGGTACAACTTATGTAACATACAATATTAGTAGCAAGCAGGTTTTTTTATCTACTCAAAGAGATGACGTCAATTTCGGGGTGATTCATCTGAGTGATGGATGGGTTAGAATTTGGGCGTCAGATGTCACGACAGCGTCACCGTCAGGCGGGTTTGGTGGCGGACTGATATGGCCGGTAGGTGTGCCTTCAGGTATCCCGTGTTTTTTAATGGGTGATTATCAAATTGAGCAGGGTTTATCACCTACTTCCATAATTCCTTCAACAGACTCGATCACCACACGCCCTGCAGATAAAATAGCTAAAGCGGATGCGCAGCTAAATCAAAGCCAAGGTGCATGGCTTCTCCGTTACATCAAACCCCGCGCTCAAGGTTTTGCATATATTTTGGGTCTTGGGAACGCGAATGATGAGCAGCTTGTTATTGGCAATAGCAACCAAGGCACTACATACATCGATGTTCGGAATGGTGTTACGCAGGCATTGTTGGCCAGGAGTTACCAGTCAGCCCCTGGGGCTCTTGAGATCAGTGGCTTTACATATCAAAAAACACAAGCTGGATATTTGTTTCGTTTCTATGTGAATGGTGCACATGTTGGTGAGTTTACAGCAGATCGTTTGCCCAACGCATTTGCCAGCAACATCGGCGTGGGCCAGCGTCGCGCAAACTCCAACACGCTCTACGCCAACACAGTTATCGAGAGCGTAAATTATTTGCCGTATGCGCTGGGGCAATCCGAAATGCAGGAGCTAACAGCACTATGAACATGATCGACGCCATCCTACACCTACCCGCTGACTCTGATCTGCCGGATACAGTCACAGACGAAACCGGCAACCCAGCACTGAGCGACCCCAGCGCAATCACCTCTACTGGCGACCGCCTCCACTACGTGCGCTTGCCCAATGAGCAACTGACAGTATGGCGCTCACACGCAACAGTGCTGGCTGAAACCCTCTACACAGGCGTCGGTACCGCTGATCGTCTATATCAGCAAATCAAAGCAGACCCTGAGGCGCTTGCACTTTACGAATCGGTCTACGACACAAGCCCACGAGAGATCGACGACGGCGAAGGCGGCACCACAACGTACGTCCCGCCCTTCAAGTTCGGCATGCTCGCAGAGAGCACAATGCCCGTTCCTGAGTCCGTAACAAGCCGCCAGGGCATGGAACAGCTCATACGCAGCGGTCTAGACGAACAAGTAGACGACGCCATCAACGGCATCGCCGACTCCGTAGAGCGCAAACTGGCCCGTAACTGGCTAGACAAAGCCAGCATCTGGGAGCGCAACAACCCCCAGCTGCTAGCTATCAGCAACGCGCTAGGGCTATCAACACAAGACGTCGACAGCCTCTTTATTCAAGCGGCGACGTTATAGATAGGTAGAAGAGGAGTGGCCACCCTAGGTGCGGACACACCTAATGTGGCCACCAACAAGCAGATCAAGCCTGCAAGTCGGCCTAGACTCCCCTGCCTCGCGAGGCACAGGCAGTCTAAGCCAAACGTTAGAACGTTAGAACGTTAGAAGGCTTGATATAGTGTTAATAGAAATCCGTTGTAAACAGTGCAATCGCAAGCTGGCCAACGTCAGCGACTATCAGTTCATCGAAATAAAGTGCCCACGCTGTAGGCACTTAAACCAGCAGAGAGCCACGAGCTCCAAACCTCAACAGGAGACGCCTCGTGGCTACCCCAATCATTCCCTGGATGGGCGGCAAGCGCCGTCTTGCTGATCGTATCTTCCCGCTGATGCCGCCGCACCAGTGCTACGTAGAGCCCTTCGCAGGAGGGGCCGCGCTGTTCTTCCTGCGCCCCTCTCCCGCAGACGTCGAGGTACTAAACGACGTCAACGGCGACTTGGTGAACCTATATCGTGTGGTGCAGAACCACCTGGAGGAATTTGTTAGGCAGTTCAAGTGGGCACTCTCCAGCCGCCAAGTGTTCGAGTGGCTGAAGATGACACGCCCGGAAACGCTCACGGACATCCAGAGGGCCGCCCGCTTCTACTATCTACAGCAGAACGCCTTCGGAGCGCGCATCGAAGGCCAGACCTTTGGCACCGCTACCACCACCCCACCAGGGCTAAACCTGCTGCGCCTGGAGGAGTCGCTGTCCGCTGCACACTTGCGCTTAGCCAGCACGTTCATTGAACACCTAAGCTGGCAAGACTGCATCGAGCGATACGATCGACCCCACACGCTGTTCTATATGGACCCGCCATACTGGCAGACAGAAGGATATGGGGTACCCTTTGGCATAGAGCAGTACGAGGAAATGGCGAGCATGCTGGCCAAGCTGAAAGGCAAGGCCATCATCAGCCTCAACGACCACCCAGACATCCGCCGGATCTTTGCGGACTACCACATCGAAACCACCGACATCCGCTACACCGTCGGCGGCGGCAAAGGCTCAGACGCCAAAGAGGTGCTGATCTTCAGTTGGGATGTGGATACAGAACCGGCGGGATTGTTTTAGACACCTACAAGCAAGGAGCACTCACTATGTTGCAGCCAGCATTAGTTCAACAGATTCTTGAAGCTATTGGGGAGGGTGAGTATGTAGGCACCCGGCTAGGCCAGCTTTACAAACAGTTTGTAGGTGATGACGTTCAAGCAGCGAGCGAGAACGACTATCTAAAGTTTGTCTATCACATGGACGAAATATACGACGCTGGCCTTATCAAAAATCGAGATCTCAAACCTGAATACCGGTGGGGGCAGTCACGGGAATTGGGAGGGGGTAGAAGTTACGCAAATGTCCACTTAATACTGACGCCTGTGGGGGCTGAAGTTCTAAAAGAGCTTAACAAGCCCAAAGGGCTAGATAGGTTCATACAGGCTATCAGGTCAGCTGGAGCGGTGGCAGGTCAAGAAGCGCTGAAATATGGAATAGGTGAGCTTTTCAAGGGGTCAGTTGGCTGACATTTCCTGGTGCCAAAGAACCTGCAAATTCTAAGCAGTTTCCTTTGACGACTCCATGCCAAATAAAACGCTAGGGAGTGCCAAATACGGCGCGCGCTTACAACGAAATCGGCGGTCAAGAGACAGCAGGACAGTGAGAAAAGAGAAACAGCGAGACCTGCAGTGTTCCCAGGGTGATTCCCAAATCAGCCCCAGGGCCCAGAAACGACGAAGGGGAATCAACATAATATGTTGATTCCCCTTCTATATTCGTGGCGGAGAGGGAGGGATTCGAACCCTCGAAGCCTTTCGACTTACACACTTTCCAGGCGTGCTCCTTCGACCACTCGGACACCTCTCCACATTGTGTGCTCTGCTGCAGGGCGTTGCCTTTCTCAACAGAACGGCGCATATACTATGCGTTAAGCTGTGAAATAGCAAGCCTTTTTCACGTCAGGGCTTTTCACGTCAAGGGCTGGGCAGCACGGCATAGCGGCTGCTGGCTTCCAGACATAGCGTGTCGCCGCAGTAGAGCTGCTGGCTGAGCGCGATGCTGCCTTTGCCGCGTTCGCGCAGCCGTTCTGCCAGCGTTGCGGGGCCGTCGCTACTGCTGGGCGTACAGATGAGGCGGTAGTCGCCGGTCACCGGGGCAACGAAGCGCTGGCTGGCCTCCGCCACGACCACGTCTTGTGCCCTTCCCTGCTGGCGCAGCCACAGGGTCACCCAACACCATCCTTGCAGGGTGGCTTGTGCTGCCAGGGCACCGCCAAAGCCGGTGCCTTTATCATTGAGGTTAGGCGCCAGCGCCAGGTGCCAGGTCAACGCGTCGTTGGCGTGGCTCACGTCACTGATGCCCAAGGCTCCCACCATGGGAATCGCCTCGCCCAGCCAGCGGTGGAAGGCGTGCAGGTCTTCCTTGCCCTCTGGCAGCGGTAGACGCGGGTGCGGTAGGCCTGGCTGGCGTGACGGGCTCATGGTGGGCTCCTCGGCGGTTAAGCGCTCAATCCCAGCGTTCGACGAAATCGGCGGCGTTATGCTCGGGTACCGGCTTGTGACGACCGGCCAGGCTGCCCAAGTAGATGAACGCGACTACTTCATCCTCCTTGTCCAGCCCCATGCCCTTGCGCACCACCGGGTCGAAGGCATACTTGCCGCTGCGCCACATGGCGCCCAAGCCCAGGGCGTGTGCGGCCAACAGAATCCCGTGGGCAGCACAGCCCGCTGAAATGACCTGTTCGACCTTGGGCACCTTGGCAATATCTGGCGTCACCTTGGCAATCACGGCGATCACCATGGGCGCGCGCAGGGGCTTTTTGCGGGCAGCGTTCAGGGTGTCATCGCTGGCGTGCGGGTCTTCCTGGAACTCCGCTTCGGCGAACAGTTCTCCCAGTCGCTCGCGCCCTTCTCCGACGAACTCGATAAACCGCCACGGGCGTAGCTCCTTGTGGTCGGGGGCACGCAGGGCGGCGCGGTAGATGGCGCTGAGCTGTTCCGGGCTGGGGGCAGGCTCGGTGAGCTTGCCCATGGAGCTACGTTCGTGCAGCAGCGTAAGAGCGTCCATTGGTGTCTCCTTGTCCTGGGTCGGTATCACTGGCGCGCCAGGCGTAGCGGGCTGGGCGGCGCCATGCCCGGCGTGGCACGCCAGGGGCTAATGTCCAGCCCACCACGGCGCACGTAACGCGCCAGCACCAGCAGTGATTCTGGCTGGGCGTACTGCATTAGGTCCGTGAAGATATGCTCGACGCAGTGCTCGTGAAAATCCTGATGCTGGCGGTAGCCAATCAGGTAGCGCAGCAGTCCTTCGCGGTCGAGGCGCGGGCCTTTATAGCGAATCAGCACGCTCCCCCAGTCGGGCTGCCCGGTCACGGGGCAGTTCGATTTGAGCAGATGCGAATGCAGCGTCTCTTCCACGATATCATCGTGGGTGGTCAGGTGCTCGGCGCTGGGGGTGTAGTGGCTGACCTCGATATCCAGGTCGTCCAGGCACTCCCCTGGCAAGCGTCGCGGGGCCAGCGCTTCGTCATCCACCGGCAACAGCTCGACGCTGACCGGGGCACCCGCCGCACCGCTCAGGTCGCGCACCAGGATGGCTTCTACCTCGGCCTGGCTGGCAAAGCGCGTCTGGTTGAGGCTGTTGAGGTAGAGCTTCCAGGATTTGGACTCGATCAACTGCGGCGAGCTTGCCGGCAGCCGAAAGCGCGCCACCGCCACCACCGGCTTGCCGCGTCCATTCAGCCAAGAGACTTCGAAGGCGTGCCACTCGTCTTCACCCACGAAGGGCAACGCGCTTTCTTCGATCCCCAGCGGCGCGCGATTGGCCGCCCGAGGAATGGGGTACAGCAGTGCCGCATCGTACTGTTCTGGGTAGGCAGAATCGCGCCCCAGCGGCGCGTGTTCCAGAGTATCAGGGCGGTGTGCCATGCAAAACGTCTCCATCAAACCAGGGGCCCTTGGGGCACTTAACTGCGAATACCTTTGCCACGCTCCAGCATGGTCAGCGCCACCATGAACAGCACCACGATGAACGCCATGATCGCCGTCAGCGCCCAGCCGACGGGAATGTCAGACACCCCCAGAAAGCCATAGCGGAAGACGTTGACCATGTACAGAATCGGGTTGAGCATCGAGACGCCCTGCCAGAAGTCCGGCAGCATCGAAATCGAGTAGAACACGCCGCCCAGGTAGGTCAGCGGGGTCAGGATGAACGTCGGCACGATGGAAATGTCATCGAACTTGTTCGCCAGCAGGGCATTGATGAAGCCACCTATGGAGAACAGCGCCGAGGTCAGCACCACGACCAGTATCGTGAGCAGCGGATGCTCCACCGTCAAGCGGGTGAAGAACAGCGATACCAGCGTCACGATGAGCCCAACGCCCAGGCCTCGGGCCATGCCGCCCAGAATGAAGCCAGAAAGAATCACGCTATTGGGCATGGGCGAGACCATCATCTCTTCCACCGAGCGCTGAAACTTGTTGGAAAAGAAGCTGGAGGCCACGTTGGAGTAGCTGTTGGTGATCACCGACATCATGATCAACCCGGGCACGATGAAATCCATATAGCTGAAGCCATCCATCTCACCAATGCGCGAGCCGATCAGGCTGCCGAAAATGATGAAGTACATGGCCATGGTGATCGACGGTGGCAGCAGGGTTTGCGGCCAGATACGGGTAAACCGCTTGATCTCCTTGAGCACCAGTGTCCACAGCGCGACCAGGGTTTGTGTGGCATTCATGCGTTGGCCTCCTGCTGCTCACGTTGATCCAGAGCCGCCTGGCTGCTCTCTACCATGGAAACGAACATCTCTTCCAGACGATTGGCGCGGTTGCGCATGGAAACCACTTGAATGCCCTGCTCACTGAGCGATGAGAACACGTCGTTCAGCTGCTGGCCTCGGTGAATGGCCACCGAAAGCTGGGAGGGCTCCACTCGGTGGACCTCGAAACCCGGCACCTGCGGCGCTTGCGCGACGGGAGCCGCCAGGTCCAGCAGGAAGGTTTCCGTGTCCAGCTCGGCCAGCAGCTCGCGCACGCTGGTATTACGCACGATCTCGCCGTGATTGATGATGGCGATATTGCGGCACAGGCTTTCGGCTTCTTCCAGATAGTGGGTCGTCAGAATGATCGTCGTGCCTTCGTCGCGGTTGATGCGCCGCATGTACTCCCACATGCTGCGACGCAGCTCGATATCCACCCCCGCCGTTGGCTCATCGAGAATCAGCAGCTTGGGGCGATGCATCAGCGCACGCGCAATCATCAGGCGGCGCTTCATGCCGCCGGAGAGCATCCGCGCGCTGCCGTTGCGTTTTTCCCACAACCCCAGGTCGGTCAGCAGCTGCTGGGCACGGGGCAGCGCTTCACTACGCCGCATGCCGTAATAGCCCGCCTGGGCCAATACGATATCCAGCACTTTCTCGAACTGGTTGAAGTTGAACTCCTGCGGCACCACGCCCAACTGGTACTTGGCTTTGGCAAAATCCTTGTCGATGTCGATACCAAAAATCGACACCTTGCCCGCGGTTTTCTGCACCAGGGAACATACCACGCCCAGAGTGGTGGATTTACCTGCCCCATTGGGGCCCAGCAGTGCAAAGAAGTCGCCCTGCTGAACGTCCAGATCAATCCCTTTTAACGCTTGAAAGCCGTTGCCGTACACCTTGGTAAGGCCACGGATCGACAACGCCGGTTCGGCCATGAACATGTCCTGTCAGCAAAATGAGAGCTTATGAAGCTAGATGGGAAGATATCGGGGCGAACGCATATTTTTTCAAGCTAACGAACTCGATGCCCTCACGGCGAGTCAGATGACTGTTTTACAAAGGTTAAGGCTACATTAGGCGACACTTTGCCACGCTATTGCAGCAGAACTCAGGCAATTAATACTTTAGTATGACGCGCGCACCGAGCGCTGCGTCAGCACCGGTGCCAAGGGAACAATCGAACATAACAGAGAGCTTGCCTGATAATGAGCACTGCCATTACCTCTTCCAGCGTTGCGCCGCCATCGACGGAGCACGCGACGACCTCACCTGCGCGCCATCGACTCTCCACGCTGCCCCTGCGTCGTCAGCGCCTGATCGGCGTCGGCGTACTGTGGCTGATCCTGGCCGTCATGATCGCCATCAATGCCTGGCAAAGCCGTAACTTGCTCTATAGCGAACGCGAACAGCGCATGGTGACGGCAGTCGACATCGGCATTTCCACGCTGCAACACTACCACCACCTGGCCGAGCAAGGTCAGCTGTCCGTTCCCGATGCCCAGCGCCTCGCCTTCAACATGCTGCGCGACATACGCTTTGGCGAAGATGACAACTACCTTTTCGCCTTCAACGGCAGCCTGCGCATGCTTGCTCATCCGCGCAGAGAGGTGGGCGAAGACATCTCTCAGGTGAGCGATCCCGAAGGCACGCTGATCTTCCAGAGCATGCTGGATAACACACGGGCCAATGGCAGCGGCTTCACCGAATATTACTCCAACTTTGCGCGCGGCAACGATGGCAGCCCGCTAGTACGCACTTACTCCGAAGCCTTTGCGCCTTGGGATGTGTACGTGGCCAGCGGCGTCTTTGTAGGTGACGTCAACAGCACCATCGTCAGCCAACTCATTGAAACCATCGTGGTGGGCATTGTGGCCGGTGCGCTGGTGACCCTGGCTTTCTGGGGCATGATAACGCTGATCCTGCGCCGCCTGGGCGGGGAGCCCAACTACGCCGCTGGCGTGGTGTCACGCATTGCCCAGGGCGATCTGACCGCCCCCGTGGCCCTGCATGCCAACGACACCAGCAGCCTGCTCTACGACATCCGCTCGATGCGCGACAAGCTGCGTGAAGCCATGACCGACATCTACACCACCAGCGAGGCGGTGGATGGCAATGCCGGTGATATTGCTGCGGGCAACCAGGAGCTGTCATCACGCACCGAGCAGCAGGCCGCCGCCCTTCAGCAGACCTCATCCAGCATGGAAGAAGTCACGGCGACCGTTCGCCAAACCGCCGACAGCGTGGCCCAGGCCAAAGAGCTGGTACGCAGCGCAGGCGAAACCTCGCAGGCAGGCCAACAGGCCATCGGCAATGCCGTCAACTCGATGCAGGAGATCAGCGCCGAGGCCGACAAGATCACCGATATCGTCACACTGATCGACAGCATTGCCTTCCAGACCAATATTCTGGCGCTCAACGCCTCGGTGGAAGCGGCCCGCGCCGGCGAACATGGCCGTGGTTTTGCCGTCGTGGCCGGTGAAGTTCGCCAACTGGCCAACCGCTCCGCCACGGCCGCCCACGAAATCAAAGGGCTGATCAACGCCTCCAACGCCCAGGTCAGCAACGGCGCCGGGCTGGTCGATACGGCCAAACAACGGATGCAGGACATCGACCTGCAAATTCAGAAGGTCAACGACCTGTTCGAGGAGATCACCGCCGCCACCTACGAGCAGACCCGCGGCATCGAACAGATCAACGTGGCCATCGCCCAGCTAGACCAGGCCACCCAGGACAATGCCTCCATGGTGCAGCAGACCGCCACCTCTGCCCAGGACCTCAAACAGCGCTCACAGTCGCTCAACAGCGTGGTCGGCCACTTCACTCTGGTGGATTGAACCACTTGGCCCGGGCGCATGCGCCTGGGCATTCCGCATACTTTATTCCCGAACGGCGCCCACGAAAAAGCGCTGCTCAAGGGCAGTTATCGAACGGACAACAGAAACGAAGAGGATCTGGCAAAGCAGAATCAGAAAAAACGATGGAAAAGCAAAGACGAAGACACAGGAGGGAGGACCGTTGAACTGGAGCGGGAAAGGAGATTCGAACTCCCGACCCTCGCCTTGGCAAGGCGATGCTCTACCACTGAGCTATTCCCGCAACATGAACGGCATTACTTAAGAGAACCGGTTACAGAAACCGATTAAAACAACCGATGACGACAACCAAGTGTCAGCGTCATGCGAGTGGCGTCCCATAGGGGGTTCGAACCCCTGTTCCCGCCGTGAAAGGGCGGTGTCCTGGACCACTAGACGAATGGGACACATGTACACGCAGACGACTGGAGCGGGAAAGGAGATTCGAACTCCCGACCCTCGCCTTGGCAAGGCGATGCTCTACCACTGAGCTATTCCCGCTTGATGTCGCTAAAAATCGGATTGGCGTCCCATAGGGGGTTCGAACCCCTGTTCCCGCCGTGAAAGGGCGGTGTCCTAGACCACTAGACGAATGGGACGTATAAACACGTATGATTCATTACATACGCGTTATGGAGCGGGAAAGGAGATTCGAACTCCCGACCCTCGCCTTGGCAAGGCGATGCTCTACCACTGAGCTATTCCCGCAACTCCGATGACCTAAACGATACGATGGCGTCCCATAGGGGGTTCGAACCCCTGTTCCCGCCGTGAAAGGGCGGTGTCCTGGACCACTAGACGAATGGGACGTTTCATTGCCTCGTCGAGGTGGCGCGTATATTAATCAGCGCACCTCTTACTGTCAAGCCCTCTGATATCGAAACGTTTTATGCCTGCGCAACGAAGGTGCCTGACGGCGATAACCTGCGCGATAACGGTGCACGAAACTTGCCCATGCACACCACGCCACCCGTTCAGCGCATCCTACAAAGCCCTAAAAATCTTTTATTTAAAATAAAATCGATTTTTTGGCATATCCCTTGCTTTGTACACAGCGTCCCTCGGCGATTGGTGCTCCCCTACCACTGCCGTCTTTCCTTACTGCATGAGGTGCTGTATGTCCTTTACCCGTCGCAAGTTTCTTACCAGCGCTGCTCTGACATCCACTGCGGGGCTGGTGTTGGGCGCCCCTTCCTTGGCCAAGGCGCAGTCGAGCGAACAGTTCAACTGGCGAATGACCAATGCCTACAGCCCCGGCTCTCCGTTCTATGTAGAAGGGCCCGGCAGCCCGCGGGACGTGATTGCCAAGATCAACGCCATGTCGGGCGGACGGCTCAATATTCAGCACTTTGCAGCAGGAGAACTGATCCCGGCCTTCGAAGGCTTCGAGGCGGTGCAGAGCGGCACCATCGAAATGAACGCCGCCAACAGCTACTTCTGGTCGGGCACCACGTTCGCCGCGCAATACTTCACCACCGTGCCCTTCGGCATGAGCTTCATGGGCCATATGGCCTGGCTGTATCATGGCGGTGGCCTGGAGCTATGGGAAGAAGTGTATGAGCCTTACGGCATGATCGCCCTGCCGTTGAACAATACAGGCGTGCAGATGACCGGCTGGTTCCGTGAGCCCATCGAGGACATCGGCCAGTTGAACGGACTGCGCATGCGTATTCCGGGCCTGGCCGGGAAAGTCTATGCCGCGCTGGGGGTCGATGCCCGTGTACTGCCCGGCGGTGAAATCTTCCCGGCGCTGGAGCGGGGCGTCATCGATGCAGCAGAGTTCGTGGGCCCTTACCAGGATCGCCGCATGGGGCTGCAGAATGCCGCGAAGTTTTATCACACCACCGGCTGGCACGAGCCTGCCACCACCGGTGAGCTGCTGATTTCCAAACAGCATTGGGATGCCCTGCCCGACGACCTCAAGATGATCGTGAAAAGTGCCTGCATGGCGGCGTGTCTGGAAAGCGTCACCTGGTCGGAAGCCGTCAACGGCGAGGCCATGGCCGACCTGGTGGACAACCACGGCGTTACCGCAAGCCCCCTGCCAGCCCCGGTGGTCGAAGCGCTGCGTGAAGCCACGATGGATACCCTGGCCACCGAAGCCAACGCCGACCCGCTGGTACGCAAGGTCCACGACAGCTACATGGCCTTCAAGGCCAACCATGACCGCTGGGCAGGCCCCAGCGAACGCGCCTGGTTAAACGACATCATCGGGGTGTGATATGCAAGCCGTGGAACGTCTTGTCCACGGAATCGAGGCGGTGGTCCGGCTGTTTGGCTTGATCGCCGCCTGGATTTGCGTGGTGCTGGTTGCCCTGGTCGCGGGCGATGTGGTCATGCGCTACCTGTTCAGCATTGGCGCCGTCTGGCTCCAGGAGCTGCAGTGGCACTTGATTTCCCCCATCGCCCTGTTCGGCATGTCGTACCTGCTGTTCGTGGGCGAACAGGTGCGGGTGGATGTGTTTTACGAGCGCTTTCCGGTCGCGGTACAACGCACCATCGAAGTGATCGGCGGCCTGCTGCTATTGGTCATGGGGCTCTACATCGCCTGGCTGACCCTGCCCTGGGTAGAGCAGTCATATCTGCGTAACGAAACCTCACCCAACCCAGGCGGCCTGCCCTTCCGCTGGCTGCTCAAATCGCTCATCCCTCTGGGGTTTCTTCTGTTGGCACTGCAAGGCCTGGCCCACGCACTGCGCCAGGGGTTGGCCCTTCCAAGCCGAGGTGAATAACGCATGTCTCCTAATGAGTGGCTAGCGATCGGCATGATCGTCGCCTTTTTCGTACTACTGCTGATCGGTATTCCGGTGGCCATCAGCATCGCCGTCACGGCCTTCGTGTTTGGCTACCTGGGGTTTGGCCCCATGCTGTTCAACCTGCTGCCCTCGCGCATCTACGGCGTGGTCACCAACTACACCTTCATGGCCATCCCCCTGTTCGTGTTCATGGGGGTCATGCTGGAGAAGTCGAAGCTGGCCGAAGAGCTGATCGACGTGGTCGGTCACCTGTTCGGGGGACTCTCCGGCGGCATGGGGGTGGCCATCATCTTCGTGGGCGTACTGCTGGGCGCTGCCACGGGTATCGTCGGGGCGACCATCGTCACGCTGGGCCTGTTGACACTCCCCACCCTGCTGCGCCGTGGCTACCCTAAAACCCTGGCCACCGGCATGATTTGTGCGTCGGGCACGCTGGGGCAAATCATCCCCCCTAGCCTGGTGCTGATTCTGCTGGCGGAGATCCTCGGTGAATCCGTAGGCACCATGTTTGCGGCGGCCATGGTGCCGGGGCTGGCCCTGGCCGGGATCTATATTCTGGCGATTCTGGTGCTGGCCAGGCTCTACCCCAACATGATGCCCCCCATTCCCGCCGAAGAGCGCGCGCTGCTCAGCAAAAAGCAGCTATTGTTCAAGGTGGCTACCGTGGTGGGGCCGCCGGTGGGGCTGGTGTTTGCCGTGCTGGGTTCGATCATCGGCGGGATTGCCGCCCCCACCGAAGCCGCTGCCATGGGGGCACTCGGGGCGCTGGTCTTCGTCGCGTGCTCTGGGCGGCTCACGGTGGCTCTGCTGAGCGAGGTCGCCAAGGCCACGCTGGTCATTTCTGCCATGGTCTTCTTCATTCTGATCAGCGCTCAGGTCTTTGGCCTGGCCTTCCGTGGGCTGGGTGGCGAGCATCTCGTGGGCCGCATGTTCGACTGGGTCCCCGGGGGCGAGCTCGGCGCGCTGCTGTTCATGCTGCTGCTGATGTTCGTGCTTGGCTTCTTCCTGGAATGGATAGAAATTACCTATATTGCCCTGCCGCTGTTTTTGCCCTTCTTCGTACAAATGGGTATCGATATGGTATGGCTGGGCATTCTGGTGGGCCTGGTGTTGCAAACCTCGTTTCTCACGCCACCGTTTGGCTGGTCGCTGTTTTTCCTCAAGGGCGTGGCCCCCAAGGAGGTCTCGACCCTCGATATCTACAAAGGCGCGCTGCCCTTCATTGGCCTGCAATTCCTGGCCGTGGCGCTGGTCTTCGTCTTCCCGGCCATTGCCACCTGGCTACCCGACGCCATTGGCTGGTAGCCCTTGATTACAGTAGCCCTTGATAACAGTAGCCCTTAATAACAGTAGTCCTTAATAACAAAGGATAACGTCATGCTTCATACACAACGTAGTTACGGCGGCAGCTGTGTTGCCCCCCACCACCTGGCCGCCAGTGCCGGTCGCGACGTGCTCAAACAAGGCGGCAATGCGGTAGAAGCCATGGTGGCCGCCGCAGCGGCCATCGCCGTGGTCTACCCGCACATGAACGCGCTGGGTGGCGACGGTTTCTGGCTGATTCACGAACCAGGCAAGCCGCCCATTGCCATCGATGCCTGCGGGCCAGCCGCCGCGCTGGCCAGCGCCGATTTTTACGCTGGCGAATCACACATCCCGGAACGCGGCCCCCAGGCAGCCCTGACCATGGCGGGCACCATTGGCGGTTGGCAGGAAGCACTCAACGTGGCCTCCCAGTGGGGCACGGCGCTACCGCTGACGACCCTGCTGGCCGATGCCATTCGCCATGCCGACGACGGCGTGGCGGTTTCCCAAAGCCAGGAGGCGCTGACCGCCAAGCACCTTGCGCGGCTCAGCCAAAGCCCCGGCTTCAACGAAGCCTTCCTGCTCGATGGCAAGGTCCCCCGAGAAGGCGAGCGGCTGCGCCAGCCGCGCCTGGCCCGAACCCTCGAACGTCTGGCCAGTGCAGGGCTGGATGACTTCTACCGTGGCGAACTGGCCGCCAGCATGGCCCAGGACCTGGCCGCGCTGGGCAGCCCGCTGCGGTTGGAGGATTTCCACGCCTATCGCGCCCAGCAGGTCACGCCGCTGCAGGTACAGCTGCAGGACGCGACACTCTACAACCTGCCCGCCCCGACCCAGGGCATGGCCTCGCTGATGATTCTGGGCATCTACGAACGCCTCAAGGCTGCCGAGCCCAACGGCTTCGAGCATCTGCACGGCTTGATCGAGGCCACCAAACGCGCCTTCATGCTGCGCGATAGCCACGTCACCGACCCCCAGCGGGTGCCTGCCCCCCTGCAGTCGCTGCTAAGCGCCGAACGCCTGGCCGAAGAAGCCGCCGCCATTGACCCGGCCAGCGCCCTGCATTGGCCTCATGAGCCCGCGCCGGGCGACACCATCTGGATGGGTACCGTGGATAGCCAGGGCCGCTCGGTGAGCTTCATTCAGAGCATCTACTGGGAGTTCGGCAGTGGCGTGGTGCTGCCGGAAAGCGGCGTGCTCTGGCAAAACCGAGGCATCAGTTTTTCACTCGACCCCAATCATCTGCGCGGCCTGGCCCCGGGGCGCAAGCCGTTTCACACCCTCAATCCGGCGCTGGCCCTGTTCGAAGACGGGCGCACCATGGTGTACGGCACCATGGGCGGCGAAGGCCAGCCACAAACCCAGGCCGCGGTGTTCTCCCGCTACGCGCTACATGGCATGCCTCTGCAGCAGGCGGTCACCGCGCCGCGCTGGCTATTGGGGCGCACCTGGGGCGAGACCAGCACCAACTTGAAGCTGGAAGCGCGTTTCGACGATGCCCTGGTGACCGCCCTCGCCACGGCGGGCCACGATGTAGAAGTACTGCCCGAGGCCTTCAGCGACACCATGGGCCATGCCGGTGGCATCGTACGCCACCCGGATGGCCTGATCGAAAGCGCCCATGACCCCCGCAGCAACGGCGGCGCCGCCAGCGTTTAGTCCGGGTACTGGCGCTATCGCCCACTTTCGCACATGCTGAACCAGAGCAGGGCTACCGTTGTCACTGGCATAGCGTCAGGCACAACGGTGGTATCCTGCCTGCCCAATAAGCCTCTGCTTATCAGCAACCGGAGGGAGAGGAGAGCCCCATGGCGAAAATAGCGAAATCCCCTGAAGAGTGGCGCCAACAGTTGACCCCGGAGCAGTACCGCGTCGCCCGGGAGAAGGGTACCGAGCGTCCGTTTACCGGTGACTATCAAGTGAGCGATGCCCAGGGCATCTACCACTGCGTCTGCTGTCATGCGCCGCTGTTCGAGAACGAACACAAGTTCGATGCAGGCTGTGGCTGGCCAAGCTTCGACAGGCCACTGGGCATCCGCTGCGTGGAAGAGCATCGCGATACTTCCCACGGCATGATTCGCACCGAAGTAGTGTGTTCCCACTGCGATGCCCACCTGGGACACGTGTTTCCCGACGGCCCCCCGCAAACGACGGGTCTGCGCTACTGCATCAACTCGGTCTCTTTGGAGTTTCACCCCGACGAATAATTGATCCCAAACGAAGCGCAGCAAGGCGGGCACCATCTGTTAGAATGGCGGCCCGCTTTTTTATGCCGAATGTTAGTGCTTGCAGGAGATCCCCATGCTCGGCTGGTTCCCAGGACATATGAACAAGGCCCGCCGCCAGATCAAGGACGCGCTGCCGGAAATCGACGTCGTGATCGAAGTGCTCGATGCGCGGCTACCCTACTCCAGCGCCAACCCGATGCTGGCCGAGCTGACCCGCCACAAGCCGGTCCTCAAGATTCTGTCGCGTGCCGACCTGGCCGACCCTGCGCGTACCGACGAGTGGGTCGCGTTTTTCGATGCCCAGGCCGACACACGGGCGCTGGCCATCACCACCACCAACACCCGGGAACTGAAGCGCATTCCCCGGCTTTGCCATGAGCTGGCCGGTGCGGTGCGTGCCGACCGTGATGTTCGTGTGATGGTCATGGGGATTCCCAACGTCGGCAAATCGACGCTGATCAACGGCCTGGCAGGACGCAAGATCGCCAAGACCGGTAACGAGCCCGCCGTGACCAAGCGCCAGCAAAAGGTACGCATCGATGGCCGCGTGGCGCTGATCGACACCCCAGGCGTGCTATGGCCCAAAATCGAGGATCAGGCCAGTGCCTACCGGCTGGCGGCCAGCGGCGCCATTCGCGACACGGCCATCGAGTATACCGATGTGGCCATGGTGGCCTGTGCCGAACTCGCCAAACGCTACCCCGACGCGCTGACGGCCCGCTACAAGCTCAAGGCGCTGCCCCGCTATGAAGCCCCTGCCACCCCTCAGGCAGAGGTCGATGCCGATGGCCCCCAGAAGCCCGACTTTATGGCCATTGCCGGGTTCGATGGCCACGCCATCCTCACCGAGATTGCCAGCAAGCGCGGTGGTTTGCGGCCTGGCGGCGCCGTGGACCTGCACCGGGGCGCCGAAGTGCTGCTGCATGAACTGCGCGACGGCAAGGTGGGCAGGCTGACGCTGGAAACCCCCGAGGACATTCCACCGCCCGTGGAGCAAATCGACCAAGACAGCTCGCCATCAAGCAACGCATAATGGGCGAATAATCAGTCACTCCCACGGCAATGGACACTTTTGGATAACGCACCCCATGGACACCGCGCAGCCTAACGAATCACACACGCTCAAGAAGTCCCATAAACTGCACAATGTCTGCTATGACATTCGCGGCCCGGTTCTCGACCATGCCAAGCGTTTGGAAGAGGAAGGCCAGCGGATTCTCAAGCTGAACATTGGCAATCCGGCCCCCTTTGGTTTCGAGGCACCGGAAGAGATTCTCCAGGACGTCATGCGCAACCTGCCCACCGCCCAGGGCTACTGTGATTCGAAAGGGCTCTACTCTGCGCGCAAGGCCATCATGCAGGAGTGCCAGCGCAAGCAGATCCCCGGCGTCGGTATCGAGGATATCTATATCGGCAACGGCGTGTCCGAGCTGATCGTCATGGCCATGCAGGCGCTGCTCAACGATGGCGATGAAGTATTGATCCCGGCACCGGACTACCCGCTCTGGACCGCCGCTGCCCACCTGTCGGGCGGCCACGGCGTTCACTATCTGTGCGACGAGCAGGCCGACTGGGCGCCGGACATGGCCGACATTCGTGCCAAGGTCACCAGCCGTACCCGGGCCATCGTCATCATCAACCCCAACAACCCCACCGGGGCGGTGTACTCTCCGGAAGTGGTACGAGAAGTCCTCGAGATCGCCAGACAGCACAACCTGGTGGTGTTCTCCGACGAGATCTACGACAAGATTCTCTACGACGGGGTCGAGCACACAGCTACGGGCGCGCTGGCCGACGACGATCAGCTGGTCATCACCATGAACGGGCTTTCCAAGAGCTACCGCTGCGCTGGCTTTCGCTCCGGCTGGATGACCATTTCCGGCACGCTGGCCAAACAGCGGGCCAAGGACTTCATTCAGGGCCTGACCATGCTGGCCTCCATGCGGCTGTGCGCCAACGTACCTGCCCAGCATGCCATTCAAACGGCGCTGGGCGGCTACCAGTCCATCAATGACCTGATCCTGCCTGGCGGACGACTGCTGGCGCAGCGGGACATCACCATCGAGAAGCTCAACGCTATTCCCGGTGTGTCCTGCGTGACTCCCAAAGGGGCGCTCTACGCGTTTCCGCGCCTGGACCCCAAGGTCTTCAATATCAAGGATGATCAGCAGCTGGTGCTGGACCTGTTATTGCAAGAAAAGATCCTGCTGGTGCAAGGCACGGCCTTCAACTGGCCAGACCCTGACCACGTGCGCATCGTGACGCTGCCCTGGGCCGACCAGCTGGGCGACGCGCTGGATCGCTTTGCCAATTTCCTGTCACGCTATCGGCAGTAGTTATTTCAGTCTTCATGTCCGTCGCTACAGCATTAAAAACAGCTACTTGAAACTGTAGCGACAGGCACGCATCTAAGCCATATTCCAGCAAGACCCCGTTATAAACCTGAAGGGAGAAACCCACCCATGATGCGAATTATGCTGTTTCTGGCGACCAACCTCGCCGTCGTACTGGTGGCCAGCTTTACGCTGCGCCTGTTCGGCGTCGAGGGCTATCTGCGCAGCCAGGGAATCAACTTCACTGGCCTGCTGCTGTTCTGCTTCATCGTCGGCATGGCGGGCTCGATCATCTCGCTGTTCATGTCCAAATGGCTGGCCAAGCGCTCCACGGGCACGGTGATCATCGAAACGCCCTCCAATGCCACCGAAAAGTGGCTGGTGGACACCGTGGCCGAGCTTTCCCGTGAAGCCGGGATCAAGGCCCCCGAAGTGGGCATTTTCCCGGCCCAGCAGTCCAATGCGTTTGCTACCGGCTGGAACAAGAACGACTCGCTGGTAGCCGTCTCGGCGGGCCTGCTCAACCGCATGCGCCCCGAAGAGGTCCGCGCGGTACTGGCCCACGAGATTGGCCACGTGGCCAACGGTGACATGGTCACCCTGGCGCTGATCCAGGGCGTGGTGAACACCTTCGTGATGTTCTTTGCCCGTGCCGTCGCCCACCTGATCGACACCTTCCTGAAAAGCCGCAGCGACGGTGAAGGCGGTCTGGGCTTCATGGGTTATTTTGCAGTGGTCATGATTGCCGAGATCGTGTTTGGCATCATTGCGTCGGCCATCGTGGCGTGGTTCTCGCGCTACCGCGAATACCGCGCCGACGAAGCGGGTGCACGCCTGGCGGGCACCGGCGCCATGGTCAACGCCCTGGCACGCCTGAAGGCCGAAACCGAAATGCCCGACCAGATGCCCGATCAGATGCGCGCCATGGCCATCACCAAAGGCCAGACCCGCTCGCTGATGGAGCGCATGTTCGCCAGCCACCCACCGCTGGACGACCGCATTCGCGCCCTGAAAGAAGCCGCCTACCGTCAGTGATGTTGCTAGCCACGCCGGTTTCTTAGCACCACGGCGACTTTGATACGCAAGTCTCAAGGTCGCCGTAACGTTTCAGACCCATCTCTGATTCGGAAATACTGCGTTGTCAGAAAGCGACGCACGCACACATCCCCTGCCCGCCGCCTTGGCTGCGTAAAGCTGCTGATCTGCGGCACTTACCAGCATCGATGAAGGATGATCCTTCAAAGAAAGCGCCGTAGCGACCCCCAGGCTGATGGTGACCACTGGAGCAACCAGCGATTTTTTATGCTCCATGGCCAGCGCCCTGACGGCCAACTCGAGCTCGACGGCCTTGCGCGTCGCCTCGGCCAGATCAGTGCCCGGCAGCAAACAGGTAAACTCTTCCCCCCCGTAGCGGGCGACCAGGCCATCCGGCCGAGTCAAGTTCGCCGCCAATGTTGCTGCGATGACTTTGAGACATTCGTCTCCACTGGGATGTCCATAGAAATCGTTGTAGTGCTTGAAGAAGTCTATATCGATGAAGATCATCGACATCGGCAAGCTTCCCTGTCGGCAGCGCTGCCATTCGATATCCAGCAATGTATTGAAGTAACGCCGATTGGCCACTCCAGTCAGCTCATCTTTGAGCGCCAGCTCATGAAGGCGCAGGGTTTCCTGCTCACGGCGCTTGATGATCGCTGCAGAGATCCTGAGCGCCGTAGAGCGTAAAAGCTCGGCGCTTTCATCGAGCATCGCCGGATGAAGAGGGGGCGAGTCTTGCATATCGTGAGCCACGCGAAAGACATGGCCACTGCCCCCCAGGCTTTGAGTGACCAAAAGCCGACGACGGTGATTGATATACTCGAACGGCGGCGGTGGCGCACCGTCTAACGCCCAGGTGAGATCCAGGGCTCGCTCAGGCAGCAGGCAAGCATTGTAAATATCGCGCGCGCTGGCGCCCTTGCCTAGCACCTTGACGGCATCGCCAAACTCTTCGATAAACCCTGAGTTCCAGTCGATCAAGCGACCATGGGCATCGAAAACGGCGACGCTTTGGGATAACGAGCCACCCATTCAAGCCATCCGTGGGGACGTCAGTTGCTCTCGTGCCATGGCCGTTCCCTCCACGCGTGCACGAATCTTGGCGTAAGCCGTTTCGCGGGAGGTGGACACATCGTCGCAAAATGGTGAGAAACCGCAGTCGTCAGTGGTGCCAAGCTGCTCGAGGGGAATGAAACGTGCGGCCTGAAGGACCCGTTCGCACACCTCTTCCGGCGTTTCGATACGCGGATGATTGACGTCGATGACACCAATGAAGGCGCGTTGCCAAGGCTTCAAATAGCGCGCGACAATCTTGAGCGCACGTTCCGGGTTGGACTCTCCGGCCATCGCGATATAAAAGTTGCCGGCCTTGAGTTCGAAAAGGCTTGGCAAAAGCTCGGCATAATCCACATCGGCGCTATGTGTGCAGTCCTGATCGGCCCCGGGGCAGGTATGAACACCGATGCGCTGGCGTTCGTCCTTGGAGAACCTCTCCAGTACGCGGTTATTGAGCTCGATGAAGCTGCTCAGTACGCTCCCGCTGGGATCGAGCTTGAGTGCCAATCGCCCTTCGGTGAAGTCGATCTGCACCTTTTGTGCACCCACATCGAAACAGCCTCGAATCTCCTTTTCCTGCTCATCGATCAGATCGTTCAGAAACGTTTCGCGGTCGTAGCCTTCGAGTTCGTTGACGGGATACATGAGACTCAGCGCCGAGGCTGAAATGATGGCCTGCTTCATGGGCAAGCTCGTGAGCGGCATGCTCAGCGAAAGCGTGTCAGCAGCAGACAAGGCATAGCGAAATGGCCCAGCCATCAAACGGGGCAAACGCCGTACATGACCGTCGCTGAAGGGGATTTCGAGGCCATCCGGCGCGAAGTTCTTCCCGCCCTCTACCGAATAGGTTGCGAAACTATGGGATTTACGTTGTTCGCCATCGGTGATGATAGGAGAGCCCGTCGCCTCGAGTTCTCTGATCGTTTGCTGGATGGCTTCGTAATAAAACGCCTCCATGGTGGGCTTGTCGATGTCGCCAGCGTCAAACCGCCGCTGCGCTTCCATCAGCTTCTCTGAACGGGGAATACTGCCAATGGATTCTGTAGGTAGTATCATTGCTGCCCCCTAGCGTCACTGCGTTTATGTGCCTTCTCGGTAAATATAGTTCGCTTTAGCCAGTGTAAAGAGACATGCATAGCCCCACCAGTAGGTTTTTATTCTAACATTACGCTAAATCCCGCCCCTCTCAGCAGGCTCTCTAGGGGTTGCGCCTGCCCCGACAGCCGAACCGTCAGCGAGGCGAACTCACGTCGTAACGGGTAGTTCGCCCGACAATCGTCGAAGCCTTTGGCCGTGCCGAAAAGATGCGTCTTGCGAACGAGCGTGTCGTGGTCACGACGAACGTCGTACACCGCGCGAATACACAGTTCAAGGGCCTCTTCAGGTGCCAAAGGGGCTTGTAACGTCAGCGAGGCAAGCGCTGGTGGTGGGCAGATATCGGCGAATGCAGGCCCAGCAGCCATATTGAAATGTTTGGCCAGCGCCTGCTGAATCATCCAGGTGCCGCGCAGCTTGCCGTCCAGGCTATGGCCGGCAATGTGCGGGGTTGCCAGGGCCACCAGATCCCTCAGGCCGGCATCGATGCCCGGCTCGTCTTCCCACACATCGAGGATGGCGGTGATGTCGCCCTTGCCTGCCAGGCGGCTGCGCAGTGCCAGCCCATCGATGCAGTCCCCGCGCCCGGCGTTGACCAGCACCGTTTGCGGGGCCAGTTCCTGGAGCCGCTCGGCGTTCAACAAATGGTACGTCGCGTGGGGGCCGTGCTTGACCAGCGGCGTATGCAGGCAAATGACATCGCATTGCTCGATCAGGGTATCCAGGTCCACGAAGCCCTCAGGGCCTTCCTGCTCGGCGCGGGGCGGGTCACATACCAGCACTTCCATGCCCAGCGCGCTCAGCCGCGTCAGCAAGCGGCTGCCGACGTTACCGGCCCCGACGACTCCCACACGGCGCGACAGCAGCGGCCACCCTTCCCGCTCGCTCACGGTCACCAAGCTGCTAAGCACATAGTCCACCACAGCGTCGGCATTACAGCCAGGCGCACTGGCAAACCCGATGCCCTGGGCTGAGAGGTAGTTCAAGTCGATATGATCGGTGCCAATGGTGCAGGTGCCGACGAAGGCAACACGGCTGTTGGCTAGCAAGGCCTCATCGACCCGGGTGATGGAGCGCACGATGAGCGCGTCGGCATCGGCCACGTCGGCCGCGCGAATCTCGCGCCCGGGCAGGCGGTGCAAGGTGCCCAGCCCGCCAAAGCACGCGTCGGCGGCGGGGATGTTGGCATCAATGACAAGTTTCATAGGCGTTTTGATTTCCGGGCTTTACAATACGCCCGCAACGGCTTGCTGTGCAGGCGTGAACATGATGGCGTTAAGGAGATGGGTGTGATCGTACGCTGGGAAACCGACCATGACTATGTGTTGGTGCACATTCACCAGGATATGTTCGGCGACTGGATTTTCAGCCGCGCCTGGGGGCAGATCGGCACCCAGTTTGGCGGGCTGAAACATCAGTTGGCCGACACCCTGGCGCAGGCACAGATGTGGCTGGAGGACGAGTCCACCATCCAGACCTCGCGAGGCTTTCGCAAGGTACTGGAAGCCGCCGACCACACCCCCGAAGGCCAGGAGGCCATGCGCCAGCTGTCGCTGCTGGATGTGCTGTAGGCACGCCTACCCCAGAAACCGACGCCCATTACGCTGGTGCGCCCCCACTGGGGGCGTCGGGGCTGGCGGGTTGGTCAGGGCCGCCAGCGCCGCTTCGTCCAGCCAGCCTCGCTGCTCCAGCCATTGGCTCAGCCGCGCCAGGTCGAAGCCCCGGTCCAGCTCTTCGCCCTGCTCATCCAGCAACACCGGTATACGCACACCGTAGCGCTCGACCAGCGCGTCGTCTTCGCTGATTTCGATGCGCCGCAAGTCCACTGGCTGGTTGGCCAGGGTGGTCACCAGCGCTTCGAGTTGAGCGCACAGGTGGCAGCCCAGAGTGGTGTAGATGGAGAGTTTAATCATCGGCTCGGCTCTTGATCAAAAAGACGTGATGCAGGTTGGTACGACGCTGGAAATCCGGGTCGAAGGTGCGCGCGGTGATCTCCTCCACTGCGTAGCGCTGCACCAGCGCATCGTCCAGTTTGAAACGCCGCTGGTTATTCGAGAACACCAGCACGCCACCCGGCGCCAGGCGCGCCATGGCCAGCTCGACCAGCCTTGAGTGATCCCGCTGGATATCCAGCGTATCGCGCATCTTCTTGGAGTTCGAGAACGTCGGCGGGTCCATGAAGATCAGGTCGAAATCGGCATTGGCCGTTTCCAGCCAGCGGAAGCAGTCGTCCCTGACCACCCGGTGCCGCCGGTGATCCAGCTGGTTCAGGCTGAAGTTGTCTCTGGCCCACTCCAGGTAGGTGTTGGACATGTCGACGCTGACGCTGTCGCTGGCCCCGCCTAGCGCGGCCTGGACGGTAGCCGTGGCCGTGTAGCAGAACAGGTTCAGGAAGCGCTTGCCGCTGGCCATGTCGCCCAGCATACGCCGCACGGGGCGGTGGTCGAGAAACAGCCCGGTGTCCAGGTAGTCGCGCAGGTTGACCCACAGCCGCGCACTCCCCTCACGCACTTCGAAACGCTCGCCGCTGGCATCGCGCTTCTGGTACTGGGCGGCGCCGGTTTGCCGCTCACGACGCTTCACATAAATCTTGCTGGGGTCCACGTCCAGCGCCTCAGGCAGCACTTCCAGCGCGTCGAACAGCCGCTTTTGTGCCTGAGCAGGGTTCACGGAGCCTGGCGCGGCATACTCCTGCACGTGAACGCGATCGCCATAGCGGTCGATGGCCAGCGCATACTCCGGCATATCGGCATCGTAGAGGCGATAGCAGGTTTCACCGCTCTGCTTGAGCCACTTTTTCAGGCGTTTCTGGTTCTTTGCCAAGCGGTTGGCAAACATCTGGGCATTTTCCGACACCGCTGGCTTGGCAGGCCGTTCCGGCGCCAGGGCCTCTGCCGTGGCGGAATCGGTGGGCACGGCAGACTCCCTGGCTGCGCCGATCTGCATCATCAGCAGCTTGGCATCCAGCGCACCATTCTTTAGCGCATACTGCTTATGGGCGCGCAGCCCCAGGCGATGCCCCAGGTCCGGATTGCCGGTGAACAGCGCCAGCATCCAGCCGGGGAACAGCGCCTTGGCCTTTTCCCCCAGCTGGGCATAGAGCCTGACCAATTCCGGCAATTCGCCCAAACGCTCGCCGTAGGGCGGGTTGGTGATCAACAGGCCCTGCTCTGCGGTGAGGTCGGCGGGGCGTGTGAGCTGGGCCAGGCTTTGGCCATGCAGGCTGATCAGCGCAGGAATGCCCGCGCGCATGGCGTTCGACTTGGCGGCACTCAGCGCTGCAGGGCTTTGGTCGAAGCCGATCAGTGGGTTCCTGCAGCGCTTGCGGCCAATCGACGCCCGCGCTTCGGCTTCGCGCTTGAGCTCACTCCAGAGCGCAGGCTCATGCCCCGCCCAGCCATGAAAGCCGAAACGCTCACGGTTGAGGTTGGGGGCCTGGTCGGCGGCCATCAACGCGGCCTCGATCAGCAGGGTGCCAGCCCCGCACAAAGGGTCCAGCAAAGGCTCGCCAGCCTTGGCGCGCTCGGGCCAGCCTGCACGCACCAGCAAGGCAGCGGCCAGGTTCTCCTTGAGCGGCGCATGCCCGACGTCACGCCGGTAGCCGCGCCGGTGAAGGCTCTCGCCTGAGAGGTCGATACCCAGGCTCAGGTTGGCACGATGCAGGTGCGCATAAAGGCGCAGGTCTGGCGTTTTGGTATCCACATTGGGGCGCTCCTGCCCCGAGAGCTGCAGCGAGTCCACCACCCCGTCCTTGACGGTTTGCGCGCCAAACCGGGTGTGGCGAATGTGCTCGCTACGGCCATGAAAATCCACCGCCAGGGTGCGTCCTGGTGCAAGATGCTGACGCCAGGCAATGCGTGCCACCACATCGCGCACCTGCTCGGCGGTCTCGATCATGCTTTCCCGGGCCAGCAGCAGAATGACGCGGTTGGCTAGTCGCGACCACAGGCAGACCCGATAGGCGGTGGCCTGGTCGGCAGTGAAATAGACACCGGCCACGGTGGTTTTACCAGGCTCGGCGCCCAGCGCTTGCAGCTCGTCTGCCAGCAGGCCTTCGATGCCTTTGGGGCAGGTGGCCAGCAGATTCAAAGAGGGTGTTTGGCTCAGCTCGGTCATGTTCTTCGCCGCGCGTCACCGCGCGATATTCCTGTATATGTCAAATGAGTTTACGTCTTATGACAATTTGATGGTCGACAAGTGACCCCATGATGGTCTATCAATAAAAGGGTAGCTACTAAAAACGCATGCGTTGCTTGTCTGGGTCATTACTGTGCACTTCCGCAAGGAGACTCCTGTAACGACCCACGGCTTGTCGAGTCGGCGGCTTTACCTGTTCAGCACGTGAGTGCTAGACACCAAGGTACTGGCGAAGACTCACTCTTGGACTTGAAGTCACCTCTCGAAGCAGAGTTGGCAGCAATGGTTGGCGTCGTGATGACGCTTGAAAGGAGCTCGGTAGACAATGAGCTGCCCGTTTGCTGGCCATTTGCTTCTTATCAAAGGTTTTCGTGAAAAGAGGTTAGCCAATGAAACGACAAAAACGTGATCGCTTCCAGCGGGCTTATGTTCACGGCTATAAAGCGGGTATTACGGGTCGCTCCCGTGATGATTGCCCCAGTCAAGATGTCAATTTACGCGAATACTGGATGAGCGGTTGGCGTGAAGGTCGCGGAGACCAGTGGGATGGCATGGTCGGCGTTTCCGGCATCCATAAAAACCCCATGGTCATGACCTGATTTATTTACCTTTTACACGGACATTTGGAGTACGGAGCCCGCTCACCAGCGGGCTTTTTATTGCCTACCCCTTTATTGCCCACCTCTCCCCCGCGCCTTCCCTATTAGTGGGCAGAAGCCTGCTCCTTGAGCGCCTCGGCACACTGTTTCACCAGCGTCGGCCCCTGATAAATCAAGCCTGAATAGAGCTGCACCAGATCGGCACCTGCCTCGATTTTCGCTTGCGCTGCCGCCGCGCTGTCGATGCCGCCCACGCCGATGATCGGCAGGTCAGGCAGTTCGGCACGTAGCAGCCGGATGACCGTATTGGAAGCCTCGAACACCGGTCGGCCCGATAACCCACCGGCTTCCTGCGCCTGGGGGTCCTGCTGAACGGCCTCACGAGACACCGTGGTATTGGTGGCGATCACGCCATCCAGCCCATTGCGAGAAATACTGCCCGCCACCAGCGCCACTTCCTCTGCGTTCATGTCGGGGGCGATCTTCACCAGCAGCGGCACCTTGCGACCCAGCGCGTCGTCCAGCGATTGGCTGCGGGCACGAATCGGCCCCAGCAGGGCATCCAACTGCTCGCCGAACTGCAGCGTGCGCAGCCCCGGCGTATTGGGCGACGAGATATTGACCGCGATATAATCGGCCACCCCATGCACGGCGTCGAGACACAGCAGGTAGTCATCCAGCGCCTGCTCCACCGAGGTGGTCAAATTCTTGCCGATGTTGATGCCTACGATACCGCCGTAGTGGCGCTTCTTGACCTGTGCCACCAGGTGCTCGACGCCCTTGTTGTTGAAGCCGAAGCGGTTGATGATGGCCCCGTGTTCGGCCAGGCGAAACAGACGCGGCTTGGGGTTGCCCGGCTGCGCTTTCGGCGTGACAGTGCCCACTTCCACGAAACCAAAGCCCAGCTCACCCAGGGCATCCAGGTGATCGGCATTCTTGTCCAGCCCGGCTGCCAGGCCGACGCGATTGGCAAAGCGCAGCCCCATCAGCTCGACCGGGTCGCTGACCGGCTCGCCATACAGCCGCTTCACGCCACCGACTCGGTGCAGCGTATCCAGCGCGCCAAGCGCCAGACCGTGGGACGTTTCCGCATCCAGGCGGAACATGAGCGAGCGGGCAAGGGTATACATCAGCGAGACACTCCTGGGCGATGGGCTGTTGGCGAGGCGGCCGCAGTATAACGCACTTGGCCCAGCGAGGCAGAATGAAAAGGCCGCGCCCTGGTGAACCAGGGCGCGGCCTTGAGTGGGCCTGTCGTCAGGCGTCAGGCTTCGCTATCGCTCTCGGCCAGGTCCACCAGCTCACGGACGGCGACCGCAAACAGGGCAAAACCGCCTTCACTGCCGCTACGTACCTCTTCGATCAAGCGGCACCAGCGACGGTGCAGCTCGGCGTGTTGCTCCAGCCACTGAGCCACGCGCTCCTGAGTGTCGCGGCTGCCCGCTTCCAGCTTCAATACGCTGGTGGTCAGGGCCAGCTGTTGGCGATCGATATCGTCACGGAAGGTTTCGCGGGCCTGCGCCTGCCAGGCATCGCGCACTTCCAGACGAGTCACCTGCTGGATCATCCACGGTAGCTCCAGGCGGCTGCCAATCTCGTGGAAGACTTCCGCCACCCGCTGGGGCTTCTCGTTGGTCAAGCGGGCCGCCTGAATGATCCCCAGGCTGGCGTACAGGCGCGGTGCCGCAGCCACCGTAGCGGCCAGCGACGCTGGTACCCCGGCTTGCTCCAGCTCGTCACAGCGCGCTTGCCACTCCTGCCGCTCTTCACCGCTGAGCAGCTCACCGATGCTCTCCTGCAGCTGCGCCAGACGCGGTCCGAAGTACTCGATGGTGTCCTGGGTCGACAGCCCCAGGTGCTGACGCAGGAACCAGCGGGTGGCACGACGCACCAGACGCATCAGGTCCAGCATCATGGAGTACTGCACCCGGCTGGAGACCTGGTTGTCCAGCGCTTCGATTTGCGCCCACAGGTCCGCCAGGTTGAAGGCATCGCGGGCAACCACGTAGGCCCGGGCAATATCGGCCCGGCCAGCGCCGGTGGAGTCCATCAAGCGGCGCACGAAGACGATGCCCATGTGGTCGACCAGATCGTTGGCGACCTGAGTGGCCACGATTTCACGCTTCAGGCGGTGCTCGTACATCTCGCCCTGGTAGCGCTCGGTGAGCACCGCCGGGAAGAGCCGCTCGAGATGGCGATGGATGTAGGGGTCGTCGGGCACCTCGGAATTGATCAAATCCCCCTTCAAGGTGCTCTTGGCGTAGGAGATCAGCACCGAGAGTTCCGGCAAACGCATGCCCTGGTCGCTGCTGGCACGCTCCTTGAGCACCTCGTCGGTGGGCAGGAACTCCAGCTCGCGGTCGATCTGACCAGCGGCTTCCAGTTCGCTGATGAAGCGGCGATACGGCCCCATGCCCTGATGGGAAAGAATTTCCGACAGGTCCAGCGCCTGGGTCTGGCGATAGTTGTCCAGAATGACCAGGTTGGCCACTTCGTCGGTCATGTCGGCCAGCAGCTGATTGCGCTGCTTGTCGGTCATGTCGCCACGCTTGACCACTTCGTCGATCAATATCTTGATATTGACCTCATGGTCGGAGCAGTTGACGCCCCCGGCATTGTCGATGAAGTCGGTGTAAACCCGCACGCCGTTGGCGGCTGCCTCCATTCGGCCACGCTGGGTGAGACCCAGGTTACCGCCCTCCCCCACGACTCGGCAGTTCAGCTCCTTGCCATTGATACGCAGCGCATCGTTGGCCTTGTCGCCCACGTCGGCATCGGTTTCTTCGGAGCTTTTCACGTAGGTGCCGATACCGCCGTTCCAGATCAGGTCGACCTGGGCCTTGAGCATGGCGCGAATCAGATCATTGGGCGACAGACGCGCCTCGGTGATTCCGAACAGCTGCTGCATTTCCGGGCTGATGGCGATGGATTTGGCGCTGCGGCTGAACACCCCGCCTCCTTGAGAGATCAGCTCGGCGCTGTAATCTTCCCAACTGGAGCGCGGCAGGTCGAACAGCCGCTGGCGCTCGGCAAACGCCGCTGCCGCATCAGGGTTGGGGTCGACGAAGATATGCAGGTGGTTGAACGCCCCCACCAGCTGGATCTTGTCCGACAGCAGCATGCCGTTGCCGAACACGTCCCCGGCCATGTCACCGATACCTACCACGGTAAACAGGTCCTGCTGGGTGTTCACGCCCAGGTTGCGGAAGTGGCGCTTGACCGACTCCCAGGCGCCCCGTGCGGTGATCGCCATTTTCTTGTGGTCGTAGCCATTGGCGCCGCCAGAGGCGAACGCATCCCCCAGCCAGTGGCCATACTCGACGGAAATGGCGTTGGCGATATCCGAGAACGTTGCGGTGCCCTTGTCGGCAGCCACCACCAGGTAGGTGTCGTCGTCATCGTGGCGCACCACGTTCTTCGGCGGCACGACCTCTCCTCCGACCAGATTATCGGTGACGTCCAGCAGCGCCCGAATGAAGATCTGGTAGCAGGCAATGCCCTCTTTCTGCTGGGTTTCACGGTCGGCATTTTCAGGCATGCGTTTGCACACGAAGCCGCCCTTGGCGCCTACCGGCACGATGACCGCGTTCTTCACCTGCTGCGCCTTGACCAGCCCCAGCACTTCGGTGCGGAAATCTTCCAGGCGATCCGACCAGCGCAGGCCACCGCGCGCCACCTTGCCACCCCGCAGGTGCACGCCTTCGACACGGGGCGAGCAGACGAAAATCTCGTAGGCCGGACGCGGCTTGGGCATACCGGTCACTTTCGACGGTTCCAGCTTGTAGGCAATGTAATCCTTGAAGCGGCCCGCGTCGGTCTTCTGGTAATAGTTGGTGCGCAGCGTGGCCTGGATCAGCTCCATGAAACGGCGCAGCAGCTGGTCGTCATTGAGGCTGGCAACGCCTTCCAGGTGCTCGTTCAGACGCGCCAGACAGTCGTCGGTCTGGCCGGGCTGCTGTTGGGCCGGGTCGAAGCGCAGGCGGAACAGCTCCACCAACGTCTGGGTGATCACCGGGTAGTTGGCCAGCGTGGCGGCAATGTAATCCTGGGACATGCCAAAGCGAATCTGCTTCAGGTAACGCGCGTAGCCGCGCAGCATGGCCACTTCCCGCCAGTCCAGACCAGCCCCGACGATCAGGCGATTGAAGGCATCGTTATCGGCTTCGCCGGCCCAGATACGCTTGAACGCTTCGCTGAACGTGTCGCGCATGTCGCCCAGATTGGCGCCCTGACTATGCTCCAGCTCGAAATCGTGTATCCAGTAGCGCTGCTGAGGCGCGTTGATATCGTAGGGGCGCTCACCGATCACCCGCAGGCCGAGATTCTCCATCATCGGCAGCACGTCCGAGAGCGGGATCTGCGATTCGCGATGGAACAGCTTCAGGTTCATGCCCCCTGCCTGCTCTTCCAGCGGACGATACAGGGAGAGCGAAAGCGTGTCGCCATTGTCCAGATTCAGCAGGTGCTGAATGTCGAATACCGCCGTGCGGGCGTTGAAGTCTTCGCGGTAGCTGGCCGAGAAGGCATCGTGGAAATTATCCAGCAGGTGGTTGGCGCGCTCTTCTCCAAACCCTTCGATCATGGCCGCGTGCAGGTCGTCACGCCAGCTACGCGACAGCCGTGCCACTTTGCCCTCCAGACGCTTCAGGTCGTACTGGCTGGGCGTGTCGCCATTGAAGCGCAGGATCAGCTGAATACGCGCCAGCACCGATTCGGAGAGGTAAGTGTTGAAGTCGCCAAAGTGCGCATCCAGCTCGTCGCACAGCATGTTCTGAATACGCTGGCGCAGGTCGGTCGAGAACACGTCGCGGGGAACGAAGACCAGGCAGGAGTAGAACTTGCCGCTGACATCGGCGCGGATGAACAGGCGTACCTGACGACGCTCACGGATGTTCAAGATGCCCAGTGAGGTAGTGGCCAGCTCGTCGGTGCCGATCTGGAACAGATCATCCCGCGGGTACACTTCCAGCACCTGCAGCAGCTGCTTGCCATTGTGGCCCTGAGGGTTGAACCCGGCGATGTCGGTCACGGCTTTCAGCTTGCGACGCAGCAGCGGAATGTTGCGCGGCGACTCGTTATAGACGGTCGCGGTGAACAGACCAAAGAAGCGACGCTCGCCGATCACGTTGCCATCATCATCGTAGCGGTCCACGGTGATGTAGTCGGGGTACGTAGGACGATGCACGCGAGAGTGATGGGCGCTCTTGGCAAACGAGAGCAGCTGCGGCACCAGCACGTAGTCATTGTGCTCATCCACCCCCTCTTCGGTGCGAATGCGCTCCCGGTAGCGGGGCTGGTCCAGGCGGAACACGCCCAACACGCTGTTGGGATCACGCTGCAGCTCGCTGCCTTCCAGCAGGTACTCGTCATACCCCAGGAACGTGAAGTTGTCCTTCAGCAACCACTCGAGAAACGCAATCGCTTCTTCGTGGTCGTCGGGGTCGATCTGCGGCGGGCAGTTCTTTTCCAGCTCTTGGATGGCGGAGGTGATCTGCCCGCACATGGCGTCGTAATCACCCACTGCCGTGCGCACGTCGCGCAGCACTTCGTGCAAGTTGCGCTCGATGTTGGCCAAAGATTCAGGATCGGTATGACGATCCACCTCGATGACGATCAAGGATTCGCGGGCCTCGGGGGCATGCTCATCCTTGGGCGAGGTCAGTACCTTGAGCTGGTGCTGGCCATCGCGGGCAACCGCAAACACTGCGTTCTGAATGGCATGTACGGTCAATCCGCGCCGATTGAGCTCGATACGTACCGAGTCGACCAGAAACGGCATGTCTTCATGCAGCACGGCCACGAAGGTGTGGTTGGACTGCCAGCCGTGCTCTTCGAAATCGGGGTTGAAGATACGCACTTTAGGGTGTTGAAGGTCATGATGCTGGAGAAACTGCCAGATCGAGAGCGTGGCCCCATAGAGGTCGTCAAGACGACGGTCGATCAGGTCCTCGACCGGCACCGTCGCGTAGAAATGGCGCGCGAAGGCTTCGACATCCGCCGCTCGCGCAGGCTCCAGTCGCGCTTCCAGGCGCTCTTGTAGCTGCTTCAAAAGATCCCGCCGACTCTCTTCAATCGCAACGTAATGCATCCATCACCTCGACTGCCTGGGGCCACAACCTGGCCAAAAAAACGAAGGACAATAGGCCTTTAGGCCACGCTACCAGATAGCTTACGCTACCCTCGTCCAGCACCCTAACCATCTGGCATGTTATTCATGGTGTATGCCGCTTGTGCATCATAAGCACTATTGACAAGCGGCCCATGACACTTGCGTTCAAGCGCTACGCCGTGTCAACAGCACCCCGCACTCACAGTGATGGGTAAACGGAAACTGGTCGAACAAGGCAAAACGCTCGATCTGATGGGTTTTGGTGAGCTGCGCCAAATTGTCGGCAAGCGTGACCGGGTTGCATGAAATATAGACGATTTGCGCGTACTCGCTGAGCTGTTCGCAGCTCTGCTCGTCCAACCCGGCTCTGGGCGGGTCGACCAGCACGGTGGTGAAACGGTAATCGTCCAGCCCCATCTCCGCCACTCGCCGTCCGGCTTTTTCGCCTTTCAGCGCCAGCGCAAACTCCTCCGCCGACATGCGCGCCACGTGCGCGTTGTTGATCCCGTTGGCTTCCAGGTTGACATTGGCGCTGGCCACCGAGGTACGCGAAATTTCCGTGGCCAGCACGCGGCGGAAATTCTCCGCCAGCGCAATGGTGAAGTTGCCGTTTCCGCAATAAAGCTCGACCAGGTCTTCCTGCTGACGTCCGGCCGTCACCTCACGGGCCCAGCTCAACATCGTTTGGCAGATATGCGCATTGGGCTGGGTAAAACTGTTTTCGACCTGCTGATAGTGCAGCGTACGACCATCCACCTCCAGGCGCTCCCAGACGTGGTCACGGCTGAGCACCAGGCGCTGTTTGCGCGAACGGCCAATGATCATGATGTCCAGCTCGGCTTCCAGGGCGCGCGCCTGCTCTTCCCAGGCGTCGTCCAGCGGACGATGGTAAATCAGCGTGACCAGCGCTTCTCCCGACAGCGTGGTCAGAAATTCCACCTGAAACAGCCGGCGGCGCAGCACATCGCTGGCCAGAAAGGCATCCCGCAACTGCGGCATCAGCTCATTGATGCGTTCGCTGGCCACGGCAAACTGGTCCAGACGAATGACCCGCTTCTGTTTGGGGTTGTCAGGATCGACCTCGAACATGGCATAGAACAGATCATCGTCTTCATGCCAGATACGAAACTCGCAGCGCTGCCGGTAATGGCTGGCGGGCGAGGGATATACTTCGAGCCCAGGCGGCGCAAAGTCCGCGAACATCTGTTCCACGTAGGCTTGTTTGTCAGCCAGCTGTTCGGCGTAGCGTGCCGGATCGACGGTAGGGATGGCCAAGGTGGCTCCTGTTGACTGGAAAATTGAACTTAGCGGCAGCGGCTCACCGTTAATCAGCGTCGGGCAGCGCGAGCAGCTGGGGGGCACTGAAACCGTACCGCGCCATGCCATCGGCCAGGGCAGCGGCGGGCGCCGTGGTAAAACAACGGCCATCCGGCACGCTGCTGATCAGCGTGGCGGCTACCTGTCCAACGCGCCGCGCGATGGCGTCTCCAGAGTCCACCCAGGCCAGCGGTACGGGGGAGAGTGACACCAGCAGCGGCTGCAGCAACGGAAAGTGCGTGCACCCCAATACCACGGTATCGAGGGCAGGGGTCGCCTGGATTGCCTCCCAAAGCGGGGCTAACGCCTGCTGAATATGAGCGGCGTTCAGCGGCTTTCCCGCCAACCAGGCTTCGGCTTCCACTACCAGCGGGTCTGCTGCCAGCCGCGTGACGCGGCAATCGCTGGCGAAGCTTTCGATCAATCCTTGGGTGTAGGGGCGGTTGACCGTGGCCGAGGTGGCCAGCAGGCCAATATGGCGCGTCGTGCTGACCTGCGCGGCGGGTTTGATGGCAGGCACCGTACCAATGACCGGCACCGACAGCGCCTGACGCAGCGCTTCCAGCGCCAGCGTGCTGGCCGTGTTACACGCCACCACCAGCACGCTGGCCTGGCAGGCGGCCACGGCGGCCTGGCAAACGGTCACGATGCGTTTGGCCAGCACGGCGTCATCGCGCAGACCGTAAGGAAGCCAGGCATTATCGCAGGCGTAACACAGCGAGGCATGGGGATAGTGCTGACGCAGCGACTGAGCCACGGACAGCCCGCCCACACCAGAGTCGAATACCAGTACGGGGCCTGGCATCAGCGGTTATCCGGCCGATCAATCGATATTGGGGATACGTTGCCCACCTTGCGCTACCCTCTTTGCATGAACGTTTGCATAGATAATCAAAACGGGGCGCTAGTTTAACACGCCCCGTCCAGCGCTGAAGGGGGCAACGCAGGAATTACAGCGAGGGCACCTCGGCACCGCGCAACTCGGCGTAAAGGTCAGGGTAGGCCAATTGGAGACGTTCCAGCTCCTGCTCCGCGCCATCCGGCAGTGCCTGGCGCAGCTCTTCCAGCTCGTCGGAGGTGAAGTGCTGGTCGATCAGCGGGAACAGCCCTTCCCGCTCGTGGCGCAGATAGGCGCGGTGCGCTTCCAGATACGCCTTCAGGTCGTCTGCGAAACGGTCCATGGGTAGAATGTTGTCCATGAGGATCATGTCGATATCATGGGACAGGCGCATCAACCGAGGCTTGAGCTCACGGTAGTCATCGGCCATTTGGGTCATCAGCGGCTGATGCTCCGGCGCTTGAACCTGTAGCCGCTCGACACAGATCCGCTCCAGAGGTGCGGCAAAACCATCCATGTAAGACAAGATGTAGTCGACTACTTCACGCATCAGTTGAAAATCCGGGCGCTCTCCGTCAGCCAGCGTTTTATGCCTGAGCTGAAGCACATGCAGCATGCGCGCCATATTGGCATGATCCAGACGCAGTTGGTTTAACATCGTGCCGTCTCCTTTGATAAGTGTCATACCTCATGCCTCCCCTACAGAAGCCAAGGTACGCGACCATGAGCAGGGTTCTACTACACTAGCGTTAATCCTTGTCTTGCGCCTGGGGGTTTGACCAACCAACGCCGAACGTCCCAGTCACGCCAAAAGGTAGCCTGACGCAGCGCTATTTACCACAGACACTTGTTAAGCGTTGAATGTTCAACGTAACGATTTACAACGGAAGTTGCCATGGATCTTTTTGATACTCACTCCACCGAAGAGGCACCGCTTGCTTACCGCATGCGCCCCCTGACGCTGGACGAATACGTTGGCCAGCAGGCATTGGTGGGGCCAGGCAAGCCGCTGCGCCGCATGGCCGAATCGGGTGTCGTTCGCTCGATGATTCTTTGGGGGCCACCCGGCGTGGGCAAGACCACCCTGGCCGAACTGCTGGCCCGCGCCTCCGACACGCACCTGGAGCATTTGAGTGCCGTGATGGCCGGGGTCAAGGAGATTCGGCTGGTGGTCGACGGCGCCCGCCAGCAGCAGACACCCACGTTGCTGTTTCTGGACGAAATTCATCGGCTCAACAAGAGCCAGCAGGACGCGCTGCTGCCCCACGTGGAGTCAGGGCTGCTGACCCTGATCGGCGCGACCACGGAAAACCCCTCCTTCGAGGTGAATTCGGCGCTGCTTTCTCGTGCTCGGGTCTACGTGCTCAAATCGCTCTCTCAGCAAGAGCTGATACAGGTGATGCAGCAGGCTCTCGACAGCGACAGCCGAGGGCTCGGCAAACGGCGCATTCAGGTGGAATCGGGGGTGCTGGAAGCACTGGCCCACGCCAGCGCTGGCGATGCCCGGCGGGCTCTGGGGCTACTGGAGACGGCCTGCGACTTCACCGACACCGTCGAAGGCCATGAAGTGCTGCGTAAAGCGGTACTGGCCGACGTGGTGGGCCATCAGGCCAGCGCCTTCGACAAACAGGGGGATGCCTACTACGACCTGCTCTCGGCCATTCACAAGTCGGTTCGCTCATCGCGCCCGGACGCCGCCCTGCTGTACATGGCACGCTTTCTTCAGGGAGGCGGTGACCCGCTGGATATCGTGCGCCGTTTGACGGCCATTGCCTCGGAAGATGTGGGCAATGCCGACCCGCGGGCACTGCCACTGGTGATCGCCGCCTGGGATGCCTACCTGCGGCTGGGTGATTACGAAGGCCAGCGCGCCATTGCCCATGCCGCCATTCACCTGGCGGTGGCCCCCAAGAGCAACCGGATCGACCAGGCCTGGAAAAGTGCTCGACAGTTCGTGGCACAGCAGCCTCAGCTGGAAGTCCCCGGCTATCTGCGTAACGCCCCGACCAAGCTCATGGAGCAATTGGGCCATGGGCAAGGCTACCGTTACGCCCATCACGAGCCCCACGGCTACCCGGCCGGTAGCGCACACGACTGCTGGCCAGACGAGATACCGGCCGCCCGCTTTTACGAACCCAGTGAGCTGGGTCAGGAGAAGCGCTTTGCCGAGATCATGGCGTGGCGAGCACAGCAGGACCAACAAGCAGATCAGGCACCCGAAGGTGCCTGATCAAGATACGCTCAGCGAGATACGCTGAGCGGAAAGAGCGTTTTAAACAGCAAGCACGCTGCCTACCACTCTTCACGGATGACGTCGGTGCCGTCCGGGATGTCGAAATCGAACAGGCTGCGGTCGATGCTGCCATTGCGGGTGATATCGCTGAAGGTGATCGAAGTACGCTGCCCGGTGCTGTCCATCATCCACAGCTCGGTCAGGGTTTGCTGGTCAAACACCATGCTGAGCTCTTCGAACAGCGTATCGGCAGAGGTGGGAATCAGCGTAAAGACGTCATCGCCATCCTGCTGCTCGTAGAACACGTCGTAGCTGGCCGTCAGCTCGGTGGCACTTCCGGAAAGCAGTAGCGCCGGCGTGTGCGTGACACGGTCATCCATGGCCTGAACGGTGACCTGCTCCAGGTCCGGGTCGTACAGGTAAACGTCTTCCCCATCGGACACGACGGTTTGCGAATAGGGAGCGTCGACTTCCCAGCGCAGCAAGCCAGGACGTGACAGCCACATTTCGCCATGAGCACTTTGCAGGCGCTGGCCGCTGCCATCGAGAATCCGCTGCTCGAAGCTGGCATGGTAGTTCTCGAGAGGGTCGAGACGCTCGGTGAGGCGCTCGGCCGCTTCGTTGGCCCAAGCCATGGGTGCGGCAAAGGTAAGCCCCAGTGCGCTAGCAGCCAATGCCAATGCAGGCGAGCGACGTTGAGTAGGTTCGCGCATAGTGATTCTCCCTAGGCAGTCATTGCCAAAAGCGGATGAGGCACGGAGCAAGCGCTGCTCCTGATGCCATTCAGACGCGAAAGACGCCGCAGGGTTGCACCTGCGGCGCGACTTTCACGCTTGTTGCATGATTGACGAATACCGATGGCTCAATGGCCCACCGGCGGCGGCGCCAGCACCTCGCGGGAACCGTTACCCCCCATGGAGGAGACCACGCCCGCCCCTTCCATGGCTTCCACCAGGCGTGCCGCGCGGTTGTAGCCAATCTTGAAACGGCGCTGAACCGCCGAGATGGACGCCTTGCGCGTTTCCGTGACGAACTGGACCGCCTCATCGTACAGCGCATCCTGCTCGGCATCGTCGCCCTCCACGCCTTCGGCTTCGAGCCCCGTCAGCGCGTCGGCAGAGACACCGCCCGAGAGAATCTCGTCGATGTACTCCGGCTCACCGCGTCGCTTCCAGTCATCGACGACCCGGTGCACCTCGTCGTCATCCACGAACGCGCCATGGACACGATTGGGCGGGCCAGACCCGGCCGGCAGGTAGAGCATGTCGCCATGCCCCAGCAGGCTCTCTGCACCGCCCTGGTCGAGAATGGTGCGCGAGTCGATCCGTGACGATACCTGGAACGCCATCCGCGAGGGAATATTGGCCTTGATCAAGCCCGTCACCACATCCACCGAGGGGCGCTGGGTGGCCAGAATCAGGTGGATACCGGCCGCCCGTGCTTTCTGGGCCAGCCGGGCAATCAGCTCCTCCACCTTCTTGCCCACGATCATGAACATGTCGGCGAATTCGTCGATGACCACCACGATATAGGGCAGTTTTTCCAGTATCGGGGGCGTCTGGTGCATCTCCCAGGGCTCCGGCTCCCACAGGGGGTCCGCCACCTGGGCACCGGCACGAGCGGCCTCCTCCAGCCGACCATTGAAGCCCGCAATGTTGCGCACCCCCATGGCAGCCATCAGCTTGTAACGACGCTCCATTTCCGCCACGCACCAGCGCAGGCTGTTGGCGGCCTCTTTCATGTCCGTCACCACGGGGGCCAGCAGATGCGGTATGCCATCGTACACCGACAGCTCCAGCATCTTGGGGTCGACCATGATCAGCTTCAGCTCGTCAGGCTTGGCCTTCAGCAGCATCGAGATCAGCATCGCATTGACCCCGACTGACTTACCCGACCCCGTGGTACCGGCCACCAGCAGATGCGGCATCTTGCCCAGGTTGGCGACCACGGGCCCGCCACCGATGTCCTGGCCCAAGGCCATGGTCAGCGGTGAGCTCTCCTGCTGGTAGCGATCGGAGTCGATCACTTCGCGCAGCCGAATCATGGCCCGATGAGGGTTGGGTATTTCGATACCGACCGTAGGACGGCCCGGAATGACCTCGACCACGCGCACGCTTTTCACCATCAGCGAACGCGCTAGGTCCTTGGCCAGGTTACTGATCTTGGAGACCTTCACCCCGGCGGCTGGCTTGATTTCGAAACGCGTGATGACCGGCCCAGGCCAAGTGTCCACCACTTCTGCCTTGACCCCGTATTCACGCAGCCGGACTTCCAGCAGCTCGGCCATGTCCGCCAGCTGCTCGTCTGTGTAGTTGGGCTGATGGGGCTCGGGCGGAGTCAGCAGTTGCAGGCTGGGCACCTCCCCCTCGGGCTCATCTTGGGTCTCGAAACTGGGTCGCTGACTCTGCAGATGCTCGACGGTCCACAGCGTAGGGCCGTTATCGGGCTCTGCATCCGGCGGCGTATCTGCCGCCAGGGTTGGCTCATGGCGTGGCCCTGTGGCTATCGGCGCCGGGCTGACGGGCAGCTCTTCGTCATCCTCGTCCCATACCGGCTCGGGCACGACTTCGGGCACCCGCTCGCGGCGTGGCTCCGCCGCCAGGGGCACCGGGGCCGATTCAACCGATGTCGAAGCAGCCACATGTTCGGGAACGACGGCCAGAGGCGCTTCTTGACGTGTCTCATCGTCCAGGTCGCGGGCGCTCAGCGACGTGGGCGCGGCCAGCGCGGCATCGTCTTCTCGGGAAGCTCTCAGCGGCGCCCCTTCAGAAACGGGTTCATCGACCACTGGTTTATCGATCACCGGCTCGTCAACCTCTGAGCCGGGTGCTGTCGGTTGCGCCTGTGGCGGCTCGGGCACTCGTTCTGCCTTGAGAGCGGGCTCCTGGGCAGGTTCCGGCTCGGCAGTCGGCGTCACCTGGGGCTGTGCAGCCCAAATGCGCGGTTCCGCCAAGGGCGCTGGGGTGTCGGTTTCTTCCGGCTCTGCCAGAGTAAAGCTCGGCTCTCGCGGCACCTTGGCGGGCTCGACAAAGGGCGTTGACTGCTGAGCGGACGCTGTCGGCTGCGGCGCGGCAGACGGCTTCTCCGTGGCGGAAAACGACATCACTGGTTCACGAGGCGGCTCGACCGGCTCCTTGACGAGCTCCTTGGCAGGCACTGCGGCCTCGGGAGCGGCCTCTTCCTGCACGGGCGCAACAGGCGCCTGGGAAGCAGGCTCGGGGCTCGGTGCCGATGAGGCGCTCGACGGTGCAGCATGGCGCTCGCTCAACACGGCCGCTGCTTCCCAAGGAATGGAGGTATCGCTATCGGGAGCCGTTGCCGTAAAACTGGGTTCGCGGCGCTCACGACGCGGAGCAGGTGAGCGCTCGCTTACTTCGTCATCGCCACGGCGGGCTGAAATGGGTGCACTGCTGCCCTGTGGTTCAGGCGTGGCATAGAAGGCATCGTCCGGGTCGGGTTCTGGGTCGGTACTGGTATCGCTAGGCTCGACCCAGGAGCGCTGTTTCACTTTGCTGGCCGCGGCTTTTCCTGCCGCGCGAACGGCAGCACGCTCGGCACGCTTTTCGCGGCTTTTGGCACGACGCGCACCGAACCAGCCACCCACTCGACAAAGCCTGCGCCCTACTTCATCGGCCACCTGCAGCCAGGAAGTACCGCTGAACAGCGGAAAGCCGATCAGGATCAGCGCCGCAGCAATCAAGCCCACGCCACCGCTGCCCACCAGCGGTTTCAGCGTACCCACCAGCCCTTCTCCCAGAATGCCACCAGAGGCGTAGGGCAAAATGCTGTTCGGGTGATAAAAATGCAGTGCGCCCAGCGTGGTGGTGCCAAACATCAGCAACACGAGGCCACCCGCGCGCACGGCAATGGCCACCGGATCCAGCTCGAAACGCACCTGGCGCGAGCGCATCAACCACCAGGCCGAATAACCGAACATGCCTGGCCACCACAGAGCGCTGGCCCCCAACAGTGAATAGAGCACATCGGCCAGCCAGGCGCCGACCGGGCCCATCCAGTTACGCACCTGTGTTTCAGGGCCCTGGTAGGACCAACCCGGATCGGCCGGGTGATAGCTAAACAGTGATAACAGCAAGAAGACGCAGATGGCCAGCATCACCACCACCACGCCTTCGCGTACCGAGCCCTGCAGACGCAAGCCGAACCGGCGCGCCTTATCCTTTGCAGCCGTGACACGCGTCGATGAACGAGATGGTGACTGGCGCGCGTTACGCTGCGTTCGCTTGTCTACCGCCTTATTTACTTTCAAGCGATTCTCCCTTTACACCACATTGGTGTCTTTAATCCACTTGCGAGTTTGCATCATACCGAGCATCCTTCCGCCGTCACAGCGCTTCTAATCAAGCTACTCGTCACAGGAGCAAGCGATGCTACCCTGGCTCTCCTCGCCAACCCCCTTTTTCCCGTCGACCGAGCAGGCATTGGCGTCACCCAACGGCCTGCTGGCTGCCGGTGGAGAGCTTACACCAGCGTGGCTGGTCGAGGCTTACCGAAAGGGTATTTTTCCCTGGTACAGCGATGACGACCCCATTTTGTGGTGGAGCCCGGACCCACGCATGGTGCTGTTGCCTGCACAGTTTAAGCTACGTCGCAGCTTAGCTAAACGCCTGCGCCATGGTGGCTTCAGTGTGACGCGGGATCAACACTTTTTAGCCGTGCTGGATGCCTGCGCGGCGCCGCGCCGGGGCGAACCCGGCACCTGGATCAATGCCGAGATGCGCCACGCGTATCACACCCTGCATACTCTGGGCATCGCCCATAGCATCGAGGTACATCAGGACGGGCACTTGGTGGGTGGCCTGTATGGCCTGGCCATGGGGCCGGTGTTCTTCGGCGAATCCATGTTCTCGCGCGTGCCCGATGGCTCCAAGATCGCTCTCGCCCACCTGGCATATGCCATGCAGTCCCGTGGCGGCCAGTTGATCGATTGCCAGATGCACACCCCCCACTTGGCCAGCCTGGGCGCAACAACAGTCGCTCGCCGCACGTTCATCAACTATCTTGAACAGTGGTTACCGGAAAAAACATTCTGCTTACCCTCAACCCCTTATCAGACGCCTGTCGTGCCCGCCTCGCCCTGGCTTGATGCGCTGCCGAATGCCATCGAGGCGAGATGACGGCGTCACTGTCAACTCAAGGAGGCAAGCCGTGAGTAGTAACGCTCCTCGCCGCCCCGTGCGGGATCTGCGCTTCTTCCTGACCGTTCCTCATGCCTGCAGCTACCTTCCCGACAAGGAAGCGACCACGCTGTTTCTCGACCCACAGGAGTCGCCTGTACCCGGGGTATACGACTCGCTATCTCTGCTAGGGTTTCGTCGCAGCGGGCGACACTTGTACCGCCCACACTGCGAAGGCTGCAATGCATGTCGTTCGGTGCGCATTCCGGTCAACGGCTTCAAGCCCAACCGCACCCAGCGCAAGGTTTGGCAACGTAATACGGATATCACGGTGCGCGTCATGCCCGCCCACTTCGACCCCGGCCACTACGCGCTGTACGCCGATTACATTCGGTTGCGCCATGCCGACGGCGACATGTACCCGCCCAGTCGTGACCAGTACCGTACTTTCCTGACGCTGCAGGAGCCCTACGCCCATCTGATGGAGCTGCGCCTCGAGGATGAGCTGGTGGCCGTGGCCGCGTTCGATCAGCTGGAGCACGGCTTGTCGGCCATTTACACGTTTTTCAAAGTGGATGACGCGTTGGAGAAACGCTCGCTGGGTACCTACGCCATCCTGCAGCTCATCGCGCTTTGTGAAAGCAGACAGTTGCCGCACCTTTACCTGGGCTACTGGATCGAGGAGTGCCGCAAAATGCGCTACAAGCAGGCATTCTCACCCATCGAGGTGCTGGACGGGCGTCATTGGCGGCCTTTGATTCGCTAAACAGGCCAGCTTTTTTGCCTTGACGCCAGGCTTACGGCACAATATAGCGCTGTTCCTGAGCGCCTCGGCGTTTGCCGATGCGCGATGAGTGAATTTCTGACCAACCACGACGTAAAAAAGTGAGGATCTGCCTAATATGGCACGCGAAGATCATATTGAAATGGAAGGCGTTATTGTCGATACCCTTCCCAACACCATGTTCCGTGTAGAGCTGGAAAACGGCCATGTGGTCACTGCCCACATCTCTGGCAAGATGCGTAAAAACTACATCCGCATCCTGACCGGCGACAAGGTCAAGGTCGAACTGACGCCCTACGACCTCTCCAAAGGCCGCATCGTTTATCGCTCGCGCTAATCGCCTGCAGGCAACGCAGTTTCTTGCCTGCGCTTTACCCCCCTGCCTTTCTCTGCAGGCTGTACCGCACTTGCCGTACTGCCACGGTAGCGCCGTATAGTGCCGTACTGCATCGCGCTTTACCGTAATGCGCCGCTCGCTAAAAACGACAACGCCCCGTCGAAGACAGGGCGCTGCGTGTCGTAGGAACCGCGCCCGTCAGGGCGCGTCCGCCATCTCCGTCTCGGTGGAGAGATGCAGTTCCCCCTCCTCCAGACTGACATGTACGATGCCTCCCTGCTCGGCCAACTCGCCAAACAGGATCATCTCGGCCAACGGCTTCTTGAGCTTCTCCTGAATCAAGCGAGCCATCGGACGGGCACCCATGTCCGGGTCATAGCCTTTCTCTGCCAGCCAGTCGCGGGCGATATCGTCCACGTCCAGCTGCACACGTTTCTCGTCCAACTGCGCCTGTAGCTCGATCAGGAACTTGTCGACGACGTTGCGTACCACCGAGGTCGGCAAAGCATGGAACTGAATGATGCCGTCCAGGCGGTTGCGGAACTCGGGTGAGAAAGTACGGCGGATGACCTCCATGGCATCGGTGGAGTGATCCTGACTCTGGAAGCCAATGGAGCGCCGTGACGCCTGCTCGGCCCCTGCGTTGGACGTCATGATCAGGATGACATGGCGGAAATCGGCTTCGCGCCCGTTGTTGTCGGTGAGGCGACCGTGATCCATGACCTGCAGCAGCAGGTTGAAGACTTCAGGATGCGCCTTTTCGATCTCATCGAGCAGCAGCACGCAGTGCGGCTGTTTGGTGACGGCCTCGGTCAACAAGCCACCCTGGTCATATCCCACGTAGCCGGGAGGTGCGCCAATCAGACGCGACACCGTATGACGCTCCATGTACTCGGACATGTCGAAGCGTACCAGCTCGATCCCCATGATGTGCGCCAGCTGCTTGGCCACTTCCGTCTTGCCCACGCCGGTCGGGCCAGCGAACAGGAAGCTGCCCACCGGTTTGTCAGGAGATTTCAGCCCGGCGCGCGACAGCTTGATGGCGGCCGACAGCGTATCGATGGCTTCGTCCTGGCCGAATACCAGCATTTTCAGGTCGCGATCCAACTTCTCGAGCAGTTTACGATCCGAACTCGACACGCTCTTGGGCGGTATGCGGGCAATCGACGCCACCACGGCTTCGACCTGCTCCACATCGATGGTTTTGGCACGCACTTCCGGCGGCAGCATGCGCTGATGCGCACCAGCCTCGTCGATGACATCGATGGCCTTGTCGGGCAGATGACGATCATTGATGTAGCGATCCGCCAGACGAGCGGCACTTTCCAGCGCACCGTCGGTGTACTTCAGCTCGTGATGCTCTTCGAAGCGCGAACGCAGCCCCTTGAGAATCTTGATGGTATCTTCCACCGAGGGCGCCAGCACATCGACCTTCTGGAAGCGACGCGCCAGGGCACGGTCTTTTTCGAAGATGCCGCGGAACTCCTGGAAGGTGGTCGAACCGATGCAGCGCAGTTCGCCCGACGAGAGCAGCGGCTTCAACAGGTTGGAGGCATCCATGACGCCACCGGACGCTGCTCCTGCGCCGATCACCGTGTGAATCTCATCGATGAACAGAATGGCATTGGGCTGCTTGCGCAGCTCGCCCAGCAGGCTCTTCAAGCGTTTTTCGAAGTCGCCGCGGTATTTGGTTCCCGCCAGCAGTGCGCCCATGTCGAGGGAGTAGACGACGGCATCGGCGATCACGTCCGGTACGTCTTCTTCGACGATACGCTTGGCCAGCCCTTCGGCAATGGCCGTCTTGCCCACGCCCGCCTCACCCACCAGCAGCGGGTTGTTCTTGCGACGACGAGCCAGAATCTGCACGACGCGCTCGAGCTCGTGGTCACGACCGATCAGCGGATCGATCTTGCCCTGGCGCGCCTGCTCGTTGAGGTTGGTGGCATAGCCGGTCAGCGGATGGGCCGCCCCTTCGGCACTGCCCTCCTCGGCATCATCGCTCTCTTGTGAAGAAGGTGATGGCGATGGACCGTGACCCGACACTTTGGAAATGCCGTGAGCGATGTAATTGACGGCATCTACCCGCGCAACGCTCTGCTGCTTGAGGAAATAGACCGCCTGGCTCTCCTGCTCGGAGAAAATCGCCACCAGCACGTTGGCGCCGGTCACTTCGCTCTTGCCCGAGGATTGGACGTGGAATACGGCACGCTGCAGCACACGCTGGAAACCAAGCGTAGGCTGCGTTTCGCGGTCGCCCTGCCCTTCCGGGATCAGCGGCGTGGTCGAGTTGATGAAATCCTGCAGATCGGACCGCAGCTTGTCGAGGTTTGCCCCGCACGCCTTCAGTACATCGACCGCCGAGGCATTGTCCAGCAGTGCCAGGAGCAGATGTTCGACGGTCATGAATTCGTGGCGCTTCGAGCGAGCCACGGTGAAGGCCGTGTTCAGGGTCAGTTCAAGTTCTTTGCTCAGCATGGCAGTCCCCTTTTCGCTACTACCTAGGGCATGTCGCCACCTAGGGCTTGCGTCGGATCAGTTTAATCGACCGGCACTTTCAACATCGGGTACAAATGGTGTGGTTGCAAGCCCCAAGGCTACTTTTTTTCAACGCTGCATGCGGTGCAGCATGATCAATCCGCAGCCTCGATGTCGCTCATCAGCGGGTGCTCGCACTCACGGGCATACTCATTCACCTGATAACTCTTCGTTTCTGCAATGTCGCGGGTAAAGATGCCGCAGGTTGCCTTCCCCTGGGTATGCACCGCCAACATCACTTGTACGGCTTTTTCATTATCCATATTGAAAAAGCCCTGCAGTATTTCGACGACGAATTCCATCGGCGTGTAGTCGTCATTATGCAGCACTACCTTGTACAGAGGCGGCTGGGCCAGCGCAGGCTCGGCGGGCTGTACGGCCAGGTCATCTTCGTACTCGGGCATACCAGGACGCGTCATGCCTGCATGCAGAGTCGCTGTCACGTCCAGAGGGTGTGTATTAGGCATAAGTCACGTGCATCATCTTCTTGCTGCTGACAGTCAGGGCCTTGGATCAATTCAAAGACGAGGCTTTTACAGTCCAGGCTTCTACAGACTGTACACCTATGTATAAGACGCCTGCCATCAACAAGGGTTCATGAAAGGTAAAAAATTATCACACAGGAGAGAATAAAAAACCCTCGCCCGCAAGGCGGGCGAGGGATCGATCAGCCGTTGAAGCGCGACGGCTCAGCGCATGATCAGCCCTTGGACACCATGGCCAGCGCGTCGTTGAGGGTCTTGCTCGGGCGCATGGCCTGGCTGGCCAGCTCACCGTTGGGGTGGAAGTATCCCTGGATATCCACCGGCTGCCCCTGCACGCTGTTCAGCTCATCGACGATGGCGCTCTCGTTGGCTTGCAGCGTCTCGGCCAGACGGCCAAACAGGGATTTCAGTTCGGCGTCCTGGTCCTGAGCAGCCAGTGCTTCTGCCCAATACATTGCCAGGTAGAAGTGGCTGCCACGGTTATCCAGCTCGCCCACTTTACGCGATGGCGACTTGTTGCTGTCGAGGAACTTGCCGTTGGCCTCGTCCAGCGCCTTGGCCAGCAGAGATGCACGGGCGTTGCCGAAGGTGCTGCCCAGGTGCTCCAGCGAGGCAGCCAGCGCCAGGAACTCGCCCAGCGAGTCCCAACGCAGGTGGTTCTCTTCCAGGAACTGCTGAACGTGCTTCGGTGCAGAGCCGCCCGCGCCGGTCTCGAACAGACCGCCGCCGTTCATCAGCGGCACGATAGAGAGCATCTTGGCGCTGGTGCCCAGCTCCATGATCGGGAACAGGTCGGTGAGGTAGTCGCGCAGCACGTTACCGGTGACGGAGATGGTGTCTTCGCCCTTGCGGATACGCTCCAGGGAAACCTTCATGGCATCGACCGGCGCCAGGATACGGATATCCAGACCCGCCGTGTCGTGCTCTTTCAGGTAGGCCTCGACCTTCTTGATCAGCTGCGCATCGTGAGCGCGGTTGGCGTCCAGCCAGAACAGTGCCGGAGCACCGCTGGCGCGGGCACGGGTAACGGCCAGCTTGACCCAGTCCTGGATCGGCGCATCTTTGGTCTGGCACATGCGCCAGATATCGCCGGCTTCCACGCTGTGGCTGAACAGCGTCTGGCCTGCGTCGTCGGTCACCACTACGGTGCCATCGGCAGGCATCTGGAAGGTCTTGTCGTGAGAACCGTACTCTTCGGCTTTCTGGGCCATCAGACCCACGTTGGGCACGCTGCCCATGGTGGTGGGGTCGAAGGCACCGTGCTGCTTGCAGTCCTCGATCACCGCCTGGTAGATGGTGGCGTAGCAGCGGTCCGGGATCACTGCCTTGGTATCCTGCAGCTCGTCGTTGGCGTTCCACATCTTGCCGGAATCGCGGATCATCGCTGGCATGGAAGCATCGATGATGACATCGCTGGGCACGTGCAGGTTGGTGATGCCTTTGTGGGAGTTGACCATGGCCATGGCGGGACGCTGCTGGTAGAGCGCATCCACGTCGGCCTTGATGGCCTCCTGCTGGTCGCCGGGCAGCTTCTCGATGGCGCTGTACAGGTCACCGATACCGCTGTTCGGGTTGAAGCCTGCGCTCTTCAGCGCTTCGGCATGCTTCTCCAGCACGTCCTTGTAGAACTCTTCGACCACGATGCCGAACATGATCGGGTCGGACACCTTCATCATGGTGGCCTTCAGGTGCAGCGAGAACAGCACACCGCTTTGCTGGGCATCGCTGATCTGGCTGGCGATGAAGCTGCGCAGACGACGGCTGCTCATGCTGGCAGCGTCGATGACTTCGCCTGCTTTTACCGCCAGGCCCTCTTTCAGCACGACGCTGCCGCCATCTTTCTGCTGCAGTTCGATCTTCAACGTGCCCGCTTTTTCCATGACCGCCGACTGTTCGCTGCCGTAGAAATCGCCTTCGCTCATGTGAGCGACGTGGGATTTGGAGTCGGCGCTCCAGGCACCCATGCGATGCGGGTACTTGCGGGCGTAGTTCTTGACCGACTTCGGCGCACGGCGGTCAGAGTTGCCTTCACGCAGAACCGGGTTGACGGCACTGCCCTTGGCCTTGTCGTAACGCGCCTTGATGGAGGCTTCTTCGTCGTTCTTGGGCTCTTCAGGATACTCGGGCAGCGGGTAACCCTGGCTCTGCAGCTCTTTGATGGTCGCTTTCAGCTGCGGGCCAGACGCACTGATGTTGGGCAGCTTGATGATGTTGGCTTCCGGCGTGGTGGCCAGCTGGCCCAGCTCTGCCAGGTCATCGCTGACCCGCTGTTCGTCGCTCAATACGTCCGGGAACTGCGCCAGGACACGCGCCGCCAGAGAGATATCGCGGGTTTCCACTTCGACACCGGCCGAGTCGGTGAAGGCATCAATAATCGGTAACAAGGAGTAGGTAGCGAGCGCAGGAGCTTCATCGGTGAGCGTATAAATGATCTTCGGCGTTTTAGACATTTTGCGTTAACCTCTTCTTTTCAGTCGCTGTGATTATAAAAAATCCTGAGCTACGCGGCTCATACAACGAATAGCCTTGCCGCGAAGCGGGTGGAGCATCCTGTATGCGCTGCCCCTATGGTCACTCGGTGGTAAAACGACGCCGGTACATCTCAAACGGCTGCGCCGGAGTATACCAGCGCTGCACTTTAATCGCATGAGCGATTGTCGACAAATCAACTGACCTGCTATTCGAGACCATGAGCACGCTATATTTACTGCACAAGCCCTACCGAATGCTTTCCCAGTTTACCGACCGGGAAGGCCGCGCCACCCTGGCCGACGTGATCAGCGTGCCCGGGATCTACGCCGCAGGTCGGCTGGATTACGACTCCGAAGGCCTGCTGCTGCTCAGCGATGATGGTGCCTTGATTCACCGCATTGCCCACCCTCGCCACAAGCAGCCCAAGACCTATTGGGTACAGCTGGAAGGCCAGCTCACCGACGACGCCCTTCACGGGTTGCGCTCCGGGCTGATGCTCAAGGATGGCCCGACACTGCCCGCCAAGGCGCGGCGCATGGCGCCCCCCGACCTGCCTGAACGAACCCCCGCCGTCGACCCCAAACGGCACCCGGTGACCAGCTGGCTGGAGCTGACCATCAGTGAAGGCCGCAACCGCCAGGTACGCCGCATGACGGCGGAGGTAGGCTTCCCTACCCTGCGCCTGATACGCGCGGCCATTGGGCCTTGGCGGCTGGAGGGGCTGGCGCCCGGCGAGTGGCGCAAGGAAACCCTCCACGCGCCGCGTCAGGCACCGGCCAAAACGGCACGCACCCGCCCAACTCGGAGAAAGCCGCGATGAGCCGCCCGATCATTCGCAGCACGGTGGCCTGCGTGATTCGCGAAGGGGAGCGCTTCCTGATGGTCGAAGAGGACAAGGGTGGCCCGCTGACGCTGTTCAACCAGCCCGCGGGCCATATCGAACTGGGTGAAGGCCCGATGGCCGCCATGCTTCGCGAAGTTCGGGAAGAGACCGCCTGGCACGTTTCACTCACCGGCTACCTGGGCCTCTACGTGCTGCATACCGAACAGGGCGATACCTTTCACAGCCACGGCTTCGTGGCCACGCCGCGCCACTCGCTCGGCACACCGCTGGATAACGACATACTGGCCACCCACTGGTTGACCCGCGCCGAGATCGCCACGCTGGCCAGCGAGCGTCGGCTACGCAGCCCGCTGGTGCTCCAGCGTATCGACGATGCCCTGGCAGGTCGCCACTACTCGCTGGACGTGATCCGCGAGTGAAGCACTCGAAGCATCCGGCTCCCATCGTGTATAATCGCCGCCCACTTGCATACCACTTCAACAGAGGATGCCCATGACATCCACCCATGGCACCGCTACCCAGGCCACCCCCGACACCGCCGCTCACGCCACTGGCAAGGTCATCGTGGGCATGTCGGGAGGCGTCGATTCATCCGTCTCGGCTCTGCTGCTGCTTCAGCAGGGGTACGAAGTCGAAGGCCTGTTCATGAAGAACTGGGATGAAGACGACGGCACCGAATACTGCACTGCCAAGGAAGACCTGGCCGACGCAGAAGCGGTCTGTGCCAAGCTGGGCATCAAACTGCATACGGCCAACTTCGCCGCTGAATATTGGGACAACGTGTTCGAGCATTTCCTGGCCGAATACAAGGCGGGGCGCACTCCCAATCCGGACATCCTGTGTAACCGGGAAATCAAGTTCAAGGTGTTCCTGGAGTACGCCGAAATGCTCGGCGCCGACAAGATCGCGACCGGCCACTACGTGCGCCAGGGCGAGCGCGCAGGTCGACCACGGCTGCTCAAGGGGTTGGATGCCAACAAGGATCAGAGCTATTTCCTGCATGCCGTACCTGAAGCGGCCATTGCGCGTACGCTGTTCCCCGTCGGCGAGCTGGAGAAACCCGCCGTGCGCGCCCTGGCCGAACAACACGACCTGGTGACGGCCAAGAAAAAGGACTCCACCGGCATCTGCTTCATCGGTGAGCGTCGCTTTCGTGATTTCCTGCAGCAGTACCTGCCCGCCCAGCCAGGCACCATCGAAACACCGGAAGGCGATGTGATTGGTCAACATATGGGGTTGATGTACTACACCCTCGGCCAGCGCCAGGGCCTGGGAATTGGTGGACTGGCCAACTACCCCGAAGACCCCTGGTACGTGGCAGGCAAGGACCTGACGCGCAACGTACTGATCGCCGTGCAAGGCAAGCAGCACGCCCTGCTGTATACCAATGCCCTGGCCACCGAAGCGATGGACTGGGTAGCAGGCGAGCCACCTGCGCAGCAGGGCCGGTTTACCGCCAAGACGCGCTATCGCCAGAGCGACTGCCCCTGCGAGATCCGCGCTCAGGCCGACGGCAGCGTCGAAGTCATCTTCGATGACCCGCAGTGGGCCGTGACGCCCGGCCAATCGCTGGTGCTCTACGACAACGACATCTGTCTGGGCGGCGGCGTGATTCGCGCCACCTGGAACACCACGGAGGCCGCGGCATGAGCGCCACCCCCATTCATCGTGCTCCCGACTCTCCGGCAGCGCGCCAGGCCTTGGCCCTGGCCGGGGTCTTTCAGGCCGCCAGCCTGGTGGACGAACTGGCCCGCACCGGGCAGGTAGACACCCGCGCCTGGGATACGCTGATTCATGCCACGGTGGATACCAACCCCGAAAGCTTCGAAGCCATTTACGGCGGCCATCCCAATAACCTGCGCCGGGGGCTCGAAACGCTGGAAGCCCTGGTAGGCCGCAAGCAGGCCAACCCGGTGGTGCTGCGCTACGGCTTTTCACTGCTGCTGTTGATGAACAAGCTGCGTAACGACACGGCCATGATGGACCTGCTGGGCCAGAAACTCACCCACGTGCAGGGGCAGGCAGAGCACTTCGGCACGACCCACGAAAACGTGATTGCAAGCCTGGGGGAAACCTATCAGGAAACCCTCTCCACGCTAAAGACCCGCATCGTGGTACAGGGTGACCCCTCGCTCTTGCAGACCCGCATGATGCCCGAACGCGTACGCGCCTGTCTCATGGCCGGTATCCGCTTTGCGCTGCTGTGGCACCAGCAGGGTGGCCGGCGCTGGAAACTGGTGTTTCAGCGCAAGGCCTTGCGCCGCGCTCTGGATGAGCTGGGCTAGACAAACGCTGTCTCGCCAGCCTGACGCCCCCAACCACTGATGTTCGACCACCGACTCTCGATCACTGACTCTCGACCAACCTGGAAACCAAGCCATGCAACTCTCAGCCTTGACCGCTCTTTCCCCTGTTGACGGCCGCTACGGCGCCAAAGCCGCAGCGCTGCGTGAACACTTCAGCGAATTCGGTTTGATCCGTGCCCGCGTGATCGTGGAAGTGCGCTGGCTGCAGCGCCTTGCAGAGCACAGCCAGATCGTCGAAGTACCGCCGCTTTCGGCAGCCGCCACGGCCTTCCTGGAGCAGTTGATTCGTGAGTTTTCAGTGGCCGATGCCGAACGCATCAAGGAGATCGAGCGCACCACCAATCACGACGTCAAGGCGGTCGAATACTTCCTCAAGGAGAAGATTGCCGATCAGGCCGAGCTGCATGCGGTCACCGAATTCATCCACTTTGCCTGCACCTCCGAGGACATCAACAACCTCTCCTACGGGGTCATGCTGGCCGATGGCCTGAAAGCCATGCTGCCTACCCTGCATGAAGTGGCCGATGAAATCGGCAAGCTGGCCATCGCCCACGCTGGCCAGCCCATGCTGTCGCGCACCCACGGTCAGACGGCGAGCCCCACCACCTTGGGCAAGGAAATGGCCAACGTGGCCTACCGCCTCAAGCGCCAGCTCAAGCAGATCGAAAGCGTCGAGATTCTAGGCAAGATCAACGGCGCCGTGGGCAACTACAACGCTCACCTGACCACCTACCCGGATATCGACTGGGAAGCCAATGCGCGCACGTTCGTGGAAGGGCTGGGACTGAGCTTCAACCCCTACACCACGCAAATCGAACCCCACGACTACATTGCCGAGCTGTTCGACTCCCTGTGCCGCTACAACACCATCCTGATCGATTTCGATCGTGACGTGTGGGGATACATTTCGTTGGGCTACTTCAAGCAGCGCACCGTCGAGGGCGAAATCGGCTCCTCCACCATGCCGCACAAGGTCAACCCCATCGACTTCGAAAACTCCGAAGGCAACCTGGGCCTGGCCAACGCCATCCTCAGCCATCTGGCCCAGAAGCTGCCGATCTCCCGCTGGCAGCGCGACCTGACCGACTCCACGGTGCTGCGCAACCTCGGCGTCGGCCTGGCTTACGGCTTGATTGGCTACCACGCCAGCCTGAAAGGCATCAGCAAGCTGGAAGCCAACCCGACCAGACTCGCCGAAGACCTGGACAACAGCTGGGAAGTGCTGGCCGAACCCATTCAGACCGTCATGCGTCGTTACGGCATCGAGAAGCCCTACGAGAAGCTCAAGGAGCTGACCCGCGGCAAGCAGATCGACCAGGCAGGCTTTGCAGCCTTCATCGACACCCTGGCACTGCCCGACGATGTGAAACAGGAGCTGAAATCTCTTTCGCCAGCCAGCTATATTGGTAATGCGAAGGCGCAGGCCGAAGCCCTTCCGCAACGGCTTGCGGCCCTATAAACGCACGCCGTTTCGTTCCGTGCCGCTCACTCACTTCAGGATAACGCCATGAGTCATCACGATAAGCCACTCACCCTGCTGGGTGATTTAACACCCGCCGACTTCTTGGCCCACTACTGGCAGCAGAAGCCCCTGCTGATTCGTGGCGCTATCCCGGACTTCGTCAGCCCCATCGACCCCGATGAGCTGGCAGGCCTGGCCTGCGAGCCGGGCGTGGAAGCGCGGCTGGTGGAAGAGAACGGCCCTGACGGCCCCTGGCAGGTATCCCACGGCCCCTTCGATGACGCTACCTTCGAGCGCCTCCCCGAAGGCCACTGGAGCCTGCTGGTGCAAGCCGTCGACCACTACGTGCCCTCCATTGCTGCGCTGATGGACGAGTTCGACTTCCTGCCCCGCTGGCGCCTGGACGATATCATGGTGAGCTATGCGCCCCCCGGCGGCAGCGTCGGCCCGCACATCGACCAGTACGATGTGTTTCTGCTGCAGGCCCGCGGCCATCGCCGCTGGCAGCTGGGCGGCAAGCAGCCGGACAACGCGCCGATCGTACAGGGTATCGACCTGCGTATTCTGGAAACCTTCGAGATCGAACCCGACTCCGACTGGACCCTGGCACCGGGCGACATGCTCTACCTGCCGCCGGGCTGGGCGCATCACGGGGTCAGCCAGACCGACGACTGCATGACCATTTCAGTGGGTTTTCGTGCCCCCTCGGCCGACGAAGCGATCACCTCCTACGCCGACTACGTGGGCGAGCAGATGTCGGAATCCCAGCGTTACAGCGACGCGGGCATGGCACCGGCCCAGCATCAGGGCGAGCTGGACGACGCCGCCATCGAGCGTATGCGTCAGTTCATCCTCTCGACGCTGGACAAACCGGAGCAGATGGCCCAGTGGTTTGGCCGCGTCATGACTCAGCCCAAGTACGTCGACCAGCTGATGCCGCTGGACGAGCCGCTGGACGAGGCAGCGCTTGTTGCTCAGTTACAACAGGGCGAGCCGCTGTTCCATATGCCGGGCTCGCGCTTTGCCTGGCGCAGCGATGCCGCTGGCACCACGCTGTTCGTGGATGGCGATGGGCACGCCTGCTCGGAAGCGCTGGCCAAGCGGGTCGCCGACCCGGAGCCCATGTACGATGAGGTGCTGGAGCTGAACGGTGCTGCGGCGCTGCTCACGCAGCTGATCAATAGCGGCAGCCTGGGCTTCATGGGTGAAGACGACGAGGAGTAAGGCGTGAACACAGCCACCACCGTGCAACAAGGCGACTGGCATGCGCTGGGCGACGCGGCGTCGTTGATTCGCCGCGTGGTCTTCATCGATGAGCAGCAGGTTCCTCAGGAAGAGGAGTGGGATGGCCGGGATGGCGAATGCCTGCACTTCCTGGCCACGCTGAATGACGAGCCGGTCGGTACGGCGCGCCTGTTGCCCGACGGCCATATTGGTCGCGTAGCGGTGTTGAGCAGTGCACGAGGCACGGGCATCGGCTATCGACTCATGGAGGCTGCCATCGCCGCTGCCCGCGAGGCAGGCCATCGCCACGCGGCCCTCAGCGCCCAGCTACACGCCCTCGCCTTCTATGAGCGTTTAGGCTTCGTAGCCCATGGCGAGGTCTTCATGGATGCCGGCATCCCCCACCGCGAGATGACCCTGGTGCTCTAACCCGCCACCAGGCCATCGAACACGCGTTATAGCGCCGCTGAGACAGCGGCGCTTTTTTTTTGCGTCCAACAGGCGAAAAACGACTACACAAACAGGGCGTTCGACGTAGTCGATGTCGTCGGACTACAACGCCCCCTGCCCCGAAGTGACAATTGTTGAATGCAGCTGTCTGACCGATAGTTATTGCACTGCAGCGACGTTGGCTCTCAGCTCTTACGCCATGTCGCTGTGTGACGCCAAGCGCCGAGGCACGACGTTTTACTGAGAGACGATTGGCCTAGAGACAGCGCCGCAAAATTGCACAATGCTGAACGCTATCTCGCAGGTGCAGCATAACAACAAGCTAGCCTGCGAACGACGATAACCCTGGAGGAATCAGCTCATGTCAGGACTGCTCGACGATATCAAAGCCATGGCCCAACTGCGCGAAGCCCAAGGCGGCAAGTGGTCAGCGATCAAACCTGAATACGCCGCTCGCATGCGTGCCCAGAACCGCTTCCATACCGGCCTGGACATTGCTCGTTACACCGCCAAGATCATGCGTGACGACATGGCCGCCTACGATGCCGACACCTCCCAGTACACCCAATCGCTGGGTTGCTGGCACGGCTTCATCGGCCAGCAGAAGCTGATTTCCATCAAGAAGCATTTTGGCACCACCAAGCGTCGCTACCTGTACCTTTCAGGCTGGATGGTGGCAGCCCTGCGCTCCGAGTTTGGCCCACTGCCCGACCAGTCCATGCATGAGAAAACCTCGGTGGCCAACCTGATCGAGGAACTCTACACCTTCCTCAAGCAGGCCGATGCCTGGGAACTCAACCACCTGTTCCGTGCCCTGGACGATGCCAAGGCCGCAGGCGACAACGCCAAAGAAAAAGAGCTGATCAGCAAGATCGACAACTACGAAACCCATATCGTGCCGATCATTGCCGACATCGATGCCGGGTTTGGTAACGCCGAAGCCACGTACCTGCTGGCCAAGAAATTCATTCAGGCGGGCGCCTGCTGCATTCAGCTCGAAAACCAGGTATCCGACGAGAAGCAGTGCGGTCACCAGGACGGCAAGGTCACCGTGCCCCATGAAGACTTCCTGGCCAAGATCAACGCCGTACGTTACGCCTTTCTGGAGCTGGGCGTCGAAGATGGCGTCATCGTGGCTCGTACCGACTCGCTGGGCGCTGGTTTGACCCAGAAGATCGCCGTCACCAATGAGCCAGGCGACCTGGGCGACCAGTACAACAGCTTCCTGGATGGCGATGTCATCGATAACGCCTCGGACATCAACAACGGCGACGTGGTCATCAAGCAGAACGGCAAGCTGGTCAAGCCCAAACGGTTGGCTTCTGGCCTCTACCAGTTCAAGCCAGGCACCGGCGAAGACCGCGTGATCCTGGACTGTATCACCAGCCTGCAAAACGGTGCCGACCTGCTGTGGATCGAAACCGAGAAGCCCCATGTGGGCCAGATCGCCAGCATGGTGAACCGCATCCGCGAAGTCGTGCCGGACGCCAAGCTGGTGTACAACAACTCGCCCTCCTTCAACTGGACGCTGAACTTCCGCCAGCAGGTCTTCGATTCCTGGGAGAAAGAGGGCAAGGACGTATCGGCCTACCAGCGCGACAAGCTGATGAGCGTCGAATACGACAACACCGAGCTGGGGCAGCTGGCCGATGAGTGGACTCGCAACTTCCAGCGTGACGGGGCGCGCGAAGCGGGTATCTTCCACCACCTGATCACCCTGCCCACCTACCACACGGCGGCGCTGTCTACCGACAACCTGGCCAAGGGCTACTTCGGCGACGAAGGCATGCTGGCCTACGTGGCAGGCGTCCAGCGTCAGGAAATTCGCCAGGGGATCGCCACGGTCAAGCACCAGGACATGGCAGGCTCCAACATCGGCGACGATCACAAGGAGTTCTTCCATGGTGAGGCTGCGCTGAAAGCCGGCGGCAAGGACAACACCATGAACCAGTTTGGCTAAACACACAGCCACTGCAACGCACCACGGGGAGCCACGGCTCCCCGTGGTGTTTTTTGCGGCGTGCTTAATGGCCTGTCGATTTTTTGCACACTGCTTTCTTAATGCCTGTCTACACTCTACTTTGTGACCTTTTTTCCAAACGGCTGGTCAAAAGCGTACGCTTTGGTTATCTTTTAGCGAACGCCGTTCTATAATGATACGCACGCATTGATCTGCGGACGTTCACAGCCATATGGGCTGATTCTTACTGGAGGTTTGAATGAAACGTTTACTACCCGTTGCAGCGTTGAGCATCCTGACACTGGCTGGCTGTGCCAACACATCCACCTACTCGGGCGATGTGTACCGCGGCAACCAGGCGCAGACGGGCCAGAGCGTCAGCTATGGCACCATCGTGGCCGTTCGTCCGGTACAGATTCAAGCCGATAGCCGTACCGGCAACCTGCTGGGCGGTGGCGGTGGCGCCGTGATTGGCGGCATTCTGGGCAACCAGGTGGGCGGTGGCACAGGTCGCCAACTGGCCACCGTGGCAGGCGCGCTGGGCGGTGCCGTAGCAGGCACGGCGGCAGAAGACCGCGTCAACCGCGTCAATGCGCTGGAAATGGAAGTGCGTCGTGACGACGGTACCGATGTGGTCGTCGTTCAACGTGCCGACCGTCAGTTCCAGGCTGGCCAGCGTGTGCGCCTGATTGGCAGCGGCGCCAATCTGAGCGTTGCCCCCTACTGATCGCTCCTCGCACCCGCGCGGGTCATGGCTGACCAGCGCCTGCAAAAGTGCGGTCTCGAAAAAAAAGCCCGTCCACCAGAGTGGACGGGCTTTTTCATGTCTGCTTCAAGCCATTTCAGGCCATTCGTGAACAACGGGTGGCTGGGTACAGCACATGCCACCCATTGGGCAGGGTTAGTGAGTCACCTTGTTGCTGGCCCAGTTGGCCAGCTTGAACACGATGAATCCGATCAACGCCAGCAGCAGAGCCACCAGCAGAATATCGACCGGACGCACCAGTGTGGTGGCCCCCAGGATCGCAATGGCCGCTACCCACAAGTGGCGATTCTCGCCATGGGTCTTCAAGACACCGGGCAACAACTTGTCCAGCCCTTGGCTAAAGCCATTGTCCCAACGCTTGTTGGCAAAGTAGGCGATCAGCACGAAGGCTACCACCCAAATCAGGAAAACAGTCATATCAAGCTCCGATCACACTTCGTTAGCTTATGGAAAAAGGGTAAAGGTAGGGTATCGCTGGTCACTGCCGGGCGCAATAGTGCCAAAGGCGTGGGGGTTAAAAACCCGGCTTACCCCCTGACAAGCCAGCCCACACGCGTTACCATGTTGGGACATGCACTCACCGAAAGGTTATTCAATGCAAATTGCGCAAAACTCGGTTGTCGCGTTTCACTACACTCTGACCAACGATGCAGGTGAAGTGCTGGACAGTTCCGAAGGCCGTGAGCCGCTTACCTACCTCCACGGTGCCGGTAACATCATCCCGGGCCTGGAAAAAGAGCTGGAAGGCCGCGCCGCAGGCGACAAACTGAACGTCAAGGTAGCCCCTGCCGAGGGTTACGGTGAAGTTCAGGAGCAGCTGATGCAGGAAGTTCCTCGCGATGCCTTCCAGGGCGTCGAGAGCATCGAGCCGGGCATGCAGTTCCAGGCCCAGACCCAGGGCGGCCCGCTGATGGTCACCGTCACGAAAGTGGAAGGTGACACCGTCGTCGTGGATGGCAACCATCCGCTGGCAGGTCAGCACCTGAACTTCGACGTTGAGATTGCTACCGTTCGTGAAGCAAGCGAAGAAGAAGTTCAGCACGGACACGTGCACGGCGAAGGCGGCGTTCACCACTGAGCGTAAGCCATCGTCATCCAGGCGGCCTGCGGGCCGCCTTTTTTGTGGCCGTTTCCCTGCCCCTTATTCGCCAGGAATCAGTACCAGCTGCCCATGGCGTACGCTGCGTGACGAGGTCACTTCGTCGGCAAACTGCTTCAGGGCACTCCCCTGCCCTTTGAGCAGCGCCACTTCCAGGCAGCTGTCATGATTGATATGCACATGCAGCGTCGACAGCGTGAGGTCGTGGTGGTCGTGGGAGTGCCGGGTCAGCCGTTTGGAAAGCTCCCGTGCCGCATGGTCGTAGACATATACCAAAGCCCCCATGCACGGGGCATCCGGCGCGACCTCTTCCTTGGCCTGAGTCAACCCGCTGCGGGTCAGGTCTCGAATGGCCTCGGAACGGTTCTGATAGCCACGCTGCTGCATCAAGGCATCCACCTCGCGCAGCAGCTCTTCATCCAGCGTCACGGTAATACGTTGCATACGTTCTCCTTTGCTCACCCGAGCGTAGAATGGGCCTGTTGACTACCCGCCGCACGAGTATGATGTTATTGTAAAAACATCATACTCATTCATCACAGGGTGCTCCATGCGTCGTTCGATACTACTGACCATTGCCAGCACATGCCTGGCGCTCGGCGCTCCCGCGCTGGCCAAAGAGCAGTTGGTGCTTGCCATCGGCGGCGAGCCAGATCAAGGCTTCGACCCGCTGCTGGGCTGGGGGCAATACGGTAGCCCGCTGTTTCAGTCCACGCTGCTCACCCGTGGCCAGGATTTTACCCCTCAAGCGGGGTTGGCCACCGAATGGTCCCTGTCGGACGACCAGTTGACCTGGACACTGCATCTGCGCGAGGACGTGCGGTTTGCCGATGACACGCCGCTCACCGCCCGGGATGTGGCATATACCTTCAATGCCGCCGCCACGGCGGGGGGCCGAGCCGACCTCAGCGCGCTGGCACATGCCGACGCCGTGAATGACCACACCGTCACGCTTACCCTGAAATCCCCTCGCATCACCTTCATCGACCAGCTGATGACTCTGGGCATTGTACCTGATGCCGAGCGGGAAAATGGCCATCATGCGGGTTACGGCCGCCAGCCGCTGGGCTCTGGACCCTACCGCATGGTGGAGTGGCAGGAAGGTGAGCAGCTGATCGTCGAGCGTAACCCCTATTTTTACGGCCCCGCTCCGGCCTTCGAGCGCCTGGTATTTCTGTTTACCGATGAGGCAGGCACGCTAAGCGCTGCTCAGGCAGGTCAGCTCGACCTGGCCGTCATTCCCCAGGCGCTGGCCAGCACCATGCCGGGCCAGATGCAGCGGGTCCTGATGGAGAGCGTCGATAATCGCGGGATTCTGTTTCCCATGCAGCCCGACAGCGGGGAGCGCGCGGCTAACGGCGCCCCGATTGGCAACGATGTCACGTCCGACCCGGCCATTCGCCAGGCCATCAACCTGGCGCTATCTCGCGACACGCTGGTGGACGTGGCCCTGAACGGGTTTGGCCGCCCGGCGTATGGCCCTGCCGATGGTCTGCCTTGGGGGCACCCCGAGGAAACCATCGATTTCGACCTGGAGCAGGCCAATGCCCTGCTGGAGGAAGCAGGCTGGCTGCGCGCAGACGATGGCCTGCGCTACAAGGAAGGGCAGCCTGCTCGCTTCCGGCTCACCTACCCGGCCAGTGATACGACTCGCCAGCAGCTCGCGCAAGTCAGCGCAGAGATGGTGCGCCCGCTGGGCATCGAGATGCAGCCCACCGGCCGCCATTGGGATGAAATACAGCGGGAAGCCCTGCACCAGGATGCCATCGTGTTTGGCTTTGGCAGCCATAGCCCGCAAGAGATCTACTATCTATTCCACAGCGAACACGCCGGGTTTGGCTTCTACAACAGCGGCTTTTACACCAATGAGCGCGTCGACCAGCACCTGGAGGCCGCCCAGGCCGCCGCCAGCGCCGAAGAAGCCAACCCACACTGGCAAGCAGCTCAATGGGATGGCAGCACCGGCTATGGCTTGCAGGGCGACGCCAGCTGGGCCTGGATGGTCAACCTGACCCATGTCTATGCCACTGACCCGTGCCTGGACGTTGGCGAGCTGGGCGTGGCCCCCCATGGACACGGCTGGCCGATTACCGCCAACCTGCTCGAGTGGCGCTGGACGTGCCACTAGCCCGCTGGCTGCTATTGAGAAGCCTGCGGCTGGGGCTGGTCATGCTGTGCGTGGCCGGTCTCGCCTTCGGCCTGATGATGCTCTCGCCCATCGACCCCATCGACGCCTACCTGGGCCCGCAGATGGCCCAGGTAAGCCCCGAGCAGCGCGCCCTGATCGCCGCACAATGGGGCTTCGATGAACCGGTAGCCGTGCAGTTCGGCCAGTGGCTGCGTCAACTGGCCAGCGGCGAGCTGGGCTGGAGCCATGTGTACCAACAGCCAGTAGGTGACGTCATCAGCCTGCGCTTTCAGCGCTCGTTCTGGCTGCTGTTCAGTGCCTGGCTGCTGTCACTGGTGCTGGGCGTGGCATTGGGTATCGTGGCAGGCAGCCGGGAAGGCTCGCTGCTCGACCGCTTGATCAGCGGTTACGCCTTCGTGACCGCCTCGACGCCCACTTTCTGGCTGGCCATTCTGGCACTGCTGCTGTTTTCGGTGACCCTGGGCTGGACCCCCACCTGCTGCGCAGGCCCCACGGGGGTGGTCAGCCGCGATGTCACGTTCGCCACTCGTCTGCACCACCTGGTGCTGCCGGTGACGACCCTGGCGCTATTGAGCATGGCCACCATCACCCTGCACACCCGCGCCAGAATGGTGGCCTTCATGCGCTCCGACACGGCGCTACACGCCTTTGCCCAGGGCGCTAGCCGCACCGATATCGCCTGGCGGCACGGGCTGCGCCACGCCAGCCTCCCGGCCATCACCCTGGCCTTTGCCTCGCTGGGCGAGCTGTTTGGCGGCTCCATTCTAGTGGAGCAGGTCTTCGCCTACCCGGGGCTGGGCCAGGCCACCGTGGCGGCGGGGCTGCGCAGCGATGTTCCCCTGCTGCTGGCCATCGCCCTGTTCACCGCGCTGTTCGTGAGTATCGGCAACCTGACCGCCGATGCCCTGGCACGGGTCACCGACCCGCGCATCCGTCTGGCACACAGCCCATGAACACACAGCCACGCCTGGCCGCCGCCGTTTACCTGGTGCTCTTCAGTGCCCTGCTGATGCTGCTGTTGAGCAGCCGTTGGTGGCTGGGTGACAGCCCCCAGCAGATGCAGTTCGAGGCACGTTTACAGTCACCCAGCCTGCTCCACTGGTTCGGTACCGATGCCTTGGGCCGGGAGCTATGGGCGCGTACCCTGGCGGGGCTGGCGCTGAGTTTTTGGGTCGGTTTGAGCGCGGCCCTGCTGGGCACGGCCATCGCCCTGCTGCTGGCCAGCCTGGCGGCGCTATCGAACACCCTGGATGCGCTGGTGTCGCTGCTGATCGATACGCTGCTCAGCGTGCCCCACCTCATTTTACTGCTGCTCATTGCCTTTGCGCTGGGCGGGGGCACCCAGGCCGTGATCATCGCCGTGGCCATCACCCACTGGCCAAGCCTGGCGCGGGTGTTTCGCGCCGAGCTGCTCAGCCTGCGCGAGGCCGAGTACGTGGCGCTCTCGAAAGGCTTTGGCAAAGGGCCGGGGTACATCGTCGCCCGCCACTTCGTGCCCCATCTCTGGCCCCACTGCGTGGTGGGTGCGTTACTGCTGTTTCCCCACGCCATTCTGCACGAAGCGGCGCTGACCTTTCTCGGCGTTGGCCTGGACCCCAACCAGCCCGCCATCGGCGTGCTGCTGGCCGACGCCATGCGCTATCTCAGCGGCGGCTATTGGTGGCTGGGCGTGTTTCCCGGGCTAGGACTGCTGCTGATGGTGCTGGCCATTCAACGGCTGGCCACCCAGCTACGCCAGGCCCTGTAAGGCCAGCGTTTTCAACCATCAAGGGAGCCGAACATGCTGGAGATCACCGAATGGAGCCTGAGCCTGCCCCACTACCCCCGCTGGTGGAAGCGCGAGTGGTCACCCGTGATCGAGTCGCTTTCGCTGGACATTCAGGCGGGGGAAGTACACGCCCTGGTCGGCGCGTCCGGATCCGGCAAAAGCCTGCTGGCCCACGCCCTGCTGGGCCTGCTGCCGCCCGCAGCACGGCAGCACGGCACTCTGACCTTCCAGGGCGACCTCTTGACGCCCGAGCGCCAGCGCCAGCTGCGTGGCCGTGAACTGGCACTGATTCCACAGACCCTGAACGCCCTGGACCCATTGGCCCGCAGCCAGCACCAGATACGCTGGGCTGCTCGCCGCGCAGGCCTTTCCCGCGTCAGCGCTCAAGCACGCAGCCACGACCTGCTGCAGCACTACCAGCTCGCCCATGCAGCGCGGCGCTACCCCCATGAGCTTTCCGGCGGCATGGCCAGGCGGGTGCTGGTGGCCATGGCCCAGGCCGGCCATGCCCGCGTGGTGATTGCCGACGAGCCCAGCGTCGGGCTGGACCCGGCCCAGCGAGACCGCGTGCTGGCTACCCTGCAGGCACTGGCCAAAGAGGGCAAAGCTGTCCTGCTGATCACCCATGACCTGCGCCATGCCTTGCCCATTGCCCACCGAGTGACCATCATGCGCCAAGGGCGCGCCGTGGAAACGACCTCGGCCCGGGCCTTCCATGGCCAAGGGGAGCAGCTGCACAGCGCCTATGCCAAAGCACTGTGGCAAGCGCTGCCCGACAACGCCTTCGGCACCTTACCCATCCAGCCTCATGTTCAGGAGCCCAGCCTTGCTTGAAGCCCACCAGCTCACCTTCGGGTTTGGCCGCGAGCCACCGCTGTTCCAGGCGCTGTCGATGGCGCTGGCACGGGGCGAGTGGGTCGGTTTGAGCGGTGCTTCCGGGGCAGGTAAGTCGACGCTGGGCAGAGTGCTGGCGGGCCACTGGGCACCACGTCACGGCTTTTTGCACATCGATGGAAAGCCCTTGGCATCACGGGGCCTACGCCCCGTGCAGTGGCTGCCTCAATCGCCGGAACGGGCGGTCAATCCGCGCTGGCGGGTGGCACGATTATTGGAAGAGGCCTGGACACCGCCACAGACGCTGAGGGAAGCGTTCGGTATTCGGCCCGCGTGGCTGAAGCGTTTTCCGGGGGAGCTGTCCGGGGGCGAGCTGCAGCGGGTGTGCGTGCTACGCGCCCTGGCCCCGGGTGTGCGCTATCTGATCGCCGATGAGATTTCGACGATGCTGGATCCACTGACCCAACTCAGCCTGTGGCAAGCCGTGAAGGCCCACGCCGAACGCCAGGCGCTGGGCGTGCTGGTCATCAGCCACGACACGGCGCTATTGAACCGGCTTTGTACCCGGCACCTGCACCTGGCGGATGGGCAGCTAAGGAGCCGCTAAGCGCTGGCCAGGCGCCGCTCGACGCGCCGCATACCCAGCGCAATCATCAGGGTCACGGCCAGCAGTAGCCAGGACCCTACGGCCACCCCCTGCCACTGCGCCCAACGCCAGAACGGCTCCAGCCAGAAGCCCCCGATACTCGCTCCAAGGTAGTAAAACACCAGATACAGCGCCGATGCACTGCCCCTGGCGCCCTGGGCGTAGCGCCCCACCCAGCTGGAAGCCAGCGAGTGGGCCAGAAAGAAGCCAAACGCATTGATGGTCAATCCCACCAGAATCCCCACCAGCGACTCCGCCAAGGTAATGGCCGTCCCCAGCATCAGGATGACGATGCCCATGCCAATACAGCTGGCGGGAGAAAAACGTCCGGCCAGTTTGCCGGAGACCGTCGAACCCAGGGTGCCGCCCAGGTAAGTGAGGAAGATCAGCCCCAACCCGCTGGCCGACAAATGATAAGGCGCTTCTGCCAAGCGAAAAGTGATGTAGCTATACTGATTGATGAAAATGAGAAAATTGATGCCGCCCAGACAGTAAGCTGCCAGCAGTACGGGCGTACGCAGGTGGCCTGCCAGATCACTCAGCGCCTGGCGTAGTTCGAACCGTTTGGGCTGGAAGGCCCGGCTGTTGGGCAGCAGCCGCCAGAACAGCACGCAGCCGATGATCGTCATGGCGCCCACGGCCAGAAACGCAGCGCCTGGGCCACCCACTGCCGACGCTCCCCCGCCAACGATGCGGCCGCTGATGCCCCCCAGCGAATTGGCCCCGATATAGAGCCCCACGGCGCTCAGCAGGGCAGGCTTGTCGAACTCATCGCCCATCCAGGCAATGGCCACGGCGGGCAGTCCACCCAGCACGAAGCCCTGCAGCAAGCGCAACAGCAGCAGACTTTCAAAGGTGGGCGCGAAAGCCAGCGCCAGGGACAGGCCACCCGCCAACAGCAGCGTGAAGCGCATGATCGCTTCACGGCCAATGGCATCGGAAAGCGGCCCAAAGACCAGCAGGGCCAGTGCCAACGACAAGGTAGAAGCCGACATCAGCAGGCTGATGCCCAAGGTAGAAACACCGTATGCCTCTTTCAACTCGGGCAGCAACGGCTGCGGGGCATACAGGTTGATGAATACCAGAAAAGAGCCGAGGCAGAGTGCTGCCGTCGCGCGCCACCAGGCGCGCGTTTTCGCTTCAATCATGCCATGTCCATGGTCAATTGGCGCGACGGCCCCCGATACACAAGGGGCCCAAGGCTACGGAAGATAGGATTGTTCGAAACGACCATTCAGCTGAGCAAGATTGGTCGGTTCCAGCGCTCGGCGTGACTGCCAGTAGTAGCGCTGCCAATAGCTGTTATCCAGGCTCGAGATGATCACCCCTTGCGAGGTGGAAGCATGCAGGAAGTAGCCGTCACCGACGTAGATCCCGACATGGTTGTAGCGTCCTGGGGGGCGGAAGAAGACCAGATCGCCCGCCTGCAGCTCTTGGCGGTCGATCGAGCGTCCCTCATGCACCTGATCTTGGGTGGAGCGAGGAAGCTCCATATTGAACGTATCGCGGAAAACATGTCTAACCAGTGCGGAGCAGTCGATACCCCTTTCGGTGGTTCCCCCGACTCGGTAGGGAGTGCCTGCCCAACGCTGGTGCTGTTCGAGGAGGGCTTGGCGAATCACCGTAGGTGGTGGGGTCTGCATGCTGCGCAATTGCGCCATGATCGGATCGGCTGGCGACATCTGCGGCGTGGCGCCGCCCATGCCTGGCAGCACCATCGAGAAGTAATCCTCGGGGGGCTCCATGTTCTGGCGTGTGCCGGAGCCTGCACAACCAGCCAACAACGCTACGAAAACACAAACACTTACAACACGGACAGCGGTCACAGCGGGGTGTGGCAACGCAACCATGCGATTAACCTCGTGACAAATGTATAAGAAAAAGTGGGCCGAGCATGAGAAAACTCATTTACACAAAGCCTGGACTATAAGCCAGTTCTCCTATGCTTGGCGAGTCTCAATGCAAAATACGTTGATCTCCCGGCAACGTATCGATATGCAGCGGCGCAAAATGGCGCGGTTTATTGCCCGGAAAATCCAGGCTGGCCCAAGGCCCCGCCAGAATGGGGGCGCCGCATAGCCAGGCCACCAGCGCTTGCCGAAAGCCCGCCAGAAAGCTCTCACGCTCGGGAGTTTCCCCCATGAAGAACGAGAACCCGGCGTACATCCCCGCCGCATACTCTTGCCAACCGGCATAATGGTCTGCGGCCAGCTGATAGGCGCGATCCAGCACGTCGGCAAAGGCCTGCTTGTCCAGCCAGCCCAACTGCCGGGCAGCGATGGCCAGATCCACGAGCTGAGCAATATCCCACGCGGCCATGTCGACGTCGTTACAGCCGTCCTCGTTGGCGCTCACTCGGCGCAACCGTAGCAGATGGTGGCGCTCCTCTTCGCCGCAGTCGCCCGATTCGAGAATGGCGATTTCTGCCGCCAGCCGCTCAGGGTTCAACGTGTAGGGCGCGTAATTGATCTGGTACTCCTGACGGTCCCCGGCCTCCAGCATGAAGCTGAGGAACTCTTGCATGTCGTCGGCGCTGGTCAGGTGGTAGTGGCTTTCGACCCACTCGCGAATATCTGCACATTCGCGCGGGCTCTCCAGCTGTGGCTCGCTCCATACGGCGCTATTCAATGGCCCCACCAGAGACATCGCCGTAAAGTGGCTCAGCGTAGGCCGCTCACCCGGCTCGCACCAGGCGTCTGGCTGCCAGTTCAGCCAGTGAAACAGGCTGCCGGGATCCTCCAGGTGCCAGGCAATTTCACTGATCAAGGAGTCGTGCTCGGGCTCCGGCAGGCAGCTTTCCCAGGCAAACCATGCTTCCAGCAAGCGTTTGGGCGAGGCATAGAAACGGCACAGGCAGCTGCGCAACGCGCTGGCATGCTCCATGAGCGGTTCGCGCTCGAACAGCCCACTGTCCAGCGCCATGTGGAGATAAAACGCGAACTTCTCGGCCATGTGAATGGTGGCGGCGTGTCGGCTGACGCCTTTCACCGCATTGCGCTGCTTCAGCTCGTCGGGGGTAGGCTGGCCGAAATGGGTCTGCGAAGGCGGCATCACCCCATGGACGGCATCTGCCGCCAGCTGATTCAGGTGGTGTGCCTGAGCTGGCAACCAGTAGCGCGCCAGCACTTGATGCCCTTCGTCGGCATGCAGCCCCAACGACTCTTGCAGATACACCGCTGCATCGGTGCGGCGCTGCTCGCTGATCGGTGCCGCAGGGTTCAGTTGGCGCAGCATTACATCGGGTTCACGCACCCCTGCCAGCGCCAGCAGCCAATGATGAGGGGTATTGCGCCAGCTGCGGATGCGCTGACGTGAAGCGTCGCGGGTGGCATCGTCCAGCAGGGCGCTGGGCGCCTGTTTCCATGGGCTGAACGGGGCGTGCATCAACAGCTTGTGGCGTGGCGAAGGCGTCATGCCCCGGCGATCGACACCCTCGAACAGGCTCTGACCACGCAGGTAAGCCTTCAGCATGGCATGCCAGTCATGGTAACGACGGCCAACCAGGTCAGCCGCGTGGGCCGCCAGATCGTCTGCTTCGGCTTGGCTCAGCCAGCCGCTGCAAACGCCCGCCCAGGCCAGTTCGACCAGCCGCAGCCAGTCCCAGGCCGCCCACTCCAGGGGCTCCCCCTGATGTACGAAGGTGGTCAATACGGGCGCATGGGCAGACTCCTGCTCGACACCGCGCTGCCACTCCTGACGCTGGGCATGATCCATGCTCAACAGCTCTCGGGCCTCGATGTCCCAGCGCTGACGCTCGCCCTGAGCGCTCAGCCATAGCATCACTTCGAGCAGTTGCTCGCGGTCGTAGACCTGCCAGACACGCTCCATCCAGGCGCGGGCCTCGGGCCAGTCGGCGGCGCTGGCGGGATAGCACATCACCGGCCGGAACAGGGCGCCCAGCCGCCAGGGCCGCGCCTCAGGCGCATCGGGCCACAGCGAGGCGGGCGGCGGCAACTTAGCCAAAGCCGCCTCCAGCGCAGGCCAGGTGATGCCCTCACCGTCGCTTTCAAGGTCGGCCAGCGCCTGGCAGGCGTCGATGAATCGGTCATCGGCGCCGGTTTCCCAGCCCTTGGCACCCATGGCCCGGCGCAGGTCGGCCAGCCAGCCGCGCAGGTCGCTGTAATCCGTGGTGATACGCCGCGCCACGTGATGCGCCCAGCGCTGAGCCTGATCCGGTGCCAGCCAGCCAGCGGCGCCACCCAATGCGGCCCACTCAAGGGCGCTCAGCAGTCGGTCTGCGTGACCTGCAGGAGCGCCCAGTGCAAAAAACAGCTGATCCGCCAGCAGCCCACGGTCCGTGATGCCCAGCTGCAGCAGGCGCTGTTCGGCCGCCACTGCATCTACCGCCAAGGGGTGCGGTGTGAAAGCCCAATCACACAGCACCAGCTGTTGAGCCCACCAGGCATTTAGTGCATCGGCCAAAAGACACCTCGAAGAAACAGAAAGCAATCCATGAAAGCAATACCGCGCGGAGGCAGGGCTGCTAAAAGCGCCATAGTGTAACGGAAACTACCGCCAAGACCGATAGCCCACGCACAAAACAACGCTGCCCGGCACAAGGGCCGGGCAGCGTAGGGAACAGCCGAAAGAAGCGCTAAGCGCTTTTGACTTTACTGATGACCCACAACAACACCACGGCCCCCACGGTCGCCGTCACCAGCGAGCCAATGAAACCGCCCGCCTGAAGGCCCAGAAGACTGAACAAGAAGCCCCCGACCAAGGCGCCAATGATACCTACCCCGATATTGCCCAGCACGCCAAAACCGCCGCCACGCATGATGTTGCCAGCAATCCAGCCAGCCAAACCACCAATGATCAACCACGCAATAAAGCCCATACATCCTCCTTGGTTTTACCTAGCCTGGGGTTTTAACTTTCGCCTATGGTTGTTCTACCATAGCACACAGCGTCAGGGTGCTGCCCATTTGTTGCCTTTACTCACAAGGCCTTCTTACAAGGACTTCCCATGATTCCCGACTCCCTCACACAGCTGCTTGCCGATGTCGATGGCCACCAACCGGCTACCTGGCAAGGGCGCAAAGTCGCGCTGTTCAACACGGACTGGGGCAGCATGGCGATCAGCCTGCAGGGTGCCCAGGTACTGCACTTTCAACCGCGCAACGAGCAGCCTTGGCTATGGGTGACGCCCACACCCCAGACAATGCCGGGAGCGATTCGTGGCGGCATCCCACTGTGCTGGCCCTGGTTTGCCGACGAGCGTTATGCCGACGAAAGCCCCGAGCGCAACGGCCCCTTCCACGGCCTGGCTCGCCACGCCCAGTGGCGCCTGGACGCCGTGGACGATCATGCGGAAGGCATCGAGGTGCACCTGTCACCCACCCAGCCCCTGCACAGCCAACTGACCGCTCGGCTGGTGGTTCAAGCCAACGCCCAGCGCCTCAATGTCGAGCTGATCACCGAAAACATCGGCGAGGCGCCGGTCAAGACCAGTGGCGCACTGCATACCTACCTGGCTGTCGATGACGTGCATCAGTGCCGCCTGGAAGGGCTTTCCGGCGCCCGCTATCTGGACAAGCTGCGCGACTTCAGCGAAGCACAGCAGCAAGGCACGCTGGCCATCCGGGGCGCCGTCGACCGCATCTACCACACCAACGAAGCCGTCCTGCTCAACGACGGTGTACGCGCTCTGCGCATCGCCAAGCAGTCCAGCGACTCGACGGTGGTATGGCATCCCGACAGCGACCTGCCCAGCGACACCCCCGCCGAGGCAGGCCGCCATTTCGTCTGCGTAGAGGCGGCCAATACGCGCCTGGACCCCGTATGGCTGGTGCCCGGCGCCCAGCACCTGCTGGGTACGACATTAAGTCGCGGTTAATGCTGGATTCATCCAGCCCTTGGTAAGGTAGGCCTGTCTGCCATCGAGTAAGGAGCTACTATGAACCCTCAAGATATGCTTGAGGCCGCGACCATCGCGTTCAATCTTGTGGGTATGGTGGTGTGTATCGTGGGGCTGACGCTGGCACAAAAAATGTCGCGCAAGTGGCCAGGCTATGTGATTGCCGTCATCGGCTTTCAGATTGCCACGATGCCGATGTTCTATCAGCTGACGCTGATGCTACGCTACTGATGCCGCCCTGCCCTGCTTCCCATGCCCTGCCTGCGAGAGAGTCGTTATGCGTCAGCCGTTGAGTCGTGAACTAGGCAACCTGTTGGAACGCAGCCGAGATCGCCAGCTGCGTCTGGCCGTCACCGGCCTTTCCCAGGCGGGCAAGACGGCCTTTCTGACCTCGCTGGTCAATCAGCTACGCCACGCCGGCGTGGAAGCACAGCTTGACTTGCTGCCCGTGGCCCGGGAAGGCAGGCTGCTGGGCGCCCAGCGGCTGAGCCAGCCTGACCTGGGCGTGCCGCGCTTCCCCTACGACCCGGGCATGAGCGCGCTGAACGACACCCCGCCGCGCTGGCCGGAGCCGACCCGAGGCATCAGTGAGCTGCGCCTGCAGCTGCGTTATCGCCCAGCAAGGCCGGGCTGGCTCACCCCCGAGATCGCCCACCTGACCCTGGACCTGTTCGATTATCCCGGCGAGTGGCTGCTCGATCTTCCCCTGCTGCAGCATGACTTTTACAGCTGGAGCCAGCAGCAGACCCAGCATCTGGGGCCGCACCGCCGGGCGCTGTTCAGTGAGTGGCTGGCTGAGGCCGAACAGCTGGACCCCAGCGCCGAGGCGGATGAAGCGCACCTGGCGCGCCTGGCGGAGGCCTATGCGCTGGGGCTGCGTCGTGCGAAGCAGGCGGGCTTTTCCGACCTGCAGCCGGGCCGTTTCCTGCTGCCGGGCGAGCTGGACGGCGCGCCGGTGCTGCAGTTCTTTCCCTTGCCTGGACTGGAGACTCCCCAGGAGCGCCTCGACGCGCTTCCGGCCACGAGCCTCTACGCCACGCTGGCATCGCGCTTTCGTTACTATCAGCAGCAAGTGGTACGGCCCTTCTATCGCGACCACTTCCGGCGCTTTGACCGACAGATCGTGCTGGTGGATGTGCTCGGCGCGCTCAACGCGGGGCCGGAGCGTTTCGAGGACCTTTCCAAAGCGCTGCATCAGCTGATGCAGAGCTTCGATTACGGCAAGCGCAGCCTGTTGACCCGGCTGTTTGCGCCCAAAATCGACCGGCTGGCGATTGCCGCCACCAAAGCCGACCATGTCACCCCCGACCAGCACCCCCATGTGGTGACCCTGCTGGAAGCGCTGCTGGCGGAGCCGCTCAAGGACCTGCGCTACGCGGACATTCCCGTCAAAGCGCTGTCGCTGGCCGCCATCCGCGCCACCGAGGCCCGGGAAGTGCTCCACGACGGCCAGCGCAGCCCGGCCCTCAAAGGCACCACCCTGGAAGACGAAGAGGTGCTGGTCTACCCAGGCGACGTGCCCAGCCGCTTGCCCAAGGCCGATTTCTGGCAGCAGCAGGGGTTCGATTTCCCGAGTTTCCGCCCGATGCCCGCCAACGGCGAGGCGCTGCCCCACATCCGTATGGACGCCGTGATCGACTGGCTGATTGGAGATAAACTGTCATGAGCAACCCTCAGCCCCGCCGCGACTTTCATAGCGAAGCGCCCCCCGAGCCCGCCGCAGAGACCCTGCGTCAGCACGAGCGCTTTGCCGCCACGGACACCCACCAGCCGCTGGCCACACAGGCCGAGCTGAAAGCCCTGCCGGAAGAAACCCTGGGCGCTCCCCGCAAGCGCCGCTGGGGGCTGATGTTTGCGCTGGCAGGCGGTGCCACGCTGGGCACCGTGGAACTGGTCACCGGTATCCCCGATGCGCTCGCCCAGTCCCAGTGGCTGACCATGGCCTGGCAGCTCTTCGGTATCAGCCTGATTGGCCTGGGCGGTGTCTCGCTGTTGAAGGAAATTGGCCGTCTGGGGCGGCTCAAGCGCCATGACCGGCTGCGGGCCAATCTGGCCGAACTGCCCCAGCGCTCCGGCAAGCAGGCGCTGGCCATGGCCGAACAGCTTCGCCAGCAGCTGAAGCTCGGCAACGACGACCCTCACTGGCTGGCCTTTCAGCGCGCCTGCCAGCCCCACCATAGCGGGGAAGAGATCCATACGCTGCTGCGCTACCACCTGTTGGCCCCTCGAGACCGGGAAGCCCAGCGTTTGATTACCCGCATGTCGGGTGAAACCGCCATCATGGTGGCGGTCAGCCCGCTGACGCTGGTGGATATGGCCCTGGTGGCCTGGCGCAGCCTGGCCATGGTAGACAGGCTCAGCCGCCTGTACGGGCTGGAGCTCGGCTACGCCAGCCGCTTACGGCTGTTTCGCCATGTGTTGCACAACATGGCCTTTGCCGGAGCCAGCGAACTGGCCACCGATGCCAGCGTCAACATGCTCTCGCTGGATTTGGCAGGGCGCTTGTCGGCACGCGCAGGCCAGGGGCTGGCCACGGGGCTGCTGAGCGCCCGCCTGGGGCTGCGCGCCCAGCGCCTGTGTCGGCCGGTGGCTTTCAGCCCGGAAGAGCAGCCGCGGCTGGCCGACCTGCGCCAGGATCTCTGGCGACAGCTCAAACGGCTGGACAAGGAGCCCGCCCCTGCCACCACGCGGCACAAGGAGTAAGCCTGTCACAGCGCGTCAGGCAGCGATTCAGGCCAGCCGCTGCTCGGTGTCGGCATCGAACAGTACCGCCCGGGACATATCCACCCGCAGTGCCAAACGCTCGCCGGGTGCGACCGGGCATTTGGGGCCGACTCGCACGGTGATCTCCTGCTCGCCCAACGGCAGACGCAGCAGAATGTCTGCCCCGGTAGGTTCTACCACGCTCACCGTGGCCTCCAGCAAGGTGCCTTCCGCCTGCTCGGCGAGCCGCAGGTCCTCCTCGCTGAAATGCTCCGGGCGCAGGCCCAGAATGACCGATTTCTCCAGCCGCTCGACCAGCCCTGGCGAATGGCGAGAGGCAGGCCACGGCAGCAGCAGATCAGCCTCCCCCGGCGTGGCAATGCGCAGGGCGTAACCCTCCCCGGCCGCCACCAGCGTGGCAAGGATGAAGTTCATCGACGGCGAGCCCATGAAGCCCGCCACGAACATGTCCACGGGGTTGTTATAGACCTCGTCGGGGCTACCCAACTGCAAGATATGCCCATCGCGCATCACCGCGATGCAGTCGGCCAGGGTCATGGCCTCTACCTGGTCGTGGGTGACGTACACGATGGTGGTGCCCAAGCGCTGGTGCAGCTTCTTGATCTCGGTACGCATGTCTACCCGCAGCTTGGCGTCCAGGTTCGAGAGCGGCTCGTCGAACAGATAGACCTTGGGCTCTCGCGCCAGCGCGCGCCCCATGGCCACCCGCTGGCGTTGTCCACCGGACAGCTGGGCGGGCTTGCGATCCAGCAGGTGGGAAATCTGCAGCAGGTCGGCCACCCGCTCCACGGCGGCCTCCCGTTCGGCCTTGGGCACCTTGCGCATCTCCAGGCCAAAGCTGATGTTCTGGCGCACGGTCATGCTGGGGTAGAGGGCGTAGGATTGGAACACCATGGCAATATCGCGCTCGGCGGGGGTCCGCCAGGTGACGTCCTCGCCGTCGATATAGATATTGCCGCTGGTGACGGGTTCTAGCCCGGCAATGGCGTTCATCAGGGTGGATTTACCACACCCGGACGGCCCCACCAGAATCAAAAACTCGCCGGAGTCGATGGAGATGCTGACATCCTTCAGCACCCGTTCGCTGCCAAACTCTTTGCGTACGTTGTGAATTTCTAACGCTGCCATGATCAAAATCCTATTGTTATTAGCCCTTTACGGAGCCTGCCGTGAGCCCACGCACGAAGTATTTGCCCGCCAGCACGTAGACCACCAGCGTCGGTAGCGCGGCAATCATGGCGGCGGCCATGTCGACGTTGTATTCACGTACGCCTGTGGAGGTATTGACCAGATTGTTCAAGGCCACGGTGACCGGCTGGGTGTTATGGGAAGAGAACGCCACACCGAACAGGAAGTCGTTCCAGATCTGAGTGAACTGCCAGATCACCGACACCACGATGATCGGCGCCGAGACCGGCAGCAGAATGCGCCAGAAAATACGAAAGAACCCGGCCCCGTCCAGCTTGGCCGCCGACACCAGCTCGTTGGGAATGCCCACGTAGAAGTTGCGGAAAAACAGCGTGGTAAAGGCGATACCAAACACCACATGCACCAGAATCAAGCCCGCCCGCGAGCTGGAAAGCCCCAGCCAGCCCAGGGTTTGCGCCATGGGCAGCAGCACCACCTGAAACGGAATGAAGCAGCCAAACAGCATCAGCGCGAAGACAAGTTCAGAGCCCTTGAAGCGCCATTTGGTCAACGCATAGCCGTTCAACGCGCCCACGGCGGTGGAGATCAGCACGGCGGGGATGACGATGGCAAAGGAGTTCCAGAAGTAGCCACCCACGCCCTCGCAGCGCATGCCGGTACACGCCTCGCCCCAGGCTTTGGCCCAGGGTTCGAGCGTCGGGTTTTGCGGCAGCGACAGCAAAGTGCCTGCGCTGATTTCGCTGAGTGGCTTGATGGAGGTCATCAGCATGACCACCAGCGGCAGAATATAAAACAGGGCCGCCAGCACCAGCACGCCATAAAGCACCCCGCGCAGCAGCCGCGCGCCCAGCGTTTGGCGACGGATCACGTTAGCCATGTTTGCGGCTCCTCAATTCGGAGTAGAGGTACGGAATCAGGATGGCCAGCACGCCCCCCAGCATCAGCATGGCGCTGGCCGACCCCAGCCCGATCTGCGCCCGGTTGAACGCATGGGTATACATGAACGTGGCCGGCAGGTCCGTTGCATAGCCCGGCCCACCGCCGGTGAGCGCCACCACCAGGTCAAAACTCTTGATGGCGATATGCGCCAGAATCATCACCGCGCTGAACACCACCGGACGCAGGCAAGGCATCACCACCCGCCAGTAGATGCGCGGCAGGCTGGCCCCATCGAGCTGGGCGGCCTTGACGATGCTGTCGTCGATACCACGCAGCCCCGCCAGAAACAGCGCCATCACGAACCCGGAGGCCTGCCAGACGGCGGCAATCACCAGGGTGTAAATGGCCATATTGGGGTCCACGATCCAGTCAAAGCGAAACGACTCGAAGCCCCAACTGCGCACCATGGCTTGAATGCCCAGCTGCGGGTTGAGCAGCCACTTCCACACCACTCCCGTGACGATGAACGACAGCGCCATGGGGTAGAGATACACCGTACGCAGCGCGCCTTCCTGGCGAATCTTCTGGTCCAGCAGAATGGCCAGCAGCGCTCCCAGCACCAGGCAGATCAGTATGAACAGCGCGCCAAATACCATCAGGTTGGTGGAAGCGACCCACCAGCGCTCGTTGGCCATCAGCCGGGCATACTGGCCAAAACCGACGAACTGGTAGCTGGGCAGCATGCGTGAGTTGGTCAGCGACAGCACGAACGTCCATAGCATGAAGCCATAGACAAAGAACAGCGACACCGCGACAGAGGGCGCCAGCACCAGCTTCGGCAGCCACGCCTGCAGCCGACCGGACGCCGTAGGCGGCAACGCGGCACGCGTAGTAGGTTTCGTCATGGGAATTCCTCACCCGTCATCCGTCGGCGCCGCCATTGCGGCGGCGCCGATCACCAAGGTCAAGCGCGTTTGGCGCTTCGCGTCAGGGTGACGTGATCAAAAGGCCGCTGCCTGGGCGGCGCTGACCATCCGCTGGGCGGCTTGTTCGGCGGGCATGTTGGCGTCATTGAAGTAGTTGGTCACCACATCGAAGATGGCGCCCTGCACATCCGCACGCACGGCCATGCCATGGGCCATACTGGGCACCAGCCCGCCCTGCTCGGCAGTACGCTGGAAATCTGCCAGCGACTGCTGTGCGCAGCTGTCGAAATCGCTCATGTCCAGGTCAGGCCGCGCGGGGATGGACCCCTTGGCCAGGTTGAAGGCTTCCTGGAAGGTGGGTTCCAGCACCAGCCGGGCCAGCGTGTGCTGGGCATCCCGCTCCTCGTCATCGGTGACGCGGAACATGGCCAGGCTGTCGATATTGAAGGTAAAGGCGTCTTCGCTACCCGGGGCGGCAGCACACAGATAATCTTCTCCCGCCGTCAGGCCCGCTGCGGTGAACTCGCCTTTCGCCCAGTCGCCCATCAGCTGAAAACCGGCGGCTCCCTCGATCACCATGGCCGTGGCAATGTTCCAGTCGCGCCCCGGCATGCCTTCATCCATCAGGCTACGCAGGCGTTTGAAATCTTCCAGCGCGGCAACCATCTGCTCGCCCCCCAGGGCTTCCGGGTCCAGCTCCACCAGCGCCTGCTGATAAAACTCGGTGCCCTGGCTGCCCAGCACTACGCTTTCGAACACGGTGGCGTCCTGCCACGCCTGGCCGCCATGGGCCAGCGGCACGAAGCCCGCTTCACGGATTGCTTCTCCGGCAGCAAACAGTTCTTCCAGCGTGGTGGGCATCTCGACACCTGCGGCCTCCAGCACGTCCGGGTTGGCCCACAGCCAGTTGACCCGATGCACGTTGGCGGGGACGGCCACGTACTGGCCGTCGTAACGCATGATATCGGCCACGATGCCCGGCAGCAGGTCGTTCCAGCCTTCGGCCTCGGCGACGTCGTTCAAGTCACCCAGCAGGCCAAGCTCGCCCCACTCTTGAATTTCCGGCCCTTTGATTTGTGCAGCCGACGGCGGATTGCCCGACATGGCCCGAGACTTCAGCACCGTCATGGCGGTTTCACCGCCGCCCCCGGCCACGGCGAAATCCTGCCAGCCATAGCCTTCGGCTTCGAGCAGCTCCTTGAGCACGTTGGCGGCGCGGGCTTCACCGCCGGAGGTCCACCAGTGCAGCACTTCCACCTCGCTGGCCTGGGCAGTACTTGCCATGGCCGTTCCAGCCGCCAAGGCCAGCGCGAGGGCAGATTTTTTGAAGACGGGTGAGAGAATACGCATGAGATAGCTCCTGCTGTTGTTGTTATGAGGTGTCATGAAGAACACAGAGTGCCGCGCTACCTGCACAACCCAACTGGCAGGCAGCGGCTCATGGCAGAGTACGTCACCCTACGTCACAACGGGAGTTACCGAATCCTGCATAGTATTACAACCTTGTAATAGTCGGGCTTACAGGGTTGTCACGGTGGGTTGGCGCGGCAGGGTCAAGGTGGCCACGAGGCCCCCTGCGGGGTGGTTGGCCAAGCGAATGTCGCCGCCATGGGCACGAGCAATGTGCCGCGCAATGCCCAGGCCCAGCCCACTGCCCCCGGTATGGCGACTGCGCGAAGCTTCCAGGCGTACGAAGGGGGAGAACACCCGCTCCCTCTGTTCCGCCGGGATACCGGGGCCACGATCATGAATCTGAACCTTGACCTCACCCGCCTGCTCCTCCAATACCACGTTGGCGTGCTGGCCGTAGAACACGGCATTCTCCAGCAGGTTCGCCAGGCACCGCTTCATGGCCAGCGGCTTGACGGTCAGCGGCGGCACCTGACCGCTGATCCGCACGTCGCTCCCCTGCACACGCAGCTCGTCTGCCAACGCCTCGAGAAGCGCCGTCATGTCAGTGGGTTCAGGCTCTTCGTGGAGGTCCAGCCCTTTCACGGAGGCCAGCGCGCCCTTGACCAGCTCCGCCAGTTCATCCAGTGAGGCGCAGAAGCGCTCTCGCTGCTGCGGGTCATCGAGCATCTCGGCCCGCAAGCGCAGCCGGGTGATGGGCGTTTTAAGGTCGTGGGAAATCGCCGAAAAGAGCCGTTCGCGCTCTTCTACCTGCTCACGAATACGCCGCTGCATGCGGTTGAAGGCAACGGCGGTGGCCGCCACCTCTCTGGGGCCGCTCTCTCTCAGCGGCGGGCTGTCCAGATCATCGCCCAGCCGACGGGCTGCACGCGACAGCCGTGCCAATGGTCGGGTCACGCTGGTGATGCCCAACAGCGACAGCGCCAGCACGGTCAGCAGTACCACCAGCCCCGCCAGCAGACGCTCTTCAGAGAGCCAGCGGTAACCGCTGAAAATGTCCGGTACGCCCAGCAGGGTCGCCACGTAGAGCCAGGTATCCGGGGCCAGCTCCAGTTGCACCACCAGAATGGGCGGCGACAGCGGCTCCATCAGCAGGCTGTGCTGGCCCCAGCGCGGCGGCAGGTCGTAGAGCAGCACTTCATTATTGAATACCCGCAGGGTCTCGGGGCGGGAGAACTCCACCACGACATCGTCGATCGACAGTTGCTGGGTGAGGATCGTGTGGACATTGTTCACCACCACCGCTTTTTCGGGGCCGCTGCCAATGTCCTCCACGGGGATGCGCCGCTGGTTGACGCTGACAAAAAAGCGCGTGCCTCCCATGTTGCGCAGCTGGTCGAGCACGATATGGCGATAGTCCACCGGCAGCGAACGAAAAAAGCGCATGGTGGACGCAATGCTGAAGGCCATGTTGCTGGAGAGCTCATCGAGCTGCTCCAGCTGGCTAGCGCGCATTTGCGAGGTCCAGATCGCGTAGCTGGCCACCTGGGCGGCCAGTACTCCTGCAATCATGATGATCACGAAACGACCGCGCAGGCTGGCGGGCAGCCAGCGTCGCCAGCGCTTCACAGGGCGGTGTCTACCTGAGCGGTCAACACGTAGCCCGCCCCGCGCACCGTACGAATCAGCTGCGAGTGCTGGGCATCTTCACCCAGCCGCTGGCGTAGCCGACACACGTGCACGTCGATGGAACGGTCCAGAGGCGGGGCGTCTCGGCCCCGGGTCAAGGCGTACAGGTCGTCACGGGTAATGACTTGGGCGGGACGTTCCAGAAATACCTGAAGCAGCTGGAAATCGGCACCTGACAGAGCCGTACGCTCGCCCGCCTGGTCCACCAGCTCACGGGTCATGCGGTCCAGCTGCCACTCGCCAAAGCGCACCCAGCGAGCCTCCTGAGGGCCCACTGCCGTGCGGCTTCGACGCAGCACGGCCTTGATACGCGCCAGCAGCTCACGGGGGTTGAAGGGCTTGCCAAGATAGTCGTCGGCGCCTAGTTCCAGCCCCAGGATACGGTCGGTATCGTCCGCACTGGCGGTGAGCATGATGATCGGCAAGTCGCTGTGCTTGCGCAACTCGCGACAGATGGTAAAGCCATCATCCCCCGGCATCATCACATCGACGATCAGTAAATCCGGCGTCTGCTCGGCAAGCTGCTGATAGAGCGCCTGCGCCCCTTCGGCCGTGAACACCCGATAACCGTGGCGCCCCAGATAATCCGCCAGCAGCTCACGGATTTCCGGGTCATCATCGACCACCATCAAGGTCGCAGGCGTGGTTGTCATCGTGGAAAGCGCCCCTGGGTTGTTATCGTTTTAGGGGCTAGATGATGGTGGAGCGCTGTCGCTACCGCAAGCGGCTCTCGACTAAGGTGGCAGAGCTAACCCGACAGCCCGAAACGCTCAGCCAACCACTGGGCCACCGCCGCTTCCCCGTGATGACCAATGCGCCGGGCATCGGGCACACGGTCGAACAGCGCCGGGTGGGCGTTGGCCATGACCTGCGCCTCCCCGGCCAGGGTCAGCATCTCGGTGTCGTTGAGGTTGTCGCCAAAGGCGAGGCAGTCGGCGGCGGTGAGGCCCAATGACTCCAGCAGCGCCGCCAGCGCAACGCCCTTGTTCACCCCGCCCGCCATGATCTCCAGTGAGTCCACCGTGGAGTAAGTGATGTGCAGCCCCTCACCGTGTGCCGCGTGGGCCTGGGCCTCCAGTTCGGCCAGCGCCTGAGGGTCACCCAGATAGAGCACCTTGCCCACCCCGTGGCGGTCCATCTGTTCGGGTGGCACCACGTCATAGGTGAACCCGGTGGAGGCATGCAGCGACAGCAGGTGCGGCGCTTCGGCATCGACATGCCAGCCATCATCGCGATACAGGCTCAGGCGCACCTGCGGAGGCCGGGGCAGATGAATCAAGGTGTGTGCATGTTCAGGTGCCAGGTGAGACGCGCTGATCAAGCGGTCATCCGGGGCGTGGGTGTAAGCACCGTTGGTGCTGATCAAATGGGCCGGAATGGCCAGTTCCTCACGAAACACCCGCATGTCGTGGTAGTGACGGCCCGAGGCCAGCGCCACATGGTGACCCTGTTGCACCAGGGCGCGCAGTACGTCTACCGTGCTGTCGTGTAACCGGTGGTCGCTACCCAGCAGCGTACCGTCCAGGTCGGAAACAATCAGGCGTGGGGTCATACAGGCTCCTTGGGCGTGGCGCATGAAGTGAGCCTCAGCTTAACCGATTCATCCGCAAGCGGGTAAGTCATTGACCCGCCTGAGCGGGCGTGACTTACCCAAGGGCAACGATTGGCGCAGCCAACGGGAATCCGTATAGTGGCACCCTACTCTCGCCAACTGATCGAACACATGCTTCAAAATAACTCCCTGCTTGCCCAGCTCAAGCAACAGATCCGTGAAACCACTCCCCGCGCCGAAGGGGTGATCAAAGCCACCGAAAAAGGCTTCGGGTTTCTTGAAACCGACAGCGGCGAATCCTATTTCGTGCCGCCGCCTGCCATGAAGCAGGTGCTCCACGGCGACCGCGTCGAAGCCGTTATTCATGAGAACGGCGACAAAAAATCCGTCGAGCCGGAGAAGCTGATCGAAGCGGGCTTGGACCGCTTCATCGCCCGCGTGCAAAAGCGCGAAGGCCGCCTGGCAGTGGTGCCCGATCACCCCTCGATTCGCAATGTGCTGAAAGCCCGCATCAAGAACAGCCTGGACGAAGACAGCATTGGCGACGGCGACTGGGTCGTGGCGCGTCTGGTGCGTCACCCGCTCAAGGAGAACGATCGCGGCTTCTTTGCCCAAATCGACGAGCTGGTCGCCAAGGTCGACAACCCCGCCGTGCCGTGGCGTGTCACCCTGGCGCGCCACGCGCTGGAGCAGGAGTGCCCGGATGCCGGTAGCGACTGGCCGCTGCGCGATGAGGGCCTGACTCGGGAAGACCTGACGCAACGCCCCTTCTTCACCATCGATGGTGAGAAGACCCGCGATATGGACGATGCCCTGCACGTGGTGGCGCGTCCGGAAGGCGGCTGGCAGCTGAGCGTGGCCATTGCCGACCCCACGGCGTATGTGGATGAGGAGCACGCGGCCGACCTGGAAGCGCGTGTGCGTGCCTTCACGGTTTACCTGCCGGGCCAGAACGTCACCATGCTGCCGGAGCAGCTGGCCGATGACCTGTGCTCGCTGTGGGAAGGCCAGGAGCGCCCGGCCCTGGCGTGTACGCTGGACATCAACGCCGACGGCAGCCTGGGCGATTACCGTTTCTTTGCCGCCAACGTGACCTCCCACGCCAAGCTGGTGTACGAGCGCGTCTCTGATTGGATCGAAGGCCAGGGCGACTGGGCACCGGCCGAAGAGATTGCCGAGCAGCTCAAAGCGCTGCAGGCCATGACGGAAGCCCGCACCGCCTGGCGCAACGAGCACGCGCTGGTGTTCAAGGACCGTCCGGATTACGTGTTCGATCTGGACGAAGCAGGCAACGTGCTGGGCGTGCGTACCGAAGACCGGCGCATCGCCAACCGCATGATCGAAGAGTCGATGATTGCGGCCAACGCCTGCTGTGCAGACTTCCTGGCCAGCCATATCGGCCACGGCATCTTCAACGTGCACCGCGCCTTCGAGCCCGAAAAAGCCGAAGCGGCCCAGGAGTTCCTCGCCAGTCAGGAGATCGACGTGGCCCAGGAAGCACTGACCGAGCTGGCGCACTACAAAGAGCTCAAGCGCGCACTGGAAAGCCGTGACGACGCCTGGCTGGATGCCCGCCTGCGCCGTTTCCAGGGCTTCACCAGCATGTCGGCCCAGCCTGGCCCGCATTTCGGCCTGGGGCTGCCCGCCTACGCCACGTGGACCTCGCCGATCCGCAAGTATGGCGATATGGTCAACCACCGCTTGATCAAGCGCGTGCTCAAGGGTGAACAGGCCCCGGCAGAGGCCAGCCAGCAGCTCACCGAGCAGCTCACCGAACGCCGCCGCCTGAACCGCATGGCCGAGCGTGACGTGAAAGATTGGCTCTACGTTCGCTACCTGACCCCGGCAGCACAGAACCAGGATACCTTCGAGGCCGAAATCATGGCCATCAATCGTGGCGGCATGCGGGTGCGTCTGATCGAAAACGGCGCCACGGCCTTCGTGCCTGCCCCCTTGATGCATAGCGACCGCGACAAGGTGGTGATCGACGATAAAGAGGGCCGCATTCAGATCGAAGGCGAAGAGCGCTTCAAACTGGGCGACAGCCTGCGTGTCTCGCTCACGGAAGCCCGTGAAGAGACCCGCTCGCTGGTGGCGAAACCCGCTGTTTAATCACTCATTTGCAGCCCAGCGTCTGCTAACGCCACGGTTCGTCCGTGGCGTTTTTATTTCTACCGCGCCAGGATATTGTCGCAGAATTGACGTAATTCTTCCCTAAGGTGATTCTTTGACCCTTATGTGGCTCGGAGGTTACCTTGCATATCGCCGATGTGACCATGTTTCACGCCCCAGCAAGTGGCGGGGTTCGCACCTACTTGCAGGCCAAGCATCGCGTGCTCTCCCGAACGGCAGGCCTGCGCACAAGCCTGCTGGTGCCTGGAGCTGAGCGTGATAGCTTAGGGGATCACCATACGTTGCCAGCGCTGCATCTACCTCTTGGCCAAGGCTATCGATTTCCAGTCCGCCGTCGCCCTTGGCAAGATGCGCTGATCAATCTCTCCCCCACGTTGATCGAAGCAGGCGACCCTTACGTCACCGCCTGGGCAGCGCTGGAAGCTGGCCAACACTTGGGCGTGCCAGTCGTGGGGTTCTACCACTCTGACTTACCTCACTTGATGGGTGACCGATTTGGCCGCCATGTTCGTCAGCGGCTGGTTCGCTATGTGGTGGACCTTTACCAGCGTTTTGATAGCGTGCTGGCGCCGTGCCACGCCATGGCTGAACGCCTGACTGAATGGGGTGTTCCCAACGTACGCGTGCAGTCACTAGGGGTCGATCTGGAGCAGTTCCATCCCTCTCGACGCGACCCCGACTTTCGAGCAGCCATGAGCATTCCTGAGAATAAGAAGCTGCTGATTTTTGTTGGCCGCTTCTCTCGGGAAAAAAATATCGATGTGCTGCTAGCCACCATGCGAGCACTTGGCAGCGACTACCATCTGCTGTTGATGGGCCCTGGAATGCCCACCCAAGTGCCAAGCAATGTCACGGTGGTGAACCGTTGCTGCGGAAGCCATGAGGTCGCCAGGGCGCTTGCCAGCAGCGATGCGATGCTGCATGCGGGGACTCGGGAAACCTTTGGACTGGTGGCACAGGAAGCAATGGCCAGTGGCATACCAGTGATTGGCGCCCGGGCGGGCGCACTGATGGAAAACGTACCGCTTGGAGCCGGGGTGCTCTGCCAGCCACTTGACCCAGCCGCGATGGCGGACGCCTGTTCCGCGCTGTTTCGCAATGACATTGTCGCCAGCGGACGCTTCGCACGCCACTATGTGGAGCGTCAGTTCAGCTGGGATAGCGTGATTGGCTCGCTGCTCACACACTATGTCGACCTCTGTGGACTCGAACAGCCCCATGCCCTCGCCCTCCGTCGCTAAACCTCAACGACTGCTGCGCTTTCGCCCGCTTCACGGTGTGCTACTGCTAGTAGCTCTGGTGGCACCGCTGGTACTGACATCGCTTGCAGGAGGCAGACAGGCATTCGAACACGTAGCGCAGTTCCCTCTGGGCCTGCTGCTGCTCATGATCGCCATGGCGGCGCTATGCTGGAATTTGAACGCCACCCGTCTGCGCCTGATGCTCAACGGCCGTGCTGGTCAGCTTGGTCAGCGTGGTGCGCTGGGCATTGAACTGGCCGCCAAGTGCGCACTATGCGCAACACCCGGCGGCAGCGGCGGCCCGGCCACCTTGCTGCTGCTACTTGCCCAGCGGGGATTTTCTCCCTCAAAAGGCGCAGCGGTGTTCCTCATCGACCAGGGGTGCGACCTGTTGTTCTTTCTGGTGATGCTCAGTGGCTTGATGGCAATATCAGTTTTCGGTAACGCCCAATGGCCGCACCAAGGGTTGGTTCAGCTTTCGCTACTAGGGCTCGTGCTGTTAGCGGTAGGTGTCTCGCTGATGATGAGCTACCTACCCAAGTTGCTGCGGACTCGTCGTCAATGGCTGATCGGACTGTTGGCATGGCTCCGCCCTGGCCGCAGGCGCTGGCTGGTCCGGAGACTGTTGCGCTGCCGCTACGCGCTGCGTATCACACTGGCACTACCTAACGCCACGCTGGCAGCCATGCTGGTGCTGACGGCCATGCACTGGCTGCTGCGCTACAGCTTGCTCTATCTGGCGGTGATTGGCATCGGCGGGCATGCCGATTGGCTTTGGACCTTTCTAACCCAGATGCTGGCCATGGCTGCCAGCCAGTTCAGCTTTCTTCCTGGCGGTGCCGGGGCTGCTGAAGTGGGGGTGGGAAGCCTGCTGCTACCCTTGATGGAACGTGAGCAGGCCGCGGCCGCCGTATTGGTGTGGCGGCTCATCAGCTACCACCTTTATCTTGCTGCCGGAGCACCGCTGCTACTGCTCTACAGCACTCGCCTATTGCGCCAGGGTTGACCCACTCCAATACTCCGACAGCCTTCATAAAACGCAAAAAGGGCACCCGAAGGTGCCCTTTTTTAGCGCTGTGAAAAAGTGCGCGGCTTACCAGCCGGTCACTTCTTTCAGTGCATCGCCAATTTGCGCCAAGGAGCGTACGGTTTTGACACCGGCGTCTTCCAGGGCAGCAAATTTCTCGTCGGCAGTACCTTTACCGCCAGAGATGATGGCGCCAGCGTGGCCCATACGCTTGCCAGGAGGTGCTGTCACACCGGCAATGTAGGAAACCACCGGCTTGGAAACGTTGGCCTTGATGTAGGCCGCGGCTTCTTCTTCAGCGGTGCCGCCGATTTCACCGATCATCACGATCGCTTCGGTTTTCGGGTCCTTCTCGAACATCTCCAGGATGTCGATGAAGTTGGAGCCCGGAATCGGGTCACCACCGATGCCGACACAGGTAGACTGGCCGAAACCGTGGTCAGTGGTCTGCTTGACCGCTTCGTAGGTCAGAGTACCGGAACGCGATACGATGCCCACTTTACCCGGCTGGTGAATGTGACCCGGCATGATGCCGATTTTACATTCGCCCGGGGTGATCACGCCGGGGCAGTTCGGGCCGATCAGACGTACGCCCAGCTCGTCGCATTTTACTTTCGCTTCGAGCATGTCGAGGGTCGCGATACCTTCGGTGATGCACACGATCAGCTTGATGCCAGCGTTGGCCGCTTCAAGGATCGAGTCTTTGCAGAACGCTGCCGGTACGTAGATCACGCTGGCTTCTGCGCCGGTTTTCTCGACCGCTTCTTTCACGGTGTTGAACACGGGCAGGCCCAGGTGCGTCTGGCCGCCTTTGCCCGGCGTAACACCGCCGACCATTTGCGTGCCATAGGCAATCGCCTGTTCGGAGTGGAACGTGCCCTGGCCACCGGTGAACCCTTGGCAGATGACCTTGGTGTTCTTATCGATCAGGATACTCATTACTTGCCCTCCGCTGCTTTGACAACCTGCTGAGCCGCGTCGGTCAGACTGGTAGCAGCGATGATGTTCAGACCGCTGGACGCCAGCTTCTCAGCGCCCAATTCAGCGTTGTTACCTTCCAGGCGAACGACGACCGGCACGTTGACGCCGACTTGCTCAACGGCACCGATGATGCCTTCGGCAATCATGTCGCAACGAACGATACCGCCGAAGATGTTCACCAGAACGGCTTTGACGTTGTCGTCAGACAGGATGATCTTGAACGCTTCGGCTACGCGCTCTTTGGTCGCGCCGCCGCCAACGTCCAGGAAGTTGGCCGGCTTGCCGCCGCTCAGGTTGACGATGTCCATGGTGCCCATGGCCAGGCCAGCGCCGTTGACCATGCAACCGATGTTACCGTCGAGGGCCACGTAGTTCAGTTCCCACTTCGCGGCGTCGGCTTCACGCTGATCTTCCTGGGAAGGATCGCGCATCGCCTGCAGGTCCGGGTGACGGTACAGGGCGTTGCTGTCGAGGCCCAGTTTGGCGTCCAGGCAGTGCAGGTTGCCTTCGTCGGTGATCACCAGCGGGTTGATCTCGAGCAGCGCCAGATCCTTGTCGTGGAACAGCTTGGAGAGACCCAGGAAGATCTTGGTGAACTGCTTCACCTGATCGCCTTCCAAACCCAGCGCGAACGCCAGCTCACGCGCCTGGTAGGGCTGTGCGCCGACCAGCGGATCGATTTCGGCCTTGAGGATCTTTTCCGGCGTCTCTTCGGCGACGGTTTCGATCTCGACACCGCCTTCGGTGGAGGCCATGAACACGACGCGACGAGTGGTACGGTCAACGACCGCGCCCAGGTACAGCTCGTCGGCGATGTTGGTGCAGGTCTCTACCAGAATCTTGGCAACCGGCTGACCTTTTTCGTCAGTCTGGTAAGTGACCAGGTTCTTGCCCAGCCACTGCTCGGCGAAGGTTTTGGCTTCTGCCGGGTCCTTGATCAGCTTGACGCCGCCCGCTTTACCGCGGCCGCCAGCGTGAACCTGGGCTTTGACGACCCACATGTCGCCGCCGATCTTTTTGCACGCTTCTACTGCTTCTTCGGGAGTGTCCACGGCAAAGCCTTTGGACACTGGCAGACCATAATCGGCAAACAGCTGTTTACCTTGATACTCGTGAAGGTTCATCGATTCATGCCATTGGTTGCATGTGACTCGAACGATGATCAGTCGCCCTGAAGAACATCTTGCAGGTGCTGGTCATCCCCGTACTTTCATGACGGCGAGTTGCCACGCCGCCATGAAAGTGGTGCGCCACCTGACGGTGGCGCTTGGTTGTTGCTTAGCGAATTACTTGCGCTTCTTGCGGTTGGCCATGTGAATGGCATGACCTTCTACCGCCAGAGCAGCTTCGTGCACGGCTTCCGACATGGTCGGGTGCGCGTAGCAGGTCAATGCCAGGTCTTCGGCGCTGGAGCCGAATTCCATGGCGATCACGCCCTGGGCGATCATCTCACCGGCGTGCTGACCCACGATGTGCATACCGAGAATACGGTCGGTTTCCGCATCGGCAATGATCTTGGCGCTGCCTTCGGTGGCGTTGTTGGCCATGGCACGGCCGCTGGCTGCGAAGGGGAAGCTACCGGTCTTGACTTCGATACCCTTGGCCTTGGCGTCCTGCTCGGTCATGCCGACCCAGGCCACTTCCGGGAAGGTATAAATGACGCTGGGGATGGTGTCGTAGTTCATCTCGGCCTTGTGACCGGCGATGATGTCCGCCACCATGATGCCCTCTTCAGAGGCCTTGTGGGCCAGCATCGGGCCACGAACACAGTCGCCAATCGCGTAAACGCCCGGCACGTTGGTACGGCACTGGTCGTCCACGAAGATGAAGCCACGCTCGTCCAGCTCGACGCCCACGCCATCGGCCACAACGCCTTTGGTGTAAGGACGACGGCCGACACATACGATCAGCTTGTCGAAGGTGATTTCCTGCTCGCCGTCAGCATCGGTGTACTTGACGATGACTTCTTCACCGTTGGTCTCGGAACCGGTCACACGGGCGCCCAGTTTGATATCCAGACCCTGCTTCTTGAGCAGTTTCTGAGTCTCTTTGGCAATCGTGGTGTCGACCATCGGCAGGAAGGAGTCCATCGCTTCCAGAACGGTGACTTCAGAACCCAGACGGTTCCAGACGCTGCCCAGCTCCAGGCCGATGACACCAGCGCCGATCACGCCAAGGCGCTTGGGCGTTTCCTGGAATTCCAGTGCGCCGGTAGAGTCGACGATCAGGCCTTCGGTCAGCGGCGTGGGCGGAATTTCCACCGGTACGGAGCCTGCCGCGATGACGATGCTGTCGGCGTCGTAGGCGGTGGTGTTGCCGTCCAGATCGGTGACTTCGACCTGCTTGCCAGATACGACCTTGCCGGTACCTTCGATGGCGGTCACGCCGTTGGCCTTGAACAGGCCAGAGATGCCGCCGGTCAAGTTCTTAACGATCTTGTCCTTGCGGGCCATCATTTTCTTGACGTCCATGGTGACGTCACCGGCTTCGATACCCATGTCGTCGAAATCGTGCTTGGCTTCGACGAACTTGTGCGACGCTTCAAGCAACGCTTTGGACGGGATACAGCCTACGTTCAAGCAGGTGCCGCCGTGGACGACCTTGCCTTCCTTGCCAATCCATTTTTCAACACAGGCGGTTTTCAGGCCCAGCTGCGCAGCGCGGATAGCCGCTACGTAGCCACCAGGGCCAGCACCGATAACGATCACATCAAACTTGTCAGCCATGTTGGCTCCTTTAGCTTGGTTGCCCCCTCCCGGGTTGATCTAAACCGGGCAGGAGGCAAAGTGCGATTGCAGAGAACGTTTCATCAACAGCGAAGGCGGATCAACGCGCTTCGTTATACGTCCAGCAGCAAGCGAGCCGGGTCTTCCAGCAGCTCTTTGATAGTCACCAGGAATCTTACCGCATCTTTACCATCGATCATGCGGTGGTCGTAGGAGAGCGCCAGATACATCATCGGGCGAATCTCGACCTTGCCATTCACCGCCATGGGGCGATCCTGAATCTTGTGCATGCCCAAGATAGCGGTCTGCGGCGGGTTGATGATCGGCGTCGACATCAGTGAACCGAAGGTGCCACCGTTGGTGATGGTGAAGGTACCACCGATCATGTCGTCCATGCCCAGCTTGCCGTCACGGCCACGCTTGCCGAAGTCGACGATGCTGCGCTCGACGTCAGCGATCTTCATGCTGTCGGTATCACGCAGTACCGGTACCACCAGGCCACGGTCGGTGGAAACGGCGACACCGATATCCTGATAACCGTGGTAGACGATGTCGGTGCCGTCGATGGAGGCATTGACGTCCGGGAAGCGCTTGAGCGCTTCGGAAGCGGCTTTTACAAAGAAGCCCATGAAGCCCAGTTTGACATCGTGGGTCTTCTGGAAAGTGTCCTTGTACTGGGCACGCAGGGCCATGATTTCCGTCATGTCCACTTCGTTGTACGTGGTCAGCATCGCCGCGGTCTGCTGTGCCTGAACCAGGCGCTTGGCGATGGTCTGGCGCAGACGGGTCATCGGTACGCGCTTCTCTTCGCGCTCACCCGCCACCGCCGGAGCCGCCGCAGCCTTGGCCGGCGCAGAGGACTTGGCAGCTTTCTTGGCCGAACCATCCTTGACGGCTTTCTGAACGTCTTCTTTCAGAATGCGACCGCCTTTGCCGGTACCTTCGATCTTGGAAACGTCCAGATCGTGCTCGGCAACCATCTTGCGAGCAGCCGGTGCCAACACTTTGTCACCCACCTTCTCATCGGCGCCTTCATCGTCAGCGTCGTTGGAAGCGCTGCTGGAAGAAGAAGCGCTGGCCTGGTCACTGCCACCGCCTTCTACGAAAGTTGCCAGAATCGCTTCGGACTCAACCTGGCTGCCTTCTTCTGCCTTGATTTCCGCCAGGGCACCATCGGCAGGCGCCACGACTTCCAGCACGACTTTGTCGGTTTCGATGTCGGCCAGCACTTCGTCACGCTTGACCGCTTCGCCTACTTTCTTGTGCCAGGTCGCCACGGTGCCTTCCTGAATGGACTCAGGGAAGCTGGGCGCCTTCACGTCGTGCTGCTTGCCACCGGCTGGCTTGGCGGCTTCTTTGGACTCGGCCTTCTCGGCGCTGTCATCGCTGGCGGCACTCTCTTTCTTGCTGCCAGCACCGCTCGCTTCGCCGATCTTGCCCAATACCTGCTCGGACTCGACGGTATCGCCTTCTTCGGCCATCACGTCGGTCAGGGTTCCCGCTTCCGGTGCGACGACTTCAAGCACCACTTTATCGGTCTCGATTTCAACGATCAGCTCGTCGCGTTCGACGCTGTCACCCGGCTTCTTGTGCCACGCGGCCACGGTGCCTTCGGCAACGGATTCCGGAAAGGTTGGCGCTTTGATATCAGTAGCCATGTCGTTTCCCTTATATGTTCTCTAAGCCTGGCGGACGCTTAAATATTAAAAGCGTCTTCCACCAGCTGGCGCTGCTGTTCAGTGTGGACGGACATGTAGCCCGCTGCCGGAGCAGCCGAGGCAGGACGCCCTGCGAATTTCAACTCACGACCCAGGCCGTCTTTCAACAGGTCGGCCACGGCACGCATGTGGTGCTGACTGGAGTACCAGGCGCCCTGATTCAGCGGCTCTTCCTGACACCAGACGATGTCTTCCACATTGGCGTATGCCTGGAGCACTTCCAGAAGCTCTTCTTTCGGGAAGGGGTAGAGCTGCTCAAGACGAAGGATGATCGTATCGTCACGCTCGTTCTCAGCACGCCAGTTGGCCAGATCATAGTAGACCTTGCCAGCGCACATGATCACACGAGTGACTTTCTCGGCATCCAGGTTGCCCTGGTCGGGCAGCACCATGTGGAACTTGCCATGGGCCAGATCTTCGAGACTGGACACGGCTTCCTTGTGGCGCAGCAGCGACTTGGGCGACATGACCACCAGCGGCTTGCGCAGCGGGCGAATCACCTGACGGCGCAGCAGATGGTAAATCTGTGAAGGCGTCGTCGGTACGCACACTTGCATGTTGTGCTCGGCGCACAGCTGCAAGAAGCGCTCAAGGCGTGCCGAAGAGTGCTCGGGGCCCTGGCCTTCATAGCCATGGGGCAGCAGCATGGTCAAGCCACACAGGCGACCCCACTTGGTCTCACCAGAGGAAATGAACTGGTCGACCACGACCTGGGCACCGTTGAAGAAGTCACCGAACTGCGCTTCCCAGATCACCAGATCGTTGGGAGCCGTGGTGGAGTAGCCATACTCGAACGCCAGCACGGCTTCTTCCGACAGGAAGGAGTCGTGGATGGTGAAGCGGGGCTGACCATCGGCCATGTTCTGCAGCGGCACGTAGGTCGTCGCGTCTTTCTGGTTGTGCACCACCGCATGACGATGCGAGAACGTGCCACGGCCAACGTCCTGACCGGTAATCCGGATCGGGTGGCCTTGATCCAGCAGCGTGGCATAGGCCAGCGTTTCGGCGAAGCCCCAGTTGAGCCCCATGCCGCCCGCCTGCATCTTGCGGCGGTCTTCATAGATCTTGGCGACCTGACGCTGTACTTCGACACCGTCAGGGATCTCACACATCTTCGCCGCCAGCTGTTGCAGGCGTTTCATGTCGAAGGTGGTGTCGGCATTGCCGGTCCACTCATGGCCCAGGTAGGGAGCCCAGTCGACGAACAGCGACTTGTTGGGTTCCTGAACCAGCGCGTTAGCCACGTGATTGCCTGCCACGAGATCATCGCGGTAGGTTTCCACCATGGCTTTGGCGTCGTCTTCGGACAGCACGCCCTGCTCGATCAGACGCTGCGCATACAGCGTGCGTGAGGAGGGGTGGTCCTTGATTTTGGCGTACATCAGCGGCTGGGTGCCCGATGGCTCGTCGGCTTCGTTATGGCCGCGACGGCGGTAGCACACCAGGTCGATGACGACGTCTTTCTTGAACTGCTGACGGTAATCCAGGGCCACTTGGGTGGCGTGAATGACCGCGTCCGGATCATCGCCGTTGACGTGGAAAATCGGCGCCTGAACCATCTTGGCAATGTCAGTACAGTATTCGGTGGAGCGTGCATCGGCCGGGTTGGAGGTCGTGAACCCCACCTGGTTGTTGATGACGATGTGTACCGTGCCACCGGTCTTGTAGGCGCGGGTCTGGGACATCTGGAATGTCTCCATGACCACACCCTGCCCCGCGAAGGCAGCATCGCCATGAACGTTGATCGGCAGCACTTTGCTTCCGTCAGCGTCGTTGCGGCGATCCTGGCGGGCACGTACCGAGCCTTCCACCACCGGCGCGACGATTTCGAGATGCGACGGGTTGAACGACATGGCCAGGTGGACTTCGCCACCAGGCGACATGACGTTGGAGCTGAAGCCCTGGTGGTATTTCACGTCACCAGAACCACGCTCGATGACTTTCTTGCCATCGAATTCGTCGATCAGATCCGCAGGGTTCTTGCCCAGGATGTTGACCAGCAGATTCAAGCGGCCACGGTGGGCCATGCCGATCACGACTTCCTTGGTGCCGTAGCCACCGGCGCGCTGAATCAGTTCGTCCATCATCGGTACGAACGACTCGCCACCTTCCAGGCCGAAGCGCTTGGTACCCGGGTACTTGGAGGCCAGGTAATTTTCCAGACCTTCCGCAGCCGTCAGGCGCTCCAGTACGTGCTTGCGCACGTCATCGCTGAACTTGGGCGCGCTGCGTACCGATTCGAAACGACGCTGCAGCCAGCGCTTCTCTTCGGTATCCACGATGTGCATGATTTCGCAGCCGATGGAGCGGCAGTAGGTCTGCTCCAGCGCGTCGACGATCTCGCGCAGCGGTGCTTTATCAATACCCAGGAAGAAAGAACCTGTCTGGAACTCGGTATCAAGATCAGCTTTGGACAGCTGATGGAATGACAGGTCGAGGTCGGGGACGGGGGTGGGATTACGCAGACCAAGCGGGTCGATATTGGCCTTTTGATGGCCACGGAAGCGATACGCGTTGATCAGCTGCAGGACTTTGACCTGCTTTTTGTTTTCACCGCTGTCGGACGCGGCGACTACCCGGCATGGGCGACTTTCACGGCCAAGCTGGTAGAACTGATCACGAATGGGGCTTAGTGGAACATCGTGGGAGGCACTGCCTTCAGCACGCGGCAACTGATCGAAATAGCTGCGCCACTCGTCTGAGACAGAATCAGGATCGGCGAGGTACTGCTCGTAAAGCGCTTCCACGTAGTGGACATTGCCACCACTAACGTGAGAGGAACGCCACATCAACTCCATTATGCCTTGTTGCATCTCTCGGTCACCCTGCACTGATGGGGTGGTATCGGCATCGCTGCATGCGTGCAACGACATCGCTATTGCCCTGCCGGCGGGGCGGGACGTTTGCCGGCGGCGCCGACCTGAGGCCGGTAGCCCTTGTTCATACACGTATGATGACGCGTTTCATTACCAGTTCATGCTCAAAAGCCGGTACTCGTCGCACCGGCTTTTAAACTTGGCTGATCCATGGTGCGGCGCGTCGCCGCACCATGACAGCCCCTATGATAACAAGCGAAGCGCCACGATTTAAGTAGCTTTGTGATGCAACTTACGTGGTAGTCGCTTTTTTTTCACAGGATTAATGAGTTACGTCGCATCTGCGAGCAACATTTCACGAATTTTACCAATTGCACGAGTCGGATTCAGACCTTTCGGGCATACCGCCACGCAGTTCATGATGCCGCGGCAACGGAATACCGAGAACGGGTCTTCCAGGCTGGTCAGACGCTCACGCGTGGCGGTATCGCGACTGTCGGCCAGGAAGCGGTATGACTGCAGCAGACCCGCCGGGCCCACGAACTTGTCCGGGTTCCACCAGAACGACGGGCAGGACGTGGAGCAGCAGGCGCACAGGATACACTCGTACAGGCCGTCCAGCTTGTCGCGCTCTTCCGGCGACTGCAGACGCTCGATGGCAGGCGCTGGCGTGTCGTTTTGCAGATACGGCTGGATGCGCTCGTACTGCTTGTAGAACAAGCCCATGTCCACGACCATGTCGCGGATGACCGGCAGGCCAGGCAACGGACGCAGAGTCAGCTTGTTGTTTTTCACGACGTCCGACAGCGGCGTGATGCACGCCAGGCCGTTCTTGCCGTTCATGTTCATGCCATCGGAACCGCACACGCCTTCACGGCAGCTGCGGCGATAGGCCAGGCCACTGTCCTGCTCTTTCATCAGGTGCAGTACATCCAGCACCATCAGATCGCGACCTTTGGTATCGACCTGGAACTCCTGCATGTAGGGCGCGGAGTCGGTTTCCGGGTTGTAGCGATACACGGATACCTGAAGATTTGACATGGTGTCTCCCTCTCGTCGGTGCGGAGATTAGTAGGTGCGAACCTTCGGCTCGAACGTATCGACTGTTTTCGGCTTGAAGTTGACGTCGCGCTGCTTCAGCTCTTTGCTAGCCGGGAAGTAGAGCGAGTGTTTCAGCCAGTTGACATCATCACGGTCGGGGTAGTCGTAGCGCGAGTGGGCACCACGGCTCTCTTTACGCTCAAGGGCAGCAATCGCCGTTGCTTCTGCCACTTCCATCAGGTTGTCCAGCTCCAGCGCTTCGACACGGGCAGTGTTGAAGGCGTTGGATTTGTCCGGCAGGTGCGCATTGTCGATGCGGCCACGCAGTTCCGCCAGCTGTTTGACACCTTCCTGCATGTTTTTCTCTTCACGGAATACACCGAAAGAGTTCTGCATGATGCTTTGCAGCTCGGCCTTGAGCTCAGGAATGCTTTCACCGCCTTCAGACTCGTTCCAGCGAGTGATGCGCTTCATGGCGGTTTCGATGTCCGACTCGGAAGCATCCAGGTATTCGACGCCTTCGTTCAGTGCACCTTCGATGAACATACCCGCGGCGCGACCGAAGACCACCAGATCCAGCAGCGAGTTGCCGCCCAGACGGTTGGCACCGTGTACCGATACACAGGCAGCTTCGCCACACGCGAACAGACCGTTGACGATCTTGTCGTTGCCGCTCTCGTCCTGGGTGATCGCCTGACCATGAATATTGGTCGGGATACCGCCCATCATGTAGTGGCAGGTCGGGACGACCGGGATCGGGTCCTTGGCCGGGTCGACGTGAGCGAAGGTCTTGGAGAGCTCGACGATGCCAGGCAGACGCTTGCCAAGTACTTCTTCACCCAGGTGATCCAGCTTCAGGAACACGTGGTCGCCCTTCTCGCCACAGCCGCGGCCTTCGAGGATTTCCATGACCATGGAACGCGCCACGACGTCACGGCCCGCCAGGTCTTTGGCGTTGGGCGCATAGCGCTCCATGAAACGCTCGCCATCCTTGTTGACCAGGTAGCCACCTTCACCACGGCAACCTTCGGTGACCAGCGTGCCCGCACCGTAGATACCGGTCGGGTGGAACTGCCACATTTCCATGTCCTGCATCGGGAAACCAGCGCGCAGCGCCATGCCGATGCCGTCACCCGTGTTGATCAGGGCGTTGGTGGTCGACGCGTAGATGCGTCCGGCACCGCCGGTCGCCAGCACGGTGGCTTTCGACTTGACGTGCACCACTTCGCCGGTTTCGATGCACATGGCGATACAGCCCACCACGTCACCGTTGGCGTTCTTGACCAGATCCACCGCGTACCACTCGTTCAGGAACGTGGTGTTGTTCTTCAGGTTGTTCTGGTACAGGGTGTGCAGCAGCGCGTGACCGGTACGGTCGGCGGCGGCGCAGGTACGTGCCGCCTGACCACCTTCACCAAAGTTCTTGGACTGACCACCGAACGGACGCTGATAGATGCGGCCATTGTCGAAACGCGAGAACGGCAGGCCCATGTGCTCGAGTTCGAAGACGGCCTTGGGGCCTTCCGAACACATGTACTCGGCAGCGTCCTGGTCAGCGATATAGTCGCCGCCCTTGACGGTGTCATACATGTGCCAGCGCCAGTCGTCGTTCGGGTCGGCGGAGGCAATCGCACAGGTGATACCGCCCTGAGCAGAAACCGTGTGGGAGCGTGTCGGGAACACTTTGGACAGTACCGCTGTCTTTTTACCGGACTTGGCCAGTTCAAGAGCGGCACGCAGGCCAGAGCCACCGCCACCCACGATGATGGCGTCAAACGTCAGGCTACGAAGGTTAGACATAGATCAAGCTCCCCACAGAATTTGGATGCCCCACACCAGGTATACGAAGATGGCCAGAATGATCAGCGTCTGGGCACCCACGCGCAGGCGAGTGGACTTGAGGTAATCGGTAGTGACTGTCCACAAACCGATCCAGGCGTGCGCTGCAATGGAAATGAAGGCCAGCAGCGAGAAGATACGCATCCAGGTTTGCTCGAACAGCCCACTCCAGGTGTAGTAATCCAGGTTCGGATTAAACAGCAGGTAAGCGACGATGAAGACCGTGTAAAGGGCCAGAATGACGGCGGATACCCGCTGCATCAGCCAATCGGACAGACCGCTACGGCCAAAACTCGTGATGTTGGTTACCATACCCAAACTCCTGCCAGAATAATCAGAACCGCACTGACTACGACCGTAGCCTGTGCTTTTTTCACACCACCCTCCAGGGTCACGCCAATGTTGGCATCCATGAGCAGGTGCTTGATGCCTGCCACAAAGTGGAATGCCAGGGCAGACAGCAGCCCCCAAGCCACAAACTTGGCGAGGACGTTATTCGCCAGGGCATTGCTGACAGCGTCAAAGCCAGCCGGAGATGACAGGGATTTACCCAGCGCCCAGAAAGCGAAGATCAGCCCGACGAACAGGATCACGCCGGTAATACGGTGCGTAATCGACGTCAGCGCTGGCAGTGGGAAATGTATCGTAGTCAGGTCTAGGTTTACGGGTCGTTTGCTATTCACGGCGTTATACACACTCTCTTGGCCCGCTCAGCGACGGTCGGGCATAACCCGAGCGGGCAGTGGTTGCTGGAAGGGGCTCGGCCGTTGCCAAGTCGGGCACGACCACCTACCTGCCGGTCGCGCGCCGTGGATTATAAGAACCTTAGCCCCTGCTGACAAACCGATCTCAGACTTAACTCGACCATGGTGCAAGAAAATAGCCAATGGTCTGAGTCGATTTTGCGATGCAGCATGGTTATAGTGACATTAGATGGACGGTTTGATAAGCCTGTTAACGTATCGTCAATCCTCTGTCACTTCGGTACTATAGATCCCGATCAATCATATACAATTATTATCCAAAACAACACATCCTGTATAAGCATGTCTAGCATTTAGGCTAATTGACAAAATGTCGCACACTTCTATAGTGGGCAAGCCTTTTCGCCGGCGCGGCATGCGAAACAACGACTTTACGTCCCAAACCGAACTCGAAAGGAGGCCATCATGGCTGACAGGAAAGCGACATTGACGGTAGACGGTCTCGACAAGACGATCGAACTACCCATGTATTCCGGCACACTTGGCCCCGACGTCATCGACGTGCGCGGCCTGGGCGCCGAAGGCCTGTTTACCTACGACCCCGGCTTCATGGCCACCTCTTCCTGCCAGTCCGCAATCACCTACATCGATGGCGGCAAGGGCGTACTGCTGCACCGCGGCTACCCCATCGACCAACTGGCAAAAGAATCCAACTTCGTCGAAGTGTGCTACACCCTGCTGTTTGGTGAACTGCCCACAAAAGAGCAGTACACCGATTTCGAATCGCGCATTCGCAATCACACCATGGTGCATGACCAGATCAACAACTTCTTCAAGGGCTTCCGTCGCGACGCACACCCGATGTCGATCCTGTGTGGCGTGGTCGGTGGTCTGGCAGCGTTCTACCATGACCACATGGACATCACTCAGGAAGAAGACCGCGTCATCAGCGCGATTCGCCTGATTGCCAAAATGCCTACCCTGGCCGCCATGTCGCACAAGTACAACGTTGGCCAACCCTTCAACTACCCGCGCAACGACCTGAGCTATGCAGAGAACTTCCTCTACATGATGTTCAGCAACCCTTGCGAGGAGTACAAGATCAACCCGGTGTACGCCAAAGCCATGGACCGCATCTTCATGCTGCATGCGGACCATGAGCAGAACGCCTCCACCTCCACCGTACGCCTGGCAGGCTCTACCGGCGCCAACCCGTTTGCCTGTATCAGTGCGGGCATCGCGGCACTCTGGGGCCCAGCACACGGCGGCGCCAACGAAGCCGTGCTGAACATGCTCGACGAAATCGGCGACGATTCCGAAGAGAATATTCAGCGCTTCGTGGACAAGGCAAAAGACAAGAACGACCCGTTCAAGCTGATGGGCTTCGGCCACCGCGTTTACCGCAACTTCGACCCGCGCGCCAAGGTCATGAAAGAGACCTGCGACGAAGTACTGGCCGAGCTGGGCCTGGCCGATGACCCGCAGCTGAAGATCGCCAAGCGCCTGGAGCAGATCGCCCTCGAAGACGAATACTTCATCGAGCGCAAGCTGTACCCGAACGTCGACTTCTACTCCGGCATCATCCTCAAGGCCATGGGCATTCCGACCAACATGTTTACCGTGATTTTCGCGGTATCCCGTACCATTGGCTGGATCTCCCATTGGCACGAAATGCTCAGCGAAAGCTACAAGATCGGTCGTCCGCGCCAGCTTTACATTGGTCATGACCAGCGTGACTACCCCAAGAAGTAATCGGCGGCTTGTACGGCGATGACTGAACGACACAAAGGCCACCCACGGGTGGCCTTTTGCGTGCAGCCTACCCCCTTCATGACACCACTCCCCCATCAACAACAAAGGTGCTTTATGTCTTCTATTACTACCGTTGCCTTTATCGGCCTGGGCGTCATGGGCTATCCCATGGCAGGACACCTGGCCAAGCAGGGCCTGACTACCCGCGTTTATAACCGCACGGCCGCCAAAGCCCAGGCATGGGCCGATCAGTTCGGCGGCACGGCCCACGCCACGCCCGCCGAGGCGGCCCAGGGCGCCGATCTGGTGCTGGTGTGCGTGGGCAATGACGACGACGTGCGTCAGGTCACCACCGGCGAACACGGCGTGCTGCAGTCCATGGCCCCAGGCAGCTATCTGGTGGACCACACCACGGCCTCAGCCGACCTGGCACTGGAGCTGGATGCCGCCTGTCGCCAGAAGAGCCTTCACTTTATCGATGCCCCGGTATCCGGCGGCCAGCAGGGCGCAGAAAACGGCGCGCTGACCATCATGTGCGGCGGTGAACAGACCCCTTTCGATGCCGTCGCCCCCGTGCTTGACCACTATGCTCGCGCTGTCACACTTATGGGCCCCGCCAGCAGCGGCCAGCTCACCAAAATGGTCAACCAGATCTGCATCGCCGGCCTGGTACAAGGGTTGGCAGAGGGGCTGCACTTTGCCGAACAGGCCGGTCTGGATCAGCATCAAGTGATCGAGGTGATTTCGAAAGGTGCCGCAGGGTCCTGGCAGATGGAGAACCGCCACAAGACCATGATCGCCGATGAGTACCAGCACGGCTTTGCCGTCGACTGGATGCGCAAGGATCTGGGCATCTGCCTGGAGCAGGCGCGCAGACTGGACGCCACGCTACCCGTCACCGCACTGGTGGATCAGTTCTATGCCGACGTGCAGCGCATGCAGGGTGGCCGATGGGACACCTCTTCGCTATTGAAGCGTCTCCGCAAAGGCGAATAGCGCTTGACATTTTGGCGCTGACAGCCGGATCAGGGTTTTCCACACTATCTGTGGATAACCCTGTTCACAACCACTACAAAACGTCCCGTAATCGCCATGAACAGTGACCCAGCCTTAAATTGGTCATTTTTTAACCTCTAATAAGCCATTGATTTAAAAGAGATTAAGCTAAGACGCTGATTTTTTATGTCATATTCACGAGGCTGTGCACAACCCTTTACCCAGACGAGCAAAAGTGGACAAGTCAAGCACAATATTGACAAAAAAAGCGATAAATTGGCTAAAACGCCAAACAGGAAGCAGCCGAAAAAGCAACGCGACATTGGGTTGCTATCGAGACTTTTAAAAGGGGGAAATACAAAAAACCAGAAGAAGGTGGCGTCCCATAGGGGGTTCGAACCCCTGTTCCCGCCGTGAAAGGGCGGTGTCCTAGACCACTAGACGAATGGGACGTATCTACCTTTTTACATCATGATACATCGTTAGCATGGGCTAATGATGGTGGAGCCTAGCGGGATCGAACCGCTGACCTCAACACTGCCAGTGTTGCGCTCTCCCAGCTGAGCTAAGGCCCCACATGTCGTGAAGACGGAGCGTATATTACTGATTACGCTCGCCTTCGTCAACCCTGTTTTCGCAAGAAGCGTCAAATATCTCGCTTGCCGCTCATCTGACGCTCCCTGCCCCTCTGTACAGGTCGAGTGTTTACAGGTCGCGGAACTCTTTTTCGAAGCGTTTCGCCTGCTTTTTCGATACGCCACCCAATACCTCGATAGCGTGGCGCAAGCGAGCCCGCGTCACGTCCGACCCGAGAATCGCCATGGCGTCCATGACGGACGTGCTGGAAGCACTGCCCGTAATGGCAATGAACACCGGCGCCAGAAACGCCTTCATCTTGAGCTCGAAGTGTTCCGCCAGGTGTTTGACTTCCGTCAGCAGCGCTTCCTTGTGCCAGGCATTGACGGCTTCGAAGCGCCATACCAGGAATTGCAGCAGCTTCACCAGCTCTTCGTCTTCCAGCTTGATAGCATCGAAATCCTGCTTTTCCAACGAGGGCAGCCCAGAGAAGAAATGGCCCGCCAGCGGAACCACCTGCGAGAGCGTCTCTACCCGCGGGCGAACCTGGGGCAGGATCTGTTTGACATAGGCATCGTTGAACGCCCACTCGCGCAGCGCCAGCAGCAACGCATCGTCATCCAGGTCTTCACGAATATAAACGCCGTTCAGCCAGGTCAGCTTCTCCAGATCGAATACCGGCCCACCCAGCGATACCCGCTGAATGTCGAACTCAGCCATCATTTCGCTCAGGCTGAACTTTTCGCGCTCATCCGGCATCGACCACCCCATCCGACCCAGATAGTTGGTGACGGCCTGGGGCAGGAAACCCATGCGACGATAATAGTTGATCGAGGTCGGGTTCTTGCGCTTGGAGAGCTTCGACTTGTCCGGGTTGCGCAGCAGCGGCATGTGGCAGAGCTGCGGCATTTCCCAACCGAAGTAGTCGTAGAGCAGCTGGTGCTTGGGTGCCGAGTTGATCCACTCTTCACCACGCAGCACGTGGGTGATGCCCATCAAATGGTCATCGACCACGTTGGCCAGGTGATAGGTGGGCATACCATCGGACTTCATCAGGATTTGTGCATCCACCTGCGTCCAGTCCACTTCTATTGTGCCACGCAGCATGTCACTGACCACGCAAACGCCTTCACTGGGCACGTTCATGCGGATGACATACGGCCAGCCTTCCTGTTCACGACGCGCCTGCTCGGCGGCATCCAGCGCCAGGTCTGCAGGCTTCAGGGCCAGATGCAGGCCTGCTTCCTTGCGGGATTCACGCAGCTCGTCCAGCTCTTCACTGGTGCGATAGCACTTGAAGGCATGGCCTACATCCAAAAGCTGCTGCGCATACTGGGCGTAGATCTCGCCGCGCTCGCTTTGACGGTAAGGGCCATGCGGGCCGCCTACATCAGGGCCTTCGTCCCACTCGAGCCCCAGCCACCGTAACGAGTCGAGAATCATCTGTTCTGATTCAGGGGTAGAACGCACCCGATCGGTATCTTCAATGCGCAAGATGAACTGACCACCGTGCTGACGGGCAAAGCAGAGGTTGAACAGCGCAATGTAGGCCGTGCCTACGTGCGGGTCCCCAGTGGGGGAAGGCGCAATACGAGTACGTACGGTCATCAATCTATCCTTGTGGCGGTAAATGCATCGCCACATTATACGCGCCCCAGCTATATCCAACAGCACCCGCAGGGGAACGAGTTTGCCTCAAAAGCGTCATAACCCAAGCTCAATGTTCACGGTGTGGAAGATGCGCGTTAAAGCACAATCGCTTAGTATGGTGAAGTACCCATGATTCGTGTTCATGCATGCGAACGATTCTCATCGTTTACAGCGTGTTCTGAGCGCCACCGAATAGGTGGAAGTACATTTAACGAGCTGATTTAGCTCATCGATAGGAAGATGAAATGGAATCGCTAGGCTCACGTATCAAGCAACTGAGGCTTAGGGCCAAGCTCAACAAAGCTGCCCTAGCACGTAAAGTTGGCGTGTCGGATGTCACCATTTCTTATTGGGAATCTGGGGCAATCAAACAGATCGGCCATGAACGCCTGGTGGCGCTCGCGGACGCACTGGATTGCTCGCTTGCTACCCTATTGGAAGGAGACAGCGCGCCGCAACTGCTCACCCTGAACCATACTGGTCCCCTCCCCTGGGAACAGGTTCAGGCCACTGCTATCACCGTGCCGCATCACCTGCCGTTGAAGATCGACTGGAAAGCACCTTGCGTGATGGTGACACCTGCCAAGGAAACAGATTTTTCACCAGCGTCGGCGGGAGACCTGCTGCTCCTCGGCCCGACACACGTGTTTCACAAGGCTGGGCATTACCTGGTACAACGGGATGATCAATACGTCATTGAGCACTATACAAAAGCGCCCAATAGCACGTCGATCCATGCCGTTCTGCTTGCCCACTGGTGTGCTGCCTAAAGCATCTTTACCTCCCCGTCCCTAATTGTCCTCAAACACGTCCACCTGGTCGCGCGTTCGTCTTGGTTCACTGCCTATCAAGAGACGCCGCGAGTAGGTGGCCACCTGACCCAACCCATGGCGGGACTGGCTGACCAGCTCTCCCGCCAAATGCTCACCCAGATCACCAATGCGTGCCCGCACGCTGGCTGGCTGTACAGCGGCTTCGGAAAGCTGTACTCGCACCACGTAACCGCCATCCGGCAACCCACTTCCCGTACCCAGCGGCCCGACTTCGAACTGCCCTTCCCTGACTTGAGTACGTGCCTGCCAGCGCACGCGGCTCAGCTCACGCTCGACCACGACCTGCACCTGGGCTCCGTCCGGCAAGTTGGTCTGGCCCGCAATCATCAATCGGCGGTCAGAGAGTAGTTGAGCAGAGGTCGAGACTTCCACCTCCAGCGGCTCGATAGGCTCGGCTTCCGCCACTGGCTCGGCCGCGGAGGTCTCTTCCACCTGCACCGCCTCTGCCGGCGCCTCCTCTTCGGGACCACTGCAGCCCTGCAACATCAACGCACCCAGCAGAGCGGCTCCTGCGTAACCTAGCGCTTTCCCCATCACCACGTCTTCCCCTTGTTATTGGCGGATACCTACCATACCGCTTTTGACCACAAAAAACGCAAAGTGATGCAAGCATTTACCCAATATCAGACCAGGCTTGAGAAGTGCTTTGAAGGACACGCCTATGGCATCATCGTACCCGACCTGCCCGGCTGCCACTCCGCAGGCGACACCTTCGAAGAGGCCCTGGCCAACGCCAAAGAAGCCATCGATGGCTGGCTGGAAGTCGCGGTCGAGTACGGCGATCCCCTCCCCGAAGCCACGTCCATCGAACACCACATGGACAATCCCGACTTCACCGGCTGGATCTGGGCCGTCGTCGATATCGACGTCACCCCGTACCTGGGCAAAAGCCACAAGATCAACGTCACCCTGCCCGACCTCCTGGTCAAACAGATCGACGACTTCGTGGCCCGCCACCCCGGCGACAAAACGCGCTCCGGCTTTCTATCCCGCGTTGCCATGGCCGAACTGGCCAGGAACAAACAAGCCAGCTAAGCCTTAAACAAAAACCCCCAGCCATTCCATGGCCGGGGGTATCGGTGCCGCATCCTTCTGGCGAGGCGGAGTCCGTCCCGCTTGTTTTTATTGCATCGAAGGTTGCTTTGCTGGTATTAATGAGAGGGTCTTGGCGATAGGCTGTTGCTGCATGCCGCCTATTCTCCTCGTGTCACAATGTGACTTGCTGGGCTTCCCTGTAACATTGCTACGATGTTCCATGGTTATCGCCGGTTGGTTATTGAGCCATGCGCTTTGCGCTAGAAAAGCCAAGACATGCAGAGGAGTCCGAGAAAATGAAGATAGATAAGCCTTCTCGGCTAGCTCAGAAGCGCCTACTGCTCGCAATTAAGATTATCCACCTTTCTTGGTGGTGCTCTGAAAAAGCGATGCAGATATTAGAACTTCTGAGCATGGCCATTAACTACACACGTATTTATGACGCCACCATGGAAAGACCGCTTCCAGGTCAAGCCTGGCAGGTGGGTATACATTCCCACCCAAGAGACGCTTGAGAAAGGGCGGCAAATCAAAGCGCTCGTTGCCAGTAAATTTAACGCCCCACCTTTCTACTATCACTTGCATGAAGGCGGCCATGTGGCTGCTATCCAATCGCATGTTGATGATCAATATTTCCTGAATGTGGACATTGAGAATTTCTTTGGCGTGATCAATCGAAGCAGGGTCACTCGCTCACTGAAAAAGCGTTTCCCCTATGCTAAGGCAAGAGACATTACTGTTAAATCCACCGTGCGAGTGACCAATGAAGGTCGGTATGAATACCATCTTCCCTATGGTTATCCGCAGTCTACTATCTTGGCATCAATATGCTTAGTCGATAGCGCTTTGGGCAGGTATCTTCACTCCCTTTCAACCCAGTACAACGTCAGTGTTTACGTTGACGACATTATCATCTCTGGTAACGACCCTGCTGAGCTGCAACAAATCAGTGATACACTCGTAGCGAAGTCCGAAGCTTCGCGGCTTTTTTTTGGTAGTAAGAAAGCCCCTCAAGTATCTGAGAAAATCACAGCGTTTAATATCGGGCTTTCCCAGCACACTACGAAGCTTACCAATAAGCGTTATATTGAGCTAAGGCAGCAAGCTTTACTGACTGATAATGAAAGTGTGATTGACGGCATATTAGGGTATGTTTTCTCTGTAAACCGGAGCCAGCACAACACTATGCGAAGAGAGATTTTCCCATTGAGTCCATAAGCAAAACCGTCCGTTCAGTAAGCCTAAACGGGCGGTTTTGCATTATGCAGAAGCAAGACGGTGCTACACCGCCCAACACCGCGCCTTACTGAACACTACACCACGAAACTTGCTCGCCATAATGAATCAACCCAAGGCGGCAACAAGTGGCAGCGGCTGCCAAAGCGGTGAGTTTTGAAGAGCCTGTACTCGCCCTCTACCTCCGCCACCACTAGATCGGCGTGGCCCTACGAGCGGGCTTCGTCCACCACCAGCACGTCGCCTTCCATCCATGGCCCTCCTGGGGGCACTTCTTGGAGGCACCTCGTCGCTAATCTCGACCAGAAAACAACTCGGTGGAAACTTCCTCCGGTCCATCTCCGCTACCGCGGGGTGCTCCACACCCACCACGGCAGGCCCCAAGTAATTCACTCGCATGCTGTGGCCCTGTGCCTGCTCAATATTTAGCGACCTCAACTAGCGTTAGTTCTATCACTTATCTAATAACTAACACTGTACAAAAAACAGCCGGACGCAACATTGTAAGCATAGACATAGGCATAGGCATAGGCATAAAGAGGCTATGATGATCAATTAATACTAAACATATTCACCAAGGAATTCTTAAAAACACAAAAAATACCAGAAATACTAAGACCTCCATCCATGATAATTTTATCTGCTTCAGGCAGGAAAGAGTTAAATATCAAATGTGCAGCAACCAGTCCAAAAGCAACTAAAACAGCCAATGATATAAATATACATTTTTGAACGACTATCCTGGTTAACAAAGAACTAAAATCCCTCTCAAAAATACTCTCAATACTCGGATATTCTTCAGCCATTTTTCTTTTTTGCCGAACCACCTCGGATTTTATAGCATTAATCGAAGACCATTGATTAAAGATCAGCGTTAAGACAATTATAGAAAACATCCAACAACCAAAGAGCACTCCTTGATTTATTAGCAATTGGCTATTACTGTCATCTGAAGCCTTCATTTGCGTGGCTACGACTACTGTGGCAATTGGAATACTAAGAACCTGGTTTTGTATGCTCGAAAAAATATCATGAATGCGCTTAGTAAAATCAAGTTTCGCATCCTGTATTTTACCTTTGACAATCTCGTAAGAAAATCCTGAACAGAAGATTCTATAGCCTTCCTTAGCATTGCCTTCAATATCTGAAAAGCGGCGCAACAATATTGAAAATCTTTCTTCCTTTGGCAAACCAGACACTAAAGAAATAAGAGAAGAAGATAATATTTCTTTTTTTTGTTCTTCGTGAACATCACCCTCGAAAAAAGATGCAATAAAATCGACATCAACTTTTAAATCATCGACATCTCCAAATGAATAAATCACAGGTATAGAGATTTTTCCGGAATCCACAAAGACTAGCTCTTTATTTTCTTTGTCAAAATATGCAGCAGCTTTTTCAAGAGAACTTATAAAACTCAAAATCCTTCTATACTTCACTATTGAATCTGGTGGATTGCTATCTTTCTTAGCATAGCTTTCTGAAGCTAAAAAGTAGTTATTAGGCTCCTGGATAACACCTGCTTTTAAGATATCATCAATATCAAATGCCAAAACCCCAAGGCCTGGCCTTGGTTGAGAAATCCTTATCTCGATCACATCCCCAACTTTGAGATTATCAGGATCCCCCTTGGCAATACTAACGCCAGCGTCTTCGTGGTTTTCGTCGTCAAGAATTATTCCTGAATCCGTGAAGCCGGCGCCGACACTTTCCCTATCACCGCCAGCGAGCACTTTTTGATCATTCGCCCCGTGCAAGTTGGCTTTCGCAAGCCCGTTATT
>NZ_BMXN01000014.1 GCF_014651775.1 Vreelandella hamiltonii
GCTTGCCTTGATATTAGGTGATGATTCACCCTCATCGGCAAGCGCCCACATGAATTACCTGATCAAATTGTTAAAGAGCGATACTACTGTCATCATTTCGCTGTGGCTGGCTCGGTGACCTGAACCGTGTTGCCTCAGCGAGGAAGGCGTATTCTACGCATTCCGTGGTGTTTGTCAAGGGCTGTTTTCAGCGAGTGAAGCGAGCGATCAATCCAGCCAACAGATGACGCTAACCTCCTGACAAACCGAAGGTTTTTCAACCTTCTTCACCGCTGGTAACGCTTGGCGTCCCCGGCAGCGGATGCGTACTTTACGGATTCGCTGCCGGGTTGGCAAGGGCTTTTGTAAAATAATTTCAGCTCAGTGTTTGGGCTTGGCCTTGCGCATGACGGCCAGCACCGGCCCCGAGCAGACGTAGGCACCAAACAGCAACAGCAACATGACCGAGGGCTGTACCGAGATCATCACGAATCCAAGCACCACCGCCAGCAGCACCACGAAGGGCACGGGCTTCTTGAAGTCCAGGTCCTTGAAGCTGTAGTAGCGGATATTGCTCACCATGAGAATACCCGCCGCGCCCACCACCAGCAGCATCAGCAGCTTGAAGCCGAAGGCATCGGCGTCGAAGCTGTGGAATGTCCACACGCTGGCGGCGACCAGCGCCGCAGCCGAAGGGCTGGGCAAGCCGATGAACCACTTTTTGTCGACGCTGCCGATCTGTACGTTGAAGCGGGCCAGGCGCAGGGCAGCACATGCCACATAGAGAAAGGCCACCACCCAGCCGGTCTTGCCGATATCTTGCAGTATCCAGGTAAAGGCGACCAAGGCAGGCGCCATGCCGAACGAGATCATGTCCGATAGGCTGTCGTACTCGGCCCCGAAAGCGCTTTGCGTATTGGTCATGCGCGCCACGCGACCATCCAGGCCATCCAGCACCATGGCGATGAAGATGGCCACCGCTGCCGACGTGAACTCGCCATTGATACCAGCCACCACGGCAAAGAAACCAGAAAACAGTGCCGACGTCGTAAACAGGTTGGGCAGCAGGTAGATGCCCTTGCGGCGAATCTTCTTGCCGTTTTCGACGGCCTCCTCCACGACTTCGGTTTCACGAAGAAAAGCAGCGGCAAGATCCTCGTTCCGCACGATGTCCTCTTCCTTCGACGAAGGAGTAGCCGCGCTGTCCGCGCCTGCAGCGGACGAAGGGAGCGATTCCTGCTCTGGGTCGCGAGCATCCTGAGTCATAAGTGTCATCCATTTAGAGTGAAGTCACATTCACAAGTGAACCCTTCTCATTCTACACGGTGAACCCTTGCCGACCAGTCCTGACAGCCGGAATGCAAAACGCCCCGAAGCACGCAGAGGCGCTTCGGGGCGTTTTCATGACGGTGGTCGATCAGTTTTTGGACTTGTCGACCAGCTGGTTGGCAGCAATCCACGGCATCATGCCGCGCAGCTTGGCACCCACCTGCTCGATTTCGTGCTCGGCATTCAGGCGACGGCGTGCGGTCATGGACGGATAGTTGGTGTTGCCTTCCTGGATGAACATCTTGGCGTACTCGCCGGTCTGGATACGCTTGAGTGCATTGCGCATTGCAGCGCGAGACTCGTCGTTGATCACCTCAGGGCCGGTCACGTACTCGCCATACTCCGCATTGTTGGAGATGGAGTAGTTCATGTTGGCAATGCCGCCTTCGTACATCAGGTCGACGATCAGCTTGAGTTCGTGCAGACACTCGAAGTAGGCCATTTCCGGTGCGTAACCTGCTTCGGTGAGGGTTTCGAAACCGGCTTTCACCAGCTCGACCGCGCCACCACAAAGGACCGCCTGCTCGCCGAACAGGTCCGTTTCGGTTTCATCCTTGAAGGTCGTCTCGATGATACCGCTGCGGCCACCGCCAACGCCTGCAGCGTAAGAGAGCGCCAGCTCTTTGGCGTTGCCAGAGGCGTCCTGGTGGATCGCGATCAGGTCGGGAATACCGCCGCCCTTGACGAACTCGGAGCGCACGGTGTGGCCCGGTGCTTTCGGCGCGATCATGATCACGTCGAGGTCTTTACGCGGCTCGATCTGGTTGTAGTGGATGTTGAAACCGTGGGCAAACGCCAGGGTCGCGCCTTCTTTCAGATTCGGCTCGACTTCCTGCTCGTAGATGGCTTTCTGGTTTTCGTCCGGCGCCAGAATCATGACGACGTCAGCGGTCTTGCACGCTTCCGGCACGCTGGCGACTTTCAGGCCTGCCGCTTCTGCTTTCGCCGCAGACGAGGAGCCTTTGCGCAGCGCTACGGTGACATCGACACCCGACTCTTTCAGGTTGTTGGCGTGGGCATGGCCCTGAGAACCGTAGCCGACGATGGTGACTTTCTTGGCCTGAATGAGGGAAAGGTCGCAATCTTTATCGTAGTAAACGTGCATGGCGAGACTCCAGAAATCGGTTGAATCAGATCGTTATCGTGTATGTGTCAGCGTTGATGGCCACCCGTGCCGTCTAGTGCAGCACTGGGATTCGGCGTTGAGGTCACTCTACGCCAGCAGCACCATTGCGTAAAACGCTATATTTGCAACATACTATTTCATAAAATGAAATCACACTCAGGGCATCGACCCCATGGATTTTCGTCTTCTCAAGCACATGGTCACTCTGGCGGATACGCTGCATTTCGGGCGCGCCAGCGAGCTGTGCCATATCAGCCCTTCCACCTTGAGCCGCTCGATTCAACAGGTGGAGAGCGAGCTGGGCACCCGCCTGTTCGAACGCGACAACCGGCATGTCACGCTGACCCCGCAAGGGATCGCCTTCCTGCGCTACGCCAAGGAGACGCTGGAGCAGTGGGAAACCCAAAAGCGCACGCTGGCCACCAGCGCGACACAGCTCAGCGGGGAAATCAGCATCTACTGCTCGGTCACCGCCAGCTACAGCTTTTTGTATGAGCTGTTGAGCGATGTGCGGGTACGCCACCCCGGCATCGAGCTCAAGCTGCATACGGGTGACCCGGCAGACGCCATGAACCGCGTACTGGAAGGGGCCGATGACATGGCCATTACGCCCAGGCCTCGCATTCCTCCCAGCGCCCTGGCGTTCAAGTCGCTCACCCGCTCGCCGCTGTTGTTCATCGCCCCGACGGAAACCCATGCCTGGCTGCCTAGCCATCCGGAAAGCTCGACCGCCGAACAGTGGCGGCATGTGCCCATGATTCTGTCGGAGGCGGGCCTGTCGCGGGAGTACGCCAATACCTGGTTCAAGGCCATGGGCATCGCGCCCCGCATCTATGCCCAGGTGGCGGGACATGAGGCCATCGTCAGCATGGTGGGGCTAGGGTTTGGGGTCGGTGTGGTGCCGCGTATCGTGCTGGACAACAGCCCGCTGGCAGAGCGTGTGCAGGTACTCAACGTCAAGCCCGAGCTGCCCCACTACGATGTCGGCCTGTGCGTGCTGAACCGGCGGCTGCAGAATCCCATGATCGATGCTTTCTGGACCACGGTGGCACCTCGCTAGCGGCATCCGCCTGGCGCCACTCAAAAACAAAAAAACCGCCCGGCGAAGGGCGGTTTTGGGTGGGTACTAACGCGCGATCAGAGCGACAGCACCTTGTCACCGCGGGCAATGCCGGAGACGCCCGTGCGCGCCACTTCCAGAATGCCCACCGGCGCCATGGCCTGCAGGAAAGCATCCAGTTTGGAGGCATCGCCGGTGATCTGAACGGTGTAGAGGCTCGGTGTCACGTCCACGACCTGGGCGCGGAAGATATCCACGGTACGCTTCACTTCATCACGGGCAGCGCCCAGCGCCTTGACCTTCACCAGCATCAATTCCCGCTCGATGTGGTTACCTTCGGTCAGATCGACCAGCTTCACCACGTCGATCAGCTTGTTGAGGTGCTTGGTGATCTGCTCGATCACCCGGTCGTCACCGATGGTGGTGACCGTCAAGCGTGACAGCGACGGGTCTTCCGTCGGTGCTACGTTCAGCGTTTCGATGTTGAAGTTACGCTGAGAGAACAACCCGACTACACGTGACAGCGCACCCGGTTCGTTTTCCATCAGAATCGAGATGATATGACGCATCAGGTACGCTCCGTTTTGGACAGCAGCATGTCACGCATCGCGCCTAACGGCACTTGCATCGGGTAAACGTGCTCAAAGGGGTCGACCTTCACGTCCAGGAATACCAGCTCATGCTTGTTGGCAAAGGCACGCTCCAGCGCTGGCTCCAGCTCGTCCAGGGTAGTGACCGTGATGGCGGTAAACCCGTAAGCTTCGATCAGCATATGGAAGTCGGGCAACGACTCCATGTAGGAGTGCGCATGGCGGGACTTGTAGTTCAAGTCCTGCCACTGGCGCACCATCCCCAGCGACGCGTTGTTCAGGTTGACGATCTTGACCCCCACCCCGTACTGCTTACAGGTGGAAAGCTCCTGCATCATCATCTGGAAGCTGCCTTCCCCCGTGACACATACCACGTCGTCTTCGGGGAAGTTCTGCTTGATGCCCATGGCGGCCGGAAAGCCGAAGCCCATGGTGCCCAGGCCACCGGAGGTAATCAGGCGGTTGGGCTTGTCGAACTTGTAGTACTGCGCGGCAAACATCTGGTGCTGGCCCACGTCGGTGGTGACGTACGCTTCGCCCCGAGTGACGCGGCACAGTGCCTCGATGACTTCCTGAGGCTTCAGCGCCTCGCCGGGCTTGGAGGGCTCATAGAGCTTGCCTTCCCGCTCGGCGCGCCAGCCGTCGATCTTCTGCCACCAGTCGGTCAACGCTTCGGGGTGGGCAATCTCGTGCCCCTGCACCAGGCTGATCATCTCGTTGATGACGCTGGCGGCTGGACCGACGATGGGCACGTCGGCACGCACGGTCTTGGAGACCGAGCTGGGATCGACATCCACATGGATGATCTTGGCCGTGGGGCAGAATTTCGACGTGTTGTTGGTCACGCGGTCGTCGAAACGTGCGCCGATGGCAATGATCAGGTCCGCGTGGTGCATGGCCATGTTGGACTCATACGAGCCGTGCATGCCCAACCAACCCAAGCACTGGCGGTCGCTTTGCGGGTAAGCGCCAATGCCCATCAGCGTGGTGGTGATCGGGTAACCAAGCTGCTTCACCAGATCGGTCAAGCCTTCGCTGGCCTTGCCGGTAACCACACCACCGCCGGTGTAGAACACGGGGCGCTTGGCCTTCAGCATCATCTCGACGGCTTTCTTGATTTGCCCGGTATGCCCACGGGTCACCGGATTGTAGGAGCGCAGTTTGACCTTCTTCGGGTACACGTACTCGTAGCGCTCGGTGGGCGCGGTCATGTCCTTGGGAATATCGACGACCACAGGGCCGGGGCGGCCGGTAGAGGCCAGGTAGAAGGCCTTTTTCAGCACTTCCGGAATGTCAGAAGGGTGACGAATCGAGAAGCTGTGCTTCACGATGGGCCGGGTCACGCCGACGATATCGGTTTCCTGGAAGGCGTCGTCACCAATCAGGTGGCTCATGACCTGACCACACAGCACGACCATGGGAATGGAGTCCATGTAGGCAGTCGCGATACCCGTGACTGCGTTGGTCGCACCGGGGCCGGACGTCACCAGCACCACGCCGGGCTTGCCGGAGGCACGGGCATAGCCGTCAGCCGCGTGGGTGGCCGCTTGCTCGTGACGCACGAGGATGTGCTTCACTTTGTCCTGGCGGAACAGCGCATCGTAAATATGCAGTGCCGCACCACCGGGATAACCATAAATGTACTCTACGCCCTCATCTTGCAAGAAGCGGGCGATCATGTCTGCGCCGGAAAGCAGTTCCACTGTGTTTCTCCCCTGGAGGTCTCGAGTGCGATCCGCAGGACATCCTGCGGGGTCGAGTGCGGCGGTATGCCGCTGCCGGCCCATGCCGGCACCTGATGCCAAACCCTGGCAATATGGCCCGGTTAGGGCCTGCACTCTCATCGGGAGCACGCGTTGCTGGTCACCATGGCCTGTCTGGACGTGGCGAGCTTGACGCGTGCCTCCCTTACACGGCGGTTTGCCGTGTCGGGGCGTTGGCCAGGTCAGGCGGTTAGCCCGAGCCCGGAAGTCCTTCGGCGGGTAGAGGCGTGAGCCTACCCTTCGCGCGGTGATGAGGGATTGCCCGCTGGTTCCGCGCCCGCAAATCAGGAACCCACAAGATTCCATTAGCGCCCTTGGCGTGTCAACCACCTATCCAAGCAAACGCAACAAAGGTCGCAGTCGCTGCAAAAAAATGCCCCGCCAGCGTCACTGACGGGGCATTCGCCCTATTTGATTGCGCAGCAAGCCCTTCCGGGATCAGCCAAAGATCAGCTTGCCTTCACCCGCGCTGATGCGAATGGTATCGCCCGGGGCGTACTTGCCAGCCAGCAGATCCTGCGCCAGCGGGTTTTCGATGCGGCTCTGGATGGCACGTTTCAGCGGCCGCGCGCCAAATACGGGGTCGAAGCCAACCACCGCCAACTGCGCCATGGCGTCGTCACTGATTTCCAGGCTCAGATCGTGCTCTGCCAGGCGAGCCTTCAGGCGCTCCAGTTGAATCCCGGCAATCGCTTGAATCTGCTCCTGGCCAAGGGCATGGAACACCACCACTTCATCGATACGGTTGATCAACTCAGGGCGGAAGTGATTGCCCACTACTTCCATGACTGCCTGCTTCATCAACTCGTAGTCGCTGCCGTCGTCACTGCTGGTATCGCCTCCCATGCGCTGGATGATGTCCGAGCCCAGGTTGGAGGTCATGACGATGACCGTATTGCGGAAGTCAACGGTACGCCCCTGACCATCGGTCAAGCGCCCATCTTCCAACACCTGGAGCAGGATGTTGAACACATCCGGGTGGGCTTTTTCCACCTCATCCAGCAGCAGCACCGAGTACGGCTTGCGGCGCACCGCTTCGGTCAGATAACCGCCCTCTTCATAGCCGACGTAGCCAGGCGGTGCGCCAATGAGACGGGCCACGGAGTGCTTCTCCATGAACTCGGACATATCGATGCGCACCATGGCCTCTTCGGTATCGAACAGGAAATTGGCCAGCGACTTGCACAGCTCGGTCTTGCCCACCCCGGTGGGGCCCAGAAACAGGAACGAGCCGTTGGGGCGGTTGGGGTCGGAGAGGCCCGCCCGGGAACGCCGCACCGCGTTGGCCACTGCTTCCACGGCTTCGTGCTGACCGATGACCCGCTCGTGCAGGGCATCTTCCATGCGCAGCAGCTTGTCACGCTCGCCTTCGAGCATTTTGGACACCGGGATGCCGGTCCAGCGGGACACGACTTCGGCAATCTCCTCCTCCGTCACGTTGGAGCGCAGCAGCTGATGGCTGGTGGTATCGGCTTCACCCTCGCCCACTTCGCTGATCTTTTTCTCCAGCGCGGGAATCTTGCCGTACTGCAGCTCCGACATACGCCCAAGATCCCCCTGGCGGCGCGCCTGTTCGAGGTCGATACGCGCCTGCTCCAGCTCGGCCTTGAACTGCGCTGCCCCCTGGATGCTGGCCTTTTCCGCCTTCCAGATCTCATCCAGGTCGGCGTACTCGCGCTCCAGCTCATGGATGTGCTGATTGAGGGCTTCCAGACGCTTTTTCGTGGCGTCGTCGGTCTCTTTCTTGAGCGCCTCCCGCTCCATCTTGAGCTGGATCAGGCGGCGGTCGAGACGGTCCATCTCCTCCGGCTTGGAGTCCAGCTCCATACGGATGCGCGATGCTGCCTCGTCGATCAGGTCGATGGCCTTGTCCGGCAGCTGGCGGTCGGTGATATAACGAGTCGAGAGCTTGGCCGCCGCGATGATGGCCGAGTCGGTGATATCGACACCGTGGTGAACTTCGTAACGCTCCTTCAGGCCGCGCAGAATGGCCACGGTATCCGCTTCCGAGGGCTCGTCCACCAGCACTTTCTGGAAGCGCCGCTCCAGGGCCGCGTCTTTTTCGATGTACTGACGGTACTCATCCAGCGTGGTGGCCCCGACACAGTGCAGCTCGCCTCGGGCCAACGCCGGTTTGAGCATATTGCCAGCGTCCATGGCACCTTCCGCCTTGCCTGCGCCCACCATGGTATGCAGCTCGTCGATGAAAAGGATCACCCGACCTTCTTCCTGGGAGAGTTCCTTGAGCACGGCTTTCAGCCGCTCTTCGAATTCCCCACGGAATTTCGCGCCCGCCAGCAACGCCCCCATATCCAGCGAGAGCACACGCTTTTCCTTCAGGCCTTCGGGCACTTCCCCATTGACGATACGCTGGGCCAGGCCTTCGACGATGGCGGTCTTGCCCACGCCCGGCTCACCGATCAGTACAGGGTTGTTCTTGGTGCGGCGCTGCAACACCTGGATAGTACGACGAATTTCGTCGTCACGACCGATCACCGGGTCGAGTTTGCCTTCCAGCGCTCGCTGGGTCAGATCGAGGGTATATTTGTTCAGCGCTTCACGCTGATCTTCGGCATTGGGGTCGTCAACGCGGGAGCCGCCACGCAGGCTGTCGATGGCCGCCTCGAGACTTTTGCGCGTCAGCCCGGCCTCTTTGAGCAGCTTGGTGATGGCACCGTTCATTTCCAGCGCCGCCAGCAGCACCAGCTCGGAGGCAATGAACTGATCGCCGCGCTTTTGCGCTTCGCGGTCGGTCAGGTTCATCAGTTTGACGAATTCCCGGGAAGGCTGGACCTCGCCGTCGAACTGGCTGACCTTGGGCAAGTCTTCCAGTTGGCGCTGCAAGCCGTCGCGCAGCCGGGAACTGCTGCCTTCGGCTTTTTCGATCAGCGCCTTGATGCCGGTATCGCGCGTGTCGAGCAGCGCCAGCAGCAAATGGGCAGGGTCGAGTTGATTGTGGCCACGCCCCACGGCGAGGGATTGAGCCTCGGCAATGGCGGCCTGCAACTTGGCAGTAAATTTATCGAATCGCATGGAGTACCTCCTGGGGGGTGCCGTGCGTTTCGACCCACGGCGCATCCCGATAACCTGTCGTTGAACGTGCTAAAGACGATTAGCTTGACAAGTAAAATGGCGGCAGTTATGGCCATTTCAAGAGGCGTGCGATATTAACCAGCCGTTGACCGACGGCTCACTTGATCCAGATCACGCTTGCCATGCGGCCAGTATTGCCGTTATCCCGCCGATAAGAGTAAAAGCGCGACTCGCAGGCCGTACAGAAGTGACCACCGCTGATCTGATGGATGCCCAACGCCTCCAGGCGAAAACGCGCCAGGCGGTACAGGTCGGCCATGTAATGGCCCAGGCGATAAGGGCTATGATCGAAGGCTTCTGCGGTGTCGGGCTGGATGGCCACGAAGGTGCCGTATACTTCCGGGCCCACCTCGAACTGGGCATTGGAGATCGCCGGGCCAAGCCACACCAGAATGTCTTCGGGGTCGCAGTTCATCGCTGCCACCGTGGCTTCCAGCACACCACCGGCGAGCCCGCGCCATCCGGCGTGGGCCGCCGCCACCTGGGTGCCCTGCCGATTGCAGAACAGCACCGGCAGGCAGTCGGCGGTGAGTACCACACAGGCATAGTCGCTGCTGCTGGCCACCGAGGCATCGGCTTCCGGCGCGCCTTCCTGATACTCCTGCTGCACCCGTGCCCCGTGGGTTTGATTGAGCCACAGCAGCGGACGGCTATCGCCGATTTCCTTGTGCAGCAGCCGACGACAAAGCGCCACGTGGTCGGCGTTGTCGCCCACGTGGGCCGCCGGATTGAACGCCGCGAAGTCGTTCTGGCTGGGGCCTGTCTCGCGGGTGGTCACAAAGGCCTGTACGTTGGCAGGCGCCGTCCAATCAGGGCGCAGCAGCGTGGGGCGCAGGTCTATGGCATCGCTCATCGCATGGTCTCGCTATCTTCACGCAGATAATCCAGCAGCATCAGCAAATCGTCAGGCAGCTCCGCCTTGAAGGTCAGCGTTTCTCCACTGACGGGGTGGACGAAGCTCAACTGGCGCGCATGCAGCGCCTGACGGGGAAATTCACGCAGAATCTCCTTCAATGGCCCGGCTGCCCCCGGCGGTAGCTTGGCGCGACCGCTGTACAGCGGGTCGCCCACCAGCGGAAAACGCGCATGAGACATGTGCACGCGTATCTGGTGAGTACGCCCGGTTTCCAACTGGCAGCGCACGTGGGTGTGCGCGCGGAACCGCTCGACGACACGAAAATGCGTCACCGCAGGCTTGCCCGAGGCGGTCACGGCCTGGCGCTTGCGGTCCTTCGGGTGCCGACCAATGGGGGCATCGATCGTGCTGCCCGACACCGGCTTGCCGAGCACGACCGCATCGTACTGGCGTGACACGGTCCGCGCCTGAAGCTGCTCTACCAGCGCCGTTTGCGCGGGCAGGGTCTTGGCCACCATCATCAGGCCAGTGGTGTCCTTGTCCAGCCGATGGACGATGCCCGCTCGGGGCACTTCTGCCAGCGAAGGGTGATGGAACAGCAGCGCATTGAGCAGCGTGCCATCGGGATTGCCTGCAGCAGGATGTACCACCATCCCCGCAGGCTTGTTGACCACCATGACGTCGTCGTCTTCATAAACGATGTCCAGAGCGATGTCCTGGGGCGCAAAGCGAGTGTCTTCTTCGATGGTGGCGTGGAGCGCCAACACTTCGTGGCCGTGCAGCTTGGCCTTGGGCTTGGCCTGGGCCCCATCGACCGTGAGTTCCCCCGCATTGATCCACGCTTTCAAGCGCTCGCGGGAATAATCGCTGAACAACTCCGCGGCGGCTTGGTCCAAGCGTGCGCCCGCCAGGGTGGCGGGGACGCGCTGCGTGGCTTCCACAATTCGAGACATGAATGACCTCTTTATGACACAAACACGCCCACTTCTGGATGACACGACACCGCTGAACCCTTACAGCAAAGTGTCGCCAAGCCTGCGTTTTGCGCTCAGGTGTTTTATAGTGGGCTGACTGCGACCTATTCTACCATTTCTACTTATGGCCATCGTCGCTTTTCGGTGATTGAGGCTTGTTTGCAACGAGGATGATGATGCGCGTTTTTTCCGCTGCCAACCGCTTTGGCGCCCTGGCCCTGAGTCTTGCCCTGTTAGCAGGCTGTGCCAGCAATGACACCACTCCGGAAGACGAAGACGAGTTTGCCGGTGTTCAAGAGCGCGAGCTGTATGAGCTGGCCCGTACGGCCCTCGACAGCAATCGCTACCCTATCGCCATCGAGCGCCTGGAAGCCCTGGACACCCGCTACCCGTTTGGCCCTCATGCCGAACAGGCCCAGCTCGAACTGATCTACGCCTACTACGAAAACAGTAACTGGGAAGAGGCCCGCGCGGCGGCCAGCCGGTTCATTCGCCTGCACCCTGACCACCCGCAAGTGGATTACGCCTATTACCTGCGCGGGCTGTCCGCTTGGCAAGCAGGGCGCTTCAGCCTGGAACGCCTGCGCCTGATCGATATTTCCAAGCGCGACCTGGGCGCCTCACGGGATGCCTACAACGACTTCCGCGAGCTGATTCAACGCTATCCGCAAAGCCAATACGCCCCAGATGCCCAGCAGCGTATCGTCTACCTGCGTGAGCTGCTGGCTCGCCATGAGCTGCATGTCGCCGACTACTACCTGCGTCGTGGCGCCTTCCTCGCGGCCATCGAGCGCGGTCGCTGGGTCGTTGAAAACTATCCGGAGTCCAACGCCACGCGGGATGCTCTGGCCACCATGGTAGAAGGTTACCAAGGCATGGGCATGCAAGATCGCGCCAGCGAAGTCCTGGCCGTGCTGCGTGAAAATGCGCCCGATCACGAGCAACTGCAAGGCAGCCGCTTCGTGCCCAAATACAACGGCGGCCGTAACTAACGTTGAAGCGGGGTGCTAGCCACCCCTTTTTAAAAGCTATACAATCGATGCACCTTATCTAACCACGCTTTGGCGTGGTTTTTTTGTTTTTGTCACAAAAGCTTAATTAACAGGCACTTGATTAGATTTTCAAAAACCAATATCGATACAATTATTGTACAAAATATTCACGCGGCGCTATTATTGCCCCGCCGAACATAATAAAGCGCCTGCACGGCGCCTGAGGAGCTTCCTTATGCCATCCCTGTATAAACGCCTAGCCGGCACGAAAATCAGCACCCGACTGACCGCCGGTTTCTCGACGATCCTGCTATTGCTGGTACTGCTGACAGCAGCCGGTATCTATCAGGTCAACCAGATCGACCGCAGCCTGAGCGAGATCAACGATATCAACGGAGCCAAGCAGCGATTCGCCGTGGACATGCGAGGCAGTGTGCATGATCGCGCGATCGTGTTGCGCGACGTGGTCATCACGGCAGGCAACGGCAACCTGGGCACATTGCAAGACGAGCTGACCCGTTTGCGTGGCCTCTACGAAACTGCCATCAGCAAGATGCGTGACCTGAACCAGCAGTACCCCGCCACGTCACAAGAGCAGGCGCTGCTGAGCAGCATCAATGATCAGGCCACTGCCACCATGGCCCTGTCGGAGCAAGTGATCGATGCCAGGAACGCTGACCAGTTCGAGCAGGCGCAGGCGTTGATGCTCGAACAAGCGGGCCCGTCTTACCGCGAGTGGTTGAGCCGCATCAATCAATTCATCGACCTGCAAGAGCAGATCAACAATGTCACCACCGAGGATGCCCGCGCGACGGCTTCAGGTTTTCAATTGCAGATGCTGGGCCTGACCCTGTTTGCCCTGTTGATTGGCAGCATGATTGCGGTGTTCCTGTCACGCCAGCTGCTCAGAGAGCTGGGCGCCGAACCCTATGAAGTCAAGGCATTTGCAGAAGCGATTGGGCGCGGTGAGCTGGCGACCAAAGGCCGTGTGAAGAAGAATGATACACGCAGCATCATGGCTTCCCAGGTCGCCATGGCCAAGCAGCTCCAGGATATCGTGACGCAGGTGCGCGCATCGGCCGAGGCGGTCGCTTCCAACAGCGAGCAGATCGCGGAAGGCAATAATGACCTGGCGTCCCGCACCGAAGAGCAGGCCAGTGCACTGGCAGAAACGGCGTCTGCCATGGAGCAGCTCAACAGCACCGTGAGGCAGAACGCCGACAACTCTGAGCAAGCCAGTCATGAGGCTGCCAGCGCCTCGAAGACGGCGACCCAGGGCGGTGAAGCGGTGCACCATGTCGTGGCCATCATGAACGACCTGAACAAGAGCTCTCAGGAAATTGCCGGCATCATCTCCACCATCGACTCGATTGCTTTCCAGACCAACATCCTGGCCTTGAATGCGTCGGTGGAAGCCGCACGGGCCGGTGAACATGGCCGAGGCTTTGCCGTGGTTGCCGAAGAGGTGCGCAAACTCGCCCAGCGCAGCGCCGATGCTGCCCGGGAAATCAATGATTTGATCAGCAGCAACCTCGAACGCGTCAACCATGGTAACGAGCGTGCAGAAGAGGCCAGCAAGTCGACCGAAGACATCGTCCACGCCATTGAGCGGGTGACCAGCATCATGCAGGAAATCAGCCATGCCAGCGCTGAACAGAGTGCTGGCGTGCAGGAAGTCGGGCAAGCCGTGACCGAAATGGATCAGGTGACCCAACAGAACGCATCGCTGGTTCATGAGAGCGCCACGGCGGCCAACAACTTACGCCAAAACGCGCATCAGCTGCTCCACGCCATGGGGGCGTTCAAACTGCCTGCCACTGGCGCGACGCCTTCCCGCCAGCAACACTCTCCGGCTCAAGAACTGAAGCGCCCTGCCGCCACGGCACCGGCGTTACCCGCTTCGAAAACGACCTCGGCCGAGCCCGAGTGGGAAAGTTTCTAAATAAAACGCGCGCTTTGCCGTTAACTATTTAGACAGGCCGTGATGCACTGCATCACGGCCACTGCCTTCCCTTCGAGGTTATCATGAAACCTTCCCAAAGCCTGTTTATGGTGTTCTTGCTACCGGTACTGATGGTGGTGTTACCCGCCATGCTGCTGCTGGCGCTTGCCACCCAGGTGTTGAAAGAGCAGTCGCTGCAAAACCATCAGCTGCAGTCCAATGATTTGGACACGCTGGTGCAAATGGCCACCTTTGACCGCCAGTTGAGCGACCTGCATCAGCGGGTCACCGAAGTCCTCAGCCAGGCAACCGACACCAACCTGAGTGCCATGCAGCGTTATTCCGAGTATGGCATCATCAATCTGGAGCTTTCCCGGATTGGTCAGAGCATCGACCAGTTGGCGGCCTCACCCCTGATCTACGATCTCAGCCACGAGAGTGCGGACACTCTGCAGCGCGCCTTCTTCGATTACCGTCGTTTTGTGGACATGGCGAACGAAGCCGCCACCTTGAATCAGGGAGACGCTGGCTATTATCTACGTGAAGCCCAGCAGTACTTCACGACGTTCAACCTGTTTTCTCAGCAGATTTTCGAAGCCCTGACCCAGCGAGCCAGTGATCGACATGGCGAGTCGTACCAGGCACTGACCCACGAGCGCAACTCCATTCTCTGGACCGGCATTGGGCTGTTCTCGCTACTGCTGGGCGCGGCGATGATCGCGGCATGGCGGATCAATCAACGCTTGGTCATCGTGGGCGATGCCATTCTCGCCCTTTCCAAGCGCTCGGATCAGTTACCGGACATGCAGGCAGTGGAGCGGCTCAGCCAGCAGCATAGCGGAACCCTGCAGCGCATCGCCGCTTCGCTATTGAGCTTGCGTGACTCCGAGCACCAGCGGCGTCATGCCGAGCAGCAAGTGCATCAACTGGCCTACTACGATTCGCTTACCGAGCTGCCCAACTGGCGCTTGATGCGCGAACACCTTCAGCACTCGCTCGAAACCAATGCGCACACGGGCACCTACGGCAGCCTGATCTATGTGGACGTGGACGAGTTCAAGCGCATCAACGATGGCATTGGCCACCGCGCCGGGGATGAGTTGATCAAGCAGATGGCCAAGCGGCTGGAAACGCTGCAGCCCCAAGGCTGCACGATTGGCCGGCTCAGCGGAGACGAATTTGCCATCATCGTGGACGGCTTGGATGAAGACCAGCTGAAAGCGGCCGAAAAAGCCGAGTTCTTTGCCCAGCAGGTGAGTCACACTCTGACCCAGCCTTACTGCCTGGAAGGCCGTCAGCAGTTCCTCAACGTCAGCCAGGGCCTGGTATTGTTCAAAGGGCTGGAAGAGAGCATCGACAGCCTGTTTCAGTACGCCAACTCAGCGGTACACCTGGCCAAGCGCGGCGGACAGAACGGCCTGCGTTTTTATGACCCCGAAGTACAAGCCCAGCTGGAAAGCCGCACGGAGCTGGAGCGCGACCTGCGCCTGGCCATCGAGCAGGAAGAGTTCGTGCTGGTATATCAGATGCAGGTAGATAACCAAGGGCGGGCGATTGGTGCCGAAACGCTGATTCGCTGGCAGCACCCGGAGCGAGGGTTTGTCTCCCCCGGCATGTTCATCCCCCTGGCGGAGGAAACCGGGCTGATCGTGCCGATTGGCAGTTGGGTACTGCACGCAGCCTGTGAGCAGTTGGCGGCCTGGCAGGCCACGGAGCACACCCGGCATCTGGTGCTGGCGGTGAACGTCAGTGCCAAGCAGTTTCAGCAACCCGGTTTCGTGGAGGAAGTCGCCACCGCGCTGGAGCTCAGTGGCGCCCCTGCCCATCGTTTGAAGCTGGAACTGACCGAAAGCACTGTGATCAGCAAAGTGGAGGACACCATCGAGCGCATGCACCAGCTCAAGGCGCTGGGCATCAGCTTTGCCATGGATGACTTCGGTACCGGATACTCCTCGCTGCAGTACTTGAAGCGCCTGCCGCTGGACCAGATAAAGATCGACCAGTCGTTCGTGCGCGATGTGCATCAGGACGCCGACGACATGGCCATCGTCGAAACCATCATTGCCATGGGGCGTTCACTGGGGCTTGATGTGATTGCAGAAGGTGTGGAAACCATCGAGCACTGGCGCTATCTCAACGCGCACCAGTGCCATGCCTATCAGGGTTACTACTTCTGCAAGCCAGTGGCACCGGAGGAGATGGCCAAGCATTGCCTGGCACCTCCTCCCGTACTGGCCTAGGGCTGGTCGCGGCTGGCAGCAGGCGCTACTCGCCCGGCTGCCAGCCATTGACGATGGGGTAACGACGGTCACGCCCGAAACCACGCGGCGTGACCCGTACACCTACCGGAGCCTGGCGACGCTTGTACTCGCAGCGGTCCACCAGCTTCACCACCTTGTAGACATCGTCCTCGTCGTAACCCGCCGCAATGATGGCTTCGGCGCTCATGTCCCCTTCGATGTAGCGCACCAGAATCGCGTCCAGCACATCGTAATCCGGCAGGGAATCGCTATCCTGCTGGTCGGGCGCCAGCTCTGCGCTGGGCGGACGCTCGATGACCCGCTCTGGAATGGCTGGCGACTGGGTGTTACGCCAACGTGCCAGGCGGTAGACCCAGGTCTTGTAGACATCCTTGATGGCGTTGTAGCCGCCCACCATGTCGCCATAGAGCGTGGCATAGCCCACGGCCATTTCGCTCTTGTTGCCGGTGGTCAGCACCATCAGGCCCTTCTTGTTGGAAATGGCCATCAGCAGCACGCCTCGGCAGCGCGACTGCAGGTTCTCCTCGGTGGTGTCACGCTCGGTGCCCGCAAAGCTATCCGCCAGGGTCGCCATGAAGGCCTCTACCATGGGCTCGATGGGCATCACGTCATAATGCACCCCCAGCAGTTTGGCCTGCTCGGCGGCATCCTGCTTGGAGATATCGGCGGTGTAGTGGTAAGGCATCATGACCGCCTGAACGCGCTGCGGCCCTAGCGCATCCACCGCAATCGCCAGCGACAAGGCGGAGTCGATGCCGCCGGAAAGCCCCAGCACCACGCCTTTGAAGCCGCTTTTATTGACGTAGTCACGCAGCCCGGTGACCAGCGCGCAATAAAGGCTCTCTTCCGGCATGACTTCCGGCTCGATCTCTCCGGCCTGGGGCTCCCAACGCTCGGCGCTGGTTTGCAGCAGTTGAACGGGCATCAGCCCGGCTTGCCAGTAAGGGGCCAGCACCTTGAGCTGGCCCTGCTCATCCACACAGCAAGAACCGCCGTCGAACACCAGCTCATCCTGGCCGCCAATGGTGTTGACGTAAAGAATGGGGCGCTGAACGTCCTGAGCCCGCTGCTCCAGAAGGCGCAGCCGCTCGGTGGGCTTGTCCTGGTGGTAGGGTGAGGCATTCAGGCTGATCAATACTTCCGCCCCGGCCGCCTGCGCCGCCTTGACCGGCGAGCCTTCCCACAAGTCTTCACAGATCAACAGCCCCAGCTTGGCACCCTTGTGCTCGTAAACCAGTGGCTGGGTGCCGGGGGTGAAGTAGCGCTGCTCATCGAACACTTGGTAGTTGGGCAGCGCCTGCTTGGCGTACTCTGCTTCCCACTGGCCGTTGTACAGCACGCCCGCCATGTTGTAGCACTTGCCTTCACGCACGCCGGGATAACCAATGATGACCAGCACGTCTCGGGCCACCTTCTCGGCCATTTTGGCGCGGGCTTCGCGCAGGCGCGCTTCCATGGAAGGCCTCAGCAGCAGATCTTCCGGCGGGTAGCCGGAAAGAAACAGCTCGGGAAAGACCACAATGTCCGCCCCATGCTCGATCCTCGCCTCACGCACGGCCTCGATGGCGCGCGCGGCATTGCCGGGAATATCTCCCACTAGCGGGTCGAGTTGGGCCATTACCAGCGTTAAGTCTTGCATGGGCGTCAAAATCTCTTGAGAATCTTCAGAATACGATGGCACTTGGGGCATTGTCCCGCAAGGTGCGCCTGCTGGCAAAGGCCATACGGCTACAGGCGTACTGCCCGCTTTTTCCCGGTATGGGAGTTATCGAGGATGAACCTGTTGATCATTCGGCTGATTATTTTTGCGGTGCTGTTTTATGCAGGCCTGAAACTCTACGGCATGTATCGCCAGCACCGCCTTTCCCAGCAGCAGCCCCCCGCTCCTCGCCATGAAGGCGGGCAGATGGTGCGCTGCCGCTGGTGCGACGTCCACGTGCCGGAAAGCGAGGCACTGCGTGACCATGAGCAGTGGTTTTGCTGCAGCGCCCACCGCGACCGTTTCCTGCAGGAACAGCGTGATCGCGACGACGGTAATGCTTGATGCGCTACCCCCGACGTAGCGCCACCGGCAAGTAAGGCGCTGGGTCGATCAGCGGCTCACGATCCAATAGCTGGTCGACCAGCAGATGCGTCGAGGCGGGAGCCAGTACCAGACCATTACGGTAGTGCCCTGCATTGACGAACACGTTGGGAAATTCCGGCAGCGCGCCGATGAACGGAATGCCGTCCGGGGAGCCCGGACGCAGCCCCGCCCAGTGATACGCCACGGGGTACCTGGCCAGTGCAGGAATGATGTTTTCAGCACTCTGGCGCAGCGACGCCAGGGCGTCCTGATCGGTGGTTTTATCGAACCCGGCCTCTTCCAGCGTCGAGCCCACCAGCAGCAGACCATCGTTACGCGGAATCACATAGCGACCATCTTTCAGCACCACCCGCTGCACCAGCCCTGGCGGGGTCTGATAAGCGATCATCTGCCCTTTCACGGGCCGAACGGGCAACTGGACACCCAGGCCTTCCAGTAGCTGGGCTGCCCAGGCTCCGCCACATACCACTATTCGCTCGGCATGCAGCTCGCCCGACCCCGTGGCCACCCCCACGACCTTGCCCTGACGCTGGAGGAAGCCGGTGACCTGGCACTGCTCGACCAGCGTGACGCTCGGCATCGCCGCCAGCCGGGCCCGCAGCGCCTGGCCAAGGCGGGGGTTACGAATGCTGCCCAGCGTCGGCATCCACAGAGCGCTTCCGCCAGAGGCCAGCGCGGCGGGCTCTTTCTGCTGCACGACCTCTGCCTCGACCCGTTCGAGCGGCTTGCCCATTTGCCGAGCCCACGCCAGCGCCTGCTCGTCATCTTCCACGTTCAGGTAAAGCAGGCCTTTCTGGCGATACTCGGGGTCGATGCCCGTTTCTTCCAGCAGCCGCAGCGCCAGCGTGGGGTACACCCCTTCCGACCAGCGCGAGAGCCGCGACACCGGCTCACCGTAACGCCAGGGGTAGAGCGGCGAGACGATACCCCCACCCGCCCAGGAAGCCTCCTGGCCACACTGCCCGCGCTCCACCAACGTGACCTGCTGCCCTGCATCAGCCAGCTGGAGCGCGGTCATCATGCCGATGACACCGCCGCCAATAATTAAGATATGGCTCACAAGCTTTGTCCGTTTTGGCTTACATAAAAAGAGCACAAGGCCCTCTAGGATAAGTCCCATGACCGTACACAGAGGGTCTCATGATGACATGCGATACCGCTGCACACCCACGGCCTGGCTCGGTTCAGCGAGGCTTTACGCTCCTAGAACTGATGGTGGCCCTGGTGCTGATGGCCGTCATGACTGCCTGGCTGGCCCCAAGTTTTCAAGCCTTGGGGCACCACAGCATGCTCAACAGTGAAACGACGCGGCTGCAGGCTGCGTTTGCCTTGGCGCGCAATACGGCCATTACCCAGCGCACGGCGGTCACCATCTGCCCAGCCAACCCACAACACACTGCCTGCACTGCGAGCTGGCACGACACCTTGATGGTGGTGAAAGGACGCGCCACGGATACCATCGAGCCAGCGCAGGTGCTGCGCACCTTTCCCGGCCAGTTGGCCACCTACACCACCTATAGCCGTGGCTGGCATCGAGTGACGTACACGCCACTCGGCCATGCCAGCGGCTATAACGGCAGCTTCGACGTGTGCGCGACGGGCGAAACGGGCAAGCGGCTGGTGCTGAGCCAGTTAGGCAGACTGCGTATCGATACGTCGCCTATCGCCTGCTAGTCGGGTCAGCCTCAGGCAATACCGTCCAGGTAACGCTCTGCATCCAGCGCTGCCATGCAGCCACTGCCCGCCGAGGTGATGGCCTGGCGATAGATATGGTCCATGACGTCGCCACAGGCAAACACGCCTGGCACGCTGGTGGCCGTGGCGTTACCCTCGCTGCCGGACTGTACCTTGATGTAGCCACCGTTCATTTCCAGCTGGCCTTCGAAGATGCCCGTATTGGGGCTGTGGCCGATGGCGATGAACAGCCCAGGCGCGTGGATCTCCTTGGTGCTGCCGTCCTGCGTCGACTTCACCCGCACGCCGGTGACGCCGGTGTTGTCGCCCAGCACTTCTTCCACCTCGTAAAACCATTCCAAGGCGATCTTGCCTGCCTCTGCCTTCTCGAACAGCTTGTCTTGCAGGATCTTTTCGGCACGAAGCGTATCGCGGCGATGGACCAGCGTGACCTTGGAGGCAATGTTCGACAGGTAGAGCGCTTCTTCGACCGCCGTGTTGCCACCGCCGACCACGATCACTTCCTGATTGCGGTAGAAGAAACCGTCGCAGGTAGCACAGGCAGAGACCCCCTGGCCCATGAACTGCTGCTCTGACGGCAACCCCAGATAGCGAGCGCTGGCACCGGTAGCCACGATCAGGGCGTCGCAGGTATAGACGCCGCTATCGCCCTTCAAGGTGAACGGCTTCTCGCCAAGGCTCACCTCGTGGATATGATCGAACAGCACTTCGGTGTTGAAACGTTCGGCATGCTGCTTCATGCGTTCCATCAACTCAGGCCCTTGTACGCCCTCGGCATCGCCGGGCCAGTTGTCCACATCGGTCGTCGTGGTCAACTGGCCACCCGCCTGCATGCCGGTAATCAGCAGCGGCTTCAGGTTTGCCCGAGCGGCATAAACCGCTGCCGTGTACCCCGCCGGGCCAGAGCCTAGAATGATCAAACGTTCATGACGCGTTTCCATGACACCACCTTTGTGACAATTGAGCAGAGTTCGTCGTCGACATTCGTTGCAGGGCCGACATTCGCAGAAGAGTCTGCCTGAAATGGCGTCGAGTACAAGCAATTACAAGGGTTGGTCTACGCTATTAGGCCAAGATGGCTTGAAAGGCGACCCCGCCACACCCATGTGCCCTACATGAGCCATACTGTTGATCAGCGTTATTCTGGAACACAGTGACCGTTGCGATACCCATAAGCGATCGAGAGGAGAATGGAATGAGCAAGATACCCAGCACGCTTCATACCCTGACGGCAGGAAGCCAGGAGTATCACTACTACAGCTTGCCCAAAGCAGCCGAAACGCTGGGCAACATCGACCGGCTGCCCAAGACGCTCAAGATTCTGCTCGAAAACCAGCTGCGCTTCGCTGACGACGAGAGCGTCGAACAGGCCGACATGCAAGCCCTGGTCGACTGGCAAAACGAGGGGCAGTCCAGCCGCGAAATCGGTTACCGCCCTGCCCGCGTTCTGATGCAGGACTTCACCGGCGTACCGGGGGTCGTGGATCTCGCCTCTATGCGCGCAGCGGTCGAGTCCCTGGGCGAAGACCCCGCCCGCATCAACCCGCTCTCTCCGGTCGATCTGATCATCGACCACTCGGTCATGGTCGACAAGTTTGGCAACCCCACGGCCTTTCAGGAGAACGTGGATATCGAAATGCAGCGTAACGGCGAGCGTTACGAGTTCCTGCGCTGGGGCCAGAAAGCATTCGACAACTTCAGTGTCGTGCCGCCCGGCACCGGCATTTGCCACCAGGTCAACCTGGAGTACCTGGGCCGCACCGTCTGGACCAAACAAGAAGACGGCAAGACCTTCGCCTACCCGGACACGCTGGTGGGCACCGACTCCCACACCACCATGATCAACGGCCTGGGCGTACTGGGCTGGGGGGTAGGCGGCATCGAGGCCGAGGCGGCCATGCTGGGCCAGCCGGTATCGATGCTGATTCCCGAGGTTATCGGCTTCAAGCTGACCGGCAAGCTGCAGGAAGGCATTACGGCCACCGACCTGGTTCTCACGGTCACCGAGATGCTGCGCAAGAAGGGCGTGGTCGGCAAGTTCGTCGAGTTCTACGGAGATGGCCTGAAAGACCTGCCGCTGGCCGACCGCGCCACCATTGCCAACATGGCCCCCGAGTATGGCGCCACCTGCGGCTTCTTCCCGGTGGACGATGAAACCCTCAATTACCTGCGCCTGACCGGCCGTGAAGATGAGCTGGTCGCGCTGGTCGAAGCGTACAGCAAGGCCCAGGGGCTCTGGCGTGAGCCCGGTGACGAGCCCATCTTCACCGATACCCTCAGCCTCGACATGAGCAGCGTGGAAGCCAGCCTGGCAGGCCCCAAACGCCCGCAGGATCGCGTCTCTCTCAAGAACATGCCCAAGGCGTTCGCCAGCGTCATGGAGGAAGATGGCAAGTCCTACCCTTCTACGGAAACGGGCAAGCTTTCCTCGGAAGGCGGCCAGACCGCCGTGGGCATCGACCGGAGCTTCGAACGCTCGTTTCAGCATAACGATAGCCAAGCGGTCAAGATGGGTGAGCAGGATTTCAACCTGGACCCAGGCGCCGTGGTCATCGCGGCCATCACTTCTTGCACCAATACCTCCAACCCCAGTGTCATGATGGCGGCGGGCCTGTTGGCACGTAACGCGCGTCAGAAGGGGCTGGCCACCAAACCCTGGGTCAAGACGTCCCTGGCGCCTGGCTCCAAGGTGGTCACCGACTACCTGGCCGCTGCCGAACTGAACGATGACCTGGATGCGCTGGGCTTCAACCTGGTGGGCTACGGCTGCACCACCTGTATCGGCAACTCCGGTCCGCTGCCCGACGCCATCGAAAAAGCCATTCAACAGGGGGACCTTGCCGTTGCCTCCGTGCTGTCGGGTAACCGCAACTTCGAAGGCCGCGTGCATCCGCTGGTCAAAACCAACTGGCTGGCTTCACCGCCGCTGGTGGTGGCCTATGCACTGGCGGGCAACGTTCAATGCAACCTGTCCACCGACCCGCTTGGGGAAGACAGCGATGGCAACCCAGTGTACCTGAAAGACATCTGGCCCTCGCAGGCGGATATCGCCAACGCCGTACAGAAGGTCAACACCGAGATGTTCCGCAAGGAGTACGGCGCCGTTTTCGAAGGCGACGAGACGTGGCAGTCGATCAAAGTGCCGGAAAGCAACGTCTACGAGTGGCCCTCCTCCACCTACATTCAGCACCCACCCTTCTTCGAAGGCATGCAGCGCGAGCCCGATGCCATCGAAGATGTCCAGAGTGCTCGAGTACTGGCGATGCTGGGTGACTCCGTCACCACCGACCATATTTCCCCTGCAGGCTCCATCAAGCCCGACAGCCCTGCTGGCCGCTACCTGCAGGAGCATGGCGTCAAACCCGTGGACTTCAACTCCTACGGCTCACGCCGAGGCAACCATGAAGTCATGATGCGCGGCACCTTCGCCAACGTGCGGATCAAGAACGAAATGCTGGACGGCGTGGTCGGGGGTGAAACGCGCCATGTGCCCAGTGGTGAGCAGATGTCGATCTATGACGCCGCCATGAAGTACAAGGAAGAAGGCACGCCGCTGGTGGTGGTGGCAGGCAAGGAGTATGGCACCGGCTCTTCCCGCGACTGGGCAGCCAAGGGAACCCGACTGCTGGGCGTACGGGCGGTGATTGCCGAATCCTACGAACGGATCCACCGTTCCAACCTGATTGGCATGGGCGTCGTACCGCTGCAGTTCCCCGAAGGCGAGAGCCGCAAGAGCCTTGGGCTCACCGGTGACGAAGAGATTTCGATTGCGGGATTAAGCGACTTGAGCCCAGGCGGCACGGTCAAAGTGGTCATCAAACAGGGCGACCAGGAGCGTACCGTTGATGCCAAATGCAGAATTGATACCGCCAATGAGCTGGCTTACTACCGCCACGGTGGTATCCTTCACTACGTGCTGCGCAAAATGATCGGCGCAGCCTAACGGTAAAAACCGCCAATGCTTGCATCGCCCCCACCTCGGTGGGGGCTTTTTTTTTGCACCGCGCCTTAGAAAGCGCGACGGCGGTAGAAGCGATACTCCGGCGACCAGCAGGATTTTTCGATACGCTCACGCAGTTCCGAGCCGCTGGTTTTCAGCGCCACGCCGTTTTGCTGCGCCTGAGCAGCCACTTCGAAAGCAATCGACTTACTGATTTCACGAATGCGCGACAGCGGTGGCAGCAGCGCACCCTGCCCTTCCTTGACCAGCGGCGCTTCACGGGCCAGGGCACGCGAGGCGCTCATCAGCATCTCGTCGGTCACGCGGTGGGCGTCGGCGGCAATCACCCCCAGGCCAATACCGGGGAAAATATAGGCGTTGTTGCACTGGGCAATGGGGTAGGTCCGCCCGTTGTAGACCACCGGCGCAAAGGGGCTACCCGTGGCTACCAAGGCCTGGCCGTCGGTCCAGCGAATCACGTCCTCAGGCACGGCTTCTGCCTGGGAGGTGGGGTTGGAGAGCGGCATGATGACCGGGTGTTCACAGCCTGCATGCATGGTACGCACGACCTGTTCGGTAAAGATGCCCCGCTGGCCACAGACCCCAATCAGGATGGTGGGTTTGATCTGGGCAATGGTCTCTTCCAGCCCCTGACCGTTCCAGTTGGCTACCAGCGCAGGATCATGGGCCAGACGACGCTGGAAATCCCGCTGCCAGGTCTGGTCGGTGGTCATCAAACCATCCCGGTCGACGATGAAGATGCGCGCTCGCGCCTCTGCTTCGGTCAAGCCTTCGGCCTCCATGGAGACCACTACCTGCTCGGCGATGCCACACCCCGCCGAACCACCACCCACGAACACCACTCGCTGCTGCGCAATGGTTTCGCCCCGCGCCTGGCAGGCAGCCATCAGCGTACCCACCACTACAGAGGCCGTTCCCTGCACGTCGTCGTTGAAGCAGCACAGTTCGTTGCGGTAACGCTCCAGCAACGGCACGGCGTTGGCCTGGGCAAAATCCTCGAACTGCAGCAGTACATTCGGCCAGCGGCGCTTCACGGCGCAAATGAACTCGGCCATGAAGGCATCGTACTCTTCCTGGCTGACCCGCTCGTGACGCCATCCCATGTACATCGGGTCATCCAGCAGCGCCTGGTTATTGGTGCCCACGTCGATCATGATCGGCAGCGTGTAGGCAGGGCTGATGCCGCCACAGGCGGTGTACAGCGCCAGCTTACCGATAGGAATGCCCATGCCGCCGATGCCCTGGTCACCCAGGCCAAGAATACGCTCGCCATCGGTTACCACGATGACTTTCACGTTGTCCTTGGTGGCACTGCGCAGGATGTCGTCCATATGCTCGCGGTCCGGATAGCTGATGAACAAGCCCCGGTGGTTACGATAGATATTGGAAAACTCCTGGCACGCCTGACCCACGGTAGGGGTGTAGATGATCGGCAGCATCTCTTCCAGATGCTCGGACACCAGACGGAAATAGAGCGTTTCGTTATCGTCCTGAATGGCGCGCAGATGAATATGACGCTCCAGGTCACTATGGCACTGCTGGTACTGACGATAGACACGTTCGAGCTGGTCGTCGATGGTTTCGACTTTTTGCGGGAGCAGGCCGATCAGGTTGAACGCCAATCGCTCCTCTTGAGTAAACGCGCTGCCTTTGTTCAATAGCGGCATTTCAAGCAGCGAAGGACCGGCGTAAGGAATGTACAGGGGGCGTTTACTCTTCGTAGACATAGGCACTCTCTTTTTATGTCAATTGCTGTTGCAATGCAGCAACGCTGGGCGTTGGCGACGTTTGTGCGTAATGTAACATGGTCGTGCGACAAAGGTAGAAACAGGGCCGAGAATGGCCATAAAAAAACACCCCGGCCATGGCCGAGGTGTTATCGAACAAACCAAAACGCTAGCGATCAGCAGCTCTTGGCGGTGGGACGGCGCCCCTCTTCGCCAGCAAAGAAAAACGGCCGCAACTTCACGCCAATCAGGTTGCCCGCAAAGGCCGCCGCCATCCAGACCCAGCCATGCAGGCTACCCGACGCAATGCCGCTGAAGTACGCGCCGATATTGCAACCAAACGCTAAGCGCGCACCATACCCCAGCAGCAGGCCACCGATCACAGCGGCCAGCACCGAGCGCAGCGGAATACGGAAGTTCGGTGCGAAACGCCCGGCCAGATGGGCGGCAGCCAGTGCCCCCAGCATGATACCCACGTTCATGACCGTCGTGATATCGCTCCATACACTGGCTTCCAGCGCGGCCGCGTTACCCGGTGCTTGCCAATAACCCCACTGGCTCACATCGCCGCCCACCAGCTCATACGCCTTGGCGCCCCACAGCGCAAAGGCCGAGGTAATGCCCCAGGGGCGACCCGCCAATGCCAGGGTGGCAAAGTTGAGCAGCGCCAGGGCAACGGCCCCCGCCACCAGCGGCCAAGGGCCCGTGAGCCAGCGCTCCACACCGGGCTTATCGACCGTAGGCACCTGTTCCAGCTGGCCATGACGGCGCTTCTCCATGATCACCGTAAAGGCGGCGATGGCAGCAAACAGCACCAGGCTGATGCCGATACCGCCCCCAACGCCAGCCACGTTGACCAACGACACCGGCTGGAAGGCGGGCAAACTTTGCCACCAGGTGAAATGCGCAGACCCGATGACCGAGCCCACGATAAAGAACACCAGGGTAATCAGCATACGGGCATTACCACCGCCAGCGGTAAACAGCGTGCCCGAGGCACAGCCGCCGCCCAACTGCATGCCGATACCGAAGATAAACGCACCGAACAACACCGAAATGCCGATCGGCGAGACGAAGCCACTCACCGGCGTACCAAACAGCGACCCCGCCCCCAGCGCCGGAAAAAACAGCACTACGGCAATCGCCAGCATGATCATTTGCGCCCGCAAGCCACGCCCACGACGCTCGGTAATGAACACCCGCCAGGCCGCCGTAAAGCCAAACGCTGCGTGATAGAGCACCATACCCAGCAGGCCGCCCACGATCATCAGCAGCCCGATATTGGCGCCAAAAATGACGCCAATCACGATCGCCCCCAGCACAATCGCTGCCATGGCCAGAAGGGGCACGCGGTACGAGACCGGAGCCACCATTGAGGTAGTCGCCATAATTCACCTGTTTAGCAACGCCAAAAGCGCCTGCAACAGCAAGGCGCTTGGCTAAGTTGGACAATAGTTATAAGCCTAACGGCGAGGCGTAAACGCTGGAAATTCTTTATTGAGAGGTTCATATTCCCAAAAGGAATATTTAAACAAAACGCCCCAGCCCAACCACCGAACGCAGCTTGTCCATGGTGATGGATGCCTCGGCACGGGCACGCTCAGCACCTTTCTGCAATATGGCTTCGATATGGGCAGGGTCTTCCATCAAGGCGTTATAGCGTTCACGCGGCGCGCTGAGATGGGCATTGAGGTATTCGAAGACCTGATCCTTGGCCTCTCCCCAGCCAATACCTTCTTCATACTGTTGACGCATGGTGGCGGTTTCGGCATCGCTGGCAAACGCGGCATAGATCTGGAACAGCGTACACGTGTCGGGGTCTTTGGGCTCACCAGGTTCCAGAGAGTTGGTCTTGATCTTGCGCACCAGCTTTTGCAGCTTTTTCTCGCTGACAAAAAGCGGAATGGTATTGTTGTAGCTTTTGGACATCTTGCGACCGTCCAGGCCTTTCAGCACCTCTGCCTTTTCGTTGACCACGGCTTCCGGCTGAGCAAAGTATTGCCCTTTGAACAGATGGTTGAAGCGCCCTGCGATATCACGTGCCATCTCGATATGCTGGATCTGGTCGCGCCCGACCGGCACTTTATGGGCATTGAACATCAGGATATCGGCGGCCATCAGTACCGGGTAGCTAAACAGCCCCATGGTAATGCCCTTGTCCGGATCCTGGTCGCCAGCCTCTTCGTTCTCGGCCACGGCGGCCTTGTAGGCATGGGCTCGGTTCATCAGACCCTTGGCACAGACGCACGACAGCATCCACATCAGCTCGGGAATTTCGCTGATATCCGACTGGCGATAGAAGATGGCGTTATCGGTATCCAGACCCAACGCCAGCCAGGTAGCGGCGATCTCCATGCGTGACGCCTGAACACGCTTGGGATCCTGACACTTGATCAGGGCGTGAAAGTCGGCCAGGAAGTAGAACGACTGCACGTTAGGGTCCTGGCTTGCCTCGATGGCAGGCTTGATGGCCCCGACGTAATTGCCGAGGTGAGGCGTCCCCGTCGTGGTAATCCCGGTCAGCACGCGGGTTTTGGCTATCTGACTCATGATCTGGATCCAACTGAATAAAGGTGAAAAACGATACGCTATTGTACGCCTATTTCCAAACGACGACTGCCTGTCCATCCGCTCGAGTGTCCCGCCGCACGAAGACGGGCTCACTCTGGGCCACGATGCCATCACGTTCAGACAGCACGGCCCCCAACGCCATGACCCATGATTCGCCTTGAAACACCACCGGCACGAACAGGCAGCCCTGGGATGGGCAATCCTGGGACACGCGCTGGGCATGGGGATGATCAAGATAGTCTTCGAAGCGCACCGTGGCGGAAGCCTCTATCTGCGGCGCGCCTTCCCACGATAGCTCGTCGAATCGCCACAATGCGTGTGATGCCGCACTCCCTGAGTTCATTTGAGCCTGCAGGGAAGCACGGAAATTGCCCGCGAGCCGCTTATCCACCAAGGCGGACTGCATGCCCATCATCGCCGTGACCAGTGCACTGGCCAGCAACACCATGACAATGACCAGCGCAGCGCCTCGTTGCGTTTCCATTCACTAGCCCTCTCCCTGCTATTCATCCAGATGAAACAGCGCTTCCCGATGAGCCACATGAAAGGTCACTGCTTGACCACCGGGCCCCAACGGCAATGCTACTTGATACACGGCAGGCGCCTGATCAACGGCGGTGCCGACGGGTTCATCGCGTGGACAGGAGGCTCCCTCGGCAGCCTGGAAGTTCACCAGCGGCTGCGCACGCGACATATCCTGTAGCGTGCAGCGACATTCACTGGCTGACGGTACGCACTGTAATCGGTAGTACGGCTCCCCCGCATCATCGTATGCTCCGCGGCGCTGAAGCGTGGTGGTAATGTGAGTCACGGAGAAAATCAGCGCCTCCTGCTGCCGCCCCAGGCTTTCAGTCTGCCGAAATGTGTGCAGAGTACTCAAGAAGAGCTGCCCTGCCCCTATCACGATGATGACGCCCATGACCATGGCCACCATCATCTCGGTCAGGGTGAAGCCGTTTTGCCTCTCCATAGGCGCCGCCACACTCCCTAAAGGGGTAGTTGAAAGGGATAGACAAGCGACTGAGGGCTGTCGTCCACTGCACTGTCGAGCCTTACCGTCACCTCGAACAGGCAACCTTGCCGAGCAATGGTGCTGTAAATGGCCTGGCCATGACGGATAAGCGGCCCGCCTGAGGCAGCGAACCAGGCCGTTTGCCAGGCACGCTCGATCTCGGCAAGCGGGATATCCTGACAGCCCTCGGCATGACGCGTTGCCGCCCAGACTCGTTCCTGGGCATCCAGCGCCGCCACGCTCACCAGCGTTTGCTGATAGCCGCGCTGCACGGCCTGCAAGGCTTTCAGCTGCATGGCAGCAATACTGATCAGGCCAAGTGACAGCACCACCAGCGCCACGAGTGCCTCGACCAAGGAGAAGCCGCCTTGCTGCCGGTGCTTACCAGCAGGCAGCAGGCAGCCGTTCGCCACGGGCGTTGTACTGCAAGTCTTCTTCGCAGCCATCGTCTCGCTCACTGGAAGCCGTCAGCAGGAAACCACCGTCTTCGTCACCACCATTGGCGACCGTAATGGCGTAGTTACCATCGGGCGAGGTGGCCGTAACGGCGCAGTCATTGTAGGAGTATTGACGTGAATAGCAGCGCTCCATCTCGGAGGCGGCCTGAAGCAGACCCGCATGTGCATCGGTACGCAGAGAACGCTCGACATAACGGTTGTAGCTGGGGTAGGCGATACCGACGACGATACCGATGATCGCGACGGCAATCAGCAGTTCGATGAGGGTGAACCCCTGGGGAGGAAACTTGCCGCCCACAGGGGGGATAGAGCGATCTGGCACGCGCGGTGCTCCCGTATCAACTGAATCATACTTCGAGTATGTCCCAAACCGATACGCTTTGCACCCACTAGAATAGACCTGGTGTTAACGCTATCTCACTGGTGACTATTCACTAACGATCACACGCTCGCGTAGCTCTTTGGGCATGGAGAACGTGATGTTCTCCTCACGACCTTGCAGTTCCACAGGTGCTTCTGCACCCAGTGCCTGCAATTGGTCGATGACCCCTTTCACCAGCACTTCCGGGGCGCTGGCACCGGCAGTGACGCCAATACGCTTGACGCCTTCGAGCCAGGCAGCCTCGATCTGCTCGGCATTGTCGATCAGATAGGCGGGGGTCCCCATGCGCTCGGAAAGCTCCCGCAGGCGGTTGGAATTCGAGCTGTTGGGACTGCCCACGACCAGCACCAGATCGCTGTCCGCTGCCAGCTCGCGCACCGCATCCTGGCGGTTTTGGGTGGCGTAGCAGATATCGTCCTTGCGCGGCCCCTGGATCTCGGGAAACTTCTCCCGCAGCGCGTCGATCACTTTGGCCGTGTCGTCCATGGAGAGCGTGGTCTGGGTGACGAACGCCAGCGCCGCAGGGTCGTTGACGACCAGATTGGCAACGTCCTGTTCGTCTTCCACCAGATAGATCTTGCCCCCATGGGAAGTGTCGTAGCGCCCCATGGTGCCTTCGACTTCGGGGTGGCCTTCGTGCCCGATGAGAATGCACTCCTGGCCGCGTTTGGCGTAGCGCAGCACTTCCATGTGCACCTTGGTGACCAGCGGGCAAGTGGCATCGAAAACTTTCAGGCCACGCTGTTCGGCATCCTGCTGAACCGCTCGGGAAACGCCGTGGGCCGAGAAGATGACGATCACATCGTCGGGCACTTCATGGAGTTCTTCGACGAAGACGGCCCCGCGCTCGCGCAGCGTTTCCACCACGAAGCGGTTGTGCACGACTTCATGGCGCACATAAATCGGCGGGCCGAAGACATCCAGCGCGCGATTGACGATATCGATCGCACGGTCGACCCCGGCGCAGAATCCGCGCGGGTTAGCCAGCTTGATCTGAATGGGCTGAGATGACTCTGATGACTGCATAAATGCGCCTTGATGCAACCTGCATCGCTCGGGAAATTAGTGTTTGGTGATCGGCGTGACGTTGAGCACTTCGACCTCGAATGTCAGCGTGCGCCCTGCCAGCGGGTGGTTGAAATCAACCTCCACGCGGTCACCTTCTACTGTTTTGACCACGCCCGGCAGTTCCGTTCCCGCCTTGTCGGCAAACGACATGACCATGCCCACCTCGGGCTCGTCGTCACCAAAATCTGCTCGCTTCAAGGTCTGGATATTCTGCGGATTATGCTGACCGAAGGCATGCTCCGGGGTAATCTGGAATGACCCGCTCTGGCCGGCGGCCATGCCCTTGATGGGGTGCTCGAAACCCGGCGGCAAGTTGCCATCGCCATATTGAAACGTGGCAGCCGCTTTCTCTTTGGTGGAATCCACCACCGTGCCGTCCTCCAGCTTCAACGTGAAGTGGAGGGTGATTTCCATGCCATCGTCAATTAGGTAGTCCATAGTTCCTCACAGGTAGGCGCGGGGGCGTTCAGGCCATTTTTTTACGGCGTCGATCGCCCATGAACGACTCCCAGATAAGCCCCACGGCACCCAGCGTAATACCAATATCGGCCACGTTGAAAGCCGGGTAGTACCAGCCCGCCACGTGGAATGAGAGAAAGTCCACGACATAGCCGTGAATGAGCCGATCATACAGGTTGCCCAGCGCGCCACCGATGATCAACGGCAGCGCGATGGCCAGCAGCTTTTCGTCTGCCCGCACCCTGGAGAGCCACACGGTCAGCCCTATGCTGGCGCCAATGGCCACCGTGGCAAAGAACCAGCGCTGCCAGCCAGGATGGTCAGCCAGGAAGCTGAAGGCCGCGCCGGTATTGTGCAGCAGGGTCAGGTTGAAAAACGGCAGCACTTCAACCGGCTGTGCATAACTCAAAAAATGGCTGGCGGCATATTTGGTCAGCAAATCCAGCACGATCACCGCCACCGCCAGCCATAGCCAGCGCAGCGGCCGCCGCATGGGCGGACGCTGGTGGGTCGACGCTTCCGTGCCGCTCACGGTGTTAGGCATAGTAACGAATCTCTCCACTGCCTTCGGGCAAGTTGCTCACACAGCGGCCACACAGGTCCGGATGGGCGGCAAAACTGCCCACATCGGCGCGGTGGTGCCAGCAGCGCTCGCACTTGGCATGCTCACTGGCGTTGACGGCTACCTTCAACCCCTCAAGCTCGGTACTTTCGGCACCGGCCGCATCGGCCAGCGGCGCCAGATGCACTTCACTCGTGAGCATCACAAAACGCAGCTCGTCGCCCAGCTTGGCCAGCGCCGTGTGCAGTTCGTCGTTCACGTAAAGCGTGACTTCCGCCGCCAGGCTGCCCTTGATCACTTTGGCGTTACGGGCATCTTCCAGGCACTTGTTCACCGAGTGCTTCACTTCCAGCACCTGCTCCCAGAACGCCCGACCCATCTCGGCACCCTCATCCAGCGTGGAGAGGCCTGTGTAGTAGGTCTCCAGCAGCACGCTGTCGCCACGCTGGCCGGGGATATGCTCGAAAATCTCTTCGGCGGTGAACGACAAAATCGGGGCCACCCAGCGGCTCAACGCTTCCACCACGTGATACAGCGCAGTTTGCGCACTGCGACGGGCCAGCGAGTCGGTTTGCGTGGTGTACTGGCGGTCCTTGATGACATCCAGGTAGAAACCACCCAGCTCCCGTGCGCAGAAGCCGTGTACCTGCTGGTAGACATCCAGGAAGCGGTACTCTTCATAGGCTTTTTCGATACGGCCCTGCAGCTGAGCCGCGCGGTCCACTACCCACTGGTCCAGCGCCAGCATATCGCCGAACGCCACCTGATCCCGAGCAGGGTCAAAACCGCTCAGGTTGGACAGCAGGAAGCGGGCCGTGTTGCGAATACGGCGATAAACGTCGGCCGTACGCTTGAGAATTTCGTCGGAGACGGCCATCTCGCCGGAGTAGTCCGTCGAGGCGACCCACAAGCGCAGAATGTCCGCCCCCAGCTTGTCCATCACGCTTTGCGGGGCCACCACGTTACCGATGGACTTGGACATCTTGCGCCCCTGGGCATCGACGGTGAAGCCGTGGGTCAGCAGCTGCCGGTAAGGCGCATGCCCATCGATGGCCGCGCCGGTCAGCAGCGAGGAGTGGAACCAACCCCGGTGCTGGTCCGAGCCTTCCAGGTAAAGGTCCGCCCGTGGGCCGCTCTCATGGCCATGGGGGTGCGAGCCGCGCAGCACGTGGCGGTGGGTGGTGCCCGAGTCGAACCACACGTCCAGCGTGTCGGTGACTTTCTCGTAGTCGGCGGCTTCCGCGCCCAGCAGCTCGGAGGGTTCCAGCTTGAACCACGCCTCGATGCCCTCTTGCTCCACGCGCTTGGCGGCCTCTTCCATCAGCCCCACGGTGTTCGGGTGCAGCTCACCGGTTTGCTTGTGCAGGAAGAAGGGAATCGGCACGCCCCAGTTACGCTGACGGGAGATACACCAGTCCGGGCGATTGGCGATCATGCTGTGCAGGCGCGCCTGCCCCCAGGCAGGGGTGAACTCGGTGGCTTCGATACCGGCCAGCGCCCGCTCGCGCAGGGTCTTGCCATCCTTGCCTTTGATATCCATGCCGACGAACCACTGGGCCGTGGCACGGTAGATGACCGGCGTCTTGTGGCGCCAGCAGTGCATGTAGCTGTGCGTGATCGGCGTGTGGGCCATCAGCGCGTTCACGTCACGCAGCTTGTCGATGATGTTCGGGTTGGCTTTCCAGATCATCTGACCGCCAAAGAAAGGCAGGTCGTCGATATAGACACCGTTACCCTGAACCGGGTTGAGCATGTCGTCAAAGCTCATGCCGTAAGCGCGGCAGGTGTTGAAGTCGTCCACCCCGTAGGAGGGGGCCGAGTGAACGATACCGGTGCTGCCGACCTCGGACTCCACATAGTCCGCCAGATAGACCGGCGAGAGACGCTCGTAGAACGGATGGCGGAAATTGATCAGATCCAGGTGTTTGCCCTGAGTCGTCGCCACCACTTCACCTTGCAAGCCAAAACGCTCCAGGCAGCTCTCGATCAGCTCTTCGGCCAACAGCAGCAACCGCTCGCCGGTATCCACCAGCGCGTAGGTGAAGTCGGGGTGAACGTTCAGCGCCTGGTTAGCGGGAATGGTCCAAGGCGTGGTGGTCCAGATGACCACCGCCGCAGGCTTGGCCAGCTCGCTCAGACCGAACGCCGCTGCCAGCTTGTCGGCATCTTCCACGGGGAAGGCCACGTCGATGGCATCGGACTTCTTGTCAGCGTACTCGACTTCCGCTTCGGCCAGCGCCGAGCCGCAGTCGAAGCACCAGTTCACCGGTTTCAGCCCTTTGAAAACGTAGCCCGCTTCGACCATATCGGCCAGGGCGCGGATCTCGCCCGCCTCGTTGGCGTAATCCATGGAGCGGTAGGGGTGATCCCAGTCCCCGATGATCCCCAGGCGCACGAAATCCACCAGCTGGGTTTCGATCTGGGCACCGGCGTATTCACGGCACAGCTCACGGGCCTTGTCTGCCGCCAGGTGCTTGCCATGGGTGGTCTCGACCTTGTGCTCGATGGGCAGGCCGTGGCAGTCCCAGCCGGGCACGTAGGGTGCATCGAAGCCCGCCAGGTTCTTGGACTTGACGATGATGTCCTTGAGAATCTTGTTGACGGCGTGACCGATATGGATGCTGCCGTTGGCATAGGGAGGGCCATCGTGCAGGACGAACAGCGGTGCCCCCGCACGGGCTTCGCGCAGGCGCTGGTACAGGTTCATGTCCTGCCACTGGGAAACGCGCCCTGGCTCCTGCTTCGGCAGCATGCCGCGCATGGGAAAGTCGGTTTCTGGCAGGTTTAGCGTGTGCTTGTAATCCATAGTTCCGGTCAGCCGTCGTTAGCATCGGCGTCGTTATCCGCCGAAGTGAAATCAGAAGAAGCGGTCTCACGCCCAAGCGGGGCCGAGGCCAGCGGAAGAGTAAGTGCTACGCCAGCCTCAGCCGCCGCAAAATAGCGGCGTGCCCTGGCCTGGTCATGTTGAATCTGCGCCTTCAGCGCGTCGAAATCGTCGAACTTCACTTCCCCGCGCAGCCGAGCACAGGGGTAAACCGTCAGCCGCTGACCATACAGGTCGCCGGAAAAGTCCAGCAGATGCACTTCGAGGGTGGGCCGTTTAGCACCCACGGTGGGCCGAAAACCGACGTTGGCCACGGCGGGCAGGCGAGCACCGTTCGGCAGCTCGGCCACCACGGCAAACACGCCGCGCAGCGTCAGCGGCTGGGGCAGCAGCGGTAAATTGGCCGTTGGCACACCGATGGTGCGCCCCAACTGCTGATCGCGCACCACGCGGCCATGCAGCGAATAGGCCCTGCCCAGCAGGCGCGCCGCCACCTCGAAATTGCCGCTGGCCAGCAAGGTACGCACCCGGGTACTCGACACACGCTCCCCTGCCACCGTGAAGGTGTGGGTATTTTCGACGCCAAACCCATGGTGACTGCCCACGGCTTCCAGCAGCTCGAAATCGCCCTGGCGATCACAGCCAAAACGGAAGTCATCCCCCACCACCAGATGGCGGACGTTCAGCCCCTGGATCAACACTTGGTCGATGAACTGGCGGCCGGTCAGGCTGCGCAAGGCGTCGTTGAACGGCAGGCAAAGCACCTGTTCCGCGCCGTGGTCGCGCAGCAAGCGCACTTTTTCCCGCAGCCGCGTCAGCCGAGGCGGCGCCTGGTCACCCGCAAAGAACTCCCGTGGCTGCGGTTCGAAGACCACCACGGTCAAGGGCACTCCCAGGCGGGCCGCGTGCTCTCGGCACTGCTGCAGGATCGCCTGATGGCCGCGATGCACGCCATCAAAATTACCGATGGTCGCCACGCAGCCACGCTGAGAGGGTGTCAGATTGTGCAGACCTCGAATGACGTGCATGGCACCTCTGCCGTCTTGAAAGCGTTTGATTATAACGAACGTGCTGGCCTGGTGCAGGTCAAGATTGCCATCGGGCCATCTTGCCCAACGCCCCTGCCAAAAGCGCCCTGCCGCAGCCGTTAGCTATTCATCCTGAAATGCCGTGGGCGCAGCCCCAGCGCCGTCAGCCACAGGAAGTAGAGTCCACCGCCAAGCACCACCAGTCCGGACACCCAGCGAATCCGCTGCCACATGTCGAACTCCAGCCACACCTGCCAGTGGGGCGACACGAAATAGAGCGCCGCCCCCATCAGCAGGCTGCCCCCTCCCAGCTGCACCGCGTAACGCCCCCAGCCGGGCTGAAACACCAGCACGCCCTGACGATACAACAGGTAGCCCAGCAACCCCGCGTTCAGGAACGCCGACAGCGCCGTGGCCAGCGCCAGCCCTGCGTGCGCCAGCGGCCAGATCAGCAGCAAATTGAGCAGCATGTTGGCGACCATGGCGACAATCCCGACCTTCACGGGGGTTTTAGTGTCCTGGCGGGCAAAGAAGCCCGGGGCCAGCACCTTGATCAGCATGAAGGCTACCAGACCGAACGCATAGGCGCGCAGACTCATGGCCGCCATCTGAATATCTACCTCGGTCATCGCCCCATAGTGGAACAGCGTGATCAGGAAAGGCTCGGCCAGCACCGCCAGCGCCAGCGCAGCCGGCACGCCCAGCAACAGCACCACGCGAATGGCCCAGTCCAGCATGGCAGCGAAATGCTCGCTGGACTGCTCTGCGTGGCGCTTGGAAAGTGCGGGCAGGATGATGGTACCAATCGCCACCCCAAACACGCCCAGCGGCAGCTCCACCAAACGGTCCGAGTAATAGAGCCAGGAGACGCTACCGGCCACCAGCAGCGACGCCAACACCGTGTCCAGCAACAGGTTGATCTGCGACACCGATACACCAAACAGCGCCGGGGCCATCAGCTTGAGAATACGCTTGACCCCATCATGGGCGAAGTTGGGCCATGGCGTTGGCAATAGCCCCAGGCGCAGCAAAAACGGCACCTGAAAGGCGAGCTGGGCAGCACCGGCAATCAGCACCCCCCAGGCCAGCGCCATGGCAGGCTCTTCCATCAGGGGCATTAAAAACAGCGCCGCCCCGATCAACGAAAGATTGAGCAACACTGGCGTAAACGCAGGAACGGCAAAGCGGTTCCAGGTGTTCAGAACACTGCCGGAAAAGGCCGTCAAGGAAATCAGCAGCAGGTAGGGAAAGGTCAAGCGCAGCATGTCGGCGGTCATGGCCAGCTTGTCGGGGTCACGCCCAAAGCCTGGCGCAAACAGCCATACCAGCCAGGGCGCACCGAGCATGGCAAACGCCGTGATCAACGCCAGGATGGCGGTCAGGCTGCCCGCCACCGCATTGAGCAGCTCACGAATTTCCTGCTTGCTGCGCTGGGTCGAGTACTCCGACAACACCGGCACGAAGGCCTGATTGAAGGCCCCTTCGGCGAACAGTCGGCGCATGAAATTGGGAATCTTGAACGCCACGAAGAAGGCGTCGGACCCGTTGCCCGCCCCCAGGAAGGTGGCAACCACCACATCGCGCACCAGCCCCATGACCCGCGAGATCATGGTCATGGCGCTCACCACCAGTCCAGAGCGCATCAGTCCTCGGCGCGGCGGCGACATATTGGCTTGCGGCGGTGTCTTCGCAGTCATCACTGGTTCCATACTGAGAAAAGGGGGGACTCAAGCAGCACGGGCAACGTTTGGACACAAAAAAACCGGCCGCAGCCGGTTTTTTAGGGCGACTGCCGGCTTACGCCGCCAGAGCCTTGATGCGCTTGTTCAAGCGGCTTTTCAGGCGCGCTGCTTTCTTCTTGGAAAGCACGTCCTTGTCAGCAATGCGGTCGACGACCGGCTGCATGACCTTGAACTCTTCCATGGCCTTGCCATGATCGCCAGTGTTGATCGCCTTGATCACGCGCTTGATGTAAGTGCGGACCATGCTGCGCTGGCTGGATTTCAGGACGCGACGAGTCTCGGCCTGGCGGGCGCGCTTGCGTGCTTGCTTGCTGTTCGCCACAGGTATCTCCTTGGAGAATAAAGGTTGCCCATCAACGGCAACGGATTAACTATGTGTCTGTCGGCTGGCAATTGCCTTGGCACGACATTTCCGTACGGATCTTTCCACAACAACCGATTGATTTGGCAGCACTTTCAATTCTGCCAAATAGTGTAACGAGCAGTCATTTCGCTGCCCGTTCACGGGTCTTGTCTGAGAGGATGGCGTAGTCTATCACGCGTCAAGCGTGCTTGCTAGCCGTTGTCAATGGTTTCAAGCTGCGACTTCAGCTTCTCGAGTTGCTCGTAGGACTTGCGCAACCACACCTTCATGCGCTGGCGTTCAGCGATGTTCATCAGGCTGCGGTCATTGGCCACCGCCCAAAAGCTGCTGTTGTTGAAGTCGATCTTTTGGGTCAGCTTGGTATGCAGCCGTGGCAATTCGATCAACGCGGCTTCTTGTGCAACGGCCTGCTGATACACCTTGGACTGCTGGAAACGCTCGAAGCTGTCGCCGCGTCCCAGGTTCTGCACCACGACGATACTGACCGGCTGCTCCTGATAGCGGTTCAGCACCTGCTCCAGCAGTGTCACCGAATCTGCCCCATCGTCCATCACATGCCACCAGACCACTTGCATGCCCAGCTCACTGAGCAGACCAAAGACATCGGTCTCCTCGACCCAGCGGTTGATCGGCTGCGCCGACTGAGCCGCCAGGTCGATGATCAGGTCACGCTCGGGGTGCTCTTCCACGGCAGAGAGCATGCCGTCCAGGCTGTCATCGTCACCCACCACGACGGCAGAGGCGTAGTCCTGATAAAAGCGTGAAAACGTCCCGTGGGAGGCATCACAGTCAAAGCCCAGAAAGGGCCACTGATGATCGATGTAGTATTGCGCCAATACCCGCGCCGTCATTGACTTGCCTACACCACCCTTTTCACCACCAATGAAATGAACCTTGCCCATCCTTGTCTCTCCGCCGTCGGGGCCCGATGCCCAAAGGGGAATCTAGCAGGAAAACCCGACAGGAAAACAGCAAAGGTGCAGAAATAGTCGCGGGCGTTGCCGTATCAGGCAACCTGCACCAAGCAAAAAGCCCGACCCCTTTCGGGCTCGGGCTTTTCAGCATGGGCTTTTCAGCACAGGACAGTGACATCAGGCAGCAGCGCCACCCGACCACCTTCATCATGCGGCGATAGCGGTATCACCCATTTTCTGACGAAGCTTTTTCATGGCGTTCTTTTCGAGCTGGCGAATACGCTCGGCGCTCACCCCGTAGACATCGGCCAGGTCATGTAACGTGGCTTTGTCATCGGTCAGCCAGCGGCGCTGGAGGATATCCCGAGAGCGGTCATCCAGTGCCTGCAAGGCCAGCTGAAGGCGGCGCGTCGAATCCTCTTCGAAGTCGCTATCTTCCAGCTGCGTCGCCGGGTCTGCCGAAGCGTCGTCGAGGAAGTAGGCAGGTGCCTGATAAGCGCTCTCGTCGTCATCGCCGGGCGCTGCGTCGTAGCCAGCGTCGAACGCCGACAAACGGCCTTCCATGTCACGCACGATTTCCGGCTTGACGTCCAGGTCCTTGGCGATGGCGTTGACTTCGTCGTTGTTCAACCAGGCCAGACGCTTCTTGGCGCTGCGCAGATTGAAGAACAGTTTGCGCTGTGCCTTGGTGGTGGCAATCTTGACGATACGCCAGTTGCGCAGCACGAACTCGTGGATTTCTGCCTTGATCCAATGCACCGCAAAGGATACGAGGCGCACGCCCTGGTTAGGATCGAAGCGCTTGACGGCCTTCATCAGGCCAACATTGCCTTCCTGGATCAGGTCGGCCTGGGGCAGGCCGTACCCCGAATAACTGCGAGCGATGTGGACAACGAAGCGCAGATGCGACAACACCAGACGACGCGCCGCTTCCAGGTCGCCTTCGTCATAAAGACGAAACGCCAGCTCACGCTCTTCTTCGACGCTCAATACGGCAATGCCGTTGACCGCCTGAATGTAGCCGCCCAGGTCGTTGCCTGGTGACAGCTGCCCCACCGGTAGAAGACTAGTGCTCATGTGCAAACGGTCTCCCTTAAAACCTTTCGTGGTCGACGCGCAGGCAATACTCGGCCAGCGCATCTGGAATTGACTGATAAGACCCTGGCCAACCGTCAAGGTTCACTAGGCCAGTTCATCAGCGGTAGTACCTCTTTCAAGCTTGTCACTGGTCCATTAACCTGAGATGACATGACCGTGACTGCCCGATGTCCTGCGCTGTGAACCTAGCGCGGGCGGATACTGGAAAGGTGGCGGGTCACTGCCAGCCATGCTCCTAACCAGCCCAATAGTGTACTGCAAGATAGCAGAATTGTAGAGCCCGTCACATCCAGCTGCGGCAAAGTGAAGCTGGCGCCATAGCTGGCTGCCAGGGCCGCCACTGGCAGCGATAGCCAGTGATTTCCCAACCCCAGCAATCCGAGCGCAATCACGCCTCCCCCTATGCCGTACCAGGCACCACTGTAGAGAAATGGCCGCCTGACAAAGGCATGGGTGGCCCCCATGAGCATCACCACCTCGATCTCGCGGCGACGACTTTCCACCGCTAGGCGTATGGTGTTGCCCACCACCAGCAAGACGCCAAAGCCGAACAGAACGCCCAGCGCCAGCGCCACCCGGCGCCCCAGCTCGGCCAAATGGCGCAGCCGCTCCACCCAGGCCAGATCGACACGAACTTCGTCTACTCCCGTGAGGGTTTCGAGCCGATGGGCCAGCTCCGCCATGGCATCGGGGTCGACGCTTTGCGGTGCGATCACGATGCTGGTGGGCAACGGGTTGTCATCCAGCCCCGCCAAAGTGTCATCGATACCCAGCGACTGCTGGAATTCGGCCATGCCCTCTTCCGGGCTGATCATGCGCGTCTGCGCCACGCCTTCATCTGCCACGACCGCCTCTTCTATGCGCGCCGCCTGCGCTTCGTCCACGGCAACGTCGAGGTAGACCGTCAGCGTCGCGCTTTCATCCAGCTCGGTATTCAGCAGGCGAGCGCTGTCCAGCGTCAGCCAGAGCGCGGCCGGGAGTACCAGCGCAATCGCAATGGCCAGCATGGTCAGCAGGTTGCCCAGCGGCTGGCGCACCAGGCGGTACAGGCTGTCGATGGCCATGGCACGATGGTGCCTGCCCCAGGCACGCAGGCGACTGCTGAAACGCGTCTGCTGCGAACGCGCCCCCTTGCGTGCTGGCGCTTCGCTCGGTGAAGGCGGGGTGGGTGCAGCGCGTTTGGCTCGCGGGGCAGCGCCACCTTGGCGCGGCGTGGCAGGGTGGCGAGGTGTCGAACGCTTCATAAGGCTCCCTCGTCACCCACCAGGCGACCATCCTGCAAACGCAGAATGCGGTGACGCAACCGGGCAATCAATGCCAGGTCGTGGCTGGCGATCATGATGGTCGTGCCAATCCGATTGAAATCCTCGAAGAGCCCCATGATATCCGCCGACAGCTGTGGGTCGAGGTTACCGGTGGGCTCATCCGCCAGCAGCAAGGCTGGCTTGTTGACCACAGCCCGCGCAATGCCCACCCGCTGCTGCTCACCACCAGAAAGTTCGATGGGCAGCGCTTTTTCGCGATGCAAGAGGCCTACCTTGTCGAGGGCGGCACGCACCCGCCGGGCGGCCTCTCGTGGCTCGACGCCCTGGATTTCCAGCGGCAGCGACACGTTGTGGAACACGCTGCGGTCGAACAGCAGCTGGTGGTCCTGAAACACCACGCCAATCTGGCGGCGGTAGAACGGCACCTGACTGGGGTGCAGCTGGGCAATATCGTGCCCCGCCACCACCACCCGGCCCCGGCTAGGAGTTTCAAGACGCATGATGAGCCGCAGCAGCGAACTTTTGCCCGCCCCCGAGTGGCCGGTCAAAAAGACCATTTCACCTCTGGCCACGCGGAAGTTCAGGTGCGCCAGCGCATCAAAGCGCCCTCCATAGCGCTTACCCACATGCTCGAAGGCAATCATGCGCGGCCATCGTCTCCCTGGCGGTCAAACAGTGCGTTGACGAAATCGTGGGCATCGAAGGGGCGCAGGTCGTCCAGACCTTCACCCACGCCAATGAACCGGATGGGCGTCTCCAGCTGTTTGGCCAGCGCGAAGATGATGCCGCCCTTGGCGGTACCGTCCAGCTTGGTCAGCGTGATGCCACTGATCGGCACCGCTTCATTGAACGTGCTGGCCTGGGAGATAGCGTTCTGGCCCGTGCCCGCATCCAGCACCAGCATGACCTCGTGGGGTGCGGTGTCATCCAGCTTCTGCATGACACGGTGCACCTTCTTGAGCTCTTCCATCAGGTGGCTCTTGTTATGCAGCCGCCCGGCCGTATCGGCAATCAGCACGTCCACCCCACGGGCCTTGGCCGCCGCCACCGCATCGTAAATCACCGATGCGCTGTCCGCGCCGGTGTGCTGAGCAATCACCGGAACGCTGTTGCGCTCGCCCCAGACCTTCAACTGCTCCACAGCGGCCGCCCGGAAGGTATCCCCCGCCGCCAGCATGACGCTCTTGCCTTCGCGCTGAAAACGCTGGGTGAGCTTGCCGATGGTGGTGGTTTTTCCCACCCCATTGACCCCCACCACCAGAATGACGAAGGGCCCGCCATTGGCGCTCTGGACATCCAGCGGCGTGGAGACCGGCCCCAGCAGCGCGGCCAGCTCTTCCTGCAAGCCGCGATACAGCGCCTCCGGGTTGTTCAGTTCCTTGCGGGACACCCTCGCTTCCAGGCGCTCGATGATCTCGCTGGTGGCTTCGATGCCCACATCGGCCATCAACAGCTGGGTTTCCAGGTCTTCCAGCAGCTCGTCATCGATATGCTTCTTGCCCAGAAACAGATCGGCCAAGCCATCGGTCAGGTTGGCGCGGGTCTTGCCCAGCCCCGACTTGATGCGTGCAAACCAGCCCTTCTTCTCGCCCTGCTCGGCCACCGGCTTCTCTTGCAACGCAGGCTTGACTGGCTCTGGCGCTGGCTCTGGCTCTGGCTCTGGCTCTGGCTCTGGCTCTGGCTCTGGCTCTGGCTCTGGCTCTGGCTCTGGCTCTGGCTCTGGCTCTGGCTCTGGCTCTGGCTCTGGCTNTCTGGCTCTGGCAGAGTATGTTCCACAAGCTCACTGTGCACCTGCTCTTCGTTTTGGGGCAGCGGCGCCTCTTCCTCGGTGGCTGGCGGAGATAGCGGCTCATCCAGCGCCTTGGCGCTGGCGGGCTCGTCTTCGCGCGGCACCTCTGGCGCGGCCTCTTCCGCCGCGGGAGCCGGTGTGTCACGCTCGCTGACGGGGGGCTCAGCGCCTAGCGACGGATCCTGACTTTCCTGCGGCTCCGGCTGGGAGTCGTGCTTTTTCTTGCGTTTGAAAAAACCGAACATAAGGGTCATCCGACTGAATAGGTGAACATTGCGATTATCCTACCACCGCAGGCCAAGACTTTGGATAAGTTGCCCGCTACAATCCGCGTCATGAAACGACAACGCTCCTCTCGCTCAACGCCTCGCGGCGCTTCTGCATCCCGTGGCACGACTCGGCCACCGGGAAAATTGCGCATCATTGGTGGTGACTACCGCCGCCGTTTGCTGCCAGTACTCGACCAGCCTGGGCTGCGCCCCACGCCGGACCGAGTGCGTGAAACCCTGTTCAACTGGCTGGGCCAGGCGCTTTACGGCCAGCGCGTCCTCGACCTGTTCGCAGGCACCGGTGCGCTGGGTATCGAAGCGCTCTCCAGGGGGGCGGCTGCCGTAACCTTCGTCGAGCGCACCCCGGCGGTGGCGTCACTCATCGGCGACAATCTGGCCACTCTGGGCACCCTCAAGGGCCACGTGGTGACCCAGGAGGCGCAGGCATTTCTCGCCCAGCCCGGCGACCCCATGGCGCTGGTGTTTCTCGACCCCCCCTTCCACCAAGGGCTGGCAGCACCTTGCTGCGCCCAACTGGAGGCAGGCGGCTGGCTGGCCGACGACGCCATGATCTATCTCGAAACCGAGCACACGCTGACCCCAGAAGTCCCGGCCAACTGGCAGTTGCATAGAGAAACCCGAGCGGGTGAAAGCGTTGCCCGACTCTATCGTCGCGGGCCTGCGTAAAGCGCTTGCCGACGACTCGCCGCAGCGTTACGCTCGGCGCATCGACATCGTTCTTCATTCCCATGTCGGCAGGCCGCTGCCTGCCGATCGTCACCGGAGGTAGGCATGAGCCTGGAGCTTTTCAATCAGTTGGAGCAGAAAGTCACCGACACCGTCGAGGCGTTGGAGATGATGAAGTTGGAAAACGAAGAGCTTCGTAATGAAAACAGCCAGCTGAAGCAGGAGCGCGAAGAGTGGGAGCGTCGCCTGCAAGGTGTCCTGAGCAAGTTCGACGGTATCGAAGGGGGCAGCGCCTCTTAAGGCAACGACCGCGACATCAGCAGCGCATCTTCTCGCCCGGTCGTCCCTTCAGCGGCCGGGTAGTAGCCTTTACGGCACCCATCCTGTGCGAACTCCGCCCGACGATAAAGCGCTATGGCCCGCTGGTTGCCAGCGCGCACTTCCAGCAATAGCCGCTCGGATGACCACTGCCTGGCCACGGCCACGCAGGCGTCCAGCAACTGCCTCCCCACTCCTTGCCCCTGTGCCTCAGGGCTTACGCCAATGGCCTGCAACTCGGCATCGAAGGGCAGCCTGACCAGCAGCGCATAGCCCAGCAGAACGCTCTCTTGCCAATACCCTGCCACCCAGGCTTGCTCGTCCTGCAGCGCTGCCAGCAACTGAGCGCGACTTGCTCCGCTGCGCGCCTGCGCTTCGAGCGAGCACACTCCTTCGGCGTGCTGGCCGTCAAGCCGAGTGATCATGCCGGCTCCACTGCTGCCCCAATGCCACCAACCGTGGCCACAGGGCACGTTTGGTCCCGGCCTGCTGCATTAGTGTCGATAACCCTGGCGCCTCCCATACCGGCAAGGACAAGCTGCGGCTACGCCCATCGGTCAGGGCCATCACCTGCGCCATGGCCGATGCCTCGACGGCATCGCTCGCACCCCACCAGAGCACGTTTTCCAACGCCCAGCCCTGACGGCTGGCCGCGCCGGAGACGAAGGCAGCCAGACCCTCCTGGGCTTCTTCCAACGGGTCCTCTGGGGTAAATGCGGTGGCCATCGGCGGCCATTTGAAAGTGACCAGCGTAGGCAGCTCGCCTTTCAAAAGGCCCGCCGCACGCAGCATATTGGCCAACAGCTGCTGCTCGGAAGGCGACATGTCGCCTTCGCACAGGCTGAGCCAGCGGCCACCGAGACAGACGCAGGACAGGCTGAACTCCAGCGGTTTGGCCACTGCCTTGGGGGTCTCGGATACGGCATCGTCTGACGCTTGCGGCGCAGGCGTTTCGACAGGTTGGCCGCCCAGCAGCGCGCGCACCGCCTGGGGGGCGGCATGGGAACTGGCAGGCGCGGGGGCGCTGGCCTCTGCCGCAGCGGGCCGTGGGCGCGGGGGCGGAGCATCGTCCAGCAGGGCGTGCAGGCGCTCGCGCGGCGGCGCCTTGGCAGGGGCGTCTTCCCATTCACAGGCTTGCGTGGGGAGTGCGTTGGGCAGTTGATAGCGGGAGGCCCAGGCGGTAATGCCCATGGCCTCCAGATAGTGCCTTCGCGCGGCTTCCGGTGTCACTTTTCGCCGCCACGACAGTTGGGCGAATCGGGGCGCGCACCGCCCCGTGCCTGCCACTCGGTGGGCGTGTAGAGGTGCAGCGCCAGGGCGTGCACCGGCCCCGACAGCTCGTCGGCCAGCAGCGCATAGATCTGCTGGTGGCGTTTCACCGGCATCATGGCTTCGAAGCTGTCGCTGACTAGCGTGACCTTGAAATGCGTTTCAGAGTTGGCCGGCACGTTGTGCATGTGGCTTTCGTTTTCGACCTGGAGCAGCTCAGGGGTCAGCGCCGCCAACTTCTGCTCGATCTGTGTCTGTATCGCCATGGGGCGTTCTCCTTCTGTCCGCAACGCCACCATTGTACGCCCTTACTTGCCAGCCGACGATGCCCGCCGCGCCAATAACGCCTGCTGCGCCACGCGAATACGCGACAGGCTGGCCAGCAGCGCCAGAAGCGTGGTGGCCGCCCCCAGCCAAAGGGTCAGCTGAACGGGCGCTCCTAGCGCCAGGGCAGCCCCCACCAGGGCCACCCCGAAAGACTGCCCGACCGTGCGCATGGTGCTCATGACCCCTGACACATTGGCGCTACGCTCCGGCGGCAGGCTGCCCATCATTTCGCGGTTGTTGGGCGGCTGAAACAGGCCAAAACCGATGCCGCACAGCGCCGTGCGCCACAGACTTCCCGCCACGCCAGTGCCTTCATCGACCTGCGCCAGCGCCACCAGCCCGATGATCAGCAGCACCAGGCCCGTGCTCGACAGCAGGCTAGGGTTGATACGGTCTGCCAACCTGCCCGCCAGCGGCCCCACCAGCATGATGGCCAGCGGCCACGGGGTGAACAGCCAGGCCGTTTCCAGCGGTGAAAAGCCCATCTGCTCCTGATAGAAAAACGACAGCGCCACGAAGGTCAGCCCTTGGCCGATAAACGCCAGTCCAGAAGCCGACACGGCCAGGGTAAAACGCTTTTCGGCAAAGACGCTCAGCGGCAGCAGCGGATAAGGGGCGTGCCGCTGACGGCGGATAAACAGCCCGCAAGCCAGCACGGCCAGCAGTGCCCAGCCCCCGCTTTGCCACAGGGGCGCAGCGTGCCCGACGGCGTCCATGGCCACGAAGAAGCTGGCCAGCATCAGCATGGAGTAGAGCGCACCCAGGGTATCGAAGGCGCCCTGCCGGGGAATGTCGCGTGGCAAGGCCCGGCCCGCCAGCCAGAGCGAGCAGAGCCCCAGGGGCACGTTCAGCGCAAACAGCCACGGCCAATCGGCGAACGACAGGATGACGCCACTCAAGGTCGGGCCAGCCGCGTAGCCCCCGGCCACCACCAGCGCACTCAAGCCGAGCGCGCTGCCCAACAGCCGCGACGGGAAGATGGCACGATAGAGCGATGGCCCTATGGAGAGGGTGGCGGCAGCGCCCAGCCCTTGCAAGGCGCGAAACACCAGCAATGACTCCCACTGTCGGGATAACGCCGCCCCCAGCGAGGCGGCCATGAACAGGCCGATGCCGAACAGGTACAGCCGCCGCCGTGTGACCAGCTCGCTGATACCGGCAAACACCAGCAAAAAGGCGGCGCATACCACTTGAAACAGGTTGGTGATCCAGACGGCCCGAGACGCCGGGATATCCAGATCGGCGGCAATCGTCGGTAACGCCAGGTTGATCATGGTGGTATCCATGACCGCCATCAAGGTACCGGTCACCAAGGCCAGCACGGCCAGCCGTCGCTCCGGCCCGGGCAGGCCGTCGTCACCGGGGCGAGTTTCGAACAGTCGCATGGTCATCACTTCCTGAACAACCCCCTCTGAAACGGCGAAACCGGCCGAAGCCGGTTTCACAGTGCGCTCACGCTAAAAATAATAGCACGCTAATCTTGTTCGTTGTCGAGCAGCAGGGCATCGTCAACGTCAGAGATCTCGAGGGCCGTCTCGTCATCCAGGTCGATGGCCAGATAGCTGTGCTCGACGCGCAGGAAATCCTCGAACAGTGCCCAGTCGAGTTTTTCGGGCCACTGGCGCTCATCCTCTTCCCAGGCGCGCAGCTCGGTTTCCAGAATCTCCACGTGCCGGTCGCGGACAAACGTCTCCAGCGCCTCCGGGGTATCCATTTCGGGAATCAGATACACCGTGCTTTCACGCTCGACGTCGGCCAGGGTCAGGTCGTCGTCTCCCATGGTGGGTTCGAGCGCATTGATCCAGTCCACGAAGGTCTGGGTCGGCCTGACGCTCAAGGCAGAGCGATTTAGCAGTTTCATGGGATTCTCCTCGCCGTCGAAACGTTGACCATTATGGGCGCTAAAACGCGCCCTTACCAACTTTTCGTCCGCCCGTGCGACGTTTAACGTTAATCAACCTCGGGGCGCATCGCCGGGAACAACAACACGTCTCGAATGGAGGGACTGTCGGTAAACAGCATCACCAGCCGGTCGATCCCGATGCCTTCGCCTGCCGTGGGCGGCATACCGTACTCCAGGGCGCGAACGTAGTCGGCATCGTAGTACATGGCTTCCAGGTCCCCGGCGTCTTTTTCGGCTGCCTGCTCACGGAAACGCTCCGCCTGGTCTTCGGCGTCGTTCAGCTCCGAGAAACCATTGGCGATTTCACGCCCACCGACAAAGAACTCGAAGCGGTCGGTGACGAACGGGTCGGCGTCGTTGCGACGCGCCAAGGGGCTCACCTCGGCGGGGTATTCGGTAATGAACGTGGGCTGGTCGAGCCTGTGCTCGGCCACTTCCTCGAAGATCTCGGTCTGCAGCTTACCCAGGCCCCAGCTCTCTTTCACCTTGATACCAAGCTTCTCGGCAGCCGCGCGAGCAGCGTCCAGCGTCGCCAGGTCGGCCTCGGTGATACCGTCGCCGTGATCCAGAATCGCCTGGCGCAGGGTCAGGCGCTTGAAGGGCTGGCCGAAGTCGTAGCTGGCCCCCTGGTAGGTAAGGGTGGTGGTGCCCAGCACTTCCTGGGCTGCCGTGCGCAGCATGGCTTCGGTCATGTCCAGCAGGTCGCGGTAATCCGCGTAGGCCCAGTAGAACTCCACCATGGTGAACTCGGGGTTGTGGCGCGTGGAGAGCCCTTCGTTGCGGAAGTTACGGTTGATTTCGAAGACCTTCTCGAAACCGCCGACCACCAGACGCTTGAGGTACAGCTCGGGCGCGATGCGCAGGTACATGTCGATGTCCAGCGCATTGTGGTGAGTAATGAAAGGGCGCGCCGCAGCTCCACCGGGGATCGGCTGCAGCATGGGCGTTTCCACTTCCATGAAGCCGCGCGCTTCGAAGAAGCGCCGCATGGAGCTGATCACCGCCGCACGGGTTTCGAATACCTTGCGCGACTGCGGGTTCATGATCAGGTCTACGTAACGCTGACGATAGCGCGCTTCCTGGTCGGTCAGGCCATGGAACTTGTCCGGCAGGGGGCGCAGGCTCTTGGTGAGCAGCTGCGCTTCCACCATCATGACGTAGAGGTCGCCCTTGCCGGATTTGTGCACCGGGCCGCGGGCCGCGACGATATCGCCGATGTCCCAGCCCTTGATGTCCTCCAGCACGTCTTCCGGCAGCCCTTTCTTGTCCACGTAGAGCTGAATCTGGCCAGCCACATCCTGAATCACGATGAAGGGGCCACGCTGGCGCATGACACGACCCGCTACCGACGCCTGATGGTCAAGCGCTTCCAGCTCGGCCTTGTCCTTGTCACCCAGCAGTTGCTGTAGCTCTACGGTCAGGCTGTCGCGGCGAAAGTCGTTTGGAAAGGCACTCTTGCCCTGCTCTGCCGCCCGCTCACGGCGGGCGGCGAGCTTGGCACGGCGCTCGGCGATCAGGTGATTTTCATTGTCGAAAGAAGACGCGTCTTGGTTGGCCATCGGGCACCCTATTCAAATTCACACGCTAAAAAGATTACAGACCCTGCTTCAGGCTGGCGACGATGAACTGGTCCAGATCGCCGTCGAGTACCTTGTCACAGTTGCTGGATTGAACGCCGGTGCGCAAATCCTTGATGCGCTGATCGTCCAGTACGTAAGAGCGAATCTGGCTACCCCAGCCGATGTCGGCCTTGGAGTCTTCCGCTTCCTGCTTGGCAGCGTTGCGCTTTTGCATTTCGAATTCCCACAGCTTCGCTTTCAACTGCTTCATGGCGAAGTCGCGGTTGGCATGCTGGCTACGCTGGTTTTGACAGGCCACCACGATGCCGGTGGGCTCGTGGGTGATCCGCACCGCCGAGTCGGTGGTGTTGACGTGCTGGCCACCCGCACCGCTGGAGCGGTAGGTATCCACGCGCAGGTCCGACGGGTTGATCTCGACCTCGAAGCTGTCGTCGATTTCTGGCGACAGAAAGACGGAGGCAAACGAGGTGTGGCGACGGCCACCCGAGTCGAAGGGGCTCTTGCGCACCAGACGATGGACGCCGGTTTCGGTACGCAGCCAGCCAAAGGCATGGTCACCCTGAATATGCAGCGACGCCGACTTGATGCCCGCGACTTCCCCGGCAGAGATTTCGATGATCTCGGTCTTGAAGCCGTGGCTTTCGGCCCAACGCAGGTACATGCGCAGCAGAATGTTGGCCCAATCCTGAGCTTCGGTGCCGCCCGATCCTGACTGAATATCCAGATAAGCGTTGTTCTCGTCCATTTCTCCCGAGAACATGCGGCGAAACTCGAGTTTTTCCAACGCATCTTGCAGTCCGGACAGCTCCTTGCGGACTTCCTCGACCGTGGCCTCGTCCTCTTCCATCTCGGCCAGCTCCAACAGGTCGCGGCTATCCGCCAGGCCCTGCTCCAGCTCGTCGATGGTGGCCACGATGGCTTCCAGGGAGGCCCGTTCCTTGCCCAGTTTCTGGGCGTATTCCGGATCGTTCCAGACGTTGGGGTCTTCGAGCTCGCGGGAAACTTCTTCTAGCCGATCTTTACGCTCGGCATAGTCAAAGATACCCCCTAAGAACGTCTGTCCGCTCAGACAGGTCCTTGATCTGGTTGTGAATCGGGTTGGTTTCCAGCATGGATCGCCCTAATCTTGGTCGGTAAATAAAGCTCGCTGACGCGGGGGTCGCCTCGCGCCGCAAAAGAGACAGTCGCCGTTGGGGTGGCCTGGCCACCCGAGACGGTGCCAGCCACCCCAACGGCGACATTCTGGCAGGCATTGTAACCAAACCCGCTGCCAATCGCACCCATCCTGAGAAAGCAAAAAAACCCGGCCGAAGCCGGGTCAGTCGATCAGTAAGCGCGAGCCGTCACATCAGAACCGATAGGTCAGCTGAGCACCAAAGCCATGGGCTTCGTTCTTGTAATCAGCCGAGTAGTTCAACCCGCCAATGGGCTGGCCACCGGTTTGTGCGCTGGCCAGCAGGTCGCGCCGCTCTTGCTCGACGAAGGTGCCGCGCTCGGTCAGGTAGGAGTAGGCGAAGTCAAGCGTCAGGTCTGGCGTGGGGCTCCAGCCTGCGCCAATCGAGAAAATGCGCCGGTCATCTGACGGGATACGTACGCTGCGGAACTCATCGCTGGTGGGCGTGAAGTCGAGCGTGACGCCTGCACGCAGGGCAAGCTGCGGTGTCAACTGGTACTCGCCGCCGGTCGCGAACGCCCAGGCGTTGGAGTAATCCTGCTGCTCTCGAGTAATGGTGTCGCCCTGCCCACCCTGGACCAGAATCTGATCGAAGCGGCTCCAGCGTACCCACGAGGTGCCAAACATCAGCTTCAGGCGGTCGCTCATCTGCTGAGTCAGCGAGAAGTTGATGGTTTCAGGCGTGGTCAGATCCAGCGTCGCACTGTCATCTGCGCGCACTACGTTACCCGCAGGATCCCGCGCCACAAAGCTGCCTTCCAGCGTGTAATCCACCTTGGAACGGTAGGTGAGGCCGAACGTGGTTTCGGGAACGGGTTGATAGATCACCCCCAGGTTGTAACCCCAGGCATCGTCATCCCCTTCCACGCGGGGGTCGATATCGGTGGCGGCATTGAAGCCTACTCCAGACGGAAGCTGACGACGCAGCTCACCGTCGACGCGGTTGTAGGTCACGCCGGCCCCCACCGACCACTGGTCGTTGAAGCGATAGGAGACCGTAGGCTGGGCACTAACTACGCGGACTTCGGTGTAGTCGCCAAAGTAGCGACCCTGAAAGCTGTCTTCATAGTCGGTTTTGGAGCCAAAGGGAGCATACACACCAAAACCGAAGGCCAGGCGGTCATTGACCGGCTGGGCATAGAAAGCAAACGGTATGAGGGTGCCTGGCACCATGTCGCCGTCGTTGGTACCGGGTACGCCACCAATCGGCACCTGCACCCCGGCAGGTGCACCGCCCAGCGCAACGCCAGCGTCCAGCGTGCGGCTGGCTTCCACGTTACGAATGTCTGTATTCACGTTCAGGTAAGTGCCGCCTGCCGTCACCTGGGCACGGTCCAGGAACGACATACCCGCAGGGTTACCGAACACGATGGTGGCGTCATTGACGTTCGAGCTACGCCCAGCATGGCCATAGCCCTGGCCACTGACGCTCTGTTCATTGATCTGGTATCCGCCCGCCTGCGCTTGGCCGGTGAAGGCTACCGCTGCGATGGCAGCCGCAAGGGTCAGCTTGTTGAAGTTATTATTCATGGTGGGCCTCTCTCCCGATGATCCGTCGGACGGTGCGTTCCATCCGCATTGTTCTGACACCTAAGTTTTCGCCCAATGTAGGGTTTGGTTCAAGGGCAAACGAGCGTTTTATTTTGTTTTTTACTTATACATTAGTCGCACGGCCGTTTGAAATCAGTGTTTTAGTCATTTCGATGGAGATAAGGGCGGCCCTTGACCTATGGGTTACCCAAGGGTTTTACACTATCTTTTTCGAAAGCGGTGTCAAAAAGGAGGCTTCGTGAGCGCCATCAAAGTCGGTGAACTGGCCAAACGCGGTGGCGTCACGGCGGAAACGGTGCGTCACTACACCCGTGAAGGCCTCTTGACGCCGAGCAGGCATCCAGACAATGGCTATCAGCTCTACACGGCTGGGGACCTGGAGCGCCTGCACTTCATTCAGCGCGCCCGCAAACTGGGCTTTAGCGTGGCCGAAATACGCGACATTCTGGCCCATGCCGACCAGGGCGACTCGCCCTGCCCGCTGGTACGCGACCTGCTGGCCCATCGCCTGCCGCAAATCAGGGCGCGCATTGCCGAGCTGGAAGCGCTGGCGCACCGCATGGAGCAGGCGCTGGAGAGCTGGCAGGCCATGCCCGACGGCACCCCCGATGGCCACAGCCTGTGCCGCTTGATCGAAAGTTTTCCCGAGGAGGCAGCATGCCCCAACGCCCCGCACCGCCAACAACGCTGACCCGCACCGTACCCGGCATGAACTGCCAGGGCTGCGTCAAGCGCATGCGGGAAGCGATTCTCGCCGAGGACACCACTGCCGAGGTAACCGGCTTCCCAGCCGACAAACGCCTGGAGGTCACCACCACCCTGAGCATGACGGCTCTGGATGACGCCCTGGCTCAGGCAGGCTACCCCCCCAGCGAGCTGGCCCCACCTGCCGTTGACGACACCAAAACCGAGGCCGAAGGTAACGACTCGACGGCAGCGGCCCACACGGCTGACACGCCACGCTCCCATCAAGGCAGCCAGCGAATACGCCTGGCCATCACCGGCATGACCTGCGCCAGCTGCGTCAAAAGCGTCCAGAAAGCCTTGGAACGCGTACAAGGCGTGGATACGGCCAGCGTCAATTTCGCGACCCATACCGCCCAAGTATTTGGCCATGTCGATGCAGCGACGCTGATGGCCGCCGTCGATGCCGCAGGCTACAGCGCCGAACCGATTGTCGATATGCGCGCCGCCGAAGAGACACGCGCAGAACAAGAAGCGCGGCTCTATCGAACGCGCCTGAAGGGAAGCGTCTACTCGCTCGCCTTGGCTCTACCGCTCATGCTCGGCATGTTTTTCTATCACCCGCACCCGGTGGGGATGGGGCGCTTGTTCTGGCTGGTGATTGGCCTGCTCACCCTGGCCATCCTGGTCTTTCCTGGCCGCCACTTCTTTTTGAATGCATGGAAGAACCTCAAGCATCATCAAGCCAACATGGACACCTTGGTGGCCATGGGTACCGGCACCGCCTGGCTCTACTCCATGGTGGTGGTGGTCTTTGCCCCCTGGTTGCCTGAGGTGGCGCACGGCATCTATTTTGAAGCCTCTGCCATGGTGATCGGCCTGATTCTGTTGGGCAATGCGCTGGAGCTCAAAGCCCGCGGTCGCACCAGCAACGCCTTGAAACGCCTGCTGGATCTGCAAAGCCGCACGGCGCGGGTGGTGCGCGATGGTGAAGAGCAAGAAGTCGACATCGACGCGGTTCGTCAAGGCGAGCATATCCGCGTGCGCCCGGGCGAGCGCCTGCCGGTGGATGGCAAGGTGCTGGAAGGCGAGAGCCATATTGATGAGTCCATGCTCACCGGTGAGCCGCTGCCCATCAAAAAGCGCATGGGAGACGACGTCAGCGCCGGCACCGTGAACGGCAAAGGCAGCCTGGTCTACCAGGCCACCCGCGTCGGGGCCGATACACGCCTGGGGCAGATCACCGAGCAGGTGGCCATCGCACAGAACTCGCGCCCGCCGATTGGCGAACTGGCCGACAGAATTTCGAGTATCTTCGTGCCCTCGGTGATGATCATTGCCGTGCTCACTGCGCTGGCCTGGTTCAACCTGGGCGCCGAGCCTCGGGTGATCCACATGCTGGTCACCGCCACTACCGTGCTGATCATCGCCTGCCCCTGCGCGCTGGGCCTGGCCACACCGATATCCACCATGATCGGCGTGGGCAAGGCCGCTGAACAGGGAGTGCTGGTCAGAAACGGTGAGGCCCTGCAAACCGCCAGCAAACTCACCACCCTGGTGGTGGACAAGACCGGCACGCTGACCGAGGGCAAGCCCAGCGTGACAGACGCCGAGATACTGCACGGCGATGCCAATACCGCACTCGGCTATGTCCTGGCACTAGAGCGCCGCTCGGAGCACCCGCTCGCCGCAGCATTGACCACCTATGGCGAAGCAGCGGGTGCCAAGGCTGCTGAGATTCGCGGCTTCGATAGCGTGACCGGGGGCGGAGTCAAGGCGCATACCGAGGATGGCCGAACGCTGCTGCTGGGTAACGCACTGCTGCTCGTCAACGAAGGCGTCGATCTGACGGCTGGACAGGCCATTGCCGGCCCACTGGAACACAAAGCACGCACGCTGGTGTATCTGGCGGTGGACGGCCAATTGACCGCCCTCTTCGGCATCAGCGACCCGCTGCGCAGCGATGCCAAAGCGGCCATCGCGCGACTGCAGCAAGAAGGCGTCAACGTCATCATGCTGACAGGAGACCACTCCCACGCGGCTGCTGCCGTTGCCCGGGAAGTGGGCCTCGAGGAGTACCGTGCGGGGCTATTACCGGAAGACAAACACGCCGAAATCGAGCGCTTGCAGCAAGCGGGAGAGATCGTTGGCATGGTGGGCGATGGCATCAACGACGCCCCGGCTCTGGCGCGCGCCAACGTGGGCTTTGCCATCGGCCAAGGCACCGATGTCGCCATCGAAAGTGCGGGAATCACCTTGATGCGCGGCTCGCTGCACGGGGTCGCGGACGCCATCGCCATCAGCCGAGCAACGCTCACCAACATCAAGCAGAACCTGGTGGGCGCGTTCGGTTACAACGTGCTGTGCATTCCTGTCGCCGCCGGAGTGCTATACCCGTTCACCGGCATGCTGCTCTCGCCCATGATTGCCGGAGCCGCCATGTCGCTCTCCTCCATCACCGTGGTGAGCAACGCCAACCGCTTGAGACGCTGGCGCCCGCCCACTGCCCTGTCGCCACAGGAGCCACGATCATGAACCTGCTGGTGAACCTGATAGGCCTTGCGCTGATCGCGGCCATCGTCTGGTGGTTCTGGGGCAGCACGCCACGCTGAGCAAGACATCAGCTCACGCCGATGTAACGTCCTGGCTTATGGTTCAATGCAATGATCAGGTTGAGCGTCAGCGCGCCGAGCACCGAGTAACCCACTCGGTCCAGCGGGAGCTGGGTCAGGGCGATGAGCAAAATGACGGCGTCGATTCCCAGCTGCACAAAGCCTGCCCGCAGGCCATGCTTGTCTTGCAGGTAGAGCGCCAGAATGTTGATGCCGCCGAGGCTGGTACGGTGGCGAAACAGCATCAGCATGCCAATGCCCATCAGCGCGCCGCCCATCACGGCGGCGTACAGCGAAGGGACGCTTTCAAAGCTGACCCAGCGCTGGGTCAACTCGGAAAATAGCGAGACCAGGCCAATGGCGGCAAAGGTACGCAGCGTAAAGCTCCAGCCCATGCGCTTGATTGCCAGATAGTAAAACGGCAGGTTGATGGCAAAGAACCACACGCCGAACCCCCATCCGGTCAGGTAATTCAGCAGCAGCGCCATCCCGGCGGTGCTGCCTGTCAGCAGCACCGCGTGGGTATAGAGGGTGACCCCCAGCGCCACGAACAGCGTGCCCAGCAGCATCGCCATCACGTCCTCGTAAGGCTTGTGGGGGTCCTTGGGAAGATCTTCCATGCGCATCGGTGCGTCCTTTTTAGGATTGTTGGAGCGGCCGCATCATCGGCCAAGGACGCGAGGATAGCGGAGCGCGTCAAACGGGGCTAGCGTGCTCCACCATCAACTGCAGTGCCTCGCGACCGCGCCAGCGGTTGCGGTTGAGCTTGTAGGCACAGTGCAAGGTGTCGCCCACCCCAAACGAAGGCAGCTCGCCTGGCGTCAGGGCGCGAAACCAGATCGCCTTGCTGGTCACCGCTCCCATGGAAAGCTCCATCATCAGATGCGAGCCTTCGGCTCCCACCGGGCGCAGCGCCTCAACGATGAAGCGCCCTTCGAACAGCGGAGGCTCGAACTCCCGGCCATAGGGGCCCAGGGTCTCGATCTCTTCCAGCGTGGCCAGGCTAAGCTGGGCCGTCGACAGCTCGCCATCGGTCCATAGGCGAGGATAGAGCGGCATGTTGCCCAGTTGCTCGCCGACGGCCTGCAGAAAGGCCGCTTTGAAGGCCGCCAACTGCTCCCTGGGCACACCGACCCCTGCGGCACCGCTGTGCCCACCAAAGCGCGGCAGCGCCTCTGGTGCCAGCTCGAAGGTTCTTTGCAGCGCGTCGCGCAGGTGCAGGCCATCGATGGAGCGGCCAGAACCGGTCAGCATGTTGGGTGCAGCGGCCCGCGTCAGTATCAGCGCCGGACGGCCATAGGCCTGTACCAGGCGAGAAGCGACGATCCCTTGCACGCCGGGGTGGCCGTCTTCCAGCAGCACCACGATAGCGGGCTCGTTGGCCTCCAGAGCCGCGACCGCCAGCGCCTTGGCTTCCTCGGTCATGTCGGCTTCGATGGCCTTGCGCGATTGATTATCCTGATCCAGCACCTCCAACTGCCGATTGGCGACGCCGTCGCTCTCGGCCAGCATGAAGTGCAGCGCCGCATAAGGGTCGTCCAGCCGCGAGCGGGCATTGATGCGCGGGCCCATCTGAAACGCCAGGGTTTCGGCGTTGAACGGGACGCTGTCGGCTCCCAGCCGAGCGGCCATGGCGCGCCAGCAGGCCGCATCCATGCGGTTGATCAGGGTCAGCCCATGGCTGACCACCGCTCGGTTGGCAGGGCTGCCCCCCAACGAGACGCAGTCGGCCACCGTGCCCAGGGCCACGTAGGAGAGCCAGGGCGAAAGCTTGGGGGTAGCATCCGGCAGCGCGCCCCACTCCACCAGCACGCTACGGGCCAGTGACATCAGTAACCACGCCACCATGCAGCCCGCGATGGTTTTATCCGGATAGCGACAGTCGCTGCGGGTGGGGTTGACGCAGGCGTAGGCCGAGGGCGGCGGGCCTTCCAAGGGCAGCGCATGGTGGTCGCTGACCACCACGTCGATCCCCGCCGCTTTCAAGCGCGCGATACGCGGCTCATCGGAGCTGCCACAGTCGGCGGTGATCACCAGCGTGGGCAGCGGCTTCAAGCCGAGCGTACGCTCCACCAGCGGCAGGCTGATGCCATAGCCATCGTGAATACGGTGGCCAATCAGGCTGTGCAGCTTATGCTCGGGCACGCCAAACAGCTCGACCAGAGTACGCCGGATAACCACATGAGAGGTGATGCCATCGACATCGTAATCGGTCAGGATGCCGATGGATTCGCCTTCGGCGACGGCCTGGGCGATACGTTCCGCGGCGCGCCGACCATCGGCCAGCTTCTCAGGATGCACCAGATAGCGCAGGCTGGGCGACACCAGCGGCGTCAGCTCGCCGGTGTAGCCGGGCAGCCGCGACGCCAACAGGCGTGCCTGCAGCTCGCTTAGCCCTTGCGCCTGGGCGCGCATGTAAACAGCCTCGTCCAAGGGACGAGGCTCGAGGCGAGGGTGACTGGCTGAGAGGGGTGACACTGTCGTCATGCCACCTCAGCGACGGTTGTCGGCAACGAACTGCTGCACCGCACCCAGCTCCGCCGGCAACACGGTGTAGCGCTCTTCACGCTCCAGCAGGTCGTTCATGTGCGTGGGTAGCGGCACGCCCTGGAAGCCCGCCTTGACCACGGCTTCGGCAAATTTCGCCGGGTGGGCCGTGGCCAGGGTGATCATTGGCGTGGTGGTATCCAGGCGCGCCCGCTCCGCCGCGCGATAACCGGTGGCGGTGTGGGGGTCGAGAATCTCACCCGTGCGGTGATGGGCTTCGCGAATGACTTCCAGAATCGTGGCGTCATCCACGCTGTAGCTGGCGAATTTCTCCCGCAGCTTGGCCAGCGGCGCATCGGCCAGCGCCGTGGGCTCCTGCTGGAAGCGCTCCAGCAGGGCGGCCACGGCGTCGCCATCACGCTCGTAGGCATCGAACAACAGGCGCTCGAAGTTGGACGACACGACGATGTCCATGGAAGGCGCCAGCGTGGCAGCCAGCTCCTTTTTGGAGAAGTCGTTGGCCGCCAGGGTACGATGCAGAATGTCGTTGGCATTGGTGGCAATGATGAACTGCTTCACCGGGAGCCCCATCTTGTAGGCCATGTAGCCCGCAAAGACGTTGCCGAAGTTGGCCGACGGCACACAGAAGCTCACTTCCCGCTGCGGTGCGCCCAGCGCTACCCCGGCGGCCACGTAGTAGACGATCTGGGCCATGATGCGCGCCCAGTTGATCGAATTCACCGCCACCAGCCGAGTGCCGTTCAGGAAGCCCTGGTTGGCAAAGCTGGCCTTGACCATGGCCTGGGCATCGTCGAAGTTGCCCTCGATGGCCACGTTGAACACGTTGTCTGCCAGTACCGTGGTCATCTGGCGACGCTGCACTTCCGACACGCGGTTGTGAGGGTGCAGAATGAAGATATCCAGGTTGTCGCAGTGGCGACAGCCCTCGATGGCCGCCGAGCCGGTATCCCCGGACGTGGCGCCCATGATCACCGCACGCTCGTCACGCTTTTTCAGAAAATGATCCAGCAGCCGCCCCAGCAGTTGCAGTGCCACGTCCTTGAACGCCAGCGTGGGGCCGTGGAACTGCTCCAGCAGGAAGTGGTTGGCGTCGAGCTGCTTCAGCGGCAGCACCGCGTCGTGGTTGAACGTGGCGTAGGCATCGGTGACCAGGCCATGGAACGTCTCGTCGTCGATCTCGCCGTTGACGAAGGGCTTCATGACCCGGAAGGCGATCTCGGCATAAGAGAGCCCGGCCATGCTGGCCAGCTCTTCACGGCTGAAGGTCGGAACGGTTTCCGGCACGTAGAGGCCGCCGTCGCTGGCCATGCCGGTGAGCACGACTTCCTCGAACGAGAGCGCGGGGGCCTGACCGCGAGTACTGACGTAGCGCATGCTCACTCTCCTTCGTCCAGGGCTTCCACACGAATGCGGGTGACGGGGCCTGCGATATCGGCCATGGCCTCGATTTCGCGGATCGCTGCGTTCATCTGGCGCTCTTTGGTGCGGTGGGTCAGCAGAATGATCGGCACCAGCTCGCCTTCGGTGGCTTCTTTCTGGATCAGCGCTTCGATGGAGATGCCCTGCTCGGCGAGAATCGTCGCCACCCGCGCCAGCACACCAGGACGGTCCACTGCCAGCAAGCGCAGGTAGTAGGCCGTGGTGATCTCTTCCATGGGCATGATCGGCAGCTGGCTGACGTCTTCGTCGATGCCGCTGAACGCCAGGTAAGGCACTCGATAGTGATGGTCGGTGGCGATATCACGCGCCACGTCCAGCAGGTCGGCCACCACGGCCGAAGCCGTCGGCTCGGCACCGGCACCGGCGCCGTAATAGAGCGTCGGGCCCACGGCATCGCCCATGACCGCGATGGCGTTTTTCACCCCGTGGACATTGGCCAGCAAACGCTCTTTTGGAATCAGCGTGGGATGCACCCGCAGCTCCAGCCCTTGATCGGTACGCTTGGAGATGCCCAGGTGCTTGATCACATAACCGAGGTTGTCGGCTTGCTCCACGTCTTCGGCGGTGATCCGCGAGATGCCTTCGGTAAAGGCTTTTTCAAACTGCAGCGGCACGCCATAGGCGATGGAGGCCAGAATGGTCAGCTTGTGCGCCGCATCGATGCCTTCCACGTCGAAGGTGGGGTCGGCTTCCGCGTAGCCCAGCGCCTGGGCTTCGGCCAGCACGTCTTCAAAGGCACGGCCCTCGTCCCGCATGTGGGTCAGGATGAAGTTGCCGGTGCCGTTGATGATACCGGCCACCCACTCGATACGGTTGGCACCCAGCCCCTCACGCAGGGACTTGATAACGGGAATGCCGCCAGCCACCGCCGCCTCGAACGCCACGATCACGCCCTTTTCGTGGGCCGCGCGGAAGATCTCGTTGCCGTGCACCGCGATCAGCGCCTTGTTGGCCGTCACTACGTGCTTGCCATTGGCAATGGCCGTCAGCACCAGCTCACGGGCGATGTCGTAGCCACCGATCAGCTCGACGAGCACGTCCACGTTGGGGTTGTTGGCCACTTCGAACACGTCGGTGGTGGCGTTGATGCCGGTAATATCGCAGTCAGCATGAATACTGCGGTGAGCGACCTGTTCGATGACGATGGGACGGCCCGCACGGCGACTGATATCGTCCGCATTACGCGTCAGCACGTTGAACGTGCCACCACCGACCGTACCTAGCCCACAAATGCCTACTCTTACCGGTTTCAAAATACTTCCCCTTTCGTGTTGGGTGCCCTTGGGCACCGCCTCGTGATTCAGTGTCTCAGCGCTATGTTCGTCACTCGGGTGACGTTATTCATCTTCCAAGCCTAACATGGCCACCAGCCGCTCGGCAGGCACAAAACCCGGCACCATCTGGCCGCTGGGCAGCACGATGGCAGGGGTGCCTTGAACCCCGAGCGCCTGGCCCAGCGCATACTGCTCGGCCACCGGGTTGTCGCACCGCGCACTGGCGCCAATGGCCAGCCGCTCCTTGGCCTGATTCATCGCTTCGCTGCGATTGTCGGAGCACCATACCTGCTGAAGCGTTTCCGCAGCGGCACTGCTCATGCCCGCGCGCGGGAAGGCCAGATAGTGTACCGCAATCCCGCGCTCGTTGAGCTCTGGAATCGTCTCGTGAAGACGCTCGCAGTAGGGGCAGGTAGGGTCGGTAAACACGATGACCGTTGCCTTGGGCTCACCGACGCCGCGAAAGATGACACGTTCGTCTTCGGGGATGGCGGCCAGCGCCTCCGCCCGCTGCTGATTGCGCGACTGCTCGGTCAGGTTGACCAGCCCATTATCGGCGTTTTCAAACAGATCCCCCACCAGAAAGTGGCTGCCATCAGCATTGGAGTAGAACGACTCACCGCTCTCCAGGCGCACATGGTAGATGCCCTCCATCGGCGTGACGCTGACCTGCTCCACCGGCATCGGCTGGCCATTGACACTCAGGCTTTCGGCCAGGCGGTCGGCCGTGGCGTCCGCCAGGGCCAGCGAGGGCAGCAGGCTGATTGCCAGCACCCACCAGGGGGCACGGGACGCTACACATTCAGGCATACGTTGACGCATTCTTTTCTCAACCTCTTGGATGGTGGTCGGCATGCAGCTGCTCCAGGCGCGCCTGGGCGACGTGCGTATAAATTTGCGTGGTCGATAGATCGCTATGACCCAGCAGCAGCTGTACGACACGTAAATTGGCACCATGATTCAATAAGTGGGTGGCAAACGCATGACGCAGCGTATGCGGCGACAGTGGCCTCGAGATACCGGCCGTGATGGAGTGGGCCTTGATACGGTGCCAAAAGGTCTGGCGGGTCATGGCACGGTCACCCCGACCGGGAAACAGTGCAGGCCGCGTCGGGTCCTGCATCAAGGCAGGTCGCGCCGTGCGCAGGTAGCGCTCCAGCCACTCGGCAGCCTCTTCTCCCATGGGCACCAGGCGATCCTTGTCGCCCTTGCCTCGCACCCGCACCACCCCTTGGCGCAGGTTCACCGCATCGCCGGTCAAACCCACCAGCTCGGAAACCCGCAACCCACAGGCGTACAGCAACTCCAGCATGGCGCGGTCACGCACGCCCAGCGGCGTTTCGATGTCCGGCGCCAGCAGCAGCCGCTCCACTTCGTCTTCTTCCAGCGTGTTGGGCAGGCTGGGGCGCACCCGTGGCAGCGCCACGCGGGCCAACGGGTCGGCATCGATATGCCCGTACAGCCGCGCCCAGCGATAGAAGCTGCGCAGCGACGACACCAGGCGCGCATTGCTGCGCAGCTGATACCCCTGCTCACGGCGCTGGTCGAGCCACACGCCCAGGCGGTCCGGCGAGGCCGTCAACAGCGTCTCGCCCTCCTCCGCCAGCCACTGCTGCCAGGCCGTCAAGTCTCGACGGTAGGCCGCTAGCGTATGGTCACTGGCGCCCTGTTCCAGCCAAAGGGCGTCCAGATAGGCATCGATAATGCTCATACGCAAACGGTCTCACGGTAGAACGATAAACAAAAACCCCGCTCCGCAAAGCGGTAACGGGGTTTTCCGTATCCGAGCGCCAGGCGCCCGTGAAAGCGTGGCGATTAAACCAGCTTTTCCTTGATACGTGCAGATTTACCGCTACGCTCACGCAGGTAGTAAAGCTTGGCTTGACGAACGTCACCGCGACGCTTGACTTCGATGGAGTCAACCAGCGGGCTGTAGGTCTGGAAAGTACGCTCAACGCCAACACCGTGAGAAATCTTGCGCACGGTGAAAGCGGAGTTCAGGCCACGGTTACGCTTGCCGATGACCACACCTTCAAACGCCTGCAGACGCTCGCGAGTACCTTCTTTTACTTTAACCTGAACGACGATGGTGTCGCCCGGTGCAAAAGCAGGAATCTCTTTGCTCATTTGCTCGGCTTCGATCGCCTGGATCACCTTGTTCTTGCTGCTCATCTTCATGCTCCTAAATAACGTAGTGGCTTGCCGCGCAGTTGTGGAAGGGGCAAACCGTGATCCCGGCGCTCGAAGCGAGCCACGCGGGAGTCGTTATGGGTGACACAGGTGCGTTGGCCAACGCCTTCGCCCTGCACCGCCGCCATCCTCTAAGGTGTCGTTGTCGACACGACAGACGAGGCGTGTTCCTCGATGAACTCATCCAGCAGCCGTTGCTGCTCGGCATCCAGGGTACGTCCGCTCAGCAGGTCGGGTCGACGCTGCCAGGTACGCCCCAGAGACTGCTTCAACCGCCAGCGCTTGATGGCGGCATGGTTACCGCTCAACAGCACGTCCGGCACTTTGCGCCCGTCGATCACTTCCGGGCGAGTATAGTGCGGGCAGTCCAGCAGGCCGTCGTTAAACGAGTCCTCGATAGCGGAGTCCTGATGACCCAGTACACCGGGTATCAGCCTTGCCGCTGCGTCGATCAGCACCATGGCCGGCAGTTCGCCGCCACTGAGCACATAATCACCGATCGACCACTCTTCATCGATGTCACTCTCCACCACACGCTCGTCGATACCTTCATAGCGTCCGGCAACCACCACCAGGGGTCCTGCGGCGGCCAGCGCCTGAACTCCCTGCTGATCGAGCTTGCGCCCCTGGGGCGACAAGTAGATCACGGTGGGCGTCAAACCGGTTGCCTGCTCCGCGCGCTGGCGGGCATCGGCAATCGCAGCCCTGAGGGTATCGACCTTCATCAGCATGCCGGGGCCACCCCCGTAAGGGCGATCATCGACACTGCGATGGCGGTCGGTGGCGTAGTCGCGTGGATTCCAGAACTCCAGGGCAATCTGCTGCTTCTCGACGGCTCGACCGATCACACCCTGCTGGGTAATCGCATCGAACATGTCAGGGAACAGCGATACCACGCCAATCCACATGGCGGGCGCGTCTGTCGCACTTTCCACGGGTGCCGGTGAAGTCATCGTCGCATCCGTTTCCGTTCGTTCCGTCAAAGCGTTCTGGCTCATCAAAACTCGGGGTCCCAGTCGACGACCATACGGCCCTCTTCCAGGTGGATCTCAACGATCACGTCATCGGGCAGGAAAGGCAACAATCGCTCTCGCTTGTCGATTGCGTCGTCGTCTCCACGTACCACCATGACATCGTTTGCGCCGGTCTCGAACAGGTAGCTGACCCGTCCCAGCCGCTCGCCTGACTGAGTAAAGACCGCGAGGCCCTCGAGCTCATGCCAGTAATACTCATCGTCGGAAAGCTCGGGCAGTGCGTCCTTGGGCATCAGAATGTCCGCCTGGGCCAGCGCTTCGGCCGCCGTACGGTCATCGACCCCTTTCAGTTGCACAACCAGTCCCTTGCCTTGCCGACTGCCCTGAACGACGCGCATGGGGGTCAACGTATTACCTTGACGCACCCACCACTCAGGGTATTCCAGAATGCTGTCCATGGGATTGGTATAGGAGTAGACCTTCAGCCAACCTTTGATCCCGTGAGGGCTGGTCAGCTTACCAAGCACAACGTGCGTGTCGTCAGTCGGGCTGGTTTCAAAACGCGTCATTGACGACCACTCCACAACAGCATTGATGAACGGCGATATCTCACACAACGCTCAGGCTTACGCCTGCTTGCGTGCTTCCTTGACCAGCTCGGCAACACGACCAGACAGCTGGGCGCCTTGGCTCTGCCAGTGAGTCACACGGTCCAGATCAACGCGCAGACGCTCTTCCTGACCACGGGCAACCGGGTTGAAGAAACCGATACGCTCGATGAAACGGCCGTCACGGGCGTTGCGAGAGTCGGTCACGGTCAGGTGATAAAAGGGACGCTTCTTGGCGCCACCACGTGCCAAACGAATGGTAACCATACGATAACTATCCTTCGGTTGAGGTTACGCGAGTGGGGCATAGCGCCAATGCGCTATCAGAACACTCGTCATACTGTTTTCTTGGTGCTCCTGCCTCACCAGGGCTTGCGAAGCGCTTGCCTGGCCCAGCAGAGGGCACCTTCAGGACCTTCATCCATGGAATATCGCCCAGTGCCAGAGCACTTTTCAGCAACACCCAAACATGAAGAGGCCGCATTCTACGCAAATGCGACCTGCTTGGAAAGCCTGACAGCCAGAAAACTCACAGGCCGTCAACCTTGCAAAGGAGCATCAGGCGGGCTCAGCGCCAGGGCAAACCACCCGGGCCACCCATTCCGCCCATGCCTCCCATACCGCCGGGGCCACCTGGGCCGCCGGGGCCTTTACCGCCCATCAGGCCAGACATGCCACGCATCATCTTCTGCATGCCGCCCTTCTGCCCGGCTTTCTTCATCATTTTCTGCATCTGCTTGTGCTGCTTCAGCAGCCGGTTCAGGTCCGGCACCTGAAGTCCGGCACCTGCCGCGATGCGGCGCTTGCGCGAACCGTTGATGATATCGGGCTTGCGGCGCTCTTTGGGCGTCATGGAGTTGATCAGCGCCTCCAGCTTGCCCAGCTCCTTTTCTGGCCCGGGGCCTTGGGCCATCTCTGCCATCTGACCCATGCCCGGCAGCTTGCCCAACAGGCCGCCCATGCCACCCATTTTCTTGAGCTGCTGGAGCTGGTCGCGGAAGTCTTCCAGGTCGAAGCCATCGCCTTTCTTGACCTTGCTGGCCAGCTTCGCGGCCTTGTCCTTGTCGACGGTGCGCTCGGCTTCTTCGATCAGCGACAGCATGTCGCCCATGCCCAGAATGCGCGAGGCTACTCGATCGGGATGGAAGGGTTCCAGGGCATCGACCTTTTCACCCACCCCCATGAACTTGATCGGCTTGCCGGTCACGTGGCGCACCGACAGCGCGGCACCGCCACGGGCGTCACCGTCGGCCTTGGTCAGAATGACACCTGTCAGCGGCAGCGCTTCATGGAAGGCTTTGGCGGTATTCACCGCATCCTGGCCGGTCATGGCGTCGACGACGAACAGCGTTTCCTGGGGAGCAATGGCTTTATGCAGCGCCTGAATTTCGGCCATCATGGCGTCGTCGATGGCCAGGCGGCCAGCGGTATCTACCAGTACGACGTCATGGAACTGGATCTTGGCATGCCTGATGGCTGCCGTGGCGATATCGACCGGCTTCTCGTCGGAGCGCGATGGATAGAAGTCGACCTGCACCTCTTTGGCCAGGGTTTCCAGCTGGTCGATGGCCGCAGGGCGATAGACGTCTGCCGAAACCACCAGCACTTTCTTCTTTTCGCGCTCGCGCAGGTAACGGGCCAGCTTGGCCACCGAGGTGGTCTTGCCCGCGCCCTGCAAACCGGCCATCAGCACCACGGCAGGAGAGCCTTTCAGGGAGAGACCTTCATTGGCCTCGCCCATGATGGCTTCCAGCTCCTGCTGGACGATCTTGACGAACTGCTGACCCGGCGACAGGCTCTTGGAGACTTCCTGGCCTACCGCACGTTCACGCACCCGCTCGATGAACGCCTTGACCACGGGTAGCGCCACGTCGGCTTCGAGCAATGCCTTGCGCACTTCTCGCAGCGTGTCTTTGATGTTGTCGTCGGTCAGGCGCGCCTGACCCTTGATAGACTTCAGCGTCTGGGATAGACGCTCGCTCAAATTCTGAAACATGGGGCCTCTGCCTCCGTCGCTGTCGCCGGGAGTCCTCACCGGACGAATGTGGCGCCGATTATACGCGCTCACGCCGCGAGTCTCCATGGCCGCGAGCGTTGGCTAGCCATGACTGTGCGACGCTGCCATGATTCGTTATAGTAGCAGTACCGCTCTGGAAGGAGCGGCAGTGACCGGGCCCTGCGGCGTTTTGCAGAAACGTTTGGCCGGTCGCCACGTTTACCCCATGACGCGCTGCCAGGCGCACGGATAGCATCATGCAGGCGCTACCTTTCGCCACGATTGCCTTTGTACTCTATGTTGCTGCTGCCATCTGGCAGGGCATGACGCTGTTTCGCCGCGTGCCGCCACGCCAGGGCATGGTGCGCCTGCTGGGCACCCTTGGCCTGCTGCTGCATATCCCCGTGGTGGTCAAGCTGGTGGGCGCCGCCCCTGGCCTGCTGCCGGGCTTCACCACCAGCGCCACGCTATTGATGGCCGTGGCGGTCAACGTGGTGCTGGTGGCCAGCCTGTTCAAGCCCGTCTTGAACGCCGGTATCGTGCTGTTTCCGCTGGCGGGCATCGCGCTCATCGTCGCCACCTGGCTACCCAGCCAGGGGAGCCACAGCGGCTTGACCCCCGGCATTCTGCTGCACGCGGTCAGCTCTGCCCTGGCCTTCGCCGTGCTGGCCATCGCTGCCGTGCAGGCGGTACTGGTGGGGCTGCAAAATCAGGCCCTGCGCCATCACCACATTCGCGGCATCGTGCAGTCACTGCCACCGCTGACCACCATGGAGCGGGTGCTGTTCGAGCTGGTGTGGGCGGGCATTCTGCTGCTCACGGTATCCATCGCCAGCGGCCTGATCTTCCTGGACAACCTGTTTGCCCAGCACCTGGCCCACAAGACCGTGCTGTCGCTGGGGGCCTGGATCATCTTCACGACGCTGCTGGTGGGCCGCTACCGTTTCGGCTGGCGTGGCATGCGCGCGGTGCGCTGGACCCTCGGGGGCTGCGCCCTGCTGCTGCTGGCGTATTTCGGCAGCAAGTTCGTGCTGGAAATCCTGCTGAATCGCTAAGCGCTCCTTGACACGCTACCCGCATGACTCTACAAATCGAGCCTGACACGCCATAAAGGAACATTCGACTTGAGCGACGACTTCCCCCTGGGGTTACTGTTCGGCCTGCTAGCCTTGCTGATTTTACTGTCTGCCTTCTTCTCCAGCTCCGAAACGGGCATGATGTCGATCAACCGCTATCGACTCAGCCACCAGGCAAACAGCGGCGACCGCCGTGCCAAACGGGTCATGCGCCTGCTGACACGTCCCGACCGCCTGATTGGCGTCATCCTGATTGGCAACAACTTCGTCAACAACCTAGCCGCATCCATCGCGACCATCATCGCCATTCACTTTTTTGGCGATGTCACGGGCCCGGCCATCTCGACAGCATTGCTGACCATCACCATCCTGGTCTTTGCCGAGGTCACGCCCAAGACCTACGCGGCCATCAAGCCCGAACGCATCGCCTACCCCACTTCGATGGCCCTGGAGCCGTTGCTCAAGCTGCTCTACCCGCTGGTATGGCTGGTCAATGTAGTCTCCAATGGACTGCTGAGGCTCGTTGGCGTGAAAAGCGTCGACAACGGCGGTGACAGCCTGACCCGCGACGAGCTGCGTACCGTGGTGCATGAAGCAGGCACCCTGATTCCTTACCGCCACCGGGCCATGCTGCTGTCGATTCTGGATCTCGAAAACGTCACGGTGAACGACATCATGGTGCCGCGGCATGAAGTGCTGGGTATCGATCTGGATGATTCCCTGGAAGAGATCCTGACCCAGATCCGCACCAGCCAGCATACTCGCTTGCCAGTCTATAAAGGTGATATCAACAACATCATCGGCATGCTGCACCTGCGTAACGCAGCGCGCTTTTTATCCCGCGATGAAGTCACCAAGGCCGCCATCGTTCAGGAAGCACGCGAGCCCTATTTCATTCCCGAGTCGACACCGCTGCATACCCAACTGCTGAATTTCCAGAAACAGAAACGGCGCATCGGCATCGTCGTCGACGAGTATGGCGATGTGGAAGGACTGGTCACTCTGGAAGACATTCTGGAAGAGATCGTCGGCGAGTTCACCACCGACGTGTCCGAAGACGAAGAGATTCATCAGCAGGACGATGGCAGCCACGTCATAGAAGGCACGGCCAATATCCGCGAGATCAACAAGATGCTGGGCTGGCAACTGCCCACTGACGGTCCGAAAACCCTCAACGGGCTGATTCTCGAACATCTGGAATCTTTCCCGGACGGCCCGGCCTGCCTGCAGATAGGCAATACGCGGATGGAAATTCTCGAGATTCGCGACAACCTGATCACTTCCGCCCGCTGTTGGCAGAAGCTCCGCCTGCCGCGTCGTTGACGCGGCTAACGGTGCGCGATGTCGCTATCGGCCGCTGCCTTGAGCGCTCTTACCCGAGTCTCCAGGTAGCGCCGCAGGGCAACTCCCTCCACCTCTTGCACGGCAATGGGCGGGCCAAAGTGCAGGCTGACCGGCGCCCTGAACCGCGACGGCCACTTCTTCAAGGCTTTTCCGCCGTGATGTGACGTCCACGAACCCCACAGCCCGGCCAGCCCGGCAGGGATCACCGGCACGTTGTCACGAGCCAGAATGGTCTCCAGCCCACGGCGAAAGGTGTGAATCTCGCCATCGGGGGTCAAGCGCCCTTCTGGAAACACCATGACCACGTCGCCGTCGCGCAGCGCCTTGCTGACCTCGTCCAGCGTGCGCCGCAGCGCGCCGGGGCTATGGCGCTCCGACTCGATGGGAATGGCACCTACCAGTTGAAACCACCACTTGAGCCAGCGGGACTCGAAGATGGGCTGGTCCATCACGAACCGCAGCGGTCGGGGGCTGGCGCCTCCCAGCACCAGAGCGTCCATGAAACTGACATGGTTGCACACCACCAGCGCAGCGCCTTGTTTCGGCACATGCCCTTGCCCATGCACCGTCAGCCGATAGCAGCCACGCATGGCGAGATAGATCAATCGACGTAGCAGGCGGCGAAGCGCCTTCACCCCTCCTGTCACGTCACCGCCTCCCGGTGCCGCAATCCGGCCAGAACCGTGCTCATCAACTGGTCCAGCAACTCATCGACCTTCAGCTGCTGCCCCTGCCAGTAGCCAAGCCGTTCATTCAACCCCAACTGCACCAGGCCATGCACACTTCCCCACAGCGTGCGCCCCAGGCGGCGCGCTTCGAGGTCGTCCAGCGCGGGTTGGTACTGTTTCAGTGAGGTTTCCACTTGGGTAAACAGCGCCTCGATGAGATCGCTTTGGCGCTGATCCAGCTCACCCTCCTGGGCCAGCGGATAGTCGAACAACAGCTGCCAGCGGTAACAATCCTGCTCGGCAAAGCGCCAATAGGCATGCGCCAGAGCACGCAGCCAGGGTTCAGGGTCATCGGCCGCCAAGCCGGTAATGGTCTGCTGCAACCGGGCCAGGGTCTCAACGTTGACATGCTGCAACAGGTTATTGAAGCTGCCATATAACTTGAGCAGGGTACTGGGCGCACAGCCCACTTCTCGGGCCAGGGCACGCAGTGATAGGCCATGAACTGGCTGCTGAGCCAACCACTCATCACAAGCGTGCATGACCTGCGTATGGAGGGCGTCGGGCGCATGCTGTCTGGGACGGGCCATGGCGATCTCTTAGGGTCAACGGCAAACAGGAAAGATTGCCTCATCGCGCTTTAGCGAGAGCAAGGACTACGATAGGATACCTTACATCGAACACTGTTTTCGACACTAAAACACGACATTTAACGTATTCACACCGCTTACACCGTTTTGACCTTGCCCAGTGGCAGTCAAGCGACCGCGTTGCACTCGAGGAGACCGCATGACGGGACGCCTACACGTACAGCGCTTACCGCTCGCTCGTCTATTGCCAGCGCTGGCCTCGGCGGCGCCGCTGATCGAGTCGCCGAACATGGCCCCGCGCCAGCCCGTCTCTGCCATTCGCATGGCGCAGGGCCGCATGACGCTGGCACCGCTGTTCTGGGGCCTTACCCCCCCTTGGCTGAAAGTGCTCGACCACGCCCCCCACTGTGCCAGGGCCGAAACCCTGAGCAAACGCGCCATGTTTCAGGAGGCGTTCAACGCCCGGCGCTGCGTGATCCCGGTGAGCGGCTTTTATGTCTGGAAGCCCCAGGCGCGCAACAAGCAGCCTTATCTGGTGACCCACGTGCAGCGCGCGCCCCTTCTGCTGGGCGCCCTCTGGTGCCGCTACCACACCACCTTGACGACCTTTACCGACTCGACGGCCTTGATCAGCGTGCCGGCCAATGCCTGCCTGTCACCGCTGACCGATCGCCTGCCGGTGGTGATCGCCCCCGAAGACGTATCGACATGGCTGGACCCGAACACCGACCCCGACCAACTGACACCGCTATTGATGCCGGCCCCTCTGGAACTGTTGGGCGCTTTTCCGGTATCAAGGCATGTGAACAACCCTGCCTTTCAGTCACCCTCCTGCGCGCATCCCGTTGGGCCCATGCTGCGCTGGACCGTGCCACAGGAGCTGTAATGCTGCGACTCATCCCTGCTTACCCGCCGCGCCTTGCTGCGCGGCACATCGTCCTTGGCCTGTCTACAGGGCTACTTTGGGGGGCTCTGCCCGGCGCCTGGGCCGAAGAGAGCCCTATTACCGACGTCGTGACCCCCACCGTCAGCCCCTTCGACGAGCGTGACTACCGGGTACTGACGCTGGAAAATGGCCTGCAGGCGCTGCTGGTCAGCGATCCCAATGCCGACAAGGCGGCGGCCTCCATGAACGTGCGGGTCGGCAGTGCACAAGACCCGGAAGACCTGCAGGGGCTGGCGCACTTCCTGGAACACATGCTGTTTCTGGGCACCGAACCCTACCCCCAGTCGGATGCCTACCAGCGTTTCATTTCCGATAATGCGGGCTCCCACAACGCCTTCACTGCCCAGCAGGACACCAACTACTTCTTCGATGTCGCGCCCTCGGCACTGCCCGGCGCCCTGGACCGCTTCAGCGAATTCTTCCTCTCACCGCTGTTCAATGCCGACCAGCTGGAGAGCGAACGCAATATCGTCCACTCCGAGTACATGGCGCGCATACGTGACGAATCGCGGCGCGAGAACGACGTCCTGAACCAGTTGCTCAACCCGGCGAACGCCACCACCGGCTTTGCCGTGGGCAGCCGTGACACCCTGGCCAGCCCGCCAGAGGGCGAGGCCACGCTGCGCGAAAGGGTGATCGACTTCTATCATCGCTACTACGATGCCAATGTGATGAACCTGGCCGTGGTCGCTCCCCAGCCGCTGGACGAGCTGGAAAGCCTGGTGGTCGAGCGCTTTGCCGAGATCCCGGATCACGGTCTCAGCGTGCCGGTGATCGATGCACCGCTGGTGGATTCGGACACGCTCCCCCGCTATATCGAGCGTCAGTCACTGCAGGACCGCCGCCAGCTGCGCTTTTATTTTCCGATCCCAGACCCCACGGACGAATACCGCACCAAGCCTACCCAGCTCATGTCTCACCTTCTGGGTGACGAGAGCGACGGCAGCTTACTGGCCGTGCTCCGCCAGGCAGGATTGGCCGATGGGCTGTCGGCCGGCGTGGGCCGCGGTGACGGCAACGACGCTCTGTTCACCGTCTCCATCAGCCTGACCCCCGCCGGGGCCGAGCGGCTGGACGATATCGAGGCTACCCTCTTTGCCGCCATCGAACAGATCCGCGAAGAGGGCCTGGCCGAATGGCGCTATGAGGAACAGCAGCGGTTGAGCGAGCAAGCCTTCCGCTTCCAGCAGCACGGCGCGCCCCAACAGGAAGCCACGCGCCTGGCCATGAGCCTTTCGCGCTACCCCGTGGAAGACGTGCAGTACGCGCCGTATCGTATGGATGGCATGGATAGCGAGCGCCAGCAGGAGTACCTGGATGCGCTGACGCCTCAGAACATGCTGCGTTTCTACTCCGCCCCGGATATCGAAAGCGAACAGGTCTCGCCCTGGTTCAACACCCAGTGGCGCGAGCAGACGCCCGCCCAGCCGGGCCGGGCCCTGGAGGGCCTGGCGCTGGCAGAACCCAACCCCTTCATTGCCGAAGACCTGACGCTGCAACCCGGCCAGGACGAGCGCCCCTCCTCGCTCATCGACACGGAGACCTTTGCCGCCTGGCACATGCAGGACAGCCGATTCAACACGCCCAGCGTCGAATGGCGGGTCAGCCTGCAGCACCCCAGCGCCAGCTACTCAGCCGAAGAAGCGGTGCTGACACGTCTGCTGGCCAGCTGGCTGAACGACAGCCTCAACGAATCGCTCTACCCCGCCTGGCTGGCAGGGCAAGCCTTCAGCGCCTACCCCCATGCACGCGGCATCACGCTGTCGTTCTCGGGTTGGCGGGATGGGCAAACGCCGCTGATCGAGCAGGCCATTGCGCAGCTCCAGCAGGCCGACATTTCGGCAAGTGCCTTCGAGCGCGTGCGCTACCAGCTGCAACGCGAGTGGCGTAATGCACCGCAGGCATCGCTCACCGGACAGGCCAGCCGCGCGCTGGGCGAAGCCCTGCTGACCCCGCAGTGGTCCAGTGCCGAGCTGCTGGAAGCAAGCCAGCGCCTGGAGAAACAGCACCTAGACAACTTCCGGCGCCGCTTCCTGGGCAATCTGTACATCGACGCCATGGCCGTGGGTAACCTGACCGCCGACCAGGCACGGGAGCAGGCCAGTCTGATCCGCGGCGCCCTGACGCCACGTCTGAGCCGTGACGACATTCCCACCCTGCAGCCGCTGCGGGTGGCCGATGAATCCACCACGCTACAGCCTCACAGCACCCGTGAAGAGTCGCTGGTACTCCGCTACCTGCAAGGGCGAGATCAGAGCCTCGAAGAGCAGGCACGACTCAGCGTCCTGGCACAGTGGCTGGATACGCCGTTCTACCAGCAGCTGCGTACCGAAGAGCAGCTGGGCTATATCGTCAATGCGGGCTACTCGCCGCTACTGGAAGCACCGGGGGTTGCGCTGATCGTGCAGTCGCCCGATGTGGATAGCGCCACGATCGCCGAGCGTATGGATGACTTCTTGCACCAGGCGCAAGCGCGCCTCGAGGCGCTGAGCGATGAGGAGCTGGCCGCGCACCGTCAGGCCGTGCACGACCGGCTGCGCCAGCGGGACACCAGCCTGCAGGGCATGGCCAACCGCTACTGGCAGGCCACGGCGCTGGAAGAGATTCGTTTTGACCGCCGCGAGCGGCTGGCCGAGCTGGCTCTGGACGTTACCCCGGAAGCGCTGCAGACACTGTGGCCCGAGCTGCTCGGCCATCGTCTGGACATCCGCTTCGACCCAGGTGACGCGCCCAGCGACATCACGGCCTACCGAAACGCACGCGCCTCCTTCAACGAGCGCTAGCCTTCCACCCCGCTCAGGCGTCGAACGCCTGGGCGGGCATCATGGCCTCCACGTACATCACCAGCTCTTCCAGTATCTGCCGCTCATGGTCACTCAGCGACTGCTGATTGTACCGTTCGATTTCTCGGGCAAACGCTTTCAAGGTAAACCCGGATAACGCCGGATCGTTCATGCGCATCCAGCGAAAAGCTTCCCACTGCTCACGCTCATCGCCTTCCAGCGTTTCCGGATAGCTACGGGCGCGGAAACGGAACAGCATCTCTTCCAGACGCGGGTCCTGAAAGGCAAAGCGCTGGCCCACCAGATCCCACGGCTCCATGGCCAGCACGCTTTCCATCTGCTGGCGGTCTGCCGCCGAGAAAAAGCTGCCGGCGTACAGCATCAGGTCAGGGTCCTGGGGCGATGCGTCATGCTTGGCATCAAACACCTCTCTGACCTTCTGGGCCACCCCGGTGGCAGCGCGCAGGGTTTTCCAGTGCCCTCGGCAGGCCGCAATATCGACGCCCAGCCGAGCAGCAATCGCCCCGTACTCTCCCTTGTGCTCACCCTCGATATCCTTGAGCACCGTGGCTGGAAAGACCACCGGGCAGCGGTTGATGTGAATCACCTTGAGGGGAATACGCGCCTCGCCTTCAGAAAGATCCTGCTGGCTGACGAACACCCGCTCACGAATCTGCTCGGCACTCAATGAGAGCAGGTCGTCCGGTGCCACGCTCAGGTCATAGACGATCACCCCGTTGGGGTTGGTGGGATGCTCGGCCAAGGGCATGACCAGGGCGCTACAGCCACGACTGGCCGGGTAGCGGCGCGAGATATGCAGCAGCGGCTTGGCATTCGGCAAATCCAGCTGCTGGGCCACCGCCCGTTTGCCGCGCAGGCCCAGCAAGTAGTCGAACAGCTTGGGATTACGCGTCTTGAGCAATCTGGCCAGGGCAATGGTGGCACGCACATCGGCCACCGCATCGTGGGCCCCTTCATGGGCAATGCCGTTGGCCGCCGTCAGATGCTCCAGTTTGAAGCTGGGTGCGCCATCGTCACGTAGCGGCCACTCGATACCCTCCGGGCGCAGCGCGTAAAAAGCCCGTACGACGTCGATCAGGTCCCAGCGAGAATTGCCGTTCTGCCACTCACGGGCATAGGGGTCGAGCAGGTTACGATAAAACAGGTGGCGGGAGACTTCATCGTCGAAGCGCAGGCTGTTGTAACCCGCGACACAGGTGCCCGGCTCGCTCATGGCGCGCTGTACCTGCTGGGCAAACTGGGCTTCCGGCAGCCCTTTGCGACGGGCTTTCTGAGGCGTGATGCCGGTAATCAGACAGGCTGCCGGATGCGGCAGGTAGTCGTCGGCGGGCTTGCAGTAGAGCTCGATGGGATCGCCGATTTCGTTGAGCTCGGCGTCGGTGCGCAGTGCCGCAAACTGGGCAGGCCGATCACGGCGTGGGTCAGCACCGAAGGTCTCGTAGTCGTGCCATAGAAAACTGGCCGGGGCGGCATGGGATGGCGCCATGAATGCATACTCCCTTGAGCGAAATCCCCCACCCACAGGCAACGCCCATGCGGGTCGGGTGGGAACAAAAGCTCAAGACTAGCACACCCACGACGCCTATCGCCGCTACATCGCCCAGCCTCTAGCTCTTGGGCAACGTCACGTTCAGCTCCAGTACCGAACAGTTGTCTTCACTGTCCAGGGAGATTTGAATGGCATCGTCATCCACGTGCACATAGCGGCGGATGACTTCCAGCAGTTCGCGCTCAAGCAGCGGCATGTAGTCTGGCTGACCACGCTGGCTACGCTGATGCGCCACGATGATTTGCAATCGTTCCTTGGCCACCGAGGCGGATTTCTTGCGCTCACGCTTCAAGAATTCCAGCAGTTTCATCGACGACTACCCCCAAACATCCGGCTCAGCAATCCCTTGCGCTGAAGCTCATGAAAACGCAGCGGCATCTCTTCACCCAGCAGCCGAGACACAGTGTCGGTGTAGGCTTGCCCAGCATCACTGGCCGCATCGTGGGTCACCGGCACCCCCTGGTTGGAAGCGCGCAGCACCGCTTCGGATTCCGGAATCAACCCCAACAGGTCGATGGCCAGAATCTCGCGAATGTCTTCCAGCGTGAGCATGTCGCCCGAGGTCACACGCGACGGGTTGTAGCGGGTGATCAACAGGTGCTCCTTGACCGGCTCCAGCCCCTGCTCGGCACGCTGGGTTTTCGAGCCCAACAGGCCCAGAATACGATCCGAATCACGTACCGACGACACTTCGGGATTGGTCACCACGATGGCTTCGTCAGCAAAGTACATGGCCAACTGGGCGCCACGCTCGATACCTGCCGGGGAATCACACAGGATGAAGTCGAAGTCTTCCTTCAACTGCTCCAGGATCTTTTCCACGCCTTCCTGAGTCAGCGCATCCTTGTCGCGGGTTTGCGACGCGGGGAGGATAAACAGGTTCTCTACCCGCTTGTCACGAATCAACGCCTGATTCAGACCAGCCTCTCCCTGGATCACGTTGACCAGATCGTAGACCACGCGACGCTCGCACCCCATGATCAGGTCCAGGTTACGCAGCCCCACATCGAAATCGATCACTACGGTTTTCTTTCCGCGCAGTGCCAGGCCCGTCGAAATCGCCGCAGCGCTGGTAGTTTTACCGACCCCCCCTTTACCAGAGGTCACCACAATAATTTTGGCCAAGAGTCACTTCCTTCTTGAAGTCGTTTATGGCGAGCGCCGTGGCGCTATTCACCTAACGGGAACATCAATGTCGTCAAAAGCGGTACTGTAACGGATCGCGAGGGCGGCGTCGCTAGGCAGAAAACATCAGCCTCTGCCCGGCGGTTCAGCCACTCGGCTCAGTCCAAAGGTTTGATATCCAGCTGTTCCGCGATGAAATGCACCTCAGCTGCCCGCCCCAGCAGTTGAGAGTCGATATCTTCCAGACGCTTGTAGTTGCCCGCCACAGACAGCAGCTCGGCTTCCAGTTCCCGGCAGTAGATGCCGGCATCGGTATTGCCATGAATACCTGCCAGGGCACGCCCTCGCAAGGCACCGTAAATATGAATACTGCCTGCCGCCAATACTTCGGCGCCTGCGTTCACCGCGCCAATCACGATCAGGTCGCCTGCGGCAGAGCTTACCTGCTGCCCGGAGCGCACCGTCCCTCTGTAGAGGCGCGTAACCCCCGGCACTTGCGTGGGCTGAAGCGCTTCTTCCTCATCTTCCTGGGTTGGTTCAGCCAGCGGCGCGACGCTTTCCAACGCCCTTGCACGCCCCTCTTCTACCGGGGCAAACCAGCCCAGCCCCAGCGCCCAGGCAGACTGGCGGATCGGCTCGGCGCCTCCGCGTACGGCCACGGGCAACAGCTTGTGATCGCGACATACGGCACAGATACGCTCCAGCGCCAGGTGCGGCTCATCGAGCTTTTCCACACTCAACACAACCGGTGTATGCTGAAAGAACGCGGGTGATTGCGACAACTTGCCTGCCAACTGACGCCGGATGCGCTCCGGATCAGCACTGGTCAACTCCATGACGGTCATCGGCAGCATGCCGCCTTTGAAGGTGAAGGCTATGTCGGCACTGTTGGCGTTGAGGCTCATGGCCGAACTCCATGTCTTGTTCAGGTAAAATAAGGGTAGCGCAATCTCGCGCCTTGGGTTGTGATTGACTGGAAAACTCACAACCATAGGGCAAAGCTAAGCGACAGCGACGATGACTGCAACCGCCTACTCATCGATGGCTGATTTTTTTCATGTTACGCACCTCTTGGCAGGATGATCCATGCACGGACTGTTACGACGCCTGTTCGCTCCTCGGTGGCAACACCCCGATCCCGAGGTGCGTCTCAAGGCACTTCACACGCTGGACCCGCAGCATCCTGAGCAGCGCACCGCGCTTGTCACGCTCGCCCGGGACGACAACGCCGACGTCGCACTGGCCGCTTTGCTGGCGCTGGATGACCTGAAAGGCTTGATGGCAGGCTACTCCGGGCAAGCCGCTAATGAGGCGTGGTTCAATGCGCTTTGCCAGCGACTTGCCGGGGCCGAGGGCCGCACCGACCTCGCCACGCGCCAAACCCTGGTGGCCGAGCTGAGCGACCCACGAGTGTTGAACTCGTTGGCTGGCCAAGGCGACAACCTGAGCCTGCGCCTGGCCGCCCTGGAGCGGATTACCGATGAGCAGGCCCTGGTGGAGCACGCCTGTCATAACAGCGTGGCGGTCGTTCGCCAGCAGGCAGCCGAGCGCATCACCGGAGAAGACAACCTCAAGCGCTTGTTGAAAGAAGCCCGGCGCGACCGACAAGTGGTGCGGCTGGCCAAGGAAAAGCTCACCCAGCGTCGCGACGATGCCGAATGGCTGGCCGATCAGTTGGCTCAACGCGAACACCTCCTGACGCAAATGGAAAAGCACGCTCACGCGCCCTGGGAACCACTCTATGGCGGTCGCTTTCGCCACCTCGAGCGGGAATGGCGTCAGTTGGATCACCCGGCCACTGCCGAACAGGAGCAACGCTTCCAGCAGGCCGTACTGGGTTGCCGCAAAACGCTGCAAGACCATGAAGCACAGGAGCAGGCACGCCAGCAAAGCCTGGCAAGAAGAGCCGAAGTAGAGAACACCCGCGATCAGCTGTTGAGCGGGCTCGAAGAAACGCTGGAAGGCCTGACCCACGGCACCGACCTGACGGCTCAGGATATCGATAGCCTGCGCGCCCAGCGACAGCTGCTGGACCAGCGTTGGCAAGCGCTCTCCGATCAACACGCCCCTCACGAGACTGCCCAGCAGCGCTATTTCCATGTGCTGCAACAATACGAACACTGCCTGGAGGCCTGGCAGCGCTGGCTGTCGGTACGCAGTGCACTGGAACAAGCGGTGGTCCAGCATGACACCACGGCGCTCCGCGCACTGATGACCCAGTGCGACTGGCCTGCCACCTTGACGCCTCCCGCCCTGCTGATCCAGGCGCAAAAACAGCTGGCACATACGCCCAAGACCAGCGCCTCACCACCCGCGGGGCCCTCGCTCGAGGCCCTGGCAGCCGACCTGGACAGCTTCGAGCATCTGCTGGAGCGCGGCTCGTTCAAAAGCGCTAGCCGCCAGCACCAGCGTCTCAAGCCTCTGATAGAAGCGCTGTCCGGCGACGAGGCCCAGCCCCTCAAGCGCCGACTCAAGCAGCTAGGCGCCCGACTGGCCGAACTGCGGGACTGGCGCGGCTTCGTGGCAGGCCCCAAACGTGAACAGCTGTGCGCCAGCATCGAGGCCCTGGCCGATGACCAGCACATGGCCGAAGCGGCACTGGACCGCCATCACCGTCAACTGGTCAAGGAGTGGAAAGCGCTGGGAGATGCCGCCGCCAATCGCGAGCAATCCTCACGCTTTCGCCACGCCTCCGACCGGATTCACGAGCGCCTAGCCCCTTGGCGCGCTCAGCTCGACGCCGAGCGCGACGCCAATCTGCGTGGCCGTGAAGCGCTCTGCGAACAGCTCGAAACCCTGTTGGCCCAGCCGGCCGAGGATGCCGACCCGGACGCGCTACGAGAAATTCGTGACAAGGCACGTCTTCAGTGGCGCCACTACTCCCCCGTGCCACGCGAGCATGGCGAAGCGATTGGCCGACGATTTGGCGCCATTCGCCATCGCCTCCAGGCCTTGATCGATCAGCGTGCGGAGCAGATTGCCAACCAAAAGCGCGATCTGATCGAACAGGTCAATGCTCTGCAAAGCGATGACGCCCAGCCGCTGGAAGCGCGCATTGCGCGCACCAAACAGCTGCAACAGCAGTGGCGAACCCTGGGACGTGCGCCAAAAGGTGAGGAACAGGCCCTCTGGAAAGCCTTCCGCAGCGCCTGCGACCAGCTGTTTGCACAGCGGGAAGCACGCAAGCAGGCCCAAGCCACGCGACAACAGCAGTCCCTGGACCAGTTGCAGGAGATCATCGATGAAATGGAAAGCTGGCAGCCCACCCGCGCCAGCGATACCCGCACCCTCGAGGAGTATCTCTCTCGTATCGAACAGTGGGAACCCCTGCCCAGGCATCGGCGCAGCGAGGGCATGCAGCGCCGTTTGGGTGGCATCGTGCGCGCCAAACGCGAGCGTCTGAACCGGCTGGCCATGACCGAGGCCGTGCATCAATGGCAAGCGCTGATGCCACTCGTCCATGCACACCTGCAGGCCGACCAGCAAGCGTTGCAAGGCGGGCCTGCTGCTGACGTCGAGGTGCCCGACGTGCAGGACAGGCCGCTACCCGAGACCTTTGCACACGCTCATCAACAGCGCAATCAGGCGCGACAAGCACTGCTTGCCGCCGGCACGCCCGCGCAGGATAACGCTCTGGAAGAGCCACTGGCCCGCCTGAGGGTGCATCTTTCGTTGCTGGCGCTGGGAACCGTCAATCAACGTGACGAGCCGCTGCGCCTGGCCATTCAGGTCGAGCGGCTCAACAGCGGTATCCATCAAACGCGCAGCCCCGTCGATGAGCTGAATGACGTCTTGGCCGAACTGCTCGCCCTGGGGCCGTTACCCAGCCCGTTGTGGCAAAAAGAAGCGTCTGAAATCGACCGCATGCTGCAGCGGCTGGCCAGACCGCCTCAGCCTTGAGCTAACCGAACACGTCGTTCGGCACGCATGCAAACGGGAGGCGCATGGCCTCCCGTTTTCCACGTCGCTCTTGTGAAGCGCCGCGCTTGGCAGCAGGGCTTAACCCATGAACTGACCGCCGTTGATGTCGATATTGGCACCGGTAATGAACCCTGACTCCTTGTCCGCCAGGAACGTCACCAGGCGACCAATCTCTTCAGGTGTGCCGTAGCGCTTCACCGGAATGGTTTCGCGGATCGCCTCGCGCACCGACTCGGGGATCTTCATGATCATATCGGTGGCGATATAGCCCGGCGACACGGTATTGACCGTAATCCCCTTGGTGGCCGTTTCCTGCGCCAGCGACATGGTCAAACCATGCATACCGGCCTTGGCCGCCGCATAGTTCACCTGGCCAAACTGGCCTTTACGTCCGTTGATGGAAGAGATGTTGATGATCCGGCCGTAGCCATTCTCCAGCATCATCTCGATCACGCTGCGACACGTGTTGAATACCGTATTGAGGTTGGTATCAATGACTTGATACCACTGTTCGTAGGACATCTTTTTCATGGTGCCATCGCGAGTGATACCGGCACAATTGACCAGCACACTGATGGGCCCATGCTTTTCGTGGATCTCGCGGGCACCTTCGACACAGGCATTGTGGTCGGACAAATCCACACCGGACAATGCAATATTGTCATAGCCATCGGCCTGCTGCGCTTCCAGCCACGTCTTGGCCTTGTCAGGGTTGTGATACCCCGCCACTACCAAATAACCCGCATCTGCCAACGCGCGGCAGATTGCCGTTCCGATTCCACCAGTTCCACCAGTTACCCAGGCGACGGGGGCTTGATTGGCCATTGACTACCTCCCTGATATGACAAATGGCTTGGACTGTAAGCACTGTTATGGCGTCGCAAGCCACTTTGAATAAGCGCCTTCACGCTTTTTTCACTTACAGCACGCCGCGTGAATGTAGAGACGGCCTGCTGACAGCATGCTTTTTATTATGCCTATTGAAAGCATAGCTATACTCTGGCCATGTTGCAGCACGATGACCATGACCGCCAGCATAAAAGCGTTTTATCGAAGGGGTTGACTTAGCGATAAAAATGCGTAGAATACGCCACACGTTGATGCGGGGTGGAGCAGTCTGGTAGCTCGTCGGGCTCATAACCCGAAGGTCATCGGTTCAAATCCGGTCCCCGCTACCAAACATAGAAAAAGCCGATTCTTTAGAGGATCGGCTTTTTTGTGCGCATCACTTATGCAGCCAACGTTTTATTTCCAACACATTGCTTGAATCCTCCGCCTCACGCCTGCATATCCAAGGGTAATCCCTTTTTCACGCGATGCAGAGTTTACCCATGTCGATTATCGATCCACGCACCGGCAACCCTTTGACGGCCGACCCCGCGACCAGCCAGAGTGCTGCTGCACAGGGCGAGCGCCCCTCCGTTACTCGCGAAGAGGTCATCATCGAACTGAACGCAGGCAATATTCAGCAGGTGCTGGAAGCGTCCATGCAGGTACCGGTACTCCTGGATTGCTGGGCTCCCTGGTGCGAGCCGTGCAAAAACCTGATGCCGGTGCTCGAGAAGCTGGCCGTCGAGTATGCCGGGGCGTTTCTGCTGGCCACGCTGGACGTGGAAGCCAACCCGGAAATTGCCAGCCAGCTTGGCGTGCGTTCGGTGCCAGACGTCAAACTGGTGAGCCAGGGTGGCCTGGTGGATAGCTTCCAGGGGGCGTTGCCAGAGAAAGAAGTCCGCGAGTGGCTCAATCGCTACTTCCCTGCTCCCGGTGACGCACCGCTCAGCCCCGAAGAGCAGGCAGAGGAAGCCTTGGGGGCTGGCGACGCCGCTGGCGCACGGGAGATCTACCAAACGCTGATGGGCCAATATCCCGAGCACTACGCGTATCAGGTGGGTTTGGCCAAAGCGCTGGTCGCCGAAGGCCGTGGTGAAGAAGCGCGCAGTGTGTTGGACAATCTGCCCCCCGAAGAGCGCGATGCCGCGCCCGCGCGCGGCGTGCGCGCCAGCATCGAGTTCAGCGAACAGGCGCTACCTGCCGAAGAGATCGCTGCACTGGGCGAGCGCACGGATAGCGAAGCTCAATACCAGCGGGCGCTGCGCCAGGTGGCCGATGGCCAGTACGACGCAGGCCTGGAAGCCCTGCTGGCGCTGATGAAGCAGGACCGCGCCTATAACGACGACGCGGCCCGCAAAACGCTACTGCAGGTGTTCGATGCGCTGGGAGCCGACCACCCGTTGACGGTCACCTACCGCCGCAAGCTGTTTGCCCTGCTTTATTGATGCTGCACAGTCGGCACAGCGCATCACGCTTTTAATAGCGTATCCATCCGCGATAACGCCGCTTCCAGCTGGGAAGCGGTGGTTCCAAAATTGAGCCGCACGAACCCCGGGCAGCCAAACGCGGCACCGTCCGACAACGCGACGCTTGCCTGCTCCAACAGCACCTGAGAGGGAGACGCCTCCAGACCCGCCTCACGCATATCCAGCCACGCCAGATAGGTGGACTCTGGCGCGCTCAGCGAGACACCGGGCCACGTGGCCACGCGTGCTTCCAGCGTTGCCCGATGGCTGCGTAGCACCTCCAGCAACGCCTGCCGCCACGGCTCCCCGTCACGGTAGGCAGCCTCGGCAGCCACCAGTCCCAGCACATTGCCATCGGGCAAGAACCCTTTGGTGGCCGTGGCAAAGCGCTCTCTCAGTTCGGCATCGGCGATGACGGCACAGGCGCTGGTCAACCCGGCCAGGTTGAAGGTTTTGGACGGTGCCCACAGCGTGATGGTGCGCTTGGCCAGGGTGGGAAACCTGGCCGCCAACGGGCGATGCTTGTCGCCCTCTCCCAATAGCAGGTCACAGTGCAGTTCATCCGAGACCACCCACAGGTCATGGCGCTCCACCAACGCTGCCAGGGCCGTCAGTTCCTCTGTGGACCAGACGCGCCCCGTTGGGTTGTGGGGATGGCACCATAGCAGCAGCCGCGTTTGTGGGGTAATGGCCGCTTCCAGCGCGGCAATATCCAGCGTCCAGGGCTCGCCAGGGGCGGCGGGCTCGGCTAACATCGCCTGCTGCGCCACGCGCCCTGTACGGGCAGCCACCGCCATGAAGGGGGGATAGATCGGGGCGACCGTCAAGATGCCTTCGCCTGGCTGGGTCAGCGCCATGGCGGCAAAGTGCAGCGCCGGCACCACGCCTGGCAGCCACTGCTGCCAGCTCGGCTCAATCGTCCAGCCATAGTGCTGGGCGCTCCATTGGCAGAGAGTATCGGGCAAACTGGCGGGCACTTCGCCGTACCCGTAGACGCCATGATCGACCCGTTCCCGCAGCGCGTCTATCACGGCAGGGGGCGAGCGAAAGTCCATGTCGGCCACCCACAGCGGCAACACGTCGGCACCAAAGCGGTGCCATTTTTGGGATGCATAACCTCCAGCAGGGGCGCGTCGCTCAACAGGCGTGGCAAAATCGAATGCCATGATCGGTCTCACTTATGTTTACGAGGTAGTCACGCAGCATGCCGCAAGATGACTTTTATACCAAGGTGCGCAGGGGGCTCCCGGCGCTGCTGCATCAGTGGCTGTCGCTAGGCAGAGCCGATGGAGACCAGTTGGCGCTGATTCTGGCGGAAACGGCTCGCGTCGCGAAGTTGGGCACGCCGGAATCGACCCCCAATGGCGCTACACTCCGGCAGTGGAGCCTAGAGAAGAGCGCTGAAATACCGCTCTGGGCGCCTCGTACGGCGGTGTTTCTGCTCAACCAGATGCCTGCCCGCCCTGCGCCGCAAAGCGAAGAAGAGGCGTGCGCCTGGGCCTACTGCTGGCTGCGCAACCGTGACTTCTTGTCGCTGAACGATGCCCATGCCGCACTGCCCGAGCATCTCAAGGCGCCGCTCGAGCAAGCGCTGGAGGCGGCCTGGCAAGACCAGCAGGGGCTGCGCCTGGTTTAGGCTCTGGCTGAAAACGGGCTCAGCGGCGCTTGCGCACCGGCGATTTGGGCTTGAAACCAGCAGGTTTGGTAGCCAGCCACGTCACGAAGGCGTGAATCTCCGGGTCTGCCTGCAGCGCTTCCAGGCTGGCAAAGCGGTCGGCCAATTCACGCTCGCTATAGAGACGATGGATATGCTTATGGCAGGGGTGGCAGATCCAGACGATCGCCGTCAGCCGCTCTTCACGGCTATGCCGCTTCTGGTAACGCGGCTTGTCATGCAGCGTGCGGGGGATCAGGTGATGCTTGGTCAATGCGGTGTCGCGCTGACATAGCTCACAGCACGGCGGCTTGGGGGGCGGTGAAAGCGCATGCTGTTTTGAGGGGGTCGTCCGCGTCACGGTCTGGAGCCTCGTACGTTTGTCACACCACTAATAAATCACATAATAAAGCAAGGAAAACGCCGCATGATAGAAGTTCCGCTCACCTGGCAACTGGCCAAACTGGGGTTGTCAGTCAGCATGGTATTGGGGCTGGGGGCGGTCGCCGTTCGCGCCAGCCCACGCGTGGCTGGACTGCTCTCGGGCTATCCGCTGGGCACGGCACTGGCGCTGTTTTTCATCGGTTTGGAAATCTCACCCGCCTTTGCCAGCGAAAGTGCCGTTCACACCTTGGCGGGCTTTACCGCCACCATGGCCCTTGGGGCTGGTTATATCGTGGCGGGGCGCCGACCCGGCATGCCGGGCGTACTCGGCGGCGTACTCGGCGGTTTCGCTGCCTGGCTGGCCGTCAGTACGCTGCTGGCACAATTCAGCTTCACGCGGGTCACTGGTACGCTGGTCACGCTGTGTGCCATCGTGCTGTTCAGCTGGCTATTTCGCACGGTGCCCGATGTCAAAAGCTCGGCAGGCAGAGCGTTTTCCTGGTCAGCGTTATTGGCACGCGCCACGCTGGCCACCGTCATCATCTTCACCATCACTCGGATTGCCCATTGGGTGCCCCCTCAGTGGGCGGGAACCTTGGCGGCTTTCCCCGTCACCATGCTGCCTTTTTTGCTCATCCTGCACTTGAATCACGGCCATGCGCCGGTGGCCACGGTCATCAAACACTACCCCATGGGCTTGGGCTCACTGCTGTGCTATGCGCTGTGCGTTTCCTATACCTATGACACGCTGGGGCTTTTCTGGGGCACACTGGCCGGGTTTGCCGTGGCGACGCTCTGGCTGCTGGGCTGGATGCAGCTCACTGCCTGGTATCATCGACGTCGCGCTTGACCAAGCGCTCGCTAGGGTGAATGCTGACAAGGTGTTTTGACGCCTCCATAACAAGGATAAAACGATGTTTACACGTATCATCGAGCCTGCCTTTTACGACACCGACGCTCTGGGCCATATCAACAATACCCGCCTGCCCGCCTGGTTCGAGCTGGCACGCAACGATCTGTTCAAGCTTTTCACCCCCGACCTGAACCCACGCCAGTGGCGGCTGATCATGGCCCGAATGGAAATCGATTATCGTGCTGAACTGTTTTATGGCCACGATATCGAAATACGTACCTACCTGACTCGGCTGGGCAACAGCTCCTTCACCGTGACACAGGAAGCACGCCAGCGCGAAACGTTGACGAACCTGGGACACACGGTCATGGTGCATTATGACCATCATGCCAAGCGTGCCGTCCCCCTCGAAGGAGAGCTGCGTCGGGCACTTTCCACCCATTTAGTCGCCGAGCCCGCAACAGCCTGATCCGCTTGGGCCACCCAGGGCAGGGCATCAGGAGTCCTTATGGCTATCCGCTACAATCTCTGGATCGATCCCGACAATACGGCGCAGCACCGCGCCGTCGAGGCCGACCTGGAGCGCTATTTCATGGAGCGTTTTGCCGATTACCCGCACATCCGCTTGTTTGGCGCAGACCCCTACGATTATGATGCCCCGTTCAATCGGCTCTACGACGCCCTGATGGCCCGTGCGGCGGAATACTGTGAAGAGAAATGGCGCTACGTGGCGTCACCGGAACAGCTGAACCGCTGCTTTTTCAGAGCCGTAGGCCGTTCGACCAAATTCGTCCAAGACGACCAACAGTGAGACCCCTCAGCAATGGTTATTCGTACCGACCAAGCACCCGACGAACGCCAACTGGCGATTATCACCCAGCAGCTCGGGCGTGCCCCACGCGGTATCGAAGCCGTTGCAGCCACCGATGCGCATGGCACCCCTCTCGTGTTGCGCATGGCCCCCATCGTTGACGACAAACCGTTTCCTACCCTGTACTGGCTCTGCTCGGACCTGCTCAAGATCGAGATCTCGCGTATCGAGGCCGTGGGCGTCATCAAGTCGCTGGAGCAGCGCCTGCAGGAGGAACCCGAGTTTCTCGCCGCCTATCGACAAAGCCATGAGGATTACGTGGCGGCACGCTGGCATTTCATGAGCGAGGCCCAGCGGGAAGCAGTCGCGCGGCTTGGCTATACCGATGTGCTCACCGAGCGTGGCGTTGGCGGCATCAGCAACTGGCAGCAGGTACGCTGCCTGCACACGCAGTATGCACACCACTTGTGCGGCCACAATGTGATCGGCCAATGGATGGATGAGCATTACGACGTGCAACGCTGCCTGGCTTGATACGGCAGCAAAATATCGCCCCTACCCGTTTACGATAAGGACTCGTCACCATGTCACGGATATGTGTCTACCTCGGTTCACGCGAGGGCAGCAGCCCCGCCTTTCGTCACGCTGCGAATACGCTGGGAAGCGCACTGGCACAGCGCGGCCACACCCTGGTATATGGTGGCGCACGGGTTGGTCTGATGGGGGAGCTGGCCAATGCAGCCCTGGCTGCGGGCGGTGACGTCATCGGCGTCATGCCGGACCACCTGGTGGAGCGCGAACAGGCGCACTTCGGGCTGACCGAATTGATTCGCGTACCCAACATGCACGAACGCAAGGCGACCATGGCGGCCAACGCCGATGCATTCATCGCCCTGCCCGGCGGCATTGGCACGTTTGAAGAGCTGTTCGAGATATGGACGTGGGGCTATCTGGGTCTCCATGACAAGCCCATGGGCCTGCTGGACACCGACGGTTTCTATGCCCCGCTACTGACCTTCCTGGATGGCACCGTTGGCCACGGATTCATGGCCCAGGCAACGCGGGACATGCTGCTGGACGCGCCCACGCCTGCTCACTTGCTGGACATGCTGGAAGCGCAGCTCCGCTAATCAGGACGCGCGAACCAGCTGGGCGAGGGTGCGCTGATACGTCAGTTGCAACAGGCGCGCATCCTCGCCTGCCCGATGGCGATGGATACTGCGTTCGGCCACGATGGCTTCCTTGGTGGCACTCCAGATTGCCTGCTGCTCTTCGCTCATCAGAATGCGTAGCGCCTCCAGACGAAACCGAGGCAGCATGCCCGCATGATGGAACAGCAGCGACAGCCAGGTATTGTCGTAGCCCCAGCTATCACTGTATGCCTTGCCAAGCCCGCGCAGCTCGTCGTTGAGCCAGTGGGCCACCTGGCGCACCGGGTAGCCCTCCTTGATCAAGCGATCACGGGAAATACCATGCAGCAGTTCGGCCTTCGGATCCCAGTGGGTCCACTCTTCGAGGGGCTGAATCAGAAACGCGCAGCAGCTGCCGTCGGCACGCGCGATGCCAACCTCGATCGGGTAGCTGCCACGTCCAAATCCGGACGCTTCAATATCCAGCACTGTTGGTAGCGTCTCGGACACTGCATTCCTCATCAGTCTATCGTCGGGCAAACGACCTGCTGCAAGCGCACTCACGCCGCAGCCCTGCGCCCTGCCAGTAAAGGCTGTTCAGCCAGGCGCAGCCAGTAGGCTGCCTGAGCCTGGTCCACCACCAGCCCTAGCTCACCTCGGCTGTAAGCACGTGCCAAACGCTGTGCCGCCAGATAATGGCCCGCTTGAGCCGCTCGTGCATACCAGGTCACCGCGTAATCCTCGCGCCGCGGATACTGCACGCAGCCATGCTCGTAGATATGCGCAACCTGATACTGCGACTTTACATCACCCGCCTGGGCAGCTTCCAATACATAGCGAGCCCCGCGCGCTTTATCCTGAGGCGACACGCTACGGTGAAACAGCATGTGTCCGTACAGCGACTGCGCATCGGGGTGCCCCGCTTCCGCACAACGCTTGAAAAGACGCATCGTCAGCCGTTGGGTACGCGGCGAGCGCGGCAACAGCCAACGCGTGTGAAACAGCTGCTCGGCCAGGCGAAACTCCAGCCGAGTCAACAGCGATGATACTTGCGGCATGGCAAACCACCCTGCCTCTTTTGCTTGGAAAACTTCGGCTAGCGCCGTTCAGGAGCCGCTAACCACGCGATAAATCAGCGCTGGGCCGATCAATGGGCTGGCAAGCATACGCTTGCCTTGGCGCCGACTCAACCCTATTGATTTGCTGCTTTTGTAGCGCCTCGTTAACATGGCTGCCAGTGGTCGAATATGGCGCTTCTCAGCGCCTTGCCACCCGAGCACATCACGTCTCAATTAAGGAGAGAGTCAATGCAAACGCGCCCCTTGGGTAGAACGGGCATCGACGTCAGTCGTCTGTGTTTAGGCACCATGACCTTTGGCGAGCAAAACAGCGAAGCCGAAGCTCACGAACAGTTGGATCGCGCCGTTGCGTTTGGCATCAACTTCATCGACACGGCGGAAATGTATCCGGTTCCCCCCAAGGCAGAGACGCAGGGGCTCACCGAACGCTACATTGGCACCTGGCTGCAGGCGCGCGGCGCCCGTGATGACGTGATCATCGCCACCAAGGCAGCCGGCCCGGGCCTGGATCATATTCGCGGCGGGCCCAAGATGAGCCGGGAGCACCTTCATCAGGCCATCGACACCAGTCTCGAGCGGCTCCAGACCGACTACGTGGATCTTTATCAACTGCACTGGCCCGAGCGCAGCACCAACTTTTTTGGCAAGCTCGGCTATGTGCACGATGCCCAAGAAGAGACCACATCGCTCGAAGAAACACTGTCGGCACTGAAGGAACTCGTCGATGCAGGCAAAATTCGCGCCGTAGGTCTCTCCAACGAGACCCCCTGGGGCGTCATGCGCATGCTGCATCTGTCGGAGCAGTTGGGCCTGCCCCGGGTCGCCTCCATTCAGAACCCCTACAACCTGTTGAACCGCTCCTTCGAGGTCGGACTGGCAGAAATCGCCCATCGTGAAGATGTCGGGCTGCTGGCCTATTCTCCGCTGGGTTTTGGCGTTCTGTCAGGCAAATACCTCAACGGCGCCCAGCCTCCCAAGGGCCGCCTGACGCTGTATGAGCGTTTCAAGCGCTACACCTCGCCCGAAGCGGAAGCGGCGACACAGGCTTACGTGGACCTGGCCCGAGAGCACGACCTGGACCCCGCGCAGATGGCGCTGGCCTTCGTCAACTCGCGCAGCTTCTTGACCAGCAACATCATCGGCGCGACGACCATGGACCAGCTGGAAAGCAACCTCGCCAGCGAAGGGCTCAAACTGGACGAGGACGTGCTCACGGCCATCGATGACATTCATCGCCGCATGCCAAACCCCTGCCCCTGATGCCCCTGCCCGATAGCCCTGCCGCTATCACCCCGATAGCCTTGGCACACCCCAAGGCTTGATATAATAGCTGCACGATTTCTCGTCACTGCCCGCACGTTAACGTGGGGCAGTGGCCTAACCTTGGTCACGGCAAAAGGAGCCCGCCATGCTGAGCGTCATTTCCCCGGCCAAAACGCTGGATTTCGAAACGCCATCCACTACCGACCAGGTGACACAGCCTGATTTCTTGGAGCATGGCCAGCCGCTGATCGATATCTTGCGTGGTTATTCACCGCAACAGCTGAGCGATTTGATGGGCATCAGCGACAAGCTGGCCGGGCTCAATGCCGCGCGCTTTGCCGAATGGCAGCCCCCCTTCTCCCTCGACAACGCCAAGCCCGCCGTTCAGGCATTTCAAGGGGACGTGTATACCGGCCTGCAGGCCGAGACCTTCAGCGAGGCAGACAACCGCTTTGCGCAGCAGCACCTGCGTATCCTCTCAGGTCTCTACGGCTTGCTGCGCCCGCTGGATCTCATTCAGGCCTACCGTCTGGAAATGGGCACCAAACTGCCCAACGATGCTGGCAAGGACCTTTATGCCTACTGGAAGCCTGTAGTGACTCCCGCGCTCGACCAGGCAATGGAAGACAGTGGTTCCAGGGTACTGGTCAACCTGGCCTCGAACGAATACTTCAAGGCCATCGACACTCGGAAGCTGGATGCACGCATCATTACGCCAGTGTTCAAGGATGAAAAGAACGGTACGTTCAAGATCATCAGCTTCTATGCCAAGAAAGCCCGTGGCTTGATGAGCGCGTGGATCATCCAGCAAAAGATCAACGACCCCGATGCCCTGGCATCGTTCGATGTGGCAGGTTATCGCTTCGACTCGGCTGCATCGGAAGGCGATACGCTGGTCTTTACACGCAAGGAAGCCGACCGGGACCGCTAGAAAAAGGTCACCGGCTGAGGTGAGCGCGGTTTGAGGAATCGCTGGTGCACCTCCTTGAAAAGCGGGGTATCACAGCGGTGCAGCCATTCATACGCCACCATGTCGGCGCTGACGGCCACCGCGCCTGCCGCACAGGCACGCGCTTTGGCCAGTTGCGCCTCTTCGCGGCGACGGCTAGCCGTTGCTTCGCTCAGCCAGAACACCTCGTAGCCCGCCTCTCGCAGGCCCAACACACTTTGCAGTACGCAAATATGGGCTTCCGTGCCACACACGACGATTTGATGTCGCCCCAGCGCTTTGAGGGCCTGTGCAAAATCTGGCTCTTCCATGGCGCTGAAATGCGTTTTTTGCCATCGTTCATGTGTGCCCACGGCCTTTACCAGCCCCGCCTCCGTGCCGCCTAAACGCTCCGGGTACTGTTCGGTCAGCCAGCGTGGCACCTGCAGCATCTCGGCTACTCCAGCCAGCCAGGCCGCTTCGCGAATGGCCAGCTCGCCACCCTCGATGACGGGCAGCAATCCGGCCTGGAAATCGATCAGCAGCAGCAGACTATCTGTCTTTTGAATACGCACTTTTTCACCCTACTTTTGTCTTTATAGTGAGTGTCAGCATAACCCAGACAGGACGTTACACGGTACACTGGCCATCGCTTATGGATTGGGAGCTGGGTTCCCAGCGCCTTCCGTTTTCTGCATCCTGAAGGGAGAAACCTCAATGTTACGACAGTTTTTTGTCATGCTGCTGGTCAGCGTGATGGGTATGAGTGCTGCCATCGAGCATGCCGAAGCACGACGCATGGGCGGCGGTGGTAACGTGGGCAGCATGTCTCGCTCGGCGGACCGCCCTGCCAGCACGCCCGCACAGCAACAGGCACAGCCTGCCCAGCAGGGCCAGGCAGGCGCTGCCGCAGCACGCCGTGGCGGTATGGGAGGCATGATGGGCGGCTTGCTGGCCGGTGGCTTGCTGGCAGCGCTGTTCTTTGGCGGTGCCTTCGATGAGCTGCGCATGATGGACCTGCTGGTCATGGTAGGTGTTGCGGCGCTCGCCATCTTTGCGTTCCGCGCCTTCATGCGCCAACGTCGTCCTGCCACGCAAGCGGGTTACCAGCGCGAGCAGCATGATAACGCTGCCCCCGCTCCCACCAGCTTCTCTTCGTCTGCGGCTCCCGGCAGTTTAGCCAGCGGCCTGCAAAGCACGCCTGACTGGTTCGACAAAGAGCGCTTTCTCGGCGGCGCCAAGGAGCACTTCATGACGCTGCAGCGCGCCTGGGACAATAACGACTTCAGCCAGATTCAGGAGTACGTGACCCCCGAGCTCTACAACCTGCTGCGCGAAGAGCGCGCGCAGGAGCCTGCCAACAACCGCACGGAGGTCGTGCGCCTGTTCGCCGAGCTTGGCGATATCAATGAGTACGACGGCGTTGCCGAAGCCACGGTCATCTTCCATGGCCTACTGGAAGAGAACGGCGAACAGACCGAGTTCAACGAAACCTGGCACCTCACACGCGCCATGCGTGACCAGGCTCCCTGGTACCTGCAAGGCATCGAGCAGAATCCGGGGGCCTGATACGCTGGTCATTGACCGCTGCAACGCAAAACAGCCGCTGATTCAGCGGCTGTTTTTTTATGCTTGACCCGTCATGTTCGGATAGCGGGTAATGCATTGCTTAGTTTTTCAGATTTGGTTTTTCAAATTTAGTTTTCGGCAGACTCTTCGATGCTCTCGCCCATCTCTTCCAGGCTTTCACCGGCGCTTTCGATGCTGTTATCAATGCTTTCGCCAGCCTCCTCGGCGGGGCCCTGATTATCACAGGCCGCCAGACCACCTACCATCAGCGCAATGAAAAGCGCAGTCACCAGCCTCTTGATGATCGTCGTATTCATGTAGTTCTCCTCCTGAGCCATAACTCCAGATCGTTCAGTCATATCCTAAAAGAGCACAGGGTTGTACACCAGATGAGAAGGGTAAGGAGTTGTTATAAATTATGTTAAGCCAGCCAGCTTTGAGCAAATATCGTGCATTGATCTGCGATACATTGATCAGCGATACATTGATCAGCGATACATTGATCAGCGATACGGCGTATTCAGCACCTGAGATATGCAACGCACAGCAAAAAGCCCCGAACACGGTGTGCTCGGGGCTTTCTACGATATAAGTGCCTGACGATGA